>NZ_BMYY01000038.1 GCF_014652515.1 Bacterioplanes sanyensis | reverse complement strand
AGTTGGTATGAATACTATCTTAACGAGGTGTCCGGGTGAATTAGACCACTACACCCGCCTGGAGCCGCGAGCAAATCACCCAAGCGTTGCGCACATTAAACATCGACCAAGGGGAGTTCGAACAGATCTGGCTGCTGCCCGACTTTGCCGGCGAGCAGCCGTTGATTCAGATACAGTAATGGTAGTTATTGCAACACATCCGGATCATTAAGCAATGGATCGTGCATCTCTGGAATCAATTTTCCCTCTTCGCCTGGGCACTCAGAAAATGATGGAAAGCCTTGCTGCCAGATCAACTCGTTTTCTCGCAGCCAGCCTTCGATCACTACGTCCAGGGTGATTTGTGGTAAATACTCGCCAGTCATACCGTTTTCAAGACGCTTTTGTGTCGTTAGGTCGCGCTCGTAATGCGTCAGACTATTACGGACTTTATTCCAAGCGATAGATTCGGTTTTGTTGTTACTTACAAAGGCTTTCTGCCATTTGACAAGATCTGGGTTACCGTCCTTATC
>NZ_BMYY01000037.1 GCF_014652515.1 Bacterioplanes sanyensis | reverse complement strand
GCCTCCAGATGCCAAGGCATCCACCGTGCACGCTTAGTCACTTGACCATATAACCCCAAACCGCCTTACTGCTTACAAGCTATGAAGCAGAAGACTTTATGGTTGGGCCTACTGATTGATTACGGGTAGCAATCAATCAAATCAAGCAACCGCCGGTTCGCTTGAGAATTCTCATTCTCATGTATCCAAATTTTTAAAGAGCAATCTGACTAAATTGTCAGTGTTAAATAATCTTGAATAAAATCACTTAACACTGAAAACTTCCTAAATCGAGAAATGGTGGAGCTATGCGGGATCGAACCGCAGACCTCTTGGATGCAAACCAAGCGCTCTCCCAGCTGAGCTATAGCCCCATTTTTCTGATTGTTGGTAGGTCTGGGCAGACTTGAACTGCCGACCTCACGCTTATCAGGCGTGCGCTCTAACCACCTGAGCTACAGACCTACGTCAGATAACAAAGATTTAGACAATTACGTGTGAGCACTTAGCTGAGATGACTAGAGCATCGTTTAAGGAGGTGATCCAGCCCCAGGTTC
>NZ_BMYY01000036.1 GCF_014652515.1 Bacterioplanes sanyensis | reverse complement strand
TTCCAGTGAGATCTCATCTTGAAGGAGGCTTCACGCTTAGATGCTTTCAGCGTTTATCCCGTCCGAACGTAGCTACCGGGCAATGCCATTGGCATGACAACCCGAACACCAGAGGTTCGTTCACTCCGGTCCTCTCGTACTAGGAGCAACTCTTCTCAAATCTCAAACGCCCACGGCAGATAGGGACCGAACTGTCTCACGACGTTCTAAACCCAGCTCGCGTACCACTTTAAATGGCGAACAGCCATACCCTTGGGACCGGCTTCAGCCCCAGGATGTGATGAGCCGACATCGAGGTGCCAAACACCGCCGTCGATGTGAACTCTTGGGCGGTATCAGCCTGTTATCCCCGGAGTACCTTTTATCCGTTGAGCGATGGCCCTTCCATACAGAACCACCGGATCACTATGACCTACTTTCGTACCTGCTCGACGTGTCTGTCTCGCAGTTAAGCCGGCTTATGCCATTGCACTAACCTCTTGATGTCCGACCAAGATTAGCCGACCTTCGTGCTCCTCCGTTACTCTTTGGGAGGAGACCGCCCCAGTCAAACTACCCACCACACAGTGTCCTCGATCCAGATAATGGACCTG
>NZ_BMYY01000035.1 GCF_014652515.1 Bacterioplanes sanyensis | reverse complement strand
AAATTCTGGCTTCGGTCGAGCGGGCAAAACAATCGTTACAGAATTAACCGCATGGACCACTAGCCGCTGCAAAGCAGGCTGCCACCAGCGTGACAGTTTAGGGTGGGTGTCCCTATTGTCAGCTCATAAACTGGCACGCATTAGCTGGATCTTGCTACAAAAAAGCGAGGCATTTAAAGCAGCGTAAACGTATTTATCTCATCCGGGTAGTCGTTAGTGTGATGAAATAAACGGGGTTATCCGCCCTTCTCAGAACCTGGCCAAGACACGATCGTTAAAGATCGAGAGACTGTTTTTAGGTGGGAAGGTGCGGATCTCATCAGGGCTCCAGGCCAAGGTCTGATCAGAAGCCGAATATATGTCAGCACTACCACCAACTCGCATGAACCACCGTTCATCATAGCGACCGAGTGATGAGTAAAAAAAGAGGTTAATCAGGGGTGTCCAGGCGCCAAGGTATCTTTATGCCTTGACACCGGGAGAGCGTCTATATATGTCCATGTTGTTCCGGCTGCGACATGGCAAAGCCTGGCAAGCCCTCGGGCCGCCCGTCGCGCGCTTTAAAAACGCCATCTGGAGTGAGCTGAACTCTGGCACCGTCGCTGGCCTTAATGGCCAGGCTTAGAGCGGCGATATGCGGCTGCGCTTTGGGCGAATGTTGTGGGGTGTTATGGAGGGTGTTCAAAATTCTGTGTCAGCCAGTCACAGGTCGATGTGAGCGTCTAAACGCCCCTC
>NZ_BMYY01000034.1 GCF_014652515.1 Bacterioplanes sanyensis | reverse complement strand
GGCCAAGTACGCGGAAATAACGCCTTGGCAAGTTCGGCAGATCTGGGCAGCCGCAGATTTACGACCACACCGATTGAAAACGTTCAAGATCAGTAATGATCCAAAGTTCTCTGATAAGGTAGTAGATATCGTGGGTTTGTATATGAATCCACCAGAAAACGCCATTGTTCTAAGTGTTGATGAAAAAACACAGATTCAAGCTCTGGATCGAACACAACCAGGTCTTCCCCTCAATCCAAGCCGGATTGGAAGCCGGACGCACGATTACAAAAGACACGGAACGGTCAGTTTGTACGCAGCCTTTAATACTTTGACGGGCAAAGTGATCGGAAAAGTAGCAGACCGGACAAACAGCAAGGAGTTTTTATCCTTCTTGAAGCTGGTTGATCGGCGTACATATTCGAATAAAGATCTCCACATAATCTTGGACAACCTCAGCGCGCATAAAACAAAAGAAGTTCGGGAGTGGGTCGAAGCTAATCCTCGCATCCATCTACACTTCACTCCGACCAGCTCCTCGTGGCTGAACGCCGTGGAGGGCTGGTTTTCTCAACTGGAACGCCGAGCGTTGTATCGCGGAGTATTCACCAGTGTTTCAGAAGTAAAGATGGAGCTGGAGAACTTTATCAGAGCCCATAATGCGGAGAGTGCGAAGCCGTTCAAATGGACGAAGCCTGCCGGCCAAATTCTGGCTTCGGTCGAGCGGGCAAAACAATCGTTACAGAATTAACCGCATGGACCACTAGGCCCTTATTCGGGCCTTATTTTTGCCCAAAAACTGCATTTCTGCAGATTTTGGGCGCAC
>NZ_BMYY01000033.1 GCF_014652515.1 Bacterioplanes sanyensis | reverse complement strand
ATAAGTGGATGATACGCTCATCTACCCAAAAGTTACATTATTTTCCGCATGGACCACTAGGGCGGTAAAGAGGCCAGTGGCAAAGTTTGTATTCGACATTTTCCAAGGTGTCGGCAAGTCTAAGCCTGCAGCCACCAGGCCACTCGCTGCACTACTTTTTTGCATCGCCGTTTCCAGCTCTTACTGGCTGGGCAAACGCTGCTCAATCAGCAAAAACGGGCGAATAATATGCTGCTCAGCAAGGCTGAAGGCATCCAAGCCGGCCTCGTAGGTGGGCGCTTCGCCCGGCTGCAACGGCGTCGTCAGCTCACTGAGCGGCTCCCTGTATACCCAATCAGTATGGTTTTTATAATTCAACTGAAAATCTAACAGCGCCTGCAACGAATGCTCGCTTTGTGCCTGGTCATACCAACAAGGTAAATCTTTCAGCGCTGAAAAAGGGCCTTCCATCGTTGCATATAAGCTCAAGGCAAATGCGGCATCGCTTTGGCTATCGCTGGCGACATCTAAGCCCGCCAATTGCAAGCCCTTGGCCAAACTGTCTGCCTGCGTACTGGTGTCTAGCTGTTGCTGACTTGGCAATTTTCCATTCTGCATTAAAAAGGCGCGAATAACGTGCTGTTCATCGGCGGTAAATGCCTGCATGCCAGTGGCGTCTGCCAATACTGCGTTACTTGCTCATCTGGCAATGGCAAGCCCAGTTGTTGATAGGTTTGCAGCACAGAGCCCCATTCAGTCATACCCAAAGCCTGCAACCCAGCAACTAGGGCACCTCTGATTTTCACCTGAACTCGCCGAACCTAACCAGGAAATCAGAAAAAGTTGG
>NZ_BMYY01000032.1 GCF_014652515.1 Bacterioplanes sanyensis | reverse complement strand
CAGCACTACCACCAACTCGCATGAACCACCGTTCATCATAGCGACCGAGTGATGAGTAAAAAAAGAGGTTAATCAGGGGTGATCAGGCGCCAAGGCCATCTTATGCCTTGACACCGGGAGAGCGTCTATATATGTCGGTGGTCAGCACAAACCGTTTCTTCTTCCAGACGCTCAGTCCGAGTGCTTTCATCAGCGATCGCACCCGGTAGCGACCTATGATAAAGCCTTCTTTGCGCAGTAATGTCATCAGTTGACGGCTACCCAAGCTTTGTCGCGACTCGTTAAACAACGTCTTCATGCGCTGTTTCAGATGCCACGTTTGGCTATCAGGGTGTTTGTCATCACGCCGGAGCCAGTCGTAATAGGCACTGGTGCTGACTTGCATCACTCGGCATAGCTGCGTGACACTGCCATCATCTTCCCACTGACGGATGAAGTCGTACTTTACTTCATTTCTTTCGCAAAGAAGGCGCTGGCCTTTTTTAGGATTTCCTTCTCTAAGCGCAGCTCTTTATTTTCACGCCTCAAGCGCTTCAGCTCTGCGCGCTCATCGGCCGCTAAAGACTCGCCTGAAGCTTCGGTAATCCCCCCGAAAAATAACAGCAGCCAAAAGTAGAATTTTCTCGTAACCTAAGCGTAGGAGATTCTGTATGAAAAAATCACGTTACACAGACAGCCAGATCATGGCGATCCTCAAGCAAGCCGAGGCTGGCACGCCTGTGCCGGAGCTTTGCCGTGAACATGGCATGAGCAGCGCGACATTTTACAAATGGAGAGCCAAATACGGTGGCATGGATGCCTCACTCATGGCACGCATGAAGGAGCTTGAGGAAGAAAATCGACGCCTCAAGAAGATGTACGCCGAGGAGCGCCTCAAGGCCGAGATCATTCAGGAAGCCATGGCAAAAAAGTGGTGAAGCCCCAGGCGCGGCGCATGCTCACTCAACAATCTGTCGCTGAGCGGAAAATCAGTATTCGTCTGGCCTGTCAGATATTCGCCGTGAGTGAAACCTGTTACCGCTATCAGCCCATACTCAGTGACGAAAACGCTGAAATCGCCCATCGGCTTATAAAGCTAAGGCACCTCTGATTTTCACCTGAAATCGCCGAACCTAACCAGGAAATCAGAAAAAGTTGGGAAAGGCTGCCGATTCCCATGTTCTAGGTCCTTATTCGGGCCTTATTTTTGCCCCAAAACTGCATTTCTGCAGATTTTGGGCGCACTCGCCCTAATTTAGGGCCGATTTCACTCTCAGCAGGTTGGTAAAACCTGCTAGCAAATACAAACGGTTGGTATTCTTCTT
>NZ_BMYY01000031.1 GCF_014652515.1 Bacterioplanes sanyensis | reverse complement strand
CAAGTCATAGCCACTAATACCTGGTGTAAAGCGAATTTCAGGAGGAAAATCTAAATGGGGCCAAGGGTTCACTCTCCAGCTTTCCATCTTATGATCAGGATCATTTAGTTTATAATGACCAATCGCACCACCACTAGAAGCCAAAGAGTAATACTCACCCTCTTTGTACTCATACAAGTACCCTGTCCGGGTATTATACTTAGCCTTTATTGCTCGACGAACTTCGGGTTTCTGACTGGAAGAGAAACCCGCCCCCTGTATATCCATGGCAACTGATTCGCAAGAAATCATAGCTAAGAACAACAAAAAACGATTCATAACACACCTATCTACAGGGAATTTTCAAACTATTATCATCTTCAGCATCTTCTCTGTAATGCCGGTATTTCTTAGGCCCAGATACACCCTCTTCAATAACTGTCGCGCCACTCACCCATTCACTTTCCCCATACACAAAGCACCATTCTTCCCCCGCTCTGATTTCTATCTCAAGGTCATCATCAGTACTGATATCCGCAGCCGCAGTACCGCCCATCCAGACATAGCGCCTTAGGTGACCTGCAAATAAGTCTGCTTGATTACGTACCTCAATGCTGTATTTACAGCTATGGCATACGTAGTCACCGGCATCGTTAGTGTGGTTGCTTTTCGAATTCCTCTGATAAATGTACTGCTTTAACATACGAGGCCATGGATTGTTACGAAAACGCGTTCTGATACCATTGTAAAAACCGATGGCCTTTGCTAAAGCCTCGTAGTCATCTTCACGCACAGTTAATGCTCTGCGAACAAGCGCCTGCGTCGTGTTGTCGATATAGCCACGAAAATCAGCCATCGGATGGTTTGCACCCGTCGGATCTCCAGCGATCGAATTGCCATAGTCCTCCCGCATTCGGTTTGTTCCTGTAAAGGCCAAGTGCATACCACCCCAGCATTGAGCAGTACTGGCCGTCGCCTCGTTATTAGAAGCGGTATGAGCGATAAATGCTTGAAACTGATCGCTGGGATCATAGAAGTTAAGCGCCATATCACTGTGTGCTGCACAAGGGCGAGGCCCGTAGCGACTTGTATACAGAATCTGACTAAAGCTTAAACTGCCGCTTTCATGCATACGAAAAGGGGTCTCTGGATACCCTCCACCCCAGTGAAGCTCGTTTTGCAAGCGGCTGGTTTATTTACCCCAATTGTTAAAGAGCCATGTCCAGCCATCAGCGCAACACATCCGGGTCATTAAGCAGCGGATCGTGCATTTCTGGAATCAATTTGTCCTCTTCCCCTGGGCATTCAGAAAATGATGGAAAGCCTTGCTGCCAGGTCAACTCGTTTTCTCGCAGCCAGCCTTCGATCACTACGTCCAGGGTGATTTGTGGTAAATACTCGCCAGTCACACCGTTTTCAAGACGTTTTTGTGTCGCAAGGTCGCGCTCATAATGCGTCAGACTATTACGGACTTTATTCCAAGCGATGGATTTGGTTTTGTTGTTACTTACAAAGGCTTTCTGCCATTTGACAAGATCTGGGTTACCGTCCTTATC
>NZ_BMYY01000029.1 GCF_014652515.1 Bacterioplanes sanyensis | reverse complement strand
TCGAGTTTGCAGAGTGCTGTGTTTTTAATAAACAGTCGCAGCCACCTGGTATCTTCGACCGGTCTCAGCTTACGGAGCAAGTCCTTCACCAAAACCGGCGCACCTTCTCCCGAAGTTACGGTGCCATTTTGCCTAGTTCCTTCACCCGAGTTCTCTCAAGCGCCTTGGTATTCTCTACCTACCCACCTGTGTCGGTTTAGAGTACGGTTTCTTTGTAGCTGAAGCTTAGAGGCTTTTCCTGGAAGCATGGCATCGACCACTTCGGACTCCGTAGAGTCACCGTCATCACGTCTCGGCATTAAGAACCCGGATTTACCTAAGTTCTCTGCCTACCAGCTTAAACACGGACAACCAACGCCGTGCTGGCCTAGCCTTCTCCGTCCCCCCATCGCACTACAAACAAGTACAGGAATATTAACCTGTTTCCCATCGACTACGCTTTTCAGCCTCGCCTTAGGGGCCGACTAACCCTGCCCCGATTAACGTTGGACAGGAACCCTTGGGTTTCCGGCGGGGATGTTTTTCACACCCCTTATCGTTACTCATGTCAGCATTCGCACTTCTGATACCTCCAGCCTGGTTCACACCTTGACCTTCAACGGCTTACAGAACGCTCCTCTACCATGCACAAAGTGCATCCGTAGCTTCGGTGTACAGTTTGAGCCCCGTTATATCTTCCGCGCAGGCCGACTCGACTAGTGAGCTATTACGCTTTCTTTAAAGGATGGCTGCTTCTAAGCCAACCTCCTAGCTGTTTTAGCCTTCCCACATCGTTTCCCACTTAACTGTAACTTTGGGACCTTAGCTGACGGTCTGGGTTGTTTCCCTTTCCACGACGGACGTTAGCACCCGCCGTGTGTCTCCCATGATTGATCTCTACGGTATTCGGAGTTTGCAAAGGGTTGGTAAGTCGGGATGACCCCCTAGCCTTAACAGTGCTCTACCCCCGTAGGATAAACATGAGGCACTACCTAAATAGTTTTCGAGGAGAACCAGCTATCTCCGGGCTTGATTAGCCTTTCACTCCGATCCACAAGTCATCCCCTGGCTTTTCAACGACAGTGGGTTCGGTCCTCCAGTTGATGTTACTCAACCTTCAACCTGCTCATGGATAGATCGCCCGGTTTCGGGTCTAATGCTAGCGACTGGACGCGCAGTTAACACTCGGTTTCCCTACGGCTCCGCTATAAGCTTAACCTTGCCACTAACATTAAGTCGCTGACCCATTATACAAAAGGTACGCAGTCACCGAACAAAGTCGGCTTCCACTGCTTGTACGTACACGGTTTCAGGATCTATTTCACTCCCCTCACAGGGGTTCTTTTCGCCTTTCCCTCACGGTACTGGTTCACTATCGGTCATCTGGGAGTATTTAGCCTTGGAGGATGGTCCCCCCATATTCAGTCAGGATAACACGTGTCCCGACCTACTCGATTTCACTGCAGATAAGATTTCGTATACGGGGCTATCACCCACTATGGCCGCACTTTCCAGAGCGTTCTACTATCTACAAAACAGCTTAAGGGCTGGTCCCCGTTCGCTCGCCGCTACTGAGGGAATCTCGGTTGATTTCTTTTCCTCGGGGTACTTAGA
>NZ_BMYY01000028.1 GCF_014652515.1 Bacterioplanes sanyensis | reverse complement strand
TGAGGGGCGTTTAGACGCTCACATCGACCTGTGACTGGCTGACACAGAATTTTGAACACCCTCAACGTTATGAATCCGTCTTAAACGCTTTGTTAGCGGTCGCTCAGTTTGCTTACGATGAACTGTGCTCTTTCTTCGACTGAAACCTTTGGAACTTCAATCAGTTCATAACCAAACCTTTCGTAGGCTTTTACCATTTCATGGTATGTCGCAACAGCCTCATTAAAATCTTGCTTCCGCTCGATGTCATTTTCATAAATCGTCTCCCACGGTGGGAAAATGAATACTTTTCTGTGATAGGTGAGCTCGCGGCAACTTCTTAATAAGATCTCTGAAATAGCTATTTGTTTAAGCTGGCTGTACCCATAAGAATCAATAATGCATCGATCAAAGAAAGTCAGAGTTGAGTTGTCGTGTACTTTGTAATTGTTGAGCTCTTCAAGAACCATTGCATCGCGGAATGCGACTTTATCTTTCCAAGGTAAAGCGTCCCCATTCCGTTCAGTCTGTGTTTTAATGATTTTACGGCCGACTTCTTTAGCACTTGGGTAACCTAATTTCTCTAAAAATTTAATGACCGAAGTTTTTCCTGAGCCTGGGCCACCAGTAAAAACTACCCGATTGTTCATGAAACCTCCTTGAAAAGCCAGATCTTAAAAAATCGATAAAAAGCTGGGCATTCATGCAAAACCAAGTATGGCTGTTTACTTTCAACCCCGATTGCTGGTGGTATTGAACACCGTCTACCACTGAGGCAGAAAGTAATTTAACTAGCAAAATATGGTTTCAGGCAAAGCTAACTTTTGCTTGTTGAGCAAACAGGCTTTTGATGCATAGATTTTACTGTTTTCTGTTAAGTCAGCAGCTGCTGGCAAGCACCAATACCAGCCGTTCTATGTTGTTTGCTGTCGCGGAAAAAGCAGCTCAGTTTGGCCTTTAGCTGCTGAGCACTGCCTACCAGGCCTTTAAACTGGCTTTCAAACTGTTGCGTCATCACCAGCCAGTGTTGTGGATCAATTCCTAGCCTGAGCAGCGCGGGTGGCAGGCCTTGATAAATATAACCGCGTTTATCGTCGCGTATTTGTCTGCCTGTCCAGTCCACCAAGTCGATGTAGCCGGTTAACTGCATTGGGATGCCTTCCGGCATTTTTTCACGAGGGTTACCAGCGAAGTTAAATAGCTCGGGGACTTGTTGAAATGGATGATTGGGTGAACTGGCTTGCTGTGCTTTACGGCTGCGTTTTTTGATCGAAGTATAATCAGACGTTTCAGGTGTTTTCGCCATGCCTGCTCTAATAGGGTTTAAATCCACGTAGGCCATGCAGGCAGCCAGTGCTTTTTCGTCGAGCAGTGCCTGAGATTTAAAACGACCTTCCCAGAAATGGCCAGTACATTCGTCCTCTTCGTTGGCCATGCGCGCAATTTTTTCATTCAAACGGCGCATAAACCAGCTAATGGAGGTTAAACGCTCACGCCATTCGTTGGCGTACTTTTCAACTAACTGCTCTTCCACCGAGCTCAGAGCTTCACCCAACAGATAACGCTGAGTAAACGCATTACCTTTGTACAGCCGGTGCCAGCGCTCAATTACTTCACGTACAGACCAGCTCGCGGCCTGATCCTGTGTAACATGCAGCACCACATGAAAGTGATTCGACATCACTGCATAGGCAGCGATTTCTATGGCAAAGACCTGGGCTTGCTCTAGCAGTAATGACTCAATCCAGCCTCGGCGATGCTCAAAGCTGCGCCCTTCCTGATCAAAGCCGCATAAAAAAGCACGTCGCACACAGCGTGAGACACAGTGATAATACGGCGTGGCTTCCAGAGAAACGAGTTCTTTGCGCGGTTTAGGCATGGCCGACTCCCAGTGAACAGGATCTGCTTACAGCCTAGCCAGCAGATTTAGGCGCTGCCATCAGGCAGTTTTCTTATAATGACTGATGGGATGGACGCTCTCCCATTTGGTTCCAGCGTCAAAAGCGCTAAAGTTTTAGTTCAACAAAAAACTCAACAAATGAGGAGCGTCCACATGAACAAGGGTAATACAGTTGCGGTTGATTTGGCAAAGTCTGTCTTTCAGGTATGCATCCTGTCGGAGCAGAATCAGGTCGTCAAAAGCCTGCGTCTAAGTCGACCAAAATTTAAAGAGTTTTTGACCACGCATGAGCCTTCTCAGGTCTTTATGGAAGCCTGTTATTCATCTCACTACTGGGGTCGATATGCACAGCAGGCCGATCATCATGTGGGTTTGATTCCAGCACAACACGTCACGCCTTTTGTGCGCGGCAATAAAAATGATCGTAACGATGCGTTGGCGATTGCAGAAGCAGCACGACGACCTGGCATGCGTATGGTACCGGTTAAATCAGAGTCGCAGCAGGATATCCAAGTGTTGCATCGCATTCGCGAACGGTGCGTGGCGACTCGAACCGGATTAATGAATCAAATGCGCGGTTTATTGGCCGATTATGGGTACAGTTTTCCAGAAGGCATTGAAGCCCTAGCAGTAAAGCTGAGGGAGGCGATGGAAGACCCAGCCTTATCTGCCATTATTCGCAAAGAGATTGAGCACACATTGGTTGAAT
>NZ_BMYY01000027.1 GCF_014652515.1 Bacterioplanes sanyensis | reverse complement strand
TACCAAACTAGGCAATTGGATTAACCAGATCATTCTCCGCCGTGGGCTGCAAAAAGGCGTGGTCGCCGTTGCTCATAAACTGGCACGCATTAGCTGGATCTTGCTACAAAAAAGCGAGGCATTTAAAGCAGCGTAACTGTATTTATCTCATCCGGGTAGTCGTTAGTGTGATGAAATAAACGGGGTTATCCGCCCTTCTCAGAACCTGGCCAAGACACGATCGTTAAAGATCGAGAGACTGTTTTTAGGTGGGAAGGTGCGGATCTCATCAGGGCTCCAGGCCAAGGCCTGATCAGAAGCCGAATATATATCAGCACTACCATCAACTCGCATGAACCACCGTTCATCATAGCGACCGAGCGATGAGTAAAAAAAGAGATTAATCAGGGGTGTCCAGGCGCCACGGCATCTTTATGCCTTGACACCGGGAGAGCGTCTATATATGTCTCGTTTGCAGTGGATATCTTGCGGCACTACCTGTTCAGCACGCCCATTTAACGCCACCGCCTTAAACGCCACACACGCTCCTCAAAAGCCAAAACAGCGGCAACGATACTGCCAAAGGTGGGAAAATCGCTTTTAAACGCCTTTTAAACGCCCTGTGCGGCTTTTCTGAGGCAGCTTTAGGCGCTACTCTTTACCCAGAGACCAATTCAGGGATGAATCATGAAGCACCTTCTATATATAGGCATGCTTACCACCGCCGCCATCGCCACCCATGCCCAGGCTGAGGAAAACCTGCTGAGCTGCTGGCAAAAGGCTAGCAAGACCGAACCCTACGTTACCCAGATCAACTTCACCATCATCGACGGCCAATGCGTCGACCGCCGCCCTCAGTGCGTTTACAAGGGCAAGACTTACCCCATTGGCCATTTAGATGAAGCAAGACAATTTCTCTGCCGCGTCGGCTACGACGACGGTGCCAGCGCCGCTGAACGCGGCAAAGCCAATGCATACTGGACAAGTGAGATGGATTTAGTGGCAGGTGAGTAGAGTTCTGGACTCACGGTAATTGTCTAATCACGTCTTGGTCAGCTACCTGTTACAGCGGGTGGGGACTCTCCTGCTAAGTAATACTTTGGAAGAGCGTCAAGTGCAGTAGTTACCCTCAAAATTACATCGCATTCACTTAAGTACTAGCGATGATCCAGGCATTGTGGCCGTCACTTTTTTGTCTTTGAGCTTTTAATCAAGGATGTTTTGAAGTTTTTCTAAATAACTACCAGTGTTTAGAACACTAAGAAGGAATGTATCGTGGGTGAAGAGAAAAGTAGATACCAAAAGCTTTATCGTTTTGAGCCCCTGGAAAATTGGGTTGACGATGAAGAAGATCCAAAAATGAATAAACGGCGTATAGAAACCGTCCGAGAAGGATCTATTTGGATGAGTATTCCAGATAATTTCAACGATCCCTTTGATGCACGACACACGATTACCAACTCTGCGCCTGGAATGATTCCAGAGCTACTCTGTGCTATTAGATCTTTGTATGCAGGATTTTCGAAGAATGCAACACAAGAGCAAAAAGAAAGAATAGAAGTATACGAGCGCTTAAGATCGCGCTGGATCCTTGATGATAGGGTTCAAAGAGAACTAATAAAGCTTGTCGATTCGACAGGAGATCGGTATCTCAACGACTCAACGCTGCCAGATTCGATTGCAGATGTATTGAGGTCTTACAGAATGACCTGTTTTAACAGTACAGGAATTAGCAGCCCGTTGATGTGGGCTCACTATGGTAGGAATCACCAAGGATTTTGTGTTGAATATGAGGTAGATCTTAATGCTAAAGAAAATTGGGTCGATTACAGCTTGCAGTCAGTCGTATACTCATCTCGCTTTGACTACAAAACACTTACTGATGCACTTCTTCAGCCTGAAAAGTTCGTGAATTGGTATTGCTGGACCAAATCTGTCGACTGGAGCTACGAGAAAGAGCATCGCCTTGTTTGCTTTGATTACAAATCTGAGGGCTTGCACAAATTGCCAGAAGGCTTGAGGGTGTCAGCCATTCATATCGGTGCCAATTGTGATCCAAGGCACGAGCGGCTGCTTTTAGAGACGTGTAGAGAGTTATCAATCACTCCATTCAAAATGAATGTCAATCCTGAGTTGTTTGAAATTAATAGCGAGGTAGTTGATAGTTGATATGACCATGAGAAGATTTAATGAAGTAATGATGGGGTTGGTTTTAGTCGCCGCCGCTTCACTTCTAGTAGCAACACTCCCTGGCTTGGATTCTTCTGAAAAAATTATTCTGGTGAGTTCAGCATCCGCGATATTCACAGGCTTGGCAGCGCTAATGACCGCGAGAGCGGCCAAGGCGGCGGAACACTCAGCTACTCAATGGAGAGATATAAAACGATGCGATGTGGTTCTAGGTTACGTGGAAGAATCCACAAATGAGATATTTTTATACAAAGATTACTTGTATGAAATGTCCAGCTGGCTTAGTCATATAGCCAATGCCCCTGATGGTCATTTGCTTGTAAGAGATTTTGATACTGTTAGTGATTTTTCAGGGAAAACACTTTCTTCCGCTGGAAAAATCTACAAATCTTCTAGAATGGCCCTCGCTCTATCTAAAGAAAATACTGAGTTAAGCCTGCCTCTTCTGGATAGTATTAATGAACTACAGTCTGGTCTAAGTTTGGGAGGGTGTTCAAAATTCTGTGTCAGCCAGTCACAGGTCGATGTGAGCGTCTAAACGCCCCTCA
>NZ_BMYY01000026.1 GCF_014652515.1 Bacterioplanes sanyensis | reverse complement strand
AACACCGATTGAATTTGAAAAATGTGCTTAGAAAAGTGTCCGGTTTGGGTTGACCACAACAATGTCTTAGTAGCTATCGATAACCACTCTAACCTAAGTCAGATTTTACAGAGCCTTGCTTCATTCAGGCCATCCTCAAATGATAGGCTGTCACGGGATAGCAACTGCTTTGCAAGCTCGCTGGAAATGCTTTCTTGATGAAACCCAACACCACCAATAACATTCCCCCTAGCCCACTGGAACTCTTCATTCGAAAACTCAAACCTGCTAGGCTTATCGGTTTTGTTGCGATAAATCTTATTCCAAGAAAGCACACCTTGATCACCACTTTCAGGATCTACAAAGAAGAACAAACTAAAATAACGCTTTATCCCCGAACGATTTTTTTCAACCATTGATTCATAACCATCATAATCGACAATATCAAACCGCCCCTCCGCCAACCCCGACACCACTGCTCCCGACACTGAATAATCGATATTTTTCAGCCACTGGCGAAAGAGAACTACTCCACCTCCAGAGACCAGATAAACCTGACTATGATTAAAATTTGCGAAGCGGAAGTCGACACCACTTTCATACCCTTTAACCATAAAAAACTCACCAATAGAATCTCCATTCACATCCATACGGAAGATAAAGTGGTCTTGCAAGCACCCCAGAGCTGAAGAATTCAAATACCGATCCTTGTGATCGAAGCCGGTATTCGCAGAGTAAACAGCATCACCAGCATCTATATATATCAAATCATGAAAGCTAGTTTCACGAGTTCTAAGGCCGCGAGATAGCCTTTCCTCCTGCACAGCGACCCACCTAGAAAAAGCATCATCCTTTACTGTCATATAAGTTTTGACATACAGTCGAGAACCAAACTGGTAAGCACCATAATTCATGTACTCAAAAAAACCATCGTACTCGCTGTCATAGAAATCCTGGATACGTACATCGTCTTCTTCTGTCAGCTGTATCTTTCTTGGCACCGAAGATAGCTCAACCCCCACATACTCAAAATTAAGGATGGTACTCATTTGAGCTTCCTCAGAATTGGAAGCCCCCACTAAAAACCCTAAAAAAATAGACACCAAAAGCTTTCTTTTCACATACATTTCAGTCACACCCATTCTGCAAACCATTAGAATTAAGTACAATTTCGCGAGCTCTAGACCTGGCTTGCGACCAGCTCTCCCCCCAATTACTCTCACCAAAAGTAAAACAGTAACTAAAGCTATCAGCTGGCCAGCTCGGCGTAGGATTTCTACTTTCTGTCGTCTGCCAGACGTAGTTCCTAAGTGAAAATCCAGCTGTTCTTTTCACTCTAAGCGAGTATGCAACTGCCTTTCTCATAGCAATAATATCCGCATCACTGCCAGAGTATCCACTATAGTCTTTTATTATCCCTGGCCATGACAGCACATTACCAAAGACTCCCGCCCCCTGATTATAAGCTCCAATAGCTTTAGATAACCGATCATAGCCATCATCAATAAGTGCATTCGAATTTACAGGCACATCCCGAGATGAATCACCCTCTATACGCACGATTCTCGCTCCATTAACCTGCTGATAGCTAGCAGTATACTGGCCACTCAAGGCAAGCCTGAATGACCTACCACAACTCCCATTTCGGCCCATGGAAAACTGCACAATAGATTCCAATGCACCATCTGGCGAATAGGGGTTATGGCCATTCAACTCCTCACAAGCAGAGGGATCTGATCCAGATCTAGCACCAAAAAATTGCCCATAGATATACCTAGACTTAATCTGCGAGAAACCAAAGCTAGCCCAAGAGTCTGCAGAACCTTGGTTAATTCGAAATGGCGTATCATTTGATCCACCCGCACCCCAGTGAATACCAGAGGATAAACGAGTAGAGTCACCACTTTCTTTAGAAGCGATCGAATTTAGAATATCACTTCTTGACACACCTCCGGAAGTATATATTTCGACATCGCCCAGTTGCCATCCATCCGAAGCCTCCAACCAACTTACAAAACGTGTTTGATTGCCTGCATTAATAATAGGTGAACCACTATTATTAAGATATGCTTGAAAATAGTCCTCCCAGTGTTTTTTCAGGACACTTATGGCTTGATGATCCAGGGCTGTGCTTTCCAAGGTTACATCCTCTCCCGATACATTTCCTCTAGCAGTAAGTTCATTGGCAAATTTAAATCTCCAAGCCATCCATTCCATACTGGTTTCCGGATTCGACCGATGAGAACATCCTCCAACGTTGCAACCAACGTCAAATACATTCCGATCATCAGCTTTTCGAATAGAATAGTTTCCTTTACGCCTACTATTATTCGGCCCGTATCCCAACTGCCACAGCATTTGCTCAAGCATGGCCACGTCACTGCCTTGCAATGGCTCTTCACCGTCAGCGGCAGGGCCAATAACACGATTGGCAATACGGAACTGCTCTTTCCTTTCTGGAAAATCCACCGTAAAAACATTGCCATCCATAGGAATTTCAACAACACGATTTCTAAAATCGTAAGTGACCTCGACATCTACCGACAAGTCCAAGTCCCAGTTTAAAGGTTCCCAATAGACTTTAAAGTTATCGATTTCTGGTGTTACTGCACTATCAAGACTGTACGGCGTATCAGAAGGCAAGTCCTGACACGAGTCACTGGGTAAGTGGGCTCGACACACACGCCCAGGAACACTGAACACCCAAGTACGTACCGGGTTCAATGCTCGCTCTTCTTCCGTTAGATCGTCTTCATCAAACAACAAGCCTAAACGCATGCCACCCACGGTCCAGTAGATGTCCAGCTCTGGCTGATCTGACTCAACATCCTGGTCGGCCTCCAACTCCATTGGGGTTGGCACCGCCGCTTCTACCGTTAGTTCGCTGTCAATGGCTGTGTATTCTAAAACACTGGTTTCTCGGTGAGCAAAGCCTGTAATACAAAGCCAACTTAGCACTGAGAGCAAAAGAGCAATAAGATGATAAACAGCCTTCATTGATCGTACTCCAACACCAATTCCACTCGCGCCCCGCGGAAGTCACTACGCTGCAAAGCTTCGATATACAAGGTTTGAACACGCTTGTTGTCGCTATAGCCCAGCTCCTCCAACGTGAAGCCCGTGTTTGGAGTCAGATAGTCTCCTCCTTGCTGTAAGCCTTTCGGGCTACGTTTCTTATCGGCATTTTTCCTCCACAAGCGCTGACTGCCAGGCGCTGGAGTGTAGATTTTTTTACCTTCTTTGGCAGGATCATTCGCTTCTTGCACCAGAAGAGGGTCTGAGCCAGAGTAAACAAACGTTAACTGGCCTTTCGCAATGGGTACATGAGTCGGTATCTCGACTACGAAGGGTACAAACTTTTTGTTCACTTGCTCACCTTTCGCATTAAGATACTCAAACTCGGCAAAGTCAGGAATATCGTGTTGTGGTCAACCCAAACCGGACACTTTTCTAAGCACATTTTTCAAATTCAATCGGTGTTGC
>NZ_BMYY01000025.1 GCF_014652515.1 Bacterioplanes sanyensis | reverse complement strand
GCATAAGTGGATGATACGCTCATCTACCCAAAAGTTACATTATTTTCCGCATGGACCACTAGGCCATGGGAATTGGCAGCCTTTCCCAACTTTTTCTGATTTCCTGGTTAGGTTCGGCGATTTCAGGTGAAAATCAGAGGTGCCTTAGAACCCTGACAGGGGATGAGTCCATTACTAGAGAAGCCTTGGTTGAAGCGTGGGCCAATAAGGAAAACGGTTTAGGGCATTGGGGGGGAACCGAAGATGACTTTCGTTTAATTACTGGGGGGGCAGATTCGAAGATGAGCCTCGGGTTTAGTCAGATACAGTCGAGATATGTCTATGGTTCGCTTTCAAATCAGTGTAATGAGCTTCGTGGCATGAATATTATGCATCCGCGTGATAACTTATCCGCTTTCGCTGTGTGGAGTGCGAACGAGCGCTGCGGTGAATCATTTTTTCATGCGTTTTCTGAGAATATGCCCTATGACGAGAGTTATAGTAATACACAAAATACTCAAATTTTACGTTCTCGTTACGGAGACAATGATCAACCTCTACTGTTACGTCAGGAGGGGGTAGATGTCTTTAATGAATCAGATTATGAGCGATTGACCAAGGGAATTGCCGGTTATAATCAAGGTTTTAATGCTGTTTACTGGGGGAGGGAAAGCTTGGCAAGTACGCTTAGGCGTCTTGATAGGGTTAATTATTCAGTTGATGGTGAAATAGCCAAGTGTAGCAATTATCCTGAAAACTCAAATGATCGAAGGCGATGTGTTGGATATTTATACTCTATTGATGTGAAGCAAAGAGCTGGCCTCCCTCTTGCTAGCTATCTGTGGCGTACCCAGGCCACGGTGCCTGTGAATGGTGAGATGCAGCAAGTAAATGTGTGTTTCTGGTACGGCGAGGCTGAATGGGAAGAGCGTACTTGGCAAGCGGCGCGAGATGCGGCCGTTGCATCGAACTCATATGCTTGTCCTGTTTTTGGCGCTCCATAATTGTTGAGAGGTGGGTATGCGATTGAGTTGTTTTTCGTTTTTGATGGTTTTTTCATTGTTGGTGCTGGGTGATACTGGATTGCGCTATGATAATTTTGTTTTCTCAGCCATTTATGAGGATGAAGTATCAAGTGTGCGGGCTGCTGTAGAGGAGCACGTTGGGAGGTTTCATGGCGTTGATAAAATCTACGCGGCAGAAGTTGAAGGGGGTTTTTTGGTTTTATATCGAGCCGAGGTGAAGAAAAGTATGTTTGACGAGTTTAAGGATGAGCTCGAGGGTAAGGGTGAAGTGGGGCGGCGAAACTTAGGCCACACTGGTTGGCGCGTATGGGATTCAATCGCTATTGTAGGTAGGCACGGTGAAGTTGAGGATTTGTCTGTATCCGGATATCAACGATTCTTTTCCATTCCTGGAATTAGGAGTTATGACTTCTACGGTTGTATTGATAGTCGTCCTGTTTTTTCAAGTTCGTTGATTGAAGGGCAGGATGATTTTGTGTTTATTATAACAGCAACTCATGGGAATCCTAGGGCGGGCTTAATCTCTGAAAATATGGCAATTTCGGTTTATTCTGGTAGTGGTGAACTCCAGTTTAAAGAGAAACTTTTGTGGGTAAACTATGTTCCGGCTGTAGGTGGTCGTGCTCATTATTATGGTGAGGGTGAAGTGGGGTCTAAGTATGGTGAGTTGCCGATTAGTGATGGCTATGGTCGAAAGCGTTATGCAAAGATGTATATTGCTGACTTCGATTTAGATGATAGGCTGGATGTGGTTTTTTGGTTTAAAACCTTCAAGTCTACCAGTGTTGGAGACGAAAAGGGATTTCGATTCGAGAAAGAGTCCTATGTTTTGTACTCCGAGAATAAGGAAGGGGTCGGATTCGAACTGCGTCAATCTGGCCTAGGAAAGATCTCTGCATTGCTACGAGAAAATGGACTCGAATGGCAAGATGGTTACCCTAGAGACAATTCTCTTTGTCTAGGGGCGGCAAAGAAATATCCTCTGATGCAGAATGTTGTTGAATAATTACGAAGCAGTGAAGAAATTTTGGGTTTTTAATAAGAACAGTATTGGAAGTGCTTAGTAAGTTTTTATGTGATCTATTTTGGGTGTTGCTGGCTGCGAGAAAACGAGTTGAGCTGTTAGCAAGGCGTTCCATTCTAGAAATGCATGATCCATTGCTGAATGATTCGGATGTGTTGCGCTGAAGGCTGGTATAGCTTTTTAATAATTGGGGTACACCGTCGTCGAAGTACACACCGAGTTGCTCGATGCCAGAACAACAAAGCAACAAGTACATCCACTCTAAGCTGTCACGTTTGTGGCGCCCTGCTTTGCCTGGTATCAGCTGCTGCAGAGCGGGTGTGCCAATATACCCAAGCCCAGAAAACAACAGGCCTCTCTTGAGCCACGACGTATTATCATTGCGTATCACGCTGTGTGCGGAGGGCATTTTTGTGCGGTATGGATCATATGACTGGCCGGTGCTACGAGCATCGCCGAGGCTGGTTGGAAGATAAACTGCTGTCGTTGCCGCAGGTGTTTGCCGTTGATGTGGTGGCCTATGCCATTATGAGCAACCACTATCATGCCGATTTATTTATTGATTCTGAGCATGCAAACTGCTTGAGCGATACCGAGATTATCGAGCGGTGGGCACGCTTTTTAGTGGCAGCATGCTGTCTCAGCGTTTTATAAACTGTGACGAGCTGGACGTTGCTGAGCAAAAGCGGCTGCAGATTTATGTGGAAGAGCGGCGGTCACGGCTGGCGAGTATCAGTTGGTTTATGCGGGTGTTCAACGAAGCCATTGCTCGTGAAACTAATTATGAAGACCAGTGTACTGGCCGCTTCTGGGGCGGTTGATTTAAATCCCAAGCACTGCTCGACGAAGCAGTACTTGCTGCGTGCATGGCCTATGTCGATCTTAACCCAGTGCGGGCAAGCATAGCCACCACGCCAAAAACATCTGCGCACACCTCGGTAAAGCGGCGAGTCGAAAAAGCCAAATGCAGCAAACAGTCCAACCATCCTAAGCAGCAGTCTAGGGAATTATTACCTTTTGTGGATAACCCTCGGCAAAATATCCCGATAGGCATTCAAAGGAAGCTGACGGATTATCTCGAACTGGTTGACTGGGCTGGCCGTATTATTCGCCATGATAAACGTGGAACCATTGCCAACAATACGGCGGCCATTCTGGATCGTTTAGGCATTGATGACCAACAATGGTTAGCCATGACCGAGTATTTTGAAGACTGTTTTCAAACCTTTGCCGGCGGTGAAGAAAAGCTGCGCTTGGCCTGCGAAGTGCTGAATTATCAGCGCCTGCCTGGGCTTGGTTGCTGCTGTTCGTTGCTCGATCGATCAGCCTGATCACACCTCCTTTCACCGCAGTCAGTATTATCAGATAAATCAGAGGGTTGTTTGTGCGCTACCTACACATAGAATCTCGTCATATTTCTTTTGTTTAGGCCGCTCTTCCCGCAGAATCATACTGTGGATAGTGAATCAATAGACAAAGCTCGTCATGGCAGTGCCCTTTCGCTAAAGTGGATGTCCCTGTAGTTGCTGTAGTTGATACTGTAGTTGGTTCGTGAATACAGGGGATGTTAATGGTAACGATGTAGTGGTCTAATTCACCCGGACACCTCGTTAAGATAGTATTCATATTAACCGAGGTGAACG
>NZ_BMYY01000024.1 GCF_014652515.1 Bacterioplanes sanyensis | reverse complement strand
CGTTCACCTCGGTTGGTATGAATACTATCTTAACGAGGTGTCCGGGTGAATTAGACCACTACAGAGCGGCCCTCGACGTTGCGTAAGTAATCGAAGCACAGGCCAAAACCCCAGTCGCTTTCTGCATCAGTTAGCTTTATCAGCCGATGGGCGATTTCAGCGTTTTCGTCACTGAGTTTGGGCTGATAGCGGTAACAGGTTTCGCTCACTGCGAATATCCGACAGGCCAGACGAATACTGATTTTCCGCTCAGCGACAGATTGTTGAGCGAGCATGCGCCGCGCCTGGGGCTTCACCACTTTTTTGCCATGGCTTCCTGAATGATCTCGGCCTTGAGGCGCTCCTCGGCGTACATCTTCTTGAGGCGTCGATTTTCTTCCTCAAGCTCCTTCATGCGTGCCATGAGTGAGGCATCCATGCCACCGTATCTGGCTCTCCATTTGTAAAATGTCGCGCTGCTCATGCCGTGTTCACGGCAAAGCTCCGGCACAGGCGTGCCAGCCTCAGCTTGCTTGAGGATCGCCATGATCTGGCTGTCTGTGTAACGTGATTTTTTTATACAGAATCTCCTACGCTTAGGTTACGAGAAAATTCTACTTTTGGCTGCTGTTATTTTTCGGGGGGATTACCATCTCGTTGCGAAGTATTTTGAGCACGTGAAGATCAGCTATGCAGCATGATTGGAGAACTATTTGATTGCTGGATTAATGGTACCCCACTCCTCCAATGAATGGGGTAGCCTTGCCTTCGGGGTGCTAGTTAAGCTTCCCCACCCATAGAACCTGCTCAAAATGCGCAAATCCAGTGGATACCTTCAAACGTCCATCGTTTTGTAGGCGTAAGACGTAAGAACGCTTGTTAGAAGGCTGTCCATTGCTACGCCAAGCGACTTTTCTGGTGTTGTTATCATAGATTTCTAAATGCCCTTGATTGCTTAAGCGTACAAAAGCATTTCTACCAACCATGCCGGTTCCTGATGCTGAATCTGCACTGCCATAATGGTTGTAAACGACTAAATTTCCATCGCTCTGCATCAGCAGTTTAAACTGACCATTTGGAGAGTAAATCGTTGATTTTCTGTTATGGATCAACTTACCAGGGTACTCTAAATAGAAGTCGTCTGTACTCCAAAGTTGCGTACCAGCAGAATCCTGTACGGATAGAACTCCTTGATCACTAACAACCATCTTGTCAGCAGATCCAGTCCCAGTTTTTACGCCAAACGATGATACTAAACGTTTGTTCGAATCATAGAGTTTGATGAGACCATCTGAGTCAAGCTTAGCAGATTTAATCCGCGAGTCCCTTTCACTATACGCAATATCATGTCCATATTTATTATATAGAACAAGCTGTCCAAATGGTTCTAATCTAAAAAAGTATGTTTTGCTCTGTGAATAGATTGACTCTCCGACTTTAATCTCTTGACCCACTTTTACTGAGTATGGGGTATCCAATGAGTTACATTCTCGATTACCTACCAGCTCAATTCGGGATTTGTCAAACTCATCTGTAAACAGTTTTTTGTTAATATCCCTTTGTGTCATGCCGCAAACTTTGACGTCAGGAGTCAAGTAGCCGACATAGTCAAAGTAGACGTCGTCCTTGAACTTGTGGCGGAACTTAATAAAAACCTTGATATTGACGTTGTTTAAGAGGTATCGATACTTTTCAAATTCACGTGTGTCGTTTTTGCTTCTTTTGTGTCCATAAAAAACAGCTGTTGATCCCAGGCCAACGGGTGACCTTAAGCTAGCGCTGTCCATTTCTTTTGCATAAGACATGAATCGCTGGTCAAATGATCCGAACTGGTTATGGCCGACGGTTATTCTCCGCTTCTTTTTAGATAGCTGTTCCGTTGCATATGCAATACTATTTCTACTTTCCACTGCCTCTGTTGAATGGAGAAGGCGCTTTGAAGTATGGTTGTAATTACGAGCTGATACAAACCCTCGATCATACATGGATATCTCCATGTCAAACTCTGGCTGTATGGCAACTGTCTCTATAGTCAGCTCATTTCTAAGAGCTGGATTTAGGTTGATTAAATCCTTAATGTCTTCTAAAAAATAGCCTGAGTACTCGTGTTTGCTTCCCTCTTCATTGGGTCGTATAACGAAGCTGGGTTGAGACTTGAAGTTGAATACCCCCATATTTCCGTCAAGGTTTAGATCCTCAGTGTCAGGCCCCTTAAGCCCTTGATTGTACTGCTGAGAACCATGCACTGCCACGTTCAGGTGCTTCAATGCTGACGTTGTATCTGTAACGTTCCCATTTAGATTAATGTCAAGATCAATGTATTGATGGTGTACCGAATCCTTTGAACCCATAAGGCCTCCAACCACTCTGAATGCGGCTTCTGCAGCTCCAATACCTCCAATAAGGTTTGAGTTTTCTGACATCCAGGAAGATAGATCGCCAAGATCCCAGCCGATGCTCATTAATATGTCATTGTTCGAGTTTATAAGATCTTTTGATGCACCAGCAATGTCCTTATGTAAGTCTTTACCTCCGTCGAATGCATCCTTGATTGTATCTCTATCATCATAAATGCCTTTGACAATAGAAAAACCTGATGCTGATCGTCCTTTAGTGATATCGGATAGCCTCCCTTTAATCTCACCGGATAGTGATATATCCTGAGAATTGTTGGCGTATATTCCAATACGAAATGCTAGGTTGTCTGCTAGATTTTCGCCAGGATAAGTTACATAGTAGTCTGCAACAGCCCATACGTTTTTTTCACTGCTTGGAATATGATAAGTAATTTCTTGAGTACTATCATTTAACTCCTCCAGAGACCGAGCTGGATTTTCTGAATTGATCAGTAAGGCCGACTCATCGTTGGGATTGTTATATCGTACTATGTTAAGAACAATATCCAGTGAGTCTTTGTTCTCAGTAGACGTGTTATGTTCTCTAGGTATCCATATAAAGAAACGCAGTAGTCCAGTATATTTGTTGTATAATGCAAAGTATGGGACATAAGGAGACTTGAATGGATTTTCACATGCAGAGTTACTATCATGGATGTCCTGACAGGTTAATCTTTTTGCGTACAATAACCAGCCATCTTCAGGGCAGTGAAAGTGCTTTAATGTAGCGCCAATGTAGTTGCCTTCGTAGAAGGGGTAGAAAGATGAGGAATCAGCAAAAGCCGACTCTTTTGTCCAGTCCCAATCATTTGGCATGTTGCACTGGCTGGCAAAAGCAAAATTTATTGCCCCGATTGATAGCAGTGCTAGTAGAAATCTATATTTCATTCTCTTCCTCTGATTTAAGTGATATACGACTACCGTTTTAGATTATAAAACTATAACTCTTCTTTGTATATGGTTCTTCGTAAAACTCTGTGTAGTGGTCTAATTCACCCGGACATCTCGTTAAGATAGTATTCATACAAACCGAGGTGAACAATGACAACAGAGAAAAAACGGCGCAAGTTTGCGCCTGAGTTCAAGAAAGACGCAGTAGCTTTGATTACCGAGCAAGGCTACTCCTTTGCCAAAGCAGCCCTGGCGGTTGATACCAGTGAGAACAACCTTCGACGCTGGAAAAAGAACTGGAACTCGAAGGGTAATCTCCCCATTTTTAACTGACGCTAAAAGTAGAAGTTAGGCTGCCATCAAAAATGGCTTGCCTCCATTGGCCTTGTGCGGCCGATTGTGATTGTAAAACCACAGCCAGTTCGTTGCATACTCCTGAACTTCCTCAATTGATTCAAACAGGTGCTTGCTGACCCAGCTGTACCGCATTGTACGGTTATGACGCTCGATATAGGCATTTTGCTGAGGCTTTCCAGGTTGAATGTATTCAATTCGAATACTATGCAGTCTGGCCCACTTAACAAACTCGGTACTGATAAACTCCGGCCCATTGTCACAGCGTATTGCAGTGGGCTTAGGCCGCCATTCCAGTAGCTGATTCAGTGCTCGAATAACCCTGGGGGCTGGCAACGAAAAATCCGCTTCGGTGCACAGTGCTTCACGCCGATAGTCGTCGATGACGTTCAATAGCCGATAGTGGCGACCATCAGCCAGTTGGTCATGCATAAAATCCATCGACCAAACCTGGTTGGGTTTGATGGGCTCCTTCAACGGCTCGGGGGCCTGCCTTTTTAAACGGCGCCGACGTCGAATACGTAGATTCAGTGCTTGCTCACAATAGATCCGATAAACACGCTTGTGGTTCCAGGAGCGGCCCTCGACGTTGCGTAAGTAATCGAAGCACAGGCCAAAACCCCAGTCGCCTTCTGCATCAGTTAGGGCACCTCTGAAAAATACCCCAAAATAGGCGATAATCCATCTTCCAGTTAGCAAGGGCAG
>NZ_BMYY01000023.1 GCF_014652515.1 Bacterioplanes sanyensis | reverse complement strand
CAAGTCATAGCCACTAATACCTGGTGTAAAGCGAATTTCAGGAGGAAAATCTAAATGGGGCCAGGGCTCAAGCCCCCAGCCTTTTAAGTTTTCTCTCTTAGCTAAGTCGAATAAAGCCATCGACCTATTCCTGAACAGCCAATAGAAAGTATCATCATCTTTCATCACCAATGCCTCAGGGATCCATGGTCCACCTTTCGCATGCCACATAATGGACTTAATTTCCTGGGGAATATCTTTTTCCCCCACACCGCTATTTAGCTCGAAAGAACAAACATAGGAAGCAATAAACATAGACAGCAGCATAAATAGTACTTTCATTTTCACTCCTAAGAGCAAGGTATCTTGTTGGCATTATTGTTGGCAGCACGGGTTCTATAGTCACCAAATCTTGCACCTACTTGCTCACCCGCGTTATTTGGATCTGGAACATTAAAAGCTGGGCTAACCCAATCCTGCTCCCCATACACAAAGCACCATTCTTCTCCCGCTCTGATTTCTATCTCAAGGTCATCATCAGTACTGATATCCGCAGCCGCAGTACCGCCCATCCAGACATAGTCTCTTAAGCGGCCTGCAAACAAACCCGCCTGGTTGCGTACTTCAATGCTTTATTTACAACTATGACAGGTGCCATCAGCAGTATAATTGCCATCTCGGCCACCGGCTCCTATATTGCGAGTCGAGTGTTCGTCATACTTCAAATAGCGAATCGCCCTAGGCCAGGTAAAGTTTCTCATTCATAGTGAGACACCATTATAAAACGCAATGGCTAAGGCTAAGGCTTCATAATCGTCTTCCCTACTTTCTTGAAGAATAAAAAAGTCAACCAAGGTGAGTTGAGCATATAATATTGCTATCTGACCATTCCCAGCGAGAAGCCATTGACTAGAATTTGACAATTATCCTCCACCCCCTGGTGCGCGCAGGCCCTATGAGCGCCCGCGTAGATACAGCGCCATAGCAGCAAGCAGTAGAATAAAAGCCATACAAAGAAATATCAGCCAGTTACTCTCTTCTTTGGGTGCCTTAGTTATAGGTTCAACACCCTTCTTCGCCATTTCTGAAGGCTTCACTTCAGCTGATTCACTATCAACAATAACATCACTGTCAACTTCACCAACAGCGGCCAAGCCTTTCTGTGTACCCTCATCACCTAGAGACAGAGCATTGCCATCTATATTTAGAGAGCCCCCCTGATTACTATTCTCTACTTTTGCGATTTGCTCCTCAAACGCAGAATCCCACTCCATGCTTTTAAAACTAGGATGCTCTAAATTCGTCTCTACCATTTCCTGCTCAGCAGCTTCGACACGGCCGGCACGGATCAAATTATCGATTTTCTGTCTTTTTAGCTCCACAATAGCTTTTTCATCATAGTCACTCTTATAGCTAATGATTTGATCAACCACCAAAGGGATCAGCTCCGGTCCTGAATAAGCCCTCACTATCTCTAATTCACTCAAACTTAAAGAATTATCGATACCATTTCCAACTAAAGCCGCTCGGAGAAAGCCCTGACTCTTCAACTTCAACTCTTGCGACTCAACCTTAGAAAGTTGACCATCCGCATATATCTGCGCATAAAGCTGCAACCCCTTCAGCATATTTACTCGAGGCTCATCAGGTGAACTTTCCATCATTCGATCTATCTTCACCGCTAGCCTATTAACCTCTTCAATTCTTTCGGATCGAGGCACACCTGAGTACCCAAGAAATAAGTATTTTTTTAATATGTCAATATCATTGAGCCCATCATCATTGGCCACAGCCATGGATGACACCAAGATAGAAAAAAGAAAAAACATAAACATATCACCCCCCTACCCCTTTGAGGCATACTTTCCAAATGAACATGAGAAGAAAGATTAAATATATCTGGGATACCATCTGCAGGATCTACAGGGGAGGCACCCCGAACATCAGTGTCATTAAAAGTTCTCTCAATTTTACTCCAAGAAGGAGTCACACCTCCTTGTAGATAGTAAGTAGATGTCGGCCCATGCTCAAGAATCCATCTAATCTCGACTCCATTATCTATAGAAGAAGAGGACGATATAGCCCTCCACAACTGCCACAAGAGCTTAGCCCTGTTCGCTGTACCTGGACCATAAAGGGGAGTACCACTGGCTCCGAGGTCTATCGCCCTACCGACCATGTGCCTACTTGTTGCATTATCAGTAATACGCTCGTTTCTCTCCGGATTCCGCCACGCGCTATTCATCCGTAGCTTATCAGATAATTCACTACCAACAGGCAAAGAATCAGTCACCGTTTTATTAGGGATGGAAAATGTATGCTGGGGCTCAGAGCGCAACGCTCCTTTTGCCTTATTGGCCAACAGAGCCAGATGCTTATCGAAAACATAATCATAATATGCCTGCCCCCAATCACCTTTCAATATTGCACCGAGTTCCTTTTTACTCTTTAGATCTTCGCGCTCTGGAGTATTAATTATATTAGAAATATTATCAGACACAGACGAGATATGATTAACAAACTCCTGACGGATAACATCTTTATGATCCATTTTTGCGACAGCAGAATATGCTCTATCATTTACTGTAGCGGTTATCTTGTATGCCACATGAGGGTTTCGACGCCAAATATCTGTTTGCCTTGTGCCTGGCTTAATCCCCGAATGATGTCTTGCTGGCGAATGTTCCTCATCACTCATATCCGGCTTAAAACTAAAATACGTTGCTTTTTTATACAGCAACTCAGATGTTTCAAATGGCTCACCGTATTTGCCCAGCCCTTCGGTGTTTCCCATGGCAACACTCCATTGTGCCTCACCAGCAGCACGAACTTTGTGAGACTTCGTTTTGCCATACATGTAGGGCTTATTGGTTGCATTCGTGAGTGTACCCAAATCGTCTGTGACCATATTGCCCTTTAACGCCTCGACCTTCCAAACAATCACATCTTCATCGTCTAGATTGCCCACCAACTCAGCTTGAATACTTTCCTGCAACTCACACGCACCACTGCTGACCTGATCGTGCTCACAGATAATAAATGATTTTGCTTCACGGCTACCTTCATCAGCAGAGGTAGTCAGCTCAATACCTTCAACATTAAATGCCCAATCCCATAAGACATTTTGCTGATCGTGATTTAGGTACAAGCTTAAGCTTAGGTAATCCTCTACTTCCAACTCATCTAAATGAGCTAGATCTTCAAATATTAGACGGCGCTCACCGCCCTCCCCTGGAATAACACTGAACACTAACTCATAACTACCCAAGGCAAAAACATACTCACGCTCTGCCTCAAGGGGTGTAATGCGCTGATACTGACTGGTGGTAAGCTGAAAGACCAACTCCACCAAATCATCAGCACCGGCAATGACAGGGCTTACATCATCGATCAAGTTAATACGCTCCACCGTATCATCGTCGCTAGCAAGCTGCAGATTAATTTCCTGCATGGTGAGATCAATGACGCTAAAGCTTAATTCAGGGCGGTGCACCCAATTAAAGCGCGGCGTAATATCACGGCTATCAAGAGAGCTGTCCTGTGCCAGCCGGCTGCGTTCAAACTCTGTCGACTGCTCGTCATACAACGGCACTTTTACTGGTACATAACGGCTGGGACGATGGCGCAATACGCCAGTATGGTCGCCGGTGGAAAAGTCGTTTTGCTCGCCTTCGGGTTGGGCGTTGACTTGCACGTAGTGGTGATAGGCCTGGTCATTGTCAAAATCCAGTTTTTGCAGCTGCCGGCCTGGGTCGATGGCAAATTCTTTAACGCCGCTGTCGAACACATCGCCATCGTTGGCCACCTGGCGAGTCACCCGCCCCGTATAACCGCGCCCTTTTAGCCCAGCTGGCAAGGGGTAGCCGCTGGCATCGAGCCACTCGAAGCGTAAAAACAACCAGCCGCTTGGTTTGCAAGCGGCTGGGTTATTTACCCCAATTGTTAAAGAGCCATGTCAGCCATCAGCGCAACACATCCGGATCATTAAGCAACGGATCGTGTATTTCCGGGATCAATTTGCCCTCTTCCCTTGGGCATTCAGAAAATGATGGAAAGCCTTGCTGCCAGGTCAGTTCATTCTCCCTCAGCCAGCCTTCGATCACTACGTCCAGGGTGATTTGTGGTAAATACTCGCCAGTCACACCGTTTTCAAGACGTTTTTGTGTCGCTAGGTCGCGCTCGTAATGGGTCAAGCTATTACGGACTTTATTCCAAGCGATGGATTCGGTTTTTTTGTTGCTGATGTAAACCTTCTCCCACTTAATCAGGTCCGGATTGCCATCCTGATCAAAGTCACCGGTAAACAGCTTACTGTAAGCTCGCACACCCGGCTCAAACCGGCCTTGAACGGCACTGCCCAGCCAGGAGTGGGAGTTGCCATGATACTGATCTTCCAGCGGCGGCGTGTTGCCATTATGGTCTTCTTTATACAACCTCAGCCAATCATGATCATCCCACTGCCACCAATCGCTCGCATCAATAAACATCGCAAAGACAATGCGTTCATACTCTGGTGAAAATACGATCAGTTCATCGTCAAGAACTAAAAACACTTCGTTGCTGCCATCGCCTTCGAGGTCGCCATAGCGCAGCGGCGATTGTGTTAAGCACCCGGTGCTGGGGCTTCTTGGACGCAATGTCGGCTGACGATTCTGAGTCATACCCGGTGCAAAGTTGATCTCTGGCGGGACTTGTAAATGAGGCCAGCGCTTAATGCCCCAGCCTTTCAACTGCGAGCCAGCGTCATTTAAATCGTATGAGCCTACCGCACTACCTGTTTTAGACAAGGAGTAGTATTTGTTTCTTTCATACTCATAAAGATATCCAGGCCTAGTCTTATACTTAGACTTTATCTCCCTACGCAGCTCTGGTTTTTCTCTAGTTAAAAAACCTGCTTCCAGGTCATTTATTGAGTAACCCACTGGAGAGACAGTCAAAAGTAACGCTAATAAAACCATTTCTTTCATATTACGACCTACCCGTATACTGTCTTCAGAAGGTTATTATCTTCAGCATCTTCCATAAAGTCGCTAAAGATTTTTCTTCTCTGCTGGCCAGTCCCTTCATCTAGAACCGTCTCATGGGTAATCCACTCACTCTCCCCATACACAAAGCACCACTCCTCGCCGGCCCTGATCTCTACCTCCGGATCTGCGTCGGTATTAATATCTGCCGTGGCAATACCACCCAGCCAGACATAGTCTCTTAAGCGGCCTGCAAACAAACCCGCCTGGTTGCGTACTTCAATGCTGTATTTACAACTATGACAGGTGCCATCAGCAGTATAATTGCCATCTCGGCCACCGGCTCCTATATTGCGAGTCGAGTCTTCATCATACTGCAAATAGCGAATCGCCCTAGGCCAGGTAAAGTTTCTCATCCATAGTGAGGCACCATTATAAAACGCAATGGCTTTGGCTAAGGCTTCGTAATCGTCTTCTCTGCTTCCTTGAGCACGAGCAACGAAGGCACCCGTACTGTTATCAATATACCCGCGAAAATCTGCCATTTGATTCACACCCCCATCAATTCTCAGCCTTTGATTATATTCCTCACGCATGGGGTTGTTTCCACTAAAAGCCAAGTGCATTCCTCCGTGACAGCTCCCAGTGGTGGCAGTAGAGCCGTTGCTTGAGGCGGTATGTGCAACAAATGCCCGCAACTGGTCACTGGGATCATAGAAGTTAAGCGCCATATCACTGTGTGCTGCACAAGGGCGAGGCCCGTAACGACTTTTATACAGAATCTGACTAAAGCTTAAACTGCCGCTTTCATCGGCACCGCCTTCATGCATACGAAAAGGGGTCTCCGGATGGCCTCCGCCCCAGTGAAGCTCGGATTCTTGAGTCGCCCAGGCAGCCAATAAATCAGCTTTGGTAGGCAGATCGCCGGTAGTAATGCCAGCTTCAGTCAATACCTGCTGCCACTCAGTATCCTCCAACGTCTGAGGAACATACGTGCCCGACCCATCCTGCCAGATATCTGCGGCGGTTGCCGCCCAAGCATTAAATCTTGGGTGTTCATCATTAATAACCTCGTGCTCACCGTGCTCGTTATATACTTCCATATAATGCTGCCAATCACGACTCAACCAAGTTAAAAACTCACGGTCGACCCTGCTTGCTGCAGCACCAACGTCTGCTGGGCTTATCGCTGCCGTCGCCAGATTTCTAGCTCTAAAACGCTTAACCATGGCTTCATGTGACACATGAGCCGATGCACACGTCGCCCAACCATCCGAAAAAACATCGCGTTCACGTGCTTCCGTGCCGTCGCAATAAGTTGTCCAGCCGCGAGTACACGGCGTAGAAACTACAGGGACATCCACTTTAACGAAAGGGCACTACCATGACGAGCTTTGTCTATTGATTCACTATCGACAGTATGATTCTGCGGGAAGAGCGGCCTAAACAAAAGAAATATG
>NZ_BMYY01000022.1 GCF_014652515.1 Bacterioplanes sanyensis | reverse complement strand
GAAGCCGACAAGCAGCTTTCAGGGCGGCGCATGGCCTAACCCTGGCCAACCCTATGGGGTAATGGGGTATTTCCTCAGAATCGACCAAAAAGAGCCTTCCAGGCTCTTTTTTTTCGCCTTGAGGAAGGTGTCCAAAGCCTAAAGCGGTGAGAATTGGGCGCATCTGTGGATAAGTCTTTCTGACATGAAAATTAAGTGTCTGTAGATAACTCAATTAAGTGTCCACCCTTAATTCACCAGTCAGTTATATAAAAATCAGTTAAGCAGGGTGCCTGCAAGCAGTCACCCAATAATGCCTCGCCAGAGGCGAGATAAGCTCTCTATCTGACGCCCTACGCTTCGCTTCGGTTGTCCCAAAAGGGGCGCTGCCCCTTCTGTACTTCCCCGCAAACAGCCGTGTTTGATCCTCGGGAGCATGAGCGGCGGCTTCGCCTTGTCATGCCCCTCCGGTCAAAGGCTGTGGTGATCTCCAAATGCGTCAAGGGGCCGTGTCCTCGCCGCTGTCGCGGCTGCGGGCCGCACCAACCCCTTGACTCATTTTCCGATCAGAAAAATGCTTGCCTGTTCACACCTTTATTTGTAACCTATTCCTCGCGCATAGGTGCGGAGCGAGGAACCGGAACAAATAGCCGGTGTGAAGCGTTGCGGTCGCCGGTGGCGACCTTTGGCCTACTGTCACGGCTGGACGCCGCGCCATTCGGCTACTTCGCCCACTTTGTGGGCTGCGCCCTTCACTACGCTGGACGCTTCGTTTCGGTTGCAGGGGCGCGTCTGGCTACGCCCGACAACCCGCTTTGCGGGCTGCGGTTTCCATGTGCCGCTGACGCTGTGCAACATGGCTACCTTGGCCCCGCCACTGCGGCTTACCGGCCCTTTCCTGTTCGTTCCGATCAGGCAGGGAACCCGTCCCGGTAATCCTTCGTTTTGGGGCGACTCCTGAACGTCGTCCCCGAAAGCGGGTTGTCGGGCCTATCGTTCGCAAGCTCACTGCCCGACGCGCCGGGGCAAGCCCCCCACGCAACAACCAGGCACTGGGGTGCCTTAAATCGGCTGGGGCCGATTTTTGTTACGCGGCTCCCCCCAAACCTTCCGGCAATCCCGGCGGGGCGGGATGTGCCTACAGGGGGTCAGTGCTGAACGCACTTACCCCCACCGAACAAGTTCGGCGGTTCCCCCGCCTTCCGGCTATCCCGCTGATGCGGGAAGCGCCTACAGGGGGTATTCGCTTATCAGCGATACCCCCACCGAACAAGTTCGGCGGCTCCCCCGTGTGCCGTCCGAAACGTAGGAGAGTTTGAGAAATTGACTGGTGACTTTGTAAGAGATTTCGCACAAGGCCTGACATGGTTGGTGCAAGCGTATAAAGCGGGTGGTCTGGTTATCGGTCTGATTGCTGGCTTTTTCTTCGTCGTTGCTGTTGCTCGCTACCTGGAAGAGCAAGAAAGCTGGGAGCTGTTTTTGGTGCCGTTTGGGCTGGCTGTGATCGCGGGGCCAGTATTGCACTTTGGGTTGCCTTGGTTGGTGGAGGATAAGCTGGGGCCGGTGTCGATTGCCTGGTATTTCTTGGTGATTTGGTTTGCTGGTTTCGTTGTTGGTGGCTGGCTGGGTTATAGGTTTTTCCGCGAATGGGAACCCAAGATTGTGGCGTGGAAAGAGCGGATCACCTGGCGAACAGATCAGGAACGAGACAAAAAAACAGACGTAAGAACAGTGCGGGAGTTGCTGCCGACAACCCCAGAGCCTTTCGACGTGATGGATTACTACGAGCCGGGTTTTATTACGATGGGGCTGGATAAAGAGGGAAATCCGGTCAGAGTGCCCTTTGAGGTATGGACGAGTAGTCACATTCAGTTAGCAGGAACAACGGGAGCCGGTAAAGGTGTGGCCGCTCAGATGGCGCTTACTCAAGCGGTACACGAAGGGGAGGCCGTGTTTGTCCTTGATCCGAAGAACGACGAGTGGGCACCTCACGCACTCCACAAAGCTGCCGAGACCTGCGAGGTGCCGTACCACTTTATTGACCTACGAGACGGTCAGCCGGCACAGATAAACCCGCTGGCAGGAGCCAGCAGGGCGGAGCTGCAAGAAATGTTTTTGGCCGCCTTCTCGTTGGGTGAAAAAGGTGGGGATGCCGACTTTTACAGACTGAATGACCGAAAAGCCGCCCGGGCCGTAGCGGCCCTGATGGCTGAACAGGCCAACCCCAGTTTTGCCAATATGTACCGCGAAGTGGCAGAGCTTCCAGAAGTGCAGGCCGCCGCTGGTTTCTGGGGGGCTTATGAAGAAATGGCAGAGCTGGAAAGCATCAACGCGCCAGGTGTGGGCGTGGACTTCGCCAAGGTCATTGAACAAGGCGGCGTGGTGTACGTGGTTGGGTCTATGCGTAACTCACCAGTCATCAAAGCCCAGCGGATGTTAATGATCCGCCTGACTCAGATTTGTGAGAAGCGCGACCGACTGAAGAAACAACGGTCAGTTTGTGTATTCCTGGATGAGCTGAAGTACCACCTAAGCAAGCCCGCAATGGAGATTTTTGGGGCGGCCAGAGACAAAGGCCTGCACGCCCTGATTGCTCACCAGTCGCTTGCAGACCTGAGAGACGTTCCCGCTGATCTTGACCCGGACGCGGTTGTAGGTTCGGTCATCGAAAATACAGCACTGAAGATCATCTACAAGCTGCAAGACCCGGATACCGCGGAATGGTTGGCCCGCCGTTCTGGTACCAAGTTGGTTGATGAAGAAATCAGAAAGGTGGGGCGGAACGTGGCTCAGTCTGAAATCCTGGACGATGACAGAACTATCCGGCAATCCGAAACCTTCCTGGTGGATACCAATATGATGATGAACCTACCTAAGAGGGTGGCCGTGTTTTTTAGTGAAGAGCTGCCCAGGTTCATGGGAACCAGTCCGGTCATGGTGGAGAAAAAAGCGGCGGCCGTCGCTCCTGTGGCGGCAGCGGTCGCTTCCGCTCCCGCTTTTGCCGTCATCGAGGACGAGCCGGAACCAGTAACCGAGCCGGAAGGCGAACCGGAGAGCATTCAGCAGGTAGAAGAGGTTTTGTTTGTTGATGGTGGCGAGGACGTGCCGGATCTGTTGCTGGATGCCTTAAAAGACGATAGCGCCACAATGCAGGCGCTGAACGATGATGATGAAGATCAAGAATACAAGCGGGCCAATAGCCCGCTGGACTTGGGGTTTGATGATGAATAAGCACCTTATAGCCGATCCGGCAGAACGGGCAAAAAGAGCCGCCGACAAGGAAGAGTGGGTGTTGGATTTTCTGCGGGATGAGGTGTACAGCACTACCGCTATTTTGTCCGATGTGATGGCGATTGGGGAGCGAGCAGCCCGGAGTGTGCTGGCCAGGATGGAGAAAAAAGGGTTGCTGGTCAGAGATGAAGTCAAATTCATGGGGATGAAGGCAATCCCCCTTTGGGGGATTACCTCAACGGGAGTGATGACCGGTCTCACCCCTGAAGAAGTGGCGACAGTAAGCCTTCGGTATCACACACCAGGTAGCGTTAAACCGCTGACAATAGCTCATACCCTGGATACCCAGAAGTGCCGCCTTCACTGTGAAGTTGTGGAGGACTTCGAGAGCTGGACACCTGATCGTCTGTTGCCAGGGAAGGGGCTGAAGAAAGCCGATCCAAAGCGATGGGCGCACTACCCGGATGCCGTTGGGGAAGCTGTTCATAAGGAAAAACAGCTCATTTACAAGGTGGCCATTGAGATCGAGCGCACAAGGAAAACCCCAGCCAGGTATGTGGCGATAATCAAGGCCCACATGAAGAACATTGAAAAAGGGCGGTATCAGCGAGTGTGGTATTTCTGCCCGACCAAGCAGGAAGCGGATAGCTTGCAGGCGTTATTTCTGCGATTGATGAAGGAAAAGGGCATAGGTTTCTGGCCGGATAACGACACCAAATACAGCCCAGAACAGAGCCTTAAATTGTTCAGATTCAGAACGATGGAAGATTTCAAATAACGCACCTCGGTTAAACAGGGGTTGGATGAATAACCTATTGATTATCAGAGGAGATTTATCCATGAAATTAGTTATTAAAAGTGTGTTTGCCGGTGTGCTTTTGGCGTGTTCAGGCGGTCTGATGGCTCTTGAAAATGATCGAGATGCCAACCTCATTAGTGGGCAGAACGAAGTGCAGGAAGCTGCCAGATTGGCTGAAGAAAAATGGGAGGCAGCAGTTGCTTCAATGCTTCCGGTTCGTTCTTCCGGCTCCGTTACGCTTGATGCTGAGCGGCTGTTCTCAGCCTATGCGCACTTCGCTAAGGCTCGTGCTGCATTTAGTGAGCTTGGGTTTTCACTACCTGAGCCGATGAATGCTAAAGGGATTGGTGATGCCATGATGCGCTTTGCCTTGGACTCAGAGCCATTGGCAAACACCAACGCTTATTTGACCGTGGCAACAGATTACAGCCTGCCCAACGTCATGGGCGTGGTTGAGCAGTTCACAGGACAGTACGGTAGAAAGCCGGAAAATGTAATGAAGATTATTCGTCACCTTGGCCACCGTGTTTCTGTAGGTGTGCCCATTACTGGTGTTATGGATGATGTTCTGAAAGATACAGGCCTGTTTGAACCGGATTACGAAATGGCGATGGCACTACTTCGTAGCCAGGAATACAGCTATGCAATAAAAGATGATTTGAGCCTGAAGCAAGCTAAAGCCTGCTACGAATAGGCTTTAGAGTAAGCTGGCCATGCTTTGCATGGCCATTACAGAGGAATTGAGAATGAAAGGTGTAGCAAGTGCAATTCTGGCAGCCACTCCGTTGGCTGCCTTAATCCTTTACTTTGCGTTGTCTGGCCAACAGCAAGTAAGAACCGATCAACAGCGGGTTGAAGTGAAGCAGCAGATCGAGGCGGCTCAGTTTGACCTTGAGTTTGAGCAGATGAGCCGGGACATATCAAATAAGCCAATGACTGCGGAAGAGTTGGCGAAGAAAAAGGCGGATATCGAGGCGCTGAAGAAGAAAGCTGAAACCTGGGATAGCCGGTTTGATGCTGAGTTTGAACAGATGGACAAGGAACTGGCAGAACTGAAGTCTGCCCTGGATAAGGGGCAGTGATTATGAATTTGCGAGTGATTCTTTGCCTTGCTGTGGCCCTACCTGCTTTTGTGTTCGCCGCCGATCCGACGATAGATAACAGTGCCGGAAGGAGTGTGGGAAGTACGAAGGAAGAGCGGCTAGAGCGCCTGAAAGAGCTGAAATTGCAGCAGTCAAAGTCAAAAGTCGAAGCAGAGACAAGAGAGAAGCTGAAGGCTTTGGACCTTTCCAAATCGGAGGTTTCCAGTTATGCGGTTTCCTCAGAGGTACCACTTTCAACCCTGCTTATCCCATTGATACGGGAAGCCGAGCAGAAGGAGGTTAGTACCGACTGGAGCAAAATGCAGTTTGTCCAGCAAAACAACTTTGGCCGTATGTTGGAAGCGTGTCAGCTCTTCAGTGATGTGATGCCAGTGCCAACAGCGTTCCCTTTGCACATGCCACCAAGAACCAGCATAAGGCCTGGGCATGGCGAGGGCTGGCTATTGGTTCAAGATGGCCCGACTCATGCCTTTTTCAGTGATCCGTCCCTTGGCTATGTGAAGCCGGTATTCTCCATTGATGCGCATGGCTTGAGTGAAATATCTGATATGAAATCGCTTTCCTATGCAGTGGGCCGGAAGGTGGATAGTGCCGCCGTTCCGGTTCGGTGTTATTACTTTTACGCGAGGTTGGGCGAGGCCGTGATAAATGAACTGACGAGGTTCAGCGTTGCGGCAGATGGAGAACCAACCAGGAAGCAGAATCTCTTTGTTGGTGGGGATTTGCAGCAGGTTGTCAGGGATGCTTTCACGAGCGCCAGGTATGGCCCTAACCGCTATGAGCCGTACCCTGATGTTGAAGAGTTCGCCCAGCCGGAGATCAGCAAGGGTTGTCGATTGCCAACGCTGCTTGGCATCCAAAGCAATGCCGTTGACTGGCAGTGTGGCGGGTTAATGGTTGACCCAAACACCTCAACAGCTTCTCTTGGTGGAATGCAGATACTGGGAGGAAATACGTTCTTTGGTAAGAGTGTCACACTGACACAGGTTGATACTTTCGAGCTGGCCAAAGCAATGTTGTCCAGTGAACGGCAACAGATAGCGCAGTCAGAATCGACAGAGCAATCAAAATCAACGGCGCTTACCAAAGGCAAAGCGAGCACAACAGCGACTGGTTCAACAACAGAGATCGGTGCAGGTGCGGGAGTTGGATCAAAAGGCGGGAATTGATTTTAGACCCGCCTTATCGGCGGGTCTTTAACCAGGTTCAACTATCGCGCCCCCGGTTGTTGGAACAAGGCCAACCGCGTGGCTTTGTTGAGATATGAGGATAGCCAATGTCAGTCATAGAGTTCAAGAGTAAGCGCCAAAAAGACATTGAAGAAATGTTGGCGGAGGTGCGAAAGCTGGAGGAAAGCGGGCAGCTTTCCAGCGATACCGCGAGCCTTGCAGACTTCGTTGCAGGGTTGCCGAGCGTTAAAAATCTCAGGGTGTACACCGCCGAACAAACCAAGGCTTTGGCCAGTCGTCCGATGGGCAATTTGCCGCCCTCGATGCGTAGGCAGTTAATCCGGATTGCGAACAAGAGTGGTCACACAACAGAGTAACCAGGCGTGGCTTTCTGTGACCAATAACAGGGCCGCTCTATGCCGCGCCCTGAAACCCAGGCAGGCCACTTGCCCAATGCAAACAGGCTGCGCCAGTTTGCACCGTTCAAGCGGCTTCAGTCGTCATGGAAGCGGTTTAATGGGTGCCAAAACATGCCGGGGTCATTAATAACATTTTCATCGTCTGAAGCCCTTTTAGGCGTTGTTCGGCTGGGTGGGCCGTCACGGAGAATTACATAAATTCGGTACCCCATGATGAACAGGAAAACAGCCAGAATAGCGATAACAGTTTTCATGCGGGTTCGTGCTCCTCAAATCCCATTAAGATTCCAATGACCTCATCTAGCCGTTGGCGTGTAGTGGAAGATAAGGCCGGATTTTTCATTAATAGAGCCAAAATCGACGTTGCCATATAAGCGCAGTCATCAGGGCTTATTTCCCCTCGGCGAGCAGCTTTTTTAAGCAGTCTTGAACCGGTTTCAAAGTCAGCTTTTGTTAAGTCATCCAGCGGTATTTTCACGGGCTAATATCCTCCAATGCTTTGTTTAACGTGGCTCTGGTTACGTTGAAATGTTTTGCTACTTCGGTTTTCGTGATGCTCGGATCGAGCAGCATTGCCCGCGCTTTCTTGGCTTGAGTCGGGCTGAGCTTGGGAGGCCTGCCGCCCTTGCGGCCTCGCGCTCTGGCCGCCTGAATGCCCGCCTTGGTGCGTTCCTGAATTAGCGACCGTTCAAATTCAGCCAGGGCCGCAAAGATATGGAAAATCAGCTTTCCACCGGCTGTTGTCGTGTCGATGGCTTCAGTTACCGATCGAAACCCCACGCCTTTGGTTTCCAGGTCTGAAATGATGGCCACCAGGTCTTTCAGGCTTCGCCCCAGTCGATCCAGCCGCCACACGGTTAAGGTATCCCCTTCTCTGAGGGCATCGAGGCACCGTAGAAGCTCAGGGCGCTCTCTGGATGCGCCGGAAAAGGCTTCCTGATATACCCGCTCACAACCGGCCATATTCAGTGAATCAAGCTGTAGGGCTGTGTCTTGGTCTGTGGTTGAAACCCGCGCATAGCCAATAATCATATTGCCCCACCTGTCTGATAAACGTCTGAGGGCTGAAAAATTGGGAATACAGTAAGCGGTTTAGGTGTGGTGCTTCGGTTAGCATGATTGGGCCGTTTCACAAAGCAGCGCTGGCCGTAGTCGTCCAGGACTTCCCCGGTTTTCACTTCGCCCAGTAGTTCCAGCGTAGATAAGGCCCGGCGCCGGTATTCTTCAAAGTCCACATCCTTGGGAACCGTCATGGGGATGACGGCTACTGCAACACCGTTACGAATAGCCGCCCAGTGTTTGCCGATGCTTGTAGAGTTCGCTATATCCATCCGTGTTACTCCTTGGCTTTACGGGCTATTTCGATTAACTCCCCTTGCAGCTTCCGGTTGTCGTCGCGGGCCTCTTTCAGGTCAGCTTTAAGGCCTTCTATTTGCGTGTCCCGGTCTTCAATTCGAGCCTGAAGTGCTGCGGTATCAGCTTTCAATTGGGCGTTAATGTTGTGTTCCTGGTCGAGTGCGGAGCGTACCTGGTTAACTTCCTGCCCCTTTTCTTCCAGGGCTTTGGTCAGCTCTGCCAGGTGTTTTTCAAGGCGCTGGATTTCGTTCAAGGCTTCATCACGTTCTGCGGTGGCGTCAGCAACTGCGGCCTCTGCTTCCTGCCTGAAGTTCTCAACCGATGCCGTGGCCAGTTTGCTGGCCATCCCCCAAAGCTGCCCCAGTGATGTTTCAACGGCTTTCTTGAGGTCTGCGGGCATATCAAGCGCGGCCACAACTTCGGCCTTTCGTGACTCCCTCCACTCCCGCATAACTGGGGAAATGTGGGACAGAGAGCCGCCGCCCATGCGTTCGCGCACCTGGTCGTTGGTGGGGTTATCAATGCCTTCCGAGACAAGGGCGTTGGCGGTCGCAATGATGCGGTCACGGATTTCAGGCTTAACTTTGGCGGCATATGAGGCGTGCTGTTCAGTCATTGCTATATCTCCTGTATGTATTGTATGTATGTATGATACATACAATACATACGAAAGACAAGAGAAACGAGCGAGAAAGGTGCCTTTTCTGTACGTTGATTTTTGAACGGTTTTCTTATCGTTCTGAGGTGGGCTTTCCCGTCGATTCGGGCTATCTGTGGCGATGTTCAGAAAACGGTGGTTTTTTGGTTTTGGATAGTACGATCCAAACCCTTTTGGGTTTGGATTTGCTGGGATGGGTTGGGCTGCTCGGTCGGTCGCGTCGGTCGTGGCAACCGGCCAGCCGGAGCACGAACCAGGGCAAGGGGTTTACAGCGCAGCGGCCCTTGCGCTGGGGCGTGGTTTGGCTAGGTTCGCCACACAAGACCGGCGGGACTGATCGAGTAGACCAACAGGGGCTGCTTGGGAGTGAGTGGAGGGAGTGAGGAATTCGGCATTAAATCGGAGCCTTTTTAGTACCAAAAAGGCTCCTTATTGGTGCTGTTTTAGTGCCCTTCTTGTACCTCTTCAGCCAATTTAAGAATGGCCCATCGGATGACGTTTAGCTTGGTTCTCCCTGTTTTGGTGGCCAATTCTTCCAGTTTGGTGAACTCGTATTCATTGAATGGAACGCGAATGGCCTTGTAGTCCCTGTTTGCGTTGGGGTCGAGGTCTGCTTTAGGGGTTGGCTTTTTCGCGGATGAGCCGCCGTCGGCGGCGGCTGCAAAGGCTTCTATCTGTTCCGGTGTCGGCTCCCGTTTTGCGTTGGTCGTGGCTTGTGGCTCCCTACGCTTTACCATTGGAACACCTCCCGCATTAGCTCCCGCACCTCTTCAGCGGCCTTTGGGTTGTCCATTTCAACCACGCCTAACCCTTCGCTCATGGCGTCACGGTAAACCTTGCGGTCACGGATTATGGCGCTAAGAAGCTGAATCTCCGGGTAGTCCTGGAGGTATTCGCGGGCTTCTTCTGCTTCATGCACTACCGGGTTGGTTGGTGCCATCGTGATTAAGCCATAGACAACAAGATCAGGGTTCAGGTCTTTGGCTTGGGTGATGATTTCCTGAAGGTTAGGCAGGGTGTCCAGGTCAGGCTGAGATGGCCGAAACGGAACCAGCAGGACATTGGCGGCGGTCATGCCTGTGCGCAGTTCGCGACTGTCACGGCCAGCCGCATCGACAATCACGAATTCATAGCGCTTATCGAGATCGAGAAGAGTTTCCCGGATGTTCTCGTATTTTTGAACGCAATGAACGGTTGGCAGCTTTTCATTGCCAGAGCGATCCATTGCCCAGTTTGCCGCAGTGCATTGACGATCTGCATCAACCAGGACGACATCCCGGCCATTTCTGGCGAGTTCTGCGCAAATATTCACGGCTGTGGTGGATTTTCCGCAACCGCCCTTTTGACTTCCTATAAGTACGATCATTGGTGCTACTCCTGTACCGTTGTGGTGCTGTTTTGGTATCAATTTAGTACCGGTTTTATACATTAACGGTACTAAATTAACAAGCACTAAAACGGTACATTTTTGGTACCAAAAAAAGAGAGTGCTAACTTTTTGGGGTACATCTGTTGATCTTTGTTGTGATAGTAGTGTACTTTTGTCGCTGTTTTTAGATTTTGCCAGAAGGGGGCAGCGTGGAAATCAGGCTTTTAAGAAAGCTGTTCCAGGAAGGCTTATTGCTATCCGCAAAGGTGCATCCGGCTCCTATGGAAAGTGACCGCTGGATTATGGTCTTTGATAAAGCCAGTGGCGGACAGGAGCAGATCACCAGAGCCAGGGATGACGAAACCAAGATTTACAAGCGTCTGAACGGTGCGCTTCAGGATGCACAAGATATTGGCTTTAAAGAGGTCACAATCAGATTTGACTGATTAGAAATGAAAAACCCGGCACAAGGCCGGGCTATAAATTCGGAGATGCTGGAAGATTTGGCGATCACGACAGCACCCGACACTCAGGCTTTGGGAAGCCCTCGCAGTCCTCTAAATATACGCGAGAACCCATCAAGCCGCAACTCGTGTTGCCTATTTTTGAGGCATCAAATAGCGGTGTTTTGATGAGGGGGCTTCCCTGTGATGAAAACAGGGGAAGACATTGGCAGCACATGCCTACATACCGAGAGAGAACGCTTTAGGGGGGAACTTCTGTGGCCACGACCCGGCCAGCCCTCGTTTCACTCTTGCTGATCCAGCCAAAAAAGGGAAAGGCGGCATCCCACGAGTTCTGACGCTTTGCATGGAGCGTTTGAAGGATTACTACTATCGACCGCGTAAAGTCATACCATCCTTAGACCTGGCTAATGGCAGTGAGCGTCAGCAACGCAGTGAGCGCAGGGAAGCCTGTATCTGCCTGATGGCTGCACTTCTGAAATTTACTGATGTGGCCAGTCTTCGCGTTGGCATCCCCACGAAAGACGGATTTGTGAATCTGACGGTTGATCTGATCGCCAGGCATACCGGCATGAATCTAAAGCGTGTTGAACGTGCTTTACACGATCTCAAGGCCGCAGGCCTTGTTACCGTGTCGCAACCACGCCAACTGAAAGAGGACGGCACCTGGAAGGGGCTGGCCGCCGTAAAGGCGATATCCAGGCATCTGTTTGCGGTGTTTGGTCTTGGGAGTATGTTGAAGTACGAGCGGGACAAAGCTAGTAAGCGGCTGAAGAAAAAACAGCGCCAATGGGAGCAGGATGCCGAAACGGAAAAGGGACAGAATACCCGGACAGGAAGAGCCAGGTTTGGGTTGTTCATGGGTGGGATGGCGTCTCAAGTGAATGATAAGCGCAAGCCCAAGCCCAAGCCAAAACCGCAGACAACCAGCAGGCAGTCACGGGATGACTTCGAGTATCGAAAGCAGCAGATGGTCAGGGCGGGGGAGCTAAAGCAGGCCAACCCGGACTGGAGCCGAGACAAGTGTTTTGAGGAAGCCGACAAGCAGCTTTCAGGGCGGCGCATGGCCTAACCCTGGCCAACCCTATGGGGTAATGGGGTATTTCCTCAGAATCGACCAAAAAGAGCCTTCCAGGCTCTTTTTTTT
>NZ_BMYY01000021.1 GCF_014652515.1 Bacterioplanes sanyensis | reverse complement strand
CGCATAAGTGGATGATACGCTCATCTACCCAAAAGTTACATTATTTTCCGCATGGACCACTAGCAAGCATTTTATCTGCAGCTGTTATTGCACTTCACTTAACCGGATGTGCCTCGTACGGATATGATGTTGAAAGCGAAATTATCAATATTGGGCCGAGCTACCCTCCTACAGAAGCTCTAGAGCTGTCCTTTGGCGAGTACGATGGCGCCAAGACATACCAGCAACTGGCTTTTATTCGCATCTTAGGCAACGAACGTTCCGACACCGCAGAATTAGTTGAAGAGTTAAAACGCGAGGCCAAAGTCCTCGGCGCAGACGCTGTCATCAACATTCAAACTGCAAATAAAGAAAGAACCCAACGTATCTTCACCCTATTAGATATCGTGCCTTCGGACGATGACAGCTCAAAAGAGAAGAAAGAAAACAACAAATATGAAGCGCTGGTGCTAGAGGGAGTAGCCATTAAATACCAAGAAGAGTAATGTCGGCGACAGTATGTGATTGAAGGCTCGAACTTCGATCCTTCAATGCTGCATTACAGCCAACCGTCTTGTCAGATCAAGAATGATGCTATGAATCGATACGCTATTGCGCTTGTACTCTTGCCAAACTCAGCCTTAGCGGAAGTCTCAGATAAAATAGCCTCACAACCCAGTTTGTGGGTATCGGGAGCTTTGCTCAGTAGTATTTTGGCCGTGAGTATTAGGTGGTCTAGTTGGCTAAACCTCGCTGGATTACCTCTGGTTGCGCTACTATTTTACTCGGCCTGGAACACCCTAAACCAACCTTATATCGGACCAGCCATCATCGAAGAGCAAGGCCTTCCCTATGTGTTTGCGCTATACGGCTCTGCCGTATTGACTGGGTTGGGGTTACTGCTGGGGAATTATTTGAACAAATTGAAACGTCGCAATGCTCAACAAGAGACGCCAGCACTGAACCAAGAATAAGATTCAATCACGAAAGACCGGTGTAGTGGTCTAATTCACCCAGCCAGCCTAATCTAACTCGCTAGTTTATCAACTTTGCATCTGGCCTTGAGGTCGCTCGTGTTGGCAATGGCTGTGCCCGCAGGTGCTGCTCAGATGGCAGCGCATTTTCACTCAATATCGCCCCTCCTCCCCCAGCACCTTACTCAAGGCCAGCAATGCCTCTTTTTATCAGCTTCCATGGCGGTGCAACTGCGCCAGCAGGGAGTGTTTGCCCTATGGCCCAACGAGCCACCAGCGGAGGACTTTATCGCCACGCTGGCCTCAGTTTTTACACGCGTCGAGACTCATATCATTCGTTTTTACAACCCTTTTCAAGATAATGAAGCCACAGCAAGCGTTTATGTTGCTGTGAAGTAGGGTCTTAAAAAAACCCGCCGAAGCGGGTTTTTTATTGGCTCATGGGTGTGGCTATTTCCAAGTCGCCGTCAGTGACATATCTGAGCGATAGCCAGTACTGATCCTTATTGTCCAATCACCCGCTGACGGGTCGCTGACCGAACAGCTGCCTACGGCACCCGAGATATCACCAGTGCAGCCTTCGCCCTGAGCATTGAAAACCGTCAGGCTTCCATTACCCGATGTACCGCTGGCTACAACCTCCAGAGACGTCATGCCTTCAGGCGTGGTCACTGTATAAGACAGGGTGGGTTGACCGAAATCCCAGAACCACCAGCGATAGTAATCAGCGACCTCGAAGGTCTCGCTACCACCAATAGGATCAATAACACCGCCAGCGGCCTCAGCTACCGCTTTATCAGCGTCAATAATACCGCTACCACAGCCAGTGCAGTTATCCGTTAATGCAGTAGTGTTAGCTCTGTTTTTCAGAATATTTTCTACTTCTGTTGGCGTAATATCAGGCTTGACCTCATACATCATGGCAACCACACCAGCGATGTGCGGAGCAGCCATGGATGTACCAGGGCTAGTGAAGTAGGCGTCACTCCCTGGGGTTGTATCTCCGGTATTATCAGTAGACAACACACCTTGTGGATCATTTACGAAAACACTGCCATCGGCACGTCGACGCCATTCGCCACCAGGAGCAGTGACATCCACCACGCTGCCATAGTTAGAATAATTGGCCTTTGCTGCGTTAATGTTGCTAGCAGCGACATTAACGACACCAGCACAGTTGCTTGGGCGGTAATTAGCAGCATTATCATTGCTGTTACCAGCGGCCACTACCACCGTCGCTCCCTGAGAACGAGCAAAATTAATCGCCTCTTGATAGATACCATCACAATTGCCGCGACCACCAAGGCTCATATTAATGACTTGTGCTGGGTTTTGGTTAGCGGGTACACCACGCACGCTGCCACCGGCAGCCCAGTAAATACCATCGGCAATATCAGATAAGCGACCACCACACTTGCCTAACACACGCACGGGGACAACTTTGGCATCATACGCAACACCGGCTACGCCGATGCCATTATTGGTGGTGGCGGCAATGGTGCCTGCCACGTGCGTGCCATGCCAGGAGCTATCAAAATCACGCGGAGGGTAACTGCCGTCACACTCCCCCTGCTTCATATGATCACCAGGGTCACGAGCATCGCTATCACGACCATCACCGTCCACTGAGTAGAAGGTTTCAGTGATCATGTCGTAGCCGGGCAACAGATTATCGACTAGGTCTTTATGTGGGCGATAACCTGTATCCAACACAGCGACGGTGACGCCTTTACCCGTGGCACGCTCCCAAGCATTCGGTAGGTTGATACCTGCTTGCTGATCAAAGTAATGCCATTGATCCGCGTAACGGGGATCATTTGGAGCAGCAAATGCACGCATAATGGCGTCTTCTTCTATGTGCGCAATGGCTGGACTGTTAGATAGCTCTTCGATGCGTTGCGCCAGCTCTTCTTCACTACCGGCTTTTACTGAGATGACATGGTAACCATCCAGCAACATCGAACGCTGATACGCAACATCGCCGCGTGCCAGCATCTGTTGTTGGGCTGCCATCACATCAACTCCCTGTGCTGACATAGTTCTCGATTCACTAGCACTGGGGTACTTCACAATAAAGCGTTTGGTGAGTTCAGCCTGTGCATGTGCACTGATCACCGCCATGGACAACATCGACATAGCGATGGCTGAATTCCTTGCCAAGGATTTTTTAAACGTCATACCTTTTTCCTTTTAGTTTTAATTTTCCGCTCTTTGATCAGCGGACAGAAAAAAAGTATCAGCAAAAAACGAATTCAATAATGGGTATCGTGACAAAACAAATGCCATTTTTGCCACTTCAATTAAAACAAAATTTAATATTGATTTCGCTGGCAAAGGTCTAATCAATTTACACTAAAAATAATGGAATATATTAATACCCAAAAAGAATATAACACAAAAAACGCCAACAAAAACACCGTTTTCAAATGCCAACCAAACCGCAGAGAAAATAATATATCTGACAATAAAGCATACACTCTAAAACAAGATTCAGACACAGAGAACATCAAACAAGGGATAAACAGCCGAAAAGAGAGAAGATCTCAGACACTAAGCACTGGCAAGTCCCGAGCCAGAGGCTCACATGCCTTCAGTGAATCACTCGAGCTCTGAAGAAAGACGTGCTATGCAGTTGATAATGGCTCGGCATAACAAAAAGAAAGGACTGAAACAGCCTGCCAAAATACCAGAGGCACAACTTTAGCGAAGAAAAAAGACAGGCTTTAAAAGGCTTCGCTAAGGATACAGTTAATATGTGGCTCAGCGAATGATAAATAAAGTTTTATCAGAGACTGACAAGACTGATCAAATAAAACTGCGCTCTTAGTAAGAGCGCATCATATTACCACCGTCTGCCGGCCGCATGATGGCGTCTTCTTCTAAAGACAGTACACCAGACTGTTGCAATATACAGTTTTTTTGCTCTGCCGTGATAGGGGCAGCCAGTGTCATTCGAAGAAAGCCAGGCACACCAGAGGGAGCTAGGTCAGATACTTCTAGTCCACAAATTTTTAGGCTTTGTTGATGTTGCTGGATTAACTCAGCAGCGGGCCAGCTGCTTGCTTCATGTTCGACTTTGATGATCCAACGCAGTTGAGATTCAGCACTGCAGGACATAGAAAGCCACACTCCAAGCCATAAAACGATGGTTTTTGCCATTGCGATCATCCATTAAAGGGCTCGCCATAGGCGAGCCCCATTATTTACTTCCAGTTTGCTTTAACCACGAGGTTGCTGTTCCAACCTTTCGCTTCAAAGGTCACAGTCCACTCTCCTTCGGCCGGCGCACCAATGCTGCAGCTACCTTTAGAGAACTTAATATCTGCGGTGCACGAACTGCCATCAGCATTCGACACCGTCATTTTACCGCGTCCCAAGGCAAAGAAGGCGTCTTTATCCATGGCGACATCCAATACTGACATACCCGCTGGCACTGTGATGGTGGTACTCCAAGTCAGTGGCCTAAAGCCAAAGTTATCTGGCACAGCCACTTCCACACCGCCTGGCTCGACCACTGGGTCATCATCCAGTGCCGCCAGTGCTGCATCAGCATCAACAATACCGCTACCACAACCAACACAGTTATCAGTTAGTGGGTTGGTATTTTCAACCAGCAGTTGCTCCAGCTCATCTGGGGTAATTTCCGGTTTTTTCTGGTACATCAATGCTGCGACGCCGGCCACATGCGGAGCCGCCATAGAAGTACCTGGCTTAGTCAGGTAAGCGTCGTCTTCTGCCAGCGTCGCACCGCTGTTGTCCGTCGACAGTACACCGTTAGGGTCGTTGCGGATTTCCCACTCGCCACCTGGCGCCGCCACGTCAACCACGTCACCAAAGTTAGAGTAACTGGCTTTTGCGGCATTAATGTTGGTCGCAGCCACGTTAATTACGCCATCACAGTTACTGGGCGTAAAGTTACCAGCATCGGCATTGCTGTTACCCGCCGCAACAACGACTGAGGTACCTTTGGAGCGAGCAAAATTGATCGCTTGCTGAGTAATGTCCTGACAGTTACCACCGCCACCCAGACTCATATTGATAACCTGCGCAGGATGACGGTTCGCCGGTACACCCTCTACCGTGCCACCAGCAGCCCAAACAATGCCGTCTGCGATATCCGAGGTGTAACCACCACATTTACCCAGTACACGCACGGGAACCACTTGGGCGTCAAAGGCAACACCTGTGACACCAACGCCATTATTGCCCATGGCCGCAACCGTACCGGCAACGTGAGTACCGTGCCAGGAGCTGGAGTAGTCAAATGGTGGATAATCATTACCACATTCGCCCTGCTTCATGTGATCGCCTGGGTCAGTGGCATCAGCATCACGACCATCGCCATCAACAGAGACGAACTCATCAGAAATCATGTCGTAACCTGGCAAAATATTGCCGAGCAAATCTTCGTGTGGCAGGTAGCCGGTATCCAATACCGCCACGGTGACACCTTTACCCGTTGCGCGCTCCCAAGCATTGGGCAAGTTGATACCCGCCTGCGGATCAAAATAGTGCCACTGATCTTGATACAGTGGATCATTAGGCGCAAAGAAGGTACGCAACATGCGGTCTTCTTCCACACTGACGATGGCAGGGCTATCCGCCAGTTGAGCCAAGCGCTGCTCCAACTCCTGCTCGTTGTCGGCGCTGACCGTTACCACATGGTAGTCTTCCAGCATCATAGCGCGCTGATACTGAACACCCTGTTGCTGCAATGCTTGCTGACGAGCGGCTTGTGGATTAAAGCCCTGCTCTGCCAGTGTGCTCATTTCGCTGGCGGACGGATATTTAACAATAAATCGCTTAGTAACTTCAGCATGAGCGCTGGCGCTCATCACTGCTAAAGATAACAATGATGCGGTAAAAATTGAGTTCTTTGCCAATAACTTCTGTGAGCTCATTAAGAGTCTTCCTTCTCGACTTTTTTCATTTTTATCTGGCCAGCGAGTGGTCAGGTCGACGGACACGTTAGCAACAAATGTCATCGGAACGTAACAAAAGAAAATACGAAGACGTGACAAAGAAAGCATTTTTTATTTTTTGTCGTGTTCCACACAAGACGCTCTTGCATAATTATGTCGTTTTCGTCTCATTACAATTTCTGAGAACAGGATCAACTGTTCCCCACCAGAAAAAACTTTGAACTCCATCACAGTTTCTGCGCTTCAAATTCGAGCTAGTCACATTTCGCAACCATTGGGCTCGAACTAGTTACATAACCACATAGAATCGCCACCAGTTTTAACCTAGGAGCATTAGACCCATGAACCGTTGGTGGCTTGGATTATTAACAACAATAATATTAACCGGTTGTGGTGGTGAAAATCTGGGAGAAGGGCGCAACCCAGATGGAGACGGCTCAACCGATACCGTGACCGAACCTGGTAATGACAACTCCGGTAATGACAACTCCGGTAATGACGACTCCGGTAATGACGACTCCGGTAATGACGACTCCGGTAATGACAACTCCGGTAATGACGACTCCGGTAATGACAACTCCGGTAATGACAACTCCGGTAATGACGACTCCGGTAATGACGACTCCGGTAATGACGACTCCGGTAATGACGACTCCGGTAATGACGACTCCGGTAATGACGACTCCGGTAATGACGACTCCGGTAACGACGACTCCGGTAATGACGACTCCGGTAATGACGACTCCGGTAATGACGACTCCGGTAATGACGACTCCGGTAATGACGACTCCGGTAACGACGACTCCGGTAACGACGACTCCGGTAACGACGACGATGCTGGTAATGAAGACGATGCTGGTAATGAAGACGATGCTGGCAATGACGACGATGCTGGCAATGACGACGATGCTGGCAATGACGACGATGCTGGTGACACCTTTAACGGCGTCGCTCGCGATTGGGATTGCAAAGCGTCAAGCCTAGATGCTTTTAACGATGAAGACTTTGCCGCCACCGTCGCCGCCGCTGAGAACCAGTGCGTTAACGGTTTGTTCTCTCTTACCGGCCCACAAGCAGCGCGCACCTTTGCGCAACCGCGCATGGAAATGGTGGCCAAGCACATAGCAGGCTCACAAAACCCCAGCGAAGCCTCGGTGCTGTTTTTACGTGCCGGCTTATATGTGCAGTACTACCGTAAAGACGATGTCGGCGACTACACACCGGCCCTTCGCGATGCTATTGAAGAGGCACTCAACAATCTGCTGAGCGATGAGCGCATTACCGGCAAAGCCAACAGTTTGCTGGCAGAGTCCGTCACTTTGATCGATAGCTCGGGCCTAAATACTCAATTTATTGAAAAAGTTATTCAGTTATTAGAGCTTTTCCCTCAAGCAGCGGATGCAGATAGCCGTGATCGCAAAGTCGTCACTAACAATGTTTTTACCGTGTTATTCCGAGGACATTATCAAGATGACTTTGGCAGCACGGTTAAAAATGACCCAAGACTACTGCGTACGCTGGAAACCTTTGTGCAGCAACAGCAAAGCCTGCTGTCTGGCGATGATGCTTATTTGGTAGAAAACGCCCTGCGGGAATACGCCCGTTTTTTACAGCACGACGACTTAAAAGCACAGCTGCGCCCGCAAGTGAAGAACTGGCTGCAGCAGTTCCCTGAGTTCAGTAAGGGCTGGCTAGCACTCGCTGATGTCGCCACCGCTTATGACGACTGCAACGAGTATGGCATTTGTGACTTCCAAGATCGTTTAGAGCAAACCGTGTTGGCCACTGAACATAGCTGCGCCAACGTCAATGTCGATATTCGTGCCCAAGCCCTGACCTTCGACCAGCGCCAAGAGGTGTGCGATACTCTGCAAGATCAGGCGCAACGCTTTCATCAGCTGTTTAATACCGGTCGCCAACCCGTCGCCGATGATTACAACGAGCGTTTGGAAGTGGTGATTTTCGACAGCTCTTCTGATTACAAGCAATACGCTGGCTTATTCTTCGGTATCAGCACAGACAATGGTGGCATGTACCTGGAAGGCAACCCAGCAGAGCAAGATAACCAAGCGCGCTTTATCGCCTATCGCGCCGAATGGATAGATGACTTTAGCGTATGGAACTTACGCCATGAGTTCACTCACTACCTCGATGGCCGCTATAACCTCTACGGTGATTTCCGCCGCTCACAAGCCTTCCCAACCACCTGGTGGACAGAAGGCATGGCCGAGTACGCAACGCATCTAGAAGGTAACTCTGCTGCCCTTGATGCGGCTAAGCGCCAAAAAGTCGCGTTGAGCGAAGTCTTCCAAAACACCTACAACGACGGTACCGAACGTGTTTATCGCTGGGGCTATTTAGCCAGCTGGTACATGAAAACCCAGCAGCCCAGCCGTACTCAACAATGGCTGACGGCCATGCGTGAAAATCGCTACGACGATTATCAACGTGACCTGCAACAGCTGGGCAGTGCGTACGATGCCGATTTCTCCAATTGGCTGGACCAGCGCATTGATGAGCACGACCAAGACGATGGCGGCACAGATAACGGTGGCAATGACGGCGGCGCCGACGATGGCCATACCGAGCACGACTACGAGTTGCGTGCCAATGAGCCACGTCGCATCAGCAGCAATGGTGCTAACTATTACATCATCATGGTGCCAGACAATGCTCGTAACTTGCGCATCAGCACTCAAGGTGGCAGCGGTAGCCTGACCATTTTAAGCAGCAGCGACAACTGGCCAACGCCAAGCGACCACCAGCAACAAGCGCAAAGTAGCAACACTCAAGCGACGCTGTTTATTGATCAACCTCAGTCTGGCCACTTGTTCTTGCAAGTGACTGGCGATTATCAAAACGTTGATTTGACTTTCAGCCTTGACCAAGTCAGCACTGCCAGTCGTCACTGGTAATCGCTGATGGATGTTTAGTAATTAAGTAAGCGGGACATAGCCCTAATGCCGTCCACTTAAGCATTTAACTCCGGGCCAGCTTGCTAGAAAATCCAGTGGCGTTGACGTCACTGGATTTTTTATGCCCACTCAACAGCCCCTGCTCGACTTGAAGGTTAAAAAGGTTAAAAAGGTTAAAAAAGACAGTCACGCCGAAGGTTAAAAAAAAGGTTAAAAAAGACAGTCACGCCGAGAGAAGTATGGCTGTTTACTGCTGAACCCAGTCACCAGGTTAAAAAAAGGTAAAACAGGTTAAAAAAGACAGTCACGCCGAAGGTTAAAAAAAAGGTTAAAAAAGACAGTCACGCCGAGAGAAGTATGGCTGTTTACAGGTTAAAAAAGACATATATAGACGCTCTCCCGGTGTCAAGGCAGAACATAGCCTTGGCGCCTGAACACCCCTGATTAACCTCTTTTTTACTCATCACTCGGTCGCTATGATGAACGGTGGTTCATGCGAGTTGGTGGTAGTGCTGACATATATTCGGCTTCTGATCAGGCCTTGGCCTGGAGCCCTGATGAGATCCGCACCTTCCCACCTAAAAACACCCACTCGATCTATTACGATCGTGTCTTGGCCAGGTTCTGAGAAGGGCGGATAACCCCGTTTATTTCATCACACTAACGACTACCCGGATGAGATAAATACGTTTACGCTGCTTTAAATGCCTCGCTTTTTTGTAGCAAGATCCAGCTAATGCGTGCCAGTTTATGAGCAACGGCGACCACGCCTTTTTGCAGCCCACGGCGGAGAATAATCTGGTTAATCCAGTTGCCTAGTTTGGTATCGCTTTGCCGTTTGGCCCATCGAACAGTGTGCCTGGCTGCTTGGACAAATAGCTTACGTAAATAGCGATTCCCGCGTTTGGATATACCCGCCATGGTCGACTTGTGGCCACTGGCTTTTTGTATCGGCGTTAACCCTGTCCATACGGCAAAATCTCGTGCGCGAGCAAATGCCTGCCCTTTGCCAATGGTCGACATAATCGCGCTGGCAATGTGCGGACCAATGCCGGGGATGGTTTGCAGATATTGGCACTCTTCATTTTTTGCGGCGTAGTCTGCAAGCACTTTTCTCAGATGCTCAAGCCGACGACTCAGAGAATCGTATTCAACCAATGTGTGCTCAATCTCTTTGCGAATAATGGCAGATAAGGCTGGGTCTTCCATCGCCTCCCTCAGCTTTACTGCTAAGGCTTCAATGCCTTCTGGAAAACTGTACCCATAATCGGCCAATAAACCGCGCATTTGATTCATTAATCCGGTTCGAGTCGCCACGCACCGTTCGCGAATGCGATGCAACACTTGGATATCCTGCTGCGACTCTGATTTAACCGGTACCATACGCATGCCAGGTCGGCGTGCTGCTTCTGCAATCGCCAACGCATCGTTACGATCATTTTTATTGCCGCGCACAAAAGGCGTGACGTGTTGTGCTGGAATCAAACCCACATGATGACCGGCCTGCTGTGCATATCGACCCCAGTAGTGAGATGAATAACAGGCTTCCATAAAGACCTGAGGAGGCTCATACGTGGTCAAAAACTCTTTAAATTTTGGTCGACTTAGACGCAGGCTTTTGACGACCTGATTCTGCTCCGACAGGATGCATACCTGAAAGACAGACTTTGCCAAGTCAACCGCAACTGTATTACCCTTATTCATGTGGACGCTCCTCATTTGTTGAGTTTTTTGTTGAACTAAAACTTTAGCGCTTTTGACGCTGGAACCAAATGGGAGAGCGTCCATCCCATCAGTCATGCCGAGAGAAGTATGGCTGTTTACTGCTGAACCCAGTCACTGGAGGCCTTGAGCACCGCCTATCAATGAGCCCAAAAGTGATTTGAATAGCAAGACAGGGTTTCAGACAAAGCTAACCCCTGCTTGTTGAACAAACAGGTTTTTGATGGAAAGATTTTACTGACTTCTGTTAAGTCAGCAGCTGCTGGCAAGCACCAATGCCAGCCGTTCTATGTTGTTTGCTGTCGCGGAAAAAGCAGCTCAGTTTGGCCTTTAGCTGCTGAGCACTGCCCACTAGGCCTTTAAATTGGCTTTCAAATTGCTGCGTCATAACCAGCCAGTGTTGTGGATCAATGCCCAGCCTGAGCAACGCGGGTGGTAAGCTTTGGTTAATATGACCGCGTTTATCATCGCGTATTTGTCTGCCGGTCCAATCCACCAAGTCGATGTAATCGGTTAATTTCATTGGGATGCCTTCCGGCATTTTTTTACGAGGGTTATCAGCGAAGTTAAATAGCTCGGGGACTTGTTGGAACAGATGATTGGGTGAGTTGGCTTGCTTTGCTTTACGGCTGCGTTTTTTGATCGAGGTGTAATCAGACGTTTCAGGTGTTTTCGCCATGCCTGCTCTAATAGGGTTTAAATCCACGTAGGCCATGCAGGCAGCCAGTGCTTTTTCGTCGAACAGCGCCTGAGATTTAAAACGACCTTCCCAGAAATGCCCAGTACATTCGTCTTCTTCGTTGGCCATGCGCGCAATTTTTTCATTCAAACGGCGCATAAACCAGCTAATGGAGGTTAAACGCTCGCGCCATTCGTTGGCGTACTTTTCAACTAATTGCTCTTCCACCTGGCTGAGTGCATCGCCTAACAGATAACGCTGGGTAAAAGCATTACCTTTGTACAGCCGGTGCCAGCGCTCAATCACTTCACGTACAGACCAGCTCGCAGCCTGATCCTGTGCAACATGCAGGACCACATGAAAGTGATTCGACATCACTGCATAGGCAGCGATGTCTATAGCAAAGACCTGGGCTTGCTCCAGTAGCAATGACTCAATCCAGCCTCGGCGATGCTCAAAGCTGCGCCCTTCCTGATCAAAGCCGCATAAAAAAGCACGCCGCACACAGCGTGAGACACAGTGATAATACGGCGTGGCCTCCAGAGAAACGAGTTCTTTGCGCGGTTTAGGCATGGCTGACTCCCAGTGAATAGGATCTGCTTACAGCCTAGCCAGCAGATTTAGACGCTGCCATCAGGCAGCTTTCTTATGATGACTGTCCTGTTTACTCAAGTAAAGTACGACTTTATCCGTCAGTGGGAAGATGATAGTTCTTATAATGACTGATGGGATGGACGCTCTCCCATTTGGTTCCAGCGTCAAAAGCGCTAAAG
>NZ_BMYY01000020.1 GCF_014652515.1 Bacterioplanes sanyensis | reverse complement strand
AGTTGGTATGAATACTATCTTAACGAGGTGTCCGGGTGAATTAGACCACTACACCCGCCTGGAACCGCGAGCAAATCACCCAAGCGTTGCGCACATTAAACATCGACCAAGGGGAGTTCGAACAGATCTGGCTGCTGCCCGACTTTGCCGGCGAGCAGCCGTTGATAAAGATACGGTAATCGCTAAAGCCACAAAGGCATTTGTTTATCTTTAAATAGCCCACCCCAGATATATTTCATACAAACAATGACTATCAATCAGCGGTGATCCCCATAGCGTGAATCGTTTAAATTGAATATGCCAGATAACGCTATTTGTCTCCTTTCGCTTGGCGATAACGATCTTTATCGAGATACATCGCCTGATCGGCCACGGTAATCCAAGAGGTAGGGCCTTCGACATCTGGGTAGCCGACGTAGGCCATGCCGATGCTAAAGGGCACTGCGACTTCACAGCCATCATCGGTACTGAAGGTAAGTACTTGACGGCGAATTTTATCGACCACACTTTTGGCCTCTGGCACGGTTGTTTGCGGCAGCACTACTACAAATTCATCGCCTGCATAACGCGCGAGTGAATCGCTGGCACGAATGATACTGCGCAGTTTATCTGCCAGCAGCAGCAATGCCTGATCACCGGCAATATGGCCGTAATTATCGTTAATGTTTTTAAAATCATTCAGGTCAATAAATAAAATGGTGCTGGGTGTTTGGTGGCGACGATACAAACCCCATTGCGCATCTAATTCTTCGTACAGCGCTTGGCGGTTAAGGCAACCAGTCAAAGGGTCACGCCGTAGCTGTTCTTGCAATGTTTGGCCTATCTCTTGCTCACGCTGCAAGGCCTGCTCAACAGCTCGGCGAGCTTCGACTTGCTCGGTAACATCGGTCGCCAACCCGATTAAATACTTGAGTTGGCCGTCTTCGCCATTCACGCCATGACCAATATCTTGGATGTAGCGTATATGGCCATCCGCATTACGAATGCGGTATTCTAGCTCCCATTCTCCTTGGCGATGCTGACTCATGGCTGCGTGTATGGCGTTGCGATCTTCTGGCACGATGGCATCCATTAAGGCTTGTGGGTTTTCATATAAAATATCGCGACTGCGCCCCCAAATACGTTCATAAGCCTTATTTACATAAAGAATGCGATCAGCCCCTGGGGTCGCCATCCACACGACGGAGCGAATGGTTTCTGCGATGGTACGGAACTTATCCTCGGATTCTTGCAGTAGCTGGGTCGTCCATTTACGTTGGGAAATATCCACCACATTGGAAATAAAATAGTCGGGCTTATCCTGCTCATTGCGCACCAGATTAACCGTCAGCTGTGCCCACATAATTTGGCCATCGGCTCGGATATAACGTTTTTCAATGGCGTAGGTATCTTTTTCACCTTCGAGTAACGCCCGCAGTTCATCAACATCTTGGCGCAAATCGTCAGGGTGGGTAATATCTTGAAAGCACAGTGTCATCAAAGTTTCACGGGCATAGCCGAGTGTCGCACACAAGCTGTCATTAACTTGCATAAAATGCCCCCCCAAACTCACCACCGCGATCCCCACTGCTCGCTGCTCAAACAAGCTTTGATAGCGTCTTTCTAGCTCGCGAAACTTGCGCTCTTCATCGGCCAGACGCGAGCTATCTCGAATTGCCGCCAGAGCCAGTTGGCGTCCCTCATGGGTGATCAGTGCAAGGTGTATCTCTGCTGCAATACTATGGCCATCGGCATGGCAAATCCGAATACGATTACGCATACGCTGTTCGCCAGTGCTGGAAAAAAACAAACCGACCAGGGCATCGTGATGAAGACGAGCAGCATTTGGCACAAGGCGCGATAACTCGCTGTTATCCAGCTGATCGGCCTCATAGCCCAGAATTTGATGCGCGGCCAAGTTAGCACGCTCAATCAAGCCCTTTTGGTTGACCACCAGCATAGGGTCTGGGCTGTGTAAAAATAGCAGGTCGCTGTGGCTGGGGCTGCGCCGCATTCGATAGTTAGCGCGTAATAACCATACCGTTAGCAGCCCCAACAGCGCCAAAGCGGCCACTGCAAGCAGTAAGGCGTCCATGGGCGGACTCGCTGATTAAAAGATACGTGTACTCTAGCATGTGGGCAGCGCCTTTGAGCCGCTGACGTACAACACTGTGTAACACCCTCATCCGCTTAATTACCATCCACCCTGTGCCATGCAGCGGAGCTCCGCATCGACTTTTAACTGATTGGAATGAGTGCTGATACCGATCGTATCGATACGTAAGACCTTAGTCTCGCACTACGACTAAAGAAGTAGTTGGCTGCCTCGCCGCCCCTGTGGTCGTCAGTTATTGTGCAATTACTCTGCAGTTAAATATCTAAAGAGAACTCAAATAACAACTGAGACTACCGAGGAAGAATCATGAGTTTGCACACCCGCAAGCATGGTGAAGAGCAGCCTTACTGGCCTGCAGGCCCGTTTAAAATCCGTCTGCCATTTATCCACTACCGTTGGGAACTACCAGAGACCATTCAAGCACTGGTGATGTTCGTGGTAGGGCTGGCCATCATTCCATTGCTGGAGAAATACCTAGGTATGCCTTATGAAGCGGCTCTAGCGTATGCGTTTATCGGTGGCCTTTGCTACCTGTTACCAGCCCTGCTTGGGGTGCCATTAGTACCAGGATGGATCACACCCGCTCTGCCCGTGGTGATTCTTTTTTTGAACGGGTTTGAGCCTGGCCCAGAAGCCATTCAAGCAATGTTTGCCCTACAAATCTGGGTCACACTGATCTTTTTGATACTTGGCCTCAGCGGCTGGGGCGCACGCTTAGTGGAGGTCATCCCTAACTCACTTAAATCTGGGATCATCATTGGCGCAGGTATTGCCGCACTGATGGGCGAGTTAAAAACCGGCGGACGCATTGACGCTACCCCCATCTCGCTATTGATTGGCTCTATTGTCTGCGCCTATGTGTTGTTTTCGCTGAGCTTCAAAAATGTGGCACAACAAAGCCCTCTGGCACGGCGCATTGCCAACTTTGGCATGGTACCTGGCATGGTCATCGCCATGATTGTGGGCTGGGCCGTGGGCGAATACCCGTTGCCACAGATTGAATGGGGCATTACTCAGCCTGATTTCGCTTTAATGGCTGACTATCTGATTTTTGCCGTTGGCATGCCCAGCCTAGATATCTTTTTACTGGCCATTCCCACCGCCCTGATCGCTTATGTGATTGCTTTTGGTGACATCATCGTCGGCTTTACCCTAGTAGACCGGATCGATAAGGCTCGTCCAGACGAGCACATCGAGGCCAATGTCAACCGCGTGCACACTGTCACTGCCATCCGCAATGGCATTCATGCATTCTTTGCTCCCTGGCCAGGCTTAGCAGGGCCACTGTGGACCGCAGCTCATGCCACCGTGGCAGAGCGTTACGCCATGGGACGTCAGGCCATGGATTCCATTTACAGCGGTGGCGGCACTTTCTGGCTGACAGGCATGATCGCGCTGTTTTGTTTGCCGCTGGTGACGCTGTTTAAGCCAGTTTTACCCATCGCTTTGTCGCTCACGCTGGTCTTAACCGCTTACATTTGCATCATGGTGGGCATGGAGCAGCTCAAGAACCCAACCGAACGCGGCGTTGCCGGCATCGTGGCGGTCACACTGGCCATGCCAGACCCCAAGTCAACGGTCTATGCCTTAGTGGTAGGTCTGACTCTGTATTTTCTGATTGAGCGCCCACGCCTAATGGGCAAGCATCAACCAGAGGACGAAATGATCTTTGCCGATGAAGGCAGTAATAAGTAGCCCACAGGAGGCTGCCCTTGCTGGCCAAACAGCGAGCGCCAGAACCAGCCGTCGTCGAGCTCTTCGCGGCAGCTGGCTAGCTGGCGCTGGTAGGCATTGGCGCGACGCTGCACTTTTTTTGCCACCCGCAATAACCAGTCTTTGTTTTTATAAGTGCCGCGCAAATAACCGCCCGCACCTTCGTGGTAAGCCAGATACAGACGGTAAGCATCGTGCGGCGCGATGCCGGTGCGGCGAATGGTGCGCGCGTTGTACCAGCCGACAAAATCGACGGCATCTTCAAACTCGTCGCGATCGGCACTCCAGTTACCGGTTAAGCGCTGATATTCCTCCCAAGTGCTGTCGAGGGCTTGCGCATAGCCATAAGCAGAAGAAGGACGCGGCCCAGGAATGATCCACAAATACCACTTGCGTGGCGGGCGGCTGTCATCGATGAATTTGGACTCCTGGTGAATAAACGCCATGGTCACGGCTTCCGGAATACCATACCTGTCCTTCACCGCCTTCGAGGCGTTGTACCAATCGTAGTATTCGTCATAGATATGACAGACATCGTTAATGTTGCGCGGCTGCGGCGTCGAGCAAGCCGCTAACCAGAGCACACTTGCCAATACCAGCAGCCTACGCATCAGCCCTGCCCCCCATGCTGCGCCAGTAAGGCTTGCAGCGCCGCTTCATCGAGAATTTCAACGCCCAACGATTGGGCTTTGCTGAGCTTGCTACCGGCCTTCTCGCCGGCCACCAAAAAATCCGTTTTGGCTGAAACACTGCCGGTGACTTTGGCCCCCAAGGCTTGCAACGCCGCTTTGGCATCATCACGGCTCATGGCGGTTAACGTGCCGGTAATCACAGCGGTCTGCCCAGCCAATGGCAGCTCGCTTGCTGCGGCGGTTTGTGGCTCTGACTCCTGCCAAGTCACACCAGCAGCTTGCAGTTGTTCGATGGTGCTGCGGTTATGCGGCTCGGCGAAAAAGTTCACGATATGACGGGCGACGATGTCGCCGATATCGTCCACCGCCAACAACTGCTCGTGACTGGCGTCCATAATGCGCTGCAGAAAGCCAAAATAACTGGCCAGGTTTTGCGCCGTCACCACACCCACTTCGCGAATACCAAGGGCGTATAAAAACCGCGCCAGCGTGGTTTGCTTAGCCGCTTCAATGGCGGCCAACACGTTATCCGCCGACTTGGGGCCCATGCGCTCCAGCGCCACCAGCTGCTCATGCTGTAAGTGAAACAGATCATCAACGGCGTCAATTAAATCGGCATCCACCAACTGCTCGATCAGCTTGTCGCCTAAGCCTTCAATATCCAGCGCCTTGCGCGAGGCAAAGTGCTTAATGGCTTCTTTGCGCTGCGCCGCACAGACCAAGCCGCCGGTGCAGCGCGCCACAGCCTCGCCTTCAACCCGCTCCACCTGAGAATCGCACACCGGGCAATGCTCTGGCATTTGAATAGCGGCGGCATCCTCTGGGCGCTGATCCAGCACCACAGACACAATTTGCGGAATCACATCGCCAGCACGGCGCACCACGACGGTATCGCCAATGCGCACATCCAGGCGTTCAATTTCATCCATGTTGTGCAAGGTGGCATTGCTGACCGTGACCCCAGCTACGGCCACTGGTGCGAGCCGCGCCACCGGCGTAATCGCACCGGTGCGCCCGACCTGAAAATCGACGCCATTTAAGCGCGTCATTTGCTCTACCGCCGGAAATTTATAGGCAATGGCCCAGCGCGGCGCGCGCGCCACAAAGCCCATTTGCTGCTGCAGGGCCAGATCATTAACTTTAAATACCGTGCCATCGATTTCATAACCCAAGCCATGACGCTTAGCACCCAACTGAGCGTAAAACGCCTGCGCCTCGGTTAGATTATTGGCCAGGGTCAGCTCATCGTTGACCTTAAAGCCCCAATCACGAATGCAGGCAAACACGGCAAACAAGGTATCCGGCAAGCTCGCCTCGTCACTGACCACCCCTAGGCCATAAGCACAAAACTCAAGTGGCCGCTTGGCGGTGATTTTGGAATCCAGCTGGCGCAAAGAGCCGGCTGCGGCATTGCGCGGATTGGCAAACACCTTACCGCCCTGCTCGCGCGCTTGCTGGTTATAGCGCTCAAAGCCATTCAGTGGCATGTAGACTTCACCGCGCACTTCCAAGCGCGCGGGGAAATCGCCCTGCAAGGTCAGCGGCACATTTTTAATGGTGCGCACATTGGCGGTAATGTTTTCACCGCGACTGCCATCGCCACGGGTCGCAGCGCGCACTAGCTGGCCCTGCTCATACAGCAAGCTGACCGCCGCACCATCGAGCTTGGGCTCACACACCAACGCGATGTCGTTGCTGCTACCGGCCAGGCGCTGTAAGCGCGCATAAAAATCGGCGAATTCGTCGCCGTTCATGGCGTTATCCAGTGACAGCATGGGGCGTTCGTGCGCCACTTCTTCAAAGGCACTGAGCGGTGTTGAGCCGACGCGCTGCGTGGGCGAGTCCGGCGTTTGCAGCTCTGGGTAGGCGGCTTCGAGCTGCTGCAGTTCGCGCAACAGGCGATCGTACTCGGCGTCCGGAATGCTGGGGCTATCGTATTGATAATATTCTTGATTGTAGCGGTGCAGCAGTTGCTGCAGCTCGGTGGCGCGCGTTTGCGCGCTGTCAAACTCTGGCAGGCTGTGGTCAGTCATGTGGTTTCATTGCATCGGGCGCCATGATGGCGCCGGTGAGTCGGGAGATCAGCCGCGCTTGCGCTGTTGCAAGCGCTGGCGACGTTCAAAATCCATAATTTGCGCGCGATCGTGCTCCATGGTTTGTGGCGTCAGCGTGCTGTGCTCGCCATCGAGCAAATCACCGCCTAGCTTGCGCGCCACCAGCTGCGCCATTTCTGACATGGCCTCATAGGCTTCAAGCGGCTTGTGCGCACCCGGCAAGCTGAGGAAAAAACTCAGACCTGGGTAGTGGCTGTCGGCCATCGCTAAGGGCACAAAACTGCCCGGCTCATGGCTTTGGGCAACGGAGAACTGTACGCAACCTTTGCCGTCGGGCTGCTCGTAGCGATGAAAGATATTCTTCTCGCCATAGCGCAAATCGCAGCTATTGAACAAAAACAACACATCACGCCCAGGAAAGCCGGATTCAGCCTGCGACAGGACGTGAATCACCAACACCAGCTCCGGCGCTGGACGCTCGCTTAACAGCTCAGCATCGGGAGAGGCAAAGTTTACCGGCTGCACCAGCTCTGGCGCCGGCTCAGGCACATCGTCCAGTTCTTGCTCCAGGTGTGGATCGTTAATGCTGGCAGGGTCCTCCAACTCGGGCTGCGGGTCATAATGGGCGTGCTCTGGCGCCGCATGCTCATCAGCGTCAGACGCTTCGGCGTTTGCGGACTGGGCAACACCGTCATCAGAAACCTCGTCAGTAACTTCCCCAGCAACAGCGCCAACGTCATCGGCAGCCGAATTGGGTGCGCTATCGACGTCATCGCCCAGCTCCTCAACGTCCATCAACACAGGTACCGATTCATCCAGATTGACCGGTTTAACCTTGGGTATTTGCGAAATATCGTCCGGGCCATCGTCAGCGCTAAAAGACTCAGAGGCATCGGCCTGTTTCGTTATGGGCGCATTGAGTTCAGGCTCATCATCCAAGCTCAAGGTTGGCTCACGTCGCTCCACCGCGGGCGCTTCTGGCTCATCATCGCCGATTACGCGCGCCCCACCGCCGGGCAACTCCGGGTTGTGCCCTTCATCAGGGAAGCGAAATTCATTGGACACGTCCAAGCGCAAAGCTTCGGCCCGCGCCCTGCGCATGCGTCGAAAACCATCAATCAGGATCACCACCATGCCCAGCAAACCGAGCAGGATCATGACGGTGCGCCAGCTCCATTCCATAACTAAGTACCTTAAAAAACCGATATTGCTATTTGTTGTTGCACTTGCCGGAAACTACCACCATCGGCAAGCAAGCGGTCAGGCCCTGTGTGGCCATTCCCACCAAAGTGTTACACAACCCATGCAGCGAAAACAGACCCCACGGCCATGTTACCTGCCGCGGGCAGCAGATTTACCTTTGCTGACCTGCCTTACGCCAACCAAAGTACCCGCAGCGTTATTGGTCGATCATTTCTGCGGCTTCTTCCACATCAACGCTCACCAGACGAGAAACGCCGGGCTCTTGCATGGTCACCCCCATTAACTGCGCTGCCATTTCCATCGCGATTTTATTGTGGGTGATGTAAATAAACTGCACCTTATCTGACATGGCTTTAACCAAACGTGCATAACGCCCCACGTTGGCATCATCTAAGGGCGCATCAACTTCATCGAGCATACAGAACGGCGCAGGGTTGAGCTGGAAGATGGAAAACACCAAGGCAATGGCGGTAAGCGCCTTTTCACCGCCGGAGAGCAAGTGAATGGTGCTGTTTTTCTTGCCCGGCGGGCGCGCCATAATCGCCACACCGGTATTGAGCATGTCGTCGCCGGTTAATTCCAACGAGGCATGGCCGCCACCAAACACCTTAGGGAACAATTCCGCCAAACCGCTGTTGATGTGATCAAAGGTTTCTTTAAAACGCGTACGGGTTTCACGGTCAATCTTATTGATCGCCCCTTCTAAGGTTTCCAGCGCTTTTTCCAAGTCGGTGTTTTGCTCATCCAAATAGCGCTTACGCTCGGATTGTGTCTGGTACTCTTCAATCGCTGCCAGGTTAATGGCACCAAGGCGCTGAATGCGCTCGCCAATGCGCTGCAACTCCTGCTGCCAGGCCTCGGCGTCGGCCTCTTCCGGCATCGCCTGCATAACCTCGTGCAAAGTCAGGCCGCTCTCTTTGAGCTGGTCGACTAATGCCTGGCGGCGAATATCCAGCGCCTGGCATTCCATGCGAACTTTTTCGAGGGCATTGCGCACTTCCAGTGCTTTTTTCTCGGCGTCGCTGCGTTGCTGCTCTAACTCACGCAGCTTGGCATCCACCTGCTCCAACTCGTGGCGCCGAGCTTGCATTTGCTCTTCCGCGCTGACGCGCTGTTGCAGCATTTCTTCTAAAGCTGCCTTGAGCAGTTCCAGGTCGGCGGAGTGATCGCGCGATTGCTGCTCAACGATGCTTTCGCGCCGCTGGCGCGCGGTTTGTAGCTGCACCCCCAAGCGCTCGATGGCCTGATTCAAGCCCTGCTCGCTGCTGCTCAGTTGCTGCAGCTGCAACTGCAATTGATGGCGTCGATCTTTATGTTGACCGGCCTGGGCGCGCGCCTGCTGCAGCTGAGTTTGCACTTGTTCGCGGCGTTGCTGCAGCTGTTCGCGTTGATCCGTGTCTTCGTCGACGGCGGCCATGGCTTCGTGCCATTGCTCACGCAAAACTTCGAGTTGCTCGCGTTCTAATTCCTGCTGCTCGGTGATTTCCTCTAGCTCACTGGCGAGTTGCCGGCGGCGCACATCGAACTGCTCTGCCCGCGCCTGCTTGCCCGCCAACTGTGAGCGCAAAGCAATCAACTTTTGACTGGCCTGCTGCAACTCACGCTGAGCGTTTTCGCGCTGCTGCTGCTGACTGCGCAGCTTGAGCTGGTCGCTATCGAGGTCGACTTCGGCCTCTTCAACGTCCATATCCAGCTGTTCGATTAGCTCTTCCAGCTGCTCCAGCTCTTGCTGGCGCGCCAGCATGCCGCCTTCATCGCCGCTTTGGCGATTAATGCGCAGCCAGTCGCGGCCCAGCCAAATGCCCTCGGGCGTGATGATCGACTGCTGCGGCTGCAGCTGTTGGCGCTGCGCCAGTGCGGTGGCCAAATCCTCCGCCACCAGCACCCCTGCCAATAAAGGCGCGACATCGATGTCGCTGCTGACTTTGCTGAGCAGCTGCTCAGGCTTTGCTTCGCCGCTGGCCGGCTGACTTTGCCACAACGCCAGTTGACCGTCGCTTAAGCTGTCGAGCCAATGCTGCACAGGGTCGAGTTCATCGACTAAGACCGCTTGCAAATAATCGCCAAGCACGGTTTCTACCGCTTTTTCCCAACCACTGGCGACTTGCAGCTTTTCTGCCAAGCGCGGCTTGCGCGCCAACTGATGGCTTTCCAGCCAATGACTGACCGCCTCGGAGCCTTCCCCCCAAGCAGCCGACTGCAGTGCCTGCAAGGTGGTTTGGCGATTGAGATGCTGCTGTAGCTGTTGACGCTGGGCATCCAATGCTTGGCGACGCTGCTCTAGGGCTTCCTGGCCTTGTTGCAGCTGAGCTTGCAGTGCATCGACTTGCTCTTGCAGAGATTCGGATTGCAGCTCTTGCTCGCTGCTTTGCTCTTGCAGCAGCTGAATTTCTTCCAGCTCTGGGTTGTGCTCGAGTTGCTGCTGCTCGTCCTGCAGTTTTTGCTGGCGCTGTTGCAAGCGCTGCAGTTGCTGCTCGATGTTTTGAATGCGCGTTTGCGCCACTTCGGCTTGGCGGGTTGGCTCACTGGCGCGCTGGGTGAACTGATCCCAATCGTCTTGCCATTGGCGCTGGGCGTCTTCAGCCAGCATCAAGGCTTCGCTGGCCTCTTCCTCCGCCGCTTCCAGCAGCTCCATTTCTGGCTCTAACTGAAGCCGCTGCTCGCTCACCTGCTCCAGCTTGAGCTGATCTTGCTCCAGTTCTTTTTGCGCTTCTAGCAAGCTGCGCTCGGCCTCGGCCAGGTCGCGATCGAGCTGCAACGACATTTGCGACTGGTGCTCGACTTTTTGCTCTTGGCGGGCAATTTGTGCGCCGACCTCGTAATAGGCCGTTTGTGCCTGATTAAAAGCGTCGGTTTTATCCGTGTGCTGCAGGCGCAGCTCTTCAATGCTGGCATCGGCACTGCGCTGGACCGCCATATGCGATTCAAAGCTGACCTGCAACTCGCCGATTTGCTGTTCACGCTGGCGATAATCGGCATCTAGGGTTTGCCATTGCAGCGCTTGTAGCTGAGCTTTTTTCTCACGCTCCTGGGCTTTTAACTCTTTGTACTTTTCTGCAGCCTGGGCTTGGCGCTGCAAGTGGGCCAGCTGGCGATCGAGTTCTTCGCGAATGTCACTTAAACGCTCCAGGTTTTCCTGAGTGCGGCGCATGCGGTTTTCGGTCTCGCGCCGGCGCTCTTTGTAGCGTGAAATGCCCGCCGCCTCCTCGACGTACACCCTAAGTTCTTCAGGCTTTGCCTCGATCAGACGCGAAATCATGCCCTGCTCGATGATGGCATAGGAGCGCGGCCCCAGGCCTGTGCCTAAGAACAAGTCGGTGACGTCTTTGCGCCGACATTTGGTGCCATTGAGGTAGTAAGTAGACTGGCCATCACGTGTGACCTGACGGCGCACCGCGACTTCGTTGTATTTGGCGTATTCGCCGCGCAGCTTGCCTTCGCTGTTGTCAAACACCAGATCAACGCTGCATTTGCCAACCGGCTTGCGCTCGGAGGAACCGTTAAAGATCACGTCGGTCATGGCGTCGCCACGCAAATACTTGGCCGAGCTTTCGCCCATGACCCAGCGCACGGCGTCAATGGTGTTGGATTTGCCACAACCGTTGGGGCCGACAATGCCGGTCATATTGGTGGTAAAGGGCACGGTCGTCGGATCAACGAAGGATTTGAAGCCGGCCAGTTTGATGGCTTTGAGTCGCATAAATCAGTGAGTTGCCTCGTTTCTTAGGGCATTAAGTACTTGTTGTCGTTGGTGCTGGCCGTAGTTATGCACGATGGCCGGCATGGCTGCAACGTCGCGTTGCAATACCGCCTCGACCAACTGGGCAAAAAAACGCTGCGCATTGTCACGCTCACGCTGTGAATGGCGCATCGCAAGTGCGTAGGTTCGGCGAATGGCCGGTTGCAAGTCGAGCAGCACTTGGCTGAGATAATCGTTCGCCACCACGCCTAAGGCACGCTCCATCAAGACAAAGCCGTAGCGCATAAAGTCATCATAAGCGCCTTGATGTTGCTGCAGCGTATCGGCGGTTGCTAACAAAGGCGGCAGCTGAGTTGGCTGCCAGCGCTCGGCCAATTGCTGCGTTAGCATGATCAACAGGTGCTCAAACAGGTCGTACAGACTGTTGACCCGCTGCACCGTCAGCTCAGCGACGAAGGCGCCACGGCGCGGCAAAATGGTCACCAAATGGCGTGCTTCGAGCAGCAATAACGCTTCGCGCACACTGCCGCGGCTGACGTCCAGTGCTTTGACGACTTTTACTTCCTGTATGCGCTCACCGCTGACCATCTCGCCCGTTACGATGCGATGCTCGATGTGATCGGCAATTTGCTCTGCCAGACTTTGCGCTCGGCTCAAACCCATAATTCAGCCACTCCCCAACGGACGGCGATCATAGCACAGGCGTCTAAATCAGGGGGATGGCCGCCAAACACCTGGTATTGGCGGCTTCCTCCCTGTTCAACCCCGCTCAAGCACGCAATTATTGTCGGACAATCCAACAATAATAATTTCAAGGAGCGCTGAGCATGCTTGAGCATTTGCCCAAACCCTGGATGATCACGCTAAAAAAGTACGCCTACGCCATGGTGGTGGTGCCACCTTTGCTGTTGCTGGCGTCCGAGGCTCTGTGGAGCCGCTTTGGCCATGCCGATGTATTTGCCTGGTTTACCCTGGCGTTTGTATTCGGTTTGGTGCCATTGCTGGACCATATCATTGGCAAAGACCCGGTTAACCCAGATGAAGACAGCGAAGTACCAAAGCTCTCAAAGCAGCAATTTTACCGCTGGCTGACGCTTTTGTGCCTGCCCATGCAGTGGGCGAGCATCGCTTACGCCGGCCATATTTTTATGACGACAGACTTTTCTTTGCTAGGCCAGCTCGGCTGGCTGATGTCGATTGGCACTGTCGGCGGAGTGGTCGCCATTAATGTTGGCCATGAGCTGATTCATAAAGATCCGCGCTTAGAGCAGTGGGCCGGCGGGCTGTTATTGGCCAGCGTGAGTTACGCCGGTTTTAAAGTGGAGCATGTGCGCGGCCATCATGTGCATGTTTCCACGCCGGAGGATGCGTCGTCATCGCGATTTGGCCAGTCGCTGTATCAATTTTTACCGCACGCCTACTGGCATAACTTTCTGAATGCCTGGAAGCTGGAGGCCAAACGCCTAAAGCGCAAGGGACACGGCGCTTTTCACTGGCGCAATGAGCTGATCTGGTGGTATGGCATCAGCGCCTTAATGGCACTGGGCTGCGGCGTATTATGGGGCTGGCTGGGGGTGTTTTTCTTTGTTGCGCAGAGTTTTTTTGCCTTTACCCTGCTGGAGATCATTAACTACGTCGAGCATTATGGCCTGCATCGTCGCAAGCTCGACAATGGTCGCTATGAGCGCACCAACGTTGAGCACTCCTGGAACAGCAATTATTTGCTGACCAATCTGTTTTTATTTCAACTGCAACGCCACTCCGACCATCACGCCTACCCTAAACGCCGCTATCAGGTGCTGCGCCATCACGAGCAAAGCCCACAACTGCCCAGCGGTTACGCCAGCATGGTGGTGTTAGCACTGATTCCACCCTTGTGGTTTAAAGTAATGAATCCGCGGGTAGAGCGCTATTACCGAGGTGAAGAGCATCAACTGCAAGGCACCTGAAGCCAAACCTAAAAAGCGGTAGCAGTGCTCGCTACCGCTTCACTAGAAGTAATATCTCAAAGGCTCTTTTTACCCTACCTAAGCCAGAAGCTTATGACCCTACCTAAGCTAGAGGCTTATGCAACAATGCTAGGTAAAAGCCGTCCATTTGCTCACTCGGCCAAACACGCACGCTGTGCTGGCAATCTGGGTGCAGCGCTTTGCCTTGCCATTCGGTAATGCCCAGCGACACGTTATTGATGCTGTCTGGCAGTTCAATCGGCAGCAGTTGCGCCGGCCGCTTTTTCAGCAGCTGACTGACGACCACTTCGTTTTCTTCCGGGGAAAACGAGCAAGTGCAATACATCAGCACACCGCCAGGTTTCAGGGCATCAAAGGCACTTTGAATCAGACGTTTTTGCTTTTTGGAACACTCCGCGACTTTGCGCAGCGACCAATGCTCTACGGAGCTGGCATCGTAGGTTTTAAAGCGCGACTCAGACGAGCACGGGGCATCCAGCATGATGCGATCAAAGGTATCAGGCTTTATTGAGCCGATGGCGCGGCCATCTTTCATGTAGCACTGAGTATTGTCGACGCCCATGCGCTCTAAATTGGCGCGCAAACGAAAGAAGCGGTTTTTCACCGGCTCCACCGCACTGATGCGGCCTTCATTGCCCATCATTTGCGCCAATAAAATGGTTTTGCCGCCGGGCGCAGCGGCTAAATCCAACACCCAGTCTTGCGGCTTGGGCTGCAATAGCCAAGGTGCCAGCATACTCGACAAACTTTGAATATAAATATCACCGGATTCGGCCTCGGCGCTGTAGGTCAGCGCCTCACGCTGACTGGCCTCCACCTGCCAGGCGTGCAACCCCAAGCTATGGCTCCACTCCACCGGCTCACAAGACACCCCTTGCGCCTGCAGGCGTTCAATAACGTTCTCATGGCCGTCGCGCAGCGTATTCACCCGAAAGGTTACCGCACGCGGCTGGTCAAAGGAGCGCCGAGCTTGGTCGTAGAGTTCAGGCGGGCACAGTTGATCGAATCGCTGGCTAAAATCGCTGGGTAACATGCAGGCTTACACTCTTTCGGTTTGTGGGCATTCGGTCTGTGGGCAAACCATGTACCCAAAAGTGAAATAATACCAAAAAACGCTCTTCATACTTTAGCCACAGCGTTACGCTGGCCACATCAGCCAGGCGATGGCCGCCACCAAAAGCACGACCAATAACACCTGCGAGCGCTCAATGCGCTCATTAAACAACCAAACGCCCCACAGCAGCGCGCCCAGCATACCCACGCCACGTTTAATGGTTTCAATAATGCCAGCGTGCAAGGATTGCAGTGCATACAACTGCGCCGATACGGCCAATACAAACACCAAGGCTGCAAGCAACAAAGAAGCGAATGGCAAAGACCGGGGCGCCGCTTGCTTAAGCTCACCACGCACAGCCAACACCAGCGCCAGCAACACCAGCATGCCGCTGCTTTGCACTAAAGCATGGGCAAAGGGCTCGGCTGACGCCAATGCCCATTTATCGAATACCGTGCCCGTGCCCCAGCCGAGAGCCACCAGCAGCATATAACCCATGCCTGCGCGCCAGCGAAAATTCGCACCGCCCTGCAACAAAAACAATAAGATAACGATGACCAACATGGCCATCAGCTCACGCAGCGCCAAGCCATCTGCCAGCCACCACCAACTCAAGCAAGCCGAAATCACCGGCGTGAGTGCCAATACCGGCATCAATAGAGAAATCTGGCCCACCTTTAACGCCTGAATAAAGGACACCGCCGCCATGGTCGACACCAACAAACTGCCCAGCGCCGGCAGCCAATAATCAGCTCCGGGCCAAGTCGGTTGCGACCACCAACAGAGCAACACATACACGGGAATCACACAGGCACTGAGCCACATTGCCAACGGCAAAGACGGCACCTGCTGCACCAGGCGCTTGCGCTTTAAATCAAACAGCGACCAAGCACAGGCAGAGAGTAAAGCGATTAACACAGACACAGTGACATACACCTTTGGCTAGCAGACCATTTATTGCCCTTTATATAACCTGTTGTGGTCAACCCAAACCGGACACTTTTCTAAGCACATTTTTCAAATTCAATCGGTGTTGCATCGCCCAGCGTCGTGTGTAAACGGCGAGCGTTGTAATAGGCAATGTACTCCCTCACATCGGCCACGGCATCTTCTCGAGTCGCGTAAATATTTCCCGTTAGCCACTCGCGTTTAAGGCTGCCGAAAAAACGCTCTGTGGGTGCGTTATCCCAGCAGTTTCCTTTGCGGCTCATTGAGCACACCATGCCATGCTGTTTCAGCAGCGTTTGGTAGGCATGACTGGCGTACTGACTGCCACGATCCGAGTGGTGGAGCAGTCCTTTAGGCGGTTGGCGCAAGTTAATGGCCATCATAAGCGCTCGACTGACCAGCGCGGTTTCCATATGGCGATCTAAATGCCAGCCCACCACTCGGCGCGAATATAAATCGATCACCACCGCCAGATAAACCCAGCCTTGCAAGGTCCAAATGTAAGTGATGTCTGTCGTCCACACACGATTTTTGTCGCTCGGAGAAAACGCTCGATCCAGCACATTTTCTGCCACCGGCAGCGCGTGTTGACTGATGGGATGGACGCTCTCCCATTTGGTTCCAGCGTCAAAAGCGCTAAAGTTTTAGTTC
>NZ_BMYY01000019.1 GCF_014652515.1 Bacterioplanes sanyensis | reverse complement strand
TGGGTCATGTGTCGTCTCTTTTTGCATAGGATAAAGAAATGACACAGAATTCTGAACACTACCTTTTGAAAGCGTCAGAGCGATGGACGCGCCCGGTACAAAACTGGAATTTGACGCTGTCGCAGTTGTCGATTCATTTTGAGGGGCGTTTAGACGCTCACATCGACCTGTGACTGGCTGACACAGAATTTTGAACACCCTCCAGACATCAAGCAAATCACATAAAATTGCTATTAACACACAACACAACATATTAAGCATCAGTACAATTCGCCTTGTATAAAGCAACCAATATTCCTTCCGAATCATATAAAACACAGTCAGTTCATTCTCCTCGCAGCGCTAATCTTTGCCAGCACAGTGACTCACGCTGATACTCAGTGGGGCTCAAGGCACCTCTGAATAACTCTGCACAGCTCTGCGCGAATGTGGCAGGCGTTCAGAACAAGGCGGTGATGTTATGGAAGCCTGCAGCCTGCGCCCTGCGGTGAGCGCCAGAGAACTCCAGCTCTGTGTCGCCGATTTTTACTGTAGCTGGCTAGAGCGGCAAACCGGCTTCGTGACCTGGAGCCCTCTGGCGATCCAGAGTGGGTACTGAATCATTCAGAGGTGCCTTAATATCGAGCACATCGACTATTCAGAGGTATATACGATAATCCTAAAACGCTACGTCGACGATGTGAGCGAACTCGTAGAATATGCAAAAAACTCATATTCCGACGACGAGGACGAAAAGGCATCATCATCGGCTTGTTAGCGGGTGCTGGGTTCCAGTTCAACGCCAGTGATGCGCTGTCAGCGCATGTGGACTACAACCGCATTTTCGCCAACAGAAGCTATCGCCGAGACCTCTTCTCTAGCGGTGCAAATTACAGCTTTTGATCGTTTCCTCAGTTACCAAATTGATAACTGCCGACGGCCTAGGGAGATCGGCAGTTCTTTCCTTCCCCTACTCTCTTCCCTATTTGCTACTCATTGCCTAGCCCAAACACAACTGCTCATTTTTGCCAATTTTCCTGCCGCAAACCGTCATGGCTGTTTGCCTAGTGCTTGTAGACACTGAAGGGGTATACCAACAACAAGAGAGTGCGCATGGACTTTAACAACGTTCCTGCCGTCGTCACCGGCGGTGCTTCTGGTTTAGGTGAAGGCACGGTACGTGCCCTAGCGGCTAAGGGCTGCAAGGTCGCCATATTGGATTTAAATGAAGAGCGCGGTCGCCAGATAGCAGAAGAAATCAACGGTTTGTACCTGCACTGCGATATCGCTTCAGCTGACAGCGTTGAAGCTGCCTTTGCTGCTGCGCGTGAGGCTCACGGCGCCTGTGGCATTGCCGTTAATTGTGCCGGTATTGCACCAGCGAAAAAGATTCTCGATCGCGACGGCCAGCCGATGCCGCTGGATGCCTTTAGCCAGGTGATTAACGTCAACTTAATTGGCAGCTTTAACGTGCTGCGCGTGGCCGCTGCCGATATGGCCTGCCGCGAAGCCAATGCCGATGGCGAGCGCGGCATTATCATTATGACTGCCTCCATCGCCGCCTACGAAGGCCAGATTGGTCAATCTGCTTACACCGCGTCTAAGGGAGGTGTGGTCGCCATGACGCTGCAGTCGGCGCGTGAACTGGCGCGCCAAGGCATTCGAGTCAACACCATTGCTCCAGGTATTTTTATGACGCCGATGATGGCGGGCATGCCGCAGGAGGTTCAGGACAGCCTAGCCGCCACCCTGCCATTTCCACAGCGTCTGGGCCAGCCACAGGAGTTTGGTTTGATGGTGAAACAAATGGTGGAAAATCCCGTGTTAAACGGCGAAGTCGTACGCCTCGATTGCGCTCTGCGCATGGCACCCAAATAAGGAGGCAGCATGAGTATTTGGATGCAAGAACCTCAGGAGCAGGTGCTGTTCCGCGATAACGTGGTGAAGCTATTGGAAGCGGAAATCGCCCCACACTACGAACAATGGGAACAGCAAGGCATTGTGCCACGACAACTATGGCAATCACTGGGCGAGGCCGGCCTTCTGTGTGTGGATGTGCCGGAGGAATACGGCGGCTGTGGCGTTCCCTTTGATTATTCTGTGGTGGTGGGCGCAGAAATGGCGCGCTTAGGCTTTGGTGCTCTGGCCACCAATGTCATGGTGCACTCGGATATTGTGGCGCCTTATCTCACGCATTTGGCCAGCGAAGAGCAAAAGCAGCAGTGGCTGCCCAAAATGGTCACTGGTGAAGCCGTTGGCGCCATCGCCATGACCGAGCCAGGTGCTGGCAGCGATTTACAAGCGCTGCGCACCAGCGCCCGCAAAGATGGCGACAGTTACGTATTAAATGGCTCAAAAACCTTTATTACCAACGGTCAGCACGCCGATATGGTGATTGTGGCTGCCAAAACCGACCCTGACGCCGGCGCCAAAGGCGTGAGTTTATTTTTGGTCGACACCTCTCTGCCAGGCTACAGCCGTGGTCGCAATCTGGAAAAAATCGGTCAGCACTGCGGCGACACATCCGAGCTGTTTTTTGATGATTTGCGCGTGCCCGCCTCCGCCTTGCTGGGCGAAGAAGGCATGGGCTTTGTGTATTTAATGCAAGAGCTGGCACGTGAGCGCTTGGTCATCGGCGCCCTAGCGGTCGCCGCGGCACGCGGTTGCATCGAGCAAACCATTGATTATGTTACCGAGCGCAAATTGTTCGGCCAACGCTTGGCGGATTTGCAAAACACCCGCTTTAAATTGGCTGAAATGGAAACCGAGGTGCGCATTCACCAAGCATTTATTGACCAGTGCATCAGCCAATACAACCATCAACAACTCGATAGCGCCACGGCTTCGATGGCCAAGTACAGCGCCACCGAAATGCAATTTCGTGTGGCCGATGGTTGTCTACAGCTGTTTGGCGGTTATGGCTACACCAGCGAATATCCTATTTCCCGTGCCTTTGTTGATGCCCGCGTACAACGTATTTATGGCGGCGCATCTGAGGTAATGAAAGAACTGATTGCCCGCTCTTTGCTGGGCAAAGCCGGAGGTAAATCATGACTGCAAATGACGTTTTTATTGCGGGCGCGGCACGCACCCCAATGGGCGGTTTGTTAGGCTCACTCAGCAGTGTTAGCAGCCCCCAACTGGGCAGTGTGGCCATTAAAGCCGCCATCGAGCGCTCCGGTTTAACCCCGGCCGATATTAACGAAGTCATCATGGGCTGCGTATTGCCCGCCGGTTTAGGTCAGGCACCGGCGCGTCAAGCCTCACGCGGTGCCGGCGTCCCTGACAGCAGTGGCTGCAGCACGGTCAATAAAATGTGCGGCTCAGGTATGCAAGCGGTGATTTTGGCCCATGATCAAATCAAAGCCGGCACCAACGGCATTATGGTGGCCGGCGGCATGGAAAACATGAGCCAAGCGCCCTATTTACTGCCCAAAGCCCGCGCCGGTTTGCGCATGGGCCATGGTGAAGTGAAAGACTCGATGTTTTTAGACGGCCTAGAAGATGCCTACGAAGGCGGCCTGATGGGCGTATTTGCCCAGCGCAGTGCCGACGACTACAACATCAGCCGTGAGGCCATGGACGAGTTTGCCCTGCGCTCACTCAGCCGCGCCCAAGCAGCCATTGAGCACGGCTACTTTAACGATGAAATTGTCAGTGTCACGGTCAGCGGCCGCAAGGGCGACGTCGAAGTCAGCATCGACGAACAGCCAGGCAATGCTCAGCCAGATAAAATTCCACATTTGAAGCCGGCGTTTAAAAAAGACGGCAGCGTCACCGCCGCCAATGCCAGCTCCATCAGCGACGGTGCCTCGGCCTTAGTGCTCACCAGCCGCGCAGAATCCGATGCGCACGGTTTAAAGCCACTGGCGCGTATCGTCGCTCATGCTACCCATGCGCAATTACCAGCCGAGTTTACCCTGGCCCCCATTGGCGCCATCAATAAAGTCTTGGCTTGTGCCGGCTGGAGCAAAGACGACGTGGATTTATTTGAAATCAACGAAGCCTTTGCCGTGGTGAGCTTGTTGGCGATGCAAGAGTTGAAACTCGATGCGGCTAAGGTCAATGTACACGGCGGCGCCTGCGCCCTGGGTCACCCCATTGGCTCCTCCGGTTCGCGCATTATTGTGACCTTAATTAACGCATTAAAGCAGCGCGGCCTGAGCAAAGGCGTGGCGTCTTTGTGCATCGGTGGCGGTGAGGCCACAGCGGTCGCGATTGAGGTTCTTTGAGCGGCCATGCTCGGATACGGCCCATCAGCAGCGTCCCCTGCGCCTGCTGGTGGGCCGATTTATTCATTCGGCTCAGCCAAATATTTTTTTACCCCTCATGCTGGCGGTAGGCCAGAGGGCTGACCCCCGTCCAACCCTTAAATGCGCGCGAAAAGGCGCCCGGCTCGGCAAAACCCAATTCACTCGAGATTTCAGCAATGCTGAGATTTTGTCGCGTCAGCATGATCACCGCTTGGTCTCGACGTAAATTATCTTTGATTTTCTGATACGCACTGCCTTCTGCTTTTAACTTACGGCACAAGGTATAAGAGGTCATGTGCAGCTGCCCAGCAACTTGCTCTAATGTCGGCAAGCGGGTGCTGTCGCAACTTTCTAATAAGCGTCGCACACGCGTAGTAAAGCTGTCGTCTTCAGCGCTCCATATCATTAAATTACGCGGCGAGCTTTGCACAAACTGATCCAGCTCTTGCTCTGAGCGCACCACCGGCATGGTCAGTAGATTTTTACTAAAAAACAGGCTATTACGTGGCTGATCGAAATAGCAGCGACAAGGGTAAACAAACTGATATTCATCAAAGTGTGGCGGCAGAGGGTGCTGAAAAGTCGCCTTGCTCAGTACAATTTTATGATCGATTAACCAGCCACAAAAGCGATGCCACACCAGCAACAGCCATTCCACCAAAAAGTTATCTGGGTCCAACTGTGGCTGACGGTGCGTCAGGCTTAACTCAACATACTCATCGTGCTCAAATACTGCGATTTGCACATCGTCAGAGAACAAGTCGTAGCAGCGCATAATTTGTTGCAGCACTTCCTGCAAATTATTGGCATGCACGGCCAACGAGCCCATTAAATGGAAGTGCCCCACCCGACACGAACGCTGGGTTCGCCCCATAAACTCATCATCCAGGGTACGCCAGACGAGGCGAAATAAGCTGACAAACTGATCGGCTGGGATGCGGGCCAGCGGTTCACGTATCAGACCATAGTCGATAGCACGCGCCGCCAACAGCGCGCGCCAATCACTACGGCGTTGCTCGAGTCCATACAGCGCAGCCCGCGCGTAGTGGGAGGAGAAGGTCAAATGTTTCATGGCGACTCACTCGTTAGCTGCAAAAGTTGTCAAGTTATCTGCGCAATCCTGTCATTCTGTCGCCACTGAGCAATGACATAGCATGACGACAGATCACAAAAACAACAAGGTAGACGCACAATGCAAACGTCCTGCTATAACGCCTTTGTCGAAAATTTTTCCGTTGACGATATTGTCGCGCAGTTCCATGGCAATTACACCGACGGCATCAATGTCTGCACAGAAATCTGCGACCGTCATGCCAACGATCCGGCCAAGGTAGCATTGCGCTATGAGCGCATTGATGGCAGCAGTGGCGAGCTGACCTTTGCTCAGCTGCAGCAGCAATCTGCCCGCTTCGCCAACTTTCTCCATCGCCAGGGCATCGGCCGCGGCGATCGAGTGGCGTGCTTGCTACCACGCACCCCAGAGTTATTGATCTGTGTGTTAGGAACCTTGCGAGCTGGGGCAGTATACCAGCCTTTGTTTACTGCGTTTGGACCTGGCGCCATTGAGTACCGAGTACAAAAAGCCAGCACCAAACTGGTTATCAGTAACGCTGAGCACTGGCACAAATTGGACGGCGTTAAAGGCCTACCGGCGACTATGCTGGTCGGCACGGGGGACCTTCAAGGCCCAGAGCCAATGTTCAACTTTGAGCAGCAATTAGAGGCTCAGTCACCCGAGTTCGAGCCGGTGTTACTCGATGCTGAAGCGCCTTTTCTGCAAATGTTTACTTCAGGCACCACCGGCAAACCCAAAGGCGTTGCCGTGCCTACCAAAGCTTTGATGGCGTTTTATATGTACATGAAGTACGCCGTCGGCTTACGTGAAGACGATCGCTTCTGGAATGTTGCCGACCCAGGCTGGGCCTATGGTTTGTATTATGCCATTGTCGGGCCACTGTTGATGGGGGCGACTACACACTTTAATGAGGCCAGCTTTAGCGCGGATAATACCTTTGAGTTTTTGCGCAAATATAAAATTAATAACTTAGCGGCAGCACCGACTGCGTACCGTTTATTAATGGCCAATGATGACGTGTTAGATAACTACCCAGGCATTGACATTCGCGTCGCCAGCAGTGCCGGCGAGCCGCTCAACCCAGAGGTCGCCAACTGGGCCAAACGCCGCTTGGGTTGTGATTTATGCGATCAATACGGTCAGACCGAAACCGGCATGACGTCGGCCAACTTCCATCAGCTGCAACATACTCATCGCGATGCCAGCATGGGCTATCAAATTCCTGGCTATCGCTTGGTAGCACTTGATCTGCAGGGCAATGAAGTTGGCCCGGGCGAGAGCGGCGAGTTGGCCGTGGACATGGAGAACTCACCGCTGTTTTTCTTCCAGGGCTACACCTGGGATGAAAAAAAGCCCTACTCAGGCAAGTATTACCTAACCGGCGACATGGTGGTTAGCAATGGCGATGGCTCGCACAGCTACACTGGCCGCGACGATGACATTATCGCCTCTGCCGGCTATCGCATTGGCCCAGCGGAAGTAGAAAGTGCATTAATTGAACACGAGGCTGTGATCGAAAGCGCGGTGGTGGGTAAGCCAGATGAAAAGCGTGGCGCCATTGTTAAAGCCTACGTGGTGGTGCGCCCCAACTATGAAACGGATGACGCACTGGTGGAAGAGTTGCAACAGCATGTGCGCAATAATTTATCGATGCACTCCTACCCCCGCGAAATTGAGTTCGTTGACGAGTTGCCCAAAACTTCTAGCGGTAAAATTCAACGCTTTGTATTGCGCCAACAAGCGGCAGCGGAAACCAACGCAACGCCGTCCACTCAACCCGCCTAATTGCCACACAATTGCAGCTTTGCAGTTATCCTCTTGCCAGCCACGAAAACCGTGGCTGGACTTTTTCCCAGCCAACCGCTGTTTGCGTTTTTGACCATGGCACAGCCCTCTACCGCAATCAGGCAAGCTCTGCCACACTGTAACTTGGTGGCAAACTTGGGGAGCTTTCATGCGTTGGGTGCATTGTCTGTTGTGTTGTTGTCTGGCCTTACCTGCCTGGGCGCAGCCTAAAACCGAGGTCATCACCATTGTGCGTGACGATGCCCAATACCCTCCCCTGGAATACCTGCAAGACGGTGAACTGACAGGCTTGCACATTGAGCTTGTGACGGCGGTGGCTCAACAACTGGGTATGAAAATAGAGTGGATTCAAGCACCTTGGCGCCGCGCTTTGTTAATGGTGCAAACCGGTGAAGCCGATGCCATTACCTACATCGCCAATACGCCGGAGCGCCGGCAGTGGGCCATTTACGAGCCTGACAATGTTCTTTCTTCGGGCGCCTTTTCGTTCCTTACCCACAAGGATTTTGCCGACAGCATAAAAAGCAGTCATGACATCAATACACTGCTGGCCAATTACGACTTGCTGGTCGTCTCTGGCTTTAATATTCCCAAAGTGGTGCGCGATGCAAAGCCCAAGCTGTTCGCGGCGCCCAAGCTGGACAATTTGGTCAAAATGATCGCCACCAAGCGCCATAAGCTGGCGCTGGTGAGCCAAGGCGCGTATCTCGGCAAATATGCCGATACCCAAGCCAGTGCATCATTGCACTTGGTCGAACCGGCCATTTATAGCTTTGCAAACTACATCGCTTTTTCACGCAATAACCAGCGCCCTGACCTTGCCCAAGATTTCGCCCGGGAAATGGCCAAATTTAAGCAGACCGATGCCTACCAAACGCTCGTCGAGCGGTTTTCCGAGTAGCTAAGAAACCTACGCGCTACGCCAGCCACAAAGTTCGTGGCTGGCATCTTGCTCAACAAGCTGGCAGTAAAAGGCGTCCAACTTCTACGCTATTGCCCTCGCTTAGGCGGGTTCAGCCTCCAGGGTGGGATAATCGATGTATCCCTTTTCGCCCGGCACATAAAAGGTATTGGGGTCGGCTTCGTTGAGTGGCGCATCTAAGCGAAAGCGCTCCACCAAATCTGGGTTAGAAATAAACGGTACACCAAAAGTAACGGCATCAAATTGGTTGTTTGCGATGCCCTGATTGGCTTCGTCACGGCTGTAGCCCATGTTGGTCACTAAATTGCCTTGATAGATCTCACGCGCCGCCGACACCACATCGGCTTGTTGCACGCCTGCAAAGTCCGCGCGCATTAAATGCCAGAACGCCAAATCCAATTGGCTAAACTGCTGCGCCAAATAACGTGTCATGCCGACGGGGTCACTGTCTTGCATGCTGTTAAAGCTGTTCAATGGCGACGTTCTAACGCCAACGCGCTGACTGCCCCACACACCGATCACGGCTTCTAGCACTTCTAGCAACAGGCGTGCGCGGTTTTCAATCGGGCCGCCATAAGGGCCACTGCGGTGATTGCTGCCGTCGCGTAAAAAGTTGTCTAACAAATAGCCATTTGCGCCGTGTAGTTCGATGCCGTCAAAGCCGGCCTCCTTGGCGTTTTCAGCGGCCTGACGAAAGCCTTCAATGATGGCGGGCAGTTCGTCATCGGCCAGCTCTCTTGGCACCGTATAAGGCTGTTTGCCGCTGGGCGTGTGCACCTCACCGTCGATGGCTATGGCACTCGCTGCAACGGCCGTTTTGCCACCGTTCAAAGCCGGATGGCTGGCACGACCACCGTGCCAAAGCTGCAATGCAATTTGACCACCCGCCTGATGCACGGCGTCCGTTACTTTGCGCCAGCCGGCAATTTGCTCAGCATTGTAAATACCGGGTTCTTGCATAAATGCCGACGTTTCTGGCAACACCATGGTCGCCTCGGCGATGATTAACCCTGCACTGGCACGCTGGGCGTAATACTGCGCCATTAACTCGCCAGGCACATGGTCAACACCCGACCTCACTCGGGTAAGAGGCGCCATCCATATACGATTTTTGAGTTGCAGTTGACCTGCGGTGATTGGGGTAAAGATGTCAGTTGCTGTGTTCATGATTGATCTCTCTTAGCTGGGAATCCGAACTCTAGAATCCACGAGCCGTTTGAACAATAAAGAACGACTACAACGCATTGTGCCGCCAATAAAACAAAGCTCCCCCTTGAATTAGCGATTAAAGCGCCCATCCGCCTCTTCGCCTGAGCATGCCGTGTCTGCAACGGCTCACAGGCAAAGCAGAGCAGACACGGCGCTGGCCCTCACAGTGTTTGGTGAGGTCCAAATACCTCATAGTGAATGCGCTGGGCCTCTACCCCCAAGGCACGCAACTGCCGGCAAATTGATGCCATAAAGGCCGTCGGACCACAGAGATACACTTGTGCATGCGCCAAAGGTAAGTCATCTACCGCCAAGTGTGATAGTTCCATCATGCCTTGATAAATGCGCCCTGCACGGATGGCTGCAGGATCGTCGGCATTCTGTCGATACCAGGTGTACAGATTTACATCTGACTCGCGGGCCAGATCTTGATGCGAGCGGCGAAAGCTGTGCTGAGCCGGATGCTCACAAGCGTGCAAAAAAAACACGGGACGCTGGGGTTGATGCTCAGCAACGTACTCCAGCATGGACTGCATGGGCGTAATGCCAACGCCTGCCGACACCAAAATTAAGGGGGCGGCCGAGTCATCGAGAAAAAAGTCACCGGCCGGCGCGTGCAACGTCACCTGCTCGCCTAAGCGCAGATCGTCATGCAGGTAGTTGGATACCCGCCCTGGGATATCCCCCATTTCACGTTTCACCGAAATTTGATAACCATGCGACAGCGGCTTGGATGACAACGAATACTGACGTATTTCACGGTATTCTAAGCCCTTAGGCTGCACTTCAATGCCAATGTATTGGCCTGGTTGGTAATCAACCACGGGAGCGCCATCGACCGGCTCAAACATCAGGCTTTTTACCAACTCAGATTCGATGCGTTTTTCCACCAAAATAAACTCACGCGGCCCAGACCAGCCGCCCAGCCGTTGCTCATTTTGTTGATAAATAGCTTTTTCGCGGCCAATAAATAAGCCGGCCAGTTGCTGGTAAGCCAGCACCCAAGCTTTTTCAACTTCGGGCGTAAACTGCTGGGGCAAAAGCTCGCGCAACGTCTCGATCAGATGATGGCCAACAATGGGGTAATGCTCGGCACGAACATTCAAGCTGCTGTGCTTATGGGCAATGCGCTCCACCATGTCGGCTAGAACCTCAGGGGTATCCAAATGTTTGGCATAGGCTGCGATAGCAGAAAACAGTGCAAATGATTGCCGCCCGGAGTGCTGGTGACTCATATTAAACACATGCTGTAACTGCGGGTGATGGCGAAATAAACGCTGATAAAAATGTTCGGTCAAGGTTGTGCCAGCCGTTTCCAGCAAGGGCACGGTGCTTTTAACAATATCAATATGGTCTTGGGAGAGCATTAGCAGTTGTCCTGACGGTTGTCCTGAAAGGCAGTTGAGATACCAGCAAAACGATTCAATGCGACCACGCGCATGATGTAGCCAAACTTCACCAGAGTGGCAAACACCAAGGTGCTGATGTGCGCCAAAATCTGTAGCGGCAAAGACAGCCAATGGGCCAAGGGATAGCTGAGCATTATCGACACAAGGGCTAACACAACACCCACTATCATGCTCCAGTTGCCGGCCACGAGCAGGCAGTGAAACTGTTTTGCATAGCTGATGCTGGGGCGCTGACCGCCAAGATGAAGGTGTGAATACATAAATCGTTCACTCGTTCGCTGATGGTGTTCGCCTCGACCATTGCCAACATTGTGCCAATGCAGATATTTAATTTTTATCCTTATTTATCAATAACTTAAGCAAAACCCGTCGCAGAGAAAGAGTCATTTTGACACACTTAGAAAGTGTCAAAACGACTCGCTCGTGCTATAACGACATCATTACAATCAAGACACTCCTAAGTTCTAGGCATTCCCAATGAGCACTATTTCGGTTCATGCATTGATCGAGCTGGCCATCGATTTAAGCCGCAGCCTGGTCGCCGACGATCGCTTTGAACGGCTGCTTAGCCATATTCGCAAAGCCATCAACTGCGATGCAGTGGTGCTGTTAACCCTGCAAGGAGAGTATTTAAAGCCGCTGGCACAACAAGGATTAAGCGCCGAGGTGCTGGGGCGGCGCTTTGAGATTGCACAACACCCAAGATTTTCCGAGATTTGCAATGCTCAGCATCCGCTGCGATTTGCCAGCGAGTCACCTTTGCCTGACCCTTACGATGGCTTGTTGCTCGCCATGGAGGGAGACTTACCTGTGCACTCTTGCATGGGTTTGCCCTTGCTGTCCGACGGCCATTTAATTGGCGTCATTACCCTGGATAGCCTGACGCCCAATGAGTTCGATGCCATTCCAGATCGCACCTTGGACATTATTGCCGCCATTTCTGCAGCGGCCTTAAAAAGCGCGCTCACACTGGAGCTGTACCAACGTGATGCCAGCCATGCCAGAGCCGTGGTTGAAGAACTCACCCAAGAAGCGTTAAGCAAAGACGGTGGCGAACTCATTGGCGACAGCGCGGCCATGCAACGCCTGAAACAAGAAATTCAAATCGTTGCCAGCTCAGATTTAACCGCCTTAGTGCAAGGCGAAACCGGCGTTGGCAAAGAGCTGGTGGCGCGAACCATTCACCAACAATCGCAGCGCAGTAACGGCCCATTGGTGTACGTCAACTGCGCAGCCCTGGCGGAAAACCTAATTGAAAGCGAACTGTTTGGCCATGTTAAAGGCGCCTTTACCGGAGCCAGTCAAAGCCGTGCCGGCAAGTTCACCATTGCCGACGGCGGTACCCTGTTTTTAGATGAAATTGGCGAACTGCCATTGCAGGTGCAAAGTAAGTTATTGCGCGCTCTGCAAAGCCAAGAAATTCAACCGGTAGGCCAAGACAAAACTCATCAGGTAAATGTGCGCATCATTGCCGCCACCAACCGCGATTTAGCCCACGAAGTTGAACAAGGGAATTTTCGCGCGGACTTATTTCACCGCCTCAGTGTTTACCCGCTGACGGTGCCGCCACTGCGTCAGCGCAAGCACGACATCGTCTTATTGAGTGGTTTTTTTATTGAGCGCATGCGACGCAAGCTAGGCTTACAGCAGCTTAAATTTGCCGTTGATGTGCTGCCTTACCTAGAACACTACGACTGGCCGGGCAACATTCGCGAGCTGGAACATTGCATTAATCGCGCCGCGCTCAAAGCACGCAGTCGCACTCAACGTCAAAATGGCATCGTCAGCATTGAGCGAGCCGATATTGGTCATTTGCAAATGGACGAGTATGGTTTGACCAACGACGCCCAGCTCAGCAGCAACACAGCGCCCTGGCCGACGCCTCAGCCCAACCCAGTTTTCACGCCCAGCGTGAACAACCTCAAGCAGGCTACGGAGCAGTTTCAACGCCAATGCATTTTGCAAACATTGGAAGCAACACAAGGCAACTGGGCCGCGGCAGCACGGCAGCTGCAAATGGACCGTGCTAATTTGTCGCGCCTGGCCAAGCGCTTAGGTATTGAGGTTATAAAATCGATAAAGAATTAAGGCACCTGTGAGCAGTTCGGTGCCCTTATCACTCTGCTTTGGGTGGCAACATTTTGCTGAGTCCGCCGGCCTCTTGATTGTTTTTCCGCGGCAATATCCCTAAGGTGTCGCACCTTGGAACTGCCTCAGGAAGGAACCTGATATGTCGACCGCCGAACTGGCCAGCCCGCCCTTAATGCCACTGCCGCCCGCCGCATTGGCGAAAATGCTACCGCCCGATCATTATTTAAGCGAACTTTGGTTGGAGCGCGAGCCAGCCCTGCTGCACCTTGACATTCACAGGCACTTTACGCCGATGGAGCCAGTGGCCGCTCATTTTTGTCAGCTGATGCAACAGCGCCTAGCGGCTGCGGGTTTTTTATGAAAACTCTAAATTCGCTAGCAGCGTCGCGCTGGCCTGGTTGGTGGCTGCTGATTGTGGTGTTTGTCTGCGGCTTTTTCTTTCGCTTTGCTCCTGCGTCTATGGCCAGCAGCATTCAATTGGAGCTGAGCTTAAGCGCCACCGCACTCGGGCTGATTGCTTCCATGCAGTTCTGGACCTACACCCTGATGCAGGTGCCGGCAGGCATTTTTTCCGATGCGCTAGGCCTGCGCCGCGCAGCCCTCAGCGGTGCCTCACTCACGGCGCTCGGAGCCATGGTCTTTGCCCTGTCACCGGGCGCCACTGGCCTAATGCTGGGTTCGGCACTGATTGGAATCGGGCTAGCGGCTGTGTTTGTCGCCCTGATGACCTACAACGCCGTTTGGTTCGAGCCCCACAAGCATTCGCTGATCATGGGCGCCACCATGTTATTGGCCGCCTTGGGCAGCGTGCTGGCGGAAAGCCCGGCCGCTGCCGCTCTGCATTACTTCAGCTGGCGTCAGATCATCGCCGTATTTGCCGGCCTCACGGCCTTGGCGATGGTTGGCTTGTGGCTGTATTGCCATAATCGCCCCAGCACACACACCAGTAAACCGCTGCGACGCTCAAACTCCGGCTTACTGAGTGGCTATCGGCGCGTGGTGAAGCTGCCGCAAGTGTGGTGCTTGTTTGTCTGCGTGGCGGCCACCAACGGCACCTTGTATGCCTTTTTAGGATTGTGGTCGACGCCCATGCTGGTGGATGGCTTTGCCATGCCGGTCAGCAGCGCCGCTCACTACGCTACTTTAGCGCTGCTAGTCTACGGCCTTGGCTCGCTGTTTAGCGGCTGGTTATCAGATCGGCTACAGGCGCGTAAACCGCTAATTATGCTGGCCACGCTGCTGGCCGCCGCGTGCTGGGGCAGCCTGGCCTTTATGGATTGGCAAGCCGGGGCTGATGCCATGGCACTGTTTATTTTACTGGGCTTTTCCGGCGCTCAAGCTGGCGTTATTTTCTCTGCCGCCAAAGAGAGCGTGGCCAGCGAACAGGTGGGCTTTGCCACCGCCTTGATCAATATGGGCGCCTTTTTGGCTGCCGCCATCATTCAATCCGGCTTTGGCGTCATACTCGACCTGGCCAGTGCCGGCGACAGCAAAACCTTGGCGCACTATCAAAGCGCACTCTTGCTGCCCTTTGCCGTAGCGTTAACAGGCGCCGTCGCAGCCTTGTGGTTAGAAGAAAGCGCCGGAGCGACTGCGGCCGCGCCACAATGAGGGTAAGTAAAGCCGCTAAACCACCGCTCAGTACACCTGACAGCCCATCTAGGCAGAACTAAGGTCGAGCTGGATGGGTGAAACCGGTATACTCCCCGCCCTTTTATTTGGCCAACGCTGATCTCTGCCAGCATCGGCCGCACAGAGATCCTTTATGTCGTTTGCCGATCTGGGCTTATCGCCCGCCATCCTCAAGGCCATTGAGGAACAAGGCTACACCCAGCCTTCCCCTATTCAGCAACAAGCCATTCCAGCGGTATTGACCGGTCAGGATGTAATGGCCGCCGCACAGACCGGCACCGGTAAAACCGCCGGCTTTACCTTGCCCATTTTGGAGAAACTCAGCGGCGGCGAACGTGCACGCCCGAACCAGGTGCGCGCCTTGATCGTTACCCCCACTCGCGAGCTGGCCGCTCAGGTGGGCGATAACGTACGTGCCTATGCCGAGCATTTACCGCTAACGTCTGCGGTGGTATTTGGTGGGGTTAAAATCAACCCACAAATGATGCGCATGCGTCGCGGTGCCGATGTGCTGGTCGCTACCCCAGGTCGATTGTTAGATTTATACCAGCAAAAAGCCGTGCGCTTTCAGCAGCTAGAAATGCTGGTGCTGGACGAAGCCGACCGCATGCTCGACATGGGCTTTATTCATGACATTAAAAAGCTGCTGGCGATTCTGCCCAAAGAGCGCCAAAACCTGCTGTTTTCTGCCACCTTTTCCGATGACATTCGCGAACTGGCGAAAAAGCTGACCAACGATCCGGTGGAAATTTCCGTGACACCGGCCAACAGCACGGCAAAAAAAGTTGAGCAGTGGATTCACCCAGTAGATAAAAAGCAAAAACCACGTCTGCTGAAGCAACTGATTAATGACCACGACTGGCAACAAGTATTGGTCTTTTGTAAAACCAAACACGGCGCCAACCGTTTAACCCGCTACCTAGAAGAAAACGGCATCACGGCAGCGGCCATTCACGGCAATAAAAGCCAAGGTGCTCGAACTCGCGCTTTGGCGGAGTTTAAATCGGGCGACATTCGCATCTTAGTGGCCACCGACATCGCGGCACGCGGTATCGACATCGACCAATTGCCGCAAGTGGTGAACTTTGATTTGCCTAACGTCGCCGAAGACTATGTGCATCGCATTGGCCGTACCGGGCGTGCTGGTGCCAGCGGTGAAGCCATTTCTTTAGTGGCGGCTGACGAAGTCAAAGAGCTGTCACAGGTCGAGAATCTGATCGGCAAACTGCTGAAGCGTGACTACGTGCCAGGCTTTGAGCCAGTGCACGAAGTGCCACAAACGACACTGCGCAGCAAAGCGAAAAAACCGAAAAAGCCGAAAAAACCCAAAAGCCCAGGCCATCAAGATGGGCAAAAAGCCGTGAGCCAACATCACCAGCGCGCCAATAAAAACACCGCCAGCAAACCCCGCCAACAACGCAGTGGACAAGGGCCACAAAGCAAAGAAGGCGGCAGTGCCAAACCTGCTCGCCGTCCAAGACGCCGGCCAGCGCAGGCATAACCGCTCGATGTACTCCCTATAAAAAAGGCGCCATGATTAATGGCGCCTTTTTTGTTTCAGCCTGGCACGCCCTGAGTCAAATGCTTCAGGGTACCAAGGCAAAATAGCCTTACGGACGCACCAGCTCAAAGCGCTCATGGCTGTTAGGCTTAGAGGCATTGGCACTCAAACCCACACCGCCGCCAAAATCGGCGCGCACGTAGTTACCGTTATCGGCCTGCAGTGCAATTTGGCCGTTACCCATGTCGACCAGGGTAAACAAGGCCGCCGCTTGCGGCTGATCAAACTTGGCTTTTAAGGTGCCAAACAGGTAGGAGTCCAAGCCCACATATAAGCCACCACGGGCACGAATCGCGACTTTACCTTGGTGCTGCTCCAGCACAAAGGTCTCCCAGCTACCGCGTAAATCCGAGCCGGCGGAAATAAAGCTGTCACCGCCCGTCATGGCACGCCAGAAATGACCGTTAGCGGTTTTTAAATGCACCGGGTCGCCGTAGTAAGGGAACTCACTGCGCTGCGCATCGCTTGCAAAACGGAACAAGCCACGCACTGGGTAATGATCGGACAAATCCCATTCATCCCACAGTTCTGCATCGATGCTGCGCGGAGCAAATGCCTGCTGTTCAGCGCTCAGGGCTGGCTGATGCACACGACTCACCAAGGTGTAATCCAGGTACTCAACGTAAGGCTGCTCCGCCCAGAAATTGGTATTGGCATCGTAGGTGAAGTTATGACCGGTATTTTGTGGCTCACGCGCATTTAATACCGCTTCCATGTAGTCGCGATCTTCCGGCAAGCCGCCTTTATTGACGTTAAAGTCACCCGCCATAATCACTGGCTCGTCCGCCGGAATATTCAGTGAGCGAATGTAGTCACCCATTTCCTGCAGCTGAGCTTTACGCGCATTGCGGTTGGCATCGTCGTCTGATGACTGGGTATGGGTCGCAAACACATGGTAAGTTTTGCCCAGCTTATTGATGCGGGTATAAATCACACCCCGTGTGGCGGCGCATTGCAGGCCATCACAAGCGCTGTATTTGTGCGCACCTTCCAGTTCAAAAGGCCAGCGCGAAACAATGCGCGTGCCCGATCCCATGACTTTGCCCAGCTTAAAAATCTCAGCGCTTTGATACGGGTATTCAGCGCGCAAATTATCCAGCAGCTTTTTGCTCGCCAGCGGGTCAAACACTTCGGTTAATACCAGCACATCGTAACCAGACATCACTTCTGGCATGCGCTCCAAGCGCGTGCCGACTTTTTTCGAGCCGTACACCGTCGTGGCCCAGACGTTATAGCTCAGCACATTAAAGCTGCCGGCATCGCCCAGCGCGGGTTTTTCGTCCTGCGGGTGAATCACATAGTGCACGCTACCACCGTCGCTCAGCTCACTGGCTTTAACCGCCAGCTGTGCTTGCTTACCCGCCAGAGAAATCTCTTGGTAGTGGCTTTGCTCACCGCTCAGTTGTGGCAGCTGCCAATCGTTGCCGGTGGCGGAGTAAGTCAGTTCAGTGCCTTGCAATTGCTGGCTCAGCTGCAGCTGGTAATCATCGCTGCTCAAGCGCACGGTCACATCGCGATCGGCACCCTCGCTGCGCGTCAGCAGCACGACATCACGGGTTGCCAACGGCGGAATAGTAGCGCTCAGGGCTTCGTTGCCGCTGGGCAGCTCAACCGCCAAAGATTGCAGGGTACTGTTGGTCACCGTTACCCGAGTTTCAACCGCCTGTTGCGGTGGCTGAGACATGGCCATGGCATTGGCGGCCATAACGCAGGACGCCAGGGTCAATACACGCATTATTTCTACTCACGCTAAAAAAGCGCGTAATTTACCGTATTTGCGGCAACAATGTTATGCGTTTGTGACGATTGGCTGACCACTGTCGCTCTTGGTCGGTGACACCGCGTGCTGCGCCATCACTTCTTGCAGCAGTGGAATGGTGTGCTTAGCCACAGGGTCATCTTGCTGACCGTCACCCGCGTGTTGAAACTCGCCCGCATCGAAGGCCAAGCAAATGGAAGCGGCCGGTTCAGGTAGCTGGCCTTGGGCTTGCGCCAGCACATCGGCGCGAGTCATGTGCGTGAAAATGCTCTTCATCACAGCGGCGCCGTCAGCAAACATCAGATCTCCCGCCACCAATTGCTGCGCCACGTGCCGGGCAAGTTCATTCAACGCCTGCATGGCATTGACGCCGTGCTGGCGACAAAAGGCTTCCACCGGCTGCTGCAGAGTGTCCTGTTGAATCGCTGCGGCTAACAATTCATTCAATGTCATATCCTTCCCCGAGGGCACCTCTGAATAATTCTGCACAACTCTGCGCGAGTGCAGCAGGCTTTCAGAACAAGGCGGTGATGGCAGGGAATGGCCAGCCCTTTGCAACATCGCCAACAACGTTATGGAAGCCTGCCGCCCGCGCCCGAAGGGGACCGCCAGAGAACTCCAGCTCTGTGTCGCCGTTTTTTTGCTGTAGCTGGCTAGAGCTGCAAACCGGCTTCGTGACCTGGAGCCCTCTGGCGATCCAGAGCGAGCACTGCATTATTCAGAGGTACCCTAGTATTTTTATTTACACAAAAATCAATACCATACAAACATAGGGAACAAGACTGCCGCCATCAATAACCATACAAAAAAAGTGGATTTAAACCTTAAGCTGGTCAAATTACGACAAAGATTCAATCACCCAGCCGGAACTGTCTTGCCAGCTGACGTCATCGCCAACCCCTCGCTGCAGCAGTCGCTGCGCCAGTGGCGCCTGTAAACTGAGCAAGGTGACATCAATGCCCGCCACCGTTAAACGCCGGCCACCAAAGCGCGTGAGCCAAACCCAGCGCTCGCCCAACTGCGGGTGAACCAGCTGCACCAACGCGCCTAGGGCCACTTCGTCATCTTCATCGAAACTGGGCACAGCCCACTGCGCCAGGCGAATACGCTCTTGCTGCAGCGCCAAAATACGCTCCGATTGGCCATGGGCCAGATACGCAGCCTCCAAGCTCAAAGTGTCGTATTGGTTTTCTGGCTGGTTGTCTTCGTGCGCAGCAGCCGCCTGCGCTTGTTGCGCGGCCACCACGGCGGCGGCAATTTCATCATCTAAATCTTGCAACAATGCCGGCTTTAACACGTCTTTGTTCAGCGCTGTCATGACTGCCTCCTCGGATGTGGCATTATATCCGGCTGTTTTGGAGGCTGCTTATGAATCTACACCGTCTGGCGTTTTGCTCGCTTATTCAGCGCGATGAGCTGGAGTTAATTAAGGTTGATCACCCGTTATTTAGCGCCGAGCTGGCGTTGCAAGGCGCGCAACTGCTGAGCTTTCAACCCCAGGGCCAAAGTGACTGGCTGTGGCTGAGCGAGCAAGCACAATACCGCCAGGGCCAAGCCATTCGTGGCGGCATCCCTATTTGCTGGCCCTGGTTTGGCGACACTCAGCGCAACCCAAAGCCGGTGCAGCAGCATATCAAGGGGGAAGCACCCGCCCATGGCTTTGCCCGCAGCCGCCTATGGCAGTTGCAGCAAGTACAAGAAGCATGCGATCAAGTGCGTTTAACCTTGGCGCTGGCCGACACCGAGCATCCCGCCTGGCAGGCCAAACTGCAGCTGAAGCTGGAGCTATGTTTAGCGCCACAACAGTTGTCGCTGAATTTAATCACCAAAAACGTTAGCGCCTCAGCGGTGACGTTCAGCCAAGCCCTGCACACCTATTTGCCGGTGTCGGACATCCACGCACTGCGCCTGAATGGCCTGCACGGCACAGGTTACATTGACGCCATCGATGACTGGCAACATAAGCAGCACATAGGTGCCGTTCGCTTTACTGAAGAAACGGATCGCATCTATCAAAGCCAGCAGCCATTGCAACTGCAGCAAGCGCAGCAGCGGCGCATCATCAGCGCCAACAGTGCCAGTACCGTGGTATGGAACCCCTGGGTCGATAAGAGTCAGCGCTTGGGGCAATTTGCCGACGATGCCTGGCAGCGCATGGTGTGCGTGGAAACGGCCAACTGTGCGTTTGATGCGGTAACCCTCGCCAGCGGCGAGCAACACAGCTTGGAAATGTGCATACGCTGACATCGATTGATAAGGCGCAAGACATCAAGCACTCGTCAGCGTTACACTGTCGCCCTCATCTTCCAGCGAGGCAGGATTATGGAATTCAACGAGTGCCCATTACTGGCCTCTGAAGCCGTCAATCGTGAGCATGAGCAGCTGGTTGAGTTGATCAATCAGGCAGAGTTCGACGTCTTGATGGGGCGCCAAGCACAGCGGCCTTTGCAAGCACTGAAAGCGTTTGTGCAGCAGCATTTTGCTGAAGAAAGCCAGACCTTTTCCCAGCATGCCATGCCCCACTGCGATGCCCACCGCCGCGACCACGAGTTTCTACTGCAATTGATCGAGCAAGCCTGCACCAGCAACGATGCCGAGGAGCTGCTGAGCATTCTCAGCGATCAACTCCCCAACGCCATTGTGCGCCACATCGACCGCTTCGATCGTCAAGTCGTGAACTGGCTAAAGCGCCACCGACGTACGGCGGCTTAACCTTTCAGCCCTGCTTTAGCATGCGCGCGCGACATCAACGATGGTGCGGCGCAACCAACGATGGGCATGGTGATGCTGCAACAGCGGTGACCACGCCATTTTGAGTTCAAACGGTGGAATCTGAAACGGCGGCTCTTTTACCAATAAAGACGTCGAGCGCGCCTGCATTTCCGCCACTTTGCGCGGCAGTGTCGCCACCAAATCATTGTTGAGTGCCAGCAGCGCCGGCATTTGATAGTGACGGGTAAAAACCGAAATTTTGCGCTTATAGCCCAACTGTGACAGCGCATTGTCGACCCATCCCAGGCGAATGACTTTTTCTGGGTCAATGCCCACACCCGCGCCCATGCCGGTTTTGCTCACCCAAATGTGTTTGCTGGCGACATAGGCCTGCAAATCAAAATCATGCGCCCTGGGGTGGTCCGGATTCACTAAGCACACGAATCCGTCTTCCCATAAGGTCATTTGATGGAACGACTGGGGCATTTCATCAAAGCGGTTGATGGCCATATCGACGCGACCGGCTTCCACATCTTTAAAGGTCACGTCCGACGGCGTTAATACGTCCAAGATGATATCCGGCGCTTCGGTGCGTAAACGCTTCACCAACTCCGGTACCAGAGTCGACTCAGCGTAATCGCTGACCATAATGCGAAACACGCGATGGCTGACACTGGCATCGAACTCTTCTAGCGGCTGCAGTGCAGCTTCCAGCTCGCCCAGCGCTTTGCGAATCACGGGTTGCAGTTCTTGGGCACGTTCGGTGGGCGTCATGCCTTCTGAGGTGCGCACCAGAATGGGGTCACCAAACAGCTCACGCAGGCGCCGCAGACCATTGCTCATGGCTGGCTGGGTAATGCCCAGCAGCTGTGCCGCCTTGGTGACACTGCGCTCACGCAACAGCACATCCAAGTACACCAGCAAATTTAAGTCGATACGGTCAATATTCATACAGCGCCTCCGGTTAGGGGACGCCATTATCCCTGATTAGGCATCATTCACCAAGTCGATGGCGAACATCACCTGAAGTTATGCAGGAAGGTGGTCTTTAATGATGTCGTACAGCTCCGGACGCCCCGCTTCGATTTCGTCAGCACTGAGGCCTTCCAACGAATGCGGGTACTTTAACCAAGCACTGGTTTCATGCAGGTAGTAATCTGGCACGCGGTCGGTTTTGTTGCGCTCTGGCTTGTAGTACGGCACCGCGACACGAATGTCTTGCGGGGTATTTAACCGCGCCCGGCGCTGTAACTCATTGACGATGGCCTCAATCGAGCGCCCACTGTCGAACACATCGTCGACAATCAGCAAACGGTCTTCGTGGGTAACGTTTTTCACCAAATAATTAAGGCCGAACACCTGCACTTCTTTGGCTTGCTTGTCGATGTCGGGGTAATAGGATGAAGTGCGAATGGCGATGTTATCGGTTTCGATGCCATGCACGTCGAGGTATTCCTGCACTGCGATGCCGATCGGTGCCCCACCGCGCCAAACGGCAATCATAAAGGTGGGTTCGAAACCACTATCCAGCACTTGTGCCGCCAAACGGTAAGAATCTTCCAGCAGCCCCTGGGCAGTCAGATAGAGTTTTTCGCTCATAAACAATCTCCGGCATTGCGATTAGCTGACCGCTTGGTCAGTGGTGTATGATAACCGGTTCACAACTTTGATCCCACTGGTAGCGCACATGCAAAAACGCTTTCTGGACGAAGAAACCCTGATTCAGGACTCATTCCGCCTGGCCGTGTCGATTTTCGAGAGCGGTTTTCGCCCGACGTTTATCGTTGGCCTGTGGCGCGGCGGCAGCTCTGTCGGCATATACGTGCAGGAATGCCTGCAAACCTTGGGCGTGCAAACCGATCATATTTCACTGCGCACGTCTTACCGTGGCTTGCCCGCCTATCAAAGCATGGTGGAGCAGCCCGAAGACATTCGAGTGCACGGCACCCAATACCTGGTGGAAAACCTCAATGTCGATGACGGCTTGCTGATTGTCGATGACGTATTTAGCACCGGCTATAACATTCGCGCGGTATTGCAGCGCTTGCAAAGCAAGCTCAAGCGCAATATGCCAGAACAGGTGCGCATAGCCACGCTATATCAGCGCTCTAGCCACAACCGCACGGACTTAAAGCCAGATTTTTGCTTGCACGATACCAACGACTGGCTGGTGTTCCCCTACGAGCTAAAAGGCCTGAGCCTGGAAGAGATCCGCCAGCACAAACCCTTTATGGCCGATCTGATCAAGCCTGAACAGTTTCGCGGCGACAGCTGATATCACAAAAGCTCGCGTAGGATTGCCGTCTCGTCTCTAGAAAGGTCGGCGGTCGTCTTCGCAGGCTGATATCACAAAAGCTCCCGCGCAATCGCCGCCGTGCCTGAGGCGGCGGCGATCAATAAAATCAGCGGTCGCAAACTGCCCGCCGGCACTTTGTGCACCAAGCGCCCAGACAGCCAAAACCCCAACACCACCCCCGGCACCGTCAATGCAAACAAAGTGACTTCTAGCCGATGAATAAAGCCCGACGCTAACAGCCCAATAAAGGCCGCCACGCTGCCAAATAAGAAAAAGGCGGACAGATTTGCCCGCACCAGCTCTGCCGGTTGGCGCTGATAAATCAGTGCGATGGGCGGTCCACCGACGGCGGTTATGGTGCCCATAAAGCCAGATAAGGTGCCCGCCAAAACACTGTTGGTGGGCGTTAATGCTGGCTGCAAACCGGCCACACTCAACCCCACCGCCAGCAATATCAAGGTGCCAAATACCAAGCCAAAGCCGGATGGCGATAACACCGTCATCACCGCCACGGCCAGCAAGGTGCCCAACAGTGCGCCGGACATGGCATGGCGCACCGGTGCAAAACTCATATGGGTGCGATTGCGCAGCAGCATCATCACCGTCAGCACCATGGCATTCATGGTTAACGTGCCCGGCACCAGCAATGGGCTGATTAAAAACAGCAGCGGCGCCGATAAAGTGCCGATGCCATAGCCGGCTACGCCTTGCAGCAAAGCACCGGCGGCAATCGCTAAGTTGGCGAGCACTAACTGCAGCACACTGAGCGGCACATCGGCCATCCTATTCTCCAACTAAAAAAGGCAGCGGGTAGATGATCTACCCGCTGCCTTTGCCAGTGACGTTAAAACTGTCAAATAGCTTAAAGATGCTCGACGCGTATACGCGTCACCTGACCGACGACGCTGCTCAAGCCTTCAATCGCGATCATGGCTTCATTCATGACCTTTTCCTGAATGCGGTGAGTCAGCAAAATAATCTGCGCCAGCTCTTCACCCGGCGCCGGTTCGCGCTGAATGATGGCCTCAATGCTGATGCCGCGCTCACTGAGCAAGGTCGCCACACTGGCCAACACACCGGCTTTATCAACGGCCTGGATGCGCAAATAGTAAGCCGTTTCGATGTCTTCGATCGGCAGCACCTGCTCGTCTTCCACCTTGTTGTAGGCCAAGTGACTGACACGCGCTTCGCTGTCTGCTTCCAGAGAGCGCGCCAGATCAATGATATCAGCGACCACGGCGGAAGCGGTCGGGCCGGCGCCAGCGCCAGCGCCCACATACATGGTGTCGCCCACGGCATTGCCATTCACCATCACGGCATTCAATACGCCATCGACGTTGGCGATCGGCCGCGCGGCGGGCACCATGGTTGGATGCACGCGCAAATCAATGCCTTGCGGCGTCTGGCAGCTGATACCCAAATGCTTGATGCGATAGCCCAACTCTTCGGCGTATTGCACATCTTCAGTGGTAATGGTGCTGATGCCCTCGGTGTAGCAGCGATCAAACTGCAGCGGAATGCCATAGGCAATGGACGCAAGAATGGTCAGCTTATGCGCGGCATCAATGCCCTCGACATCAAACGTCGGGTCCGCTTCGGCATAACCCAGCTCCTGCGCTTCGGCTAACACATCGGCAAAGTCGCGGCCCTTGTCGCGCATTTCCGTCAAAATGAAATTACCGGTGCCGTTAATAATGCCCGCCAGCCAGTTGATGCGGTTGGCCGCCAAGCCCTCGCGCAGGGCTTTAACGATGGGAATGCCGCCAGCGATGGCCGCTTCGTACATCACAGATACGCCCTTGGCTTCGGCGGCGGCAAAAATCTCGCTGCCGTGCTCGGCGATCAAGGCTTTATTGGCAGTGACCACGTGCTTGCCGTTTTCAATCGCTGTCAGCACCAGTTTTTTTGCCACGTCGTAGCCACCGATCAGCTCAACTACGATGTCGATGTCTGGGTTTTGCGCCACGGCGAACACATCGTCGGTAATATTGACGCCGCTGGTGTCATAATCTGGGTTGGGATGACGGGTAGCAATTTGCTCTACCATAATTTCGCGACCAGCCCGGCGGGTAATATTTTGTGCGTTTGTGGTGAGCACACCAAATGTGCCGCCACCGACTGTACCAAGACCACAGATACCTACTTTTACCGGTTTCACCGTCGCGTCTCCTCGAGCATTGTTATGGTAATTGCGGCCAAAATGAACAGGCCGACTGGCCGCAATGTACCACATAAAAGCAGCCTATTGGCAGCGCCAGCACCTGTACGGGCCAAGCGGGATTTCATCACTGGCTGGTTGTGATATTTTTTCAGCTCAAAACTTAAAAGGAACAGACTATGACTATTTCGTTGGTACTGACCGTCATCGCCGATGACCAACCCGGCATTGTTGAGCAAGTCGCCGCCGTCGTCAGTGACCACCAAGGCAACTGGCTGGAAAGTCGCATGGCCCACATGGCTGGTAAGTTTGCCGGCATCGTGCGCGTAGGCGTCAGCGAACAAGACAGCGTGGCGCTGATCTCTGCCCTGGCCGAGCTGCGTGAGCGCGGCATTTTGGTCAATGCTGAATCCTCCGATGCCGCCGCTGAGCTGGCCACCGAGCGCACCACCCAAGATTTGCAATTGAGCTTGGTCGGCAATGACCGCCCTGGCATCGTACGTGAAGTATCAACCGCGCTGGCGCGCATTCACGTCAACGTGTTGGAGTTTACCTCCAGCTGTGACAGCGCAGAAATGTCGGCGGTGCCGCTGTTTCGTGCCCAAGCACTGTTGCGCATTCCCAATGGCATGGAATTAGACGACGTGCAGGCCACGGTTGAGGCATTGTCGGACGATTTAATGGTGGAGCTAGGCTCTCTCTAAGCGCGCTCAAACCAGTATTCATGAAAGCCGGTGCCGTCAGCCAGCTGACCTAACTGATGGCGGCGCAGGACAAAGCCAGACAACTGCTGCAATAAGCGAATGGTTGATAGCGGCGGTCTGGCCGCCTCCCCCAATGGGCTGCCAAGCAGGCGACACTCGCCATCACTCAACACCTCGACCTTCACCGGCGTTTTCGGTAAGCCGCTGCGATTAAACAGCATTAAATGCAGGCTGCCATGGGCACGCAAAATGCGCATCAGCAACGGCTGCAATTGCTGCAACTGCTGCTCGTTTAAATAGCCGGCCACGTCCCACAGCAAAATCGCATCCAGCTCGGTACCGGCTCGATAATTCAGCATGGCTTCACTAAAGCTGTGCTCGCTGTCGCCTTGTTGCTCTTGCCGCTGTTGTTGATGCCAGGCCATGGAGGCCAGTACGTCTTCCACATACAAGCGTGCCACACGTTCATGCAAGCCGGTTAACTGCCGCCCATGCTTGCTGCCACAGTCCAACACTTGTGCCGACGCTGGTAACTCGGCCAGCAGCGCCTGCAACAGAGGTAGCGCTATAAATTGCGCACTGGCGCTGGCCGCCACAGGCATCATTGGCGCGCTGGCCACATGGCGCAATTGTTTATCTGCGGCGCGGGCGTCGTATTCGAGCACGTATTCAGCCAAGGCCTGCGGGCCAGAGGGCAGCGCCGACTCCACTAAGGTAAAGGGATGCAAGCTGCGCTGCAGCGTCACTGTGGTGTGGCGCCAAGCGCTGATTTCTGGGCCGCTACTGGGCTGATAATCAAAATGAAAATCCTGCGCCAAGCGCCATTGCAAAGGCCGAGTGGGCAATGCTCGACCGCCCGGCTGGATTAAATGCAGCCGCGTGCCGGCATGAAAATGCGGCGCTAAGCGCTCAAATAAATGCTTAATGGCGTCTGGGCTTAAAAAACTGAGCAAGTCCCAGCACAGCACCAAATCAAACTGCACCTGCGCTGGTTTATCGAGCAAATGCTCATCAATCGCACTGAGCATATCGTCATCACCGAGCTGATCCAGAAGCTCTGGTATGTCCTCGATGCTGCACGAGCATTGGCGTTGCAAAAACACCTGAGTGGTGCCGGTGGTGGAGGCGCCTAAATCTAAAATGCGCCCACCTGGGCTGATGTGATGCTGTGCCAGAGCCTGAAGCTCTGGCGAGAAGTGGTGCATAAAATGCTGCTAGTTTTTGCCGGGAGGAACCTTGCCGGCATGGGCTGGGTCGGGTGCTTTATCGGCTGGTTTTTCGGGCGCCTTTTCAACCGGTTTGTCGTTTTTCGGTTTGTTGTCGGCTTTATGCTCGGCAGCGGGCAAATGGGGGTGGACTAATTTGTCTTGAAACGCGTTACGCCGCTCTTTTAGCTCCTCATTGCTATCGACCATATCCATCGAACCGCGGAACTTACCACCGTCATCAAGTTGGATACGCGGCGCAGTCAAATTGCCTTTCACCACTGCAGTGCTGCAAATATTGATCAGCTCTTCGGCCAGCACATCGCCGGTAAGGGTGCCGTCAATCACAATGTTTTGCGCATGCACGTTGGCGCTGACATTGCCTTCACGGCCAATGGATAAGTGCTGGCCACTCATGCGAATGGTGCCTTCCACCGAGCCTTCGATGTGCAAATCTTCACTGCCTACCAGTTCGCCGCGAATACTGATTTTTTTGCCCACCACAGATACATCGGCTGAGCGAGCACTGGGCTCGGCGCTATTTGACTCGTTATTGGGCACTGACGTTGGATTAGCCGTTGGATTAGCCGTTGGATTAGCCGTTGGATTAGCCGTTGGATTGCCACCGGCATTGCCAGATAAGCCAGTGTTGTAGTTGGTCACCCCCGAGGTGTAGCTTTTGCTGTCGCCATCGCTGGCACCCTTCGGGTCGAGTGGATTGGCCATGTTTCCCCCTATACGTATCCTTCGTGATTGGCTCGATCATTAAACTCAACCAGTATAGGCAGCCGGGGGCAATGCTGCGTGTTTTTCTCTGCGCCTGTGATTTATATCACTGCGTCTGTGCCCTTATATCACTGCGCTAGCAACTGCGTTAAAAACGCGTGGTAATTTTGCGCCTTGGCGGTCGGGCGCTCGGCCACCATCATGGTCACGCGGCGCTGGTCGGCCTCCAGCATCAATAAATCATCTTCCAGCTGCGGTAAGTGCTGGTGCAACTTAGCCAGCAATGCCTCGCGCTCAGCGCCTGTTGCTTCGGTATCCCACCACAGCCCTTCCGGCAGACCGTCGTTATCCCAAGCGCGTTGGCCCACCACGCGATAGCGCAATTCACCGGCTTTCGGGTTGCCCGGCGCCAGCAAGGTGTATGACGTGGCCATCACGTTATCGCGCACGCCGTTTTTATCCGACTGCGGTTTAAAGGTGTACTGCCGCACTTGCAGGCCCAGCTTCATCGCCTCTAAACGCAGGTCGGCTAAGTGCCGGTCGCGCGGGCTGGGGCGCAACCAAAACACAGAACCGGCGATGGCCAGCACCACCAAAGGAATAATCCACATGCTCATGAGGCCATTTCCTCCAGCTCCAGCCAGCGCTCTTCGAGCTGATTGAGCTGTTCTTCAGCGGCGGTTAATAGTGCTAACTGTTGCTGCACATAATCACTGCTTTGGCTATAAAAATCGGCACTGGAGGTCAGCGCCAGCAACTCGTCGCGCTTTGCTTCCGCTGCCGCTATTTGATCTGGCAGGGCATCCAGTTCGCGTTGCAATTTATACGACAGCTTTTTGCCCTTAGTCGCCGCCGCTTCAGGCTGAGTTTCGGCTGCTTTAGCCGCCGACTTGGCGGCTTTATCCTGCGCCTGGCTCTGCATTCGGGTTTGGGCCTGGGCTTGCTGGCGTTGCTCGCGGGTGCGCTCAAACCAGTCGCTGTAACCGCCAACATGCTCATCAATATGACCGCCAGGGCTGAACACCCACAACTGCGTCACCACATTGTCGATAAAGGCCCGGTCGTGGCTGACCAGCAGCAAGGTGCCATCGTATTCGGCCAGCTTTTCTTCCAATAGCTCCAGCGTTTCTACATCCAGGTCGTTGGTCGGTTCGTCCATCACCAGCAGGTTGCAGGGTTTTAAAAACAACTTGGCCAACAACACGCGGTTGCGCTCACCGCCAGACAAGGCCCGCACGGGCGTGCGCGCTCGCTCGCCAGAGAATAAGAAGTCACCCAAATAACCAATAATATGGCGGCTGTTGCCGTTCACAATGACGTGATCTTTGCCATCGGCCACGTTATCAGCAATGGACTTGTCTTCATCTAACTGATGACGGGCTTGATCAAAATACGCGACCTCCAAGCGCGTGCCGGTTTTTAAACGGCCCGCTTGTGGCTGCAAGTTGCCCAACAGCAGCTTGAGCAAGGTACTTTTGCCAACGCCATTGGGGCCGACCAAGCCAATGCGATCACCGCGCAAGACCGTGGTGGTGAAACCGGCCACTTGCGGTTGCTCATCGGCCCAGGCAAAGCGCACGTCGTCCAGTTCAAACACCAACTTGCCAGAGCTGTCGCCGCTGTTAAGACTGAGGTTGGCACTGCCCTGCACTTCGCGTCGCGCTTTGCGCTCAGTGCGCATGGCTTTTAACCGCTCAACCCGTCCTTCGTTGCGGGTGCGGCGGGCTTTAATGCCTTGGCGAATCCATTTTTCTTCTTCCGCCAGGCGCTTATCAAACAGCGCGTTTTGCGTGGCTTCGTCTTCCAGGCGTTTTTCGCGATAGCCCAAAAAGCTTTGGTAGTCGCCATCCCAGCTGTAAATATGGCCACGGTCGAGATCCAAAATGCGCGTCGCCAAGTGCTGCACAAAGGCACGGTCGTGGCTGATAAAAACCAAGGTGCCGTTAAACTGTTTGAGCTGCTCTTCGAGCCATTCGATGGTCGCCACATCCATATGGTTGGTAGGCTCATCGAGAATCAGCAGCTCCGGCTCCACCACCAATGCCCGCGCCAGCATCACGCGACGCTGCCAACCGCCAGAAAGCCGATCAAACGGCGTTTCCGCCGGCAGGTTTAAACGGTCAATAATGGCTTCGACTTTTTGCTGCCAGCTCCAGCCATCGGCGGCTTCGATGCGGCTTTGCAAGCGCTCCAGCTTTTTTAAATCGGCGTCACTGCCGCGCGCAGTTTCGTCGTGATATTGGGCAATGATCTCGCCCACTTCGCCCAAGCCCTGGGCCACCACATCGTAGACCGGCGCCGAGTGCGCTTGCGGCAGCTCCTGTTGCAAGGTGGCAATGCGCAGCATGTCGCGACGTTGCACCACGCCATCGTCGGCCACCACATCGCCTTGCAGCATTTTCAGCAAAGTCGATTTACCGGCGCCGTTGCGCCCCACCACACACACCCGCTCACCGGCGTGAATTTCTACATTAACGCGATCAAGCAGTACGTGGTCACCGAAGGCCAGTTCCACATCTTTTAGCTGCAGCAACACCATGACTTTTGACATCTGTTCCCGTGTATTTAAGCGCGGCAGTATACGTGACCGCGGCGCCACGAGCGAATGGCGGTGCAAACATTGGAAAACGCAACAGTCTGTTGTTTACTGGAGCGCCGAAAAGGCCCAGCTACCCCTATGCGCACCGTTTCAGCGCAACATAATGTCAGGGCCTAATTTTTCTCGCCGTTAAACGGATGCACACCATGACAATAAAGCTAAATAAAGGTCACATCGCCGCCTTAGCGCTGCTAGCGGCCATGATCCTGTGGATGCTGGCCGGAGCCCTCAAACCTGAAGAAGAGTTCCACAACCCAAGGCCACTTTTGATGGAGCAAGGCCTAACACGGGTGCAGGTCGAGCGCATGCAGGGTGAAATGATGCAGCGCAACATCACGGTCTCGGCCCATACCGCAGCCAACCGCAGTGTGACGGTGCGCTCAGAACTGCGCGCCAAGGTCATCGCCATTCACAAGCGCAAAGGCGAGCCAGTAAAGGCGGGAGATTTAATTCTGGAGCTGGATGCGCGCGACTGGCCCGCTCGGGTCAAGCAGGCCGAAGCGGCGTTAAAGCAGCGCCGCCTAGAGGCCCAAAGTGCGCGCCAACTGCGTGAGCAAGGCCTGACCAACGCCGCCGAGCTGGCCCGTACCCAAACCTTGCTGGCCAGCGCCGAGGCCGAGCTCACCAATGCCCGTCTGCAGCTGCAAGCCAGCCAGATTCGTGCGCCTTTTGATGGCATCGTCGACCAGCGCCAAGTGGAAGTGGGCGATTTTGTGCAAGACGGCGCGCCGCTTGTGACAGTGCTCGATTTCTCACCTTATTTAGTAAAAGGCCAGGTGGCAGAAGTGGAAGCAGGCTACGTCAATATTGGCGATGCCGCCTTTGCCGAGCTGGTCAATGGCGACCGGGTAGAAGGCACGATTCGCTTTATTGCCGCCGAGGCCGATCCGCAAACACGCACCTTTGCCGTAGAAATGGAAGTCGATAACCCATCCGGCAATATGACCAGCGGACTGACCGCCAAGCTGCATATCCCACAGCCGGAAACCCACGCCTATTTTGTCTCGCCCGCCTTGCTGATTCTTAGCGACGACGGTCGCTTGGGGTTAAAAGGCATTAACGCGCAGCACGAGGTGATCTTTCAGCCGATTCAACTGCTAAAAGCCAGCAATAACGGTATTTGGGTGTATGGCCTAGGCGAGCAAGCGGACATCATTACCGTCGGTCAGGGCTTTGTTGATTACGGCGAGCAAGTTGAACCAGTTTTTTTTCAATCAACAGACACCCAGCTGGGCAAGCAAAATGAAGCCGGCAGCAACGACACAGCGCTGAGTGCGGGGTAAGCCATGTACAGCTTAATTGATGCTTCTTTGCAGCGCAGCCGCACGGTACTGATGCTGTTCAGCCTGGTGATGCTGGTGGGCATCGTCACGCTGGTGACCATTCCCAAAGAAAGCAACCCAGACATTACCGTCCCCATTGTCTATGTCTCTGTGACCCACGATGGCATTTCGCCGGAAGACGCCGATGCGCTGATTTATAAGCCGTTAGAAAAAGAACTGCGCGGCCTCGATGGTCTGAAAGAAATGATTTCGACCGCCACGCGCGGCCACCTTTCTATTCAGCTGGAGTTTTTAACCGACGTCGACATCGACCAGGCGCTGTTGGATGTGCGCCAAAAAGTCGATGACGCCAAAGGCGAGCTGCCCTTAGAAAGCAAAGAGCCGCGGGTGATGGAAATTAACGTCGCTCTGTTCCCGGTGATGGTGGTCACCCTGGCCGGCGACATCAGCGAGCGCGTGTTGTATGCCGTGGCGGATGATCTGCAAGAGCGCCTAGAGGCCCTGCCCGGGGTTTTAGAAGCCACCATTCGCGGTAAGCGCGAAGAAATCGCCGAAATCATTGTCGACCCGGCACGCATGGATAATTACGGCCTGTCGCTCAATGAACTGGGGCGATTGTTAAGTGGCAATACCCAGCTGGTGGCCAGTGAAGACCTAGACACCGGCGCCGGTCGCTTTGGCATCAAGGTGCCGGGGCGAGTGGAAAGTATTTCTGACATTCTCGATTTGCCGGTCAAAGCCCATGGCGATGAAGTGGTGCTGTTTCGCGATATCGCCGTTGGCCGCCTGGCGTACAAAGACCGTAAAAATGCCGCCCGCGTCAATGGCCGCCAAGCGGTGACGCTGGAGATTAAAAAGCGCATCGGCAGCAATATCATTGAAACCATTGAGCAATCCAAAGCCACCATCAATGAGCTGAAGCCCCATTGGCCGCAGGGCATTGAGGTCGGCATTACCCAGGATGAATCGCGCTACATTCGCGAAATGCTCAACGATTTGTTCAACAACGTGTTGGTGGCCACCTTATTGGTGATGATTCTGGTGCTGGGCAGCCTCGGCATTCGCAGCTCATTTATGGTTGGCATGGCCATTCCCGGTGCGTTTTTGATGGCCATCATTGTGCTCAACCTGATGGGCTACACCCTCAATATGGTGGTGCTGTTCTCACTGATTTTATCCGTCGGCATGCTGGTGGATGGCGCCATTGTGGTGACCGAATACGCCGACCGCCGCCTGGCCGAGGGCGCCAGCTCACGCCAAGCCTACGCCGAAGGCGCCAAGCGCATGGCCTGGCCCATTATTGCTTCCACCGCCACCACCCTGGCGGTGTTTTTCCCGCTGCTGTTTTGGCCCGGCGTTACCGGCGAATTTATGGGCTTTTTGCCGTTAACCTTGCTGTTTACCTTAAGTGCCTCACTGATTATGGCGCTGATCGTGGTGCCCACCGTCGGCGCGCTGATCGGTGGCACTTCGCACCATAAGATCGAGGCGCTAAAAGCCATTGAGGCGGCTGAGCAAGGCCGTTTTGACGACATCAAAGGCTTTACCGGCGGCTATATTCGCCTGTTGCGCAAAGCCTTGCAGCGCCCTTTATGGGTCTTGGCCATGGCCATTGCCGCACTGTTTGGCTCCTTTGCCATTTATGGTCAGCTGGGCCATGGGGTGGAGTTCTTCCCCGACGTGGATGCTGACATCGGCCTGGTGGATATTCGCGCTCGCGGCAACTTGTCGATGCAAGAGCGCGAAGCACTGGTACACAAAGTAGAAGCGCGTATCTACGACATGGCCGAGATTGAATCCATTTACACCGCCTCTTTTGTTAGCCCGCCCAATGACGCCGCCAAGGATGTCATTGGCCGCATTCAAATCGAACTGGTGAACTGGGAGCACAGGCGCCCAGCCAATGCTATTTTGGCGGACATCGAAGCGCGCACCGCCGATTTGCCCGGCCTGATTATTGAAACCCAGAAAAAAGAAGGCGGGCCGCCCTCCGGCACGGACATTCAATTGCAGCTCACCGGCAGCGATGCCGACGCCATCTCCACCATGCTGGATAAAGTGCGGGTTTTGTTTGAGCAAGACCCTGAGCTTAAGGACGTACGCGACGACCGCCCGCTGGACGGTGTTGAGTGGCAGTTCAACATCAACCGCGAGCAAGCCACCCGCTACGGCACTGACATTGCCAGCACCGGCTCGCTGATTCGTATGATCACCGGCGGCCAGCAAGTGGGCGAGTTCCAGCCGGATTACAGCGACGACGAGGTCGAAATCCTGTTGCGCTACCCAGCGGCGTCGCGCTCCATCGACCAGTTTGAGCACATCAACATCTCCACCCCCATGGGGCTGGTGCCACTGAGCAACTTTATGCAGCGCCAGGCGGTACCGCGCTCTGGAGATCTGGTACGCATCGATGGCGACCGCCGCTATCGGCTGACGGCCAATGTCAAAGAAGGCGTCAACGCCAACCAAAAGACCCTGCAATTGGCCGAGCAGCTAAAGCAGTTTGACTGGCGCGAGGCCGGTGTCACACCGCGCTTCCGCGGTGATGCCGAGCAAATGGAAGAAACCGGCTCCTTCCTGGCCTCGGCCTTTGGTGTGGCGCTGTTTGTGATGGCCACCATTTTGGTCACCCAGTTCAACAGCTTTTATCAGGCCAGCCTGATTATGAGCGCCATTGTGCTGTCCATTGTGGGCGTATTGATGGGGCTGCTGATCCGCGGCGAACCGTTTGGCATCGTCATGAGCGGCGTGGGTGTGATTGCTCTGGCCGGTATTGTGGTCAACAACAACATCGTCTTGATCGACACCTATAAGCGCCTGGTAGAAGGCGGCCTGGACCCAATGGAAGCCGCGCTGCGCACCGGCGCCCAGCGTATGCGCCCGGTATTGCTGACCGCCATTACCACCATCTTAGGGCTGATGCCGATGGTGATGCAGTGGAACATCGACTTGCTGAACCAGCACTTTACCGTGGGCGCCCCCAGCTCGCAGTGGTGGACACAGCTGTCCACCGCCATTGCCGGTGGCTTGGCCTTTGCCACTGTACTGACCTTGATTCTGACGCCTTGCCTGCTGGTGCTGGGCGATCGTAAAAAGTCACGACAGTTAAAAATGGCCGCTGCATGATATTTGAGCGGAACTGGTTAGCGCGTAGCCAGTTCCGCCCGAAATCTGCAAGTAACTGAATTAATTTAAAATTTTTTTAGAAATTCGTTTGACATGAGCGCTGCTGTGAGTAGAATGCCCACCTGCTTTCGGAGAGGGTGGTTAGCTCAGCTGGGAGAGCATCTGCCTTACAAGCAGAGGGTCGGCGGTTCGATCCCGTCACCACCCACCACCGAAGCAGAAAATTTGGAATTGGACTGGTAGTTCAGTTGGTTAGAATACCGGCCTGTCACGCCGGGGGTCGCGGGTTCGAGTCCCGTCCAGTCCGCCATTATGATCTTGTGCTGATTTTATTAGCCTTGGTCACGGTCCGAAATGTCGGCCCAGTCGGGTCACGTTCAGTCCGAAGTTAAGCTAACTTGGTTAGCCTTGGCATAGTTCCAAAACCGTTTGTCGACTTGGTAACACATTGTTTACTGAATCGAAAATCGGGTGGTTAGCTCAGCTGGGAGAGCATCTGCCTTACAAGCAGAGGGTCGGCGGTTCGATCCCGTCACCACCCACCAAAACTTGTTGATGTTTTGTGTGACAGCAACTCATCAAGACAATGTGGACTGGTAGTTCAGTTGGTTAGAATACCGGCCTGTCACGCCGGGGGTCGCGGGTTCGAGTCCCGTCCAGTCCGCCATTTTTGATCTTGCGCTGATGTTATTAGCCTTGATCCTGATTAAGCCAAGTCTTAATCAATGCAAGACACCGTTTATCGACTCGATAAACGCATGCATACAACTTGTAGCGCATCGTTTAGTGAATCGAAAATGGGTGGTTAGCTCAGCTGGGAGAGCATCTGCCTTACAAGCAGAGGGTCGGCGGTTCGATCCCGTCACCACCCACCAAAACATTGATGTTTTCTGGCAAAGCATCACACAATGCGGACTGGTAGTTCAGTTGGTTAGAATACCGGCCTGTCACGCCGGGGGTCGCGGGTTCGAGTCCCGTCCAGTCCGCCATATTTCTTAAAGATCTAGACCCCTACTATTTTTGAACTCTTCCTGAAGATAAGCGCTGATTACATTAGCCTTGGTCGCGGTCCGAAATGTCGGCCCAGTCGCGTCCGCGGAATGCCGCCCAGTCGTCCGCCATCTTTTTTTAAAGATTTAGACCCCTACTCTTTCTTATTTTGAAATCACGACGAGTCCGAGAAAAATTGAGACAGTCACGCTTAGAGAAGCATGGCTGCTTACTTCAAAAAATCGAGACAGTCACAAAAATCGAGACAGTCACGCTTAGAGAAGCATAAGAAAAATCGAGACAGTCACGCTTAGGACTTAGGTCGTCAAAAGCCTGCGTCTAAGTCGACCAAAATTTAAAGAGTTTTTGACCACGTATGAGCCATCTCAGGTCTTTATGGAAGCCTGTTATTCATCTCACTACTGGGGGCGATATGCACAGCAGGCCGGTCATCATGTGGGTTTGATTCCAGCACAACACGTTACGCCTTTTGTGCGCGGCAATAAAAATGATCGCAACGATGCGTTGGCGATTGCAGAAGCAGCACGACGACCTGGCATGCGTATGGTACCGGTTAAATCAGAGTCGCAGCAGGATATCCAAGTGTTGCATCGCATTCGCGAACGGTGCGTGGCGACTCGAACCGGATTAATGAATCAAATGCGCGGTTTATTGGCCGATTATGGTTACAGTTTTCCAGAAGGCATTGAAGCCCTAGCAGTGAAGCTGAGGGAGGCGATGGAAGACCCAGCCTTATCTGCCATTATTCGTAAAGAGATTGAGCACACATTGGTTGAATACGACTCTCTGAGTCGTCGGCTTGAGCACCTGAGAAAAGTGCTCGCAGACTACGCCGCAAAAAATGAAGAGTGCCAGTATCTGCAAACCATCCCCGGCATTGGTCCG
>NZ_BMYY01000018.1 GCF_014652515.1 Bacterioplanes sanyensis | reverse complement strand
AAATTCTGGCTTCGGTCGAGCGGGCAAAACAATCGTTACAGAATTAACCGCATGGACCACTAGCAACAGAGCTGCTAAAAATTCAATGTCAGGCCTGTGGGGCGCGTATTTATCGTGCCAAAAACTTTATCAATCTGTTGGTGGTACCTAGGGCACCTCTGAATAATTCTGCACAGCTCTGCGCGAGTGCAGCAGGCTTTCAGAACAAGGCGGTGATGGCAGGAAATGGCCAGCCCTTTTCAACATCACCAACAACGTTATGGAAGTCTGCTGCCCGCGCCCTTTGGGGAGCGTCAGAGAACTCCAGCTCTGTGTTGCCGATTTTTGCTGTAGCTGGCTAGAGCGGCAAACCGGCTTCGTGATCTGGAGCCCCCTGACGATCCAGAGCGGGCACCGAATTATTCAGAGGTGCCCCAGATCCTGCCCAATCTGTGATGCTGCCTTAAAGTAACTGGTCAAAATAATCGTTGATGCAATCGCACTGTTCTAATGGAGTCGCGATGTATGTTTGGCAACGCCAAGGCTAGCCTGATTTTCAGTACGATCTTTGCGAGTTACGGCCATTATGCGCTCCGTTTACTTATTGCGTGGTGTGCTGGCTGGTTTCGCTGTGGTTGTTGGGCGAAAACGGGTAGGTGAACGGGCACCGTAAGCCCTGACTGACGAAGCGCGGGCAGCAGTGCTGATCGAAACCGAAATACGAGAGCGCGAGTATCTGCTGGCTTGGCATAGACGGCTCGTATTGCATGCCAACACAACCATGGGCGGCTACTGCCAGCAGTGCGGTGTGATAGGCATATCGGCCGTATCGGTTCACAAGCCGCTGCATGACACCGGCGTTTGATGCATTGACGGGTGCTGCACTGGTGGATTTATCAGCGTCAGAAAACAGGTGGTTAACGCTCTGGCGCAGAAGATTCACAAACGCTATCGCAGAGATGTCGTGGAGGGCCATCCTCCTCTGCAGCTGGCCCCTGAACGCGGTTGGCTCATGATTCGCGTCGCATTAGGTGTCTGCATTTGCCCTGCCGCTCCTTTGTATTTGTTTGTATTGTCAGATAAAATACAAGTATTCTTTTAAGAATACATGCGGATGCAATGATGGCGATTAACTGGCAATATCAACGGAGCGATGAGGCACAGCGCATGTGCAGTGACTATGTGGACTTGGGCGTAGAGCGCTTGGCCATGTTTGCCGATCGTCAAAAAGGAAAAACACACTTTTGCCTGCACGACCTGCTACCTGCCATGAGCAAAGCGGGTTACTTTTGCGTTTATGTGGATTTTTGGACCCACAAAGAGCGTCCAGAGCAATCATTCAGCGAGGCAGTGGCCGTTGCTTACGATCAACTGCCTGTGCTCAAGCGCCCGCTAAAGATGGATGGCTTTAAAGTAAGCAAGGCCGAAAGCGGAGCCGGCATCAAAGCAGAACTGGGCTTAGCCACAGACTCCCCACGCCAGCATAGCGGTGTGGATGAGGCGATGGCCTGGCTACTGCGCATGGCATCGCACAAACCGCTGTTTATTGTGTTGGATGAAGTACAGCAACTCGCCATGGATGCCGCTTACAGTGACTTCGTGGCCAAGCTGCGCAGTTTTCTAATCAACCAGTCCAAGCGCACACCCAAGCCCGTGAAAGCACTGTTTATTGGCTCGGATCAAACCCGCCTTGCCGAGCTATTTGCTGATAGTCGCGCGCCGTTTTATGGGGCGACCAGTGTGAGTGATTTCCCTGATTTGGGCAGACCCTTTGTGGAGTTTGTATTGGGCTGCTTCGAGCAGGCCACGGGCGTTGGTGATATCGAGGTAGGTGAGGCTTATCGAGTTTTTCATGAGGGCGGCAGGCTGCCTGGCGCTTATATTGGCTTGCTGCAGCGCATGGCCTCAACTCGACGCTTCGATATTGCCAAAGCCGCAGATGACTTTGACTATTTTGTGGATGTCGAGGCACTGCTAAAAAACCGGCTCAATAAACTAAACGAGCAGGACATTGCAGTGTTAGCGCTGCTCGCCCAAGGGTGGCAGTCTTTATATTCCCAGCAATCATTGAGAATGATTGGCAGCCTTGCTGGCAAAGCAAGGCCACCTTCGCGCGCCAGTGTCCAGGCCACCTTGAAAAAGCTAGCCAATCAAAGCTTGGTGCATACCCAAGGGCGCGGACAATGGAAAATCGCCGATGGGCGCTTGAATCACTGGTTACAGCAGAATACCCAGTCTTTATCTGCTCGCTTTAGCCGTCAGTAGCTTTAACCAAAGGCAGTGTTGCACCTATATGCTTTTGATTGGGGTCAGAGCTTAAGCTCTGACCCCGTGTCTGGATTTCCAGTCGCTAGAGACTGGTGGATGGTCTGGGCTAGTTGCCTTAACCAGCCCCCTGCGATTGGCGCTGGCCGGCAATGGCTTCTACTCGAATGGATTGTCCGGCGCGCAATAAATCGATGGCGATGCGATCGCCCGGGCGCAGGGCGCCAATTTGGTTCATGGCGGCGCGGGCGTCAGCGGCAGACTCATCGTTAATATGGGTAATAATATCGCCCACTTGCAGGCCCGCTTGCTCCGCCGGGCCGCCACTGTAAAGCCCAGTGACAATTAAGCCAGACAAGGCGTTGGGTAATTGCAAGGATTGCAATAATGCGGCGGTGGCCTCGCGTACCTCAATGCCAAGCCAACCACGAATGGCCTGACCATGACGGGCAATATCGCTTAAGGTGCGCGTTGCCACTTCGCTGGGAATAGCAAAACCAATGCCTTCACTGCCACCGGATTTAGAAAAAATCGCGGTATTAATACCGACTAATTCACCGCGTGCATTAATTAACGCACCGCCGGAATTGCCTGGGTTAATGGCAGCGTCGGTTTGAATATAATTTTCATACGTGTTGAGGCCGAGCTGATTACGGCCCGTTGCTGAGACAATGCCAAAGGTCACGGTTTGGCCCACGCCAAATGGGTTGCCAATGGCCAGTACCACATCGCCAATATTTAAGCTGCGATCGGACGCCACGGGAATGACGGGTAATTGTTGTAAATCGATTTGCAACACGGCTAGATCGGCTTCAGGGTCGGTGCCAATTAAGCGTGCTTGTGCTTCACGACCATCGCGCAATGCCACCACAATTTCATCGGCACCGCTAATCACGTGGTTATTGGTCAGTACGTAACCCTGCTCAGATAAAATCACCCCAGAGCCCAAACTCGATTGCACTCGCTGGTCAGGCTCGCGGGTGCTGCGGAAAAACTGGCGAAATAACGGGTCGTCAAATAAAGGATGGCGCTGGCGTTGTACGCGCTTGCGAGTAAATACATTCACTACCGCGGGTGCCGCGCGCTCTACCGCCTGTGCATAGCTGACGGGGCCGCTACTAAGTGGCGCTTGGGCTGTCTGTCCTGGTTGCTGTGGCAACACCCAGTGCGGCGCCCACAGCAAAATACTTTGCGCCAAAATCAAACCCAGCAAAGCAGGAAGAACAACGCGCTGTAACAATGAACCCGGGATGCTGGGCATGGGCGAACCTCGTTATACTGTGGGCATTTTCAATATCAGTCAGGCAGTCTGCTGCCTTATCAGGAGTGAACTATGACCGATCGTCGCCGCATTCTGAACCATTTGAACGATTTGTTGCAAAGTGACCGCATTCGCGACTACTGCCCCAATGGCTTGCAGGTGCAAGGTCGTGAGCAAGTGGCGCATATTGTTACTGGTGTCACGGCGAACCAGGCATTGATCGATGCAGCGATTGAGCGCGGTGCCGATACCTTGTTGGTGCATCATGGTTATTTCTGGAAAGGTGAAGATGCCTGCATCACCGGCATCAAACGCGAGCGCCTCAAGGCCTTATTGCAGCATGACATCAACTTATTTGCTTACCACTTGCCATTGGATGTGCATCCAACTTTGGGCAATAACGCTCAGCTGGCCAATGTGCTGGAGCTTTCTATGGACGGGCCAATTAACTCGGCTGACCCCAGCATGCCTGGCAATGTCGGTCGTTTACCACAGCCGATGACAGGGCGTGAGTTCTCGCAATGGATTGCTGAGCGTTTGCAGCGCCCACCGCTGCACATTGGTGAGGACAACGACGTTATCGAAACCGTCGCCTGGTGCACCGGCGGTGCTCAGGGCTATTTGCAAGCGGCGATCGATGCCGGTGTCGATGCTTATATTACCGGTGAAATTAATGAGCCGGCGGTGCATTTAGCGCGCGAAACTGGCACCCATTTTTACAGTGCTGGCCATCATGCGACGGAGCGCTACGGTGCTAAAGCGTTGGGCGAGCATTTGGCAGCAGAGTTTGGTGTGACGGTGGAGTTTATCGATGTCGATAACCCAGTTTGAGCGGTTGACAAAGGCGTGATTGGTCGTCAAGTGTTCCATGGTTATTGGAGTGTATGAGCTATCCTGAAAAGGATGTTTTTTTAACGAGGGTAGCTTATGCGTTGGTTGTCACTGCTATTGATGGCAATTGCGGCGTCGTCTCAGGCGGCTGAGGTCAAGATGAGTGTGGGGCTGGCCTTGCCGCCTTACGTCATTGCCGATGAAAATCGTGGCATGGAGTTGGATATTGTCAGAGCGGCATTGGAGCAAAAAGGCCACACACTGAGCGTCAAATACGTTCCCTTTATGCGGGTGAAAACCTCGCTAGAAGAGGGCAAGGTCGATGCAGCGATGACGGTGAACGAATCGTCTGGCCTAAGCGGTGTGCATTATTCCGATGTGCACATGACCTACCAGAACGTGGCCATCGGCCTAGAGAAAAATGGCTTTAATGTCGCCGGTGTGACGGATCTGGGGCGTTTTTCCATCATCGCCTTTCAAGACGCAACCAAATACCTGGGCAAAGAGTTTGCGGCCATGGCAAAGTCCAATTCTGGCTACAAAGAAATGGCGCGCCAAGAGGCACAAATTAAATTGCTCTTTGCCGGTCGCACGCAGTTGGTAGTGATGGATCGTAATATTTTTACCTACTATCGCGGTTCAGAAACGTCCGTTGATGTGTCGGCTCCCGTCAGCTTATTTGAGGTGTTTCCTCCAACGGACTACAAAGTCGCTTTTGGCAGCGCGGCCATACGCGATGATTTTAACGCCGGGCTTGCTCAGTTAAAAAGCAGTGGTCGCTACCAGCAGATCATGGATGGGTATTTAAAATAATTCCTATGGCGCTTTACGCGCCCCAATAAAAAAAGGGCCTTGAATGAGGGCCCTTTTTTTATTGAGTCAGTCCACCGCTTTGATCAGCACTGAATGCTCCAGCATAAGTTGCTCTTCACCATTATCGAGCTGCAGCTGAATGATGGCCATGGTGTCTTGTTCAACATCGGCGGCCAAATAGCGTGCCACGACCTCATCATGGTATTGCAGTTGCAGGCCTTCGCCACTGAGCCAGCGGCGCTTTAAACGCTTGCCAGACTCCGACCCGGTGGTAGCGCTGACCACCAACTCTTGCTGCTCAACGACCTGGCCGGGGCCATGAATCGTGCCGCTGATATCACTGTTTGGTTTGAGCGCGTGTTGGCTACAACCGGCCAGCAAAGAGAGGCTGAGTGAAGCAACAGCAAGGGTCAATGTGGGTTTCATAATAAGTCCTGCAATAAAAGGGGCTGAGGGCCAGCCCCGCTAGAGTTAACGCCGATCAGTCAAATCATAGTCTGCTGGTACATTAAAGCGGCTGTCACGCTGCTGCGATACCTCAATGCCGGTAACGTCATAAATGTACTTCAGAACCGGCTCATTTGGGTCTGGTTTGAAGTAGTCAGCTGCTTGTTGGCTGGCTTGCTCTTTCAGCAAGCTGCCAGCAATGCTGCTGATGGAACCCATGCCGCCACCGAAGCCTGCTGGCTCCTCTTGTTGGCCGGCTTCTGCCTGCATGCGGCGCTCTTCTGGGCAGGTATTGGATTCGACGTACCACTCAAATTTCAGAGATACTGGGTAGCCTTCAAGCGCGTTTAGCTTTTGCACGATGGGGGATGTGCTGCTGAGCAGTTGTTTATCGGTGTCGCCAGCAATGCCGGAGATCACTTTGTAAACATCTTCGCTCAGATAGCGCGCCATGGGGTTGTCGCCAGCGACTTTGGCCAGGTAGCGCTGTTGGAACTGGCCATTGATTTGCCAGCTGCGCTGCATGGCGGCATCGGCATCAACCATCCAGAAGTCCAGCGTGAACAGGTTTTTGTCGACGTTGCCGTGTTGGTCTTTAACGCCGATTTCCCAGCTGGCAATGTACTGATCAGCGGTGAAGCCATTGACGACGCGGCCTGTGGCTTTGGGCGTGACTTTGAAGGTTGGCTTAAGCGGAGTCAGCTCACAGCTGCCGCCAGCGCTTGGGTCGTAATCGTCATCACTGCTGTCATCGGCTTGCATTTCGCCACTGTCCATCTTGGCTTTCATTTGCTCCCACATAGAAGCACCGCAGCCGGTGAGTGGACACTCTTTGTAGGTTTCGTCGTCGTTGTCCAAAACCCACAACAGGTTGTTGTCAAGACGCATAATATGTGAGGTATCCGAGCCACCAAACATGGAGTTCATAAACCAATTGTCGAACTTCAGGGTGTAGTCGATACGACGGCGATCAGGGCGGGTATACACTGTTTGAGTGCCACGGGAGTCGGGCAAAATATTGCCGGCCAATGAATATTTGCTGGTCAAAATAGCCGTTTCACGCAGCGGTGTGGTGTCCTTTGGGGTACTGGCACAGCCGGCCGTCAGTGCGGTAGCAACGGCAACGGCCAGCAAAGAAGTAGCGTTCTTCACGATGGCATCCTTACTGTGAGGGTAAACAAGAACCGCGAGCATACTGAGCTGGGCGCGTGAAGTCTATGCGACAAAATCGGGTGCTTGTTAGTCTGTGACTAGGCTCGCAGTCAGACAGGGCACGCATCACAGGCTGTGGGTGGCGGATATGAGCACACCCAGGGCTGAAATCAATTTACCCGACGGGGGCTTTCTGGTAATCTGCCCTCCCATCTTGAGTGAAGGTTCCCAGCCTTCCAGCTAACACCTTATCTATAATTCGCGGACCCTCTATGACTCGATTTATCTTCGTCACAGGTGGTGTTGTTTCTTCGTTGGGGAAAGGCATCGCCTCGGCGTCTCTGGCTGCCATTTTGGAAGCCAGGGGCTTGAAAGTCACCATGTTAAAACTGGATCCGTACATCAACGTCGATCCCGGCACCATGAGCCCGTTCCAGCATGGTGAGGTGTTCGTAACCGAAGATGGCGCCGAAACAGACCTCGACTTGGGTCACTACGAACGTTTTATTCGTACCACCATGTCGCGCAAAAACAACTTCACCACTGGCCGCATCTACACCGATGTACTGGCCAAAGAACGTCGTGGTGATTACCTCGGCGGTACGGTGCAGGTGATTCCGCACATCACTGACGAGATCAAGCGTCGGGTGGTCGAAGGTGCGGAAGGTGCCGATGTGGCACTGGTAGAAATCGGTGGCACTGTGGGTGACATCGAGTCGCAACCATTCTTGGAAGCGGTTCGCCAAATGAAGGTGGAACTGGGCAGTAAGCGCGCCCTGTCATTGCACCTGACCTTGGTTCCCTACATTGCCACTGCTGGCGAAACCAAAACCAAGCCGACCCAGCATTCTGTTAAAGAAATGCGCACCATCGGCTTGCAGCCAGATGTGCTGATCTGCCGCTCAGATCATAAAATCGACGCCTCGGCGCTGCGCAAAATTGCGCTGTTTACCAACGTAGAAGAGCGCGCCGTGGTACCGCTGGAAGACGCGGACACCATCTATAAAATTCCACGCATGCTGTCAGAAGCTGGCCTCGATGATTTGATTGTCGATAAGTTCGATCTGGCGTGCGGTGAAGCCGACTTAAGCGAATGGGACGCCGTGGCCGACGCCAAGCTGAACCCAGAGCAAGAAATCACCATCGCCATGGTCGGCAAGTACATGGACTTGCTGGACGCCTATAAGTCATTGATCGAAGCCATCGATCACGCTGGCATCCAGCATCGTGCCAAGGTCAAGATCCGTTACATTGATGCCGAAGACATCGAACGCAAAGGCGTTGAGTTGCTGGCCGGAGTGTCTGCCATTTTGGTGCCAGGCGGTTTTGGCAACCGTGGTGTCGATGGCAAGATCCGCACCGTGCAGTACGCTCGTGAAAACAAGATTCCATTCCTCGGCATTTGCTTAGGCATGCAGTCGGCGGTGATCGAGTTCGCGCGCAATGTTGTGGGCTGGAAAGACGCCAATTCCACCGAGTTTGATCCCAATAGCCAACATCCAGTGGTGGGCCTGATTACCGAATGGACCGATGCCTCGGGTCAGACCGAAGTGCGTGATGAAAACTCAGATCTGGGTGGCACCATGCGTTTGGGCGGCCAAGAGTGTCGTTTGGCGCCAGAATCGAATACTGCCAAAGCCTACGGTGAGGAAATCATCGTTGAGCGTCACCGTCACCGCTATGAAGTGAACGCCACTATTATTGCCGAGCTAGAAAAGCACGGTTTGCGCATCGCCGGTCGTTCCATTGATGGCGATCTGGTGGAAGTGGTGGAAGTCGCCGACCACCCTTGGTTTGTGGGTTGTCAGTTCCATCCGGAGTTTACCTCCACCCCACGTGACGGCCACGGCCTGTTTAAAGCATTTATCGCCGCTGCGCTTGAGCAGAACGCGAACTGAGTTATTGCCACCGGGCATACCGATTTAACCGACGGAGATTTATTCAGCATGGCTAACATTATCGACATCAAAGCACGCGAGGTTCTGGACTCCCGCGGCAATCCGACTGTGGAAGCAGACGTGATGCTTGAGGGCGGCTTCTTTGGTACCGCTTGTGCCCCCAGTGGCGCATCAACCGGCACCCGTGAAGCACTGGAACTGCGTGATGGCGATAAAAGCCGTTACCTCGGCAAAGGCGTTTTAAACGCGGTTAACAACGTCAACACTCTGATCAAAGACGCTCTGCTGGGCATGGACGGCACCGACCAGCGTGCCCTCGACAATAAAATGCTGGAGCTGGATGGCACCGATAACAAAGCCAAGTTAGGCGCCAATGCGATTTTGGCGGTCTCACTGGCGGCTGCCAAAGCGGCAGCGGCGGCCAAAGGCGTTGAGTTGTATCAGCACATTGCTGACATCAACGGCACCTCAGGCCAGTACTCTATGCCAGTACCTATGATGAACATCATCAACGGTGGCGAGCACGCCGACAACAACGTCGATATTCAGGAGTTTATGGTGCAGCCAGTGGGCGCGCCGACCTTCGCTGAAGCCTTGCGTGCTGGTGCTGAAATTTTCCACAGCCTGAAAAAAGTATTGTCGGCTCAGGGCCTGAACACGGCCGTGGGCGATGAAGGCGGTTTTGCTCCTAACTTGGCGTCGAACGCCGATGCGCTGGCTGCGATCAAAGAAGCCTGTGCGGGTGCCGGCTACGAGTTGGGTAAAGACATTACGCTGGCATTGGATTGTGCGTCATCTGAGTTCTACAAAGATGGCAACTACGACCTGCAGGGTGAAGGCAAAGTCTTTAGTGCCGAGCAGTTCTCCGACTATCTGGCGGAGCTGTGTGATCAGTACCCGATTGTTTCCATCGAAGACGGTCAGGACGAATCCGACTGGGCGGGCTGGAAATATCAAACCGAAAAGCTGGGCAGCAAGGTGCAGCTGGTGGGTGACGATTTGTTTGTGACCAACACCAAAATCCTGGCCGAAGGCATTGAGAAAAGCATCGCCAACTCCATCCTGATTAAGTTCAACCAGATCGGCTCTTTGACCGAAACCTTGGACGCCATCAAGATGGCCAAAGAGGCAGGCTACACCGCCGTGATTTCACACCGCAGCGGCGAAACCGAAGACACCACCATCGCCGATCTGGCCGTGGGCACCTGTGCTGGCCAAATTAAAACCGGCTCATTGTGCCGCAGCGATCGAGTGGCTAAGTACAACCGCCTGCTGCGCATCGAAGAGCAACTGGGTGCCAATGCGCCATACAACGGCCTGCGAGAAATCAAAGGTCAGGCGTAATTAAAGGGCGTAACCATAAAGCGGGCTTCGGCCCGCTTTTGCTTTGAGGTATCACCATGGCTCTGACCTCTCGTCATTGGCTTTGGCTGGCGCTGCTAAGCGGTGGCCTGCTGCTGCTAGTGCTGCAATATCGGCTGTGGTTCGACGACAGTGGCATCATCGCTACCCGTGAGTTGCAGCAGCACATTGCTGAGCTGCGCCAGCAAAATCAGCTGCAGCAAACCCACAACGATGAACTGCTGGCGGAAGTGCGCGATTTAAAAAGCGGCACGGATTTACTGGAAGAGTACGCCCGTGAAGATCTCAGCCTGGTGCGTGAGGGTGAGACCTTTATTCTCTTTGTCGACCCCGACGAGCAATAATCATGCGTATTTGGCCTATTTTACCGGCAGCTGGGGTTGGCAGCCGCATGCAAGCGGACCGTCCAAAGCAGTATTTAACCTTGGCCGGACGCTTATTGATCGACCATACCCTGGAAGCCATTTTGAGCCATCCTGCCTGTGAGCAGGTGTTGTTGGCGTTATCCCCTAAGGATCCGTATTGGGCGCAAAGCGAGTTTTACGCCGACGATCGCGTCATTCGAGTAGAGGGCGGCGCCGAGCGTTGTCACTCGGTGATGAATGCGCTGACCGTTGCAGCTCAGCAAGCGACTGAGCAAGATTGGGCACTGGTGCACGATGTTGCCCGTCCTTGTCTGCGTCACTCAGACTTAGATATTTTGTTAAAAGCGGCGCAAGTGCATGCGGACGGTGCCTTGCTAGCCTCGCCCACGCGCGACACCATGAAGCGCGGCGATGCCGATGGCTGCGTCGATCATACGGTGGAGCGCCAGCAGCTTTGGCATGCGCTGACGCCACAGTTATTCCCACTGCACGCCCTGCATCAGGCGTTAGAGCAGTGCTTGGCACAGAACCTGGCGGTCACCGATGAATGCTCCGCCATGGAGCAGGTAGGCTGGCGGCCCAAACTGGTAGAAGGCCGTAGCGACAACATTAAAGTAACTCGGCCTGCCGACCTGGCGCTGGCCGAATGGTTTTTACAAACACAGGACCTGTAATGCGAATAGGACACGGTTTTGACGTGCATGCCTTTGAGGCGGGTGATTTTGTCATGCTCGGTGGCGTTAAAATCCCCCATGATCATGGCCTCAAGGCGCACTCGGATGGCGACGTTGCCTTGCATGCATTGGCCGATGCCTTGCTGGGCGCTGCGGCGCTTGGTGATATTGGTCGTCATTTCCCCGACACTGACGCCCAGTGGCAAGACGCCGACAGCCGTGCTTTGTTGCGCCATGTAATGGGGTTGCTGCAACAGCGCGGTTATCACCTGATTAACGCTGATCTCACCATCATTGCTCAAGCACCCAAGTTAGCGCCCCACATCGAAGCGATGCGTGATGCCATCGCCACAGACCTGAGCGTGGCGGTGAACGCCATTAATGTAAAAGCCACCACCACCGAAAAACTGGGGTATGTTGGCCGTAAAGAGGGCATTGCTGTGCATGCTGTGGTGTTGATTGGTCATGACTGAAGCATTTGAGTTACCGGACTGGCCGCGCGCCTATAACACGCCCGCGGTGCAGGGTGTTTTTCGCAGCGAAAATGCCGATTTTCGTGTCACTGAGTTGCCCTTAGAAGCACCATCAGGTGAGGGCGAGCATGTCTGGCTGGAAGTGGAAAAAAACGGCGCCAATACCGCCTGGGTTGCCAAGCGCCTGGCCGAGCAGGCTGGCGTGCGAGAAATGGACATCGGCTATGCCGGTTTAAAAGACCGCCATGCGATTACGCGCCAATGGTTCAGCATTTATTTGCCCCGCGTGGCTGAACCTGATTTTAGCGCCATCAACGACGGCGAAATTCAGGTGCTGAGTCAGCAGCGTCATGTACGCAAGTTGCGCCGTGGTGATTTAGCCGGTAACCGGTTTGAACTGAGACTGCGTAAGCTCAGTGGCGATTTAGCGGCGCTGGAGCCAGTGCTGCAACAAATACGCGAGCAGGGTGTGCCCAACTATTTTGGTGAGCAGCGCTTTGGCCATGATGGCGGAAATGTGCCTGCGGGGCTGGCCATGCTCAGCGGCGAGCTACGCGTTAAAAATCGCAATAAGCGCAGCTTGTACTTATCGGCAGTGCGCTCGTTACTGTTTAATCAGGTGCTGGCAGAGCGCTTGCAACGCGGCTTATGGGGCCAAACCTTAGCCGGTGATGTGCTGGATGAGCAAGGCATGGCCACCGGGCCTTTGTGGGGGCGTGGCCGTCTGGCCAGCAGCGAAGACGCCCTGGCTTTAGAGAGCGAGGTAGTTGCCAGCCAACAAGCCGCTTGCGATGGTCTGGAGCACGCTGGCCTCAAGCAAGAACGCCGGGCCTTAGCCGCGCAACCAATGCAGCTGCAATGGCAGTGGCCAGAGGCAGATGAATTAACACTCAGCTTTTTGCTGGCATCCGGTTATTATGCCACGTCGGTATTGCGCGAACTTGGGCATATTGAGGCCGCCGCGCTGCAGCAGTAAGGATCTGATAAGCAATGACGTTACTTCTTTCTAATGACGACGGTGTGCATGCACCGGGTCTGCGCCAGCTGGCGACGGCACTGCAACAACAAGGCTACAGCACGCGCACCGTGGCACCCGACCGCGACCGCAGTGGTGCCAGTAACTCACTGACACTGGATCGGCCACTGCACCCAGTGCATTTGGAAAACGGTGATATCAGCATTAATGGCACGCCCACCGACTGCGTGCACCTGGCGGTAAACGCTTTTTATAACGGTGAATGCGAACGCATTATTTCTGGCATTAACGCCGGAGCCAACCTCGGCGATGATGTGTTGTATTCCGGTACGGTGGCCGCCGCAATGGAGGGGCGCTTTTTACCCAAAACGCCCATTGCTATTTCATTAGCAGGGAAACAGCACTTTCAAACTGCGGCTCAGGTGTTGCTTGAGTGGTTGCCGAAGCTGGAGGCATTGCAGTTACCGGCGAACTGCATCATCAATATCAATGTGCCTGACCGCCCCTACGAGCAACTGACGGGCATTGAAGTCACCCGTTTAGGCCATCGCCAGCGCTCAGATAACCCCGTTTTGACGACCAACCCGCGTGGCAAAGAATGCTACTGGATTTCCGCCGCCGGTGATGTCGCCGATGCCGGGCCTGGCACCGATTTTTACGCCATCGAACAAGGACGCGTTTCCATTACCCCGATTCAAATGGACATGACACTGCACTCCGGCTTGGATGCGCTGCATGGCTTGATAACTCAGGGATAAATGTGTGAACGAGCATTTGTTGTCCGGTATTGGCATGACCTCCCAACGCACCCGTAATCGCTTAGTGCAGCGACTGCGTCAGTCCGGTATTGAAGACGAACAGGTGTTGATGGTGATGGCGAACACGCCACGCCATGTGTTTGTCGATGAAGCCCTAGCCCATCGCGCCTATGAAGACACCGCATTGCCGATCGGTCATGGCCAAACCATCAGCCAGCCTTATACCGTGGCGCGCATGACCGAAGTGCTGATGCAGGGCGGCCCGTTACGCAAAGTGTTGGAGATAGGCACTGGCTCTGGCTATCAAACGGCGGTGCTCAGCCCGCTGGTGGATAAGGTATACAGTGTGGAACGCATCGCGCCATTACAAAAACGTGCGCAGCAGCGTTTGCGCCAGCTGCAATTGCGTAACATCAGTCTAAAACTCTCTGATGGCAGCTGGGGTTGGCCGGAAGCCGGCCCGTTTGATGGCATTCTCGCCGCCGCCGCCCCCGAAGTCATACCGCAAGCTCTGCTCGATCAGCTAGCCGATGGTGGTCGCATGGTGATTCCAGTGGGCGGCGAGCAGCAAACCTTGATGTTGATTACGCGCGATGGCGACAACATTGAGCGCCAAGCGCTGGAAAGCGTCAACTTTGTTCCCTTTCTGCCGGGCTTGCTGCGTTAAGCCCAGTGTTGGCTGGGCATCAGCGCCTAGATTGACCTTTCCCGCCTTGCAAACCAGCACCGATAAGGCACACTGCCGCGCGACTTATTCAACACGCGGACTCCGTTCATGAAACACCTATGGCTGTATTTAAAGGGCCTAGCGATGGGCGCAGCTGATGTCGTACCGGGCGTCTCGGGTGGCACAGTGGCCTTTATTACCGGCATTTACACCGAGCTGTTGGACTCCATCAAGAGTGTTAACTTGGCAGCGCTGCAAACATTGCTGCAACAAGGGCCTAAAGCAGCTTGGCAAGCCATTAATGGAACGTTTTTATTGGTGCTTGGCGCGGGGATTTTGACCGCGCTGCTGACGTTGGCACGCGTGCTTCATTATTTGTTGCTGCATCATCCTGAATTGCTCTGGTCGTTCTTTTTTGGACTGATCGTCTGGTCGAGTGTGCATGTCGGGCGAGAAATCAGCCGCTGGCACTGGGATACCTGCAGTCTGTTGTTACTTGGATGCATCGTCGCCGCTGTCATCAGTCTGGCAACGCCCAGCGAGGTAGCAGCCACACCCTGGATGTTAGTGTTGGCTGGCTCCATCGCCATTTGTGCGATGATTTTGCCGGGCATTTCCGGTAGTTTCATTTTGTTGCTGATGGGGCTTTACCCCACCATCTTAGCGGCGATCAAACAGCTACAGCTGGATGTGTTAGGGCTGTTTGCCATGGGGGCTGCGGTTGGCTTGTTGGCGTTTTCGCGTTTACTTAGCTGGTTGTTGCATCACCACAAGCAACGCATGTTCGCATTGTTGACCGGTTTTATGCTCGGCTCGCTGGTGAAAATCTGGCCGTGGAAAGACACCATCAGCACACGCATCAACAGCAAAGGCGAACAGGTGCCGTTTTTGCAGGTCAATCAGTGGCCGGACTTGAGCGAACCCAAGGCCTTTATTCTCTGTCTGATGTTGATGCTGGCAGGGGGCGGTTTGGTCTGGCTGCTGGAAAAAGTAGCCAACAAAGACGTAGAAGGTATTGAGGAAAATGCCAGTAAGATCACTTAGTTGATCAGGGTCAAGGTGTAATTTTTTGTTACTTATCGCAAGTTACGCCAATGCAACGCAAAAGTTGCACCCTTTTAATAGTTTTTAAGAATTAAAAAAATATTTTTTATTTCTCTGGTGGCTGTGATCGTAGGACAATCTGGTACTTCAAATTACCGTCACTTGAGAGTGTCAAAAAACAACCATCGGCGCCGAAAGATGAAATCACCGCTTGCTGTCACATTAGTCACAATGATCGCTTTTACGACAGGGTGTACAGGTAGCCGCGAGTTTGTATCGGTTGAAGAGAAGTTCAGTCAGCGGCAAAAAACGCCGGGTTTTCATCTTGTGGAATCAGGCGACACGCTATACTCAATCGCTTGGCGCCACGGTATCGACTTTAGAGAGTTAGCGAACGCTAACTCTATCGCTTCGCCCTACACCATATATCCAGGTCAAAAAATTGACCTTAAAGCGAAACCGCTGAGAACCTCCCCCATACCAACGTCCGATGTCGGAAAACCGTCAAAGCCGGTTGCGAACATACCTGTCAAAAAACCCTCTCCTCCAAATATCGGTCATTCCCCGCCAGAAAAGCTTGTCAAAAACGGCCAAGTTGAATGGCAATGGCCATTGAACGGTCGTTTAGTTCGTCGTTTTTCAATGCAAAAGCCGATCAATAAGGGGATTGATATCACCGCGCCGTTGGGGGACTCTGTTCTTGCAGCAGCGGCAGGCACCGTGGTTTACGCGGGCCAAGGGCTGAGAGGGTACGGTAATTTAGTCATTGTTAAACACGACGACACTTACCTCAGTGCTTACGCCCACGCCAGCCGCATTTTGGTTAGCGAACAGCAGTCTGTTAAAGCTGGCCAAAAGATTGCCGAAATAGGTTCTACGGGGACTGACAGTGTTAGGTTGCACTTTGAAATCCGTAAGAACGGTAAGCCAGTTGATCCGCTCAGGTATTTGCCACCCCGGTAAGAGCGATCAGCATTTTAAAAGGCTCCCCCAATAACCTGGTGGGGAAGGTTGGGGCAAGCAGCAAAAGGCGGGATGATCATGGCATTACAACAACGAGAACTACGCGAAGACGAAGTGTTCGAAGATGTTGAATCTTTGATTCTGGTCGACAGCTCCGACACGGATAGCAGTGCAGAGGAAGAGCGCTTTGCCGCTGATACCTCGCACAAAGCATTGGATGCCACCCAGCTGTATTTAAATGAAATCGGCTTTTCGCCGTTACTGTCCGCTGAAGAAGAAGTGCACTACGCACGTTTGGCGCGCAAAGGCGATGATATGGGCCGCCGACGCATGATCGAAAGTAACTTGCGCCTGGTAGTAAAAATTTCCCGACGCTATGTTAATCGTGGCCTATCGCTTTTGGATTTGATCGAAGAGGGCAACTTGGGTCTGATTCGCGCGGTGGAGAAGTTTGACCCTGAACGTGGTTTCCGCTTTTCCACGTACGCCACCTGGTGGATTCGTCAGACCATTGAACGCGCCATCATGAACCAAACGCGCACTATTCGCTTGCCCATTCATGTGGTCAAAGAGCTCAATGTGTATTTGCGTGCGGCGCGTGAGTTAACCCAAAAACTGGATCATGAACCGACGGCGGAAGAAATTGCCGAGCTGTTGGAAAAACCCGTCGATGACGTCAAGCGTATGCTCAAATTGAATGAGCGCGTGACTTCAGTGGACACACCGCTTGGACCCAGCTCTGATAAATCAATTTTGGATACCATTGCCGATGACGGCGTCTCCGATCCCAGTGATGAGCTGCAGCAGCAGGATATTCACAGCAACTTGGATCGCTGGATTTCCGAGCTGCCTGAGAAGCAATGCGAAGTCTTGTCTCGGCGCTTCGGTTTACGCGGTTTTGAAACCAGCACGCTGGAAGAAGTCGGGCGTGAAATTGGCTTAACACGCGAACGTGTGCGCCAGATTCAGGTGGAAGCACTGCGTCGCTTGCGTGAAATCATGGAAAAGCAAGGCCTAAATGCCGCGACGCTGTTCAGTGAGCTATAGAAACACAGGCTTAGAAACCAAAAAGGCCGCACTTTAGTGCGGCCTTTTTTGTGCACGTTTGTTGCTCAACGCTCGATGTATTTTTGTTTGTCGGGCACGCCGTCCCACTCTGCGGCATCGGGCAGCGGATCTTTTTGCTCGGTGATATTGTTGTCGGCCCACTCTTCTGCCAATTCGGCGTTGAGCTCGATGTATTGCTCTTGGCCTGCTGGAACTTCGTCTTCAGAATAGATGGCCTCGGCAGGGCACTCTGGTTCACACAAGGCGCAGTCGATGCACTCGTCTGGATGAATGACCAAAAAGTTTGGTCCTTCATAAAAACAATCGACCGGGCAAACCTCAACGCAGTCGGTATATTTACACTTCACACAGTTATCGGTAACCACAAACGCCATGCGTTCAGTCTCCTAATCAACGGTCTATGGACGCCTAGTGTACTGACGCCTTGTTATTGTGCCACTCCAGCAATGCTGCGGTGGCGAGATTGCGCAATTCTAGGTATCCGCAGCGGCTTCGGCAAGTTTTGGCTAGAAACTTAGGTTATAGAGTTATCATTTTTGGTGTTAAAAAAGCCTGCTTATAACAGGCTCTTAAGTTGGTATAGAGCTTCCAGCGCTTGTCTTGGCGTCATGCTATCAGGGTCGAGCTCGGTCACGGCTTCCTCAACGGCAGACGGTAAGGCTGCAAACAGGTCACTTTGCTGCGGTGAGTGTGTATCACTGCTTGAGCGGGGCACGACGGCTTGATGGGCCGCAGTAGCAGCGCCTTCTTGGCCTTCTAGTTGTTGCAGTTTGTGGCGTGCTTGCTCTATCACGGCAGCGGGAACGCCGGCCAGTTGCGCCACTTGCAGGCCATAGCTTTGCGACGCTGGGCCTTGCTCGACGGCGTGCAAAAAGACGATGCGATCGTCATGTTCGGTGGCTTTCAAATGTAAGTTGATGGCGTTGGTGTAGTGCTCTGGCAAGGCCGTCATTTCAAAGTAGTGCGTGGCGAACAAGGTGTAGGCTTTGACCTGCTCAGCCAAATGCGCGGCGCTGGCCCAAGCCAGAGATAAGCCATCAAAGGTGCTGGTGCCGCGGCCGACTTCGTCCATCAGAACCAGGCTGTGCTCGGTGGCATTGTGCAAAATATTGGCGGTTTCGGTCATTTCCACCATAAAGGTCGAGCGGCCGCCGGCGACGTCATCGGACGAGCCCATGCGGGTAAAAATACGATCCACCGGGCCGATGCGGCACTGATCTGCGGGCACAAAGCTGCCAATGTGGGCCAGCAGAGTAATCAGCGCGACTTGACGCATATAAGTCGATTTACCGCCCATATTAGGGCCGGTAATGATTTGAATGCGTGCATCATTGTTGAGTTGTGTATCGTTGGCGACAAACGGGTCGGTAATCAGACTCTCGACCACCGGGTGGCGACCGCCTTGAATAGAGATAACGCTGTCATCGCTTAACTCGGGTGCGTTAAAACGCAGAGTTTCTGCTCGCTCCGCCAGGTTGCTGAGCACATCCAGCTCAGCCAAGGCGCTGGCGCTGATTTGCAGAGCTAATAGGTCTTCTCCCAAGGCGGTAATCAGCTCGTCGTAAAGGGCTTTTTCGCGACTTAATGCGCGGCTCTTGGCGCTCAGCGCTTTGTCTTCAAAGGTTTTGAGCTCTGGGGTAATAAAGCGCTCGGCATTTTTTAGGGTTTGGCGGCGAATGTACTCGGTCGGCGCCTCGCTGGCTTGGGATTTGCTGATTTCTATGTAGTAACCGTGCACGCGGTTATAGCCGACTTTTAATGTGCTCAACCCTGTGCGTTCACGCTCGCTTTGCTCCAGCTTGACCAAGTAATCGCCGGCATTTTCACTCAGGCTGCGCAACTCGTCCAACTCAGCATCGTAGCCGTTAGCAATGACGCCGCCGTCACGAATCACCACCGGGGGGTTGTCGATGATGGCAGCCTGCAAACGCTCAACCCAGGTTGGAAACTCTTGGATGCGCTCGTGCAGCGAGTGCGCTAGGGGCGTGTCCATTTGCTGCAAAACAGCGCGAATCTCTGGCAGTTGCGCTAACGCTTCGCGCAGGCGAGCCAGGTCGCGCGGGCGAGCAGAGGCTAGAGCGACGCGCGATAAAATACGCTCGATATCGCCAACTTGTTTTAAATGGTCGTGCAGCGGCTGCCAGTGGTATTGGCTAATCATTTGGCGAATAAGGTCTTGGCGCTGCAATAATGCTTGGCGCTGGCGAATGGGGCGGTTAAGCCAGCGGCGCAGTAAGCGACTGCCCATGGCAGTGGCGGTCTGGTCCATCACCCAGGCCAGCGTATGTTGGCCATCCCCCTGTTGATTAATATCGATTTCTAAGTTGCGGCGCGAGGCAGGGTCGATCAATACCGCGTCGTCGGGCTGCTCAACACTGAGGGAGCGAATGTGTGGTAACTGGTTGCGCTGGGTTTCACGTGCGTAGTGCAGCAAGGCACCGGCGGCACTGATGGCTTGGTGCATGGTGTGGCAACCAAAACCGCGCAAGTCACGGGTTTTCAGTTGCTCGGTCAGCAGCCGCAGGGCGGTATCGGCTTCAAAATGCCAGGGTGGCAAGCTGCGACTGCCTGGGCGGTCGATGATAGCCTCGTTATAGCTCAGGCTCTCGTTGTACAGTAATTCGGCCGGACGCAAACGTTCAATTTCTGCTAGCAGGGCCTCATCGCCATCGACCTCGAGCACATTAAAGCGCCCTGAACTGAGCTCCAGCACCGCCAGACCGTGACGATTTTGCTGGCTGTGCAGCGCGACCAGCAGGTTGTCTTGGCGCTCATCTAATAAGGCTTCATCCGTCAACGTGCCGGGCGTTACCACACGCACAACTTTGCGCTCTACCGGCCCTTTGCTGGTTGCCGGGTCACCGATTTGCTCGGCAATGGCCACCGACACTCCAGCTTTAACCAGCCGAGCAATGTAGTTTTCGGCGGAATGAAAGGGCACCCCAGCCATGGGAATGGGCTCGCCACCGCTTTGGCCGCGGGCGGTTAGCGTAATGTCTAACAGTTGGGCCGACTTTTTAGCATCGTCATAAAACAGCTCATAGAAGTCGCCCATGCGGTAAAACAGCAGGGTATCCGGGTGGTCGGCTTTGATGCGCAGGTATTGCTGCATCATGGGGGTGTGCTGAGCTTTTGCCATCGCTCGCGGATCCTTTCGTGGTAATCTGGCGCTTGAAAACTGACCATTAAGTTGCATTGCAGCTAGCCTATGGTCGGTGGCGAAAACGGCGGATTGTAAGTGTGATCGCAGGAGGATACAAAATGGCAGCACGATCAGACAGTATTCAAGCGCTGGCAGAAATGCTGCTCAGTCGCGAATTGCGCCTGGTGACCGCCGAATCTTGCACTGGCGGCGGCGTCGCGGCGGCGTTAACGGATATGCCTGGCAGCTCTTCTTGGTTTGAGTGTGGCTTTGTGACTTACTCCAACGAAGCCAAAATTCGATACTTAGATGTGCCGCTGGCGACCATTGAACAATTTGGTGCAGTCAGCGAAGAAACCGTGCGTGCCATGGTGCGCGGAGCGGTCAATAACAGCCTCGGTGATGTCGCTGTCGCCATCAGTGGTATTGCCGGCCCGAGTGGCGGTAGTCTTGAGAAACCCGTTGGTACGGTATGGTTTGCTTGGGGCTCAGATGAGGCGCAAATGACGCAGTGTTGCCAGTTCCAAGGCGATCGCGAAGCAGTACGCGAGCAGGCTGTCACCGAAGCCATTCAGGGGCTCTGTCGTTGGCTGGCTTCGTGAAATTTCACTGTATATGTATACAGATTTTTTATCGATAACCTCTTGGCGCTCCATCGTCACTGTGCTTAAATACTGGTCAAATTTACAGTGATGCCGGTGGGCCTCTTCAGTCTCAGTTAAAGGACAGCACCATGGATGCAAATAAGCAAAAAGCGCTGGATGCGGCGCTCAGCCAAATCGAACGCCAATTCGGTAAAGGCGCCATCATGAAAATGGGTGAGCAGCCGCGCGAAGCCATTCCGGCCATTTCCACCGGATCGCTGGGGCTGGACATTGCACTCGGCATTGGCGGTTTGCCGATGGGCCGTATCGTCGAAATCTATGGTCCGGAAAGCTCGGGTAAAACCACCATGTGTTTGTCGGCCATGGCGCAGGCACAAAAAGCCGGTAAAACCGTTGCCATCATCGATGCCGAGCACGCACTGGACCCACTGTATGCTGAAAAATTGGGCATCGACTTAGACAGTCTGCTGGTATCACAACCCGATACCGGCGAACAGGCGTTAGAAATTTGCGACAGTTTGGTGCGCTCCAATGCGGTAGACGTGATCGTAGTTGACTCGGTGGCTGCACTGACGCCTAAGGCAGAAATTGAAGGCGAAATGGGCGATAGCCACGTAGGCTTGCAGGCACGTTTGATGTCACAGGCGCTGCGTAAAATCACAGGTAATGTCAAAAACGCGAACTGTCTGGTGATCTTTATTTGGCAGCCCAGAAACCACCACAGGTGGTAATGCACTGAAGTTCTATGCTTCGGTACGTCTGGATATTCGTCGCACCGGCTCGGTGAAACAGGGCGACGAAGTCATTGGTAACGAGACGCGCGTCAAAGTAGTGAAAAACAAGGTCTCGCCACCGTTCACGCAAGCTGAGTTCCAGATCATGTATGGCCGTGGCATTTATCACATGGGCGAAGTCATCGACCTAGGGGTTAAGTGTGGTCTGGTAGATAAATCCGGCGCCTGGTACAGCTATCAAGGCGATAAAATTGGCCAAGGCAAAGCCAATGCCGCTGCTTATCTGGAAGAACACCCAGAAATGGCACAAGAAATCGAAACCAACATTCGTGCGCAGCTACTGAACCTGCCAAAACCTGAAGAAGAAAAAGCTGACGGCAAGGATGCGCAAGCAGAACTCTGATCTGGACGATATAGCTAGCCTGCATGGCGCCGCGGTGGAGTTACTGGCCCGGCGCGATCATTCCCGCCAAGAGCTGGAGCGCAAGCTCCAGCCCCGCACCACCCAATCTGAACTGTTACAGCAAGTGTTGGATCAGCTGGCCGAGCGTGGTTGGCAGTCGGATCAGCGCTTTGCTGAGATGTTTGTTCGCAGCCGCTGCAGTCGTGGTCATGGTCCAATGCGTGTGCGCCAGGATATGCGGCAAAAAGGGCTGAGCGATCATTTGATTACTCAGGTGCTGAGCGACAGCGACTGTGACTGGTTTGAATTAGCAGTAGAGGTCGCCAGTAAAAAATACGCCTCGTTGCAACGTGATCCGCGCTGGCGCGAAAAGCTGTATCGTTTTTTGAGCTATCGCGGTTTTCTGGCCGATCAAGTTCAACACGCGCTTGAACAAGTCACCCTCACCGATGCCGATTGATTGCTATCAACGGCTCCTATCCTTGTGCTGCCCTTTATTTTAAAAACCTTATAAATCAGACACTTATGTGTCGCCTAAGCTGTCATTTGTGTCATTTTGTACTTGAGTCTCGGTCTGTCGCCTGAGTCCATTGACAGGCTTAACAGTGACAGAGATGATCCCTAGACAGAAATAACTAACACTTGTTCACTGTCGGAAATAGTCCGTTCATGTCGATCAAAGTGCACGGTTTAACACCGTTAGTCGTGGGTAGAAAGGGAGTCAGGGAGCGCTATGGAACCATCGCCACAGGTGGATACATTAATACTGCGACACTTATTAGCCCATTGGGAAGCGTTGCAGTGTGATTCCTCACTGGTGTGGCAAACACTAGAGTTGAGCACTGGGCAAATGCTGCCGCGTTGGCTAAATAGTGAGCCGCTATGTGACCTGTTGGCGACCATGGGAACACACCATCACCCCAGCTTAATGATCAGCAGTGGCATGTATATGGCACGCCAGCATTTACCGTTGGGCAGCTGTCTGCAGCAGGCGGACTGCTTAGCTCAGGGGCTAACACAAGCCGCGGCGTTGCCACATTTACTGGTGCCTGGGCTGGCGCTGACCTGGCAAACCGACGGCGACTGTTTGCACATTCAGCCTGCTGAAGAAGCGCCAGAAACGGTACAGCTAATGTGCCTGGCTTGGATTGCGGAAGCCTGTCGGCGTGCTTTGGGCAGTGGAGAAAGCATTCAATTACTGCGACCACCTCAGTGGCACCAAGTGTTGATGCCGCTGCAGCTAGTGCAGCGCGATGGCAGTTTTTTCCGAATTCAAATCTCGTCAGATGTATTGCAGCAAACGCTACCCAATAGCGATGCTGCCAACTACAACGCCTGCATTCGCACCTTTCGGCGGGAATACGGCAAGCTGCGCGAGCACATTGCATTTTATCAGCGCCTGCAACAGGCCATTGCCGATCAACTGCATTTGCGCCCGGTGAATCAAGAGCAACTGGCACAGCAGCTCAATATCAATGTGCGTAATTTACAGCGTCGCCTGCAAGCGCTGGGGACCAACTATCAGACCTTACTGGATCAGGCGCGGCGTCAACTGGCCCTGCACTTAATGAAAGACCCAAGCCTGACGCTGTATGAAGTCTCTTTTCGCGTCGGCTATACCGAGCCCAGTGCGTTTTATAAAGCGTTTCGTCGCTGGACGGGCATGACACCGGGCGATTATCGCCAGCGCTTCGATGTGAGCTGTATATAGTAGGCTGCGGCTTTTAAGCCGCAGCCCCTCAAACGGCTAGTGCAGTTTTAACCGCGGGCGAATCACACGGTTAATGCGCCCCACCAGCGATAGCAGCAGAGTGTGAAAATAACCGTGCAGGGCAATCTGGTGTAAACGGTACAAGGACACATACACCAGTCGGGCAATGCGGCCTTCGATCATCATGGACCCTCGAGTTAGATTCCCCATCAGGCTGCCGACCGTGCTGTAGCGACTCAGTGACACTAACGAGCCTTTGTCACGATACACAAACTCCGGCAGCGGTTGGCCTTCACTGCGGGCTTTTAATACTTTAATTAAATGCGAGGCTTGTTGGTGGGCAGCCTGTGCACGCGGCGGTACCGGAGTGCCATCGGCTTGGATTAAACAGGCGCAATCACCCAACGCGAAGATGTTCTCATCCTCCGTTTGCAAGCTGGCATTGACCTTCAATTGATTAACGCGGTTGGTTTCAAGCCCCAAGTTGGCCAAAAATCTAGGGGCACGCACCCCAGCGGCCCATACTTTTAACCGCGCTGGAATGTGGCTGTCGTCTTTGGTGGTAAAACCGTTTTCATCGACGGCGGTGATCATGGTGCCGGTTTGCACCGTGACGCCGAGTTTTTCTAGCTCACGTTTGGCTGCGGCGGAAATACGTGGCGGCAGTGCCGGCAATATGCGCTCACCGGCCTCAATTAACGTGACCTTTAAATGCTCCGGCGTCATGTGCTTTAAGCCATAGCTGGCCAACACCTCGGCGGTATTATAAAGCTCGGCAGATAGCTCAACGCCGGTGGCGCCGGCACCGACAATGGCGATATCCAAGGTGCGGGCTTCATCGCTGTTTTCACTGGCCGCATTGGTGCGCAGGAACTCATTAAGCAACGTGCGATGAAAGCGCTCGGCCTGATCGCGGCTATCGAGGAAAATACAGTGCTCTCCGGCGCCTTGGGTACCAAAGTCGTTGGTCACACTGCCGATGGCCAGCACCAGGGTGTCGTAGTTGACGCGGCGTTCGGCCAGCACCTCCTGACCCTGATCGTCGAGCATGGGCGCCAGCACAATTTGGCGATTGTCACGGTCCAGGCCATGCATGCGACCGATCTGAAATTGAAAACCGTGGCGTTTGCCGTGAGCCCGGTAATTCAACTCATCAATGCCCGAATCCAGCGCCCCGGTAGCTACCTCGTGCAGCAAAGGCTTCCACAAGTGCGTGGGGCTGCTATCAATTAACTCAATAATGGCTTTGCCTTTCTTACCCAAACTGCGTCCCAGTTGGGTTGCCAGCTCCAGTCCCCCGGCGCCACCTCCGACGATCACGATGCGTTGCATGATAAGTACTCTCAAATGAAGGAATTTCAGGCCAGCCCGCTGCTTGGGTTATCAACTGCCTGGCCTGAAATGCCTTGCCAGCGAATTATACGCTCAATGCGCCTAAGTGCACCAAGTGAGACAGTGCTGTGCAGCAGCCGAGCCTGTGTGGTGGCCGTCACAAAAGCCGCCATAGGGTAAAAAGACTGAGCCGCTGTGAGAGATGTCCTACAGAAGTCCTATACCGCATGCTGGATACTGCGTTCTTTGTCGTACTTGGGCACATGCCTAAATGAAAAGTCGATCTAATGCTTGATCGCTGCAAGTAGCGATCAAGATGCCGATAGCAAGAGTGGAGTAGCAATGACATTAATGAAAAACATACTGGTCGCTGCATTAGCAACAGGCCTAGTCGCTTGTGGCGGTGGTGGTTCATCCAGCTCATCGGGTGATGCTGGCAATGGTAACGACTCCAACAACGGTAGTTCAACGCCAGACACAGGTAATGGCGGTACCGGTGAGCTTGAGCAAGCGCCAGCGGCAATTACGGAAGAGAACTATCCTGAGTTTGCAAGTGACTTATGGCGGCTTATCACTGAGCAGAGCTTGGTTATCGGTGCAAGACATTCTGTTGCTAAAACGCCCCCTGAGCCTCGTCAAAAATACGACTGTAGTGAGTCTGGAAGTTATTATACCGAGGCCAAAGAGCTTGAACGTATAGGCGATGGAGATTTTCCTGAGTATGTGCGTACGCAAGTAATCTTTGAAAGCGATGGGTGTGAAGATTATAACTCCGTGGATATCGTAACCAGTATCATCGACGAGTACTACTGGGGTGATGTTGATGGCTATTTGAAAAATGAAAACTTTAGTCATCGCCTGAGTATTTTTAAGGTTTCCAAGGATGGACGCTCAACCAGCACAGAAAATGATGCAACTTGGATTGATGCGGAAAATTATTACTATCTTGATTTTGATGCTTGGTTTGCGGTGAACCCGGGGTACTTGCTAAACGAGTACTCGGGAGGTGGTTTTGATGATTACGTGGCTATGCCAACGATCGATAATTCGCTCTACAGTACTCTGACAGAATCATTTATATCATCATCTGAGGCGAATGAGCTGGCTGGAAAGATTTGCTCAGAGATAAGCGCATATCGGATCGAAAAGTGCTCATATATTGAAAAGGAACTTGATAATTACTCGAATGATGAGGTCAAAAGCATTGTCGCTATGGGACGCTATATTCACCTCTACGATGGTGTTGACTCTCAGTTTCGTCATAACTTTGAAGTGACCAAGCCATTAGTCTACATCTATTCAGAAGAAAGCGATGAAAAGCTTAAGAGTGGTCAGTTGAAAATGTCATATGACACAGGTGAAATCATCACTATCACAGCCACTGGTGAATACAATGAAGAAGATGAAGCATGGCTGATTCTCACGCTTGATAAAGACGGTGATGGTGTTGCTGATGCCGAAAAACGGGTTCGTGATGATCCTTGGCTTTGGTAACGGTGATCGGTCTTTACATTTGTAAGCGCTGAAATTGCTTATAGCTTTAATAAAACATTAGCGAGCGCCGCCAGGCGCTCTACTAGGGAGAAAATATGCGCAAGTTACTAGTGTTGGCGGGTTGCATGTCTGCCTTATCGGCTGCAGTCGCTGAGCCGCTGACGGAAAAGCAAATGCTGGAATACCATATGGTGGCACCCATGATGGATTCTTTGTTTAAAGAGTTTGTTAAAGAGACACCAGAGACCAAAAAGGCGCTGCAAAAAGCGGCGTTTAACTTCAGCGACCATGCCACCAAGCTAAAGCTGTTGCGCGACGTAGACTACGGCGATAGCTATATCGCCGAAGCGGAGCGGCCCATGCGCCAGGTAACGGGCTTTGAAAATGCCGATGACTGGGCCAAAGTAGGCGATCGCGTTAGCTGTTTGCGCATGGGTATTTTTGCCGTGTCGATGTCGGCCAGTATGTCCGGAGAGCTCAGCAAAGACGATCTGGAAAACTTCCCGCATTATTTCGCCGATAAGAGCAAACCGGCCGATCAGCGTGAAAAATACACCCAGATGCTGACCGACTTTGTCAAAGAGCGGGGTTGTACGGATGTTGAAGACGTTAGCCTGTATGTGAATAACATGCAGCGCTGGGATGAAGTCACACAAGCGCAGCAATAAAATAAGGCGTGCCTAGCACGCCTTATTTTTGCCCTAAGAAAGCAGCCACATTGATCAGTTGCGTTCTTCTGAATAGGAGCAGATCAGCGAGCACGTAGCAGACAAGCACTTTAACAGAGAGGGCTATGATCGCTTTGAAGAGTTGGATGAGGCCAATAAGCAAATGGGCAATGGCAAGCAAGGCGAATTTGACATGGCCTTTTGGGACGACGATGGCAACTTAGTGATTGTGGAAGCCAAGGGTGGCAATAGCCAACTGGGCTCGCGGCAGTTGAAGTATGCAACGGATGAGACTGGTGAGCGCATTCAAGGCAGAGCCCAGCAAGGTACTCAGGAATATATGGATGATATTATTGCCAATTACGAGGCCAAATTAGGCAAGGATCATCCTTTCGTTGAAGAGCTACTAGAGGCGAAAAAAGATGGTGAAATTAAATATGTATCTGTTCGTCAGCCACTTAAGAAAGATGGCTCCTTGAAAAATGATTACGTTGTCAATGAATTCAAACTTTAGGATGTGATTATGATTCAGGCGAACCTAACAGAAGAGCAGTATTTAAAGAACTATCCTGCTTTAACCAAAGGCATTGATCGTCGTGTGGAGAAGGACAAAAGGAAGTTACCCTTCTTTAAGCCACTGGTAGAGGGCTATGTGAGCGACTATCAAGTGTTTTTGGCTTGTGAGTGCTATATCAACCCTGGTAAAGAGACCACCTATTATATTATGCGGCGCTTGCAGCAGTTTACTTTAGGTTTTTTTCAGTGTCCTCTGCATCATGGTGAACTGTTTGACCTCATGTTGGATGATACTGTTCATCAGGTTTATGGAGATTCCAATCGGGCCAAAGCTAGCACCACAAAGTGGGTTTTGGCATTGCAGACGGCTTGGGTGACACGCAATCAGTCTGCTCTGGATTACTTATTATCCCAGGATTTTAGTGAGATCTACCAGCGATCAGCGTCACACGAAACGGTTTATGAAGATGTGGCGGCTACATATTATGCCTTGGCGACGGGTAAAGACGTGGAAGACCGGCTACTCAGAGCCCAATTCAGCCCCAGCACCTTGGATGGCAACCCAGCCAAGCTGGACCGCGCCGAGCTACTTTTATTGCCCCCGATAGACGTCATCGCCACCATTGCCTTCGAAGAAGGTGAGGCACGTTTTAACCAGGCGATAGAAAACGCACTGCTTCAGCATCAGCGGTACTACAAAAAAGACCCAGATATCGCGACGCCAGATACGGCATTATCATTACCTCTAATGGGCCTAGCAGCCTTGGCCTACGACCGCTTGGGTTATCGCGTGACGGTTGAAAACCGCTATATCCCTCAGTGGTTGGTGGAACATCAGGATTGGTCACAGCTACCGCCGTTGGCCGACGACAGCTTGCGGCTTAATTTCCCCGTGCGCACACGCAATCCATTGGAGAAATAATATGAGCATAATGCAACGTTTCCCCAACTATTTCGCCGACTACTGGTACGCCGACAGTCGCTCGCCCGAGCAGCTGGACGCCGAGCTGGTAAGCGAGCGTTTAACCGCGCTGAACTCCGCCGCCGATGAGCTGGCGTTATTAAACAGCGCTAGCCTCGAAGAAAAGATGCAGCACATTAATTTGTATTTGCACTACATGCTTAAAGCCGAAAGCCCAACGCTGATTTTGCAGCAGCTGGCACCGGCGGTGTACGAGCTTTACAAGCTTAATATTCAGCGCTTTAACCCCAACAAAGACGCCGTGGCAGACTATTTAACCAGCCATCTCAACGACATTGCAGCGGGTTTAAACGAAATCAACCGCGAGTTTGTCAGTTATCATCGACGCAAAGCCAGTAAATAGGGGGATCGAGTTTTTAAGTATCAAACTCATGCACTACCAAACTGGATGTCGATACTTAAACTCTCGGTTTAGCGCCTAGGTTTTTCGCGCCTTAGCAGGCCGCCTGAGTTGGCAATGGCTGTGCCCGCAGAGGCTGCCCGGACGGCAGCACCAGCCAACATCCTGCCGGGCATAGGCTTAGCGTTAACAATTACCTTGTTCGCGAACCACGAAGGACACCAAGTTTATGCTTCTGAAAATGGAGGTAAACTCAATATCGCAATGATTCGCCCGGCTACGCACGGGCTTTTCAGTTAAGGGGGGCCGCTCCCCTTAACAATCCCGCTCCCGGCCAAGATGGCGTGGCTAGACCACCAACCAGTTTGGCGACGGAGCGCGCACAAACAGGGCGAATCCCGCGCCCCGTTTGCTTGGCCAGCATCCCTGCTGCCCAGCTTGGTCGCCTTCACTGGTTGGCGGCGCCATCTCAGGCCGATTTGGCGTTGCGAGAGTGATTTTAATGACTGGAGACTTTGACGCGGCAAAGTGCGAGATGATTTTTTATATCTCGGTTTTCCGCGCCTTAGCAGGCCGCCTGAGTTGGCAATGGCTGTGCCCGCAGGGGCTGCCCGGACGGCAGCACCCGCCAACATCCTGCCGGGATGCAGGCTGTTGGCGTTGCGGCGACCACAGCATTGGCAACTTAGGGAACACGGCCTGCGCAGCGCAAAGCAGGGAGCTCGCCCACCCGGCGCGAGGGTAACCTCAAGGAGGGCATAGGGCTTGGCGAAAAAGAAAATGTAGATACGGGGTCAGAGCTTAAGCTCTGACCCCAACTCAGTACCACAGCATTGATAACAAAGGGAGTACGGCCGCCTAGCGTGAGGGGTAACCTCAAGGAAGGCAAGTGGCCGAGCAGCGTTTAACCCAATCTTGAGGATCAAACCATGAAAACGCACATCACTCACTGGGTGACCTTGGCCGCCCTCAGTACCTTGCTGGCTGCCTGCGGTGGCAGCGGCTCATCGGGCGATTCCAGCACCGTGGAAGTCGTACCCGAACCAGACACCAATACCGAGCAAGAAAGTACAGTGCCGGCCAGTATGGATGAGCGCAGCCAACTGCTCTTGCCCACCCATATCAACCACCGCCCAGTCAGCTGGATCGTCGACACTGACGATGCACCGCTGGAGCTGGTTAAAAACGAGCAAGGCCAGTTAACGCTGCACAGCCAAGACGTGGTGGAAGACACCCAGGTGGAATTAGTCGCCAGCGATACCAGCCGCCATACCCTAACCATTAAAGAAATCGACGCGCAAAAACTGCCGCCTAAGCCAAAATTCTTTGCTGCCCGCGAAACCATCGAAGGCATTGATACGGATGGCAATGGTGTCCGCGATGAAGTGGAGCATGCACTGTACGAGCTATATGGCGAAAACTTTCAGCTTTACCGTGCGAGCTTATGGAGAGCTTATGGGCTTCAGAGGACAATGGAAGTAGCGAATTATGAGGATCAAGTAGAGCTGACGCATGCAAGAAAGGAATTTCTGAAAATGATTGCTTGCTTTATCAAGTATTCCGGAACTCCTGGTTACGATGTTGGAGATTACCGGTCGAGTATACAATCATTTGTCGCCAATACAGATGAGAGAAGGAATGCCTACCTGAAGTTCTCTCAGTGGTTTTCGACGCAATCCAAAAGGCCTGCCAAGGTGACAAGAGACGAGTGTGAACAATATGCAAAGCTTTAAGTACTTCGCCTTATTAGCTCTAGCTCTGATGGTTCCTGTTGCCGGTGCAGAAACTTACTGTCCTGCTGTGGATGATGATGTTGGGGATAAGCAATCGACCAAAGTCTATTATCTGCCAACTACTTACGCCTCGCCTCAAGAAATTTCCGATATTCTTTTTAATTTGCGTGACGCTAGTTTTTGGGTTGGTGAAGGTATAGTAATTGATGAACTCCCTTCCTCCAACTCTTATACCGGCCCCGGCAGCTCTGAATACGACGGTCTGGCTTTGGCTATTGCTGAAAAGGTATTGGAGCGAGACAGTGCTGCTGCTGGCACAGCCATCGACCCTTATGTCGATAATGTGATCAACTTTTATAATAACGGCATTACCAATCGCCAAGCCGTGGATATCTATCGAGCGGGCACCAACAACGGTATTTCGAGCCAGAAGCGGGCTTTAGTCGTGATGTCAGCGATGAAATGGGCTACGTCATTCGTAGCGAAATGCGAAAAACCATCGAACGCCAACGTGAGCAGCTACAAGAGGGGGTTGAGCAAGTAGAAGCCGATATTATTGCCGGCCATAGGGTCATTCTGATTGGCCACGGTTACGGTGGCTTGCGTGCCAATGCTATTTTTGAAGCGCTAGAGAAGCGTAACCCTGAGTTTTTGCCTTATGTGGCTGCCGTTAAAATGGGCAAAGTCAGTGAGCAAGCCCAATATCTCATTTCTCGGTTTAGCGCCTAGGTTTTCCGCGCCTTAGCAGGCCGCCTGAGTTGGCAATGGCTGTGCCCGCAGGGGCGGCAGCACCAGACAACATCCTGCCGGGATGCAGGCTGTTGGCGTTTCGGCGACCACAGCATTGGCAACTTAGGGAACACGGCCTGTGCAGCGCAAAGCAGGGAGCTCGCCCACCCGGCGTGAGGTATAACCTCAAGGGAGGCATAGGGCTTGGCGAAAAAGAAAACGTAGGTGCGGGGTCAGAGCTTAAGCTCTGACCCCAACTCAGTACCACAGCATGGATAACAAAGGGAGCTCACCCGCCCAGTGTGAGGGTAACCTCAAGGAGGGCATAGGGCTTGGCGAAAAAGAAAACGTAGATACGGGGTCAGAGCTTAAGCTCTGACCTCAACTCAGTACCACAGCATGGATAACAAAGGGAGCTCGCCCACCCGGCGCGAGGGTAACCTCAAGGAGGGCATAGGGCTTGGCGAAAAAGAAAACGTAGATGCGGGGTCAGAGCTTAAGCTCTGACCCCAACTCAGTACCACAGCATGGATAACAAAGGGAGCTCACCCGCCCAGTGTGAGGGTAACCTCAAGGAGGGCATAGGGCTTGGCGAAAAAGAAAACGTAGATAAGGGGTCAGAGCTTAAGCTCTGACCCCAACTCAGTACCACAGCATGGATAACAAAGGGAGCTCACCCGCCCAGTGTGAGGGTAACCTCAAGGAGGGCATAGGGCTTGGCGAAAAAGAAAACGTAGATGCGGGGTCAGAGCTTAAGCTCTGACCCCAACTCAGTACCACAGCATGGATAACAAAGGGAGCTCACCCGCCCGGCATGAGGGATAACCTCAAGGAGGGCATAGGGCTTGGCGAAAAAGAAAACGTAGATGCGGGGTCAGAGCTTAAGCTCTGACCCCAACTCAGTACCACGGCATTGACAACAAAGGGAGCTCGCCCGCCCAGCGCGAGGGATAACCTCAACGAGGGTAACTGGCCGAGCAGCGTTTAACCCAATCTTGAGGATCAAATAATGAAAAAGCACAGTACAGAACTGTGCAGAATTATTCGGAGGTGCTTAATTATGCAGACTTAACCACTCCAATAAGCGCTCGCTAACCTCATCGGGTTTGTCATGGGCCAACCAATGGGTGGCATCTGGGTAGGTAATTAAGCGGCCATTATCGGTGCGTTGTTGGCTGTTTTGGGCCATAGCGAGTGTTAACGCTAAATCTTTTTCGCCCCATAAAATCTGTGTGGGCGCGCTCACTATGGCTTTGCCGGAGATTTTAGGACGATGGCGCAGCATGGCGCGGTAATAATTTAAGCTGGCGGTGAGTGCACCGGGGATGCGCCAGTGTTCGTTCAGTTGTTGCCAGTCTTGCGGCTGGTAAGCGCCAGGGGTGCTGGTGTTTTTAATGGCATTGGCGAGCATGCGGTAGTTGCCCAAACGAATTGCCCACTCGGGCAGCCAAGGCAGTTGAAAAAAGAAAATATACCAGCTCTTTAAAAGTTGTTGGGGCGAGCTGCGCAGCTGCGATAAAAACGCTCTGGGGTGCGGGGCATTTAAAATGCTTAAGCTCAGCAGTTCATCGCTGTAATGAATGCCAAACCACCAGGCAATGGCGCCACCCCAGTCATGACCGACCAAGTGACAGCGGCTGGCACCGGCATCTCGCATAACGGCGCGCACATCGTCGCAAATCATATCCATGCGATAGTCTGCGATGCGTTTGGGTTTATCTGAGTGGCCATAGCCCAGCATATTGGGCACCAGTACGCGATACCCGGCGCTTAGCAGCGGTTCTATTTGCTCTCGCCAAGTCGCCCAGCATTCGGGAAAGCCATGCAACAAAATCACCAGCGGTGCATCGGCGTCGCCATAGCAACGGGTTTCTAGTTGCCGGCCATGGCGACCCAGTTGCTGAATGCTTGCGCTGGGAGCCTGCTTTGCACTGATAATTTCAGATTGAGTATTGGCGTCAGGCTGGGCATTGGTGGTCATGGCAGGTTCCTGTGCTCGCTTATTGAAACTGCACCAGCCCCATTAGGCTGGCCACTGCCAGCAGCATAATGGCCAAGGCTAAACCTTGTAAGGTCAATCGCAGCCAGGTGGGCCGGCGCATATAGGCTTGGTGCCAGGGCAATAAAGTCACATGGCCAAAGGGGCCGACGGCCAGGCGCAGCATCCAAACAATCACTGCTATGACTAGGGCTGTCAACACTACTGGCGTCGCCAGTGCGCCGTCAAACGGCAGAGTTAGCACAATCAGTTCTCCACAGAGTTAAAACGCTGGGCCATAGTGTGACAGTTTTGCTGGTTTAGTGCTTCTTCGGCGCTGAATGCCTCAAGCTGCTGGCATTGCGCCAAGAGTTGTTGAATGCGTATTTGATGCTCGTCTTCATCCAGCCGGGACAGGCCGCGAGCGAACTCGTAATAAATCACGGGTAGATGTGCTTCAAGGGCCAAGGCTTGTTCAAATGCGGCCATGGCGCGGGCATCGGTTGAGCCATAGGTGATGCGGCCTACGAAAGAGCCAACACGTTCTACCACGCCGGCGTGTAGGCCGCCCAATGTGGCGGGGTAGAGCGGCGATGCGGGCGCTTCCTGTTGCAATTGCAGCAGCCGCTCGCGGGTGTCATCCAATAGGCCAGAAGAGGCGGCAGCACTGGTGCTTAACAGCTCCAGCGTGCGTGCTTGCGCATACGCCAGGCCAAAGCGGGCAAACCTGTGCTCGGGTGCCAGTGGCAACAGCTGACGTGATTGCTCACTGACTTGGCGAAAGCCTTCCAGCTTGGCGCTTTTATTGGTTTCTAGCAATGTTAAATACATCAGGCGTGAATACAGCGCCGGAATATTGCCCACAGGCCCTAATTCCACACCCAGCTCATAGGCCTTTTGAAACTGGCCGCTAAAATGTAGGCGCCATACCTGTTGCATGGCGGTTGCTAGAGGTTGCCATTGCTTCTGCGCTAAGGCCTTTAGCGCCGGATGAGCGTGCGCTTGTTGTGCCTGTTCTAGCATGCGTTGCTGGAGTTTGGGGTAGCGTTGCAACAATGCTTGCAGCTGTGCCTGATCAGGGAAATCCAGCTGGCTGGCTTGGGTTAGCTGTGGCCAATATTGCTGCAGGCGCTGGCCGGAATAGTCGAATCTGGGTAGGTTTTCAGGGTAGGGCTGCCAAGGCTCAGCAGAGCTGGGCAAACAGATCGCCATCAAGGCAGCCATTCGTAACAGCAGTGGGCGCATATTTGTTACCGAGCGAACTATATATGGCCCGTCAGTATAACGACCGAAGCTGTCCTGTTAGGGTGCTATCGAGCCAGGCTAAAAGGCATTGCCCGGCTGCACGCCCAGTTTTTTCAAAATCATCGCCAGAGGGCAAAATCCTGTGAACGCCGCTTGCAGCATGTTCAGGCCAACGAAGCCTGTGAACCACAGCCAGTAAGGGCTATGCAGGTGTGACAGAAGTAGGCTGATAATAACAAAGCTGCCGGCAGTGGCGAGTACAAAGCGGTCGACATTCATAGCGATTTCCTCAATAGAATCTTTATATTCCAATGTAGTTATATTTAGGTGGGGCGTCCAGTTATATCTGCAACTACGGTACGACTATGCTGGCAGCTTTTCATGCTTCCTCTATATGCCATCTCTGCATGCCATCTTTGCATGCCATCTCTGCATAAAGGTATCGCCGCGTCGGAGGCAGGAAGTGGGCGCAGTAACAGCACGCAGATAGTTTGCCAACAGCCTGTTATACTGCGCCCCTTGTTTTAACCAACGATAACGCGACCGATATGAAAAGCTCAGAGATACGTCAGAAGTTCCTCGACTTCTTTGCCTCCAAAGGGCACGAAGTGGTGGCCTCCAGTCCCCTGATTCCGGGAAATGACCCGACTTTGCTGTTCACCGCCGCCGGTATGGTGCAGTTCAAAGACGTATTTCTCGGTGAAGATCAGCGCAGCTATACCCGTGCTACCAGTTCGCAGCGCTGCTTGCGTGCGGGCGGTAAGCACAACGATTTAGAAAACGTCGGTTACACCGCACGTCACCACACCTTCTTTGAAATGCTGGGTAACTTTAGCTTTGGCGATTACTTCAAAGAAGACGCGATTAAGTTTGCCTGGGAGTGCTTAACCTCCGAGCAGTGGCTCAACCTGCCAGTCGAAAAGCTGTTGGTCACTGTGTACGCCGACGACGATGAAGCCTACAACTTGTGGCATGAAAAAATCGGCCTGCCGGCAGAAAAAATTATTCGCATTGGCGATAACAAAGGCAGCCGCTACGCCTCAGATAACTTCTGGCAAATGGGTGACACCGGCCCGTGCGGTCCGTGCACCGAAATCTTCTATGATCACGGCGAGCACATTTGGGGTGGCCCTCCAGGCTCGCCAGAAGAAGACGGCGATCGCTTTATTGAAATCTGGAACATCGTTTTCATGCAGTTCGACCGTCAGGCCGATGGCGAGATGAAACCGTTGCCCAAGCCTTCGGTGGATACCGGCATGGGCTTGGAGCGCATCGCCGCCATCATGCAGGGCGTGCACAGCAACTATGAAATCGACGTATTTCAGTCGCTGTTAACGGCTGCAGGTGAGCTAACCGGCTGCAAAGACACAGAAAACAAATCCCTGCGGGTGATTGCCGACCATATTCGCTCTACTGGCTTTATGATCATTGATGGCGTATTGCCCTCCAATGAAGGCCGTGGCTATGTACTGCGCCGCATTATTCGCCGCGCCATTCGTCACGGCCATATGCTGGGCGCGCCACTGGGCTTTTTCCATAAGTTGTACCCGGCGTTGGTTGCGCAAATGGGCGACGCCTACCCAGAACTGGCCAACTTGCAGGAGCATGTGCAAAAAGTGCTGCGTCTGGAAGAAGAGCAGTTTGCCAAAACTCTGGACAAAGGCATGGCCATTTTGAACGAGGCCATTGCTGAGCTGGAAGGCGATACCATTCCGGGCGATACCGTCTTTAAGTTGTACGACACCTTTGGCTTCCCGTTCGATTTGACCGCCGATGTGGCGCGTGAAAAAGAACTGAAAGTCGACGAAGAAGGCTTTAATGCCGCCATGGAAAAGCAGCGCGAAACCGCGCGCGGTGCCAGCAACTTTGGTGCGGTGGCGAGCAAAGGCCTGAACATCGACGGCGAAACCCAGTTCCTCGGTTATAGCCAGCTGGAAAACCAGGGCCAGGTCAAAGCGCTGTTTAAAGACGGTGCTGCCGTCGACAGCCTGAGCGCAGGCGATGAAGCCATTTTGGTGTTGGATGAAACCGCGTTTTACGCCGAAAGCGGCGGCCAAGCCGGCGATACGGGCTTCCTCAAAGCCGATGGCGTGGTGTTCCAAGTAAAAGACACCCGCAAAGAGGGCAAAAACCATTTGCACCAGGGCGTGCTGGTGGAAGGCAGCGTCAAATTGGGCGATGCGTTGACCGCTTGCGTCGACGCTGAAAAACGCCAAACCACGGCGCTGCATCACTCCGCAACGCACTTGTTGCACGCTGCTTTGCGCCAGGTATTGGGCGAGCACGTGGCGCAAAAAGGCTCGTTGGTGACCTACGACAAGCTGCGTTTTGACTTTTCGCACCTGGAGGCTGTCAGCGCTGATGAACTGCGCCAGATCGAAAACTTGGTTAACGCGCAAATCCGCGCCAATACCGAAGTCAGCACGCGTTTAATGAACATCGACGACGCCATGGCCTCCGGTGCGATGGCCTTGTTTGGCGAAAAATACGACGACGAAGTACGCGTCTTGTCGATGGGTGAAGACAACTTCTCCGTCGAGCTGTGCGGCGGCACCCATGCCCAGCGCACGGGTGACATCGGCGTGTTAAAAATCAGCGCTGAAAGCGGTATTGCTGCCGGCATTCGCCGTATCGAAGCCGTGGTGGGCCAATACGCGCTCGACTTTATTGCCAGCGAAGAAGCGGCATTAAACGACATCGCTGGCAAGCTTAAAGGCACGCGTGACAGCGCCGCCGACAAGGTAAACCAGCTGGTAGCGCGCAGCCGTCAACTGGAAAAAGAGCTGGAAGCGATGAAAGCCAAACTGGCCTCCAGCGCCGGTTCGGATTTAGCTGGCCAAGCCAAAGACGTGAACGGCGTTAAAGTGCTGGCAGCACAAATGGACGGTGCTGATGTGCCGGCCTTGCGCAACACCATGGACCAGCTGAAAAACAAGCTAGGCAGTGCGGCGATTTTGTTAGCGGCCAATAACGACGGCAAAGTCACCTTACTGGCGGGCGTCACCAAAGACCTGATTGGCAAAGGCAAAGCCGGCGATGCGGTGAAAGCCTGCGCGCCATTGGTGGACGGTCGCGGTGGCGGCAAGCCAGAAATGGCTCAAGCCGGTGGTCAAAAACCCGAAGGCATCGCCGATGCGTTGGCGGCCTTCGAACAGTGGGCAAACGAGACTTTCTAACGCCCAATGACAGCCGGTTCGCCGGCTGTCGGTTTTCTATAGAGTCAGGCTATCAATTGCTTGGCTCTCCTTCCTTGCAACGCCCATTTGTTGTTTAATTAGCGACCTTTTTTCACCGTCGATTAGCATGGCAGCAGTATGGCGCTATACGTACAAAAATTCGGCGGCACGTCAGTGGGCAGTATTGAGCGCATTGAACACGTAGCCGACAAGGTAAAATCGTTTCACCAGCAAGGGCATCAAATCGTGGTGGCTGTTTCCGCCATGAGTGGCGAGACCAACCGCTTAATTGGTTTGGCCAATGATATTAGCGAGCATCCTACGCCACGCGAAATGGACGTGTTGGTGTCGACCGGCGAGCAAGTCACCATTGCTTTGCTGTCGATGGCGCTGCAAAAACGCGGTGTCAATGCACGCTCATTTACTGGCTGGCAAGCGGGCATTAAAACCAACAGCTCGTATATGAAAGCCCGTATTGAAGACATCGACACCAGTGCCATGCGTGCCCAGCTTGACGCCGGCGGCGTGGTGGTGGTGGCTGGCTTTCAGGGCCTGGATGGTGACAACAATATCACCACGTTAGGTCGTGGCGGCTCTGACACCACTGGCGTTGCCCTAGCGGCCGCTCTGGGCGCCGATGAATGCCAGATTTATACCGACGTCGACGGCGTTTACACCACCGACCCGCGCGTGGTGCCTGCCGCCCGGCGCATGGAAAAAGTCACCTTTGAAGAAATGCTGGAAATGGCCAGCTTAGGCTCCAAAGTGCTGCAAATTCGCTCGGTGGAATTTGCTGGTAAATACAAAGTTCCGCTCCGTGTTCTGTCGAGTTTTAAAGACGGAAACGGCACCCTGATTACGATGGAAGAGGATAACTCCGTGGAAAATCCCGTTATCTCTGGTATTGCATTTAACCGTGACGAAGCCAAAGTCACTATCAAAGGCGTGCCGGATATACCCGGTGTGGCATCAAAAATTCTGGTGCCCATCAGCGATGCCAACATCGAAGTCGATATGATTATTCAAAACGTATCGGCCGATGGCACCACGGATTTCACCTTTACCGTTCACCGTAACGATTATCAAAACGCCCTTGAAATTTTGCGCAGCACCGCCAATGAGCTGGATGCACGCGAAGTAACGGGAACCGATGACATCTGCAAAGTGTCTATGGTGGGCGTGGGCATGCGCTCCCATGCCGGAGTGGCCAGCAAGATGTTCAAAACCCTGGCCGATGAAAACATCAATATTCTGGCCATCACCACGTCTGAGATCAAAATCTCCGTGGTTATCGCAGAAAAGTACTTGGAGCTGGCGGTGCGAGCGCTGCACTCGGTCTTTGGTCTGGACGCAGAAGAAGAAACCGCCTGATCCGAACCTTATTAGGGCCTGGTTGGTTTTTGCCGGGCTTTAATAACCAAACGTTCTCAGTTTGCTTGAGGATCTGCTGTCAAACTGGCCATGCTGGTCAATACTGAAGCTGAGCACACTGAGAACGGTACGAACGAAACAGCACCCTAGAAACACACATACATGTCAGGAGTAGACATATGCTTATTTTGACCCGTCGCGTCGGCGAAACTCTCATGGTCGGTGACGATGTCACTGTTACCGTACTGGGCGTTAAAGGAAACCAGGTTCGCATTGGTGTCAATGCACCAAAAGAAGTGGCGGTACACCGCGAAGAGATTTATCAGCGCATTCAGCGTGAAAAGGAAGGTGACGAGCCAAGCGGCAATTACTGATTCCTGTCTCTGAGCCTGGGCGTGCGTTGTTGTCAGTTGCCGCCTGGGCTTGCTCCCCCTCGCCAGGCCCGTCATGGCCCGTTTTGTTACCCGATAGCCCCTAAGCGCTTAATTTTTTTAAAGTTTTCCCTTGGCAAAATCTCAAAACATGGTACTATGCGCGCCGTGTCTTGGAGAGATGGCCGAGTGGCTGAAGGCGCGCCCCTGCTAAGGGCGTATAGGTTTATACCCTATCGAGGGTTCGAATCCCTCTCTCTCCGCCACTTTTCTTTCCCTCTACTTTTCGGGAAAGAGCGTAAATAGGCAGTTGACAGGCTTGTTAACCACCCTATAATACGCGCCCCACGATGATGCGCGCTCGTAGCTCAGCTGGATAGAGTACCTGGCTACGAACCAGGCGGTCGGAGGTTCGAATCCTCCCGAGCGCGCCACTTCTCTTTTTGAGATTTGATATCGTGACAATCTGATGCGCGCTCGTAGCTCAGCTGGATAGAGTACCTGGCTACGAACCAGGCGGTCGGAGGTTCGAATCCTCCCGAGCGCGCCATCTTCTTACTGCTTCGTTCGAAGCAATCGAATTCCAAAACTAAAGTTTTATTTCCGTAAGCTGTTATAGCGCGACGGAGATTCGCACCTCCTTTGGTTCGGTCAATGGCCGGGAGCCATTGAGTCCGCGTTAGCGCCCGCAGGGCTGACGGCAGGACGCCGTCAGGACATTCCTCCCGAGCATCTTCTTCCTGCTTCGTCCGAAGCGACCGATTTCCCAAAAACTATATCTTTTCCTCGAGCTATTGTTGGCGCGACGGAGATTCGCACCTCCCCAGGTTCGGTCAATGGCCGGGAGCCATTGAGTCCGCGTTAGCGCCCTCAGGGCTGACGGCAGGACGCCGTCAGGACATTCCTCCCGAGCTTTTCGGCTACAGCGCGTTTATTCCAGTTTCCTGTGAATCGTATAGCGATTTGGCTACTCCCTATGCCCTCCTTGAGGTTATCCCTCACGCCGGGCGGGCGAGCTCCCTGCTTTGCGCTGCGCAGGCCGTATTTCCTTCGTTACCAATGCTGTGGTCGCCGCAACGCCAACAGCCTGCATCCCGGCAGGATGTTGGCTGGTGCTGCCATCCAGGCAGCACCTGCGGGCACAGCCATTGCCAACTCAGGCGGCCTGCTAAGGCGTGGAAAACCTTGGTGCAGGACCGCGCTTAGAGCAGAGACTGAATGTCTCATTTATGTTCGCATTTGTATTCATAGGCGACAAATCATGGCGCGTTTTACCAACCGGCTTGCCTGTATTTCTGCAGGGTGGTAGCTTAAGTGACAGATAAATCAGTGATCCGGCTTTTAATCGCCAGAACTTTGAAGCGTAGATAGTAGGCAAGCACGTTTTTCCAGGAGGGAACATGAGAAACAAGAAGATATTCTGCTGTGAATCAATGGCTTGGCAGACATGCATCGAATGGTTTTAGCTGGAAAAACAGGCACGCACACTATCTAAGCTGGTAGCTGGAATCGAGTCTTCCATGCATTCAGATAATGAACTAAGACAACTATCAGAAAAAGCATTTCAGAATGCTTGTGAGTTACTAGATGAATCATTGCTCCTTTTTAATGGAAAGCATTTTCCAAGAGCATACGTATTGGCTCATTTGGCCTCTGAAGAACTGGCTAAAGTGCCGATTATTTTCGGCACTAGAGTTCAGTTGAAAGGTAAAGAAAAAATTGATTGGCGCCATTTCAAGAAGAGACTTACAGGGCATCAGGCCAAGCTTCGGTCAATAGCATTATTCGACTACATGAATGATGAAGTCGATCTAATTAGAAATACAGACGTAGGGAGGTATGAAAATCAGCTAGAATTCATTAAAAAATATGATCTGTTAAAGAATATAGGTCTTTATTCCGGTTATTATGAAAATACAGTATTCAAGCCAAGCGAGCAGTTTGACTCGGAACTAGCGGAGTCAATGATCAATTTGACGAAAGGACGTCTTGAGTGCTTGAAGACAAGATGGCTTGATATGATCTCTGGTGAGATAACTGAAAACGGTTATAAAACCCACAAGGTAATAAGTGATATTTTAAATGAAGCCGAAGACGGCTAACAAATACAAGCACAATCGTCCATGCAAAAAACGCATGGAATCGACCTCGTTACCGATCGGCATGTGTTGGCTATCCGAGAAAATGTCCGTTGAGACACGGGAGAAACATGAAAGTTTTCATCAGTTGGTCGGGGGAGACCAGTAAAAAGGTAGCAGAAGCTATTCGCGAATGGCTACCGACGGTATTGCAGACAGTTAAGCCTTATTTTACGCCAAGCGATATTGAAAAGGGTACGCGCTGGTCGTCTGATATAGCACAAGAGCTTGATGACTCAATGGCCGGAATATTTTGTGTCACAAGCCAAAACCTCAACAGTCAGTGGCTTATGATCGAGGCTGGAGCTATATCAAAGAAGGTGGAGCAATCGTTGGTTTGCCCCATTTTAATTGGACTAGAGAACTCCGACATTAGCGGTCCGCTTACCCAGTTCCAGACAACTTTGTTTGAAAAGTCTGACTTCAGGCGACTTGTGTCAGACCTGAATAAAGCTAACAAATCAAATGTATTGGAAGAAGGTGTTCTAAACACAGTTTTCGAGAAGTTCTGGCCAGAGCTTGAATCGAGGGTCAAGGGGATAATCGAAGCAACTGGAAGCGGGGATGGTACCGCAACGGATCTTCGGTCAGACCGGGAGCTACTGGAGGAGGTGCTAGATTTATCGCGAGCTTTGGCTATCCAGAAGTCCGGTGGCTTCCAAGCGTATAAAGATCTATTTCGTCTTTTTTCCGAGTTTTTGTCAGCATATTACGTAATATTCGACATGGATTGGGAGCATACTAAGTCGTGTCTTGAGAACTCTGAATATTTCATATCTCCGTCCGGTACATTTATCAATCCAATAGTTGACGACGAAGGGAATAACTGGGGTAACAGGCCTATGCTACTTAACGCATACCGTAATCTTGTTGAATACATTGATAATAATGACATTGACATCCAGGCCAACCTGCACGGTATCTAACAATCGCAGGCACGGCGACGGCTTTTCCGTTGCGGCTTTGCCTGCACTACAAAGCCGCGCATACTGCGGGCGTTAGGAATCAGAATGAAAATTGATCTTCAAAGTATAGGAATAGAGTCTGTTCAAGAGGCAATCGAAAAAGGCTCGTTAGTTTTCAATGAGGAAACTAAGAGTGAAGATTTTAATCGGGCATGTGATCATATTCTTGTTTTGTTAGAAGATTCCTTTCAGTGTTTTGAGCGAGACTCTTGGGGTACGTCAGTATTTCTTTCGATAACTGCAATTGAAGAGGTCGCTAAAGCAGAAGTTGGCCTCTATCGAAGAAATGGGCAAATTCAAGAGGTGAAACGCGGTAAGGATAAGCTTTTTAATCACCAAGAAAAACATCGTATGGCTGTCTTGCCTACAGTTTTTATGGGTGAGCGACTTAGAGATGCGTTAGGCAAAGAAAGGTGCGCAGAGCTGTTAAAAGAAGCGGCGCATGGTGATTTTCGTAATTTAAGAGAATCGGCTTTATATTTCACCAATAGTAATGGTCAATTTGTCACTCCGGCTAATGTAGTAACCAAAGAAAAAGCAAGGGAGTTTTTACTATTGGCGCTGGAAACAGCTGATGACCGCCTTGTTGGTTACACGGGGCACACAGGTGTAATTGAGAATAGAATGGATCTAATATTTAGTGCATTGACCCATTCCTAACAAGCAGCTGCTGTCGGACAATGATCTTGCCCCGCTATCAAAATAATAGAGAAACCATGACCATCGAATTTCATCCTATCAAAGACCCCAACTGTGAAGAAGTGTTCCAGCTTATCAAGCAGGGTTTATTCCCGTATGTCGATGCTGTGTTTGGTTGGGACGATGATTTTCAACGTCAGCGCATTGCGGATGAGTATCAGCCCGAGTGGTTTCATTGGGTGTACGAAGGCGAGGCTAAAGTTGGGTTGGTGTGTTTTAAACCCTATGCTCAGGCCTTGCACTTGAATCTGATCTATAGGGGCAGCCCTTAAATAAGGACGGCTCGCTAAAAGGGCAGTACACAGTAAACGAATTTGATATAGAGCGAGATTAGATGATGATTTGTAGTGGTCTAATTCACCCGGACACCTCGTTAAGATAGTATTCATACCAACCGAGGTGAACG
>NZ_BMYY01000017.1 GCF_014652515.1 Bacterioplanes sanyensis | reverse complement strand
GGGGCGTTTAGACGCTCACATCGACCTGTGACTGGCTGACACAGAATTTTGAACACCCTCTGATCTTACGCCGCTTTAACCGCAGCTAAAACCGAGAAGGTGTTCAAAATTCTATGTCAGCCAGTGGAATAATCAGGACAGTCTTGATAAGAAAACTGCCTGATAGCGGTACCTGACTCCACTGGCTAGGCTACGAACAGATCCTATTCATCGGGAGTCAGCCATGCCTAAACTGCGTAAGGAACTCGTTTCGCTGGAAGCTACGCCGTATTATCACTGTGTTTCACGCTGTGTGCGGCGTGCGTTTTTATGCGGCTTTGATCAGGAAGGGCGCAGCTTTGAGCATCGCCGAGGCTGGATTGAGTCATTACTGCTGGAGTAAGCCCAAGTCTTAAAAATAATCTGAACATCACACGTTTCGTGTGCTTTCGATATGTTGCATTTAGTGTCTAAGGAGAACGGAATGGCGACGTTAAAGCTAAGGAATTGCACGATTTGGGAGCTCAAGTACTGGCGTCTTGGCGGGGGGAATGACAGCTACGTGACAGCGGGGGAAGAAGGGCGTTATGAATGGGACACAACTTATACACTTACAACTGAACGAAGAAAGGAAAATCCAGCCGGAAGAACAAGGCTGGATACCGTTAACCAAGGAGGAATTTATTACGTTGTCTGGGAAGGAGAAGCACTAAGAATTATTGATGAGAAAACTGCATCGAACTTCCCCGTGTCAGAAGAAAACAAATACCTTTCTAACTGGTGCATTAAACACCATGATTGGATGGGAGCGTTAGACGATAGTCTGACTCTCGATCAACTCTCTTTACCCGGAACCCATGATTCCGCTACTGAGGGCGTTTCAAGCCTTGTCAAAGGTTTTGCCCGCACACAGAACTTCGATATTTCAACCCAGCTCAACGACGGTATTCGCTTCTTAGATATTCGGGCAGATCATCTGCTGCCGATAGAGCTATTATCACCAATGCCGCCAATGAGTGAAGACTACCGAAAGCGCCTGAAAAATGACCCACTACAAATTAAACACGGCCCAGTAGATTGTGGAATCAGCTTTGGCGATGTACTGGATAGTTGTAAAGCGTTCTTAGAACAGAACCCTACAGAAGCAATTTTTATGCTGATGAACAGTGCCAATGATGATCCGGAGTTAATGGTAGAAGTAGGTTTTAATACATATCTTGAAAGCGAGAAGTTCCGTGATCTTTTTTATCTTGACTCGACGTTAAGGCCACTCAACGAGTTAAGAGGAAAGGTGGTGTTATTAAGGCGCTTTGCGAGCAAAAAGCGGGATAATTTTGGCATAGATCTGCAAGATGTCTGGAAGGATAACGCTACATTCCAGAATGCCACGTTTGACGGCGTCAGGTTAAAAGTGGAAGACCAATACAAGGAAACCAATACGCACACGAAAGAAAAAATTGTCCGAGAATGTTTGACTGACGCCGCAGAAAATAAAGACGATGGTGTTGTTCATATTACATACAACAGCATTGCTTATAACAAAGCCAATGCCAGAACACCTTACCAATATGCATGGGGAGGGCATGGTGTAAAACCACCGATGAACAAAAGTTTGGAGCAATACCTATCAAAGATAGAAGGAAGCCAACGCTTAGGCGTCGTCATGCTAGACTTTTATAACGATAAAGGCAGTAGCCACAGCATTGTTGATGCAATCATTCGTTCTAATTTTTAAGCAAAAAACAAGACATATTCAGAGGCAGTCGCAGTGCCAAGCCATAAGATGGCCTTGGCACACCTGCTGAAACTATTTTTTAATCATCGCTCGGTCGCTATGATGAACGGTGGTTCATACCGGTTGGTGGTAGTGCTGACATATATTCGGCGTCTGATCAGACCTAACACCTTTTTGCAGTCCACGGCGTAATCTAGTTGCCTAGTTTTGTATCGCTTTGTCGCTTGGCCTATCGAACAGTGTGCCTGGCTGCTTGGACCGTAAATAGCGATTTCCGCGTTTGGAAATACCCGCCATGGTCGACTTGTAGCCACTGGGTTTTTGTATCAGGATAGCGAAATAACAAATCATGATGAGAAAAAATCTTGCCCCGCTTTAGCAGCAGCTAACCCCGACGATACCAGCAAGAAGGGAACACGAATAAAACAACGGCCGCACTGGGCGGCCGTGGCTTTGTTACAGCGCCATAATGCCTTCGATTTCAACGTCGGCATCTTTGGGCAGGGTTTTTACCGCAAACGCGGCGCGCGCTGGGTAAGGTGCTTGGAAGTATTTTTCCATCACGGCGTTGACCTGGGCGAAGTAGCTCATGTCTGACAATAATACCGTCAGTTTGACCAGGTTGTTTAAATCACCGCCGGCGGCTTCACAAATGGCTTTCAGGTTTTTCATTACCTGCTCGGCCTGTGCTTCAAACGACTCGGTGACCATTTCCATCGTGCTTGGGTTCAGCGGAATCTGGCCGGAAATATACACGGTGTTGTCGACGCGCACGGCTTGTGAATAGGGGCCAATGGCCGCCGGTGCCTGGTCAGTATGAATAGTGTTTTTTTGGTACATGTTGACTCCGTTTTTGATAACGAGAAAGCGACAGGTCAGCGGCATCGATGTCGGTTTGACGCTGACTGATCAGGTCGGCAATGACTTTGGCCGATCCCATCGACATAGTCCAGCCGAGCGTGCCATGGCCGGTGTTTAAAAACAGGTTGTCGATATCGGTGGCGCCAATAATGGGGGTGCCGTCCGGGGTCATGGGGCGCAGGCCGGTCCAGAACTCGGCCTTAGCGGTGTTGCCGGCGCCGGGGAACAGGTCGTTGACCACAAATTCAATATTGGCGCGGCGTTTTTCCGGCAGGTTGAGCTGGTAGCCGGCAATTTCGGCGGTGCCACCAACGCGAATGCGGTCGTTAAAGCGGGTTATGGCGACTTTGTAGGTTTCGTCCATCAAGGTCGATTGCGGCGCACGCTCGGCGTCGGTAATCGGCACGGTGAGGGAGTAGCCTTTAATCGGGTGAATCGGCAAGTCGAGGTTAATCTGGCGCAGCATCGGCGCTGAGAAACTGCCCATCGCCATTAAGTAGGCATCGGCTTTGAGGTTGCCTTGGTTGGTGATCACGCCATCAATGCGGTGCTGCTGACACATTAGCCCTTGCACGGCGGTGTTCATGCGAAACTCAACGCCCAGTTCACGGCAGTGCTCTGCTAACTGGCGGGTAAAAGCTTGGCAGTCGCCGGTTTCGTCACCGGGCAGGCGCAAGCCGCCGACTAATTTATCGCGGCTGTGCGCAAGGCCGGGTTCGTAGTTCACGCAGTCATCGACGTCGAGCAGCTGGTGCTCAACACCGCACTCGCGCAATACGGCAATGTCTTTTTCTGAAGCCGCCATTTGGCTGTGCTGGCGAAACAGTTGCAAGGTGCCGCCGGTGCGCTGCTCATAGTCGAGGCCGAGCTCGTTGCGCGCGGCTTTTAAGCAGTCACGGCTGTATTCGGCCAAACGCATCATGCGGCCCTTGTTGATGTGATAGCTGCGCTCGTTGCAGTTGAGCAGCATGCGTGTCATCCAACTGAGGGTATGGCGATCCCAGTGGCGCACATCAATGGCCAGCGGTGCTAAATCTTGCAGCAACCATTTAATCGCTTTGAAGGGCACACCCGGGGCTGCCCAGGGAGCGGAATAACCGGGCGAAATCTGGCCAGCGTTGGCGTAGCTAGTTTCTTGGGCAGGTTCGGCCTGGCGGTCGACCACGGTGACCTGATGGCCGGCACGCGCCAAATACCAGGCACTGGTGACGCCGACGACGCCGGCTCCGAGAATCATGACATGCATGGTGACGATGCTCCGTTTTTCGCTGTTTAGCCCGGTATGCTACGACGATTGCTAGCGGTTTTTCCTTTGTTTTTGCTGTTTTTGTAGTGATAACCTCTGCTTAATTAAGTCTTTGCCGAGTTTTAATCTATGAAAGCCTCAGAGCCCAAGCCTTTGGATCGACTCGACCGACGCATCTTGGCGGTACTGCAACAACAGGGGCGCATCAGTTATGTGGAGCTGGCCGATAAAGTCGGCCTTAGTTCAACGCCTTGCATGGAGCGTGTTAAGCGCTTGGAGCGCGATGGCTATATCGAAGGCTATTACGCGCGGCTGAACCCAGCGCTGATGGGGCATGAATTATTGGTGTTTGTGGAAATCTCACTGGCGCATCAATCACCGCAAGCGTTTTCCGATTTCACCCGTGCCGTGCGCGAGTTGCCTTATGTGTTGGAGTGTCATTTGGTGTCGGGCGATTCAGATTATTTAGTCAAAGCACGCATCAAAGATATGTCGCAATATCGCACCTTGCTCGGTGATATGCTGCTGCAGTTACCCGGGGTGAAAAACTCAAAAAGTTATATCGTGATGGAAGAAGTGAAAGAAAGCCTGGAATTACCATTGGAGGAAAGATGAGTTACGGATGGCAAGCGTACGCTGTAGATCTGGATGCACTGAATCAATGTTACGGCCAGCTGACGGGCGAGCAGCTGACGCAGTTTAAGCAACAACAGGGAAGCGCGCTGGCGCGGTTAACGGCGGAGTTTGGTACCTCGGCAGAGCAAGCGTTGCAGCACATCGCTGCAGGTGCATTAGACGATGACGTCGAGCCGGCGCTGTATTGGTATGTGTGGGAATTATTGGCGCAGAGCATGGGCACTGCGTTAGATAACAGCGAGTTTTATCCGGCAGAAATGACCGCCATCACTGGGCTTAAAGGGCTAAAATCGCTGGCGTTTTCTCACCCTTGGTTAGAAGATGCCGGCGGTTTTCCCATGGTGTTTGCCTGCCTGATTGCTCAGCACGCTGAATGCGCCGCCAGTGTGTCAGCCTCTGAGTTATCGGTAGCGCAACAGCAGCAGTTGCAAGGCTGGCTCAACACGGCAGCCGGAAGAGATTTAGTGCTGTTTTATTATTAAGGCACCTCTGAATAATTCGGTGCCCGCTCTGGATCGCCAGAGGATTTCAGATCACGAAGCCGGTTTGCCGCTCTAGCCAGCTACAGCAAAAATCGGCGACACAGAGCTGGAGTTCTCTGGCGCTCCCCTTAGGGCGCGGGCCGCAGGCCTTCATAACGTTGTTGGCGATGTTGAAAAGGGCTGGCCATTTCCTGCCATCACCGCCTTGTTCTGAAAGCCTGCTGCACTCGCGCAGAGTTGTGCAGAATTATTCAGAGGCGCCTTAAGCTAAAAGGTAAAAATGGATGGCCCTTCGTGGCGCATACCATAAATGCGATGGCTATCAATATAGCCATCCTCGTCTACCTGGCAGCGCACCCAGCCGTTATTGTTTTTATCAGATACGCGTAAATAAATATCGTAGCCGTCGGCGTTTTCGCGAGTAGATAAGCGGTCAATGGCAACGGCGGTATCGGCGGGCATGACTTGCTCGGTGTAGCGGCGGCAGTGGTTAATGGCATCGCCAATGTCACGAATATTGGCCATGCGCTCTGGGTCGCGCATGCAGCCAGTGAGCTGGCTGAGCAATATCAGTGTGAGTGCGAGGCGCATAATCATTTCCCGAGTCAAGGAGCTGTGATGATAGCAGTTTGCCGTGCAATAACGGTGTGCTGTCGAGAGTCCTTGTGTTATCGCATTAGCCGTTTTGCGCCAGCAGCTCCTTTATTTGGCTTGCAGGCGAAAGTACGCCATGGTCTCGACCAATTGCTGCGCTTGGCTGGTCATTTCTTCAGCGGTGGCGTCGAGCTCTTCCGAGCTGGATGCATTTTGCTGTGCCACCGAGCTGAGCTGCGACATGGCGGCGCTGATTTGAGCCAAGCCAGAGGATTGCTCTTCCGATACCTGGGTAATTTCTTTGACCAATTGTGAGGTCTTTTCTACCTCGGGTACCAAATCGTGCAGTCGGTCGCCGGCCTCTTGTGCCAGTTGCACGCTGTTTTGTGCCAGCTCGCCAATGCTTTGTGCAGCACTACGACTGCGCTCGGCCAAGCGCCGCACTTCGGAGGCGACAATGGTAAAGCCGCGGCCATGATCGCCCGCCCGAGCTGCCTCAATGGCAGCGTTTAACGCCAGCAGGTTGGTTTGGTAGGCGATGTCATCAATAACGGCGATTTTTTCGGCGATGTCTTGCATGGCGCTGACGGTATCGGCGACCACGCGGCCACTGCTGCCGGCATCGCTGGCGACGCGCGCGGCAATGTCGTCAGTCGTGCGAGCGTTGTTGGTATTTTGTTGCACTGAGTCCGCAATTTGCTCCACCGAGGCGGTGGTTTGCTCAACGCTGGCGGCTTGCTCAGTGGCGGCGTTACTCAAGCTGCGCGAGGTGGAGGATACCTGCGCCGCTGCCGAAGACAGGCCATGCGAGGAGGAGCGCACGTCGTCGATGATTTGCTTGAGCTTATCAATCAGCTGATGCATGGCGCGCTGCAAGTCGCCGAGTTCATCGTGGCGATCGACACGAATTTGCTGGCTTAAGTCTCCCGCCGCCAGTTGTTTGGCGTGGTACACCACCTGATACAAGGGCGTGCGCACACTGCCAGTCAGTAACACAGCAGCAATGATGGTAGCGACCAGCGCCGCCACGGCAGCGCCAATGGTTAATTGCACCGAGCGTTGCATGACCTCAGTGGCTTGGGCGTATTCCCGGGCGGCCACACTGAGTTGCAACTCCACCAGCTCATTGATTTTGTTGCTGATGGGATCGATCACATCGTAAAGCGGACCGTTAAACTCATTGAGCTGGTTGCGGACGTCGCCCTGCAGTTGTCCTAGGTGTTGTTGTAAACGCTGGATTTCGCGGTTAGCGGGTACAAATAATTCATTGGCTTGCTGTGCTAAGCCTTGTTCTTCTGCCGTTAGCTCCGTAGCCATGTAGGCGTTCCATTGCTGTTCGACCAGTTCTTTGGCTTGGCGTACCGAGCGCGCTGCCTCGCCGGCGCTCATGCGCCCCACGTTGGCTTTGTTTACCGCGTCGATGACCAATACGGCGTAGCCATCGGCGATGGCTTTGAGTTGCTGCAGAGGAATCACGCGGTCTTGATAGACGGTTTCTAAGCCCTGGTTGTTGGTACGAATACCATCCAAGGCGATAACGCCCATAAAGCTTAACAAGGCAATGGGAACGGCAAAGGCCAGGGTAAGACGGTGAGATAAGTTGAGTCTGAGCCGCTTCATTTCAGCCTCCGGCTGCTGAGTAAAAGAACAACGCAACTAGTAAAGCAGTATGAGACTCAGCGACGACTTGGAGGCTGGCAAAGACCTAATATACTCAGGCTTTGGTATGAAATTTGGTGGTGGCGACATGGTTAATGGAGCGCATGCGACGCAGCCAGTTGTATTGCTGCTGCGTGGTGAGAGATGTATAAGCCATGACGTTAGGATCACACCGCTGTAGTAAAGGAAGGAAAATACCATGTGGGTGCAGATAGGAATTTTTTCAGTGATTGCTCTAGTGACTGTGCTATGCCCCTGGCTGGTGCGCTGGGGGCGTGGTCTGTTATGGGTGAGCTTGGCGGTCTGGTTTGGACTGTGGGCAGCGCTGTTTTGGTGCGTGGATCAATTTCATGACACAGATGTCGTCTATGGCATGGGGCTATTGCTGATGTTGTTGATACAGTTGTTCGGCATATCGTGCCTATTGCGCTTGCTACAGCACTGGCTGCTGATGCGCCGGCGGCGCTATCGCCAGCAGCGTTAACGGGCATAGTGAATCAAATCATGAAAGACCACAGGCACGGTGCCCGGATTGCGGTAGCCATGTTCGCAGTCGGCAGCAAAGCGAACCGCATCGCCTGGCTCTAGTGTTTGCCATTGACCATCCAGCAATAACTCCATCACGCCACTGATCACCACGATATGTTCCGTGACGCCGGGCTCGTGGGGCTCAGAGATGCGCTCGTAAGCGGGTGCTAGGGTGAGTTCAAACAGTTCAAAACCCTTGCTCGGGTCATAGCTAAATAAGGGGGCAACCAGCATTTCGCCCTGACTGGGCTGCTGTCTGAGGTCATCCGCATGGCGCTTAAGGGTTTGTTGTGGCGTTGGGGCGGGCTCTAACAAGCTGGACAGCGAGCAATGAAAACCACTGGCAATTTTCCACAAGCGGGCCACGGTGGGGCTCGATTCACCGCGTTCAATTTGCCCCAGCATGGCTTTGCTGACGCCGGTTTCTTTGGCGGCCTGATCCAAACTCCAGCCCTTTTCTTGGCGCAGTTGTTTCACGCGTTGGGCCAGGTACTGATTAATTTCTTGCATTGATGGTGGAATTCCAACAGTAAAAAATTATTGTGCGTTATAACGCACAGCTGCTAGTTTGGACGCTATAACGCACAAGCGAATCCGGAGTGTAAAAGATGGCGTCGCATCCAGTAAACCCTGCCGCCAACCACAGCGCCCAGCGTTGGTTGGCATTTACCCCGTCGTTTATCAGTGCCGGCTTTGTTGCCGTATTGGTGGGCTACAGCAGCGCGGTCGCCATTGTTTATCAGGCGGCGTTGGCGGCCGGGGCATCGAGTGCACAGGCCAGCTCATGGCTGTGGGCGGTGGGTGTTGGCATGGGCGTCAGCAGCATTGGCTTGTCGCTGTATTACCGTCAACCTGTGTTTACCGCCTGGTCTACACCGGGTGCGGCCTTGCTGGTGAGCAGTGTGGCGGGCTTTAGTTTGGCGGAAACCATGGGTGCTTTTATCGTTTGCTCGCTGTTGATGACCTTGGTGGCTTTGACGGGGGCGGTGGAGCGCTTACTCAAATGGGTGCCGGCTTCGCTGGCGGGCGCTTTATTGGCTGGGGTGCTGCTGCAGTTCGGTTTGCAGGTGTTTGCCGGCATGGGGCAGCAGCCGTTGCTGGTCGGGGCCATGCTGTTGAGCTTTTTAGTGGAGCGCCATTGGCACCCACGTTACAGCGTGGTGGCGGCCTTGCTGGTGGGAGTGACAGTGGCCTATTGGCAAGGTGCTTTGCAGTGGCAGCCGCTGGACTGGCAATGGTCAACACCGCAGTGGGTCACACCGGAGTTCTCCTGGTCGGCGCTGATGGGCATCGCGGTGCCGCTGTTTGCTGTCACCATGGCGTCGCAAAATATACCGGGCTTGGCAGTGTTACGCGCCAACGGCTACGACGCTCCTGCTGGCCCTTTACTCGCGACCACCGGCATAACCGGCCTGTTGTTAGCGCCGTTTGGCGGTTTTGCCTTTAATTTGTCCGCCATGACCGCGGCAATATGCCAAAGCGATGAAGCCGGTGGCACGCCGGAGCAGCGCTACTGGGCCACCTGCTGGGGCGGCGTTTTTTATCTGGTGGCGGGTTTGTTGGGCGCCACCTTAGTGGCACTGTTGCAAATGGTTCCCGCTGCGCTGGTGGCCACCCTGGCGGGGTTAGCGTTGCTGGCGCCTTTAAGCAACGGCTTACAGGCGGCAATGCAAGAGCCGAGCGAGCGCGATGTGGCGTTATTAACCTTTCTAGTCACGGCATCGGGCTTGTCGCTGGCGGGCATTAGCAGTGCCTTTTGGGGCTTGCTGTTGGGTTTGCTGGTGCATTACGGCCGCAAGCTACGCCATTAACCTGGCTAACTGCTGCAACGCATTACGCAGTTTATCGCTCAGTGGATAAGAGGCATTGAGGCGTACGCCGCGCTGTAGCATGGGGTCGGCGCTAAAGAGTGCGCCGGGGGCCAAGCTGATGCCGAGTTGCAGCGCTTGATGATACAGCTCGATGGCATCGCCACCGTCGGGCAGCGCAAGCCAAATAAAATAGCCGCCTTGGCTGTCATTGATATGCACGTTCGCCGGCATGCATTGGTGCAGCCAATGCAGCAAACCTTGCTTGCGCTGATGCAGCGTGCTTCGCAGTTGGCGTAAATGCGTTTGATAGGGGCGGCTATCGAGGTAGGCCGCCACCGCCTGTTGCTCCGGGGCACTGCTCGACAGCGTCGCAATAAACTGCCGCTGTGCTAAGCGTTGCAGCTGCTCACCGGCGCACACCCAACCTAAGCGAAACCCAGGTGCCAGGCTTTTGCTAAACGAGCCGCAGTGCAAGATGCGCTGCTGTTGGTCGATGGCTTTCATCGGCTGCGGAGCCCTTGCACCGGGTGGTGCCAGCTCGCCGTATACGTCGTCCTCAATGACCCACACATCGTGTGCGCAGAATAATTCATAAAGTGCCTGCTGGCGCTGTTGGCTGAGGCAAAACCCCAGCGGGTTTTGGTAGCGGCTCATCAGCCAGCAAGCTTTTACCGGGTAGCGTTTAAGCACGTCGGCCAAGGCCTCGGGCTGCATGCCCTGTTTTGGATCGGTGGCGACGGCAATGGCGCGCAATCCAAGACGCTCGATGGCTTGCAACGCGCCGTAAAAGGCCGGCGCTTCAATCACGACCCAGTCGCCGGGTTGGGTCACTGCCTCCAGCGCCAGGTTTAGGCCCTCCATGGCACCTGCGGTAATCAGTATGTCGTCCGGGCTGATGGTCATGTCGTTGCGGCTGTAATGGCGTGCAATGGCCTGGCGCAAGGCCAAGCTGCCGGGGGGCAAATGATCGATGGGGTGCTCGGCCAAGGCGGCACTGGCTCGGCCCAAGCCCCGTGCTAAGGCGCGCAGCGGGAAGAGGTTAGGGTCTGGGAAGGCTGACCCTAATGGCAGCAGCCCCGGCTGATTCGACGCCTGCAACACCTGATAGGCAAAGTTGTTGATGCTTACTTGGTCGCGTACATGGGTGGCGGCGCTGCTTAGGGCAGGGCGACTGGCGGGCAGGTCTTTGACCCGATAACCCGAGCGCGGCACCGCCTCGATGCGCCCTTGTTGTTCTAACAGCTGATAGGCATTCATCACCGTCATCAGGCTTAAACCGCTGTCGGCGGCCATGCGTCGCAGTGATGGCAGGCGCTGCCCGGGTTGCCATACCTGCTGCTCGATTTGCTGGCTAACTTGCTGGGCCAGGCGCTGATATTTCGACATCTGTTATAGGTTTTGGGTTTTTTCTGTATCTGTTATGCCATGCTAGGTCATGCTGCAATGGCGGGCAATCGAATTCAGCGGGAGCTGCCGTATGCCTGAACTAGATGCCACCTTACTGGCACGCATTCAGTTTGCTTTTACCATTTCCTTCCACATTATTTTCCCGGCCATCACCATTGGCTTGGCCTGTTACCTGGCGGTATTAGAGGGCCTGTGGCTTAAATCTCGCCAGACGAAATACATCAATCTGTACACCTTTTGGAGCAAAATTTTTGCCGTCAATTTCGGCATGGGCGTGGTGTCTGGCATTGTCATGGCCTACCAGTTTGGCACCCACTGGCGCGGTTTTTCTGAGTTTGCCGGCAGTATTACTGGCCCTTTGCTGACCTATGAGGTGCTGACGGCGTTTTTCCTGGAAGCCGGGTTTCTCGGTGTGATGCTGTTTGGCCGCGAAAAAGTGGGCGAGCGACTGCACTTTTTTGCTACCTGCATGGTGGCGCTGGGCACCGTCATTTCGACCTTTTGGATTCTGGCCTCGAACAGCTGGATGCAAACGCCCCAAGGCCACGCCATTGTTGACGGTCGGGTGGTGCCGTTGGATTGGTGGGCGGTGATTTTTAACCCGTCTTTTCCTTACCGTTTGGCTCATATGTGCTTGGCGGCATTTATCTCTACCGCCTTTTTGGTGGCAGGCGCCGCGGCCTGGCATTTATTGCAATGCCAACGTCAGCATTGCAGTGCCTCGCCCGAGGTAAAAACCATGTTGTCGATGGCCATGTGGATGGCGCTGGCGATAGTGCCGTTGCAAATGTTTGTTGGTGATATGCATGGTTTGAATACCTTGCAATATCAGCCCACCAAGGTGGCGGCGATGGAGGCGCATTACAGCAACGCCGACGGTGAGCCGACACCGTTGATTCTATTCGGCTGGCCAGACAGCGAGCAGCAAACCGTGCACTGGGCGCTAGAGGTGCCGGCGCTGGCCAGTCTGATTCTGCTGCACGACAGCGAACAGCAAGTACCGGCGCTGGACGAGTTCCCGCGTGACCACTGGCCCAATGTGCCGTTGGTGTTTTGGAGCTTTCGCCTGATGGTCGGGCTGGGCCTTCTGATGCTGGCGGCATCGCTGTGGGCGCTGTGGTTGCGCCGTGGAGAGCGCCTGTACCAGCAGCCACAGTTCTTGCGCTTGATGCTGTGGCTTATGCCATCTGGTCTGGTGGCGACACTGGCCGGTTGGTTCACCACCGAAGTCGGGCGACAGCCCTGGGTGGTGCAAGGTTTGTTGCGCACCGAGCAGGCGGTATCGGCGCACACCGCGGTGGAGCTGTCGATCAGTTTGCTGGCCTTTGTGCTGAGCTATCTGCTGATTTTTGGCTTGGGCTACTTCTATATGTGGCGCTTGATCGTGACGGGGCCTAGTCATGGGCCTTCGCTGCCTACCTTAACTCAACGCGTTGCTACCGCCCTGTCACAGGAGCCTTCCCATGTTTGATTTAGCCGTGATTTGGTTTGCTTTGATCGTGTTCGCCATCTTGATGTACATCGTCATGGACGGCTTTGATTTAGGCGTGGGCATGCTGTTTGCGATGGTGGATGACAGCGAACAGCGCGATCGCATGGTGAACAGCGTGGCGCCGGTGTGGGATGGCAACGAAACCTGGCTGGTGTTGGGGGGCGCTGGGCTGATGGGCGCTTTCCCGCTGGCGTATGCTCAGGTGCTGGAAGCACTTACCGCACCGCTGTTGGTGATGTTGCTGGCGCTTCTGGTGCGTGGCGTGGCGTTTGAATATCGCTTCAAAGCGCCACAACTGAGTCGCCACTGGTGGGATAAAGGCCTGTTTTGTGGCTCTTGGCTGGCGACCTTTTGCCAGGGCCTGGTGCTGGGGGCGTTTATTCAGGGCGCGGCGGCAGGGCAGTCGCATTGGCTGACGCCGTTTTCACTGTTCTGTGGCGTGGCTCTGACCGTAACTTATACCTTGCTCGGCGCGGTATGGCTGATTATTAAAATGGACGGTGCGCTGCAGCAGCGCATGCGCCAGCTGGCGCACACCTTGTTGTGGCAGTTGCTGATCTGCATGGCGGTGGTCAGCGCCTGGACACCACTGACCGATGAACGCATTGCGGCGCGCTGGTTTGGCGAAGGCCATTGGCAGTGGTTATGGCCTGTGCCTGTGCTGGCCGCTTGGTGTGCACTGCAGCTGCGTACCAGTTTGCAGCGTGATCGCACTTATCGACCTTTTCTATTGGCCTTAGCCCTGGTTGTGCTCGGCTTTGCTGGCCTGGGCATTAGCTTGTGGCCTTATCTGGTGCCGCCCCAGTTGACGTTGTGGCAAGCCGCCGCGCCCGCCAGCAGTCTGCGCTTTATGTTAGTTGGTGCTGTATGTATTTTGCCGCTGGTGTTGGCCTACACCGCTTGGAGCTATTACGTATTTCGTGGCAAAACGGCACCCGGGGAGGGCTATCACTGATGTGGTTAAAACGCTGTGGCTGGTTGCTGTTGTTTTGGTTGGCCGGCGTCGCAAGCCTTGCTGTGATCGCACAGTTACTGCGCTGGCTAATGATGAATGCTGGGTTGTCGAGTTGAACCGCTAGCGTCAGATCCGTGTTATTTGAGTTGGCATTTCGGACATTACCGAGGTGTGATTGCGGGTTTTTGACTTGTATTAGTGCCTAAGCAGAAATAGACTGCTGCGCCTTTATAATCAATAGGGGTCTAATGAATGCAGTCTCACCGACGTTTGCTACGCAGCCTAGCTGCTCTGTTCTGTTTGTTGCCGCCACTGGTGGCACAAGCGACGAGCTATCACATCGATTACGTTAAGCAGCAGTTGCAGCAAGACTTTGCAGGCTCGCAAGGCAGCTTGTGGCGCATCAGTCAGGGCAATGTGATCACAGGCTACGGTACCGCCGAAGACAGCTGGCTGCTGCAAACACCGAACTGTTGGGGCGACCCGCAGTGCAACGATACCGGCGCGTTGCAGCACTATGCCGACAGCATTGAGCAAGACATTGCCAAAGCGCAGCACTGGGTGGATATCACCACCTTGGTCACGTATCCGGATGGCATTTTTCAGCGCGCCATCGTGCGTGGTTTGCAGCAAGCGCAGCAGCACTCGCCAGAATTAACCGTGCGCATTTTGGCGGGTACACCGCCGGTGATGGGTAATATTGATACGTCGTTTACCGAGACCGCTAAAGCGTATTTGCGTCGCTTAAAAGAAGACTTGGGCGATATGGCTGACGATATGAATATTTCTGTCGCCGGAGTGCAAACCAGCTGGTTGTATTCTTGGAATCACTCGAAAATCATTGCCGTAGATGGCCATAGCAGCATTGTTGGTGGCCACAATATGTGGGAGTCGGCTTATGGTCAGGTCGATAGCCCCATCAATGATTTGACCATGCGCTTGCAAGGCCCAGCAGCCGAGGATGCGCATCACTTTGCTGATTTACTGTGGCAATTTACTTGCCGCTGGAAAGATGGCGTGGTCAATAAAACCTTGTATGTCGATTTAGAGCAAACCGCTGCAGCGATGGGCAGTTGCCCGACACAATTCTCAGCCCCTGCCGTGCCAGCTGCAGGCGATGTGCCTGTTATGGCGCTGGGTGGTTTAGGTTTTGGTATGCAAACGCCGGGGGGCACCAGTGGCGGCATACCTGCAGCGAATGACAGTGAGGCACGTTGCTCGCGTTTGTTTAAGGATTACGTGAATAACGATCAAGAGTATTCAGTGGCTAACCCTGAAGAAGCGGGCTTGCGCGCGTTAGTGGCCAGCGCTCAACATTCGGTATTTATTTCGCAGCAGGATTTAATCGCACCTTGCGTCGGGCCGTTTGCCGCCAGCTATTATGATGCGCGCTTATTTGATGTGTTGGCCGATAAACTGATTGAAGGGGTGAAGGTGCAAATTGTGGTGAGCTCCCCCGGGGCTAAGCAAAGCCTGGTGGCGCCTTACTCCAATATGAAAAAAATGTCGGAAATTACCGACGTATTACAGCGCAAAATTGCCAGCCGAGCACAGCTATCTGATGCGGATGCCAAGCAAACCATGTGTGATTCGCTGCAATTGGCGCCGATTCGCAATGCAGAAGGTGTAGCGACGTGGAGCAATGGTTACGCCATTGGCAACCATGCCAAAACCATTGCGGTGGATAACTCAGCCTTCTACATCGGCTCTAAAAATCTGTACCCCGCCACTTTGCAGGATTTTGGCTACATAGTCGAAGATGCCGCTGCAGCAGAACAGTATCGCTATTTTTATCAGCAGCCTATGTGGCAGAACTCACAGTCCGCCGCTGTGGTGGACTATCAAACTGGCGTTTGCTTGTAATTTAGATGCCAGCCTTCGGGCTGGCAGATGGCGCTTCGGCACTAGTGCTAGTAACCTGCAGGTATCTGTCTGAATGACGAGTGATGATGCAGTATTTCATGCGCTGGATATGTTGGAGTTTGGGGTGTTGGTTGTCGCTATGTGTGCTCGCCTCACAGGTACAAGCCGATCTATTTTTAGACGCATTTAATAAGCATCACCGGGTGATGTTGCTCATTGACCCAATATCCGGTGAGATCGTCAGGGCCAACCCAGCGGCGGCTGCATTTTATGGATACAGCATTGAGCAGTTGCAAAGCATGGGGATTCAACAAATTAATCTGCTTAGCTCGGTTCAAGTCGCCGCCGAGCGCCAGCGTGCTGCGCAGGAAGATCGCAATTACTTTATATTTCGCCATCGCCTAGCCAATGGTGATGAGCGCACGGTTTCGGTGTCATCTGTGCCGATTCGGTTTCAGCAGCGTCAGGTATTGTATTCGATCATCACTGATATTACGGATTTTCGTGATGCTCAGGACGCTGTCTGGCATTACCAAAACAATTTGGAACAGTTGGTTGGCCAGAAAGTAGCGGCGTTAGAGGCGGCACAGCGACGCCGCAACATGGCCTACAAAACGGCGCTGTTAACGGCCATTGGTTTGGTGATGGCATTAGTGATGGCGGTGGTGTATGTACGTCGTCAGCAGTTGTTCTTGCAGCGCGAACGCCAGCGCCTAGCGGAGGTAATTTGGGGAACGGGCGCTGGAACGTGGGAATGGCATGTAGATGAGGACATTGTCACAGTTAATCGCCGTTGGTGTGAGCTGTTGGGTTATCAGGCAGAACAACTGTCACCGCTGACCACACAGCAGTGGCAGGCGCTGTGCCATCCAGAAGATTTGTCACGCTTTAAGGAACGGTTGCGCCAGCACCTGAGCGAACAAATAGACCACCTGCAATGTGAAGTGCGCCTACGTCATGCCGACGGCCATTGGTTGTGGTTTATGCAGCGTGGCAAGGTGGTCGCGCGTGATGCTCAGCAGCGGGCGCTGCGCATGTGTGGTACGCAGCAAGATATATCCAAACGCAAAGCCCTACAGTACGAGCTGGAAAAGCAGGCGACCCTCGACCCGCTGACAGGCTTGCCCAATCGGGCATTGTTTGCCGACCGCTTGCAACAAGCAACGCTGACAGCAGAGCGCAAGCAATGGCAACTGGTCGTCATGTTCATTGATTTGGATGGTTTTAAAGCCATCAACGATGACTATGGTCACGACGCGGGTGACGAGGTGTTACGGCAAACGGCTGAGCGTCTACGGCGTTCGGTGCGTAGTTCCGACGTGGTAGCGCGTCAAGGCGGTGATGAGTTTGTACTGCTCATGCAAGAAGTCCATAGTCGCGAATCCGTGGCGCTGGTCGCCGACATCATTCTCGACCAGCTGCGCCAGCCGTTTTATTTGAATCAAGGGGCGACCCCGTCATTGGGCGCCAGCATTGGTATTGCCATGAGCCCCTCGGGGGGCGCACCGGCAAACAGGCTGATTTCGTTAGCAGATCGAGCTATGTATGCAGCCAAGCGCGCTGGCAAAGGGATATATCACTTTGCGGTGGAGGATGATGATCCCTCATAGATCTGACTAGTGCGCAGACTGAGCTAAAGTCTACGACTCCGGTACCGATCAGAGTTTGTCCCCGAGGTTGTTCAAAGCCCGCTCTAGGTTGTGTATTGCACGGTTGGTGGCGCTGCATTGTGTCGCTGTAGTGTATCGGGGACAATAGCGCCCAATTATCACCCTATTTGGCCCAGGCGCCGGCGCGAATCGACTCCGCTCGGCGTTTGGCCCATACAAATCACAGAAGTTTGTTATGTCTCAGCTCACTCAGGAAATTGCCAAGCGCCGTACGTTTGGCATTATTTCACACCCGGATGCGGGTAAAACCACCATTACAGAAAAACTGCTGCTGTTGGGTAACGCCATTCAGTTGGCCGGTACCGTGAAGGGCAAAAAAACCGGTCGCATGGCCACCTCCGACTGGATGCAGATGGAACAAGACCGGGGCATCTCGATCACCACCTCGGTGATGCAGTTCCCCTACAAAGATCGCATGGTCAACCTGCTCGACACCCCGGGGCACGAAGACTTCTCGGAAGATACCTACCGTACCCTAACCGCGGTGGATTCCGTGTTGATGGTAATTGATGGCGCTAAAGGTGTGGAAGACCGAACCATTAAGCTGATGGATGTATGCCGTTTGCGCGATACGCCGATTTTCACCTTTATCAACAAAATGGACCGCGAAGTGCGCGACCATATTGAAGTATTGGATGAAATCGAAACGGTATTGAACATTCAGTGTGCGCCTATTACCTGGCCGATAGGCATGGGTAAAGCCTTCCAAGGGGTTTACAACCTCTATAAAGATACCGTGCACATTTTTACGCCGGGCCAGAGCAGCGTGGTGCCTGACGACATTCAAATCCAAGGTCTAGACAGCCCTGAAGCGCGCCAGAAACTGGGCGATGATGTGGTTGATGAATTGCTGGAAGAGATTGAGCTGGTGCGTGGCGCCAGTCACGAGTTCGATGCGGATGCCTATTTGCGTGGTGAAATGACGCCGGTATTCTTCGGAACCGCATTGGCGAACTTCGGCATTCGTGAAATGTTGGATTATTTTGTCGACTGGGCACCGGCGCCCATTGCACGCCAAACCAACGAACGTGAAGTGGTGCCAACGGAAGAAAAATTCAGCGGTTTTATTTTTAAAATTCAGGCCAACATGGACCCTAAACACCGCGACCGCATTGCCTTTATGCGCGTGTGCTCCGGTGCTTACACCCGTGGCATGAAAATGCGTCATACCCGCATGGGCAAAGACGTGAAAATTGCTGATGCCGTCACCTTTTTGGCCGGCGATCGCTCCAATGTCGAAGAAGCCATTTCTGGCGACATTATTGGTTTGCATAACCACGGCACCATTCAAATTGGCGACACCTTTACCCAAGGCGAAGAGCTGCAGTTCACTGGTATTCCACACTTTGCCCCAGAGCTGTTTAAACGCGTGCGCTTGAAAGACCCACTGAAAATGAAGCAGCTGCAAAAAGGTTTGCAGCAGTTGTCAGAAGAGGGTGCGACACAGTTATTTATGCCGTTGAATAACAACGACTTGATCTTGGGCGCCGTGGGTGTGCTGCAGTTTGATGTGGTGCAACAACGCCTACGCGATGAATATAAGGTCGAGTGCATTTATGAGCCGGTGAACGTCAATACTGCCCGTTGGGTCGAGTGTGACGACGAGCGCATGCTGGAAGAATTTAAGCGCAAAGGGGCTGAGAACCTAGCCATCGATGGTGGCGGCCACCTCACCTACATCGCGCCCAGCCGAGTGAATCTGAGCTTGACCCAAGAGCGTTGGCCGGACATTCGCTTCCGCGATACGCGCGAGCACTAAGCCTAGATAGAGGGGTACCACACAGTCATGCCTGACTTGCCTGACAGTTAGAATCGTCTAACCTTATCGCTGGGTTGTGCATAACCAGCACTCAGGGTTGTGAGCAGTGCGATCACTATAGTCAGCAAGTCAGGGGCTCATCATGGTAGCGTTCTTTGTGGTAGGCGTCGTAACTGCAGCCAGTTTTTGTTTGGCCGTATATGCTTGGCTGCAGCAAAAAGTCATGGCAGAAAGACTGAGCCTTGACGATGGCAAAGGTTATTACCTGATCGCTTGCATCATTATTGGCTTTGCCGCAGCGGCGGGGTCTTTTATTGTTGGGCAGTGGCTTGGTTATGACAGTAGCGAGCAAACTTCAAGCATGATGGCGCTGGCGGTGTTGCTGAATGTGATGGCGAGTTTGCTAACGCTAATCTTTGGCTTGGTACGCTTCCATGAGCCGGAACAGTTCTAACCGTCATCGGAACGAGAGAGAATTGAACAAACAAACAACAATTCGGCTTGCGTCTGGTCGAGTCCTCCTATAGAATGCCGCCCTCTTTTCGAATCAACCTGCCCTTAAAGGCGAGAAATTGATGAAAACTTACAGCGCAAAACCTGAAACCGTAAAACGTGACTGGTTTGTTGTTGATGCAGCTGAGCAGACGCTGGGTCGCCTGGCCACTGAGGTTGCTCGCCGTTTGAGAGGCAAGCACAAGCCAGAATACACTCCACACGTAGATACCGGCGATTACATCGTTGTAATCAATGCCGACAAAATTAAAGTAACCGGTAACAAGAGCAGTGACAAAATGTACCACCGTCACACTGGTTACCCTGGTGGTCTGAAGTCTATCTCTTTTGAGAAGCTGATCGACCATAAGCCAGAACAGGTTATCGAACTGGCCGTTAAAGGCATGCTGCCTAAGAACCCTTTGGGTCGCGCTATGTTCAAGAAAATGAAAGTCTACGCTGGCGGTGAGCATCCTCATACTGCTCAGCAGCCACAGGAACTGAAACTGGGATAATACGATGGCAGCTTCTCAATACTACGGTACTGGCCGTCGCAAGACTTCTACTGCACGTGTTTTCTTGCGTCCAGGTACCGGTAGCATCACAGTAAACAAGCGTCCTCTGGACGAATACTTCGGTCGTGAAACCGCTCGCATGGTGGTTCGTCAGCCTCTGAACCTGACCGAAAGCTTGGAAAAATTCGACGTGATCGTCAACGTTCAGGGCGGCGGCGGCAATGGTCAAGCCGGTGCTATCCGTCACGGCATTACCCGTGCTCTGATGCAATACGACGAAACTCTGCGTCCAACACTGCGTGCAGCGGGTTATGTAACTCGTGACGCGCGTGAAGTTGAGCGTAAGAAAGTGGGTCTGCGCAAAGCGCGTAAGAAACCACAATTCTCTAAGCGCTAATATACTTGGCAGTATTATGCTGCCAATTATTGCGTTTAAAAAAGCGTCTCTTGGCATAGATCAAGAGACGCTTTTTTTATGCCTATAACCCCAGTCACCATGGGCATTTCGTCTTGTCTAGTCGTGGCAATTTAATTAGTATGTGCGCCGCTCTGTATGCTACGCTCGACCTGTACAAGAATTGTACAAGCATCAAGACGGGTCATAGCGGCTACATAAGAATTCTTGTTGATGGGAGAAGATGGTAATGAGTCAAGACGGCGTGAATCATGGTCGCCGCACCCTTTTGGTGGGTGCGACCGCTGCTGTCGGTGCTGTCGGTGCTGGCTTCGTCGCTGTGCCCTTCGTCAAATCTTGGACTCCAAGTGAGAAGGCAAAAGCGGCTGGTGCTCCGGCAAAGGTCGATATCAGTAAACTTGAACCCGGTGCCATGCTGACAGCTGAATGGCGCGGTAAGCCGGTCTATGTAGCCCGTCGTTCAGAAGAAGCATTGCAGACGCTGCCGACCCTGAATGAGCGTTTAAAAGATCCCGATAACACCAACAAAGCTCAACAGCCGGCCTACGCGGACAACATCAGTCGTTCACGCCGCCCTGAAGTCGTGGTGCTGCTGGGTGTGTGTACCCACTTAGGCTGTGCGCCTAAGTACTTTGCCGAGGTGAAGCCTGAACCATTTGATGCCGACTGGAAAGGCGGTTGGTTCTGCCCTTGTCACGGTTCCAAATTTGATCTGGCTGGTCGCGTGTTCAACGGCTCGCCAGCATCAGACAACCTGGAAGTGCCACCGCATTCCTATGAAAGCGACACTGTCGTTATCGTAGGTGTTGATGAGGAGAACGCCTAATGAGCAAACTGAATGCCCTGATGGGCTGGGTGGATGACCGCCTTCCAGTCACTCAGACCTACGAAAAGCATATGTCTAAGTACTATGCGCCGAAAAACTTTAACTTCTGGTATTTCTTCGGCGTCTTGTCGATGCTGATGCTGGTGAATCAGATTTTGTCTGGTATCTGGCTAACCATGAATTACGTGCCCAGTGCTGAAGGCGCGTTTGCCTCGGTTGAGTACATCATGCGCGATGTGCAATGGGGCTGGCTGATTCGCTACATGCACTCCACGGGTGCGACCTTCTTCTTTATTGCTATTTACCTGCACATGATGCGGGCGCTGTTGTACGGATCCTACCAAAAGCCGCGTGAGCTGATTTGGATCTTCGGTATGTTCCTGTACTTAGCGTTGATGGCCGAAGCCTTTATGGGCTACGTACTGCCATGGGGCCAAATGTCCTACTGGGGTGCACAGGTAATTATCTCACTGTTTGGTGTGATTCCTTTCGGTATTGGTGAAGCCTTAACTGAGTGGATCCGTGGTGACTTCCTGATCTCGGGCGCCACTTTGAACCGTTTCTTTGCGTTGCATGTGATTGCAGTGCCATTGGTGATTGTGATGCTGGTAGTTTTACACTTACTGGCGCTGCACGAAGTGGGTTCTAACAACCCTGATGGCATCGACATCAAAAAGCTGAAAGATGAAGAAGGCAAGCCGCTGGATGGCATTCCTTTCCACCCTTACTACACCGTGCACGACATGGTGGGTATCGTGGTATTCCTGATGGTGTTCTGTACCGTGATGTTCTTCTTCCCAGAAGGCAACGGCTTTATGCTGGAATACGCTAACTTCGAGCCAGCCAACGGCCTGAAAACACCTGAGCACATTGCGCCAGTGTGGTACTTCGGTGCCTTCTACTCGATTCTGCGTGCCTTCCCAGATAAGGCGGCGGGTGTGATTGCCATGGGTGCAGCCATTGCCATCTTGTTTGTACTGCCTTGGCTGGATCGCAGCCCAGTGCGCAGCTGGCGCTATAAGGGCTGGATCAGCAAGATTTTCATTGTGGTGTTCGCCATTGCCTTTGTGATCCTGACTTGGTTAGGCACGCAACCAGCGACCGGCCCGAACACCTTGATGGCTCGTATCGGTACCGTTATCTACTTCGCTTTCTTCCTTCTTATGCCGGTTTACACCCGCATCGAGAAGACCAAGCCAGTACCTGAACGCGTGACCGGAGGCCATTAAGAATGAAAAAGCTATTTGCATTAATTGCCGCCGCATTGCCTGCGTTTGCATTCGCTGCTGGTGGCAATGTCCATTTGGACGAGCACCGTACTGACCTGCACGATAAAGCGTCGCTGCAACGTGGTGCGCAGACCTACATGAATTATTGCATGGGCTGTCACTCGTTGGAGCACTCGCGTTACAACCGTGTCGCCAAAGACTTGGATATTCCAGAAGATCTGATGATGGAAAACATGGTGTTTACCAATCAAAAGATCGGTGAGCTGATGACCAATGCGATGCGCAAAGAAGACGGCAAAACCTGGTTTGGTGCCACGCCTCCAGACTTGACTCTGGTGGCGCGTGTGCGTCGTCCAGATTGGTTGTACACCTACTTGCGCAGCTTCTATGAGGACCCTAAGCGTCCTTGGGGCGTGAACAACGCCGTGTTTAAAGACGTGGGCATGCCACACGTGCTGGCAGACCTGCAAGGTCGTCAGGTGAAAGGCACTGCTCAGGTTGCTGTGGGTTACGACACTCTAACAGGTCAGGAAATCACCGAAGAACGTGACGGTGTTCTGTATCTGGCAGAAGAGGGCCAGTTGTCGGCGAAAGAGTATGACAAACTGGTGTTCGACTTGGTTAACTTCTTGACCTATGTTGCTGAGCCTATTGCGACTGAGCGCCAGCGTTTGGGCTGGTGGGTGCTGGGCTTCTTGGCTATTTTCCTGATTCCTGTTTACTTACTAAACAAAGAATATTGGAAAGATGTAAAATAGCACTACTGTTCTGGGCCGCGCTGGCGGCTCAGCAGTGAGTGATCTTCATGCCCGGTGCGCACAGCGTCCGGGCTGTCTTCGTTTTTGAAACAAGTGAGGAACCTATGGGGGTTGTAGCTAAGCGCTCTTCCATGACGTTTTATTCTGATCCTGCTGATCACTTCAGCCACCGTGTGCGCATCGTTTTGGCTGAAAAAGGGGTGACGGTAGAAGTTCACGATACCGACCCAGACAACACGCCTGAGGATCTGTCGAGCCTCAACCCGTATAACTCATTGCCAACCTTGGTCGATCGCGATCTGGTGCTGTACGACCCGAACGTGATGATGGAGTACCTAGACGAACGCTTCCCGCACCCGCCGTTGTTGCCTGTTTACCCAGTTGCGCGTGCGCAAAGCCGTTTATGGATCAAGCGCATCGAGAAAGACTGGTGTGGCCTGATTGAGACCATCGTTAAGGGCAAAGGCAAAGAAGTGGAAGCGGCACGCAAAGAGCTGACTGAAAGCTTGGTGACCGTGGCGCCGATTTTTGCAGAGCTGCCGTTCTTTATGAGCGAAGAGTTCTCCATCGTCGACTGCTGTGTTGCGCCCATTCTGTGGCGTCTGCCGGCGTTGGGTATCGAGCTGCCAGAAGCGCAGTGCAAGCCCATGTTGCAATACATGGAGCGCTTGTTCGAACGTGATGCTTTCCAAGCCAGCCTGTCAGAAGCAGAACGCGAGATGCGCGACTGATTATGCAAGCAAAGATGAGCCCCAGCCGTCCTTATCTGGTTCGTGCCCTCAATGAGTGGATTCTGGACAACGACTGCACGCCGTATGTGCTGGTCGATGCCGGTCTGCCGGGTGTGCAGGTGCCTGAGGACTACGTCACCAACGGCCAGATTGTGTTGAATATCAGCCCGACGGCGGTGCAGAACCTGCACATTGATGGCGATGGCCTGTCATTTAATGCCCGCTTTGGCGGTGTGCCCATGACTGTCTTTGTGCCCGTCGTGGCTTTACTGGCGATTTACGCCCGTGAAAATGGTCAGGGTATGGTGTTTGGGTCGGAAGCCGGTGCGCCGGACCCCAATGATCCGCCACCAACACCAGATCAGCCGGATCCAGAGCCAGACCCAAGTGGCAGTCGGCCATCTTTGAAAGTGGTTAAATAAAAAACGCCCGCAATAGCGGGCGTTTTTTATGCCTGCTCTTGTATGTAGCGAGCGTATTTACGGGTGTAGAAGTTCTCCCTTGTTTATGGCAAGGCGTTCCCAACATTTTACTCGTGGCGCGGGTATATTATCGTCATTGTACAAAATACGGCGATAATTCCCGCTTTTTATTTTCTGAGCGTGTACAAAAACTCATGGTTCACCATGAGTGAGTTTTTCGGGGTTCAGCAGTTGCTGTAGTTTCTTAAGTCCCAGATCGGTATTTTCGGCGGCGACCTCAATAATCGGACGTTTTTCTTGATACGCTTGCTTCGCAATGTTAGCGGCTTTTTCATAGCCAATAATTGGATTTAATGCCGTCACCAGAATCGGGTTGCGGTCCAATGCCTGTTGCAGTTTCGCCTGATTAACTTGAAAGCTGGCGATGGCTTTATCGGCCATTAAATGACTGGCATTGCTCAGCATGTGCATGCTACTGAGTAGGTTGTCGGCGATGACGGGCAGCATCACATTGAGTTCAAAGTTACCCGATTGACCGGCGATGGTAATGGTTGCGTCGTTACCCATCACTTGTGCGGCCACCATGGCACACGCCTCAGGGATCACTGGGTTGACCTTGCCAGGCATAATCGAGGAGCCGGGTTGCAGTGCTTCTAGCTCGATTTCTCCTAAACCTGCCAGTGGGCCAGAGTTCATCCAGCGCAAATCGTTGGCGATTTTCATCAAGCTCACGGCGGTACTTTTCAGCAAGCCGGACAAACGTACCGCGGTATCTTGGCTGGCGATGTGGCTGAACGAATTATCTGCTGGGCGAAAATTCTCACCAGTGTGTGCATTCAGTGCTTGGCAAAAATGCTGGGCAAATTGCGGGTGAGCGTTAATGCCGGTGCCTACGGCGGTACCGCCTTGGGCCAGCTGTTGTAGTTGTGGCAGCAATGATTGTAAGGCGTCGATATTGCCTTTAATTTGATCTGACCAGGCTGATAACGACTGATCCATGCGAATTGGCATGGCATCCATCAAATGCGTGCGGCCAGTTTTAACATAGCTGCCCAGTTGCTGAGCTTTATTGTCGATGCATTGTTGTAAGTGCTGCAAAGCGGGCACCAATCGTTGCTGCAGTTCAAGCACGGCACTGATATGAATGGTGGAGGGAATGATGTCGTTGCTGCTTTGGCCATAATTAATATGGTCGTTGGCGTTGATTGCTTGACCGCTAATGTCGCTGGCGACCGTGGCAAGCACTTCATTGGCATTCATATTGGTGCTGGTACCTGAGCCGGTTTGAAAAACATCCACCGGAAAATGCTGCATCAGATCGGTGTCGCTGAGCAGCTGATCGCACGCTTGGTTGATCGCTTGTGCCATGTCGGCAGGCAGTAAATCTAACTGAGCATTGGCCGTGGCAGCGGCTTTTTTGGCGTGCAGCAAAGCGCGAATAAAGGCTTCTGGCAGGGGGCGACCACAAATAGGAAAGTTGTTGATGGCGCGTTGGGTTTGCGCGCCATACAGCGCGTTGTCGGGAACCGCCAGCTCACCTAGGCTGTCGCGTTCTATGCGGGTACTCATAAGGCTCTCCTGTCAGCATGTGCCACCAGTGTGGAAGAGCCTGAATGTTCACGCTAATTGCTTTTACCAATGACGTTTATCAAATCAGCGAGTGATCGGTCGAAAGCCGTAGGCTTGCGTGCCCCACAATGGCACGGTAGAAAGAGCGTGCTTATGGCTGCCTTGTACTTCTTTGGTGGAATAAGAAAGGTACATTAAAGTTTCCGATTGCGGGTCATAAATACGTCGCACTTTTAATGACTTAAACAGGATGCTTTTGGACTGTTTAAACACCACTTCGCCAGATTTGGATAAATCGATCGACATCAGCATGTCTGTGGTGATTTCGCCGGTTTGACGGCAGGCAATGCTCATATCGCTGGGGTCGGCAAAATCCAGGTCTGCCTCAATGCTGGCAATATGGCAAGTAACGCCAGTGACCACCGGGTCTTGCAGCACCGAGATTTTAACGTCCTTGGTGGTAAACCAACCGAGAGAAACATCGCCGACTTCTTGGTCGTTGCTGCATCCTGTTAATAAGCCGCTCAGAGCCGTAATGGCGATGCATGAAACGTGACATAAACGCATGATCAGGGTCCGTTTGAGTGAAAAGGGGTAGCATGGTCGGCCATGAAGGGAGCGTCAAATGGCAGGCCAGTGCCAGCTGGGCACATCAAGGAGGCTCTGGCCCTCAATCTGAGTGCTGCCGAGCTGCTTTACTAAATGTAAGGCACTACAGTGTGGCGAGTCGGTGAGTTCGTTAATCATCAGACGTGCATGAGACACCACCCAGACTTGTGTATGCTGCGCCGCGTACTTAATGAGTCGCCCTAGCGCCGGTAATAAATCCGGATGCAAGCTGGTCTCTGGTTCATTTAAAACCATCAGGCTTGGAGGACGAGGTGTTAATAGCGCCGCCACCCATAACAAATAACGCAGTGTACCGTCCGATAACTCGGCGGCAGTCAATGGTCGCAATAAGCCGGGTTGGGAGAAATATAAAATAAAACGCCCGTCCTCCTGTACGCCAATACGTATGTGCGCGCCGGGAAAAGCATCATCGACGGCATTTTGTAATGCCGGGTGGTCACCAATTTCAATAATGGTTTGCAGTGCAGCGGCCAAGTCATGGCCATCCTGACTCAAGGCAGGTGTGCGGGTGCCGATATGGGGTTGTCTGGCCGGTGCGTGGGCATCACTGCGAAAGTGATCATAAAAGCGCCAGCCACGAATAAGTTCGCGTGTGTGCAAAATTTCTGGTGCCAGCTGCATATCCGCTACTTCGCTGAGCATACTGTCGAAAGTATTCATATGTTGAGCAATGATATGCCAACGGCGGCCGTCTTTGACTTTTACAACAGGCCCCTGGCGTTCAACCAAAACACTGGCGGGACGATAGCTGGAGCCTGCCCAGATACACTCACGCTTGATTTCGGGGTCGAATGCAAACGCCGAAGCGGCTGGGGTAGGTAGACCTAAATCGATGCAATAACCGATATCATCGCTGGCAAAACCTAAACGTAAACGATAAGCCTGTTGGCGCTGGCCGCCTTGTATCGCTACCTCGCCGCTGAGCATTTTTGCTGTTAGCTTTTCTGGGCCTGCCCAATAGGCCGATTCCAGCCCACCTTCGCGAGCCAAGGAACTAATCACACCTCCTTGGGCGGTTTCGGCCAATAAGCGTAACGACTTATACAGGTTAGATTTACCGCTGCCATTGAAGCCAGTAATCAAATTGAGCGGCGCCATAGGCATGATTAGATTCAGTAGTGAACGGTAGTTGGCAATGGCGATGGTGGTTAGCATAGAGCGTAAGTCCAATTATCCTGAGCCGTAGTTTACTGGGCCCAGTCAGTGATCTGAGTCAGAGGTCTGCAGGCTTTCAGCGCACCATTTCAGTTTTCTGGCAAGGTACGCCTGGTTCGATTAGTAAGAGGTAGGCGCGCCCGAAGAGGGCGAACTAAAAGCACCATCGTGTCGTTGCTGTTCTTGAAAAGATCCCGACATTGCCTGCGAACAGCGCCTTTCATTCGCTCTGGAAATATACAAACTTCTGGTTCGGGACACTAGCACGTGTTTGCAGTGATGCTTTTCACAGAATGCATGAATACCCTCCTCACGTTAGAGAAGCCAGTAGTTGGCGGCTTGCAAAATTGTTATAACGAACCTGTGCGTATCAAGGATCTGTATAAAAATGGACTTATCATCCACATTGCCGCGTTTGCTGTTGCTGGTACTGAGTCGCTATATCAGCGCGACCTTGATGGCTTTGCCTGCCGTTATGTGGGGTATGTTGGCGGTGATGGCGTTGGGTTTTTACTCCGAAGGCACCTTGCTGGCATGTTTGCACTGGCTGGCAGATCACAGCTTTGGCTTGATGGATGGGTTTAAACAAGGGAAGAGCATTACCCTGTCAGGGCATGCCGGGGATATTTCTTTTACTCGTTTACTTGCTTACCTAGCGTTTGTATTGGGCTTATTGTTGTACATCATCGACCTGTGCGGGCGCTGGTTATTACAAGATCGCTGGCTCATTACCTTAAAGTTTAAGTTTTATTGCGTGATAGGCGTTGCCAGCAGCCTGGCCTTGTTTTTAATCAGTACTTTTTGGTTCCATCAGCCGGATGGTATAAATGCTTCAATGACGCCTGGCGAGTTTCCCATGATGGTGGTGGTTTGCTTAGTGTTGTGCGGCATTGCTGGCGGTCTGACGGCCGGATATTTGGCCGTGATGCATGTGATTGGCGCCATCGTGGATGGGGTGTTGTCAGCGGATCGAACAGCGCCGATTTCTTCAAAGCGCTGAGCTTTAGCGATTCACCTGAATATTGCCTTTTTCAATCTGCTGCATCACCGTATATGGCACCATGATGGTATCGGCGGCGGCGGAAAGTGCAGTATCCACTAAAAGCCATTGCAGGTTGCTTTTCGCATTGGCGGAGACATTGGGCTGGCCAGCCAGAGTACACAGATTGTGCGCCACGCCGCTATAAATCCTCGGAATCGAGCGACAATGACTGTCATAGCCGTTGATGCTTATTTTTACTCTGTTGTTTTCAGGCGCAATGGTGTTAACCGTTGCACAGCCACTTAAAGCCAAAGCTGCCATCAGTGCTGCGAGAAGTTTCATATTACTCATCCCTTAAATGTCATGCCTACGACGGCAACTCAGCCCGCTGAAACACAGCCGATGTGAGCGTTTGAAGTCGTTCAGCAACGCTCAGGTCACCTTCCATTTTGATTATCGGGCAGCGACGCTCAGATAGCCACTGCTGATGTTTTGCCAGACTTCTGCCTTCGCTTGGTCCGCTGTCGTACTCAGAAGCCCATTGTAAAAAAGCTGCATCAGCGGCGCGGCCATGTCGCTGTTGTTCTCGCTTTTTTAGGCGTTCTACGCGAATGATGGCATCGAGGTATAAAAATACGATCAAATCAAAGCCATCTTCTAATTCGCGGCCCCAGTTCATTACTGACCCTGAGATCACGACGTTTTCGCTGCTATTGATGCTGTCCATCATCATAGTCAAACGTTCGCTGTGATCTCTGCGCTGCTGGAAGGGCGGGCTCGTTGGTAGCCAATAGAAGTCATCGGCATCGAGAAAATTCCAGCCATATTCGCAGGCAAACGCTTTGCCCAGTGTGGTGGTGCCAGAGCCGGCGGCACCCGTGATTAAAATACGCATTGTGGCGTTCGCTTGGTAGGAATAAAAAATACAAATTGGCAGGAGGAGTCTGGCGGCAAGGCTATCGAAAGAGAAACGGGGCCCATCGAGCCCCGTCCCGAATTAACCCAGCTCGCTGAGCTTTTTCTTTAATACGTCCATCACCACCTGCGGGTTCACCCCTTTGGCGGCTTTGCGCGTTAGGCCAATAAATGGACCGATGGCTTTGGCGCGCTTGTCTTCAGGTGTATTGAGGTAGCCTTCGACCAGCTTAGGATTGTCTGCCAACACTTGAGCCACAATGGCTTCAATGGCGCCGGTATCAGATACTTGTTTTAAGCCTAAGCTGTCTACCAGGGCATCAACGCTAGCTGCGGTGTCATCACCTTTGCCTTCCAGCAATGCGTTAAAGACTTCTTTGGCACCGCCATTGTTAAGGGTGTTGTCTTTGATCAGCTGTAAAATGCGGCCCAGTTGTTCGGCGCTGACCGGCAGTTGAGCAATGCCAATTTCCAGCCGATTTAATGCGGCAGATACATCGCCCTGCACCCAGTTAGCCGCCAGTTTGTAGTCATTGGCTGCATGGGCAACGGTTTCAAAGTAGTCTGCCAGGCTGCGATCTGAGGCCAGTACGGCGGCGTCGACTGTGCTTAAACCGTGGTCTTTAACAAAGCGTGCACGCTTGGCATCGGGCAGCTCTGGCAAGGTGCTCCGTACGGCTTCGATGTAGTTATCATCAATAATAACGGGCAATAAGTCCGGGCAAGGGAAGTAGCGGTAATCGTTAGCCACTTCTTTTGAGCGCATGGCGCGGGTTTCATTTTTATCGGCGTCGTACAGGCGGGTTTCCTGCACGATGCTGCCGCCGTCTTCCAAAATGTCCATCTGGCGGGCAATTTCCGCTTCGATGGCACGCTCAACGTTGCGGAACGAGTTAACGTTTTTAATTTCGGTGCGGGTGCCGAATTCTTCTTGGCCTTTCGGGCGCAAAGAAACGTTACAGTCGCAGCGCATGGAGCCTTGCGACAAATCGCCGTCACAAATGCCCAGATAGGTCACGATACTGTGCATTTTACGGAAATACGCAGCCGCTTCTTTGGCGCTGCGCATTTCTGGCTCGGAGACGATCTCAATTAATGGCGTACCGGCGCGGTTTAAGTCGATGCCGGACATACCGTCAAAGCCTTCGTGCACGGATTTACCGGCGTCTTCTTCCAAATGCGCACGCGTTACGTTAATGCGTTTGGTCGTGCCGTCGTCCAACTCGATATCAATATGGCCAATGCCAACAATCGGGTGGTGCAGCTGGGTGGTCTGATAGCCTTTGGGCAGATCTGGGTAAAAATAGTTTTTACGATCAAATACCGACTTCTTGCCAATTTCGGCATCGATGGCCAAGCCAAATTTGACCGCCATGCGCAGCGCTTCTTCGTTAAACACTGGCAGTACGCCGGGCAGGCCTAAATCAACAGCGCAGGCCTGAGTGTTGGCGTCGGCTCCGTAAGCGGTGGAGGCGCCAGAAAAGATTTTTGATTGGGTGGCCAGCTGAGCATGAATCTCCAGGCCAATTACCACTTCCCATTCCATGTTATGTCCTCTTAAGCGATATCAGCAGGAGCTTGTTGGTGCCAGTCTGTTGCTTGCTGGAACTTGTGCGCGGCATTAAGCAAACGCGCTTCGTCGAAATAATTGCCAATTAATTGCAGGCCCACGGGCAGGTTATTGACCTGACCACATGGAATCGACATACCAGGCAAGCCTGCCAAGTTGAGGGCGATGGTGAAAATGTCTTCCAGGTACATGGCGACCGGATCCGAGGTTTTTTCACCACGCTTGAAGGCCGGCGAGGGGGTGGTCGGGCTCATGATGATGTCGACTTCTTTAAAGGCTTCGACAAAATCATTTTTAATCAAGCGGCGCACTTGCTGGGCTTTTTTGTAGTAAGCATCGTAGAAGCCGGCCGACAGCGCATAGGCACCGACCATAATGCGGCGCTTAACTTCGTTGCCAAAGCCTTCGCCACGTGAGCGCTTATACAGATCGTTAATGTCCTGCGGGTCATCACAGCGATAGCCAAAGCGCACACCGTCCATGCGCGACAAGTTGGCCGAGCACTCGGCCGGGGCAACGATGTAATACGCCGGGATCGCCAAATGGGTATTGGGCAGAGAAATTTCTTTAACCTTAGCGCCGAGCTTTTCGTACTCGGCGATGGCATTGCGCACTTGCTGTTGCATGTCGGCGCTTAAATCATCGCGGAAGTATTCTTTTGGCAAACCGATGGTCAGGCCAGTTAAATCTTGCTCCAGCGTGGCGCTGTAGTCGGGTACCGGCTGATCCACACAGGTGGAATCTTTGGCGTCAAAACCGGCCATGACTTGCAGCATTAAAGCGGCGTCTTCGGCGCTGCGGGTCATGCTACCGGCTTGATCAAGGCTGGAAGCAAAAGCCACCATGCCCCAGCGTGAAATGCGGCCATAGGTGGGCTTTAAGCCAGTCAGGCCACAAAATGCTGCCGGTTGGCGAATGGAGCCGCCGGTATCGGTAGCCGTTGCGCCTGGTACTAAGCGCGCGGCAACGGCCGCCGCGGAGCCACCAGAAGAGCCGCCCGGCACACAGTCGGTGTTCCAGGGGTTGGCAACGGCACCATAAAAGGAGCTTTCGTTGGACGAGCCCATGGCGAACTCGTCCATATTTAATTTACCCAAAGACACCGCACCGGCCTGATTAAACTTGTCGATCACAGTGGCGTCGTAGGGCGCAACAAAGTTGCTCAGCATTTTTGAACCGCAGCTGGTGAGTACGCCGTTGGTGCAAAAAATATCTTTGTGGGCGATGGGAATACCGGTCCACAGTTCGGCATTACCAGCAGCGCGGCGCTCGTCGGCGGCTTTGGCCTGGGCCAGCGCTTGTTCTTTGGTGACGGTAATAAAACTGTTGTAGGTGCTGTCCAGTTGCTCGACGCGATCAAGCAGCGACTGGGTCAGCTCGACACTGGAATATTCGCCGGCGTTTAAATCGCGGGCGATGTCAGCGATGGTTTTGTTGTACATAAATTGTCCTCTGAATCAGCGCGGCGAATTATTCAACGACCCGGGGTACCAGGTAGTAGCCTTCACTGGTAGCGGGTGCAATTTGTTGGAAGTGCTCACGCTGGTTGCTCTCGCTAACCTGGTCGGCACGCAAACGCTGTACTGCGTCAAGAGGGTGAGCCAAAGGCTCGACATTGGCCGTGTCGGCGGCTGCCAGCTGGTCGACCAAATCGAGAATGTTGCTCAGGTTTTTCTGGTAATCGTCTAACTGTGTTTCATCAATTTGCAGGCGCGCCAATTCGGCGATGTCGCGCACCTGATTCTGATCCAGAGCCATGTGGTACCCCAGTGTTGAAGCCTGTGATAAAGCGCAGCAGAGTAGCACAAATGCTTCTTGCTCTGAATCCCCACCGTTGCTAGTCTTAGAGCCAATTTTTGCGACCTGCAAACAGGAATTGACTGGATGTTTAAAAAGATTCGCAGCCTGTTCTCCAGCGATCTGTCGATCGACTTGGGAACGGCTAACACACTTATTTATATGCGCGAGAAAGGGATCGTTCTCAATGAGCCGTCTGTGGTCGCGATCCGCTTGCAGGGGCACCAGAAAAGTGTGGCAGCTGTGGGTACCGATGCTAAGCGTATGCTGGGTCGTACTCCGGGGAATATTCAGGCCATTCGGCCGATGAAAGACGGCGTCATTGCCGACTTTGAAGTGACTGAAAAAATGCTCCAGCACTTTATCAAAAAAGTGCATGAAACCAGCTTTGTTGCACCCAGCCCTCGGGTGGTGGTGTGTGTGCCGTATTTGGCAACTAAGGTGGAGCGCAAAGCCATTCGCGATTCGGTCATGGGCGCTGGCGCCAGCCGTGCTTATTTGATTCACGAGCCGATGGCGGCGGCCATTGGTGCGGGCCTGCCGGTTGATGAAGCACGTGGCTCGATGGTGGTTGATATCGGTGGTGGTACCACAGAAATTGCCATTATTTCGCTCAGTGGCGTGGTTTACGCCGAATCGGTCAAGGTCGGTGGTGACCGTTTTGACGAAGCCATCGTCGCCTATATTCGTCGCAATTACGGCAGTTTGATCGGTGAAGCCACGGCGGAGCGCATCAAGCAAGAAATCGGCACGGCTTACCCAGGCGGTGAAGTGCGCGAAATCGACGTGCGTGGCCGTAATTTGGCCGAAGGTATTCCGCGCAGCTTTACCCTCAATTCCAATGAAATTCTTGAAGCGTTGCAAGAATCGCTGGCGCAGATTGTTCAGGCCGTGAAAGGCGCGCTGGAGCAATCGCCCCCTGAACTGGCATCGGATGTCGCCGAGCGTGGCATGGTGCTGACGGGCGGTGGTGCTTTATTGCGAGACCTCGACAAACTGCTGGCCGAAGAAACTGGCCTGCCTGTGATTGTGGCCGATGATCCACTGACCTGTGTGGCGCGCGGTGGCGGTCGCTTCTTGGAAAATGCCTCCGATCAGCAGCTGGAAATGCTGGCGCTGGATTAAAGCTGACTCTTCACGGATTCGCTAAGCGCCGCTCGCACAGGGCTGGCGCTGGTTCCCTTATACCGCTGCAGGTATAGTAAGGCTTTCTAAGTGATCACCCTCCCATAAGCTGTTTTTGCACCGCTGGCGCGGTCGGGAGTGTGGTAGCGCCAGTCGAAAGGAGAGCATCGCTATCAAATCGCAGTTTCAGGTGCCGCCATTGCAGGGACAAAAGGTCACGCTGATGGTGGCAATGGCGTTGGCCTTGATTTGGGTAGACCATCACTACCCTTGGCTTAAGCCTGTGCGTCAACAGGCAGCATGGGTGCTAGAACCCGCGCAAAGTACCGCCATGGTGCCCTCTGTATTAGTGGAGTGGTTTGGCGAATCCGCCGCCACACGCCAGGAGCTGTTGCACGAGAATAAGCAACTCAGTGCACGTAACCTGATTCTGGAAACTCGAGTGCAACGTTTGGCCGCCCTGGAGGCCGAAAACGTCGAACTGCGGCAGTTACTGAATGCATCAGAAAAACTCGGCGGGCGGGTGTTGGTCAGTTCTGTATTGGCCGTGGATCCAGACCCCTACAGCCAACAGATTTTTATCAATAAAGGCAGCGAGGACGGTGTCTTTGTTGGCCAGCCAGTATTAGACGCCTACGGTCTGCTGGGGCAGGTCATCGATGTGCTGCCAAATCGTTCGCGAGTGTTGATGATTGCTGATTCGAACCACGCGATTCCGGTGCAGGTCAATCGCAATGGCGTGAGGGCTATTGCGGCGGGCACGGGGGCGTTGGATTCTTTAGAGCTGCTGTACGTACCGAGTACTGCCGACATCAAAGAAGGTGATTTGTTAATCAGCTCTGGCTTGGGGCGACGTTATCCGCGTGGCTACCCAGTGGCGACGGTGAACAGCATCGAAAACATTGCCGGCAAACCCTTTGCCCGTGTCAGTGCCGAACCCAGCGCTCATCTTGATCGCAGTCGCCACTTATTGCTGTTGTTTAACGACGAGGGCACGCACATTACGCCGCCTGATTTATGGCAGGAGCAGCAAAAATGAGCCTGCGCTTTGTCTTTTTGGTGTTAGCGGCTCTCTTTACCGCCTTTACGCTTGAACACTTGCCCATGCCGGAGCTGCTCGATTGGCTGCAGCCGCGTTGGGTCAACTTGTTGGTCATGATATTGGTGCTGCATCAGCCCCGAATCTTTGGACTGTGGCTGGCTTGGCCATTGGGCTTGTTGTTGGATATTGAACACGGCGTACCGCTGGGGCTCAACGTCTCTATTTTGCTGATTCAAGTCTTCATCTTACAGCTGACCCATCGGCGGCTGGTGCTGTTTCATTTTATTCAGCAAATGCTGCTGGTGTTTTTATTGGTGGCGTTGGGTCAGGTGATTCATTACTGGGCCTTGATGTTGATGACAGGCGCCAGCAACCCAGTGTTGTTATGGCAGCCGGCGCTGGTGTCGGCTTTGCTATGGCCTTGGGTGTATGGGCTGGCGCATTTACTCGTGACGCGGATGCGAACTCCATGATTTGCTTGGCTTCACGCTCGCCACGGCGGGCGCAGTTACTGACCCAAATTGGCGTGCCCCACTATGTTCACGCCGCTGATATTGATGAGACCCCATTGCTGAACGAGCCGGCCCAGGCTTATGTTGAGCGCATGGCGCAAGAAAAAGCTCAAGCGATTGCGCTTCAGTGCGCTGATGTGGTGCTGGGCGCAGACACCAGTGTGATTATTGACGGCGATATTCTCGGCAAGCCGGCGGATGAACAAGACGCAGCGGCCATGCTGCAGCGCTTATCTGGCCGTTGGCACCAAGTAGTGAGCGGCGTTGCGTTGGCGCAGCAAACAGCAGACGGGCTGCGTTGCGAAGCGCTGAGCGTCATCACCGAGGTGCAGTTTGTCGAACTGAATCAGCAGCAAATTGCCGCCTACATCGCCACCGGTGAGCCCGCTGATAAAGCGGGTGCCTATGGTATTCAAGGGTTTGGTGCGGTAATGGTTGCCAGCTTGCAAGGCTGCTATAGCAATGTCGTGGGTTTACCCTTGCAGCAGACCGCCGCCTTGTTGAGTCGCTGGCAGATACCGGTATGGCAGCCAATGGCGACAAAGGAGAATGCATGAATGCTGAAATTCTGATGAATCTGACGCCCACCGAGACGCGTGTGGGCGTGGTTGAAAATGGAGTGCTGCAAGAAATCGTTATCGAGCGCACCAACCATCGAGGGCTGGTCGGTAACATTTATAAAGGCAAGGTGGTGCGTGTGCTACCTGGCATGCAGGCAGCTTTTGTTGATATTGGCCTAGAGCGTGCGGCTTTTATACACGCGGGTGAAATCAGTGGCGACAACTCCACCCCCATCAATCAGCTGGTGCATGAAGGCCAAGCGCTGGTAGTGCAGGTGACCAAAGACCCAATCGGCACCAAGGGTGCGCGTTTAACCACGCAGCTGGCGATTCCGGCACGCTATTTAGTGTTTATGCCAGCCGCCGAGCATGTGGGGGTTTCACAGCGCATCGACGACGACGATGAGCGTGAGCGCTTAAAGCAGTTGGTGGCGCAATGCATGGCCGCCGAGGAAATGACCGGCGAAGCGGGTTTTATCTTGCGTACCGCGGCCGAAGGTGTGGGTGAAGACGAAATCCTCGCCGATATTCGCTACCTGCGCCGTTTGTGGCGCAAGTTGCAAGAGCGCATTAAAGCTTACAAGCCTGCGCGCTTGGTGTACGACGAGCTGCCACTGTCGTCGCGAACCTTACGCGACTACGCACGGCCAGAAATCGACAAAATTCTGGTCGATTCACGCGAGACCTTTGCCAACCTCAAGCAGTTTGCTGGCCAATACGTGCCGGAAGTTGAGGCGAAACTGGAATATTACCCAGGGCCGCGGCCACTATTTGAGCTCTACAGCGTTGAAGATGAAATTCAGCGCGCGTTAGAGCGCAAGGTGCCACTGAAGTCCGGTGGTTATTTGGTCATTGATCAAACCGAAGCCATGGCCACCATCGATGTGAACACCGGTGGCTTTGTTGGTCGCCGTAATCTAGAAGAAACCATTTTTAAGACCAACTTAGAGGCGGCAACGGCCATCGGCCGCCAGCTGCGACTGCGCAACATGGGCGGTATCATCATTCTTGATTTTATTGACATGGCCGACCCTGAGCATCAACGCCAGGTGCTGCGTATGCTGGAAAAAGTGCTGGAAAAAGACCACGCCAAAACCAAAATCAGTGGCGTATCTGAGTTAGGCTTGGTCGAAATGACCCGCAAACGCACCCGCGAAAGCTTGGAACAAATGCTGATGGAATCCTGCCAAACCTGTGATGGGCGCGGCACGGTGAAAACGGCCGAGACCATTTGCTATGAAATCTTTCGCGAAATACTGCGCGAAGAGCGTGCCTATGATGCGGACACATATTTGGTGTTGGCCAGCCAAGGCGTGGTCGACCGCCTGCTGGATGAAGACAGCAACAGCCTGGCCGATCTGGAAGCCTTTATCGGCAAAGCCATCAAGCTACAGGTCGAAAGCCATTACGCTCAGGATGAGTATGACATCGTATTGCAGTAACGTTGGCTGGCAATGATGGTGCGCTGGCTACGTGAACTTTGGTTGCAACTGTGGATAACCCTAGTTGTTGCCTTGGTGCTATTGGCGCTTTACGTAAGCGCTGGGCGACAACTGATTCCGCTGTTGGAAACCTACCAACCAGAAGCAGAGCAATGGCTGAGTGAGCAGCTCGGCCAACCTGTGCGTATGAATCGTCTGCAGGGCGGTTGGCGCGGTTTATCTCCTTTAGTGCGGGTGGAAGGGCTTCATATCGGCCCCAGCAGTCAAGGCATTGGCATTGGCCGTGTTGAGGCCCAGTTAGATGTTAGTGCCTCGGCATTTTATCGCCAGCCGGTATTTAAGCGCATCGAAGTGACAGGCGTGCGTGCGCACTTGGTGGAGCAGCAACGGCATGTGTGGCAGCTGGCCGAAGGTTGGCAACTAGACCTTAACCAGCTGCAGCGCGGCTCCTCGTCTGAGGAGTCGACCTCAGCCAGCAACGGGCGCCCAGCCTGGCTCGATTGGTTGGAGTTGCAGCACAGCATTGCCTTTCAGGATTGGCACTTAACTGGCGATGGCCTCAAGTTTGATGAAGAGCTAAAAGTCCAACAACTGCTGTGGCGCAATCGGGGCGACAGTCGTGTGTTGGGCGGCGATATCGCTTGGGGAGCCGATGGCGAGGTGGCCCATATTCGCGTCAGTGGTCGCTTACAGGGGCCGCTCTGGCCTTGGCGACAACAGCAAGGCCAGCTGTTTTTAGAGGTAGAAGAGCAGAACTGGCTGCGTTGGATTCCCGACAGTTTGCCCGAGCCCATGCAGGTCACAGCGGCTCGTGCTGGCATGATGACATGGCTGAATATAGATCAAGGTCAACTGCAAAGAGTCCACAGTCTAGTGACCATACCTGAGTTCAATCTCAGCACCGCTGCGCAGCCTTTAGAGCTCGGCCGTGGCGTAATTCAGTTGGACGGCCACAAACAAGGCGATGACTGGCAAGCAAGGTTGAAGCTCGCCTTTGCTGAAGCCCTTCCGGTTGATCAGGTGTACCTCAGCACGGTCAATATGGAAGACGCTGACGGGTTGGCAGGTAAGGGCTGGCAGTTACAGTTGGGCGGCGTTGATCTGCAACAAACCAGTCGCTTCCTACAGCAACATGCGCTGCTGCCCGAGCTGTGGCAGCGCTACCTGAACGGCTTGCAGCCGCGTGGTCGAGCGCAAGAGACGCGTGTTTCGCTGCTGCAGCAAGGTGAGCAAACCCAGTTAGAGGTACGGGCAGATCTGCAAGCCGTGAGCATTGAGCCCTACCAAGGCATTCCTGGCCTTAAGGAGGTGGATGCGGAGCTACAACTGTTGCCTCATCAAGGCCGCTTACGCATTCGTGATGACCAGCTTGAGCTGTGGTTAGCCGACGTTTATGACCAGCCTTGGACATTGACCGAGGCGCGTGGCGATTTTACTTGGGCCATTCATCCGGATTATTACCAGCTGCAACTGCAAGCGTTCAGCGCCCGCTTAGCAGGCTCGCCGCTGACCGGCGAAGTAGCTTTGCGCATTCCTGAAGACGACAGCGGCATTGAAGCCAACACCTCGGTGCTACTGGGGCTGCAGCAAGCCCCGGTGGCTCTAAAGCAACAGCTGATTCCGTCACTGTTGGAGGATGAGCTGCGCCAGTGGCTGGATCAGGCGTTAGTAGCCGGCACCATTGAGCAAGCCGTACTGGCGCTGAATGGTCGCCTCGGGGATGACAGCCGTGATGAGCAACGCAGTATCCAGCTCTACCTGCAAGCCCAAGATTTGCAGCTGCAATACTTGCAGCAGTGGCCGGCGTTGCGTGAGTTTGATGGCCGCTTGTTGCTGGCTTCACCCAATCTCGACGTATGGGTGGATAAAACCCGCACTCTAGGTGGTGGCCTACAGCCTCATAGCGGGCGTGTTCAGTTGCGCCAGCGGGATGGCCAGCCATGGCTTAACGTTGCTGCTCGCTTAACGGGTAACAGTCGTGAGGCATTGCGCTATTTCACCGATACGCCGCTGCGCGACATGGTCGATGGCGCATTCGATAGGTGGCGAGCCGAAGGTCCACTGCAGGCCGGCTTGGTATTAAACATGCCACTGGGCGACGACGCCGGTGATCCGCAGGTGCAGCTGGATGTCAGCCTGCAAGACAATCAACTGCATATCGGTGAGTTAGATCTCGACTTCAAGGCTATTAATGGCCGTTTGCAGTTTGACAGTGAGCGCGGTTTGTTCAGTGACCAGCTGCAAGGGCAACTGTTGGGGGGCGAGTTCGAAGCTCAAATTCGCTCGACGCCTGTGGGCGAGGGTTATGACATGACCTTGGCAGCCAAGGGAGGCAGCCAATGGCCTGCCATCAAGCAATGGCTGCCGTTGTTTTTATTGGACCCCTTAGACGGTGAACTGAGTTACGACGCCGAGTTAAGCATCGCCAGCGAACAACGCGGAGGCGTTAAGCTGGCGCTCAGCTCTGACCTAGATGGTACCGTCATTGATTTGCCAGCGCCGATGGGCAAAACCGCCGAGCAGACAGCCCAACTGGCGATGACGGTACAGCCCGGTGCCGACACTCGCATCAGCATGGATTACCAGCAGTGGCTGAAGTCGGTGCTGGCACTGCGCGATGGCGAGCTGCAGCGCGGCCAAGTCTACTTGGGCGGCAGCGATGCCTTTTTGCCCAGCGACCCTGGAATAGAAATTCGCGGCCGGGTAGATGAGCCCATCAGTGCTGCTGAATGGTATGAGGTGTGGCAGCACATGCAGGCGCTGCTGGCCGAGCCAGACATCGAGGCTGAGCGCAGCGACATCACTGCCGTGCCAGTGGACGGAGCTGAGACATTGCCCATAGACAGTGCTGAAACCGGCCCAGTGCGCCTAGTTGATTTGCAGTTTGCTGCTATCGATGTGTGGGACATTCCCTCGGGCCCGGCGCGGCTGCAAGCCAGCCAAGAGTTTGGTGAATGGCAAATGCAGCTTGAGAGCGACCTGGTAACTGGTGATGTGCTGCTACCTGCTGATGCAAATATGCCGATTCAGCTCGAACTGGATTATATCCATCTGCCCACTGGCGCTGACGACCATGCTGAAAACGCCAGCCCAGCAGAGGCGGACGTCACTGCAGATCCATTGCAAGACGTCGACCCGGCCGCCATGCCAGCTATGGATATGCAACTGGCTGAGCTTTACATCGGTAGCCGCAACTTTGGTCGTTGGCAGTTGAGTAGCCGGCCCCTAGCCGATGGTTTGCAAGTTGAGGTAGACGACAGTGATCTGAAAGGCCTGCGCATGTTGGGCAAAATGCAATGGCGCTACCGCGAAGGCGAGCACACCACCGAGTTGAACGACCTCAGCTTCACCAGCAATGACATTGGCAAGGTACAAAAGTCGTTTCGCCAACAGGCTGTTTTGAACGCCGAAGACAGCCGCGTATTAGGACGAATGAGCTGGCGCGGCTCGCCGCTGGCGTATAACCCTCGCTCGCTGGATGGAGTGCTGTCGCTACGCATGCGCAACGGCCATATGGCCGCGGAAGGCGCTGATGCGTTAAAAGCCTTTGGCGTGCTCAACTTCAACTCCATTAAACGGCGCCTGCAGCTGGACTTTTCCGACCTGTATCAGTCCGGTGTCGCCTTTGATGTGCTGAAGGCCAAAGCCGACATTAACGATGGCGTACTGGTGCTAACAGAGCCGCTGGTTATGGACGGGCCGGGCAGTAAGTTTTGGTTATCTGGCTCCAGTAATCTGAACTATCGCACGTTAGATATGAAATTAGCGGTCACCTTTCCTGTGGGGGGCTCGCTGCCTTTGGTGGCTATATTGGCCGGGTTAGCACCGCCGGTGGCAGCTTCGATTTATGTCACCGAGCGTTTGGTCAGCGACGAGCTGGAGCGCTTTACCAGCGCCAGTTATACCGTGCGTGGCACATGGTCGGAGCCGCAGTTGACCATTAACCAAGCATTCGATAATGAAGTAGACGGTAAAACCAGTCGTAGCCTGGGTGAAAGGCTGCGCAGTATTAACCCGTTTGGAGGTGACGAATGAGCACAGATTCTGTAGCCGTGGTGCAACTGTCATCAGCGCCGGACGTTGATCGTAACTTAGCCACTGCCCATGCCTTAATAGCGGATGCGGCCCGTCAAGGTGCATCCCTGGTGGTATTACCTGAGATGTTCTTAACCTTGGACGGCAGCCAGTTTGCCGAGCTGGCCGAGCGTCGGGATATTCATCAACAGTTGGCGGATTGGGCCAGTCAGTTGGGCATTTGGCTGGTGGGCGGTGCTATACCCATGCCATCGCCGGATGATGATCCACGTTTGCGCTCAGCTTGCTGTGTTTGGAACGATCAGGGCGAGTTGGCGGCGCGTTATGACAAAATTCACTTGTTCGATGTCAACGTCGGCGACGCCCAAGGGCGCTATCTGGAGTCGGATCGCTTTGCCCCTGGAGAAAACGTGGTGGTGGTGGAGACGCCAGTTGGCAAGTTGGGCTTGGCGATTTGTTACGATTTGCGCTTTGCCGAGCTGTTTCAAGCGTTGGCAGATAAAGGTGCCGAGCTGATTTCATTGCCCGCGGCGTTTACCTATCGCACCGGTGAAGCGCACTGGCAGCCACTGCTGCAAGCTCGCGCCATTGAACAGCAATGCTATGTATTGGCGGCTAACCAATGCGGCTGGCATGACGACAAGCGTCAAACCTGGGGCAACTCACAGATCATCGACCCTTGGGGTTCGGTCTTGACGCAGTTGGGGCAAGAGTCAGGTGTGGCGTTGGCGGAAATCGACCGTGATTGGCTGGCGCAGTTGCGAGAGCGCATGCCGGTGCAACAGCACCGACGCTTGCGCTAAGTTTGGTTGCAATGGCGGGTTACTCCGCCATTTGTGCCTTAATAAATTGAAACAACGCCTTGTAGTGCTTACCGGTTTTGCCGCTGGCGTGCTCTTTACGCGCATTGCGCAGTAAGTTGCGCAAATGTTGACGATCCAGCTGCGGGAATTCGGCCATAAACTCCGCCAGGGCGTCATCGCTCTCTACCAAGCGAGTGCGCCACAGCTCTTGCTGGCGCTGCAGGCGCCCATATAGCTCACTCGATGGATCGAGCAGGTCGAGTTGGCGGCGAATGCCATCAACATCTTCCGAGCGCATCAATTTGCCAATGTACTGCAGGTGGCGACGCTTGGCTTCATGTTGCTTTAAGCGCTTGCTTTCTTCCAGCGCCGCCAGCAGCGTTTCGGTAAGATCAAACTTTTGCCATTGCGCAGGCGTTAGCTCAGTCAGTTGGCGCCCGAGCTCTTGCAGGCGCTCCATTTCGCGTTTTAGTTCGGACTTACTGACGAACTCATCGTCATCAAAATCTTGGTAATCAGTCATATCGGCTACAGATAAAACAGGGTGGCCAGCCCCAGAAAAGACATAAAGCCCACCACATCGGTGACTGTGGTCAGTACCACCGAACCCGCCAGGGCCGGGTCAATGCCACGGGCTTTCATAATAAGTGGCAATGCCGCACCAGTGACCGCTGCCACCAGCAAATTGATGATGATGGCGGCGGCAATAATGACGGCAATGCCTGGGTCGCCGAACCATAGCAGGGTGATGGCGGCAATGACCAGTGCCCATAGCACACCATTGATGGCAGCCACGACGAGCTCGCGGTTAAACAACCAGCGAAAGTTAGCGCCACTTAAGTGCCCCAATGCTTGGCCACGAATCACCAGGGTCAATACCTGACTGCCGGCAATGCCGCCCATGCTGGCGACAATCGGCATCAACACCGCCAAGGCGACGACTTTTTCAATGGTGGCGTCGAATAAGCCAATGACGGCCGACGCCATAAACGCGGTGATCAAGTTGATGCCCAACCAAACGGCGCGACGGCGGCTGGTTTTGAGTGCTGGGGCGAAGGTGTCTTCTTCGTCGTCCAGGCCGGCCATGCTCATTAATGAGTGGTCGGCGGTTTCGCGAATTACATCGACCACGTCATCAATGGTGATGCGGCCCAACAGTTGGCCATTGGCATCGACCACGGGTGCAGATACTAGGTCGTGGCGTTCAAACAGTTTGGCGACCTCGTTTTCATGCTGGGTCGCATGAATCACGCGCGTGTCCGTCGACATGACTTCGCGCACGGTTTGCTGTGGGTCGCTCACCAACAGCTTGCGAATGGGCAGTGAGCCAATGAACTCGTTATTACGGTTGACCACCAGCAGGCTGTCGGTCATATCCGGCAGCGCTTTGTGGCGACGTAAATAGCGCAGTACCACTTCTAAGGTAATGTCAGCACGAATGGTGACGGTGTCTGTGTTCATCAGACCGCCAGCACTGTCTTCTGGGTAGCCCAATACGGCTTCCAGTCGTGCCCGGTCTTGCTGGTCCATGACGTCCAGCACTTCCTGTGTTACCCGCTCCGGCAACTGCTGCAGGATGTCCGCTACGTCGTCGATGTCGAGGTCGGAGGTAACGCTAGCGACGCGCTCGGCGCTCATATCGCGCAGAAAGTTGCCCTGCAGCTCTTCGCTCAGGTGCTGCAGCACTTCACCTTCGAGTTCTTCGTCCACCAGCTCCCAAAGAATCTCCCGCTCCTTCGGCGGCGAGGATTCAATCAGGTGCGCCACGTCTTGTGGTGCCAGGCCAGAATTAATAATGCGCTGCACCGTCGCCAGCGAGCCGCTCTCGAGGGCAAGGTTAAGGCTATGTAATCTGGCTTTGGCTTTTTCGCTGTGCTGGGCCATAGACAGTGCTCAGGTGTACAAGTGAAGGGAGGTGCCGCTTGGGCGAATAAGCTTGATTCTAGCTGGAAACCGCGCAGCAGACTACGAAACTGCTCGCAATTGTCTCTGTAGTGAATTGATTTTGCGTTAAAAAATTATTTCAGCGAGCAACAGGGGAGAGGTGACGGAGGGGTTATTCGCCTTCATCAAAGCGGCGTTGGATTAAGTCTTCGAGGGCGGCAATGGCTTGCTCAGCATCGTCGCCGTCAGCTTGTAACACAATATCGGTGCCCTTGCTGGCGGCTAACATCATCACCGCCATAATGCTTTTACCATCCACCATGCGCTCTGGATAACCGACTTTGATGGTGGCTGAATGCGCCGTGGCGGTAGACACCAGTTTGGCGGCGGCGCGAGCGTGTAGGCCCAACTTATTGATAATGGTAATGTTTTTTTCAATCATGCTGGGCATTGTCCTGGGTGAGTTCGCGGTGTCGCACTTGAACATTAGCGAACTGCTGACGAAATTGTCCAGCCAGTTGCTCGGCCATATAGACCGAACGGTGCTGACCGCCAGTGCAACCGATGGCAATGGTCATATAGCTACGATTGTTATCAATAAACCCAGGCAGCCAGCGCTCGATAAAGGCCTGAATGTCCGCTCGCATGGCCGCGACTTCCGGTTGCGCGGTTAAAAATGTTTGCACTGGCGCTTGCTGACCTGTGTATGGGCGCAGCTCCAGCTGCCAGTAAGGGTTAGGCAGGTTGCGCACATCGAACACATAGTCGGCGTCGATGGGAATGCCTTTTTTAAAACCAAAAGATTCAAACAAAATGGCAATGTCGCTGCTTTCACGCTCGGCGACGCGCAGTTTGATTAGGCTGCGCAGCTCGTGCACCGACATGTTGGTGGTATCTAGGGTTAGGTCGGCCATATTGGCCAGCGGCTCTAACAGCTGCTGCTCAGCCTGAATGGCCTCGGCCAAGGCCAAGCGATGATTGGTCAGTGGATGTTTGCGCCGAGTGGCACTGAAGCGTTGCAGCAAAACCGATTCGCTGGCGTCGAGGTAAACCACTTCGAGCTGATACTCGTCATGTGGTAACTGCAGCAGCACTTCGGCAATGCCATCGCTGGTTTGTGACAGGTTGCGCGCATCGATGCTGACGGCAACATTGGATAAACGTGGGTCGTGTTGAGTTTCTTGAGCTAAGGCAGGCAATAGCGGAATCGGTAGGTTATCGATGCAGTAAAAGCCTAGATCCTCCAGTACGTGCAAGGCACTGGACTTGCCAGAGCCAGAACGGCCACTGATGACCACCAGTCGCATCGTGTTACCTCCTCGTCATTCCATGGCTCGGTCTATTCAGCATTTAATGCCCGCTGAAACAGTTGCTGTGCGTTAGGAGCGTTGCGCAGCGCGCTGCGAAACTCTTGGGTGCCAAAATTACGGGCCAATAGCGCCAGCACTTGCAGGTGTTCCTCGGTGGCTTCTTCCGGCACCAACAGCGCGAACACCAAGTCAACTGGCTGTTGATCGACTGCGTCGTAGTCGATGGGCGCCTCCAAGCGTAGCAGTACCCCCAGCGCTTGATCGCATTGCTGCAGCCGGCAATGGGGAATGGCAATGCCTTCACCAATGCCGGTGCTGCCTAGGCGCTCACGGGTGAGCAGGCGCTCGTAAATATCGTCTTCGGAGCTGCCGGGCAGGCGCTGACCAATGAACTGTGCCAGGTATTGCAGCAATTTTTTCTTGCTGGAAGCGGGCACATTGATCTGTGCCCGGTCTGCCGTGAGGATATCTTCGATGCGCATAGATGTGGTTAGTGGCCGTGTTTACGAGCGACTATTTTCTCTTTGTGTTTAATGACTTGGCGGTCGAGTTTATCGATCATGGAGTCGATGGCGGCGTACATGTCTTCTTGCTCGCAGCTGGCGTGCAAGTCAGCGCCGCTGACATGAATGGTGGCCTCAGCTTTTTGGCCACTTTTTTCCACCGTCAGCGTGACCTGACCTGTGGTGATGTTGTCAAAGTGACGCTCCAGCTTGGCCAATTTTTCTTCCACATAGGCCTGCAGTGAATCAGTAATTTCAACATGATGACCACTGACATTGATTTGCATATCCAGACTCCTTTAGCTGGTGGATGTCGCAGTAGTTAAACCAGCTGCTTCCGCTCATTCGAGGGTGGAATCAGCATGGCTTCACGATATTTGGCCACCGTACGGCGGGCGACCTTGATGCCTTTGTCACCCAGTAAAGTCGCGATTTTGTTGTCGCTCAACGGTTTACGGGCATTTTCTTCGGCAATCAACTTTTTGATCATGGCACGAATGGCAGTCGATGAACATTCACCACCGCTGTCGGTGCTGACATGGCTGGAGAAGAAATACTTCAACTCAAACACGCCGCGCGGTGTGTGCATGTATTTTTGCGTAGTCACCCGTGAAATGGTCGATTCGTGCATGTCGACGGCTTCCGCGATGTCGTGCAGCACCAGCGGTTTCATCGCTTCTTCACCTTGTTCGAAGAACTCAATCTGATATTCCACGATCTTGGTGGCCACGCGCAGCAGGGTATCGTTACGACTCTGCAGACTTTTTATAAACCAGCGCGCTTCCTGTAAATGATCCTTAAGAAAGGTATTGTCAGCGCTGCTGTCCGAGCGTTTGACCAGTGCCGCATAGTCGGCATTAACCCGCAGTTTCGGGGCAATATCTGGGTTGAGTTCGACCCGCCACTCGCCGCGAATCTGCCGCACAATCACGTCGGGCACCACGTATTCGGCTTGCTCTGGGCTGATGCTGGCGCCAGGTTTGGGGTTGAGTTCTTTGATCAGCCTAAGCGCGGCTTTGAGATCGTCCTCTTTGAGCCGGGTCTTGCGCATCAAGGTGGCGTAGTCACGACTGCCCAGCAGTTCAATGTGTTCGTCGATGACTTGAATGGCTTGGGCGCGCCAAGGGGTGTCTTGTGGCAGCTGACGCAGTTGCAGTAGCAAGCACTCGCGCAAATCGCGGGCAAAGACGCCGGTGGGTTCGAACTGCTGCAAGCGATGCAGCACGGCCATGACTTCTTCTTGCTCGATTTCGTGCTCGGCGTCAAAGGCGCTGACGACGTCGTCGATGCTGGTGTGCAGGTAACCATCGCTGTCGGTACCATCGATCAGCATGATGGCGATGTCGCGGTCCAGCTCTGACATTGGCGTTAAGTTCAGTTGCCACAGTAGGTGGTCTTGCAAATCGTCGGTGGTGGCGTGGCGCGAGTCGTAATCAAAGTCGTCATCGCCCACGGGCGCCGCGCTGCTGGCAGTGCTGGCGGTGGCTTGGTAGGTGTCTTCCCACTGACTATCGACGGGCAGATCCTCGGGCAGCTGCTCATTCGACCATTGCTCGTCGACTTCGGCGCTGTCGCTGTCTTGGCTGCTGCTCTCGCTGGTCTCTTTGTTGAGCTGGTTGTCGTTACTGGTGTCGCTGGCCGGCGCTTCGTCGTGCTCTTCGGTTTCCAGCATGGGGTTGGAGTCCAGCGCTTCCTGAATCTCTTGCTGCAAGTCCAGTGTCGATAGCTGTAACAAACGAATGGCCTGTTGCAGCTGCGGCGTCATGGTCAGCTGCTGGCCCATCTTGAGCTGGAGTGAGGCTTTCATAGATCTCTGATAATCACCTAAACGGCACACTATATGCTTGGCATTATAGGTCAGGAGCTTTGGCGAGGAATACTGCTTTAGCAATCATTTCCTTGCGACTGGTCAGGCATCATAGCCTTTTGCCCGCTGCAGAATCAAAGGCGGAAGTCGTCCCCTAAGTAGACTTTGCGTACCTGCTCGTTGGCCAGTACCTGCTCGGCATTGCCCTCGGCGATGATGTGGCCGCCGCCAACGATGTAGGCTTTTTCGCAAATGGCGAGGGTTTCACGCACATTGTGATCGGTAATGAGCACACCAATGCCGCGCTGTTTTAGCTGGCGAATGATGTCCATGATGTCAGACACGGAGATCGGATCGACGCCGGCAAACGGCTCATCTAGCAAAATAAACGCAGGCTCTGCTGCTAAAGCGCGGGCAATTTCCACTCGCCGACGTTCACCACCCGACAACGCCATGCCCAAGCTGCTGCGAATGTGTTGAATATGAAATTCATCCAAAAGCTGCTCCAGCGCTTGCTTGCGCTGACTGCGATTGAGGTCTTTGCGGGTCTCTAAAATCGCCATGATGTTGTCGGCGACGCTGAGTTTGCGAAAGATGGACGCTTCTTGCGGCAAGTAACCAATGCCGCGGCGGGCGCGGCCGTGCATCGGCAGGTGGCTGATGTCATCGTCATCGATGCGAATACGGCCCTTATCGGCCTGCACCAGGTTGACGATCATATAAAAGCAGGTGGTTTTGCCAGCGCCGTTGGGGCCTAACAAACCGACAATTTGGCCGCTCTCAACCGATAACGACACGTCTTTGACCACTTCGCGGCCGTTGTAGCTTTTTGCCAGGTGCTCAGCTTTCAGGGTTTTCATTAGCAGACTCGGTCGCTTGCGGCTGGATGATGACTTTAATGCGCTGTTTGCCCTCTTCGCCGGGCTTTTCTTCGCCGCCTTCGGCAGAAATGGTGTCGCGCAGCATGTCGTAGCGAATCAGCTCGCCACTGAATTGGTTGCCATCTTGCTCCAGGTGCGCGTCGCCCTGAATTACGACTTCACGTTGCTGCGCTAGGTAGTCAATGCGCTGGCCATGCGCTTCTGTGAGTGCATCACCGGCGCTGATGATTTGCTGATAACGTGCCGGCTTGCCACGCGCAGTGGCGCGTTCCAGTTGCTCACCATCGCGAAATAACAGCAGTTGATCGGCCTCAATACGCAGGCTGCCCTGGGTCAGAGTGACGTTGCCTTCATACACCACCATGCCGGTTTTGCGGTCCAGCTCGGCGTGGTCGGACAAAATCGTCACCGGTTGTTGCCAGTCCTGCTCCAGTGCCAGACTCGCGCTGGCGATAAGTAGCAGTATCAGGCTACTGAACAATCGGGTCATACCGGGTATTTACCTCCTGGTGAAAGCTCATGCGCTGGCGCTGCAGATCTAAGGTCATGCCGGTGGCGGTCAGCTGAATACGGTTGTGGTCGATGCGCACAAACTCATCTGTGTGCGCGATCTGGTTGTCAATATCGTAGTGCAAACGTTCGGTAGTAATGATGATGGGGTCAGGGCTGTCCAGAGTGCGAATCTCAACGGACTGTTCCAGCGTCAGCTGATTGTCGTCATCTTTGAGCTGCCCCTGACGCGCCTGAATGCGCCAAGTCACGTTTTGTTGGTCCAACGCTGTGATGTCGGGAGCGGTAAACTCGGTATGTCGGGTTTGCGGGTAGTGCACCGAGCTGTCGGCCTGCAGGGTTTGCACGCGCTGCCCAGTGTGATCGAACCGCTGGCTTACCAAGCTGTCGCCATAGTAGTCCGGTTCGTTGGCATTGCGCTCGTTGCTGCTCTGACTCCAGCTGGCGGTATAGCGATCCACCGCCAGCAAAGCCAGACCAAAGATTAACGTCAGTAACAGCAGCAAGTAGCGCTTGCGCATCAGATCACACCGGCGCGCAGCATGTCGTGCATATTGAGCACACCCACCAAGCGTTGCTCGTCCATCACCACCAAGGCGTTGATCTTGTTATCTTCCATCAGTTTCAGTGCTTCGGCTGCCAACACGCCTGGTTGTGTGGTTTTGCATTGGCGCGTCATCACATCCTTCATGCTGGCGCTGTGAATATCGGTGCCTTGGTCGATGGTGCGGCGTAGGTCGCCATCGGTAAAGATGCCGAGTAAGTTACCGTCGTCGTCTTGCACTGTGGTCATGCCCAAGCCCTTGGAAGTAATCACCAGCAGCGCTTCGGCCAGCGGTGTTTGCGGCCCAACACTGGGCACTTCGCTGCCGCTGTGCATGATGTCTTCAACTTTTAACAGCAGGCGTCGGCCCAGTGCACCGCCTGGGTGAGAAAAGGCAAAGTCTTCGGCGGTAAAACCGCGAGCTTCTAACAAGGCAATGGCTAACGCATCGCCCATCACCAACGCGGTGGTGGTGGATGAGGTCGGTGCCAAATCCAGCGGGCAGGCTTCTTGCTCAACGCCGGTGTTTAAATGCGCGGTCGCGGCATTCGCCAAGGTGGATGCCGGGTTGCCGGTCATGCTGATCAAGGCTGTGCCCAGGCGCTTTAGCAGCGGCAGCAGGCTGGTCACTTCGGCGGTTTCGCCGGAGTTAGACAGAGCAATCACCACATCATCGGCGGTGATCATGCCCATATCGCCGTGGCTGGCTTCACCTGGGTGCACAAAAAACGCCGGTGTGCCGGTGCTGGCCAAGGTGGCTGCTAATTTCTTACCGATATGGCCAGACTTGCCCATGCCGGTAACGACCACTCGGCCTCGGCACGCCAGTAGGGTGCGACAGGCTTGGCTGAAATCGCCGTCGATGCGTGGCGCTAAAGCGGCAATGGCCTGCTGCTCCAGCTCAATGGTGCGCTGGGCGGAGGCTACAAAATCGAAGGAGTCAGATGCGGTCATGCGGTTGCCATAAAGAACAAAAGAACAAGGTAGCCAATATAACCACCAGTTAAAGCGATGCCATAGGGACGGCCTACCTTGCCGCTGCGATAACACAGCAGCAGAATCAGCCCCAGCGCCAGTGTGGCGGCCATCATAACGCTGAAGTCACGATAGAGTGCGGCCGGTTCCACGGCGGTGGTGGCCAGCAGGCCCGGAATCGGCATCACCGCCAATAAGTTAAAAATGTTTGAACCAATAACATTGCCGATGGCAATGTCGTGGTGGCCTTTGAGGGCGCTGGCCACCGACGCTGCCAACTCTGGCAAGCTGGTACCGATGGCGACGATGGTCAAGCCGATAATCAAATCACTGACGCCAAAGGCAACGGCAATTTCCGTTGCGCCCCACACCAACATGCGTGAACTCACCATCAGCGCCAAAAGACCTGTGACCAGCCAAAAGATGGCCTGCCCGGTGCTGGTGTGCTCAATGGCTTCGGCTTCTTCTTCATCCACCAAAGGCTCGCCCGATTCGCTGGAATCTTGAAACATTAAATACAGAGCGAATACCAACGCGCTGATCAAGATCAGCGCATCGACCCAGTTAATCTCTAAGTCTGCCAAGGTCAGGCCACCAATGATGCTGATCAGCAGCAACAGCGGCATTTCTTTGCGCACCAGTTTCTTTTGCAGTGGAATGGGGCTGACTAATGCGGTAATGCCCAGCACCATCAAAATGTTGGTAATGTTGGAGCCCAGTGCGTTACCAATGGCCAAGTTGCCGGCGCCGTCGAGTGACGCCATGGCGGAAACAAACATCTCTGGCGCCGAGGTGCCAATAGAGACGATGGTTAAGCCCACCAGCAGAGGCGACATGCCCAAATGACGTGCTGTGGCAGCGGCACCAATGACAAATTTATCGGCACTCCATACCAGTACAATCAGGCCGGCTAAAACGGCCAGATAAGCGGTCAGCATAGTTTCGGTCATCCGCGAGTCATAAAAGGGCGCCATTGTACCTGAGGCGGGGGGCAGCGCAATTGCAGGACTGTCATAGATTGTGCACTGTCGGAACAGTGAGTTGTCGTGACGGCGTCACCTTGATTGCCATGCCCCTTGGTGTGGCCGGTGACATTCCGCTATGCTGGCGCGCAAACTGCCATTGAGGCCGAATCGAGGTGACATGGACCCCTATATTTCAATCTCTGAGCTGAGCTTTCGGCGCGGCGAGCGGCTTATTTATGACCGCCTCAGCGTTGACTTCCCGCGTGGCAAAGTAACCGCCATCATGGGCCCCAGTGGCACGGGTAAAACCACCTTGCTGCGCTTAATTGGCGGTCAGCTGAAACCTGATCAGGGCAGTGTGGTGGTGGCCGGCCAACGGGTGAACGAGCTAAGCCGTCGTCAGCTGTTTGAACTGCGGCGCGAAAAAATGGGCATGCTGTTTCAGACCGGCGCACTGTTCACCGATTTGTCGGTGTTCGACAACGTTGCTTTTCCGCTGCGCACCCATACCGACTTACCAGAAACCATGATTCGCGACTTGGTATTAATGAAGTTGGAAGCCGTCGGCTTGCGCGGTGCGCGTGATTTAATGCCCAGCGAGTTGTCCGGCGGGATGGCTAGGCGCGTTGCCTTGGCACGCTCCATCGCCATGGACCCAGAGTTGATGCTGTATGACGAGCCGTTTACCGGTCTCGACCCGATTTCTATGGGCATGATCGTCAAGTTGATTCGCGCCCTCAGCGAAGCGCTGGGGCTCACCAGTTTGTTGGTGTCTCACGATGTCGAGGAGTCGTGCAGCATTGCTGATTATTTGTGCCTGGTGTCGGATGGCCGGGTGATCGGCTTTGGCCCGCCGGATGAGCTGTTGCACGAAGGCAATGATGAAGTGCGCCAGTTCTTGCGCGGCGATCCCGACGGCCCGGTGCCGTTTCACTACCCGGCGGCGGATTATCGCCAGGAGTTGTTGTCGTCATGATGGTGCAACGCTTAGGACGTCGTGGCGTCAGTGCCATGCAATCGATGGGGCGGGCGGCAATCTTATTTTATCGCTCACTGCTGTGGGGTGGCCCGGGCAGTGCCGGCTGGCGTGACTTGCTGCAGCAAATTCACGCCGTGGGCGTGCGCTCGCTGTCGATCATCATTGTGGCGGGCTTCTTTGTTGGCATGGTGCTGGGCCTGCAAGGCTATACCATTTTGATCGACTTTGGCTCTGAGGCCGCGCTGGGCACCATGGTGTCTTTGACCTTGCTGCGCGAGTTAGGCCCGGTGATGACGGCGCTGCTGTTTGCTGGTCGGGCAGGGTCGGCGCTGACGGCAGAAATCGGTTTGATGAAAACCACCGAGCAGTTATCGGCCATGGAAATGATGGGCGTTGACCCGTTGAAACGGGTGATTACGCCGCGTTTATGGGCCGGCATGATTGCCGTACCTATTCTGGCCTTGCTGTTCAGTACCGTTGGCATTTGGGGCGGTGCCTTTGTGGCGGTGGACTTGCTCGGCATCGACGAAGGTGCCTACTGGGGCAATATGCAGGCGTCGGTCGAATTTTATGAGGATGTCGTTAAAGGCATTGTTAAATCTGTGGTATTTGGCTTAGTCGTGACCTGGATCGCTGTTTTCCAAGGTTACGACTCGGTACCCACTTCCGAGGGCATTGGTAAGGCAACAACGCAAACCGTGGTGGTGTCGTCGTTGGCCGTACTGGGGCTGGATTTTGTGTTAACCGCCATCATGCTGGGAGGCGTGTAATATGCAAATGCGTAATGTCGAACTTACGGTCGGCGCATTTATGATCATGGGAATTGTCGCTCTGGTGCTGATGGCGTTCAGAGTCAGTGGTTTGACGCAGCAGGCGACAAGCGATACCTACACCTTAAAAGCTCGGTTTGAAAACCTGGCCGGTTTGAATGAGCGCGCCAAGGTCTCCATGTCAGGGGTCACCATCGGTCGGGTCACCAAGGTCTACCTAGATCAAGAGTGGTATTCAGCCGTGGTCGAAATGGAGATCAACGCCGATGTTGAAACCCTGACCCGTGACACATCTGCGGCCATCTTAACGGCGGGCTTACTGGGTGAGAAGTACATAGGCTTAACCGTTGGCGCTGACCCAGAATATTTAGAGGATGGCGACTGGATAGAAGACACCCAATCCGCGCTGGTGTTAGAAGAGCTGATTGGCCGCTTCTTATTTAACAAGGCGGAAGAAGGCTAATGGTAGCGCCAACGCTCAATGCCGACGGTAGCAACAAGGCACAGCTGACAGGCGATTTAACCCTGGCAACGGTGACGCCTCTGGCGCGCCGTGGCCGCTGCTTGATCAGTGCCGCCGAAGACGTTTGGCAAGTCGACATGGCCGGTGTGGATCAGGTTTCCAGTGCCGCGGTGGCGCTGCTGCTCGACTGGTATCGCTATTGTGAGCAACGTGAAGTGCGGCTGGAAATCGCCAACGTGCCCGATAGGTTGCAGCCCATTATCGCCATCAGTGATTTACAACCGGTGTTTACCAAACTGTTCATAGTCTGACCTGCGGCCAGTGTCATCGCTGAGTGGAATCGGCTATGATTGGCCGCCCAAATTTTGCTGACAATGAGTGGTATCGCGGTTATGACGCCAGCTGAAATTTTACAGATTCTGCAAACCGAAGCGCCTGACGTCACCTGGACGGTTGACGGTGACGGTTACAAATACGAAGTCAACGCAGTCGGCGAGGCATTCGAAGGCCTCAATGCCGTGAAGCGCCAGCAGTTCGTGTATAAACTGCTAAATCCTTACATTGCCGATGGTCGCATTCATGCGGTTACCATTCGTGCTGAGACCCCTGCCGAACACAACGCCTGAGACCCCTTGATGGATAAGCTAAGCATTCGTGGCGGTCGCCGGCTGGACGGTGATATCCGCATTTCCGGAGCGAAAAACTCCGCCCTGCCCATTTTGGCCTCCACTTTGCTGGCCGATGGCGTCATGCACGTGGGCAATCTGCCGCACCTGCACGACATTACCACCATGCTGGAGCTGCTCGGCTGCATGGGTGTCCAGGTCGCTGTTAATGAAGACATGTCGGTCGAAACCGATTGCGGCCAGATGACCAGTTACGTCGCGCCCTACGATCTGGTGCGTACCATGCGCGCCTCTATTTTGGTGCTAGGGCCGTTATTGGCGCGCCACGGCAAGGCCGAAGTGTCATTGCCGGGCGGTTGTGCCATTGGCAGTCGACCGGTGGATTTGCACATTCGCGGTATGGAAGCCATGGGTGCGGAAGTCGATGTGGTCGATGGCTACATTCAGGCTCACGTGCCGGGTGGTCGCTTAAAAGGTGCCAATATCTTTTTTGATACCGTGACCGTAACCGGTACTGAAAACGTGATGATGGCCGCTGCATTGGCCGATGGCAAAACCGTGATCGAAAACGCCGCGCGCGAACCAGAAGTGGTGGATTTGGCCAACTGCCTGATCGCCATGGGCGCCCGCATTGAAGGCGCGGGTACCGACACCATGATCATTCATGGCGTCGAAACACTGCATGGCTGCCACTTCGATGTGCTGCCCGATCGCATTGAAACCGGCACCTACTTAGTAGCAGCTGCGGTCACTGGCGGGCGGGTTAAATGCAAAGACACCGACCCACTGTTGCTGGAAGCCGTGCTGCACAAGCTGGAAGAAGCCGGCGCCAAAGTGACCACAGGCTCCGATTGGATCGAGCTGGATATGGAAGGTCGTCGCCCTCAGGCGGTCAGTGTGCGTACCGCGCCACACCCAGCCTTTCCGACCGATATGCAAGCCCAGTTTGTGGTGCTGAACGCCGTCGCTGAAGGCACGGCCACCGTGATTGAAACCGTGTTTGAAAACCGCTTTATGCACGCCCAGGAACTGGTGCGCATGGGGGCTGACATTCACGTTGAAGGCAACACAGCCATTGTTACCGGCAAGCCCGGTTTAAAAGGTGCGCCTGTGATGGCCACCGATTTGCGTGCTTCCGCCTCGCTGGTGCTGGCCGCGTTAGTGGCGGAAGGTGAAACCGACGTGAATCGCATTTATCACATTGATCGTGGTTACGAATGTATTGAAGAGAAATTCCAACAATTAGGTGCCGACATCCGCAGGGTGTCGTCCTAGCACATGAAAGGATCAGCAAGCGTATGACTCAACCGTTGACTATTGCCCTGTCTAAGGGCCGCATTCTGGACGACACCCTGCCACTGCTAGCCGAGGCAGGCATTCATCCAGCAGAAGACATCAAAAAGAGCCGCAAGCTGATCTTCGATACCAACCATGAGCATATTAAGTTGGTGGTGATACGCGCCACCGACGTGCCTACCTATGTGGAATACGGCGCTGCAGATTTAGGCGTGGCCGGTAAAGACGTATTGATGGAATACGGCAGCGATGATTTGTGCGAGCCCCTCGACTTAAACATCGCCAGTTGTCGCTTAATGACGGCAGCGTTAAAAGACGCGCCCATGCCACAAGGGCGCTTAAAAGTAGCGACTAAGTTTGTCAATGTGGCCAAGCGCTATTTTGCTGAGCAGGGTCGTCAGGTCGACATTATTAAACTCTATGGCGGCATGGAGCTGGCACCCATCATGAACCTGGCCGATATGATTGTGGATATTGTCGATACCGGTAATACCCTCAAAGCCAATGGCTTAGAAGCACGTGATCTGATCGCGCCGATCAGTTCGCGTTTAGTGGCGGGGCGTGCGGCGATGAAAGTCAAACACGCGCAAATTCAGCCCATCATCGAGCAGATGGCTGCCGCGGTTGAGCGTCAGCGTACTGAGCAGGAGGCCGTATGAGCATTGAAATTCGCCGTCTATCTTCCGAGCAAGCCGATTTTAATGAGCAACTCAGCGCGTTATTGGCGTGGGAGTCGGTCTCTGACAGCCAGGTACAAGCCACGGTGACCGATATTTTGTGGCAAGTAAAACAGCGCGGTGATGCTGCTGTGATCGAATACAGCAATCGCTTTGATCATTTGCACGCCACCGCCATGCACGAGCTGGAGTTGGATCAAGTGCGTTTGCAGCAGGCGTTAGATGGCTTGCCCGAAGAGCAACGCCAGGCGCTCAACACCGCGGCCGAGCGTGTGCGTCGCTACCACGAAAAGCAAAAGCAGGATTCTTGGAGCTACCAAGAAGCCGACGGCACTTTACTGGGCCAGCAAGTCACACCGATGGATCGCGTCGGTATTTATGTTCCGGGTGGCAAAGCTGCGTATCCGTCGTCTGTGTTGATGAACGCCCTTCCTGCCCACGTCGCCGGCGTGCAGGAAATTATTATGGTGGTGCCAACGCCAGGCGGTGAGCTCAACGAGCTGGTACTGGCAGCGGCGGCGGTGGCCGGCGTTAGTCGGGTGTTTACCATTGGCGGCGCCCAGGCCGTAGCGGCCTTGGCCTATGGCACGGAAACCATTCCCGCAGTGGATAAAATCGTTGGCCCTGGCAATATTTTTGTCGCCACTGCTAAGCGCCAAGTCTTTGGTACCGTGGGCATTGATATGATCGCCGGGCCATCGGAAATTTTAGTGCTGTGCGATGGTGATACCGACCCAGATTGGATCGCCATGGATTTATTTTCCCAAGCCGAGCACGACGAAGACGCACAGGCCATTTTGGTGTCGCCCAGCAGTGAGTTCTTGGACCAAGTCGAGCGCAGCATTGAGCGTTTATTACCGGATATGCAGCGCGAAGAGATTATTCGCGCCTCCCTTACCGGTCGCGCTGCGCTGATTAAAGTTGCCGATATGGACGAAGCATGTGAGGTCAGCAACCGCATTGCGCCCGAGCATTTGGAATTATCCGTCGCCGATCCACAAGCATTGTTGCCTAAGATTCGCCACGCCGGTGCGATTTTTATGGGCCGTCATACCTCCGAGGCGCTGGGCGATTATTGCGCTGGCCCTAACCACGTATTGCCGACCTCGGGCACGGCGCGGTTTTCATCACCACTGGGTGTGTACGATTTTCAAAAGCGCTCGTCGTTGATTATGTGCTCGCCTGAAGGTGCCTCTGAACTGGGCAAAACCGCCTCGGTACTGGCGCGCGGCGAGCACCTGGAGGCCCATGCCCGCTCAGCGGAATACCGTATTTTAGGCGATGATCAATAACGTCTTAGTCTGAATAAAAAAGAGCGCCGCGGCGCTCTTTTTTATTGTTGTTTTAAAGCTGGCAGCATAATTATTCTGAGCGCAGGCTGGTAGCCAGTGTTCTTACCTCAGCTTTTTGCTCGTCGTGGCTAAAGCCAAGGGTTATAACGATGAAGTTGTTTTTATCAATGGTTAAATATTGGTACTGCTGAAAATCAAAGCCAGCACCTGGAATGCTTACCGCGTAGCTTAGGCAGCGGTAGTTTTCTAGCGCGGCCTCTGGGCAGGGGGAGCGATTGAGGTCTTGCTGGCTAAACTCATTCGACAACTCACGCGCGACTTGATCGAGAGAAACGTCTGGCTCGCGTTCAGACACATTAATAACTAAGGTGCTGTTTCTATTCTGCCCATCAACGACAACCGGCTTAGTGAATTGATAAATCTGTGTGTCTACCAAGGCCGTCAGTGCTTCCTTGAGCGTATCGGACATTTCGTTATCTTCCGCGAGCCGTTGAGCGGCTTGCAGCCGATCCTGTTGATTGCGCTCAATCCAGTCGCTAGGGATGTCTAGGCTAATGTCGGTTTGTGGAATATTGAAGGTCTGGTGGGCGTCAAAGCAGCCGCTGAGGCCAGCGGATGCAAAAATAATTGATCCGATTATAAGAAAGCGTTGATAGGTCATGGTGATGATTACTTTAAAATTTAAATATGATTGAGCTGGGCAAAACCAGCAGTGATAGCCCGTAAGGCCGGTGTGATTTTGCATCATTACCTGTCGCCGTCAAAGCAAGTTGAAATAAGTAAATGTCAAGGAAAATACTAAGGGGGTCGATATGGTTCGCGATGAAATTAAACAGTTAGTATATTTGACCTTGGGCATATTTCTGCTGGGAAGTGCCGCATTTATGTATATTTTAAATGGAGAAAACGACCGCTACTGGTTCGTACTGACAAGCGGCTATGCCGTCGCATTGTGTACTTGGCTAGTGGTCCATGCGGAAAATAATGTAACTTTTGGGTAGATGAGCGTATCATCCACTTATGCG
>NZ_BMYY01000016.1:68092-77121 GCF_014652515.1 Bacterioplanes sanyensis | reverse complement strand
AGGGGTGTCCAGGCGCCACGGCATCTTTATGCCTTGACACCGGGAGAGCGTCTATATATGTCTTTTTTAAGCCCGATTCTAACAACGCTAAACCGGCCAAAGGCGCACCGCCAGCCGAGCTGGCGTTAGAACTGTGCCACTTTATCTGGGAGCGGGCTAACCAAAGAAGGCGCGGACGCCACTGGCTTGCCAGCGCAGCGATTAGTCCTCAAGGAAGTCTCGCCATTCAATCAGTAGGTCTTTGAAATCTTCTAAGCCACAGCTGGCGCGAGACTCAGCGTCGTAGAAATCCATATCTTCGTCGTTCAGCTCTTCCAGTGAGTGCTCTTGCAGCAGCTCATGGGCAATAACATCGGCGTCTTCGCGGCTCAGTTTCAGCAAAAAGTCATGGCCGTGCCAGTCGAACTCTTGCAACTCACCATGTAATAGCGCGTCGATTTTTTCTAGCAGCATGGCCAGGGTGTGTAAATCGTCGCCTAAATCGTCGCTGAGCCAAAAGCCAAAGGCTTCATGGTCCATCGATAAACGTGCACAAGGGAGCTGGCGCTCATTGTAAAAGAAACGATAATCCATGCCGGTTATTCACTATCAGCCGGTGTGGCCAAAGGCCATCCACCCAAGTCTTTGTAACGGTTAATGATGTAGCAAAACAGTTCTGCGGTTTTTTCGGTGTCGTAGGCGGCACTGTGCGCTTCGCTGTTATCAAACTCGATACCAGCCATTTTACAGCTTTTGGCCAATACGGTGTGACCCAGAGAAACGGCGGCGATGGAGGCGGTATCGAAGGACGAAAACGGATGAAATGGATCACGTTTAATGTCGTTGCGAGCCACAGCTTCACGCAGGAAACCATGGTCAAAATGGGCATTGTGCCCCACCAGTACAGCGCGATTGCAGCCGTAGTGTTTCACTTCTCGGCGAATGGTTTGAAACATGCGGGTTAATACGTCAATTTCAAACTCGGCATCGCGCTCTGGGTCGAAGGGGTCAATGCCGGTAAAGTCCAGTGCTTCTTGCTCTAAATTTGCGCCATCGAACGGATGCACATGAGCTGACAATGTTTCCTTGGGATAAAGATAGCCCTCGTCATCCATGCCTAGGGTGACCATGGCAATTTCCAGCAAGGCATCGGTGCGGGCGTTAAAGCCGCCGGTTTCGACATCTACTACCACGGGTAAAAAGCCGCGGAATCTTTGTGCCATCATGGATTTTTCTTGCGTATCACTCATGCCTTGCCTTATTTGGTCGGATAAATAAATGCTAACGGTCGAATCAGTAGTCCAGCTTCCAGCGCAGGGTTTCACCAGCCCGCAAAGGTACAATGACATCGCTGCCAAAGCTCATTTCCGCCGGCACCTGCCAATTTTGGCGCACCAGGGTGATTTCGTCGCTGTTGCGCGGTAGGCGATAAAAATCAGGACCAAAGAAACTAGCAAAGCCTTCCAGCTTATCCAGCGCACCTAAGTCCTCAAATATTTCGGCATACAGTTCAATGGCCGCGTAGGCGGTATAGCAACCGGCACAGCCACAGGCACTTTCTTTGTCGCCTTTAGCATGGGGGGCGCTATCGGTACCGAGGAAGAACTTGGGGCTAGCGCTGATGGCTGCTTCCTGCAGCGCTTGCTGGTGACGGCCACGTTTGAGTATAGGAAGGCAGTAATAGTGCGGCTTGATGCCGCCCACCAGCATATGATTGCGGTTGTAGGCGAGGTGCTGCACGGTAATGGTGGCACCGACATGCGGGCCTTGCGAGTTGACAAAGTCAACGGCATCGGCGGTGGTAATATGCTCAACCACCATGCGCAAGGTCGGATGCCGTGCAACCAGTGGCGCCAAGATTTCATCTAAAAAGCGCTTTTCACGATCGAAGATATCCACTTCTGAATGCGTGACCTCGCCATGAACCAGTAGCGGCATATCGTTTTCTGCCAAGGCCGCCGCAATGTCATCCAGCTTGCTGAGGTCGGTTACGCCCGAATCAGAGTTGGTGGTCGCACCAGCGGGATACAACTTTACCGCGACAACAAAGCCTGACTCTTTAGCCTCCCGAATCATCTCCGGTGTTGTGTTATCGGTCAGATACAACACCATTAACGGATTGAAACTGAGTCCTTGCGGTACTTTTGACAAAATACGGTCACGGTAATCGCCTGCTTGCTCAGCATTCATAACTGGGGGCTGCAAATTAGGCATCACAATGGCACGTCCCATGACCCGTGCTGTCGCCGGCACGGTATGTTGCAACACTGGGCCATCACGCAGGTGCAGGTGCCAATCGTCAGGGCGAGTCAGAGTAATGCGGTCGGTCATGAGCAGCCTCGGTCGGTGAAAAGATTTAACTGGCGCGCATTGTACCGGAAGCCAAAGCAAATGCCGATGCAACAAATGGACTCAACTTTATCGCCAAACCGCCGATAGCAACAAATACCAGAAAACCGCTCTGCCAAGGGCATAAACATAGAGCAAACAATGGCCAACACAGACTGACATGATGCTGCCTAACCTAAACAGGGCCAGCCGCCTCGGGCTGGCGTGCTTGCTCTGGCCTTGGCTGGCGCAGGCGCTGGAATATGGCGGCTCAGTGGAGACCACCGAGTGGTCGCTGAGCGGCTCCATTTTTGAATGCGTGTTTGAGCAGCGCATTCCCGGCTACGGTCGTGCACAGTTTTACCACCAAGCCGGCGAGGATGTTGAGTTCAGACTGTTAGCTGACCGCAATCTAATGGCGTATAGCAATGCACAGGTGAGTATTTTGCCACCGCCTTGGCAACCCAGTGGCCGCAGCGAGCCGTTAGGTACCAGCAAGATCATCAATGACAGCCCTAATTTGGTGCTGGATAACAACCGTACGAATCAGTTTTTGCATGCCCTATTGCAAGGCAAGCAGCCCACCATTGCCCACGAAACCTATTACGACCAAGGTCGCGCCGTTAAAGTGCACGTATCGGCGGTGATGTTTAAAGACTACTACCAAGATTATCTGCAGTGTGTTGATCAGCTACTGCCAATGAATTTCAACCAGGTGGCGCGCTCACGGGTATTCTTTAAATCGGGCGAGAAAGGGCTGGACTTAGGCGATAAACGCCTGCTGGACCGAATTATCTTCTACGTTAAAAGTGACCCACGTATTTTTGCTATTTATCTGGATGGTCATGCCGACCGCTTAGGCCGTCGATATGATAATCGACAAATGTCAAAAGCCAGGGTCGAAGCAGTCGAGCGATATTTTATTCTGCAAGGCATCGACCCTGAAAAAATCACCACCCGCTTTCATGGCGGGCGCTATCCCGTGGCCAGTAACGATACCGCCAGTGGACGGGCCCAGAACCGCCGTGTCACCATTCGGCTGGAGCAGCGTGAGGACATGGAAATCCCTCCCGAACTGCAGTTCCAATTACCGCCGAGGGAAGGCTTTAGCAGCGCACAGCGATGAATAAAGTTCGGTAGAAAACCCTTCTGGCAAAATTTAATCCCAAGCAGTACAATGCGCTGCTTTATGATCGCCCGCTGCGAAAAACGCGCTCCTGCGTCGACAACAAGCCGGGCAAGCCAAGCTGGAGAACATGCATGTCAGACATCAAAAAAGTGGTGTTGGCTTACTCTGGCGGTCTCGATACATCGGTGATCGCCAAGTGGCTGAAAGAGCAATATCAATGCGAAGTCGTCACCTTTACTGCCGACCTAGGCCAAGGTGAAGAGGTTGAGCCTGCGCGCGCCAAAGCCGAAGCATTGGGCATTAAAGAAATCTACATTGATGATTTGCGCGAGGAGTTTGCGCGTGACTTTGTTTTCCCTATGTTTCGTGCTAACACCATTTACGAAGGTGAGTACCTATTGGGCACCTCCATTGCTCGCCCACTGATTGCTAAGCGTCTGGTTGAAATTGCCAACGAAACCGGCGCCGATGCCATCGCCCACGGTGCTACCGGTAAGGGCAACGACCAAGTGCGTTTCGAACTTGGCGCCTACGCATTAAAGCCGGGTGTGAGAGTGATTGCGCCGTGGCGCGAATGGGACTTGAACTCGCGTGAAAAACTGATGGCCTACTGCGAATCTCACGGCATTCCGGTGGAAAACAAAGCCGGTAAAAAATCGCCCTACTCCATGGATGCCAACCTGCTGCACATTTCTTATGAAGGCGACTTAATTGAAGACCCTTGGGCCGAACCCGAAGAAGATATGTGGCTGTGGTCAGTATCGCCAGAGCAGGCACCGGACGAGCCCACCTATGTTGAAATTACATATCAACAAGGCGATCCGGTGGCCATTGATGGCGTTGAAAAATCGCCAGCGACCATTATGGAAGAGCTAAACAAACTCGCCGGTGCCAACGGCATCGGCCGGGTCGACATAGTTGAAAACCGCTACGTTGGCATGAAAGCCCGCGGCTGTTATGAAACGCCGGCGGGCACTGTGCTGCTAAAAGCACACCGGGCGATTGAATCCATCACTCTGGATCGCGAAGCGGCGCATTTAAAAGACGAACTGATGCCGCGCTATGCCAAGTTGATTTACAACGGCTACTGGTGGTCACCCGAGCGTGAAATGCTGCAAGCGGCCATTGATGACACGCAAAAAATGGTCAATGGTGTCGTGCGGTTAAAACTCTACAAAGGCAACGTCATTGTCGTGGGCCGTAAATCTGACGACTCCTTGTTCTGTGAGTTGACTGCGACATTTGAGGATGACGATGGCGCTTACGATCAAAAAGACGCCGAAGGTTTTATTCGCCTCAATGCCTTGCGCCTACGCACGGCAGCGAAAAAGGGCCGCTCGCTTTGGTAAGCAGCGTTGGTAAATATCAGAACCCGCCACTGGCGGGTTTTTTTATGCGCCAGGTGGCCATTTCGGTGTTTTAGCTCGCCTTTGGGTAGGCTCCAATCGTTAAGGCGCCAGTTTCTCCTTGGTCCCAGCCCATCGTTAACAGCAGGGCAGCACGCCAACACAGATGCTCAAACAGCAACAAAGCGTTGCAAAATAAGGTGTTCTCCCCTCAGCAAAGTGTTTTATGCTGAACAGACTAGGTTATCGGAGCGGCTAATGACGAAGTGGCTGTTCATTCTGGCATTGCTTTTCAGCCATATGGTGCTGAGCGCAGAAAGCGGTACTCAATTTGAGTTAACGTCTACGGCATGCCTGCAAGCTGAGTTTAACGATGATCACCCTTGGTGGCACGGCGGCAGTGAGCCCAGCGACGACGCTAACCTGGTAAGCCTGAGTGTGGTGCCACTCGCCCCACGCTCTGAAGCATCTGTTACGGTGGCCACCACTGAAGTGATCACTGCTCAGCAGGCCACACGCCCAATTCGGGCACCGCCCCTTGTTCTCCTGTCCTGACTTTTCCCTTTGACACTATGGGCCATCACAATGGACCCGAGGAGAACAACCATGAGCAAGTTAACTCTGTATCCAGTTTTAAATGTCGATGAACTGATTCGTCCTGACGAAGCTGAAATGCTGACATTCAACAGCCCAGCTATGTCCTTTTTCACCGACTTCATGCGTACCGAGCCTCTGGTAATTGAGGCTGACCTGCCAGCTGCAGCAGCTCGCCAAGGCATGTTGACCACCCATGTGCGTTTGCAACTGGTGGTTGATAAACACGGTGCCTTTATTGGCGTGATCAGTGCACAGGATTTATCCGAGCAGGCCATCGTCCGCCATATCGGCGAGCGTCGGGTAGCGCGCGAGGACATTCGCGTTGCCGATTTGATGACTCGCAAGCAGGATTTATTGGCATTACACATTGGCGAGGTCGAGCACGCTAGCATCGGTGATGTCGTCGCTTTTCTGAAGGACAATCATCAGCAACACTGCTTGGTGGTGGATGAACCTCGGCATCAGGTGCGCGGTATTTTCTCTGCCAGTGACATTTCTCGGCGCTTGCATTTGCCCATCGACATTCAGGAGCAATCGAGCTTTTACAAGGTGTTCAGTCAAGTCGAACAAGATCGTCCTGTCATGCGCGCTTAGCGCCCATAACTAGAAGCTTCGTGCCAGTAAGCGCTCTGGTATCGGCATGTCTCGCAGGTGGTGACTCCATTGGCATGAGACAAGGCGATGCCAGAGGGCTTGAAGGGCCGGCAGACAGTAAGCGAACGTGTGACTCGACATGCGGTGTTTTCTTTTCACTGCTTAGGCGTGGTAACCGGCACCACTAACTGGGGACGTATGCCCTGCTGCTCTAACAGCCGAGCTAAACTGCCATCTTGGGTGATTTGCTCCAATAGCGCATTCATGGTCTCAACGCTGGGGTCGTTATCTGGTCGCACCAGCACGGTGTGGCGATAGAGCTGGTCGGACTTCTCACTCAGCAACAAGCGCTTTGCTCGCTCAGGATAAAGACTCATATAGCGATCTAAGTACGACTGATTAACAATCAATACATCGCCGCGACGCTCAAATAGCAGATCAAAGTTGCGCCTATGATCCCAGCTCAGCAGCATGTTGTAGTGCTTTCTTAGATAATCTTCATCACTATTGTGGCCGGCTAAGCCATAGTGATAACCCAAAATACCAATAAGGCGATGCCGGCTCAGATCATCAAAAAAGCTCTGCTCCCGCTCAGGATCAGCCAATGCCACATAGAGCTCGCGTCCGCGCTGATAAACAGCGGAGGTATCAATATCAATGTTGCCCCAACCCCAGTCTTTGCTTTCATAAAACAGCAAATCGTAATCGCCCGAGAGAAACGCCTGATAACGGCGCTTGGGGGAGATCATCACCGGCTCAAAGCGATATTTTTGTTGCTTATTATTTAAAAGCGCCAGCAAGTCGATGGTCAGCCCTTGAAACGGTTGGTCTTCGTCGCCTGTCATTTCAACAAAGGGAGCGAAGGGATACACCCCCACAGCCACACGCTGCTGCGCGTGACTCAGTAATACCAAGCTGGTGAGCAAGAGCGTCAATCCAGTGCGAATCATAAAACCTCAACAATAACAGCGCGTCTAACAGGTTTAGCCGTTTTTCCACCACCTGCCCAGCGTTGGCGCAAATCCGCTACTGGGGTGTATTTGAATAACTCAAGGCACCCATACTCTGAGTTTAAAGCGCCGGTTAACGCGAATATTGGCGACATAATTGCAACCACTCCTGAATGGCAGCGGTTTGAAACTTTTGCCGATGCATGACCAAATACAACCGCCGCTCCATGTTGAGACCTGCCAACTGCAGCTGCACCAACCGCTGGCGAGCAAAGGCATCTTCCAGGGTGATACGCGACAAACACCCCAGCCCGAGGTTAGCCTCAACCGCGCGTTTAATGGCCTCGGTATGCTGCAGCTCAAGGCGAATGTTTAACTCAGATAAACATTGATAAAAGGCACGTTCAAACGCTTGGCGTGTGCCAGAGCCCTGCTCGCGCACTATCCACGGGTGAGCCGTCACATCACTTAACGTCAGTGGGTGGGACTGCTGTAGCCTCGCCAGCGGGTGCTCGGGGTGGCAGAACACCGCCAGCTCGTCATTCATCCACACCTCGGTCTGTAACTGAGGGTGATTGATCTCACCCTCGATTAAACCCACATCCAATTGATAATCGAGCAGCTGCGCAACGATTTGACGCGTATTGCCAACCTGCAAGTGCACACGAGAGCCTGGATGACGACTCATAAAGTCCGCCATCAGCGGCACTGCTAAATAGTTACCGATCGACAGCGTTGCCCCAACTTGCAAGCTACCAATGGCGGTGTGCTGCAACAACTGCTGCTCCAGCTCCTGAGCCTGAGCCAGCAGTGACTCGGCTTTAGGAAGCAGCAGGCGACCTTGGTCGTTCAACTGCAGCCTTTTGCCAATGCGATCAAACAACTGCAAATCAAACTGCTGCTCTAAATCACGCAAAGCACTGCTGGCCGCACTTTGCGACATGGCCAGCGCCTGAGCAGCACGCGTCAGGTTGTTGTGGCTAGCGACAGCAACAAACACTTGCAGCTGTCTCAATGTGTACTTCATATCAGAAAAACCGAATATCTATATTAGGTTTAATTGTTTTACCGATAATAACTATCAGAGTACCGTGTGACCATCCGTAAATTGGCCAGAGAAGCATTATGAGCAATCTGATTCGTGAAACCGTCACCAGCGTGCACCACTGGAATGAAACCTTATTCAGCTTCACCACTACCCGTAACCAGGGCTTGAGGTTCAAAAACGGTCATTTCACTATGATTGGTTTAGAGGTCGACAGCAAACCCTTGCTGCGCGCCTACAGCATTGCCAGCGCCAACTACGAAGAAGAAATGGAGTTCTTCTCAATCAAAGTGCCCGACGGCCCATTAACATCACGGCTGCAAAAACTGGCCGTGGGCGACGAAATTCTGGTGGGTACTAAACCTGTTGGAACACTGGTCACCGACAATTTGCTGCCTGGCAAAAACCTGTACCTGCTCAGTACCGGCACTGGCTTGGCACCCTTTTTAAGCATCATCAAAGATTTTGAAATCTACGAGCAGTTTGAAAAAGTCGTGCTCACCCACGGAGTGCGCTACGTTTCCGAACTGGCCTACCAGGATCGCATTCAAAGCGAACTGCCAAATAATGAATACTTTGGCGATATGGTCAGCCAGCAGCTGATTTACTACCCCACGGTCACGCGTGAACCTTTCCGCAACCAAGGCCGCCTAACCGACTTATTGGCCTCGGGCAAACTGACGCAGGATATTGGCCTAGCCGACCTAGACCCAGAAAATGACCGCTTTATGCTGTGCGGCAGCCCAGCCATGCTGGCAGACCTAACCGCCATGTTGGATGACATGGGCTTTCAAGAAGCACGCGGCGGCAAGCCAGGTCACTATGTAATTGAAAGGGCCTTTGTCGAAAAGTAATCTTTTATAAAACGGGGCCACGCTGGCCCCGTTTTTTATGGCTGACTCTCAGTAAATAGGATTCACTCATGGACCGACTGGTTGAACTTTAAGCAGCTGTCGGTCAATTTTCTTATCGTGACTGATGGGATGGACGCTCTCCCATTTGGTTCCAGCGTCAAAAGCGCTAAAGTTTTAGTTCAACAAAAAACTCAACAAATGAGGAGC
>NZ_BMYY01000016.1:0-68019 GCF_014652515.1 Bacterioplanes sanyensis | reverse complement strand
CAACACGTCACGCCTTTTGTGCGCGGTAATAAAAATGATCGCAACGATGCGTTGGCGATTGCAGAAGCAGCACGACGACCTGGCATGCGCATGGTGCCGGTTAAATCAGAGTCGCAGCAGGATATCCAGGTGTTGCATCGCATTCGAGAGCGGTGCGTGGCGACTCGAACCGGGTTAATGAATCAAATGCGCGGTTTATTGGCCGATTATGGTTACAGTTTTCCAGAAGGCATTGAAGCCTTAGCAGTGAAGCTGAGGGAGGCGATGGAAGACCCAGCCTTATCTGCCATTATTCGCAAAGAGATTGAGCACACATTGGTTGAATACGATTCTCTGAGTCGTCGGCTTGAGCACCTGAGAAAAGTGCTTGCAGACTACGCCGCAAAAAATGAAGAGTGCCAGTATCTGCAAACCATCCCCGGCATTGGTCCGCACATTGCCAGCGCGATTGTGTCGACCATTGGCAAAGGGCAGGCATTTGCTCACGCACGAGATTTCGCCGTATGGACAGGGTTAACACCGGTACAAAAAGCCAGTGGCCACAAGTCGACCATGGCGGGTATATCCAAACGCGGGAATCGTTATTTGCGCAAGCTATTTGTCCAAGCAGCCAGGCACACTGTTCGATGGGCCAAGCGGCAAGGCGATACAAAATTAGGTAACTGGATTAACCAGATCATTCTCCGCCGTGGGCTGCAAAAAGGCGTGGTCGCCGTTGCTCATAAACTGGCACGCATTAGCTGGATCTTGCTACAAAAAAGCGAGGCATTTAAAGCAGCGTAAACGTATTTATCTTATCTGGGTAGTCGTTAGTGTGATGAAATAAACGGGGTTATCCGCCCTTCCCAGAACCTGGCTTGGACACGATCGTAAAAGATCGAGTGGGTGTTTTTAGGTGGGAAGGTGCGGATCTCATCAGGGCTCCAGGCCAAGGTCTGATCAGAAGCCGAATATATGTCAGCACTACCACCAACTCGCATGAACCACCGTTCATCATAGCGACCGAGTGATGAGTAAAAAAGAGGTTAATCAGGGGTGTCCAGGCGCCACGGCATCTTTATGCCTTGACACCGGGAGAGCGTCTATATATGTCCTGTTTGTTTCCGGTTTGGGTTGACCACAACAAACGAGTTTAGCGCCTTGTTATGGCTTGGACTTAACGCGTTCTTTACTTGCCTGATTCAATCATTTCTATGATTTTATAGGCTTTTTCGAAGTGATCTAGCTGGTGAGTTTGAATCCACCAAGTAGCTGCCTCCATTAACAACTCTGGATCGTCGTTTTTATTAGCGAAAAATGCATAGAATGAAACTCCAACATTCTCGCCCTTTTGTGCGATTTTCTTAGCACAAACATCTAACACTTTACGACGTAAGGATTCACGCATTCATTATGTCCACTTAGATTGAATTAAAAACAATACTTTACACAACGAATAGAGCACAAACAACAAATACTGTTTATCCAAACAGTGCCATTTTTGAGGAAGCCATAACAGTTTAATAGTGTGCGTGCCTGTTTTTCCAGCTAGAGCCATTCGAGCTATCTCTGCCAACCTATTGATTTGCAACTGGATAGTTTCCTTTCTTTCACATTCCCTCCTGGAAAAACGTGCTCGCCTACTATCCACGCCTGAAATTTCTGGCAGTTCAAGGCTAACTTACTGATTTTTCTGACGTTTAAACTACCACTCTGGGAAAATACGGGCAAGCGGACCGGAAAAACGTGCCAGCTTTTTGTCGCCTGAAGAAATATACTGGTTGCATAAACAGTATCTCTTTACATTGAGTTTCTAGCCATTTATTTGCTGATTACTCGCTTTCGCGCCCAGACTTTCCGCGCCTTAGCAGGGAGCTCGCCTTCCCAGCATGAGGGATAAGATCCCTCAAGGAGGGCATAGGGCTTGGCAGAAACATAAAAATGGGATCAGAGCTTAAGCTCTGACCCCGGTTTGTAAATCTGCTAGCGGTTTACTAGCGCAACAACCCAACTAAAAACACCTACCCCTCAAACCGCCCACTGGCAATCCACTCCGGCACTTCGCCCTGCCAGCGGCTGGTGTTCAGCACATACGCCCAGGCTTCAGCCGGCTCGTCGCCCGGCTCCATCACGGCGCTCACACGCAAACGGTGGTATTCGTAGGGTGGCCGGTCGGCGCCTTCGTAGCGGTCCAGCAAGGGCCATAGCTCTTCTTCTATGTGCCACAGCTCGCCATAGACCCATTCGCTGCCACTCACACCGGCAAGGCGACAGCGATGACTCCAAAGGCCCATGGGGTTTAATACCAGCCCGGGATAGCGGCCAAGGTGATAAAGCGCACCGCGCAGCCTGGCCTCGCCCAGGTATTGTCCCTGTTGCTGCAGTTGTTCAATGATCTCACTGGCCGCTCCCAAAGCGGTTTTCTGGCGCCGCCAGGCTTGCTTTAGGGTGCCGTAGACAAATAAGTGCTGGGTCATAGATCCTCAGGCTGGCTAATCAGCCTACTATGCTGGCGGCGGCGAGCCTGGCTTTCAAGTTCAGAAGCGTATTTCCGTGCCGACCAAAGCGCTGGCACGGCCATCTAAGCTGTGCAGCAGCACCAGCCAGCGCCCAGCTCCAAATTGCACGGCACCGGCCATGCCCTCATTGCCAGCGCCGAGTGCCAGGCCGAGGCGATAACGGCTTAACCCTTGTGCTGCCAAGTCGCGATAATCGCCAGCCAGAGCATCAAACTCATCGGCGGTTTGTTGATAGCGCTGAATTAAACTTTGCTGTTGCTGCAGTTGCTGCTGATAGCTGCTGGCGAGGTTGTCGTAGCGTTGATTAATGCGGCTGGCCTCAGCCACCACCTGCTGGTAAAGCTCAATTTGCCGCTGATAATCGTTAATCAGCTGTTGCTGCTCGACGACTTGGCGCTGCAGCTCGGCAATGCTTTGCTGGTTGTTCTGCAGCAACTGCGTAACCGGCATGCAGCCCTGACGTTGCAGGGCGTCAAAGCGCGCCGCCGGCATCAGGTAAACCCATTCGCCATTGACCTGGCGGCGCTCAAAGTCGTCGGCTTGCACGATCAGCTCACAGGCCTGCGCCCACGCGCTGCTCAGCGGCCATAGCACCAAGCCAAGCAGCGCCAACCACCGCAGTGACAAAGGTTGGTTAAGGCGCAACATAAGGACTCTCCTCGGCAGCGTCCGCCTCGGCATTGGCATTGGCATCCACCAGCTGACGCATGGCTTGCAAGCGCTGTAATTGCGCCAACACCTGTTGATTTTGCGCCTGCACCTCGGCTGCGCGCTGCTGAGCTGCTTGCCAGTCGCGCTCTAATTGCACCCGACGCAGCGCCAGTTGCTCGTCGCCTTGTTGCAGCTGCGCCAGCTGTTGCTGCAGGGCAGCACTGTCCTGGCGCAGTTGCCTGGCCTCGTTATTGAGGGCTTGGTTTTGCTGCTCTAACTGCTGCGCCTGTTGTTTGAGCTGCTGCAGCCTTAACCGCAGCTGGGTGCGCTGCTCATCCAACTCGAGAAAGCGCTGACGTGCGCGATGTCGCTGCCAGCCCTGCAACACCAACCAACCCAAGCCAAACGACAGCACATACCAACGTGCCCGCCCCGGCAGTCGCCCGCTCAGCCACCACAGCAGCACGACGCCTAACAGCAAGTCGCCGTACTCCAATAACCACAAACCAGCATCCATCATGGCTTTGCCTCCGGTGGTTGTTTGTCTTTGCGCGCCCGCTCTAGCGCACTGATGACTTTATGCAGCGGCCCGGCGCCCAAGCCCAAAATGATGCCAGTTAGCACCAGCGCCAGCGGCTGGGGTAAAAACGCACTGGAAAAATAGCGCATGCTTTGCGCGGATGCCGCGGCATTGAGCTGGTCGATGGCAGCAAACAAGTTCAACTCCATCAGCCACGCCAGCACGATGCCCACCGTGATGGCCACCAGCTTGGTCGCCAGCTGTAAATACGCCTGTCGCACCTTGGCCACAGACACAGCGGTGACGCCATTGGCTTCGCAGCTTAAATAGCGCTCCAATGCGCGCGCCAACTCTTGCTGCCAGCGAGGGTCGCGCGGCTGTGACAGTTGCCAAGCCAGTTTGGCAGCGCGCTGCTGCCAAAAGCGATGCCAGTGAAAACGCACATCGCCGTAATCCAGCAGTGCCATGGCCAACTCGGTGATGCGCTCTACCAATAAAGAAAAAAATAACGTCATGGTGATTAACACCAGGGCAGGTTCAGCGCTATCCATGGGCCACCTCCTCGCTATGGGCCATTTCTTCGGTTGCCAGCCAAGCAGGGCGCTGCTCGCTGCAATAAATGCGTGGCTGTTGCGCCAAAGCCGCCAGCAGTGCCTGATGTTGTGGCTGCTGCCAGCGCTTGAGCCACTGCCCTACCCCTTGGCGCAGCTGCGTTAGCGGAAATTGATTGCCCGGACAAACGGTGCTGGCACCGCTCAGTTCACGGTGGGCCACGACATCGTCGATGCCATCCATTTGCGGGTAAAGATGAATCCAAGCGGCGATTAACCGTGCCCCGGCATCGAGTTGGGCTTCGCTCGGTTGCTGCGGGCCGTAGCGGCCATCGTGATTGGCATAGGCATCGGCTGGGTCGGTGTGAAAATTGCCATGAAAGGCAATGCCGAGAGTGCGGTCGTTGTGGCCACGGGCATGGTTGCCACGCCGGTCCCAGCGGCAAAAGGCATGAATTTGACCGTCGGGCATGATCACCGCGTGGTAGCCGGTCAGCCAGCCTTTATTGACTAAAAACTCATCCACTATAGTGGCGAAACTGGTGTTGGCATTCATCGCCGTGTGATGCACCACGATTTGCTGTGGATCGCCACTGCGCTTATGTACCTGCTCTAATGTCAGCGGCTTTACCCCGCCTTGGTAGCGCAGCGGCGCAGGCTGGCTGTCGGTGGACACATCACCGACATTAGCAGCACTGACTTCGCTGTCTTCCTCAGGAACGGGAGCCGGCAGCGGCCTTGCGCGCAAAAAGCGAATCAACACATGCACTGGCTGGCTGCCGCCAGCGATAAATACGCCACTCAACAGGGTATCTAACCACTGCAACAGCGCCTGGCCAATCTGGCCATTGGCCCATAGTTGCGCCATCGGCAGCACTTCAGCGCCACGCATCAAGGCCAATAAGTGCAAGTCCAGCACGCCGGCGATGATCAGCCCCAACGCCAGCGGTGCTAAGCGCACAAACAACCGCACCCGCGCGGAATTTAAGCTTAAACGCGCGCGATCAATGACGGGCACTGGCGCGTATTGCTCGCGATCATCGGGCTCATCTACTGGGGTTGGCACTTCGCCGGCTAAGATTTGCTCCGCTGCCAGATTGGCCTGGCGCAGCTCTGCCAGCTCGACTTGCAGCAAGCGCTGCTCAGCCTGTTCGCGGTCAAAGCGTTTTTGAATATGCTTAAGAAATTCCGTCGCCCGCTCGACGATTAAGGCACCGCCAGCGGCTAGGGTTAAGCCGTTAATAATGAGTTCGGGATGAGTCATAAGGCATTCCATTGTCTGGTCGACCACAGATTAAACTATTCCCACGGGGCGACAAGCCCGCTTGCGATGCCCTGCTCACAAGCCTATGCTGCCGCCGTTAGTGACAACGAGGTAAACATTATGAATCGCCACTTTGACGACGCCCCTGGCCTTTATCAGCAACACGACAGCGCCACCGAGGGCTTTGTTTTTAACCAGACCATGTTGCGCATCAAAAACCCACAAACGTCGCTGGATTTTTACACCCGCGTGATGGGCATGACCCTGGTGCGAAAACTGGAGTTTCCAGAAATGCGCTTCACCTTGTTTTTTCTCGCCGCTTTAAATGACGAGCAGCGCCAACACTGGTCGGCAGATGTCGATGAACGCACGGTGCAAACCTTTAGCCGCCCGGCCATGCTAGAGCTGACCTATAACTGGGGCAGCGAAGACGACCCAGACGTGCACTACCACAATGGCAACAGCGAGCCGCGTGGTTTTGGCCATATTGGCTTTGCCGTGCCAGATTTAACCGCCGCTTGCCAGCGCTTCGACGAGCTTAACGTCACCTTCGCCAAGCGCCCGGAAGACGGCAAAATGAACGACATTGCCTTTATCCAAGACCCAGACGGCTACTGGATCGAAATCTTTGAGCCGGCACGTTTGCCAGCGGGCTTAAAAGATCATTTGGGCTAACGCCTCCCAGGCCAGCAGGTTTGTCTAAGCTGCAAGAGTGACCTTAACCCAAAGAGGCGCTTATGAAGCCTATAGTTGCCCTGCTGGCCTTGCAGATCAGCCTGACCGCCAGCGCAGAAACCCTCACCATTCGTGCCGACGATTGGTTTCCGATGAATGGCGACCCAGCCTCCGACAAGCCAGGCTACATGATCGAGCTGGCGCAAGCCGTGTTTGAGCCGCACGGCATTAACGTGGATTATCAGCTCATGCCGTGGGAGCGCGCGCTGTATGAGGTGCGACGTGGCAAAATCGACTGTGTAGTCGGTGCTTATAAAGAAGACGCCCCGGATTTGGCCTTCCCTGAGCAATCTTGGGGGCTAGACAGTGTTCACTTTTTTATTGCTCGTGATGACAGCTGGCGCTTCAACGGTGAGCTGGCGCAATTGCTTGAGCGGCGTACCGGCATGATTTCAGGCTACGGCTATGGAGAAGTGTTTGATGCCTTTGCTGAGCAGCACAAAGATCAGGCGTTCTTTTTTGTCTCCGGTGATGGCGCACTGGATAAAAACATCAAAAAGCTGCTCGCCGGGCGCATAGATACCCTGGTAGAAAGCGAATTTGTACTTGGTGCCAAAGCCAAAGAAATGGGCGTCAGCGGGCAATTGATCAGCGCAGGTCAGCTGACCGAGGCAACGCCTATGTACATCGCCTGCACGCCAGACAGCGACAAAACTGCGCGCTATATGCAGCTGGTCAATGACGCCATGCCACAATTAAAATCCAGCGGCAAGCTGCAAGCCATTCTCGACAACTACGGCCTAAATGCTTGGTAACCCCTTCCTAGTAAGCGCTGCCTGATAAAACCAGCACGGGGCAACACAGGTTTGCCCACGCTGTTGGTTTCGCAACAGTCTGTACCCTGTGGAGCAACGCAGATTTTGCTATGGTGTGCGACCTTTAGTTAGCCGCCGACACACCAAGCCATGCTGCGTTTTTTTGAATCTTTAATTAATCCTTTTCCGCCACAGACACCTGGCCAACCGCCACAGGGCCTGGTGGCGTTCTGTTTGCACTACACCCGCGGGCTGCGCAAGCCCTTGCTGATTATGTCTGTGCTCACCGCTGCACTGGCCATTTTAGAGGTCTATCTGGTGCAGTTTATGGGCAGCCTGGTCGACTGGCTGGTCAACAGTGACCCGGCCACCTTGCTGGCACAAGAGCAAGCCACACTGTGGGGCATGGGTGCGCTGCTATTGATTGGCATGCCGCTGCTGGTATTTTTACACGCGGCTCTGGTACATCAAGCGCTGCTCGGCAACTACCCAATGAAAATTCGCTGGCTGGCGCACCGTTATTTACTCGGCCAGAGCATGAGTTTTTATCAAGACGATTTTGCCGGCCGGCTGGCGACTAAGGTCATGCAAACCTCGTTGGCGGTGCGTGAAAGCGTGATGAAATTACTCGACGTGATGGTGTACGTCGGCGTGTATTTTATCAGTGTGATTGCCATCATCGCCTCCGCCGACAGCCGCCTGGTATTACCGCTGCTGGTGTGGCTGGCCGGCTATATCGGCGTGCAGTTGTATTTTATTCCGCGCTTAAAACAGATCGCCACCAAGCAGGCCGACGCTCGCTCAGTTATGACGGGGCGCATTGTCGATAGCTACACCAACATTCAAACCGTTAAGTTGTTTGCCCATACCCAGCGCGAAGCCGACTACGCCCAAGACAGCATGCAGGGCTTTATGAATACCGTGTATCGGCAAATGCGCCTTGCCACGGGCTTTAATGTTGCCGTCAATGTTCTTAATTACTGGTTAACCTTGAGCATTGCTGGCATGTCGGTGTGGCTGTGGAGCGAGTCGTTAATCAGCGTCGGTGCCATTGCCGTTGCCATCAGCTTGGCACTGCGCATCAATGGCATGTCGCAATGGATTATGTGGGAGGTCGGCAATTTATTTGAAAACCTCGGCACCGTTACCGATGGCATGAATACTTTATCTAAGCCCGTCGCCATTGAAGACGAAAAAGGCGCACCTGCTTTGCAAGTGCCTACCGGCCAAATCGAGCTGCAGCAGGTGAGCTTTCATTACCAGGGTAAAAACCAGCTCCCCAAACAGGTCTTTGATCAGCTCGATTTAAACATCAAGCCGGGCGAAAAAGTCGGTCTGGTGGGCCGCTCTGGGGCGGGCAAATCCACCCTGGTGAATTTATTGCTGCGCTTTTACGACATTCAGTCCGGCCGCATTTTAATTGATGGCCAAGACATTCGAGAAGTCAGCCAAGAAAGCCTGCGCCAACACATTGGCATGGTGACGCAAGATACCTCGCTGCTGCACCGCAGCATTCGCGACAATATTTTGTATGGCCGACCAGATGCGACGGAAGCAGAACTGCAGCAAGCCATCGAGCAAGCCGAAGCGCAAAGCTTCATCAGCGACCTGACCGACCCAGATGGCAACAGCGGCCTTGATGCCCAAGTTGGCGAGCGCGGGGTAAAATTGTCTGGCGGCCAACGCCAACGCATCGCCATCGCCCGAGTGTTATTAAAAGATGCACCCATTTTGATTTTGGACGAAGCCACTTCCGCCTTAGACTCGGAAGTGGAAGCCGCGATTCAAGCCAGCTTGTATCGACTGATGGAAAATAAAACCGTCATTGCCATCGCCCACCGTTTGTCGACCATTGCTGCCATGGATCGCCTTATCGTGATGGACCAAGGCCGCATCGTGGAACAAGGCACACACCAGGAATTACTGCAAGCCAACGGCATTTATGCGCAATTGTGGGCGCATCAAACCGGTGGCTTTTTAGGAGAAGAATAATGAGCATTGATATTCGCATCGCCGATTACCACAATCCAGAACACCAGGTCATTATTGGTGAGCTGATGAACCACTACGCCAGCGATCCAATGGGCGGTGGTGAAGCGCTCAGCACCGAGGTCATCAACAACCTGGGTGCGGCTCTGGGCCAAGTGCCGAATGCCTTTACCGTATTGGCTTTTTACCAAGGGCGGCCGGTGGGCCTAATTAACTGTATGCAGGGGTTTTCTACCTTTAAATGCATGCCATTAATAAACATTCACGATGTCATCGTTGACCGTGACTGTCGCGGCCAAGGCGTTTGCCAGAAAATGCTGCAACAGGTTGAGGACATCGCTCGCCAGCGCGGCTGCTGCAAAATCACCCTTGAGGTGCTGCAAGGCAACCAGGCTGCGCGGCAGGCCTACGCCAATTTTGGCTTTGGTAATTACGAGCTGGACCCAGCCATGGGCATTGCCGAGTTTTGGCAAAAAGCATTGTAACGGCGGCGCTTAAGCAGCGCCCTTCTGTGCTATGAAGTGACCTAGCGCCGTCCACTCACAACGCCGCCCACTCCCAACTCCGCCCACTAAGAGACACGCGAGGTCACTTATTGAGATAGCCATATTCAAAAGCAAACCCGCTTGCCAACACTTTGTCACAGTGTGAAACCCTTTTCTTTGTAACGGCTACACAGTTCTCATTTTTTAACTCCGCTGGGCCCTTTAGCCTATTTGAGCTAGTGCCTAACCTGAGGCTGTCGTAATTTGTCGTCTCGGCGTTACCGTCGGGCACTACTGCCCACTTCATTTGGCAGTCCTACCCCGCCGCTAGCCAAAAAATAACAAACAGCGGGAGAGAGCAATGCAGCGGCTAGTACTCACACTCATCACCGTCGCCCTGATCGGGTGCGGTGGCGGCGGTTCCGGCAGTGACCGCTCTGGCAGTGAAACCCCATCGACCGACAGTGGCTCAGATAGCGGCTCAGATAGCGGCTCAGGTAACGGCTCAGGTAACGGCTCAGGTAACGGCTCAGGTAACGGCTCAGGTAACGGCTCAGGTAACGGCTCAGGTAACGGCTCAGGTAACGGCTCAGGTAACGGCTCAGATAACGGCTCAGATAACGGCTCAGATAACGGCTCAGATAACGGCTCAGATAACGGCTCAGATAACGGCTCAGATAACGGCTCAGATAACGGCTCAGATAACGGCTCAGATAACGGCTCAGGTAACGACTCAGGTAACGACTCAGGTAACGACTCAGGTAACGACTCAGGTAACGACTCAGGTAACGACTCAGGTAACGGCTCAGATAATGGCTCAGGCACAGACCAAGACTCTGGCACCGACGAAGACTCCGGCAATGAGGTCGCCTCCCTAAGCTATGCCGACGCTTTTCACTTTCTGAATCAGGCCACCTTTGGCGCCACACCGGAATCCGTAGCCGACCTGCAGCGCCTGGGCGTGGATGCTTGGCTGAATCAACAAGTCGCACAGCGGCCTGATTACATCAGCCCTTATATGGAAACGCTAAAGTGGCGCATGTGCCTGTATGAAGTCAGCGATCACCCTGGCGATAAAGATTTAGGCACACCGAGCGCCGCCAACCCAACCTGGGCCATTCGCGGCACCCCCAAAGATAAGCACGCCCGCCATCAAGCCTGGTGGACCAAAGCTCTGCGCAGTGACGATCAGCTGCGCCACCGTATGGCGCTGGCGCTGAGCGAAATTTTGGTGGTCTCCGACCAAGGCAACGACGTGCTGTACCGCCAGCAAACCGGCCTAGCGCACTATTACGACACCTTGCTCAAGCATGCTTTGGGTAACTACCGCGACTTACTGGAGGATGTCAGCCTGCATCCGGCCATGGGCACTTATTTATCCCATGCCCGCAACGCCAAAGCAGACCCGAGCAAAAACACCCGCCCGGATGAAAACTACGCCCGCGAAATCATGCAGCTGTTTACCATCGGCTTGTATGAAATGAACCTCGATGGCAGCTACAAGCGCAGTGGTGGTGAATTAATTCCCACCTACAGCCAAACCGACATCGAAGAGTTAGCACGGGTATTTACCGGCTGGATTTACGACTTCAGGCCCAATGGCCATTTAAACTGGTGGGTGTCGCGCTACGGTGGCTACCAAGGCCAAGACGTGCGCTTACCCATGGCCGCCATCGAGGAGTATCACGACAGCGGCGAAAAAACCCTGCTCGCGGGCCGCGCTGTACTGCCAGCCGGCAATAGCGCACAGCAAGATTTGGATATGGCGCTGGACGCACTGTTTAATCACCCCAATGTTGCGCCGTTTATTAGCCGCCAGCTGATTCAACGCTTAGTCAGCTCTAACCCTAGCCCTGCCTACCTACAGCGTGTGGCGTCGGTGTTTGAAAACAACGGCCAAGGCCAACGCGGTGATTTAGCAGCGGTGGCCAAAGCGATTTTGACAGACCCTGAAGCCCTGCAAGCCAACGACAGCAAATTAACGCAACCCATGCTGCGCCTAACACGCTTATGGCGCGCTTTCCCGCTTACTGCGCCCGAACGTGAAGGCTGGGTATGGAACGTTTGGCAACCCGATGACCGTGATGTGTTTTGTGGTCAGCCTGGTTATGAGTATTTTGAAATTCACGCGCGCCAACGCCTTGAAGATTTGCAAAGCAATATCGGTCAAACCATTTTGCGCGCGCCTTCGGTATTTAATTTTTATACCCCAGAAGATCGCCCAGCCGGCCCAATTTCTGAGCAAGGCTTGCTTGCACCTGAATTTACCTTGATGGATGCCAACCAATATCTGGCCATGCAAAACTACTTTGATCGCACTATTTATATGGCCACAGTGCCTTATGCCGATCGCCAGCCTCATCAAAAGCATCTGGCACGCATGAACGTCGACGCCCTGGTGCAAACGGCAGACGATACCGATGCGCTGCTGCAACAGGTCAACATTCTGCTATTGGGCGGTACTATGTCGCCTACCCTGCGCGACATCATTCTGGATTATTTGGCCACGCAAAATAATTACGCCAATGACCCACTGTTAAAAGTGCAAGACGTGTTGTCACTGGTGGTGGCATCGCCAGAATTTATGCTGGAGGGCAAATAATGAAGCGTCGTGATTTTATTCAACGCCTAATGGCCGTATCTGGCACCAGCACCTTGCTCGGTACCGGCGCATCGCTGGCCATGATGGAAAAAGCTTTCGCCGCCAGCAGCACCCAATTTAATGACCACAAAAGCTTGGTGTGTGTGTTTTTGCAAGGCGGTAATGATTGCAGCAATATGATTGTGCCGACCGACAACGCCGGCTATAACGAGTACCGAGCCTACCGCGAGACCATTGCCGTTAACCAAGCATCCTTGCATGGGTTAAATGGCACCGAATATGGCTTTCACCCGTCCATGGGCAGTTTAGCGGCGCGCTTTAATCGTGGTCAGCTGGCGGTCGTGAACTCCGTAGGCGCTTTGATTGAACCGGCGAGCAAAGCCCAGGTTCAAAATGGCCAGGTCGCCTTGCCAGCCAGCTTGTTTGCCCATAACCATCAGCAGCATTTTTGGCATACCTTGGGGCCGATGAATGTAACCGGCAACGCCAGTGGTTGGGGTGGGCGCATGGCTGATTTATTTACTTCATCACAAGCGGGCGTGCCGGCGTCGCTATTAATTGCTGATGCTGCTCCTTGGCTGAATGGCAACAATACCGCGCCTTATGTAACCGGTTTAAACGGCATTAATCGGCTGAACTCACAACATGCCAATAATGATCGTCGTACGGCACTACAACGCATGCTAAATAGTGGTGAAAACTTGCCAATGCAACAGCAACTCAGGTACAGCATCAATCAAACCATTAATACCACCGACCAACTTGCCAGTGCGTTTGAGCAATCAACTGAGCCCAACATCAATGCCAGCAATGGCTTTGAGCGCAAGCTCAAAACTGCAGCCCAAGGCATTCTGGCGCGCCAGCAACTCGGCGCGAAACGCCAGCTGTTTATGATCACACTGGGCGGCTTTGATACCCACGCCAACCAAGTTGAGGCTCAAGGCGGGCTGCTGCAAGTGCTGAACGATGGCTTAGAAAAGTTCCAAACAGAAATGGATGCGCAAGGCTTGGCCGACAGCGTGACCTTGTTTACCGCCAGTGACTTTGGCCGCACCATGACGGTCAACGGCGATGGCACCGACCACGCCTGGGCCAGCCAATGCTTGGTGATGGGCGGCGCGGTTAACGGCGGTCAATTCCATGGTACTATGCACGACACCACGCCCGGCGGCGCCTCTGACGCGGCCAACAGTGGTACCGGTCGCTTTATACCTAATTATTCTGTCGATCAATATGCGGCAACCTTGGCGCAATGGATGGGTTTGACCGTAAATGAGTGCAATTCCATTTTCCCGCATTTGAAAAATTTTAATGAGAAGAATCTGGCCTTTATTTAATCGTTTGGTGACCATCACCGCTTTAAGCGCAGGCATAATCGCTTGCGGTGGCGGCGGTGACAACAATAGCACCACCTCCCTTGCTAGCACATCACTGACAGTGAACAGCCATCATGCTGACAGCGGTGTGGCGACCTTAGAGGTCGACTTCACGACCAACTACGCCGATGCTCAGCCGCAGCTAGTGATCGAGCACCCAACGCAGCAACAGCCGCTGGTGAGTGAGCCATTGGAACTGAACTGTGATGAAGACTGCTCCGCCACTTGGCGCGGCCTGATTGATGCTTCTGGCGAGATGCGTGTGCGCGTCGACTACCGCGACGAGCAACAAAGCGTCTTCAACATTTTGCGCGAAGTGCCGCTGGAGCTAGGCGAGTGCTTACGCAACCACACCTTTTATTTGCATCACGTTCAGCCCGAGCTGCAGCAAAACTGCATCAGCTGCCACGGCCTAGGCTCGCAAGGTGTGTTTGATCCGCGCTGGGAATGGTCGCAGTTTTCACGGCTGATTCATGACTACGGCGAATGGCTGTACGAGTTTCCTTCACAGAACAGCAGCCATACCCTACTGGGCGAGGTACATCGCCACCCGCTTGAAGCCCTGCCCGAAGACCAACCCGGCTACTACGCCCTAATGCACCTGGTGCAACGCCAGCAACAGGGCTTTGACTGCCACAACAGCTAAGCCTGATCAAAAAATAGCCACACATTTATTGCGACTGCTTCGTCAATCTGTATAATCGCCGCTCCCAAAGCAAACGGCCTCGCACTGCATTATTCACCGGCACACCCAGCCGTTTTGTCAGCTGCTCCTGCAATAGGCCCAGACCAAACAATTCAACCGTTCATCCAATTGTCAGCCAGCGCTGCTTTACTGCACTTGGGCTGTACCGATTAAAGGAACCAATATGCTTGCACGACTTCGCCAGGAGTGGTTTTCCAACGTCCGCGGTGACTTATTATCCGGCACCGTAGTGGCGCTGGCACTGATTCCTGAAGCCATTGCCTTCTCCATTATCGCTGGCGTTGACCCAAAGGTGGGGTTGTACGCGTCTTTCTGTATTGCCGTGATTATTGCGTTTGTTGGCGGTCGTCCGGGCATGATTTCCGCGGCCACAGGCGCCATGGCATTGCTGATGGTGACCCTGGTAAAAGAACATGGCTTGCAGTATTTGCTTGCCGCCACCTTGCTGACCGGTGTTTTGCAAATTGGCGCCGGCTATTTAAAGCTTGGCAATTTAATGCGCTTTGTGTCGCGCTCGGTGGTCACCGGCTTTGTGAATGCCCTAGCGATTTTGATCTTTATGGCGCAGTTGCCAGAGCTGACCGATGTAACCTGGCATGTGTATGCCATGACCGCCGCTGGCCTAGGCATTATTTATTTGTTCCCGTATGTGCCCAAAGTCGGCAGCTGGCTGCCCTCGCCGCTGGTGTGCATCCTGACCATGACCGCCGTGTCGATCGCTTTTGGCTTAGAGATTCGCACCGTAGGCGACATGGGCGAGCTGCCCGATACCTTGCCTGTGTTCCTATGGCCAGAAGTACCGCTGACGCTGGAAACCCTTTGGATCATTCTGCCCTACTCAGTTTCACTGGCAGCCGTGGGCCTTTTAGAATCCATGATGACCGCCACCATTGTTGACGATTTAACCGACACCGAAAGCGATAAAAACCAAGAGTGCAAAGGCCAAGGCATCGCCAATATTGGCGCCGGCTTACTGGGTGGCATGGCCGGCTGTGCCATGATTGGCCAGTCGATCATTAACGTTAAATCCGGTGGCCGCGGGCGCTTATCCGCCTTTACCGCCGGCTTGCTGCTACTGATTATGGTGGTGTTTTTATCCGACTGGGTCGGCCAGATCCCCATGGCGGCCTTGGTGGCGGTGATGATTATGGTGTCGATTGGTACCTTCTCTTGGGAGTCGATCCGCAACCTGAAAGAGCACCCGCTGTCTACCAATGTGGTCATGCTGGCAACCGTCGCTGTGGTGGTGTTCACGCATAACCTGGCACTGGGGGTGTTTACTGGCGTACTGCTGGCGGCGCTGTTCTTTGCCAACAAAATCGGCCGCTTTATGGTGGTTAAAAGCACCACCGAGCAGGCCGATGAGCGTCGTTACGCTGTGATTGGCCAAGTGTTCTTTGCCTCCTCCGAGAGCTTTGTGAAATCCTTTGATTTCCGCGAAGCCGTGAGCAAGGTCACCATTGATCTAACGCAAGCGCATTTTTGGGACATTACGGCAGTATCATCACTCGACAAGGTGGTAATTAAATTCCGCCGCGAAGGCGCCGAGGTAGAGCTGGTCGGCATGAATGAAGCAACCGAGACCATTGTCGACCGCTTCGGTGTGCACAACGACCCAGCCGAGGTTGAAAAACTCATGGGCGGCCATTAAGCCGCCCAACAAGGAGAAACACATGAGTCATATTGTTGCCTGCATCGACGGCTCGGCCATTGCGACCAGCGTGTGCCAGGCGGCTGCTTGGGTCAGCCAACGCTTGCAAGCGCCGCTGCGTTTATTGCACGTACTCGAGCGCGACACCAGCCACCAGGATAACCTCTCCGGCAGCATTGGTTTGGGCGCGCGCGAGCACCTGTTGCGCCAACTGACCGAGCTGGATGAGCAACGCGCCCGCTTGGCATTGGAGCATGGCAAGCACATACTGGCCGACGCCGAGCAGCTGGTGGCTGAGCATGGCGCCGAGCAAATCGAAACCTTGCAGCGCCACGGCGGCGTGGTCGAAACTTTATTAGAGCAGCAAGCCGACACCCGCGTGCTGGTGATGGGCCGTCAAGGCGAGGCACACGATACTCTCAATCCAACTCTCGACCACACCTTAGGTTCACATTTAGAAGCCGTGGTGCGTGGCTGTGATAGCCCACTGCTGGTGACCGTGGGCGAGTTTAAAACACCCGAGCGCTTTATGGTGGCCTTCGACGGCAGCGACACCGCGCAAAAAGCGTTAGATGCCTACTCACAAAGTCCACTGTTAAAAGACCTGCCCTGTCACTTGGTCATGGTTGGCCACGACGATGATGCTCATCAGCAGCAACTGCAAAGCGCAGCACAGCAATTGCGCGAGCAAGGCTTTGACGTGACCGTCGCCCACCTACACGGCGAGGTGCAACCGGCATTAGCTCAGTACCAGCAAGAGCACAGCATCGACTTAATGGTGATGGGCGCTTATGGCCATTCGCGTATTCGCCAGTTTTTTGTGGGCAGCCATACCCGCAAGATGGTCAGCCAGAGTGATATACCGCTGTTGTTGTTACGCTAAGAGTTGCGTTAGTTTTTACCGAGTGAAAAGCTGCGTGAGCTGTTATTCGGCTTGATCTAAAAAACCGCCCAGCGCTTGCAGCCGTGGGCGGTTTTTTTATGGACAGGCTTTTATAGACAGGCAAGCAGCAGTACCAATCCTAAGTCAGAAGCTCGCATACTTTTAGCGAGCCATGCCAGTTCTCTGGCGCTCCAAAGCACGCACCGACTTACTCAGAGTTGTCCTAGGAGCGAGCGCTAGTCGCACTCAACAAGTGCAGCTTATAAAGCGTAAGTGAGCATTTGAATCGAACTCGGGTACGAAATGTTTTTAACACAGCACAGGCGCAAGGCTGCACGGAACTGACCAGAAGTTTCTTAACCGAGAAAATAATTATAAAAAAGCCGCGTAATAACCGCGGCTTTTTTACCACACAATTTAAACGCTGTGTGAGTTAAAAGTCGTACTGAGCAACTAACCCTGCTGTACGCGCTGGCACCCAGTGGTTGTAATCACCATAGAGGGTAAAGCCTTGTTCAGGGGCATAGCCGTTGTAGTCGAAGCGGTAGGTTTTAGCGCGGCGGTCAAACAGGTTATTGACGTAGGCTTCCACCTTCCAACTGGCGGCGGCATAGCCCAAGCGCAGGTTGGTGAGTGAATAAGCCGGCAGCTGTTTATCGTTATTGTTGTCCAGATATACATCGCCGGTATAGGTTTGCGTCACAAAGGCCCGATAACCAATGCCTTGATCATAGCCAATGCTGGCTGCCGCGGTTTTTTCTGGAGCCAGCTGGAAGCGATTACCTGAGAAATCTTTATTCCCGGTTACAAAATCATCGTAACGAGTTTTCGCCAAGCCGGCATTGGCCATCAACTGCAGACCATTTTCGGCACGGAACTGAATATCCAACTCCAAGCCTTTTAACGTCGATGAGCCAGCGTTAGTGGTGTAGCGATCGTAGGGGTTAGCGCCCACCACTTGTACTTGCTGATCTTTCCACTGCATGTAATACACATTGGCGTTGGCGGTCAGGCGCTGACTCAGCCATTGGCTGCGCAACGACAGTTCATGGTTAGTGACAAACTCAGGGTCGTAGTCGACGGTTGGCTGTTGTGTATTAATGGGGTTTAAGCTAACACCGCCAGAACGATAACCGCGTGACACTACGTAGCCCGCGCTCAGATCTTGGGTAAACTGATGGCGCACACCGATTTTGGGTAAGAAGACGTTATTTTCAACTTCTTTTTCAGAGGTGTTATTGCCCGCCGAAGCAAGCACATTCAACACTTGGCTGAGGCTATCTTGCTGCAGGTTATTCGGGTCAACCCCCGCTGCCGCCATATAAGCCGAGAGCAATCCCCATTGTGCCTGCGATGCCGGATCGCCAGCTTCTGCTCCGGCTTTTAATGCATTAAACAGTGGATTAGCGCGTGCTCCCAGAGCCACCATGGCGTCGGAGTTTACGTTTTGCGCAAAGATATCGGCTGAGTTTTTATTGGTTTCACGCTCTAAACGGGCGCCCAACAATAAAGTGGTGGCTTGCGTCAGTTGATAATCCAACTCGGCAAATAGGGCATGGTTGGTCGCTTCGCGTACGGAGCCACGGTCTTGGTATTGGGTTTGCAGAACAGTATCGCTGACGCCGTTTGCATAGGGTGGGAAAGGCGCCTTAGAGGTGGCGGCATAAAAGCCGGGCAAATAGGTATCGAGTGGGTTAGCTAACAAGAAATCATAGCCGCGTTGTTCTTCGCTCTGGCTGTAATAATAACCAAAGCTGGTGCGAACTTGCTCGCCTTTAAAGCTAAAGCGCAGCTCTTGGTTGAGGCTGCTGTCCTCTTCTGATTCATTGCGCACGCCAAGACTAGCCGCCTCGGTATAGCTGGAGTTGCTCGGCGCCATATTATCGGCATCTTGGCGCTCGGCGCGATCACGCCAAGAGTTGGAGGTAATGGAGGTGAGCTCCCAACCGTCACTGAGTTGAGCCTGTAATTTCAGGGTCTGGTAATTAAAGCGGTTGGTTAATTTACCATCGATATCGCGAAAGGCTTTAAATTCATCGCACTCAAACACACCGGCGCGGCTGGTGTTAGCACCACAGGCGCGATCATCGCCCTGGTCAGATTTATCTTGGCCAATGGTCAGCAAAGCACTAAAGCGCTGCGATGGACGATACAATAATTTTACGCGGCCATTGATGTGCTCATCATGCGCTTCGTCATCGTCACCGGTATATTCATTTTCGATTTGGCCATCGGTATACACGCGATCTGCCGCAATGCGCACAGCCCATTCGTCTGTCAGCGCTTGGTTGAACATAATGCTACTAATCTGCGTGTTATCTGTGCCAAAGCCTAAACGCACCGAGCCTTCACGGTAAAACACTGGATCATTGGTTTTTACCACAATGGTGCCAGCCAAGGCATTTTTGCCCTGACTGGTAGACTGCGGGCCTTTATAGACTTCAACACTGCCGATATCCCACAGGCCAACGCCCATTTCTAAAATATCGGCGTCAAAATAGGCGCCATCCATCACTACGCCAGCAGTATCGGCGGTTGAGGTGTCTGCTGCAGGGCCGCCCTCAGCGTTAATGCCACGAATGCTAAAGCCGCCCTTACCATTAATGCTGGCATTGGGTGTTAGCACTAAGGCATCGTTGAGGTTTTCGGTATTGTTGTTCTCCAACTGCTGGCGATCCAGCACACTGATACCACTGGTGGTTTGCTGCAAGTTACGTTCAATTTTACCACCAGTAACGACGACGGCTTCTAACTCTTGGTGTTTATCAGCTGCCAAACTGTAATTACTGATGGCCATAATGGCGGCAGCCAATGGCGCCAGACGCATGCTGTTCATGATTCCCCTTCCTGTAACTCAGAGGGCTCCTGAACTCACAAACCGATAGCTTGACACTTGGCCTGTGCTGGACGAGTCGACGACCGTGTTCGGAGGACCCCAAGCGTTCACCTAATTGAGGGGCCGAATTAAACATGATACAAAATGCTTATGCAAATTATTTTCATTTACTATAGAATGACCGCATTATAGCTACGGGTAATACTAACAGCCTTGGACATATAAGCATCGCATTAAGCAAGACATCCACCCTAACCTGACACTCCATTAAGTGAGACATCCACTCCATTAAGTGAGACATCCACTCTAACCTGCTATCTTAACGAGGTGTCCGGGTGAATTAGACCACTACAAAGTACACAAATAGGAAAGGGGTCCTAAATTGAAAATCGCATTAGTCACTGGTGGTTCAAAACATTAAGTGAGACATCCACTCCATTAAGTGAGACATCCACTCTAACCTGCTATCTTAACGAGGTGTCCGGGTGAATTAGACCACTACAAAGTACACAAATAGGAAAGGGGTCCTAAATTGAAAATCGCATTAGTCACTGGTGGTTCAAAAGGAATCGGTTTGTATTCAGTTCTTCGGCTCGTGAAGCAGGGGTATAAAGTTGTTACGTGCTCGCGCTCGGAGGAGGTTTGGCTAAATGCCACACAAAAATATTCAGAACTAAAATCTGTCGATTACCAGTCGGTTGATATTGCGGATGAGCAACAGTTAGACGGTTTATTTGCTCACATTACAGACCGCTACGGGAAGTTGGATGTAGCGGTTAACAACGCTTCTCCGGCTCTTGCTTCTAGAGGCTATCTGCCACAGGTTGCTGTAACACTTCTCAAAGAAACACTTCATGTGGATTTTTTGTGTCAAGCTTTATGTTTAAGGTCTGAACTGAAACTAATGGAAGCAGGTGCATCCATAGTAAATATCAGCTCTGTAAATGGTCTTAGACCAACACCCAATGCATCAATGTATAGTGCTGCTAAACATGCCCTTGAGGGGCTAACGAGATCTGTTGCCCTAGAAAGCATCAAATCTGGAATTCGAATCAATGCGGTTGCTCCTGGTGTAACGTGGACTCCCCGATGGGAAGAAAGGCAACTTGAAAACTCTAATATCCGCGCTGATGTTTCTGACGTAGTACCTATCAATCGTTTTGGGGAAATCGACGAAATCGTCAATGCAATTGAGTTTTTATTATCAGACAAAGCCAGCTATATAGTCGGTCACACGTTGGTAGTTGATGGTGGGCTATCCTTGGCATGAGCGGCTAACAAACAATTTAAGAGTGATTCGGCACGCGTGGCATTTCTGGTAAACGGCCATTAAGTGAGACATCCACTCTAACCTGACACTCCAATGGCAATCGGCTCCACAGCGGCTAGGCTGATGTCAGCTGCTGGAGAACCGGCAACATTAAGTGAGACATCCACTCTAACCTGACACTCTAATGGCAATCGGCTCCACAGCAGCTAGGCTCGTATCAGTTGCTCTAGAGCCGGAGTGCCATTACATTAAGCAAGACATCCACTCTAACTTGACACTTCAATGGCAATCGGCTCCACAGCGGCTAGGCTCGTATCAGTTGCTCTAGAGTCGGAGTGCCATTATGCCCAAGCCCAGAAAACAGCAAGTCTCTTTGGAGGCGACACCCTATTATCATTGCGTATCACGCTGTGTGCGGCGTGCTTTTCTGTGTGGTACGGATCATATGACTGGCCAATGCTACGAGCATCGCCGTGGTTGGCTGGAAGACAAGTTACTGTCTTTGCCGCATGTATTTGCCGTTGAAGTGGCGGCCTATGCCATTATGAGCAACCATTACCACGTTGTTTTATTTATTGATGCTGAGCGTGCCCATCACTGGAGCGACACGGAAGTCATTGAGCGCTGGCACACGCTATTTAGTGGCAATATGCTGTCTCAGCGCTTTATAAACGGTGACGAGCTGGGCGTTGCTGAGCAAAAGCGACTGCAAATGTATGTGGAAGAGTGGCGCTCACGGTTATCTAGCATCAGCTGGTTTATGCGGGTGCTGAATGAGGCCATTGCGCGAGAGGCCAATCAGGAAGACCAGTGCACTGGCCGTTTCTGGGAGGGCCGGTTTAAATCCCAGGCATTACTGGATGAAGCAGCACTGGCTGCGTGCATGGCCTATGTCGACCTTAACCCGGTGCGGGCAAATATGGCAGCCACGCCCGAAGCATCCGCGCACACCTCGGTGAAGCGGCGCATAGAAAAAGCAAAAACGAGCAAGCAGCCCAACCATCCTAAGCAACAACCCAAGGAATTATTACCCTTCGTTGGCAACCCTCGGCAAAATATACCGCTGGGCATTCAAATGAAGCTGATGGATTACCTCGAACTGGTCGGCTGGACTGGCCGCATTATTCGCCACGATAAACGCGGCGCCATTGCCAAAAATACGGCGGCCATTCTCGATCGCTTAGGCATTGATGACCAGCAATGGTTAGAAATGACCCAGCATTTTGAAGACTGTTTTAAAACCTTTGCCGGCGGTGAAGAAAAACTGCGCCAAGCCTGTGAAACACTGAATTATCAGCGCCCGCCTGGACTCAGTCGCTGCCGTTCATTGCTCGATCGATCCGCGTAATAGCATCTTGTAACTGTTCAACATAATCAGAGAAATCTGAAGCTACTCAGCGCCCCAATTACCGCCTCTCGTTGAAAAGCTCATCAAAAGTGCTTTGAAAAGCAGTTCTGTTCGGAAGGTTCTCATGCTCGCTGTTGGCAGGAGGAGGCCGTCTTAAACTCGAGCCTGTTTAGGTTGAACCTATGTGATGCTGACCCTTGGGGTGGATGTCCTAGTTGACTGTTATTCTTTCGCCTGAAGATGAACCATATAAAATTGCCATTAATGACATGGCACCGTCATTCAGCCCCATTCAGAGAGCGCAGCGTTAGAACCTGAGAGCTATTTTTTAGCGTTTTAAAATGGAGCAATGAGCGTAAGACCATCGCAAAACTGCCTACGCCACCACATTAAATATCAGCCAGGCATTAACTCGTCATGAAAACGGCAAATCTCCATCCAGAGACGCCTGAGGCTCGGTAACAGATACATCACTCACGTAATTCTGAAGACGCCCCTGAGCATCCTGTTTACGTTGTGCGGTATAGTAAATGACCTCCCGGTAGATGTTGGTTTCTTCCAGAGTTGTAAAAACAGAGTCCTTTTCGATCATGAACTTCATCGACGACTGCGTACGCTTACCGCCAATGACGGGGTAGAACCAGACGGAATTATCGGATCGTCTGTAACTGTTGTGGTCAACCCAAACTGGACACTTTTCTAAGCACATTTTTCAAATTCAATCGGTGTTGCATCGCCTAGCGTCGTGTGTAAACGGCGAGCGTTGTAATAGGCAATGTACTCCCTCACATCGGCCACGGCATGTTCTCGAGTCGCGTAAATATTTCCCGTTAGCCACTCGCGTTTAAGGCTGCCGAAAAACGCTCTGTGGGTGCGTTATCCCAGCAGTTTCCTTTGCGGCTCATTGAGCACACCATGCCATGCTGTTTCCGAACACAAACGAGACACCCACCCCTGCTCTCCCACCCCTGCTCTAATCTCGGTCTTGCGCTTAGGTTTTCCGCGCCTTAGCAGGCCGCCTGAGTTGGCAATGGCTGTGCCCGCAGGGGCTGCCCGGACGGCAGCACCCGCCAACAACCTGCCGGGATGCAGGCTGTTGGCGTTGCGGCGACCACAGCATTGGCAACTCAGGAATTACGGCCTGTGCAGCGCAAAGCAGGGAGTTCGCCCGCCCGGCGTGAGGGATAACCTCAAGGAGGGCATAGGGTTTGACGAAAAAAGCACATACGGGGTCAGAGCTTAAGCTCTGACCCCAGCCAACAACAAACCAGGCATCCACTGCTAGACCAACTCGCTACACTCACGGTCTTGCGCCTAGGTTTTCCGCGCCTTCGCAAGACAACGCGCCCCCCCCTAACACTCCAATGGCAATCAGCTACGCAGCGAACTTGGGATGGGCGTTTTTTTGGGAATACGGGTTCTTTTTGGATGATATTTTTGATCTGATCAAACAGCGCCTGCGAATCGAGCAGGGCCTGCAAAAATCACATATTTAGCGCATAAAAAAAGCGCGACCTGTTAAGATCGCGCTTTTTAAAATTTGGTAGGACTACCCAGATTTGAACTGGGGACCTCTACCATATCAAAAACGCAACCAAACTAGCCCAAGCCATTGATTTAGTTAGACTTTTTTCACCCTAAGCAACCATCAAAACGGCTCAGATTTGCTCAATATTGAGCGGTTTTATGGGGTTGAACTACTGGATATTGCCATCAAGTTGAGATGAACGTGACTAGAGTCATAACTCGAACATCTATTACACCTTCGTGCCCACCTCAACCTAGAAATAAACCATTTTTATGTTTAAACTGCTAGAATTGGCTAGTTTTATCGGTCTATGCTCTTCTATCAGCAAACTCGATTATTGGCCATAGCTCCTAGCAAGAGGGGCTCATAGAGTACGACGTACCAATGCAATTGGACAAAAAACAAGAATTAAACCACAAAACTATACAACCTAAAACCAAGCGAGAAACCCATGTCTTCTCTATCTGAAATAATAAACACGCTTGAACTTACAAATTTCGAGGCCATTAGCTTCGCAGTCGTTTCAGTTTTTTTAGCTATAACGATCACAGAAAGATTGCGCTTAAAAATATTTGAAAAAACCGAAAAAGTCAGCGAGGAATTTCTAGTCAATAAGTTATCTAGAAACACCTATACTATCCCCATCAAAAAAGCAAACAGCCGAAAACTTTTGAAACTTATTAATTCATTCAATAAAAATAGGTACTATAGAAAGAAAATTGCATTGAATGGCAGAAGAAAAAGGTCAGGCCTGATAATAAACCTTCAAAAGGCATTAAACGCAAGCTTAATAAGCGCACTCATAATAAACAATAAAAAAGATTCAAGAAATGAAAACCAAAAAACAAAAACAGTTGTTGAATTAATGATAACTGAAAGAGTAAACCACTCATTCAAGTCAAAAATCTATCTCCTAGCAGCCCTATTTTTAGCTTACATAATCCCCAGCCCCCAACCCGAAAACTCAACAGCAATAGCGACTATTATCATTGCACTCATTCTGACCTGCATGCAGATCGATCAGTCCCTTCTTCGGTACCGGATCAAAAAAGGCTGGTATGGCCAAAACACGTATGAATCTGAGGAAATTATAAAGTTCATCCTATCACACCCAAGAAAAGACGACTTTAACGATTCTAATGGCCTAAAAGGAATACTACCCAAAGGAGACATATCAACAACCTCAAAACCTATCAAAGAAAGTGATATTGGCGGGAAAATCGCATGAACGAAAATATTGATGAAATAACAGTATTAAGTAGAAAGCTGATTAATATACTATTAGTCTCCAATCCAGTCGGAACAAGCCTCGGAGTCCTACTGGGAATAGTACTCCACGGAATATTTGGCCTATTCCACCCCTTTTTAAGACAATTCGAGATACTAAACATTCTAGGTTTGAAGGTTTGGCACTTCATTGCATTTGGTGTTTTTTCAGCAAACATAAAGAAATACCTAAATCGAAATAAGATAGATGACTCAGTAACTAAAGCTCTCGAGTTAATTGACAAACAAAGATCTGAAGAAAAGATTTCGGAATGGGAGGCTAGAAGAATGCGCGAAAGAATTATAACAAACGTTATAACGAAAGTTGTTATTGATTTAAACCCACAAAACTCCCATATCGAACCCTCTACTCAACAGACCCAACCCAGCAATCAGAACAGCTCAAGTGGCTAAGTACTTAGCCCGAACATTAGCCAATGTATTTACAAAGCATCGGGAGGGGCACTCACCAGCACCTTGCCCTCCCCCCAGTCCCTTGCCTTATCCTGACAACCAAGACAACAGCACCGTGAGTGGTTTTCAGACACCGGCTCAGGTAAAGGCACCACACCACACCACCTAACCGCCCGACACACAAGGACGTAGAGCACCGATGCAAGCCATCACAGATCTGTTCGTCACCCTCACCTACTGGGCATTTGGCATTCTGGTCATTGTCGTCGTTATCGCCCTGGTGTTTGGTGGCAAGCCCTCACCGAAAGGCAAAAAGAAGCAGCAGAAACGCCAGGCCAAACCATCACCGTTAGAAGCACTGCTCAAACGCTTGATAAAGCCAGGCAACAGTCCGGCAGAAGCGGAACCGAACCAACCGAGTTACGAATCGGTAGGTAGGTTGCTCACACCGGCTGAGCGGTCGTTTTATGGGGTGTTGTTGTCGGTGGTGCCGGATGACATCACCGTGATGTGCAAGGTTCGCATGGCCGACTTGCTCAGGCCCAATCGCTCCGAGATCGACCACCGCAGCGCCTTTCGCAACGAACACAAACGAGACACCCACCCCTGCTCCCCCTGCTCTAATCTCGGTCTTGCGCTTAGGTTTTCCGCGCCTTAGCAGGCCGCCTGAGCTGGCAATGGCTATGCCCGCAGGAGCTCCCCGGACGGCAGCACCCGCCAACATCCTGCCGGGATGCGGGCTGTTGGCGTTGCGGCGACCACAGCATTGGCAACTCAGGAATTACGGCCTGTGCAGCGCAAAGCAGGGAGTTCGCCCGCCCGGCGTGAGGGATAAGATCTCTCAAGGAGGGCATAGGGTTTGACGAAAAAAGCAGATACGGGGTCAGAGCTTAAGCTCTGACCCCAGCCAACAACAAGCCGAGCATCCACTACTAAACCAACTCGCTAAACTCACGGTTTCGCGCCTAGGTTTTCCGTACCTTGAGATAGATGTCTGCTTTGATTTGTTTTGATTCCTAGCCGAGCTTAATTAGGTGAGGAATCGGGTACATAACGTAAAGCATATAGGTAGCCAACCCGACGGATACAACAAGTGGCAGAAAAACAAGCTTACTTCTATTGCTTATAAAGCTAGCTAGCGAGAGCAAAAACATACTAAACAACGGTGCTAACCACCAATGTTTTGCCGTTTTTATACCATATTGAACCATTTCAGGAGTTTGATTATCGAATGAATGATGTAATGCCTGAAATTGATCCAGCACTCCTGTGTTCCATGCATGAAAAATGACAGCCTGCACTGCAATTGTCACTAAACAGAGTAGATAAATCATTATTGATGATTTTTTGCCCATATTTTTAAACCCAACGTTTTTCTCAACTGCCACCGGAATGTAGCTACTTCGTGTTAATGCAAGCTTACAGCATAAAGTAAGCGGAGCGAACACAAACGAGACATATATAGACGCTCTCCCACCCCTGCTCTAATCTCGGTCTTGCGCTTAGGTTTTCCGCGCCTTAGTAGGCCGCCTGAGCTGGCAATGGCTGTGCCCGCAGGGGCTGCCCGGATGACAGCACCCGCCAACATCCTGCCGGGATGCAGGCTGTTGGCGTTGCGGCGACCACAGCATTGGCAACTCAGGAATTACGGCCTGTGCAGCGCAAAGCAGGGAGTTCGCCCGCCCGGCGTGAGGGATAACCTCAAGGAGGGCATAGGGTTTGACGAAAAAAGCACATACGGGGTCAGGGCTTAAGCTCTGACCCCGGCCAACAACAAACCGGGCATCCACTGCTAGACCAACTCGCTGCACTTACGGTCTTACGCTTAGGTTTTCCGCGCCTTCGCAAGACAACGAGACCCCCACCCTAACACTCCAATGGCAATCAGCTACGCAGCGAACTTGGGATGGACATCTTTTTTGGTGGATGCTGGTTCTTTTTGGATGATATTTTTGATCTGATCAAACAGCGCCTGCGAATCGAGCAGGGCCTGCAAAAATCACATATTTAGCGCATAAAAAAAGCGCGACCTGTTAAGATCGCGCTTTTTAAAATTTGGTAGGACTACCCAGATTTGAACTGGGGACCTCTACCATGTCAAGGTAGCGCTCTAACCAACTGAGCTATAGTCCTAAAGATGGCGCGTATATTAGCCAGCTCGCCTGCTCGATGCAACCCCTTTGTGGCAGTTTTTTTACACCTCTGCCGGCTACCCAGCCAAGAGTAGAATTACTAGCTAGATCAAGTAGTTAAGTCTCCTCTGAATAACTCAATGGCCGTTCTGGAGCGCCGGAAGGCTCAGAAGCACGAAGCGAGTTGCTATCGCTGCCCGCATCAGGCGAGGTGCTTGCCATCTCTCAGGTGACAGCCGAGGTTGGCTTCCCTAAACCAGACAGCCATCCAAGCCGGCCATTCAAACCCGTGATCCGAGTCCATGGCGTTATGGCGTTGCACCCATACCCGCCAGATTTAAACACCTTAACTGCCATGTTACATTGCCCGCCCAATCCCATCGGTTCAACGGAATGATGAAAAAGCTCACTATTGCCGCCACTGTGTATTTAGCCGCATTGTTTTTAGCATCCGAGGCCTTGGCAGACACCTCGTATAAAGTCGCCATGACCAGCAGTGGCAGCGGAGGCTGGGGCGCGATTCGCTATCAAACTTCCACTGGGCAGTCTTGGTTTGTCAAAAATGGTGTTTTAATTGAGGTGCTGGAGCGCTCGGTACCGCCGAAGGGTAATTATCAGGTGACCATGTCTGCGACCCAAAAGGGTTGGGGTGCGGTTCGAATCGAGAACCATTCAGGCAAGATGTGGTACATCAAAGATCGCATGTGGCAGCCACTATTGACTGCCTCCGAGCAATAACAACACGTCAATAAAATATTAACGCGCTTCCATACCCATGCAGCTGGCATAGTAGGTGGTGGTGCCAGCCCAGTCGGAGAACACACCGATAACGCCGACGTCTTGTGCCAGCACGTGCAGCAACTCCATTTGATCGCCATCATTATTAATGACATCCGAGATGCTTTGGTAATACCAGCCACCGCCATTTGCCAGCGGCCCAGAGCGCTCTAATGTCCACGTGATTAGTTGCAAACCCGCCGCTTTGGCGCGTTCCGCATACACAGACGGCACAATTCGGCCATGGTCTTCGCGCACCAACATCCACATAGGTGGCGCCAAGATTTTCACGCCATCCGCCGCCAGTTGCTCCATGCTCGGTTGCCAGCTTTGTGGGTCGGCATGATCAAAAGTCGGGTCGTCATAACGGCCATCTAAATACACAGCCTGGGCGCCGAAGTCTGGATTTTCTGCAATCCATTGTTTTACATCATCAAGGTTAAATGACTGCAGCCACACGTCCTTAGCGGACACTGCCGCATCCAGATACTCTTGCAACATTTTGCGGGCGTAGTCTTGCTGGCTAAAGCCGTTGAATGGCATGTCTACACTGGGGGTTTTCAACTCTGGGGTCATGCCCACGCCCAACTGTTTAAACAGTTCGATGCTTTCTTTGTGGGTCATTAGCGTACCGCGGCTGGCGTATAAATCCGTGCGCCAAGCTGCTGTGCCGTCTAAATACTCGGCAACTGTGGTGGCTTGTGGGTTAGCAGCATCCATTTTGCCTTGCAGGGTTTTAAACTGCGCTAAGGTAATGTCGCTGGTGCAACATTTAGCGCTGGCCGGCTGGCCATTTTGCGCCGGTGTAAACGGCTCGCTGCATTGCTCAGCCAGCTCCGTGGCTAAAATGTTGGTGGTGGTGTGCAAGTCACATTGCGAGTGGCGGCATACCAGTTCTTTGTCTGCGGTAAAGGCCACATCGCACTCTAAAATACCCGCCCCCATCTTTGCCGCCGCCACATAAGATTCCCGCGTGTGCTCTGGGTACTGCAACGGTGCGCCACGGTGACCAATAGAGAAGTTAGTGCGATAGAAAGGCCCGTCTTCACAGGCTTGCAGCCGCTGTTTTAGTTCACCTTCGTCCATGTCATGGACGAGAAAGAATGGTCGCGAGCCGATTTGTGCATCTTCGCGACCTGAGCTTGAGCTGCCATCGCTGCCGCAAGCGGCCAAAAAAGACGCTGCCAGCAGCGGCAGCCAAAGTTTTTGTACGTTCATTTCTGCATCCTTTTAACTGAGTCCGTGAGTGTGGGTGCAGATGTTTACTGATTTATGACGGCTACTCTAACCGAGCACTGCACTCTGGATGTGTGGGTTCAAACTTGCAGCGAATGCGCCGCTGCAGCCTGAGCATGTCGCCATCGTAATAATCGCGGTCGCGCAGTTCGATGCGAGCTTGCTGCATCAGTTTTTGATATTCGCGCTTATCTTCAGCGTCAATTTTGATCCACACATCCTGCGGGATTTCGCCCGTTTGCTGCACCACGCGTTGCTCAATTTCATTTAAACGTCGGGCAAAATCCTCACGTACCAATTGCGCCACTTCGCGTGGAAAGGCCTCTTTACGACCGACCAATTGCAGCGTGAGCTGAGAAAACGGATAGTCGATAATACCGCCCTGCTCACCAATGCCGTGATACAGCTCCATCACATGAAAGGCCACCAAAGGCGCGGGTAGCACATCAACAAAGCCGTTATTAAATTTACTGCCGGCGCTCACAATGCTGGTGGGTACTGGGTTACCGCCCAAGCCTAAAATCATTTCCGACTGAACTGGGTCGTAATCCATCACCGCGATGCGCTTGCCCGAGGCTTTTGCTAGCGTGCTGATAGAGCGATCATTAACAAACACGTACGCCGCGCCCATCGGTGCCACGCCCATTACCACATAGGGGCCTTGCTCCATGCGCTCGGCCATTTTGGGGCTGGCCAGCACTTGCAACAGCATGTGCATATGACGCTTAGCGGGGATGGCCCCCACCGCATCAATGGTGCCAGCAAAGCGGTTGTATTCGCGCGCGCGAATGCCGGTAAATAGCGCGGCATCACACTGGCCGGCTTTTAAATCGTCGGTTAACACACCTTCATTGGTGTAGGCCTCCAGTTCGATTTGCACGCCCAACTCCAACAGCTGTGATTGCTGATCTTGTGCGGCGGCATACACTGGCCCGTTGCGCCCCATCACATCCCAAACACAAATGGTGCGCTGTGGCAGACTGTCGCCACTGGCAAACTGCGGGTATAACTGGCGAATGGCGTCAATGCGCTGCTCTCGGCTGTGCTCTGGGTTCATGGCAATGGCCCGTAGGCTGGCGTCGTCGTTCTGGCCATAGCTGAATGCTGCCAGGCTGACCATTATCCCGAACCCTAGGGTGAGCTTAAGCAGCTTTACGGATATCATTGTCAATGTCCCTTTATTATTGTTTGCTGCGACTGTACCTGAGTAATGCCGTCTCAAGGCGGTGATTACCGGCCACACCCGCCAGCATTCTGACTGAAAATCACCGCTGCCATCGCAGCGGCAACCAACGGAGAACAATGATGACCTTGTTCATGCAGCGCTTTTGCAGCCTTGTGCTGATTCTGTTCACCCTGCCTGCCTTGGCAGAGCAAAACTATGCCATTGGCACCGGTAGCCAGAGCGGCACCTATTACCCGCTGGGCGGCATGCTGGCGAAGGTTTGGAGTGAGAGCATCGAGGGCGTCAATGCCCGTGCAGAGGTCACCGCGGCATCGGTAGAAAACGTCATTAAAGTCGCCACCCAGAAACAACTGGCCGGCATCGCCATGGGCAATGTGGTGTTGAAGGCGCATAAAGGTGAAGAGCCGTTTCCTCGGCAAATGCCAGCGTCGGTACTGTTTGCGCTCTACCCCAATGTGGTGCAAGTCATGGTGCCGGCCAAGTCAGACATTCAGTCGGTGCAAGATTTAAAAGGCAAGCGCGTCTCTCTGGGCGCCCCCGGTTCCGGCACTCGTGTTAGCGCCTTGGCCATTCTCAATATTCTGGGTATCAGCGAAGACGATGTGAAAGCCCAATCACTCAACTACACCGCCACCACCAATGCACTGGCCAATGGCCAAATTGATGCCGGCGTCATTGTGGGCAGTTTGGGCGTCGGTGCCATCACCGAGCTGGCACTGAGCCGCGACATTCGCATTTTGTCATTTTCGCCTGCCGAGCTTAAAAAAATCAGCGCCGCCGCACCGGCTTATATGCCCTATGAAGCCGCGGCAGAAACCTACAACAAGGTACCTGCATTTACCGCACCAGCGGTGTGGAACGTATTGGTGGTCAACCCCAAACTGGATGACGAGCTGGCCTACAACTTAACCAAAGTCGCGTTTGAAAACATGGCCAAAATTCGCCAAGCCATTGGCGTGGCAAAATACATCACGCCAGAAAATGCCCGTCAGCTACAAGGCGTGCCCATGCACCCAGGCGCGTTACGTTATTTAAACGAAGTGGCCGACGCACAATAATATGACCGCGACCACACAATCACGTTGGCTGTTATGGTTATTAACAGCCAGCGCTGTGGCTTTGTCGGTGTTTCAAATCTGGCAAGGCCTGGCAGCGCAATTATCAGCGCCGGTTTTCCGCCCAGTGCATTTGGGCTGGGTGTTGGTGTTGGTATTTTTGGCTTACCCACTGTTAAAGCCCGAGCACCATCGACCGGCGGTATTTTTTAGCGCCCGCCTGATCGATTTGCTGTTCATCGTCGCCGCCGGTTGGTGCACTTGGCGCATCGCCCGCTTTGATTACGACGACATCGGCTTTTTGCTCGACGGCTTACAAAGCCTCGATCAAGTCGCCGGCGTCACGTTAATGCTGTTGCTACTAGAGGCCACTCGTCGCACCGTTGGTATGACCATGGTCGTGGTGGCACTGGTGTTTATCGGCTACGCCCTGTTTGGCGACGCCCTGCCACAAGCTATTGCCAGCAAGGGCTTTGCGGTGGAGGAAATGGTGCGTTTTCATATTTTCTCCACCAATGGCGTGTTCGGTGCGCCCTTAGCCATCGCCGCCACTGTGGTGTTTATGTTTGTGCTGTTTGGCGCTTTTTTAAATGTCACAGGCGCGGGCCAGTTTTTTATCGACGCCGCCTTTGCCGCTGCCGGCAAATATCGCGGCGGCCCAGCCAAGGCCTCGGTGTTGGCTTCGGCGGCGCTGGGTTCGATTTCTGGCTCCGCCATTGCCAATACCGTCACCACCGGCTCGCTCACCATTCCGATGATGAAAAAACTCGGCTACAAACCCGAGCAAGCCGCGGGCATTGAAGCCGCTGCCTCAACCGGTGGGCAAATTATGCCGCCGGTGATGGGTGCCGGTGCCTTTGTGATGGCGCAGTTTACTGGCATTCCTTACAGTGAGATTTTATTGGTTTCCATTGCACCGGCCATTCTCTACTTTTTATGCACCTTACTGTATGTGCATTTGATGGCCGTCAAACTCGGCTTGCAAGGCATGACGGCGGGCGAAAAAGTCCGCGAGGTGTTGGCCCGTGGCTGGCACTTTTTAGTGCCATTGGTGCTGATTACCGCCTTGCTGATGATGAGCTATTCACCGGTCATGGTGGGTATTGCAGGTTGCGCTGCGGTGTTAATCGCCGCACTGATCGCCGGCTTTACTCGTGGCCATGAGCGCTTAACGCTAGCGCACATCATCGCTGGATTAAAAGAAGGCGCGTTAATGGCTCTGCCCATTTCTGTGGCCTGCGCCACCGCCGGCATTGTGGTGGGCGTGGTCGGACAAACGGGCTTGGGGCTGTTGTTTACGCAGTTCTTGCTGGATTTATCCGGCGGCCAATTATGGTCGGTGTTGTTGCTGGTGATGGTGGCAGCCATTGTACTGGGCATGGGCTTACCGGTAACGGCGGCGTACATCGTGCTCTCGGTGATGGCGGTACCGGCGATGATGGATCTAGGCGTGAGCATGCTAGCCGCTCATATGATTGTGTTCTGGCTGTCGCAAACGTCCAATGTCACGCCCCCCATTGCCTTGGCTGCCTTTGCCGGTGCCGGCATTGCTGGTGCCAAACCCATGGGTGCGGCGGTACAGGCCTTTAAACTGGCGAAGGGCTATTTCCTGATTCCGGCAATGATGGCATTTTCGAGCCTGATTTGGACGGATGACGTCACCCTGTTTGGCTACCTCAGCGCCTTGCTGGCCACCAGTGCTTTGATTCTGGCTTTTGCCGCTGCCATTGAGGGCCAGTTCGCCAGCCGGTTAAACAACGTCTGGCGCGGTGCCCTGCTGTTGCTCGCCATCAGCGTCATGGTGCTGCCAGATGACTACCGCTGGATCGCTGGGCTGGTCATTTTGGCGTTGCTGGGCGCTAACCTTTGGCAGCAGCGTGCTGTGCCAGCCAGCGATCCAGCTGGTTAGCAAACTGCTGCCGGTCGGCCTGGCTAAATGCCGCTGGGCCGCCGGTTTCTACCCCGCTGTTGCGCAGGGTTTCCATAAAATCTCGCATATTTAACCGCGCGCGAATATTGGCCTCGGTATGATATTCACCGCGCGGGCTCAGGGCCGTGCCGCCTTTGGCGACCACCTCCGCTGCCAATGGAATATCGCCGGTAATCACCAAGTCACCCGCACTTAAGCGCTGCACAATTTCGTTATCGGCGACATCAAAGCCCTGGCTGACCTGAATGCTGTTAATCACCTTGGAAGGCGGTGTGCGCATGGCTTGATTGGCCACCAAGGTCAAGGGGGTTTGCGTGCGCTCTGCCGCCCGAAACAGGATTTCTTTTACCACCACCGGACAGGCGTCGGCGTCGACCCAAATATGCATAGTGTGCTGTTCTCTTAAATAGGCTCAAGTGCGTGCGCGCTGTACCACCAACCAGTAAGTAACGCCTAGGGCCATCACAATGAGGGCGGTGGCATAGACATAATCGGCGGATACTTTGTCGTAATCGAGCACGATGACTTTACGCGAAATGGCCATTAAGGCCGTTGCCACCACCAGTTTAACGTGAATCACATCGTCGCGTAGATAGAGAGTGATATTGACGAAGATCTCAATGGCAATCAGTACCGCCAAAAAAGCACCAAAGGTGGAGAAAATATCGTTAATGCTGAGCAAAAAAACCGGCGGCGTCGACAGCTTTTGGTAGAGCACCCAAATCACATCGCCAATGCCCCACAAAATCACAAACACCATTAACACCGCTAGAATGCGTACCGCCAAGCGAATAATGGCATGCATGCCGTTGATAAGAGGGTCTTCGTGACCATCGCGAAAATGATCGTTTTCATGGGGGGAGGGTTGGTGCATGGTGAGCTCCTGCTGAGATGAGTGTGTATGCAGGATAGCTTTACTGTCGGCGACGTGACTGGCTAGCGCCGTTGGCGACTGTGTTGATGCAGCTCAAATGGATTTACCTTTCTTATCACAACAGCACCCACAACAGCACCCACAACAGCACCCACAACAGCACCCACAACGACAGCAACAACGACAGTCACCACTCACAACCGCAGTTATAGCCGTAGGGTCGTTATGGGTTTAACAAACACAGCCTCCTGGCCTTAACTCAGCACTCGGTATAATTCACCGCCAAACCGCCGAGCGAGGTTTCTTTAAATTTATGCGACATTTCTAGGCCGGTTTGCTTCATGGCGGCGATGCAGTTATCCAGCGACATAATGTGCTGGCTGCGGTTGCGCAGTGCCAGCGAGGCAGCGGTGTAAGCCTTTAACGCACCAAAGCCATTGCGCTCAATGCAGGGCACTTGCACCAGCCCTTTGACTGGATCGCAGGTCATGCCCAGATGATGCTCCAGGGCAATTTCTGCCGCATGCTCAATTTGCTCAGCATTGCCGCCGAGCACCGCACACAAACCAGCCGCCGCCATAGCACTGGCCGAGCCAACCTCGCCCTGGCACCCCACCTCGGCGCCAGAAATCGAACTTTTGTGCTTAATAATGCCGCCCACAGCGCCAGCGGTGAGCAGAAAATCTTCAATTTGCTCAGAGCTGAGCGATTGATGCTTCCAAGCGTAATACAGCACCGCCGGGATCACGCCCGCAGCGCCGTTGGTAGGGGCCGTCACCACGGCATGGCCGGCGGCGTTTTCTTCATTCACCGCCATGGCATAGGCGCACAGCCACTCATGCAACTGCGCTTGCTCGGGCTGCTCTTGCAACTGCTGGTACAAACAGGCCGCACGGCGCTGTACTTTTAACCCGCCAGGCAACTCGCCCCGCGTTTGCAGGCCGCGCTCCACACAGGCCTTCATGGCTTGCCAAATGTGTTGTAAGCCCTCGTTTAACTCAGCTTCGCTGCGTTTGACGTATTCGTTTTGGCGCTTCATTTGTGCAATGCTGAGGCCGCTGTCCCCTGCCATCTGCATCATGCTGGTGGCACCATCAAACGGAAACGGGTAGCTACTATCTGACACCATGGTCAGTGGCGCTACCAAGTTGGCCATTTCATCCTGATCGTGAATAAAGCCACCGCCAATGGAAAAATAGCGCCGCGCGAGCAACACCTCGCCTTGTGCATCCAGCAACTCGAACACCATGCCATTCGGGTGCTCAGGCAAGGTGTCTTGCATATCGAACACCACATCTTCGGTGGGGTCGAATTGCAGCGCTCGTTCGCCCATTTGCAATGTATGTTGGCCGCGCAACGCCGCCAGCTCGGCCTCTACATCTTTAAGTGCCATCTGCTCTGGCGTGTGGCCATGCAGGCCTAAAATCACCGCACGATCACTGGCGTGGCCATGGCCGGTGAGTGCTAACGAGCCTTTTAATACACACCGCACGCGCTGAGCGCTGGCTGGCACTTCAACCTCGGCGATAAAACGGCTGGCTGCCAGCATCGGCCCCATCGTATGCGAACTGGAAGGCCCAATGCCTGGCTTAAACAGCTCCAGTACACTGATAAACATGAGTCCCCTGCCTTACTATTATGTGGTTATTTTGCTGCTGGTTATTTCATGCTAGCCAGTTAAAGGCAAGCCCCTTAGCGCGCCTTTGCGACTATTTGAGGACAGCGCAGTCACATGGCAAAAACATATTTCCTCAAAGTCAAAATGATCGAATACTTTTGCGCCCAAACCCTGTGGAAAAGAAGATAAATCTGCGCATAATGAGCGACACTGGTAAATGCACTGCACTGGGTAGCCTAACCTGCAGGCCGAATTAAAAAAACAACGGATAATAATAACTAAAGGAATCCTTATGGCCATTCGTGTCGCCCTCCCCGCTGACGCACCCGATATCGCTCGCATCCATGTTGCTGCTTGGCAAACGGCCTACGCCGGCATTCTAGCGGATGACTATTTGCAAAGTTTGTCGGTTAAGCAACGCCAGCACCAGTGGCAGGAAATTCTAACCTGTGACGATGCCACCACCTGCGTTTTGGAGCACGGTGGTCAAATCGTCGGCTGGGTATGTGGTGGCGCCTATCGCCGTCGCAGCGCCCTAAATGCCGGCGAGATTTATGCACTTTATGTTGACCCACAACACTGGCGCCAAGGCTTTGGTCAGCAACTGCTGCAATATTTAGCCGACGCTTTAACTCTACTGGGCTATCAATGCTTGCATTTGTGGGTGCTGGCCGATAATCACAGCGCCCAAGGCTTTTATCACCAAGCTGGTTTTCGCGCCGATGGAGAACAGCAAAGAACAGCAATAGGCGAAAAAACCGTAACCGAAATCAGGTTGAGCCGTTAATTGCCGACTTTTATAACCAAGGGCACCTCGGAATCATTCAGTACCCGCTCTACCACTCCCTGCAGGGCGCACATAGCGCCCAGCGCTGTGACTGTGTTAAGCCGGCTCAGCAAGGCGCAGTAGCTCCTCACAAATCGGATGATCCGTGTTCACAGCCGTCATCGCCAACAACCGCTGCGCCCGAGTCATGCCCACGTACATCAGACGAAAACTATTCTCGGTGCGTTCTTGAATAGGTAAATCCGCGCTACCCACCATCACCACCGCTGGGAACTCAAGCCCCTTACTTGAGTGCAGCGACATAACAGCCACTTCATTGCGGGCGGGGTCATAGCGCTTACGATACTCACTGCTCCCCAACCAAACGCAAGGAACCCCAGCCTGACGCAAGGCAGCAGCCACCTGGGCCCCTTGCCAACCAGCGGCATACAACACCGCCATATCACACCAGTTCAGGCCTTGACGCTGCCAGACTTGAACACATTTTAAGGTATAAGCCAGCTCTGCCTGCCAATCTGGCAAAGACACCACCTTGGGAGCCGGCCCACTATTGCCAGCAGCTTCTGGCTTCAGTAGCGGAATATGCTCCTCATCTTGCATATCTTCAGTCAGGTAGCGCCCAGCAAACCGATAAGCAAACTCAAGAATTTCTCGTGTATTGCGATAATTCAAACGCAATATCGTTGTGCGTCCTTGCGCTTTAATGCCCACGCTAGACAGACTAAAACCCAACCCTGAGCGTGGCTTATAAATGGATTGAGCGTCGTCATAAAGTAGCAGCAAAGAATCCGACTCGGGGTCAATCATCTGCACCACCAAGCGCAGCCACTCCGCCTCAAAGTCATGCCCTTCATCGATCAGTAGCGCACCGTACTGAGCGCGTGGAATATGCCCCTCATCAACGCCTTTAATAACGGCTTTTACCTGACGCTCCCAATAGGGCTCCACTCCCTCAGCAACATCGACATGAAATAACTTTAACTGCTCACCACACCAGTCATGAAAATGCTTGATATTTACCTTTTCTTGCAGACCACGACTCGCCATCAAAGCGGTTAGCTTACGCGCCAACGTAATGTTGTAGCACAGCACTAAAATGGGCTTATTGCTGGTCGCTGCCAGTAATTCACAGCGATACCCTAAAATCAGAGTTTTGCCACTCCCCGCTACCCCATGAATAACGCGATGGCCAGAGCCCAAGCCGCGAGCAAGCTTTTCTTGCTGCACATCCATCACCTTGATGATATCTGGCACTAGCTCAGAGGTTTGCAACGGCTCTGATTCTGTTGTGTCGGCAAATAAATCCTGCTGTAGTTGAATTCTCACTTCTGGGTAAAGATGCCAACGAATTCGATCTATTTGCGGTAGGGTGAGTTTCTGCGGAAAACTCACAAAAAACATATCCCACAAGCGCTGTTGAAAAACCTCAGCATCCACGCTTTCTGTCATTTCATCTTTATAAATGACCTGATGATCTGGTAACACCAGCTCACGCTCGGACTCATTTATAGCGCGCGCCATTTGCTGACGGGTGATATTAGTAAATACCGCCCCATAGGCGTAAGGCACACACAACTTGCCAGCAAAGCTACTGTCAGCGGGAAACTGCAACTGTGGGTCAGACTTCAGACGGTTTACGACCTGCATCAAGCACTGCCGTGCCTGCTCCAGTGGATTCGCCACTTTTTTAAGACCATCAGCCAACTGCAGTTGTGCTTGGCGCTTATCTAATGCATGCAGTAATTCTAGCTTCCAGTCTTTGACTTCCAGTAACAGCAAGCCTCGGGCTGGGTGCAATATCACAAAATCTGGATAGCGCCGACGCTCGCCGACCGGCATGTCGTACCAGACGAGATAATCATCCTCCAGCAGCTCACGCAAACGCTGAGCAAAGCGCTTTTCGCCCGCCGTCATGCGGCTCAATACTTCCTTGGATAATGCAGGTATGATTTCTGCCACTTTGCCCATCTCCCTCAACTGAAGACAACATCATACCAAACCAGCGACAGCGAATAACCAAGGCGCCTTTGAGTAATTCTGTACAGCTATGCACGAGTGCAGCAGGCTTCCAGAACAAGGCGTATAAACAGGAAGCGGCCCGCCCTTTTCACCATCGCCAACGCCGTTATACGTGCCCGCTAACGGCCACCTCACAGTTCATGACACAGCCAGATTCAGTCGCGAGTGATGGCACTGGTATGATTGTGTTGCAGTATTAGCATCGCAAGGAAAGATCATGTTTAAGAAGTTATTAGCCAGTGTCGGTATCGGTGGCGCTAAAGTAGATACCATTTTATTAACCGACAGCGTCATGCCTGGCGGCACCTTTGAGGCCGAGGTGCATATTCAAGCTGGCGAGGTAGAGCAAGACATCAGTGGTTTAGATTTAGCCTTGTGCACACAAGTCAAAGTCGAAAACGATGAAGGCACCCATTGGAAAACCCATACCCTACAGACTTGGCGCGTGTGCGAAAAGCGCACCTTGCAAGCAGGCGAAACATTAACATTGCCCGTTTCCGGCCAATTGCACGCAGAAACGCCCATCACCCAGTTACCCGTGGTTAATAATCAAACTCGCGTGTGGCTAGCCACTGGGTTGGATATTGATATGGCTTTAGATGCCAGCGATAAAGACCCGCTCAACATTGCTCCAACTCCGGCCATTCAAGCCTGCATGGCTGCCATGAATAACCTTGGCTATGACTTATTTAAAGCCGATGTAGAAGCCGGGTTTATTCGTGGCCGTCAATTTCAGTCCCGCTCTGGCTGTTACCAGGAGCTAGAGTATCGGCCCACCCAGCGCAGCTGGTTAGGGGTAAAAGAAGTAGAATTATCTTTTATTGCCGAACAACACCGCACCCATGTGCTGGTCGAAATTGACCGAGCTTTTCGCGGTGATGGCTACCGCGAACTGACCCTGGAGCACAGCGGCATCAGCGTTGAAACAGCTCAACAGCAGCTGCAACAACTGTTGGGGTAAATGAGCGTGTAGCCAGCCCTGAAAACGGGTCAGAACTTAAGTTCTGACCCCTGTTTCAAGCTTTCTTTCAAGCTCGCTCTCAAGCTCTCTTTTCAGCCCCCATTCTAAGGCCGCTTAACAGCGCTCGATATCATCCGCCATGGCAATCAGTTTATCGACAATGCGCTCACCATCGACACCAATGCCATTGTGCTCGTATTCGTTGGTCTCCCACGCACGAGCATTGCCCATTTTACTCAGGGTTTCGCGGCTAAAGTCATACTCCACAAACATATCTTGGGTGTACATGGCCGCCGCCACCGGTACGGTGTTGTTAGCCAGTTGCTGGCGATCATATAAAGCTGGCCAATCAGTTTTTTCAGCCAATATTTGAGCGGCGCCCTGCAATGGTTTTAACGTTTGCAACTGCTCAAACATCCAAGGGAACACCATTTCCCCCACCAGCTGTAAGCGCTCTTGCGTAGCGCTAAACTCTGGCAAGCTATCCATGACGCGCTGCGCTGCCCAGTTGGAAGCCTCGCCCTCGCAATAAATGGACTCATGCAGCAAGCCATAAATCGGATTGGTTAAAAACCCTTGCTGGGCCAGCATGTCTTGCAAAAACTCATAGCGCACCTGCAGGCCCTGCTCAGGTACATCAATGACGGCATTATCCAACAGATGATAAATGCTTTCTGCACCGCCACTGCGGCCCAAATCAATGCCCAAGGCCTGAATTTGCTCCGGCGTTAAGCGCTGGCCATTGGGCATTTCAACCTGTTGCTGGCGCAGCAAGCTGGCCAACTGATCGGTTTTGCTGGCTAATTCAGGAAAGCGCTGCCACAAGCGCTGATTTTTTTCCGCTGTACGGGCAAAAGTCGCCTGGTAAACCTCGTCAATGCTGCGATGAATCGGCGGAATACCGCCGGTAATGTACACCTGTTTTAAGCTATCAGGATAAAACGACAAATAGGTCAACGCACAAAAGCCGCCAAAGCTTTGCCCCAGCAACGACCAACGCTCAACACCCAACTGTTGGCGAATGGCCTCGGCATCGGCGACGATTTGATCGGCGCGAAAATACTGCAAATACTCCGCCTGCTGCTCCGCCGTTAAATGCGCCAGTGTTTGATGGGTTTGCGGCGTGCTCTGGCCGGTGCCGCGCTGATCCAGCAATAAAATACGAAACTGCTTGGCGGCACGCTTTAACCAGCCACTTAAGCCCGTCGGCCTTGGCGCAGGAAACCCAGGCCCGCCTTGCAAATACACCAGCCAAGGCAAGCTTTCTGCCTCGCGCCCGTGGGCACGTAGCTCACGAGCAAACACAGACACCGTGCGGCCATCGGGCTGATGATGATTTAAAGGCAGATGAAAGCGGTGATCCACCCACATGCAATCGCGCAAATAAACAGTCATAAATATCCTTACAGGCCAGCACCTGGCTCATCAATTATGGGCCGTCAGCTAAAACGGCAAGGCGGCTATAGTAGCGCTGCACCATAACAACTGCCACCGATTGGGCTGGAGTGCGGCTAGGTAGCGAAAATTCTTTATTTCCCGTTGCCTTTACTCGTACTTCTAAGCTGCGTATGCGGCAGCGAAGGGTTTTAACGTGCGCGACCAGCTCAGCGAGCTTTTCTGAGCTGCGTGTGCGGCAGCTAAGCCAGCCATCTCGATGTCTTCGAGGGTATTGGCTTTCTGAGCTGCGTATGCGGCAGCTAAGAGCTGGCAGCGTGATTGACACGCCGTTGGTTTTTTCTGAGCTGCGTATGCGGCAGCGAAGAAAACCGTAAACGGACAAGCCCGCACGGCAATTTTCTGAGCTGCGTATGCGGCAGCGAAGCTGATTCGCTGTGCACTGAGCCATTATCACGATTTCTGAGCTGCGTATGCGGCAGCGAAGGTAGTTGATAATACAACACGACCCAAAGCTAATTTCTGAGCTGCGTATGCGGCAGCGAAGCTGACAACTCAGTGTCAAAACCTGACATTAAATTTCTGAGCTGCGTATGCGGCAGCGAAGGGAAAAGTCCGCGACACCCACAGCTTTAGACATTTCTGAGCTGCGTATGCGGCAGCGAAGATCATACAGCCAACGAAGTGATGTCTATGCATTTTCTGAGCTGCGTATGCGGCAGCGAAGTTGCTAATATTCGCACATCACCAAACAAAACATTTCTGAGCTGCGTATGCGGCAGCGAAGTTTACGACGGTTAGAAGCAGAAGCAAGAAGACTTTCTGAGCTGCGTATGCGGCAGCGAAGCACCAAAATACGTAGTAGTGAAATCACTACTATTTCTGAGCTGCGTATGCGGCAGCGAAGGCAGCGTTTACTGGTAACGAGCTGTCCGCGATTTTCTGAGCTGCGTATGCGGCAGCGAAGAGCCCGCCGAATCGGGGCCAAGAATCACACAATTTCTGAGCTGCGTATGCGGCAGCGAAGGCGAGGGCGTGGCCATGACCGTCACCCGCCAATTTCTGAGCTGCGTATGCGGCAGCGAAGGATGAGGTTTATTACGAATGGCTGTGCGAGTGTTTCTGAGCTGCGTATGCGGCAGCGAAGTTACAAATCGGTTGTGAACAACACTTTATTAATTTCTGAGCTGCGTATGCGGCAGCGAAGCCCGGCATTGCCGGGGAGCCCTGAACAACAAATTTCTGAGCTGCGTATGCGGCAGCGAAGGCCTTGCTGCCAGACTGGATACTGCCCAACGCTTTCTGAGCTGCGTATGCGGCAGCGAAGGCTGGTATCAATCGATCTTGTTCGGCTGCGCTTTTCTGAGCTGCGTATGCGGCAGCGAAGTGCGATCCTGTCGCTCTCTTCGCCCTCGTTGCTTTCTGAGCTGCGTATGCGGCAGCGAAGTTTTATTGCCGTGCGCGACCGCATACCGACATTTTCTGAGCTGCGTATGCGGCAGCGAAGGAATGCTTTAACGACCGCAACCAACACCGGCATTTCTGAGCTGCGTATGCGGCAGCGAAGTACTCATAGCCTGAGTTGGTCAGCATCTCGATTTTCTGAGCTGCGTATGCGGCAGCGAAGGATTTTGGCCGTCTGGTCGCTAGTGATGTGGTTTTCTGAGCTGCGTATGCGGCAGCGAAGAAAATAGTTTAGGCGCGCCCTGGTGCGTGGCTTTTCTGAGCTGCGTATGCGGCAGCGAAGGGCATCGCGCCGCCCGCCCTCGCTCAGTATCTGTTTCTGAGCTGCGTATGCGGCAGCGAAGCGTCAGATGTAACTGGCCCCCTGAAGTTTTCATTTCTGAGCTGCGTATGCGGCAGCGAAGAGCCATCGAGGGCAGGAGCGCTGCGCCGATAATTTCTGAGCTGCGTATGCGGCAGCGAAGTCACCCAAAGTGCGCCAAACCGTCACCGTGGATTTCTGAGCTGCGTATGCGGCAGCGAAGCTCCACATGGCTAGCATTCGGCTAGTCATATATTTCTGAGCTGCGTATGCGGCAGCGAAGATTGCTTGTCTAATCGCTTTCCTTTTGCCTTTTTTCTGAGCTGCGTATGCGGCAGCGAAGCTTGCCTTACGATACTGCGCCTCGGCTTTTCTTTTCTGAGCTGCGTATGCGGCAGCGAAGTACTAGACCGTTTGCCAGCCAATAATCCCGATTTTCTGAGCTGCGTATGCGGCAGCGAAGGTTTTAGGGGTGATGGTATGCCAGCACCAAAATTTCTGAGCTGCGTATGCGGCAGCGAAGTGAATGGTTTGGATCGGCTCTACTGGGATGATTTTCTGAGCTGCGTATGCGGCAGCGAAGAGCCCGCCGAGTCGGGACCAAGAATCACAAAATTTCTGAGCTGCGTATGCGGCAGCGAAGCCATCGGGCCATGCGTTGCACCACCTGCAGCTTTTCTGAGCTGCGTATGCGGCAGCGAAGGAAGTCAGCCAGCCAGTGCTTACCTTCTGGAATTTCTGAGCTGCGTATGCGGCAGCGAAGTTTTATTGCCGTGCGCGACCGCATACCGACATTTTCTGAGCTGCGTATGCGGCAGCGAAGTGGGAATCATTGGGCACAGAGCGCCACCGCAATTTCTGAGCTGCGTATGCGGCAGCGAAGACGATAGCCGCGTGCTCGCCGTTGACCTAACTTTTCTGAGCTGCGTATGCGGCAGCGAAGTAGAGCAATCTAGCACTAACTATTTGATTGTTAAAGAGCTTTCCCTTTTGGATGCACTAAACCCTTTTTTCGCGCATAGCGCTAACTACTTGATTTCTAAGGCGACTTACTGCCGCCTTAGAAAAAGGGTTTAGAACCAAGGCACGGTGGCCGTTTGGCTTAGTCCGTAGTAGTTAAAGCTGCCAGCTGAAGGTCCTTCGCTAATGCGCTGGTCGATATAGAGCTTAAAGCGCTCGCCACTGGAGCGACTATTTAGCTGTAAAAAGGGCAAATGCACGGGCTGTTTGCCCTTTTGAGCAAATATCGCCTCCGCCTGCTGCTCGCTCACTGAACCTCGTGCCACCAACCGCCGGAGTTTGGCAGCGGTGATGGGCGGCTGCCAGCGCCGAACTTGGCACCACTGGTGCTCGCCCGGCACTGGGCTAAGGGTGCCGATATTGCAATGATCACGCATGCCCTTAAGCCAGTTGAGTTGCTGTAGCTGCTGCAGAGCGCTCTGTGTGCCGTGCAGCCTGAGTAGGTTGCCCATGGTGCGATCCGCTCTGGGAAAGCTGACGCCAATATCACTCTGGCCACGGTCATGCAAAGCGCGGTGCAGTTTCGCCATTAGGGCATTCATCAGCATGGGCGCCGGAAACTCTGGGTCTGGCAATAAGGCGATATCCAGATAATAATCCATGGGTTACTCCGATTTTTCTCCAAATACGCCGCCGCGAATTAAAATGGCCATCACGTAATGCTGTTGCTCCAATGCCGGCACCTCGCCTTTTAACACCCAGTTATCCAGCAAGGTATAAAAATCCAGTTTGGCTTTAGGCTGGCGATACGCACTACCACGACTGGTCACCGAACCAAACGGTTCCGCCGAAATGGGGCCAAACTCATCGGCTTGAGGGTACCAGGTATCGATGGTGCGAATGGCGTTGCCAATTTTTTGCGAGTGCATGGCTGCTACGTCGCTGACCTGATACAGAATTTTGCTCTTGTCTTTTTTGCCGTCCATCACTAACTCTTGCGATGGAAACACTTCTTGCCCGGCACCCAGTTTGGCAAAGGCTTCTACCGTTAAAAAGCTGTAAGTTTCGCCCAGCAAGCCCATACGAATAACGTCAGCTAGCTCCTGCACTGCAGAGTTTGAGTCAAACTGGCGCAAGTTAAATTCTTGGCTATCAAACTGCCAATGCTGGCTATTGGTGTGATGGTGAGCGGTGACTTTTACACAGATCTCCTCCGCGCCTACACGGTTGCGCCATAAAAAGCGTCCATTCGCCAGGTTGGTGGCGTAACGCATGGCCAGTTCAGTAAAGCCGGTTTGCTCGATGTAACCTTTAATCGTGCTGGCCAGTGCCGCTTGGTAATCGCTGTTATCGCAGGCCGAAGGCTCAGCCAAGTTACCCAACACCCGTAAGGTAAACGTCAGCTTTAGGGTATCGGCGGTAAATGGCAATGCCGCCACATCCACTTGCTGCAAATTAGGTTTTTTAACTTCTTGGTCTAATTTGGCAGGGTCGCTTTTAATGGCGTTTTTCTGACGGTTAGAAATGGTGCCACGCACGGCTTTTTCTTTAATTTGCACTGGCAACCAGGCTTCTGGCTTATCTTGTTGATCCCAGTTGCCGGCGTACATTAATCCATCTGAGTTGGCGAGTTTGCGTTCAAATGCTAGAACGGCTGCGGTTTTCAAATTTGCCATGTGTATCTCCTTATGCTTCTTCACTGACGGGTTCGGGTGCCTGGTAGGCGTTTTTGCAAATATATAAGCCGTTGTCTTCGTCACTGTGGTAGTGCCAAAGTAGCTGACTGATATCTTGAATGCGGTGTGGGCTGAGCCATTGACCAATGGAATAAACGGACTCAACAAAGGCCGCTGGCGTATTAGGGTCACGGCTTTTTGCCAATTCGCCTGGCTGATACAGCGGCGAAATACGCTGATAGCCAATGGCAATGGGCTTTAGCCAGCCGCCGTAGGGGCGAGCTTGCCATTGCCAATTAGCTTTGTGATGGGCGTCTTTATCTGGGGTTTGGCTATCCGAAGCAGGCTCATCTTCCTCGTTAATGGCTTCAGCACGCATGGTCAAACTGGCAAAGTCGAGCCAGGCATCCAGTGGGGATAAACCGCTTTGCTGCTGATGCTGGGCCAGTGCATCTTGACGGCTGACCAAGGCAAAGCCTGGCAATAGCTGTTTGAGCAGTTGGCGCCGCTCACGCGGCTGGTTAAAGCTTTCGGCATCTGGGTAGAGTTCGGCTTGCTCTAGCTTAAGTACCGTGCCGCCCGCCAGCCGCTGCGACAGCACAATTTGCTGAATAGCTTGCTGCAGTTGCTCGGTTTCTGGCTCATCCAACAGGCCGATATCGTCAACCTCAATCAACAAGCTCACCGTCAGGTGCATGCGCCCTTCTTCATTAAAGGAGGGTGTTTTTGCCTCTTTGGTCAGCGGGTTGCGCGTTAAAGCAAAATGATAGTCACCATACGGCGAGGGTTGGTAGGCTTGGGGCTGATGCTGGTGGCAAATAATGCCGCAGCCGCCCAGTTTTAGGTCGTCGTAGCCTTTATTGTTGAGTTTGCGCTGCAGGGCATGGCAAAAGCCTAAAAAGCCAGAAATCGCAGGAAAACCCCAAGTTAATCCGGCGATGGCGTTGGCATTTTCGATGCGAATTTTCTTTAATAACAGCAATGCTTCCATTATAAGATGCCCCCTACTTCCTGTTTTGCTAGGCGCAACTCCTGCGCAACTTCAACCTTCCACTGAGCGTATTCGGGCTGGCCAACGTTGATCTGGTCGCCCAGTTTTAGTAGGCGGTTTAACATGCGAGCAAAGTCGTCGGCTACCTGGCCTTGCCAGTTTTTCTTGTCATATTCAAAAGCGAAGGCTTCATCGAGCTGGCAGCGGCCTGGGTCCAACCATAACTGCTGATGCAGAGGCAACTTGCATTCGGGTGATTGGCTCCAGCCCGGTTTTACATTCATGTAACGTGCGGGAAAGGCAATAAATTGATCGACAATGGCTTCAATACGTCGCTGTCTACCTGCGCGAATGGCTTTGACGCTGGGCGAATCTAGGTGGCGTTTTAAATACTCTCGCAGCTCTTTAATGCGCCCATATTCCTGACGCACAAAGGGGCCATCGACAACAGAGGTGATGTTCAAAGGCGCTTTGACTTGGCTTTGCCAGCTGGGCGGCGCACTGCTGAATAAATAGGCTTTGCCACCACGGCGAGCATTAAGCTGGCTGATATTTTGCTGATTAGAGCCGCCGAAGCTTTGCACCGCCAACTCAGGAAAGCTGATAATTGGCTGCGGATGATATTGCTGCTTTTTTCTGGCGTCGCGTGCGGCTTTTACTTCGTCACTATAGCGACTGTGCTGCACCCGCTCATAAATGGCCTGAGTAAAAGAGCTGGCAAAGAGTGGGCACAAGAGATGGTAGCCATCGCCCACAGGCCAATAGGTTTGCTTGGCCAGCTTATGGGAGCTGGGACCTTGATGGTCTATGGGCTTACTATGTGCGTATGGTTCCCGATCACTCAACAGAACCCGAAAGCTTTTCATCCAACTCTTGGCTTGCTCGACACTTTCTGCAATCGGGATAAGCGGACTAAAGTCTTCAGCCACGATATAATCAAAGAACCGCGCATTAGGTGTACTGAGATTGAAAAACTTGGCCTTACCTAATATCGCCGCATTTTTAACTACCAAGTCGATGGTAATATCTTGAATACTAGCAGTCCCCACTACCCCATCCATGATATTCTGAGTAGAAGTAAGACAGATACTACTGCCTTGTGCATATGGACTGGAATACTTTATACCGTGGGTTGTATAACGTATCTGAGTCGCCACCTCAGCCATTGCATCTAGCCAGTTTTTTGGTAAATATTCTGCACGTATTTTTCCTATTTCGATTGCAACTGCATCGCTAGCGTGTGCACCTTTTTTTGTAGCACCCTTTTCAGCTTCAGCTAGCTTGCGTGCCTCCTCTTCTGCAATATAGCTAACAATTGCTTGGCTCATCTCCTGAGCAGATTGAGATATTTCCATTGCTCCTCCTTGTCGATCAATCCAGTAATGGCTGATAAATGCCCAGCATTGGGTGATAACACCATTTTTTATTACTATTTGGCAAGTTAAGTCCACCAAAATAGCGACTGGTTTCGGCTATATCTTGATCGAGCTGCTCGGATAAATTCAGCACACAGTGCCGGTAATCGTAATGCCCCAACATACTGATGCCCTTGGCAGGCTCAGCTAGCTTGGTGATTTCAAAGTCATAGCTTTGGTCGCTTTCTTCTTGGTGCTTCGTACTCCACTGGCAGAATCGAATGTCGGCTTGCTCGTCTTCGAGCAGCAGATAAAAATCCTGGCTCGGCATGGACTGACGAAAGCGAGTGTGGCGCTGCAATTCGAAGGTGGTGTGCGCTTGCTTGCGCCACCAAATATCAGCGCTGGTTTTATCACCTCGCTCAGGGTGAGCAAACAAAGTACGTCGCAACTGCCCATGCTCCAGGTCGACTAGGTTATTGCTTGGCTGCGGGTCTGGTCGCTCATGAATCCGCGCATTGGCATTCAGTGGGTTTAACTGCGATGGCGTTAAAATGCTCTCTAACTTGTGTTGCTCCAGTCGCAGGCCGCCGGTTTCACCTTTATCTGCTTCAAAACCCGGTTTGATATAAGCCGGCAAACGCTGCCTAAGAGCACGAATGTTTTGGTTCATCACTAATAAATTTGCGCTAGCTGGCTCATACTCCCGGTGGCGTGAGATGCGCCCGGCCAATTGAATGAGCGATCGCATGGAAGACGGCTCGGCAATGGCCCAGTCGTAATCATGGTCACGCCCGACCTCTGTCACCGCTGTGCCCAACACCACGATAATGTGTTTGTCGTCTGGATGCTGTTGCATCGCCTCTCGCACCACAGGATGCTGCCAAATGGCCTGCTCCTGTTTGCGATTTAATAACGTATCTAAGTCGCTTTCGATGGCAGAGCGCACCGCCAACGGGTGCTGACTGTGATATACGCAATAATGAATACGATAACCAGGCTCAGCCGGCATGGTTAATAAGTGCTGAGCCAGAGCCACCAGCGGGTTAATATTGGCACAGCGAATCAAGCCAACGCTGAGCTGCTGTCCCTGCTCATTGGTGCTGTGGTGCTGCTGGTGTAATTGGTGCAGCTGCCGGTGGCATTCTTGTGCCACGGCACATATAACATCGTGCGCTGTAGCCGACTCAGCTTGAATCGGCAATAGCTGCGCTAGGCGTTTATTTTTGTGCTGATTAAGGTGTTGCATGCGCTGCTGTGCGAACTGGCAATGCGCCTCGCTAAAATCTGCCAATGCGTAATGACTGGAGCTAGCGACATTAAATTCATCAAACCATGCACAGCTAACATTCAACGGCAGACCCGGCTCGCCACAGTTATTTTGATACACCTGCCGACCGGCACAATAAGATTCAAATAAGGCTTGCACCAGGCTGGGCGGCAAGGTGGCCGAGCTTAATAATACCCGACTGCCTAGCATGCCAGCCCAGTTAACCAGCCGAGTCAGCGCTGGTAAATCTTGCAGAGCAAAGTCATCTGGCTCATCAAGAATAAGATCAGAGCTTAATAACCGCAGCATGGGTGCTATTTGCTGACCACCACGGTCGCTCTCGGTGGCGGGCATTAAATGGTCAATGGTGCTAACCAATACCGGCGCGCTGACCAATTTTTGTAGGCGCGGCGAGCGCTGCAACCATTCATCTAGCGGACCACTGATATTACCCTCATAGCTAACGTATTGATCGTCACCAAAAAAATCATCCGCCGATTCCGAGCCAGAATCCCTGCTGTGCTGCAGTTTGTGCAAGGCCTGTACGGCTTGCCCGCCCACCATTACCGCCATGTCTTCATCGTTTAAGCGCAGTAAGGCTTTCATGGCATCGCCAGTTTGCAAGGTTAAGGTGCGTAAACCCAAGGCCACAGAAAAGCGACAGCCCAGTTGCGGATCACTCAGGCCATAAGCAATACGCGCATTGGCAAAGGTTTTACCACGCCCGGTTGAGGCCATATTAATACCAAAAAAGCCGTGCTTTTGACTGTGCTCGCGCAGCGAGCAAGCCAGGTCATAGGCCTTATTTTGCCAAGCAAATGTCGCTGCCGTGGTGCGTTTTTTTAGCTCTGGGTGGCGCGCAATGTGCGGTAAGTTGGTTTTGAGACTGGGCAACAGTCGCGCCATTTGATGGGCGCTGCGGTATACGCCAATCAGGTGTTCATCCAGCTTTTGATTAAACTGCTGGCGTCGCGGGCCATCGCGATGGGTATTGGCGTACACAGGGTAGTTCTCGTCGCTCCAACGGCCCTGGCTGCTCTGGCCAGAATACCAATGGTCCGCCAGCATCAGTTGCAAACGCGCGATGTGCAAAGCAAAAGGGTTTTCCAACCAGTTACGGTGCAGTAACGACGGGTGTTTTAGCGCCCTATCAGCCACACGAGCCACTTTGCCGCACCAGCTGCGACTGTTAATCGGCGTACCGTGCTTACTTTGCCATACCTGCTGCAAGCTTTCTTTTGGCCATTCTTTGTCATGATTGGTTGAGTTCCAACTGCAGGTTATGGCTTTTTCTAAAAATTGTTCAACGTATTTAATGGGCTGTTCTTTGCTACCTTTTGGGCATTGCGGTAGGCGGTGGTGCGTTAATACTAACCAGCCCACAGCTTTAGCCAGTGGCGGTAAATATTTCAGCGGCGAAGACACTGGGTCATCTAGGCCATCTCGCACCAAATGCTGCCATAGCGCTTGCTCATCTTTTGCTGTTAATTGAGTGAGTTTTTGCAGCCATTCCGCATCGTTTTTACAGCCATGGACCAACGCCTCAAACATGCGCAACGAGAGCCACTCATGGCGATACGGCTCATACCCTGGCCCTTTACCCGCCAATTTTTGCTGAAACAATAAGCCCGCCTTGCCAAAGTCATGAAATAGGGCTGCCAAACTGCTGAGCAAAGTAATCACCTCGCCGTGCTGCCATTGGTTTTCATCTTGGCTGCGCAATACATCGCGCTCGGTGGTGTTGGTAGGTACCGCGCCATGAGCATTAAAACGCCGTGGGTTGCCCACTAACCACAGGAGTTCGGTACGGTTTTTACCTCGAATCCAGTGGCAGGCTACGGAAGTGTTGCGCCGGGCCGTTTTTTTTAATAATTTGCGCAGGGTGTTTAGACCCTCTTGGGTAATGGCGGTTTGCCAGGTGCGATCACCACAGCGCTCGGCAAATTGATCGAGAATGCGGCGGGTTTCAGGCAGCGCCCGCTTAGAGCATTGGGATATCAACAGCACATTCATGCGTGCTCTCCGAAGGTTGCTGCCATGGTTTTGAGCTGCTCAATCATAAAATCGAGCACTTCAACTTGCTGAAAATTACGGATGCAAGCTTGGCGAAACTCTTGCTCTTCATGCCCTTGCATGGCGCTGATAAACGCCTGCGGCATCACCAATGCATCTTTCACCATATCTGCCACATCAAACACCAAACCACCGCGGCGGGTTTTGCCATGCAACACGGATAAACCATGAGGCAAACCCAATACCCAGCTAGCTGTGGCTGCTAAGCCGTAGGCCAGGTAATTGCCATGGTCTAAGTAGCGATTGGCTGGGTCTGCCCCTTTGCCACGCTTAACCCGGCTGAAATCGTTGTAACCCGTCGCCTGGCAAACTTGCTGATACAAAGATTTGGTGAGCCGCGCTTCGGCAAGCATTATTTCTTGAATATCTGTTGCCGCTTCTACTTGCTGAGCAAAAGCATCCAGCTTTGAATGCAATAAGGTCGCGATGGGATGAAAATGCTCGCTATCAAATAGCTGAGGGTTGAACCACTGCCTACGGGTATAGTCGATGCGAGTGGTTTGGATAGATTTAGCAGCCGCTAGGCGCTTGTCATCATCTAGCCAAAAGCGCAGCCACTGCTGCAAATATTCGATGGGCCGATACTCACTTTGCGGACTCAAAAACGAGACATCAATGTCGAACTCATTGGCAGAGAACAGAGGCGTACCGCCACCGCCACAAAAGCCGACCATGACACCGGCTTTGGCAAACTCGCGCATGGCCGCCTGAGTAATGGACGTGCCCGTGCCGAGCAATACCGAGCTGGTGTTGGCAATGGGGATATTCCAATACAGTGACTGCTTGCCTTCATCTGTCACGTACTCAACCCGACCACCGTTCACCAGCACGCGACAATGCTGTAGATAATAGATGTTGGCCCGTTTGGAATGCAGGATGGTTTTTAAATCCGATGGTGATAAGTCGTCCATTGCTTTGCTCTCCTGATCAGTCAGCCCTCCCTGGCCACTGTGTCCTTGTACTTCCCTGTCGCGCCTTGTTTACAGCACCCTTTTTTGCTTACGCGGCGCTGACTTCCTGTCTGCCTCCTGCGCTGGCTATTAATACGCAGCTTGACAGGTATCTCAATACTGGATGTTTGCACACGTCAAAAAATCAGACAGTTGCCATGGGCGGTTATTTCGGCAGCCATTGGTCGACAATGCTCTGGCTTTCTGGGCTGAGAATTATTTGCTGTGCCTCTGGACGCTCGCGGTAGCGATCTACCCTTAGTTGTTGCAGCCAATACAGCAACAGTGCCGCGCGCACTCGATAGTGACGCTTTAGGTGCCCATGGGCATCTGGCTCCATGTCGTAGTCTAGGGCGACGGTGCGGCGAATCTCTGGCGCCAGACGAGGGTCGGGCTCAATGCTGAACGACACCCAGGTATGCCAGTGCTGATCGTGCTCACGCAAATGCCGCGCTGGACCTTCGAGGGAAAACACATGGCGAATACGGGTTAAGACAAAATCACAAAAGGTTTGTTTTTTTTCACACCAGGCGCGCACATGCCAGCGGCGACCATCATTAATTAGGGTGTGTGGGCTGATGATGCGCTCTTGATCTTGCAGGCTCGACATACTTGCGTAAGCAATATCGAGGCGCTGGTGTTGCTGAATGGCCTGAATAACAAAACGCACTATGTCTGCACTGGGCTGGCGCTGGCTACCGCCTAGGCTCAGCAAGCTGACATCTGTCGGCAAATCAGACAGGTCGGCGTGAATGGCATCTGGGCTGAGAGCGACGTAGTCATCAAACTGACCGCTACTAAAACGCGGTTGAAAATCCGGGCCAGGTTGGTAACCCCTGATCTTAGGCTCATAAACTAAGTAGTTGGGGCAATAATGCTTGTATTCGTTAATCAGTTTGCTGGCGGTTTGCCGTGTTATCCCCAGTGAACGGGTTAGGTCTTGGGTATTGAGCCGCCCTTGCCATTGGGCGATCAGCTCTATGCGTTTAAATATTTGTTGTTGCTGGTGGCTGAGTGTGGACTGCTCGGGTGCAGTCATCCGGGTATCAAAAGCGTCCATGTCGGCTCCAGTTGCAGGGGCCGGCCTAACATAATAATTTTTTTGTTAGCAAACAATGTCCACAGCAGTCATCTAGTGCCCTGAGTCTGAAGTTCACATGCTTTCAGCAGGCCATCCAAGTGCTCTGGCGAGGCGTGCCTCGCCGGCAATGGTAGCTCCCTTGGCAAGAGGCAGAGCAAAGCCAAGGGGCTTGAAGGGCGCGCCCAAGTAAACGAATGCAAATATGTGCACTTCTGACTCAGGACACCATGAACCAATGCCTGGTACGGTTAGCAAACCACACCAATGACAACATTACCGGCACTTCGACCAGTACGCCCACCACGGTCGCTAAGGCAGCGCCAGAGTGCAAGCCGAATAAGGAAATCGCCACAGCCACGGCCAACTCAAAGAAGTTAGAGGTGCCAATCATGCAGGCTGGCGCGGCAATAGTATGGCTTAGCTTTAACCGCTTGGCGGCCAAATAAGCGATGGCAAATATGCCATAGGTTTGGATCAGCAAAGGAATGGCGATCATGCCAATGACCATGGGCTGTTCGATGATGGTTTGTGCCTGAAAACCAAACAGCAGCACCACCGTTGCCAGCAAACCGATAATGGACCAAGGCTTTAAGGTAGCCATAAACTGATTTAAGCGGCTGTGGTCGTTGCTTTTATCCAGCATTTTTCGGGTAAACATGCCGGCCACCAATGGCAGTACCACATACAATGCAACTGACAATAGCAAGGTTTGCCAGGGCACCTGTATATCACTGATACCGAGTAAAAACGCGGTAATGGGCGCAAAGGCAAACACCATAATGATGTCATTAATGGATACTTGCACCAGCGTGTAGTTTGGGTCGCCCTTGGTCAGCTGACTCCAAACAAACACCATGGCCGTACATGGCGCCACACCCAGTAGAATCATACCGGCGATGTATTCACCCGCCGTTTGCGGATCGACCCAATCGGCAAACACTACACGGAAAAACAGCCAGCCTAATAAGGCCATAGTAAAGGGTTTGATTAACCAGTTAATGGTTAAGGTCAGCACCAGTCCTTTGGGCTTTTTGCCCACATCTTTAATGGAAGAAAAATCCACCTGAATCATCATGGGGTAGATCATCAACCAGATTAATACCGCCACCACCAGGTTAACGTGAGCATATTCCAGCCTGGCAATTTGGCTGAATACCCCAGGTAGCCAGTTACCCAGTAGAACGCCAGCGACAATGCCAAGCGTCACCCATACGGATAAATAACGTTCAAACAAACCCATCACATGGCTCCTACATTGAGCGTTGGTTAACGCGCTGCATCAGTTGCTCGGCCGTTTCTACCCGCTCAGAATAGCGATCAACCAAATAATCGCTGTTGTCACGCGTCAGCAAGGTGAACTTCATCAGCTCTTCCATTACATCCACAATGCGGTTGTAGTAGCCAGATGGCTTCATGCGATTATTTTCATCAAACTCTAAAAACGCTTTCGCCACCGAAGACTGATTGGGGATGGTGATCATGCGCATCCAGCGGCCCAGCACGCGCAGCTGATTGACCACATTAAAGGATTGCGAACCGCCTTCTACCTGCATCACGGCCAAGGTTTTACCTTGAGTTGGACGCACGGCCCCCAACGATAGAGGAATCCAGTCGATTTGGGCTTTCATTATGCCGGTCATGGCACCGTGGCGCTCGGGCGAACACCAGACTTGGCCTTCTGACCACACCACTAAATCACGCAGTTCTTGCACCTTAGCATGTTGGTCATCTGTACTGTCTGGCAAGGGCAACCCCTGCGGATTAAAAATGCGCACCTCGGCTCCCATATTTTCTAACAGCCGCGCGCATTCTTCGATGACTAAGCGGCTAAAAGAACGCTCACGCAATGAGCCGTATAACAGCAGTATGCGTGGCTTATGGGTTGAAAATTGACGTTTAAATTGTGCCGTGGTCGGTATTTGAAATTGCTCCGACTCCACATTAGGCAGGGATTCGTCGTTCGATGGCATAGCTACTCCTAATATGCGTGTCAGTCGCAGCGACTCAGTGGTCGATTAAATCATGCAACGCTGCTGCCCACTGCTCAGGCGGCAATTGGGCAATGGTTTTTAATGGCTGCACTCGGGCCTGAATCAGCTCAATGCAGCGCTGAAACGCTTGAGCTTGCTGTGCGGGAGTGCCTTCAACTTTTGATGGATCTTCAAGCCCCCAGTGCACTTTAATGGTTTGGCCAAACCACAGCGGGCAGCTTTCACCCGCTGCAGAATCGCATACGGTAATCACCACATCCGGCGCAAAGTCTTCAAACTCATGCCAGGACTGGCTTTGCAGCCCGGCCGTGTCGATGCCGGCTTGCTGTAAATATTTAAGCGATAACGGGTGCACTTCACCACTGGGCTGACTACCAGCGCTGCGCGCTTCTATCACGCCTGGTGCTTCTTGGTTGGTAATGGCCTCAGATAAAATGCTGCGGCAGCGATTATGGGTGCAAATATAAAGAATTTTCACGGCAAACCTCAGCAACAGTGGGTGGTGACATATTGGCGCGCGCGAGCTGCATAATCCGGATTTTGCTCTGCCGTCAGCGCTAACACCTGCCGTGCCCAATCAGGCAGCTGCGGGTGCAAGCTGTAATACACCCACTGGCCTTGCCTGCGATCCAGCAGTATGCCGCTCTTGCGCAGCTGCGCCAGGTGACGGGATATTTTGGGTTGCGACTGCTGCAGCGCCGCCATTAAATCGCACACGCACAGCTCGCCCTGCTCGCTAATCAACAGCAAGGATTGCAGCCGAGTGTCATCCGCCAGCGCCTTATAAAACACCAAAGGTGTAAACGCCGACTCGCTGATTTTATTTTGCCCAGCCATCAGCCAGTGCCTCTTGTGTCTGTGTAAGCATCGTCAATCACTCTTTACCGCCGGACTTTTTAATGCCGCACTTTTTAATACCGCAGCGTTGCCGCCGCACACTCTTCCGCCACGCTTGCTGCCCGCATCGACTTGAATATACGATATACCATATATATGGAATTTCATATACAAAAGATCAAATAAGTTCTTAAAAGTGGATCAACCAGACATAAAAAAACCGGCCATAAAGGCCGGTTTTTATTCGCACGGGGCGAGCAGCTTACATCATGCCGCCCATACCGCCCATGCCACCCATGCCGCCCATATCAGGCATTGCAGGAGCGTCGTCTTTTGGCACTTCAGCCACCATGGCTTCGGTGGTGATCATCAGACCAGCAACAGAAGCGGCTGCTTGCAGTGAAGAGCGAGTCACTTTCGCTGGGTCGAGAATACCCATTTCGATCATGTCGCCGTATTCACCGGTTGCTGCGTTAAAGCCAAACGCGCCTTCGCCCGCTTTCACTTTATCGACAACCACTGAGCCTTCGGCACCAGCGTTAGCCGCGATTTGACGAATTGGTGCTTCCATCGCACGCAGTGCCAGAGCGATACCAACGTTTTGATCTTCGTTATCGCCTTCAACCGTGACGTTGGCCAGAGCGCGTACCAGAGCAACACCACCGCCCGCGACAACGCCTTCTTCAACGGCGGCGCGAGTTGCGTGCAGCGCGTCGTCTACGCGGTCTTTTTTCTCTTTCATTTCAACTTCAGAGCCAGCGCCGACTTTGATCACAGCAACACCGCCTGCCAACTTGGCAACGCGCTCTTGCAGTTTTTCTTTGTCGTAGTCTGAAGTAGACGCTTCGATTTCTGCGCGAATTTGATCAACGCGAGCGTTTACGTCAGCTTCAGAACCTGCACCGTCAACGATCACGGTGTTTTCTTTGCTGATCACAACTTTCTTAGCCGTGCCCAGGTGATCCAGAGTGGTGGTTTCCAGAGACATGCCGACTTCTTCAGAAATCACTTGTGCGCCAGTCAGCACAGCGATGTCTTGCAGCATGGCTTTACGACGATCACCAAAGCCTGGTGCTTTAACCGCCGCCACTTTGAAGGTACCGCGCAGGTTGTTCACTACCAGAGTCGCCAGTGCTTGACCTTCAACGTCTTCGGCAACGATCAACAGCGGACGACCAGACTTAGCCACGTTTTCCAGTACTGGAATCAGCTCTTGCAGGTTGTCGACTTTTTTGTCAACCAACAGCAGCAGTGGGTTTTCCAGCTCTGCGGTCATTTTTTCTTGGTTGGTCACAAAGTAAGGTGAGAGGAAGCCGCGGTCGAACTGCATGCCTTCAACCACTTCCAGCTCGTCGTTCAGGCCTTTGCCTTCTTCAACGGTGATCACACCTTCTTTGCCAACTTTTTCCATCGCTTCGGCGATGATTTTGCCAACGGTTTCATCTGCGTTGGCAGAAATCGTACCTACTTGGGCAATGGCTTTGTTGTCTTCACAAGGCTTAGCTTGTGACTTCAGTTGCTCAACCACAGCCGCGGTCGCTTTGTCGATGCCGCGCTTCAGGTCCATTGGGTTCATGCCCGCCGCAACCGCTTTCAGACCTTCGTTAACAATGGCTTGTGCCAGTACGGTCGCGGTGGTGGTGCCGTCACCTGCTTGGTCGTTTGCTTGTGACGCCACTTCTTTAACCATTTGGGCGCCCATGTTCTGGAACTTGTCTTCCAGCTCGATTTCTTTCGCTACAGAGACACCATCTTTAGTAATGGTCGGTGCACCGAAAGATTTTTCCAGAACCACGTTACGGCCTTTAGGGCCCAAGGTTACTTTAACTGCGTTCGCCAGGACGTTAACGCCGTCCAACATTGCCTTGCGGCCTTCATTGCCAAATTTTACTTCTTTAGCTGCCATGATTTTTTCCTTAACTGTATTTAGGTTTCGATGTCACTTGGCTGGATGAATCAAGATTCCAGCACACCATAAATTTCGCTTTCATTCAGAATCAGCAACTCTTCACCGTCGACTTCGATGGTGTTAGAGCCTGAGTATTTGCCGAATACGACGATGTCGCCTTCCTTGACAGCTACAGGGCGGCTTTCACCGTTGTCCAGAACTCGACCAGTACCAACGGCCACGACTTCACCCTGGTTAGGCTTTTCAGCCGCAGAGCCTGGCAATACGATGCCACCAGCAGTGGTTTGCTCTTCTTCCTTGCGACGAACAACGACGCGATCGTGTAAAGGACGGATTTTCATCTGAAGTCTTCTCCAATGTTTGAACCAGTGTTGTGTTGTCGGCTGTGGCGTTCACACCACCGGATGCCGTGCTTGCTAGATAGGGGTGCCAATTTAGATTTCAACACCCCCAATCAAAAAAAATTTATCGTTTTTGCTCTTCGTCTTGGCGCTGATAATCGCCTTCAATCACTCGGCCAGAGGCGTGGGCCTGGTTGTCTTGGCCAGCATGTGGACGCGCTTGCCCCTCATATACATTGCCGCCCATCATCACATTTGGCTTGAGCAACTTCATCGCGCTTTGCAGTAATTTTTTACGCACCCTAGGTACCAACAATGCAAAGCCTAGGGCGTCGGTCACAAACCCTGGGGTTAACAAGGTGGCACCGGCCATAGCCAGTAAAAAACCTTCTGCCAACTCTTCGGCGGGCAAGCTGCCTTGCTCCATCCGTGCGCGGGCACGCATTAAGGTTGCCAAGCCCTGGGCCCGCAGTAAGGTCACACCTACCACGGCGGTCAGCACCACCAAGGCCACGGTTGCCAGAGCACCAATCAAGGAGCCGACCTGAATCAGAACATAAATCTCGAGCAGTGAGACCAAAATAAAGAAGATAAAAAGGGGCACGTATTGCTCCTGCTAACTTGTCGTATTTCTCTAGTTGGGGCCGCTCGCTGAGCAATACAAGGGGCAATGGGTCAACAAGGGTCAGAAGCTACAAGTTTATAAGGCATAAGACTGCCCTTACACGTTTGTTATGTTATAACAATTTTAGTATTGTCTTGTTACCGCTAACGCTCAACGATAAGGAGCCCAACATGAATCTGCTAACCGCCGCGCAACGCGATTGGGCCGGCACCCTATGCTCTGGTTTGTGTTTGTCACACTGCTTATTAACCCCCTTGTTATTGGCCTCTGGGGCGCTGGGCACCTTGGGCGCGGCATTGGCCACCGAAACGATTCACTGGGCACTGCTGGCTCCTGTGTTGCTGTTCGCCGTGCTGAGCTTTCCGGCGGGCGTTAAGCATCATGGTCGCTATTTGCCTGCGATGATTGCTGGCGCGGGCCTGCTGCTGCTGTTGCTTGCATTGCTGGCAGGCGAAACACTGGAAGCTTGGTTAACCGCAGCCGGCGCATTGGCAATGTGGGCAGCCCATGGGTTAAACCGGAGGTGGTCACGTGGCTAATCTGGCTTATTTTCAACGCCCGCTGCGTTGTACCAGCAGCTCGGCATTACTCGGAGACAATGCCAACGTGCTGACGCACATTTATGATGCCGGCATTAATTTGGTGGCGTGGCGGCGCAGCTTGGCCGACGAGGTGGCGGATTACGCGCAATTTCTGGCGTCCGCAGACTGTACTTGGTCGTCACTGCAATGTCGGCTTGAGCCAGAAGCGGCCTTTCAAGCATTGGCCAGAGCATTGCCAGACGCGGCTGGCAAGGCTGCCTTGGTGAGCGATGCCGCTGAGCTGGTCGATATGTTTTGCTGCTTATTTGATTTACCCGCCGCCGGCCTGCGGTTAGCGCTGGTAAACGGCGCCATGTGTCCTAAATTTCATGTAGATAAAGTGCCCTGCCGCTTAGTGACCAGTTACTTGGGGCCGGGCAGTGAATGGTTGTACAACCATCAGGTTGAGCGTTCGCGCATGGGGCACCGCACAGGTGGCAAAGCAGATCGCGATGCTGGCGTGTATCATGACGACGCCGCGGTACAGCAGTTAGCCCAGCATGACGTTGTTTTGCTCAAAGGGGAAAATTGGCTCGGCAACGAAGGCAATGGCGCCGTGCATCGCTCTCCTACACCAGTACCCCCTGCAGCAAGTAGCAGCCGTTTGTTATTAACCTTAGATTTTGCCGATTAATATGAAAACACTGATCTTTCCTTGGGCCATGTCGGCATTGTTAGTGGCGTGGCCCGCAGCAGCTCACGATAAGCATGACCATCATGGCAACTCCCAACGCCACAACGCCCATGAGCATGGCATTGCACGGTTAAACCTAGTGATGCATGACGATACTTTGATGCTGGAGTTGCAGTCGCCGGCAGCCAATATCGTCGGCTTTGAGCATGCCCCGCAAACCGCCGAGCAAAAGCAACAATTGGCACAGGCACAACAGCAGTTGGCACTGCTACCCACCTTGCTTAAATCGCCGCACCGCTGCCAACTTCACCATGCCGATGTTCGCACTCCTGGCATGTCGCCACAGCCTGATGATCATCATCACCATGGCGACTCATCCACCGCAGAGGGCCATGGCGAGTTTCACGCCGACTATGTGCTAAGTTGTGAAGCTATAGAGCTGCTCACCTTTAATTTGATGGCCATGTTTCCCGCTATCCAGCAGCTTGAAGTGCAGTGGATTACGGATAAACACCAAGGCTATCAGCGCCTGACGCCAGCCCAGCCACAATTACGCTTTACCCGCTAACGGGGTTATTCGTAGTAAGGCTCAATGCTATCAACACGCAGTGAATACGCAGCGACGGCCATATCATTTTCGACCAATTGCGTCGATATTTTGCCTTTCACCCAGAAGGCATCCATAAGGGTCGTCAGTTCAAAACCAGGGCTTGAGGTAGAAAAAATGATCTGATTGGGCGGCGGTGGCGGGTAGTGCACACAGGCGCCAAAAAATGGCACTAAAAAAAATTCGGTCACTCGTTGCTGCTCATCGTATTGCAGCGGCACCACAAAGCCAGGAATTCGCACTTGGCGTTGATCAAATTCAGGGCGAATGCGCGTCGATACCAGTGCCTGCTCATAAGGCGTTAGCTCTTTATCACCCTGCAATTGCAACTGCAGCTCGCTGCTGATTTGGTCCGCTAAATCACCCTCGGGCACTTCGTTCAGATTTTCTGGCGGGGCCATCAGCGCCTGTAAATCCTGCTCGGGAATCAGCTCGGTCCATTCAATGGTTTGGTAATCGCTGGCATGAACCGTTGCAAAGCTGCCCCAAGCGAGCCACCAACACAGCATGCTTATTGTTTTGTTGAGCCCTTGCCACATACCCAAGTACCTTATTATTTCATCACAACTATGTTATACCATAACGAAAACAATCGGCTGCGTCTTTGTTTATGATCACCCTTTCACAATTACAACTGGCTTACCAGCAGCGCCCAGTGTTAAACATTTCTCACTGGCGGGTAGAACCAGGGGAGCGCGTCTTAGTGCACGGCCCTTCTGGCAGTGGTAAATCCACCTTGTTGCATGTTCTGGCGGGGTTATTGCTGCCCCAGCAGGGCCGAGTTGAAATACTAGGCCAGACCATCAATCACTGGTCTGGGCGCAAACGCGATGCCTTTCGCGCTCGCCACTTAGGCTTTATTGCCCAGCAGCTGAATTTAATTCCGTATTTAACCGTGTTAGACAATGTTTTGCTCGCCGCACACTTGAGCCAAAGACAGGGCCTACGTCATACGATTAAAGCGCAGGCCGAATCTTTACTGGCTGAGGTAAACCTCGGTGGTGACGTGCTGCAGCAGCCGGCCCATACCCTCAGTTTGGGGCAGCAGCAACGCGTTGCCATTGTGCGGGCGATGATTCATCAGCCCCAAATTATTCTCGCCGATGAGCCGACCTCCGCCCTAGACGACGCTAATCGCGATCAATTTATGCAACAGCTACAACGCCTATGCGAGCAGCAAAATGCCACCTTAGTCATGGTCAGCCATGACCTCAGTCTGATGCCGGCCTTTAGCCGAGTGCAAGCCTTGCATGAGCTGCAAGCACAGGAGAATAACTAATGTTCTGGCGTGTGGTTGTGGCCAGTTTGGCCTATCGTCGCGGCGCGGTATTGCTCAGCATTGTCGCCATCAGCATCAGTGCTTTAACTCTGCTGTCAGTGGAGCACATTCGCCAGCAAGCCCGTCAGGCATTTAGCCAGACCGTCTCCGGCGTCGATTTAATAGTTGGTGCCCGAGGTGGGGATATTAACTTATTGCTGTATTCGGTATTCCACCTGGGCAGTGCCAGTCGCAATATGTCATATCAGAGCTTTGACGCCCTGCAGCAGTCAGCCGATGTCGCTTGGGCCATTCCACTGGCCATGGGTGACTCCCACCGCGGCCATCGTGTGGTGGGTACCAACGCCAACTTTTTTGAGCACTTTCGCTACGGCCAAAAAACGCCGCTGCAATTTCAGCAGGGCCAGGCGTTTAAGCAAACATTTGAAGTCGTTATCGGCGCTCAAGTCGCGCGGAAATTTAACTACCAGGTTGGGGACTCACTGGTCATTTCTCACGGCCTTGGACAGCACAGCTTTCAACAGCACGAACAGCACCCCTTTACCGTGAGCGGTATTTTAGCGCCCACCGGCACGCCCGTAGATAAAGCCCTTTATGTTTCTCTCGCCGGGCTGGAAGCCGCACACCGACCTGCTGGCATGGCGCTGGATGCAGCTATCATACCTGACAGCATCACCGCCACTTTAATAGGGCTGACATCACGCTTAAAAACCTTTCAGGTGCAACGACGCATTAATGAGTACCGCGGCGAGCCACTGATGGCCATTTTACCCGGCGTGACCCTGACACAATTATGGGACAGCCTTAACGTGATGGAAGCCACGCTGCGCACGATTGCTGGGCTGATTTTTGCCGCCGCCTTAATTGGTCTCAGCGCCACCCTGCTCGCCTCCATGCGCGAACGGCGCCAAGAGCTCATCATTATGCGCACGCTTGGTGCTCGACCCAGCTTTATTATTTTATTAATTCAGGCTGAGGTAATGCTAATCGCCACCACGGCCATCGGCATCGCCATATTGCTGCTATGGACGCTGCTCAGCGCCGGCCAAAGTGTCATTATGCAATGGCTGGGGCTGGCCATTAGCAGCGACTTTTTTACTGCCAACGTCGGCCTAACATTGCTAGGATTAGTCGCTGCCAGCGCTATGGTGGCCCTTTACCCCAGCTACCGCGCCTATCGAATGTCACTCGTGGTAAGTTAGCGGCACAGTAATACAACAGATTTAAGGTAACCACAGGGATGAAGATCCAACCAGACTGGGAAGCCATTGTCAGCAGCATCAGCGATGAACTCAGTGATGACGAAATCAACGCCACCTGGCATCAAATAAGCCGCCAATGGTGAGCGTGTGCCGGCAGAGATATTTAAGGCAGAGCACGATGCCATTTTGCAAACAGAGCGCTGGATCATGGACGGTTTCGGCCCCATCAATAACTTTTATCAGCGCCTGCAAGCAGCAGATACGCTTATCTATATCGACTTGCCCTACCCGCTGAGCTACTGGTTTGTGACCAAGCGCTTATTAAAAGCTTTATGGCAACGGCCCGAAGGCTGGCCAGATGGCAGCTCGGTTGTTAAGGGCACGCTGCAAAGCTATAAAACCTTGCGCTTGTGCTCGCGGTTTTGGAACCAAGCACTGGTGCAGCAACTCAATGAGTTGGCAGACGGCAAGTCATTGCACATCATCACCTCAATCAAGCAGCCTAATGGCTTTACTCTTTTACACAACAGCTAGCACAGCAACGTTGAGACAGACGCACTCGCGTTGGTGAATTAGCAGCGGCTGGCTTTTGCCTGCCGCTGCTAACGACCTACGCTCGGTTAAACGTTAAAAGAGTCTAGAGAAATTCCTAACCGGCTGGATTAAGCTCCCGCAAAGCCTGCTCTGCCTTTTTCAGGAAAGCATCATTCACGCCTTCAACCTGGCTGATTTCATTTTCTAAGGCCTCCTGCGCTAACCGCTGAATATCTTCAGGCTTGGTCTTAATTGAGCCTGCCTTATTCGACTGATCGGCCGGATGCTTAAACACACGGAAAGGACCATACCCTTTACTGCTCGGCTCGCTGACCTCATAGCGATCATCATCACCTTTGGGTTTGTTGTCTGGCGTCCTTTCAGCGGTATCAATCCATTGATTTTCCGCAGGAATACGCCTCCTATTGGCGTCCTTATTGGACTGGTTATAGGAGTTACCGTGATAGCTGGTTAACTTGTCATAGTACTTTTCATTCGGGTCAACATCAGCAAGACCATCCCGTTTCACCTTGCTATTAAAGTTCTCGGCATAGCGAGCACGCAGCTCATTTGATGCGGCCATTGTCCCTATTACTTGGTTCTCAGGTAGTCCGCTTGCTGTATTTCCTCCACGAGAGTAGCTCACCAGTCGATTATCAAAGGCATTTAAGTAATCCTTCAAGTGTGCGCTGGGGCCAACCTTTAAATCAACCGTCAAACCCCTTCGGGTACCACCCAAATAGGACTTGGTCATATCCACCATATTGAAAATATGATCTATGCTCGGCTTGCCATCGTCTGGTATTTTATTTAACCAAGTCCGCAGCGTTTCACGCGTATAGTCAAGCTTCGCTTGTGGGCTGGCAGCATCTTCACTAGCGATGCGTTTATCTGAGCTAAGAATATCGTCGAGTTCAATGATATTTGCATCTCCCTCTGCAAGCCCGAGACTTTCAAAGGTATGCTTTTCACCTTTTTTGAAGCGATGGGTATAAATGTTCACTTCTGCGCCCAATGCTCTCCAAGAGTAGATATTGAACTTATCAGCAGCAGATAGCGCTCGATCTCCTAAGAAAACATGGTTAATCGTCACCCGGCCCGTAGCAAATGCCCCGCCACCGCCTTTCACTAACAAGCGTGTCTTACGTTCCAATTGGAAGCTTGTGCCATCGTCTTTGCGTCTGAGCTGCAACTCTGAGCCAGACTTCAGGTAATAAATATTCGCTTCCTCTGTTGCTACGACCTGATGGTATTTTCCTCCCGGGCCATCGGGGGCAACAAACAGCTCGCCGGTCGTGTTTTGCAGCAGACCCGAGTGAGCCCCTGTTGTGACCAACTCCGGCAGATCATCATCAAAGGTATGCGCCAAGCGTCCAGACTGGGCTGGGAACTTATTACCGATCACTACAGGGTAATCATTGCTCACCGTCGGGGCTGGGCCAGTCGTATCGACGTCTGACGAAGACGACGTCTGATTATCCGCCTGTTCATTACCCTTGCCTTGCAACCCTGGGCCTGTTGAATCCGTGGCTGTATCAACATCCTGTTTGGGCAGCGAAGAAATGCCATCATCCTCAGTGGTTACTACCGGAGACGTGTTGCGATTGGGTCTATTCAGCTTTCGTGCGGTATAGATCACAGGTGTTGGCGCTACCATCACGGAAGTGGTAATTAACCCCATAATCGCCAAGCGGCGCTCTTCAGGAGTTCTCGCATTTAACAGCGCTTCAACACCTAGGCCAAATTCGAGCGACTCCGCGCCTGTTCCAAACGCTACCGATGAAATATCAATGGCTCGAACCTTGGTAGATTTAAGAAAAGCTTGTGCAGCTTTGCTGCCGGCTTCTGCCGCTTCATAGGTCGTTTTTCCGGCTTTTAGGGCGGCGTTTTTGGCGGCGTTGCCGACACTGGTGGCCATCCGGCTCGTGCCCAGCGACAGTACGTCTGCTAGACCAGAAGCCATGCTGGTACCAAACGATGTCCAGTTGCCGAGGTGGGCGTGAATTGGCGCAGAAATAAGGCTGCCGACAAAAGGCACAAACTCGACCAGTTCAGCGACACTTGTTAGTGTTCTCTCCAAATTTGTCGACAGCGCTTTAAAGTCATCTTTGTCTGATGCAGCAATGATGTGATCATAAAACCGCTGCCCTCTTTGCTCAACCATGCCCTTAATACCTGGCATTAAATCCAATTGCTCTAATTCGGGTAGCGCATGCGGCTCGGTGATAGAGTTTGAGTGCATCCATGTTTTATACGCATGCTCAAACTCCTCTTCTCTGCCCATTATAATGCTGTACTTCTTGGCTTCTAGAAATTCGTAATGCTTGCGCGCTTCACTGGCAAGCTCTGCCCTCTTTTTTACAAAATAGCTGGGAAGATCTCGCATAAACTCCGGCAATATATCGTAGTTTAAGGAGTGTCTATCACCTTGATGAGTGCGGTTATATGGCTGACCATAATGGCTATCAAAGGCAAGATTAAGATTCATCAAAAACTCTGATTTTTTATCTTCATCCACCACCTCAAGGCCTGCATAGAGCTTATTAATGATCTGCTCTTTGGTGAATCCTTTGCGCTTGCTGTTCGCTCTGAATCCACTTGAGGCAGCGAAGGTGCCACTGTTTTCCCAATACTCTCGCTCTGGTACGAAGGCATCTAAGAACTGATAAAGTGCTCCCTCGTTGGAAAAATGCTGAAAAGCGCTTTTACCCTCCCAGCTGTCCTCCCCCTCGGGAACAGAAGCCAAGGCTGGCAACGACCGGTGAGATACACCCATGGCATCGGCTAGTTCCTGCAAGAACAGAACATCCGGCGTTATTGGGTTATCTTTCAACTTATTCTGTGCATTGGTGATTACAGCAATTCGTTGCTGCTCAATCCAGTAGCTGATTCTATTACCCGCAATGGCAGCCGCTTCTGCCTGGCCTTCTTCACTCAACCCGTAAAAACCCGGAGCTTGCTCCGCCAGCTTATAAGCGGCCGCCAAGAATGTGGGAGACTGGGTTAAATCGTTACCATACTGGCTGGCTTCTTCAAGGATTTTATTCAAAACTTCAGCTTGCTGCTGCTGACCAGCTGGGCTTGCAGGTTGCTCTGCTTCAATGCCCAGCGCCTCTGCATAACTGCTGTTTAACGTGCCAAGCGAATAAACTAAAGGGACCTTTGCCGTTAGCTTCAGGTAATCGATATAGATGTTGCCTTCTCCCTCGGTGAACTCCACATACTCCCTGAACCTTCTATGAAACTCGTCAACACTGCTGGTGATGTAGTTTTCCAGTGTATCAGTTCCATTTACGATATCTGCCTCACTTGCATCCAGATCAATATTCAGACCATAGGTATAGTAATTGTGTTCTCCGTCTCTATCCTGCAACTCTGCTGCAAAGTTAATCCCGCCAGAATTGCGAAGTTGTCGCAAAATATCTTGCTTTTCTGCCTTACTTTTATGTTTGAACTCGTCAAGCAGCTTATTGCGTAACACATCTTTTAAGTCGCTAAGGCGTGAGTAGCGACCAAAATAAGTCCAGTAATCTACCTCCGCCACAATGTCATTGGTAATAACAGGGTCCAAACGCAGACGCTGCTGCTGACCCGTTTCATCTTGTGCATAGGAATACACATCCTGCAAATCAATCCCTGCAGCATAAGTTGGCAATGTGGCTTGCCCCATCGCTAAAAGCATGCAAAAGAGTTTGGTTGGACGGCTTCCCAAAGCCACCAATGACTTCTTACTCATAATAATTAACTCACTTTGTTAGTTTCTGTAAGCGAATGTAAATAGTAGAGAGTTAGCGCTCTTTGATGTATTTAAAAAAAACTATTGGGGGCATAGATATCACCGACGTAAGACCATAATAAATAGACCAAAACGAACACTATCAATAAGAAATTATAAAATATGGTTAAATCCCCATGGCCACATACGTAAATTTGGAAAACTCCGAGTATTTATACGCAACCCCATTCAATCTACAGTACGGAACTAATGCACTCAGACATCGGTAGTGTTCAGAATTCTGTGTCATTTCTTTATCCTATGCAAAAAGAGACGACACATGAC
>NZ_BMYY01000015.1 GCF_014652515.1 Bacterioplanes sanyensis | reverse complement strand
TGGGTCATGTGTCGTCTCTTTTTGCATAGGATAAAGAAATGACACAGAATTCTGAACACTACCGTGTTATGTGTTTTCATGGCCCCATAATGCGCTGGGGCCGAAGGATTTGGGTTTAACTTAGATTAGATATTTAAAGCACATATTTTTCATATGTCTTCTGACTAATTTTCTGCAAGGTGCTGATGTGAAATATGCTGTAATATGGCGGCATGATTAAATCTCTAAATTCCTCTCTGGAAAGATTGTCCACTTCACGAATTTTTCTCAGATTATTTCTCATCCCATCCTGTGATATAAATAGATTGTCGATGTGAAGCCTCCACTCATCTATAAGCTCTTTGTTGTCTTTGAGCTGGAGTTCTAGCAGTCTTTGGTTTGACCTTATTCTGTTAGCAATGGCATCAGTCTTCGAAAGAGCTTTCCTGTGAATCTCGATAATATAGAATTTTTTCTTCCGGACCTTATTCATATCAAATTTATAGTTGTATTCTGATACATTAAATTCTTTAAGATGATTGAAACACTCAGACTGCCAGGTCAAGAGGAGCGATTCACAGTCTGAATAAATACGTGATACTAGGTCTGTAACTTGGTCCGCCTTCTTAATATCCCGCCACTGGTTAGCAGATTTGCTTGCCACTTTTGCAGAGTAGGCTGATGCCAGGGCTGCCGTCCCAGTAAAGAGAGCCCCCATTGTTCCAATCACTAGCGAGGCCCATTCCTTGCCCCAACTATAAGCGCCTGCAACCACAAAGAACAAAATCAGCATGATTGCTGACCAGAGCATAATGGTGTTGATTTTTTGTAGGTTCATGTAGGTGTGTTCTAAATTTTGAGTTCTTCTGTTTTGGTGGAAATGCCATTCTTTCTTACCGCTCTCGCGGCTACTAGGTTAACACGCTTAATCCAGTCCAACTCTAGGAACGTCTGAGCGCACTCACTTAGATAGAGCTTGTCGAAAGGCACGGAGTGATCTTGGTGCATGACGATAGGATGTGTTGGTAGCCCTTCAATGCGTACTGTAGTGATACTGACATTGCTGCTCTCCTGTGGCCGAATAGAAGGCAGCTTTACCTTTGTGCTTCTCTGCAAGTTCAGTTTCCCCCATTTCCTCATAGGCATGCACCAAAAGCCTATGAAGGGCTGGGTCTTCGGGGTTGATCAATAGAGCTTTATGGTATTCATCAACAGCAAAGCCGAAGTCTCCAGAATTAGAATATATGTGACCTAGGTGAGATCTTGATGATACGGTTTCATTGCCGCTAGCGTGAAAGTCATGCAGTACAGATTCTGCCTTTTTCATCTGCCCTGAACAGTAATAGATATGAACCAGCACGTCTGTGGCGTCTGGAGCAAAAGGAGCATCTGAGAATATTTTTTCCAGCTGATGTATGGCTCTATCATTTAATCCGTGTGAATGTAGCGCAAGACTATAAAATAGGCGAACAGGCCTTTTGTTATCAGCACTAGCTAGCAGTTCATCATAAATTCTAAAAGATTCTTTTTCTATTCCATTAATATTATTCAAAATCATTGCTTTTAATAAAAGCAGTCTTTGTTTCTCCTCGCCGGAAATATCAAATTTTTCATTGATGTATTCATCGATAGCATCAAAGCGACCAACTCTTAAGAAATAAATCAAGCGCAACCCAACATGATAGCCATCCTCTCCATCTTCAAGTGCTGAGAGTCTATCTATATTTCTCCTTGCTTTCTCAAGAGTGATCATTTCGTTTTTTTCAAGGCTAAACTCTCCTCGGGGCTTCTCCCATAGAAGTAGACCGGGTGCCTCAACCTCCAAGCCAAGTAACCCCATGGTTTCTTCAACCAATTTTTGAATTTCGTGCTCCCTGTTCTGCTCATCAGTACCGGCATTTAAGTTATAACCTAACAGAGCTACAACAACACCAGTTGCCGCCACAATAACACCCGCTGCTGTTACCAGAACGCTTGCATGACGTACAAATACATTGGTCACTTTACCCAAAAAACGCCTCCTTTATCTGAGCTATCAGATATGAAAAAACTGTCCTACTCACCCGCCACGCGATCCAACTGGGTTGTCCAGTAGGCATTGGCCTTGCCACGCTCAGCGGCGCTGGCACCGGCGTCATAGCCCACGCGGCAACGTCCGCCACGTTCTTTATCTATATAGCCAATGGGGTAGGTCTTGCCTTGGTATATGCACTGAGGGCGGCGGTCGACGCATTGGCCGTCGATGATGGTGAAGTTGATCTGGGTAACGTAGGGGTCGGTCTTGCTAGCCTTTTGCCAGCAGCTCAGCAGGTTTTCCTCGGCTTGGGCATGGGTGGCGATGGCGGCGGCGGTAAGCATGCCTATATAAAGTAGGTGCTTCATGATTCGTCCCTGATTTGGTCTATGAGTAAAGAGTAGCGCCGAAAGCGGCCACAGAAAAGCGGCACAGATCCCTCAAGAAAGGCATAGGGCTTGGAGGATTTCAGAAATATCTGCGTTGATTTTGTTACGTTAAAGAATCACCCCGTGCGCGAGCACACATCCACCCCTACAACTTAAAACTCTCCGCATGATGCAACTGCCCCTGCAACTGCGCCGCGGCATCTAACGCCTGATCAAGCGTTTGCTGTTGAGCTTCTAACAATAAGCGCTTGGTTTCGCGCAATACCCGGCCGTCGTGCACTGCCATTTGCCGCGCTAAGCCGAGGGCTGTGTCCAACAGCTGATCGTCGGCTACTACTTGCATCACCAAATTCATGGCCAGTGCTTCGTCGGCGCTAAAACGCCGGCCCGTCAGTGCCATGGCCATGGCATGCTGCATGCCCACCCGCCGTGGCAGCAGCCAAGCACCGCCGTCGCCGGGAATCAGCCCCAGCTGAATAAAGCTTTCGGCAAACACCGCAGAGCGTGCAGCAATGGCCATATCACACATGCACACCAGATCATTACCGGCGCCAATGGCGGCGCCGTTGACGGCAGCAATGGCCGGCACTTGCAAGCGGGCAAAGGCACGCGGAATGCGCTGAATATAGTTGCGGTAATTATCGCTCAGTTGGCTTTCATCGCCGGCAAACATGCCGCTGCGCGCCTGCATGGCTTTGATATTGCCGCCGCCGCTAAATACGCCATCACTGCCGGTCAGCAACAGTACTTTAACTGGCTGCTCACTCGACTGTGAGGCATTGATTTCATCGATCAGCTGTTCGATGGCGTCGATCATATCGGCATCGGAAATGGCATGTTTGAGCGCAGCCCGGTTAAAGGTCGCCAGTACGATGCTGGGCTCATCATTGCCGTCGTGGCGGCGTTCTACCAATAATGCCGGGCTGCTGTCGGTCATGCGGTTAGTCCTGTTGTAGTGCGGCGATGTTTTTAAAGTGCTCCAACGCTTGGGGGTTGGCCAATGCGTCGGTATTTTTTACCGGCTCTCCGTGCACCACGTTACGTACCGCCAGCTCCACCAGCTTGCCACTGATGGTGCGCGGCAATGCCGGCACCTGAACAATTTTGGCCGGCACATGGCGTGGCGTGCAGTGCTCGCGAATGCGTTGGCGAATTTGCTGGCGCAGTTCATCGTCCAGTTGCAAGCCATCTGCCAACACTACAAAAAGCACCACCCGCACGTCATCTTGCCATTGCTGACCAATGGCGAGGCTTTCCTGCACTGTGGCTAATTGCTCTACTTGGCGATAGATTTCGGCGGTGCCAATGCGCACGCCGCCTGGGTTTAATACGGCATCGGAACGACCGTGAATGATCAGGCTGTTCCAGCTATGACCATCTTGCTCATGATCGCTGAACTCGGCGTAGTCGCCATGGGCCCAGACGCCTTCAAAGCGTTCAAAGTAGGCGCTGTGATAGCGCTCGCCGTCGGGGTCGTTCCAGAAGCCTACCGGCATCGAGGGAAAGGCATGGCGACACACCAGCTCGCCCTTTTCACCTGGCTGACACGGCTCGCCTTGGTCATTCCAAACATCTACCGCCATGCCTAGACCGGCGCATTGCAGCTCACCGCGGTACACAGGCAGCAGTGGATTACCTAAAGCAAAGCAAGAAACGATGTCGGTACCACCCGAGATGGAACACAGCGCCAAGTCATGGCCGATGGCGTTGTAGACATAGTCAAAGCTTTCATGGGCCAGTGGTGAGCCCGTCGATAGCAAGGTGCGTAGTTTTAACGAGCGTTCGATTGGGCGCTGCTCAGCCTTTTCCTGCGCACTGATGTACTTAGCGCTGGTGCCAAACACGGTGACACCTTCGTCCTCGGCCATTTGCCACAGTACTTCAGGCCCGGGATGAAACGGCGAGCCATCGTACAGCACCACAGTGGCTCCGGTGGCCAGGCCCGACACTAACCAGTTCCACATCATCCAGCCGCAAGTAGTGAAATAAAACAGCACATCGTCTGGGCCAACATCGGTGTGCAAGCGCAGCTCTTTAAGGTGCTGCAATAAGGTGCCGCCGGCGCCGTGCACAATGCATTTAGGCACGCCCGTGGTGCCTGAGCTGTACATGATATATAACGGGTGATCGAATGGCAGCGGCTCAAATACCAGCTCGCTGGTCGCATCAGTGTCTTCATGAGTCGCTAAAAACTCATGCCAGCTCCAAGCGCCGTTAGGCGTGCTTTCGCAGCCCGGATAAGGCACAGAAATTAGCTGTTCGGCCGATAACTGCAAGGCATCGCGCAGGGCTGCCACGCGCTCGCTGCAATCAATCCATTTGCCAGCATAAAAATAGCCTTGGGTCGCAATCAGCAGCTTGGGCTCAATCTGACCAAAGCGATCCAACACGCCGTTAAGGCCAAAATCCGGCGAGCAGGACGAAAATAAAGCACCGATACTGGCCGCCGCCAGCATGGTAATCACGGTTTCCGGTACGTTGGGCATAAAAGCGGCGACCCGGTCGCCAGCCCCAATGCCGCGCTGGCGCATAGCGCTGGCGGCTTTTTCTACCTGCTGATAGAGCTGGCGATAGCTCAGGCTGGTGCGAATATCTTGCTCACTGCGAAACACCAGAGCAGTTTTATCCGCCGTGTCATCGTTCATGGCAGGGCGCAATAAGTGCTCGGCAAAATTTAGCCGCGCGCCTTCAAACCAACGTGTTTGGCGCAAATCCTGAGATTCTTGCAGCACCTGAGTGGCTGGCTGGTGGGCTTGAATATCAAAAAACTGCCATAGCGACTGCCAAAACTCGCCGCGCTGCTCGATGCTCCACTGGTATAGCTCACTGTAGTGCTGAACATTGAGCTGACGGTGCTTGGCCAGCCAATGCATAAACTGCTGCATTTGGCTTTGCTGGCGTCGCTCGTGTGAGGCTTGCCATAATGCTTGAGTGCTCATCCCTGCTCCTTTTGCTGCTGTTTTGCGGCGATGGCTTTGCCAGCTTTACTGGCGTGGTCACGCTGCAATTGCTGTGATATCCAGGCGCCTGTGGCGGCCAGTTGCTGAAGGTCGACGCCACAATGCAGACCCAAACCCTGCAGCATATACACCACATCTTCACTGGCAACATTGCCCGAAGCGCCAGCTGCGTATGGACAACCGCCTAAGCCCGCCACCGAGCTGTCGACGGTGCGCACGCCTAGCTCCAGGGCGGCATGAATATTGGCCAGCGCCTGGCCATAGGTGTCGTGAAAATGCACCGCCAGCTGCGCAACGGGTAGCTGCATGGCCAGTGCGCGAATCAGTTCACGGGTTTGCTTTACCGTGCCAACGCCTATGGTGTCGCCCAGCGACACCTCATAGCAGCCCATTTCCAATAAGCTCTGACTGACATCCAGCACAGCATCGATGCTGACGTCACCCTGATAAGGGCAGCCCATCACCGTCGACACATAACCGCGGACCGGAATGCCAGCAGTGCGAGCCGCATCCACCACAGCACGCGCCCGCTCCAGCGATTCGGCCACGCTGCAGTTGGTGTTCTTTTGCGTGAAGGCATCAGAGGCGGCGGTAAACACCGCGACTTCTTGCGCATTGGCTGTAAGCGCGCCGTCTAGGCCACGCAGGTTGGGGGTTAATACGCTGTAGCGCACATCGGAGCGGGTTTTCAGTTGCTGCAATACGGCATCGCTGTCGGCCATTTGCGGCACCCACTTAGGCGAGACAAAACTGCCAGCTTCAATGCGCGTCAGGCCGCAATCTGCCAGTCGTTCGATCAGCTCACAGCGCAGCGCCACCGATAACGCTTGCGCTTCGTTCTGTAAGCCATCACGAGCGCCGACTTCAACCAGAGTTACGTGATCTCGCATTAGGCCGACTCCCCAGTCTGCAAAGCATCAGTCTGCACAGCATCGCTCAGCACCACCAGCTCATCGCCCTCGCGCACGCTGTCACCGGCTTCACATAACAGCTGTTCAACCACGGCATCGTGACCGGCGCGAATGCTGTGCTCCATTTTCATCGCTTCCATAATCATCAGCACGTCACCGGCTTTGACCTGATCACCCACCGCCACATTTACCGCTAAGACATGGCCCGACATAGGCGCATGCAAGCCGCCGTGATCGTCCTCTTGCTGTTCACCCAACCAACGCTGACGCACAAAGCGCTGACTGCCGTGCTGATCAAACAGCACCATATCGTCGTCTTTTACCAGCACCCACTGCTGTTGCGGTAACAGCTGATAGAGGCCGCCGCCATGGGGCTGCAGTTGGCTGGCGTAACTGTGCTCACCTAGGTGCCATAAGCCCTGCTCATGGCGCGCCTGTAGCTGGGTTTCACGGCCATCGGCCAGCATCAAGGTCAGCTGACGTGTGGCTGCTAGGTTGGGCTGAAAACCGTCAGCATGCCACGGGCTATGCGGCTGTGTTGCCAGCGTTGGTAGCAACAGCTCCACCAGAGCGGCACTGTGCCAAGCCGGCGTTGGGCTGGCTTGCCAATCACTGCGGTCGATTAAATCGGTACTGAGGTCGGCATCGACAAAGGCCGGGCAGCTGAGCAAGCGCAACAGAAAATCGCGGTTGGTTTTGACCCCGTCGATCAGCAAGTCGGCTAAGGCCTGGCGCATTAAACGCAACGCTTGCTCACGGGTGTCGCCATGCACGATCAGTTTGGCCAACATGGGGTCGTAATAGGGACTGACCATATCGCCCTGGCGCACACCACTGTCAATACGCACCTGAGTGGTAGCACGCGGTTCACGCCAAAGGTTAAGGGTGCCAAGGGCGGGTAAAAAGCCATTGTCTGGGTCTTCGGCGTACAAGCGCACTTCAATGGCGTGGCCAGTACAGCGCAGTTGCTCCTGCGTCAGCGGCAGGGCATGGCCACTGGCGACCAACAGCTGCCAGTGAACCAGGTCTTGGCCGGTGATCATTTCCGTTACTGGATGCTCCACCTGTAAACGGGTGTTCATTTCCATGAAATAAAACGAGCCGTCGGTATCGAGCAAAAACTCCACCGTGCCGGCGCCGACGTAGCCAATGGCGTGGGCAGCAGCCAAGGCGGCTTCGCCCATGCGCTGGCGCAATTCCGAGGTCATGCCTGGAGCCGGCGCTTCTTCAATGACTTTTTGATGGCGCCGCTGCACCGAGCAGTCTCGCTCAAACAGGTACACGCCATTGCCTTGCTGATCACAGAACACCTGCACTTCAACATGGCGTGGCTTACGCAAAAAACGCTCAATCAACAAGCGATCATCACCAAAGGCACTGGCAGCCTCACGCCGGGCAGCGGCGATTTCAGCGCCCAGATCGCTTTCTTGCTCGACGATGCGCATGCCTTTACCGCCACCGCCAGCACTGGCTTTGAGCAGCAGTGGGAAACCACAGCGCAAAGCTTCATCTAGCAGGCGTTCGTCAGTTTGATCGTCGCCGTGGTAGCCCGGCACTAAGGGCACATCACGGCCGCTTAACAGCGCTTTAGCGCTGGCTTTATCGCCCATGGCATCGATGGCATCGGCGGGCGGGCCAATAAAGGTCAAACCCGCCTCGGCCACGTCGCGGGCAAAGCCGGCATTTTCACTTAAAAAGCCATAGCCTGGGTGAATGGCATCAGCGCCGACCGCCTTAGCGGCAGCAAGAATTTTATCGCTGCGCAAATAGCTGTCGCTGGCTTCACTGGCGCCGATGTGCACGGCCTCATCCGCCATGCTGACGTGCTGGGCTTGGCGATCGGCATCGGAGTAGACCGCCACACTGGCAATGCCGAGGTCTTTTAAGGTGCGCATAATGCGCACCGCGATTTCACCACGGTTGGCGATTAAAACTTTTTGCATCATACCTTGTGCTCCTCGACAGGCGTTGGCTGCTCGGCTGGAGCAGGCTCCTTGTCCGGGGTTATTTGCCAAGCAGGCGAGCGTTTTTCTAAAAAGGCGGTCAGCCCCTCTTGGCCTTCATCACTGACGCGCAAACGTGCAATCAAATCACTGGTGGAATACAGCAAGGCATCGTTTAACTCAGTGCTCTGCTGCTGGATTAACTGCTTGGTGGCAGCCAAGGCACGCGGCCCATTGGCCACCACGGCTTGGCACCAGTGCTGTACTTGATCGAGCAGGTCTTCGGCCGCCACCACCCGATGCACTAGCTGCAGTTGCTGGGCTGTGGGCGCATCAATCAGCTCAGCCGTTAGCCAATAGCGTCGCGCCTGCCGCGGCCCCATGGCCGCTAACACATAAGGGCTGATGGTGGCTGGGCTTAAACCGAGTTTGACTTCGCTTAAGCAAAAGCGGGCGTTGTCCGCGGCCACTGCCATATCGCAGGCACAAATCAGCCCCAAGGCACCGCCAAACGCAGCGCCCTGCACCATGGCAATGGTGGGTTTGGGAAAGTCGTTCAGGGTTTTTAGCATTTGCGCCAACGCTAAAGCATCGGCTTGGTTGTCTTGCTGGCTGCCGTCTTTTTGCTGCTTCATCCAGTTTAAATCGGCGCCAGCGCAAAAGTGCTTGCCCTCGCCGGCCAGCACCAATGCACGCACGGTGTCGTCGTCTGCCAGGCGTTCAAACTGCTGTTGCAGCTCAGCGATTAGCTCGGCATTAAAGGCGTTGCCAACTTGCGGCCGGTTGAGTGTTAGGCGGGCTATGCCCTGTTCAATTGCAACGGTGAGCATAAGGCCTCCTACATGCGGAATACGCCGAAGCGGCTGGAGCAGGCTTCGGCTTGATAACAGCTAGACAATGCCAGCCCCAATACCCGACGGCTGTCGGCCGGGTCGATCACACCGTCATCCCACAGGCGGGCCGAGCTGTAATAAGGGTGGCCTTGGCGCTCGTATTGCTCGCGCACCGGCTGCTTAATGGCCTCTGACTGCTCATCACTCCAGCTTTGGCCTTTTTTCAGTGCCGCTTGCTCTTTCACCTGTGCTAATACACCAGCGGCCTGCTCACCGCCCATCACCGAAATACGAGCGTTGGGCCACATAAACATAAAGTTGGGGTCGTAAGCGCGGCCGCACATGCCGTAGTTACCGGCACCAAAGCTGCCGCCAATCACTAAGGTCAGCTTGGGCACATTGGCACAGGCCACGGCGGTCACCATTTTGGCGCCATGACGGGCAATGCCTTCGGCTTCGTATTTAGGGCCGACCATAAAGCCGGTGATGTTTTGCAAAAACAGTAAGGCGATACCGCGCTGCGCGCACAGCTGAATAAAGTGCGCGCCTTTTTGCGCCGACTCAGAAAACAGAATGCCGTTGTTCGCTACGATGCCGATGGGCATGCCATAAAGGCTGGCAAAACCACATACCAAGCTGGTGCCAAAGCGGGCCTTAAATTCATCAAACTCAGAGCCATCGACCAGCCGCGCAATCACTTCCCGCACATCAAAGGGCTGGCGGGTATCGCTGGGAATAATGCCGTACAGCTCATCGGCGCCATAGCGTGGCGGCGTAATCGGCTGGCTCGGTTCTGGGCTGGCTGGCCAGTTCAGGCGGGCAACGGCTTGGCGCGCCAGCTGCAGCGCATGGGCATCGTTCTCGGCCAGATGATCCGCCACGCCAGATTGCTGGCAGTGCAGCTCACCGCCGCCCAGCTCTTCGGCGCTAACCTCTTCGCCGGTGGCCATTTTCACCAGTGGCGGGCCAGCCAAGAAAATCGTGCCTTGGTTGCGCACAATAATGGATTCATCGGCCATGGCCGGCACATAAGCACCGCCTGCGGTGCAAGAGCCCATAACCACGGCAATTTGCGGAATGCCAGCGGCACTCATGTTGGCTTGGTTGTAAAAGATGCGACCAAAGTGATCGCGATCGGGAAAGACTTCATCTTGGCGTGGCAGGTTGGCACCGCCAGAATCCACCAAATAAATACAGGGCAAACGGTTTTGGCGGGCGATTTCCTGAGCGCGCAAATGCTTTTTCACCGTGATGGGGTAATAGCTGCCGCCTTTGACCGTGGCGTCGTTGGCGACCACCATGCATTCAACGCCATGAATGCGACCAATGCCTGCGACCACACCGGCGGCGGGAACGTCTTCGCCGGGGTAAACCTCATGGGCCGCCAGTTGGCCAATTTCTAAAAATGGGCTGCCGGCATCCAGCAGTTGGGCAACGCGCTGGCGCGGCGGTAATTTGCCACGCTCGATATGGCGCTGCATGGCGGCTTCGCCACCGCCACGCGCAATTTTCTCGGCCTGCTGGCGCAAGTCAGCGACTAGGGTTTGCATATGCGCTTGGTTTTGCGCAAAGGTCTCGCTTTTCAGCTCGACTCGGCTGTTGAGCACCGGCATTACAGATTCTCCTGCAGCATCTCACGACCGATCAGCATGCGTCGCACTTCTGAGGTGCCAGCACCGATTTCGTACAACTTGGCATCACGCAGCAAGCGGCCGGTATCGTACTCATTGATGTAGCCATTGCCGCCCAATAGCTGGATGGCATCCAGCGCCATTTGCGTGGCTTTTTCGGCGCAATACAGAATCACACCGGCGGCATCTTTACGGGTGGTTTCACCGCGATCACAGGATGCGGCAACGGCGTATAAATAGGCGCGACTGGCGTTCATGCTGGTGTACATATCGGCCAGCTTGCCCTGCACCAACTGGAAGCTGCCAATTGGCTTGCCAAACTGAGTGCGCTCGGCGACATAGGGCTTAACGATATCCATGCAGGCTTGCATGATGCCGGTCGGACCACCCGACAGCACCACGCGCTCGTAATCGAGGCCGCTCATTAACACCTTCACGCCCTCGTTGAGTTTGCCGAGAATATTTTCTACCGGTACTTCAACGTTATCGAATACCAATTCACAGGTGTTAGAGCCGCGCATGCCCAGTTTGTCGAGCTTAGGACTGCGCGAAAAACCGGCCCAGTCACGCTCAACAATAAAGGCGGTAATGCCGTGTGGACCTTTATCAAAATCGGTTTTGGCGTAAATCACGTAGACATGGGCATCTGGGCCATTGGTGATCCACATTTTGCTGCCATTGAGCACATAGTGATCGCCTTTTAAGTCAGCCCGCAGTGTCATGGATACTACGTCCGAGCCAGCATTGGGCTCACTCATGGCCAGCGCACCAATGTGCTCGCCGCTCACCAGCCTGGGTAAATACTTTTCTTTTTGCGCCTCAGTGCCATTGCGGTGAATCTGGTTCACACACAGATTCGAGTGCGCACCGTACGACAAGCCCACCGAGGCCGATGCACGGCTGATTTCTTCCATGGCGACGACGTGGGCCAGATAGCCCATATCGGCACCACCGTACTGCTCGCCGACGGTAATGCCCAGCAACCCCTGCTCGCCAAAGCGGCGCCACATCGGCATTGGGAATTCGTTATGTTTGTCGACCTCCGCCGCTATCGGAGCCAATTCCTTTTGCGCAAAGCCATGGACCTGTTCACGCAGCATGTCTAGGGTTTCGCCTAGGCCAAAGTTAAAATCTTTCATGGCCAACCTCCTAATGAAATGTATTGTTATTTTTCAGTGCTCTAGCGCCTGACGGGCCTTTAACTCGGCATCGTCAAGCTCTTCCATCATGCGTTGAATATCGTGCAGCTGTTGCTGCAATTGCTGGCGGCGGCGATCAATGGCCGACAACAATGACTCCAGCTGCGGCCGATTGGCCGAGGGGTCGTACATATCAATCAGCTCACGGCTTTCTGCCAGCGACAGACCCAAGCGCTTGCCGCGCAAAATTAGCTTTAACCGTACCCTGTCTTGGGCTGAGTAAATGCGCGTTTGCCCTTCACGTTTGGGGCTCAGCAGCCCTTCTGCTTCGTAAAAGCGAATGGTGCGGGTGGTGATATCAAACTCATCCGCTAGGTCGCGAATGCTGTAGGTGCGCTCTTTAACGCTCATAGGCAGCCTTCTATTTGCAATTACGTTTACGTTAACGTAAACCAAAAAGCGGCGACAATGGTGCTGGCTCGAATAGCCCTATGGGTGATTAAGCGCGCAAACAGGCGCCGTTAGCGCTATTGAAAGAAATGAAGTGCAGTGCTTGACCGGAGAGACGCTGGTTACAGCACTGCCGGCATAATGGAGAGCAGCAGCAACATAGCCATGCTGAGGTTGAAGGCTTTTTGCCGTTTAGGTGGCTGCAAATAGCGCTTTAATAGCCGACCAAACACCAGCCACAACAGGCCGGTGGGAATGGCGGTGAGCAAAAACACGCCAGCAAACAGCAGCGCCTGTTGCCAAGGAGCGGCATCGACCGAGCCATACACAGCCACCGCACCCGTGACCATCATCCAGGATTTACCGTTGATCCACTGCAGCAGCGCTGCCTTGGTAAAACCAATGGGCGCAGGTTTATCTTGCTCCAGCTGGCTCACCGGTGCTGTAGCCAGCAGCCAGGCCAAATAAGCGATATAGGCCAGGCCCAGCCACTGTACCCAGTCGACCAAGCCTGTGCCCTGCAAACCGCTGCTGAGGCCAAAGGCCACCAGCCACACCATGGCCGGAAAGCCCAACACAATGCCAGCGAATAGCGGCAAGCTGTTGCGCACCCCGTAGTTAGCACCGGCGGCCATCAACAAGATGTTGTTAGGCCCCGGCGTGACGGCGGTAATAAAGGCAAACAGCAATAGAGGAGCCAGTGTCGTCAGCAATTACAGGTATCCGTAGTGCTCAAAGACCTTGCGCAAGCTGGCCACTGGCATGCAACCCGACTTGAGATAAACACTGTGGAATTGACGATCCAGCTCGTCGGAGTCCAGCTGTTTTTTATTGGCATCCATGATGTCTTGCTTTAGCTGCCACACCATGCGGTTGCCCGTTAAATAGCTGAGCGGATAACCTTGCTCGCTGCTGTACCAGTTCAGCTCTGCTTGCACCCGACCATCGGTAAAGCCAGTGGCGGTTTTCAGCAATTTGGCCGCATTTTCAAACGGATCGTCACTGCTGAAATCCAGATCCAGGCCGACCTGCAAATAGTCTTTATTACCGGTCATAAAGTACAAGTCGATACCGACCCGCGCGACCAGACGCAAAATCTCACGCTTGGTGACAAAGCGCACTTCATCCACGATATCGTCACTGACGTAGCCAATATCGAGCATGTAATCTTCCAGCATGGTGGTCCAGCCTTCGGCATGCTCATTGGCAGAGTAGATGCGACGAATAAAGGACTCGTGCAACGCCGCCGAGGCAAACTGCAAATGATGGCCTGGTATACCTTCGTGCACCATCATCATTGGGATGCCAAGCTGATTGTGCTCTGCCAGTTGATCTTCTTTTAATGTTAAATACACCATGCTGGTTTTTTCGCCTTCACGCAGCGCCAGCGGTGGCCACATAGCGCCAGCGGGAATTACCGGCTCGAGAAAATCGGGCGTTTGCAAAATACGCATGCTTTGCTGCTCGGGCAGCGGGAACAGAGCATTTTTTTGAATAAAATCTTCAATTTTCTGGCGGTGCTCATGGTAATAATCCAACACCGAATCCAAACGCTCACCTTTAATTTCAGCGGAGTAATGATTATTTAAGAATTCATGCAAATCCGCTTGGCTGGTGGTGGCGTCAAGGTCGTATTTTTTTACCAGTTTGCTGGTCAGCTCCGCCAGCAGCTGCTGGGTTTCAGCCATAAACTCGCTGGCCATGGCCGCCAGTTGCGCAGGGGTTTTATCTATTTGGCGCAGCGCTAACAGCTCTTTGACCTTGTCTTCACCAATGGCAAAGTCGTCAATGGTATCGCGACTTTTTAGCTCATTAAGGTAATCACCCAAAGCCTTATTACAGGCCTCAATCGCCGCTTTCAGCTCGGCCAGCTTGCCATAGCCGATTTGCTCGGCCCAAGCGTAAATGGTGTCGAACAGCGATGGAATGCCTTCACCTTGCTCCAACTCGGTGGCGCGCCAGCGCGTAATGGGCTGGGTAATCACCTGCAGCTCCGTGCTCAGGTAAGCTGGCGCCATTTGCAGGCGTGACAAGATGTCGTCCAGACGTGGCTCGGGTTCACGCTCATCGTTAATAAACAGTTGGAAGATACCGGCGCTGATGCCATCCACACCGTTTGGCATGCGACGGCGCTGTGGCTCGCCGTGCTGCTGCAGGTTATGAAAAAACAGGTCCAGCTTGAGCGAGCGCTGCATCAGCTCAATATCCAGCTGCTGCTCAAAACCGTCGGTTTCTACTTGCTGCAGCTGCTCCAGCAGCGCTGCTGCCGCTTGCATATGCTGCTGCTCAGCTTCTAGGCTTGGGTCGCCCAAGCGATCAGAGTCTTCTAATACACCCAGCGATAGCCGGGTATCTAGGTCGCTTAAAACGTGCTCACGGTAGGCTTGCTCGGCTTGACGAAAAGTCAGCATGGCTATTCTTCTCCAAAATATTGGGCGCTCTCTTAGCAGCGCGATGGCGGCAGGCTAGAGCAAATTGAGCAGGGAGGGAAGTGTGTGTAGCAATGCTTGGATGGTTTACTGGCGGTCAGCGGCTGCGGGTTTAACATGGTCTAACCCCTTGTTGATCAATAAGATCATCGCGCCACTGATTAATAACATCAGGCTATTCAGCGCCGCAGCGAAGAGGGCGATGCTGACATAATCTGGCGCTAAACCACTGTCGTCCTTAAGCCAAGGTGAGACGGTTATTGCCAACGCCATAATCAGCACGGCTATCAGTAAGCACGGCAAGGCTTTCAAACGCCACCGCGTTATGGCGCGTGGTAGATAGGCGCGCCCCCACTGCCAGCCAAGACTTAAGCCATAAAATAACAACGATAAAGTAGCGATTGAAATGCTCAATAACCGTTGCGCTGCAGCATCGCCGCGTTGCGCATCCAGCGCCCAATAAGGGCCTCGGCGCAGTGGCTCGAACAGCTCACCACAGCAAGCAATCAATTGCTCGCTCAGTTGATAAAGTGCGTTATCTGAATAATAAGAGAGCAGTAACAACAAACTGCCCAGCCAAACACTGATATACCCCGCCAGTAAAATGCTGCGGAGCACATCGAACAACTGGCGAAGCAGTATGGTTAGCACCGACTTATGCGTCAGCAGCCTGCTTTAAAATAGCGGCATACTCCGCGCCTTGGGTATGGCTAGCCATCACCTCAATCGCACTGCGGCCCTGCAAATCCGTCGCTTGCACGTTGCGACCTTCGGCCGCAAATAATGCAACAAACTGGGCAAAGGTCGCTGGCACCATATGGCGATAAGCACGAATCAATGCCAAGTGGTCAGGGTCGGTACCGTCGTGGCTGTCGACCTGCATAAATTCGCGCAACTGCTGCTCGCTCCAGTCACCGCCAAATACTTTTTCTTTGTCTTTTTTTTGCATGGTTTCTCCCGCGCGTTTGCTCGCCTGGCTGTAGCCAAGTCTATTTTTTACTGTCCGTCAGTCCACTTTTTTGTACATCAAGTCCCACACGCCATGACCTTTGCTCTCACCGCGCTTTTCAAACTTAGTGAGCGGGCGGTGTTCTGGCCGCGGCACACACTGACCACGGCCGGCGATGTTTTCATAGCCTTCGGCCACATCCATCACCTCGAGCATGTGCTCCATATAAGGCTCCCAGTCGGTGGCCATATGGAAAATACCACCCGGCTTGAGAATACGGCGCAGGGTTTGCGCAAACTCCGGCTGCACAATGCGGCGCTTATGGTGTTTTTTCTTATGCCAAGGGTCGGGGAAAAACAGCTGCACCGTATCGATGCTGTTGTCTGGCAGCAGCTTGAGTACCTCGATGGCGTCATCTTTGTAGGTGCGCAAGTTGCTCACCCCGGCTTCTTCGGCCAGGTGCAGCAGCGAACCGACGCCGGGCAAGTGCACTTCGACGCCAATAAAGTCTTTTTCGGGTGCCGCCGCCGCCATGGCCGCCAACGACTGTCCCATGCCATAGCCAATTTCAAATACCACGTGGCCGTCACGGCCAAACACCTGCTTAGGGTCGATCGGACCATCGCTGAGTTCCAGCCCCATCACTGGCCACTGGCGCTCCAGCGCACCCTGCTGACCCTTGGTCAAACGGCCGGCACGAATCACAAAGCTCTTGATGCCACGTCGATACTCAGGCTTGTCCGTTTGCCCTTGCGTGCTGTCCTGCGTTTCTGAATGCTTTTCGTCAGTCAAACCACAAACCTTTATCTGTTAATTACGCCTGGCGAGAACCTTAGCCCTGCCATACCAATCGACCACCACGCCACTAGCCAACTGATGCCGCCGATTGGAGTGATGCTACCAATGGCACTGACGCCACTGACGGCCAATACATAGAGGCTACCGCTAAACAACAGCAAGCCCACCAGCAAAGCCCAGGCGGCACGCACCAGCCATAAACGGCAAATTTGCGGCAGCGGCTGAGTCATCACCAAGCCCACCGCCAATAGCACCACGGCATGCACCAAATGGTACTGCACGCCGGTCTGATAAATCGCCAGCCACTTGGGCTCTAATACTTGTTTCAAGCCGTGGGCACCAAAGGCACCCAAAGCCACACCACTGAATCCGGCCGCGGCGGCCAGCATGACTGCACTTCGTGCTCGCATGAATACTTCCGGTCGCTGAAAGGCGGCGCAGTATAACAACTGACCAATGCGGCGAGTAGCGCCAGAAGCCGCAACGCTTGTACAAGTTTTGCAGCGGATTTTACCGCCCACTGGTATACTCGCCGCACACTGAGCAAGTGAGGCTGACATCGTGAAATACGCAGATCTGCGTGACTTCATCAAGCTGCTGGAAAAGCGCGGCGAGCTCAAACGCATCAAGCAAGAGATCGACCCCCATCTGGAAATGACCGAAATCGCCGACCGCACCTTGCGCAAAGGCGGCCCGGCACTGCTGTTCGAAAACCCCAAGGGCTACGACATGCCGGTGTTGGCCAACCTGTTTGGCACCCCCGAGCGCGTCGCCTTAGGCATGGGTGAAGACTCCACCGAGGCGCTGCGGGAAGTCGGCAAGCTATTGGCCTTTTTAAAAGAGCCCGAGCCGCCCAAGGGCATGAAAGACGCGTGGTCGAAACTGCCGATCTTTAAAAAAGTGCTGGCCATGGGGCCGAAAGAGGTCAAAAAAGCGCCGTGTCAGCAAGTGGTGCTGGAAGGCGACGATGTCGATCTCAGCAAAATTCCCGTGCAGCACTGCTGGCCTGGCGATGGCGGCCCACTGATTACCTGGCCTTTGGTGATTACCAAAGGGCCACACAAAGAACGCCACAATTTAGGGATATACCGCCAGCAAGTGATTGGCAAAAACCGGGTCATTATGCGCTGGCTTAGTCACCGTGGCGGTGCGTTGGATTTTCAAGAGTGGCAGCAAGCGCATCCGGGGGAGCCGTTCCCAGTGTCGGTGGCGCTGGGCGCCGACCCAGCGACGATTTTGGGTGCCGTCACGCCCGTGCCCGACACCCTGAGTGAATACGCCTTTGCTGGCCTGCTGCGCGACAGTCGCACCGAGCTGGTAAAAAGCATTGGCAACGAGTTGATGGTGCCGGCCTCGGCCGAAATTGTATTAGAGGGTGTGATTCACCCCGGCGATACCGCCCCGGAAGGGCCATTTGGCGACCATACCGGCTACTACAACGAAGTCGATCACTTCCCGGTATTGACGGTCGAGCGCATTACCCAGCGCCAAGATCCGATTTATCACAGCACCTACACCGGCCGCCCGCCCGATGAGCCGGCGATTCTAGGGGTGGCATTGAACGAAGTGTTCGTGCCCATTTTGCAAAAGCAGTTTCCGGAAATTGTCGATTTTTATCTGCCACCGGAAGGCTGTTCCTACCGCATGGCGGTGGTCAGCATGAAGAAACAATACCCAGGCCATGCCAAGCGCGTGATGATGGGCGTGTGGTCGTTTTTACGCCAGTTTATGTACACCAAGTTTGTGATTGTGGTGGACGACGATGTCGATACTCGCAACTGGGAAGATGTGATTTGGGCCATTACTACCCGCATGGACCCAGCGCGCGACACCACATTGGTGGAAAACACCCCCATCGATTACCTCGACTTTGCCTCGCCGGTGTCGGGCCTGGGCTCAAAAATGGGCATGGACGCCACCAATAAGTGGCCAGGCGAAACCGAGCGTGAATGGGGCACCCCCATCGTCATGGACCAAGCCGTTAAAGACAAAGTCGATGCCCTGTGGGACAAGCTCGGGATCGACTGATGGCCACGGTGACCTTTCAGCCGTCCGGCCTTAGCATCACTGCCGAGGCCGGCGAAACCATCGCCGCCGCAGCCGAGCGCCAAGGCATTCAACTGCGTGTGAGCTGCGCTAATGGCGTTTGCCAAATTTGCAAAGGCGAGCGACTGACAGGCACTGTGCACTGTCGCAACTCACTGGCCCAGACAATACTTGAGCAACACAATCAGGTATTATGCTGCGCCTGCGAACCGATCAACCATATTGAGCTGTATATGACCGACGTCCATACCCGCGACCACAAACCCGAAGTGACTCTGGCCTGCCAGGTGCCGGTGGTCGAGCTGTTGGCCGACAATATTTACCGCGTTGAGCTACTGGCACCTGCCGGCACTCAGTTCGACTTTTGGCCCGGCCAATATGTGCTGTTACACGTCGTTGATGAGCAAGGTCAGCCGCAGCAGTTCCCCTATTCCATTGCCAGCATTCCCTCTGCGCTCTCGGGCCAGGGCGACGGGCGCCGCTTACAGCTGCACATTGCCGCCAACAGCGATACCGCCAATGCCGTTATTCAACAGCTAAAAACCGCCGTGGTGGTGAAGGCCACCCTGCCCGGCGGCGATTGCATTTTAACGCCGGAGTTTATCCAGCAGCATCGCCAGCAGCCGCTGATTATGGTAGCGGCTGGCAGCGGTTTTTCGCAGATTAAAGCTCTGACCGAGGCGGCCTTGGCCCTTAACCCAGAGCAAGAGATTCATATTTATTGGTCTAACCGCGCCCGCATCGGCTTTTATTTGCCCGAGCTGCCGCGCCAGTGGGCCCATGAGTATGCCAATGTGCATTACCACCCGGTGATCGAGCAACACGCCGACGACTGGCAAGGCCGTGCCGGCTGGCTGTATCAGATGATTCATGAAGACTTTGACGACCTAAGCCAGGTACAGCTGTTTGCCTGCGGCTCGCCTAATATGGTGTACGGCACCCTTGACCAGTTGGCGCCACTGGGGCTGACCCAGGCCAATATGCACTCCGACGTATTCGCCTACGCACCGCGTGACTGATCAGCGCAGTTGATATCCCAGGTAGCGACTGGCATGGTCAAGCCATCAATTAATGCGGCTGGGCCGCTATTTGGAGGCAACATGAACTGGGATTTCAACATCAACCCGGATGTCATCTGGCACGGCTATGTATTGCCTTGGGGCGTGCAACTGCTGATGGCGTTGCTGGTGTTCTTGATCGGTCGACTGCTGGCCAAAGCACTGACCCGCATGGCCGCTGCTGCCATGACCAAGGCCAAGCTGGACCCCATTCTCACGGAGTTCCTAACCACGGTGGCCGGCTCAGCCTTGACGCTGCTGGTGATCGTGCTGGCGCTGTCGCAACTGGGACTGGATACCACATCATTAGTCGCCCTGCTGGGTGCCGCCGGTCTGGCAGTCGGCTTGGCATTAAAAGATTCGTTATCGCACTTTGCCGCCGGCACCATGCTGATCTTATTTCGGCCATTCAAAGTGGGCGATTATGTGGAGGTTGATGGCGTGGCGGGTTCGGTCAGCCGCATCACCATTTTCAGTACGCGCTTAACCACGCCAGATAACCGTGTCGTGACCGTGCCCAACGGCAATGTGTTCGGCAATACCATGACCAACTACTCGGAAGAAAAGCTGCGCCGCATCGACCTGGTGATCGGCATCGACTACGGCAGCGATCTGCGCCTCGCCAAGCAGCTGCTCATCGATCTGCTGGAGCGCCATCCGAAAATTCTGAAAGACCCTGCCCACACGGTGGCGGTGTCGGAATTGGCCGATTCGTCAGTCAACTTTGTGGTGCGTCCTTGGGTCAAGGCCGAGGACTACTGGCCCGTGCGCTTTGAGCTGCTAGAGACCATCAAACTGCGCTTTGATGAGGCCGGTATTGAAATTCCTTTCCCACAAATGACCATTCACTCCAACAGCAGCGACTGATTCACCCACTCACCCGGTGACAAATCTCCGTCGCCGGGAAACTGTTCTCTTGCGCTTCCTCTGCTAGCTTTACAGGGAACAAAAACGGACGAATCGCATGCTGACCGAGACGGCTCAACCGGTTAAAACCAGCGCCCAACTTCCCCTGATCGCACTGATGCCAGTGGCCTTGATTGCCATGGCGGAAGTGTCGCGCTTGTTCAGCATCAACGGCTTAGCGATTTCCGCTATCTGGCCGGTCACCGCGTGGTTATGTGCTTGCTGGTTGAACGGTTATCGGCTGGCGTTTTTGCTGCAGATTCCTGCCCTGTTTGCCTGGTGCTATGGCTGGCAAGACTACAGTGTGGCCATCGCAGCAGGGGTGACGGTATCCACCTCTACCGGCGCTTGGTTAGCCGCCAGCGGGCTGAACCGACTGACGCGCATTCCCACTCAAGGCGCCAGCAGCGTGCGCCAGCTGTCGGCGTTTTATGGGTTAGCGGTGCTGGCCGCTACCGCTTTGGTGGCCTTGGGAGGCAGCCTGAGCCTAATACTCGGCGCCCCCGACTACCAAGATTTCTTGCTCATCGACGTGTGGCTCAGTTACTGGGCCTTTGAGGCCCTGGGCATGCTGTTGTTTTTACCCTTGCTGTGGCCTCTGCTGGCCTCACCCGCGAGGTTTGTCCGCCAGCTGAATGCTGACTTTGCGCCGCTGGCGATGCGCATTTGGCTAGGGCTGCTGATACTGCTGATCGGCTCGACCCTGAGCTTTGATTTGCTGCAAAATGCCACCTACGCCAGCGTCGCCATGCTGGTGTATTTCCCGTTGTTTTTCTGGTTTTTCCTGCGTGCCGCCGTCAGCAGCAGCACCTTGATGATTGCTGTCACTGTGATTGGCCTCATCGTTTGCCTGATCAACGGCTGGGCCGGCCTGCAGGCCATTAGCAGCGTGCAAGGGCTGCTCGACACCATTGCGTTGGCCATTTTGGTAACGCTGGCCGCACAACTGGTGAATGTTATGGCGCAAGAGCGCAATCGGCTGCTCAAGCATTTTCGCCGCCAGACCGTCACCGACAGTCTTACCCGTCTCGGCAATGACCGAGCATTGCGACAGCAACTCGACGCCCTGCTAAAAAAACAGCAACACGCCTACCTGGCCTACTTTCGCATGATGGACACCGGCCCACTAACCGACCTGTTTGGCCTCGATGCCATGCACTTGCTCGAACAGGAGTTAGGCAGCGGTTTAAACCAGCAACTGCCCGCCAACAGCCCTTGCTTTCGCCTCAGCGAGGGCGATTTTGCCGCGCTGTTGATCAGCGAACCACACCAAGCCGAAGACATCCTGACGCAATTGCGCCAACTGCATCTGCGCCTGGAGCAGCAAGCCTTTGCCGTTGCCGAGCGGCCAGTGCGGCTACGTCTGGCGCTGGGCCTAGTGCGCATCGATGGTCAACTGGACGACGCCAGCCAATATCAACAGGCCGCCGCCCAGGTGGCTTACCAAGCCAGCCAGCAACCGCGGCGCTGGCAACAGTTAGACGACACCGCCGAGCTGATCAACCAGCAGCGCAGCAATGCCAAAGTGTTCAACCAGGTGCGCCAAGCGCTGCGTGACAACCGCTTGTTGCTGTACGCCCAGCCCATTCAGCCCGTGCAGCGGCCAGCCCAAGGGCTGTACTTCGAGGTGCTATTACGCATGGCCGGTGATGACGGCGGTGTGATCAGCCCCGGCGTGTTTTTGCCCGTTGCCGAGCAATCCGGCTTGATGGCGGATATCGACCGCTGGGTGATTCGCCATACCCTTCTGCAACTGCAACCCGAGCTGGTGGCTTGCTGCTCGATTAATTTATCGGGCGCCAGCCTATCTGCGCCCGACACCTTGAGCTTTATTCGGTTGAGCATCGAGCAATCGTTGGTTCGACCACAACAGCTGCGCTTTGAAATCACCGAGACTGAGCAAATCGTCGATCTTCACGCCGCGACTGAGTTGGTCAAAGGCTTGCGCCAGCTGGGTTGCAGTGTTGCCTTAGATGACTTTGGTACTGGACTGGCCAGTTACGCCTACCTTAAACAGTTTGCTTTTGATTGCATCAAAATCGACGGCCAGTTTGTGCGCGATATTCGCACCAGCGCCGCTGACCAGGCTATTGTCAGCAGTATTTGCCAAGTCGCGCGGCAGCAGCAGTTGGCTGTGGTGGCTGAGTTTGTCGAAGATGAAAGCAGCATCCAACTGCTCAGTGACTTGGGCGTCGACTTTCTGCAAGGTTATGCCATTGGCCACCCGCAGCCCCTCACTCCATGGCTCGCTGGCGCTTATTAACACTCAGGCTAGATCCTGCAGAGACTCGCTACGGAATATAAACAATCGAGCGCACCATTACGGCCGCACAATATCGCTCTGCCTACAGCTGGCCAGAAAATCGATAAATTGTCGCACCACAGGCAATCGACTCAACCACTGACTGGGCGTTGGTCGTCAGTTGCTGCCGCCAGAGGTCAGAAACTCACATGCTGGCGGCAGGCCGCTCACGTCAGAGTGAGCATCGAGCTTTGCAGAGTTTCTCTGGCCAAAATACCGACACAGAATTGATTGAGCAGGCTTGATTCATAGCAAGCCCTACCGATTAGGTTTGGCAGGGTTTGTCCTTTTTGTTTACTATGCGCCCGAGACGGGCCAAACCACTGGCCGTCCCACCGTGATGATAGCAACCAGTACAAGGGCTAATTATGAATACGGTCGTTTATCCAGGCACCTTTGATCCCATCACCAATGGACATACTGATCTGGTGGAACGCGCCGCGCGTCTGTTTGACCACATTATTATTGCCGTCGCAGACAATCCTAAAAAACAGCCCATGCTGGACTTAGATACCCGTGTTGATCTGGCGCGCGATGTGCTCGGACACTTACACAATGTCGAAGTTACCGGCTTTGATAACCTGTTGTCTGACTTTGTGCGTGAGCACAATGCCAATATCATTTTGCGCGGCCTGCGTGCGGTATCTGACTTTGAATACGAATTCCAGCTCGCCAATATGAACCGTGTGTTGGCGCCGAATGTTGAGAGCATGTTCCTGACTCCGGCAGAGAAGTACTCTTATATTTCATCCACGCTGGTGAGAGAGATCGCGTCTTTAAACGGCGACGTCAGCAACTTCGTTCACCCGAGCGTTGCCAAAGCCCTGCAAAAACGCGTCAGTTAACCTGTGTGCCCATCCGCTTGCGGATGATATGACGGAGGTATGTCATGGCGTTGATTATCACCGATGAATGCATCAACTGTGATGTATGCGAACCCGAATGCCCGAACGAGGCAATCTCGCCGGGCGAAGAAATCTACGAAATCGATCCAGCCAAATGCACTGAGTGTGTTGGCCATTACGATGAGCCCCAGTGCCAGTTGGTGTGCCCAGTCGACTGCATTCCACACGATGAAAATAATCAGGAAACGCAAGAAGAGCTGGAAGCCAAATACGAGCGCTTAACCGGCAAAAAAATCGCCTAAGCAGGCTCTCACCACAGGCCGGTCACGCAACTGGCCTGTGTGTCACCTCTGCCCTCTGCCTAGTCCCCTGCTATTTGCGCCAAATCGACGCCCAATAACCGCCGACAACATGACAGCCACGGCGCTCGCCCTGTATGCTCGCTGATTCCTAGCATTGCCCAACGGAGACCAATAATAATGAGGCAAGCAAAGACCATTCTTACCTTATTCGTTAGCCTTTGGCTGCTAGCAGCCTGTAGCAGTACCCCAGAAGAAGTTCGCACCACACCGGGCGCCACACCCGGCTCAGTGGCCATTGCCAGCGCCCACCCCATGGCCACCCAGGCCGGGCTCGATGTGCTGGCCGCCGGTGGCAATGCCGTCGATGCCGCCATTGCCGTGGCCGCCTCACTCGGGGTGGTTGAACCTTACGCAGCCGGCATAGGCGGAGGTGGTTTCTGGCTGATTTATAACGCTGCTGAAGACAAATATCGCTTTATTGATGCCCGCGAAACGGCGCCCAAAGCGGCCCACCGCGACTATTACCTGAAAGACGGCAAACCAGATCGCGACCGCTCGATTAACGGCCCATCAGCCGCGGCCATTCCAGGCCAGCCCGCCGCCTTTGCTTACTTGTCGCAGCGCTATGGCCTATTGCCATTAGCGCAACTGCTGCAGCCGGCCATTGAGCAGGCACGCAATGGTTTTGCGGTTGATAAGCGCTACCAGAAGTTGGCCAACTTTCGCCTGCACTACATGCAGCGCTACCCAGCCACGGCTAAGATCTTCCTGCATAACAATCACATCCCCCCCATCGGCCACCGCATTGTGCAGCCAGAGTTAGCAACAACACTGGAGCTGCTGGCCGAGCAAGGTAAAGCGGGTTTTTATCAAGGCGAACTCGCCCAAACCCTGGTCAATGCCGTTCAGGAAAATGGCGGCGACTGGACACTGGAAGATCTGGCCAGCTATCAAGTGGTAGAGCGTGAGCCCATCTTCTTTGAATACGGTGAGCACACCATTGTCAGTGCGCCGCCACCGTCGTCCGGTGGCATTGCCTTGGCGCAAATGCTGCGCATGCTCGATGCCTACCAACAGCAAACAGGCACCGACTGGCGCCAGCTCGACAAAGTAGCGCAAGCTCACTTGCTCACTGAGGTAATGCGCCGCGCTTATCGTGATCGCGCTGAGTTCTTGGGCGACCCGGATTTTTATCAGGTACCGGTTGAAAAGCTTTTATCCGATCAGCGTGCAGCGGACTATGCCACCAGCATTGATGCCCATAAAGCGTCCGTTAGCTTAGAGATGCAAGGCCCTGCCAACTTGCACGAAGGTCGCCACACCACTCATTTATCCGTGCTAGACAAGTACGGCAATCGGGTGTCTGCCACATTGAGCATCAACTTGCCGTTCGGCTCGGCCTTTACCGTCGCAGGTGTGGTTTTGAACAACGAAATGGACGATTTTTCGTTAGCCCCTGGCGTGCCCAACAGCTATGGCTTAGTGGGCGCTGAGGCCAATGCCATTGAAGGCGGCAAGCGACCACTGTCGAGCATGACGCCCACCATGATCGAAAGCTGCGATCAAATCGCCATTCTCGGTGCACCGGGCGGCAGCCGCATTATCACCCAAGTGCTGTTAGGTACACTAGGGCACATTCAAGGACAGTCTGTGCACGAGTGGGTCAGCCAGCCCCGTTTCCATCATCAGTATTTGCCTGACCGTATCCAAATGGAGCCAACGACCTTTACCCGCGCAGAGCAAACGGCGCTGCGAGCTATGGGGCATGAAGTGCGCTCTGTCGGTCGCCAGTATGGCAATATGCAGGCCATTGTTTGGGATGTGCACAACAGTAAGGTGAGTGCAGCCTCAGACCCCAGAGGTGTCGGTGAAGCCAAAGTACTGACGGTACCTCAGCTAAATGCTCAGCAGTAAATTGCAGACAATAAAAAAGGCAGCTAAGGCCGCCTTTTTTTGACTCAACGCTGAGCTTAGAACATCAGCGAAGCAGTAAAGTCGATGGTATTGACATCCACTTCGTAGCCACCGTCTTCCAGTGTGTAACGGGTATATTCGATGCCGGTACGCATGGCGTCTGACATGCGGAAGTCAAAGCCAAGGCCGTACAAGAGGCCAGTGTTGCCAGAGCTGCCGTCAGTACCAGCTGTGGTGTTTTCCCAGTTGGCTTGCCATTTATGCATGCCCAGTTTGCCCATGATGTCGACACCATCAAAGATCTCGCGACCAAAGCGGCTGGTGATTTGATAAGACAGCACCTGATCTTCGACGTTAAAGTCTTCATACGTAGGTGTGCCCAAATAACGAGCACCCAGCATCACATCGAAGCGGCTGGTATCACTTAACCGAAAGTGAGTCCCCACCGCAATACCGCCACCAAAAGCGTTATCGCTCTCGTCTAGGCTCTTGTCCTTAAACATGTTGTAGCCGGCGTTCAGCTGCACGAAGTGCTGAATGGTTTTACCATCGCCTTCTTCCATGCGTGACACTTCGGTATTGATCTTGCGACACCCCAAACAACGCAAGAAGCCTTGCTGCAATGGCGTGACCACCAGTGCCTCGGCGACTTCATCGGCAGAGTCGGTAAGCAAGGTCAAAGGCAAGGTAGCGCCGTACACCAGTGCACCTGCCTGAGACAAAATAATGTACATCGGGCGAGCAAAGGCAGCATCAGCAACGATGGCACCCGCGCTTGGGGTTTCTTCAATCTGATTGGCCGAGACCGATGTGCTCAGCGTTGCCAGCGTCAGTGCCGCTGCCAATGTTCCGGATTTCCTTAAGGCCGCCATCACTTGCATTGCCATTCCTCTCAAGTAAGCAGAATAGCAGGGACTATAGCAGTACCTGTGCAGAGCGTCACGATGCATGCGCGCCAGTGTGAAGCAGATCAACGCTGGCAACTCTGGCAGTAGACAGTACTGCGCTGACCCAAACGTATTTCCGTTAATGTCTGGCTGCATTGGCGACAAGGCTTACCGCCACGACCATAAACATACAGCTGTTGGGCAAAATAGCCGGGCTGACCATCACCACCGACAAAGTCGCGCAAGGTGGTGCCGCCTTGTTCAATGGCGGCCGCCAGCACCTGTTTAATGTGCTCGGCCAAGCGCTGGTAACGTACTCGACTGATTCGGCCAGCGGCCGTGGTTGGGCGAATTCCAGCTAAAAACAGCGCTTCATTCGCATAAATATTGCCCGCCCCGACCACGACCTTGCCATCCATTACAAAGGTTTTGACCGCCTGTTTTTTGCCACGCGAACGCTGATACAGATAGTCGCCGTCGAAGGCGTCACTCAATGGCTCCGGCCCTAGGTGTGCCAAATACTCACTGTCTTGCCAGGCCTGCCCTGCCGGTAGCCACAGCAGCGCACCAAAGCGGCGCGGGTCGTGATAGCGCAGGATTTTGCCATTGCTCAGCTGCCAATCAATGTGGTCATGCAGACGAGTATCTTCGTTCGGCTCCACCAGTCGCAAAGAGCCTGACATGCCCAAATGCCAGATCGCAGTGCCCGCGTCGGTTGCGACCAAAATGTATTTGGCTCGTCGTTGCAAGCCCTGTATCACCTGGCCTTGCAGCTGTTGAATCTCGTTAACCACTGGCCAGCGCAGCTGTGGCTGTCGCACCACGACTTGCTCAATGGTGGCACCTTTCAGCCACGGCTCGATACCGCGTTTGGTGGTTTCTACCTCGGGTAACTCCGGCATGCACTCTCCTCAACACAAACGACAGACATAAAAAAACCCGGCGTTGCCGGGTTCTTTTCAAGCCACAAAGAAACTTATTTGATCTTCGCTTCTTTGTACATCACGTGCTTGCGAACAACAGGATCAAATTTTTTGATCTCCATTTTCTCAGGCATGGTGCGCTTGTTTTTGTCTGTGGTGTAGAAGTGACCGGTACCGGCACTTGAAACCAGACGAATCTTATCGCGTGGCATAACGAGTCTCCTTAAACTTTCTCGCCGCGTGCGCGGATTTCAGCCAGAACAGCATCGATACCTTTCTTATCGATGATGCGCATACCTTTGGTAGTAACGCGCAGACGTACGAAACGCTTTTCGCTTTCTACCCAAAAACGATGGTATTGCAGGTTTGGCAGAAAACGGCGCTTGGTTTTGATGTTAGAGTGGGAAACGTTATTCCCTGTTACAGGGCTTTTACCTGTAACCTGACAAACCTTAGACATGGATCTTCGCCCCGATTTTATCTGTATCGAACAATGTGAAAAATTCGTTACCAACCGTGGGCTAAACCGTCGAAACCGACAGCGTCAGGTGCCCTGGCTGAAAAGAGTTGCGCTTTATACCAAAAGCAGCCAGCCCCCGCAAGAGAAAGGTTGTTTTTTGTACGAAAGGCAGCGGCAGTTCGCAGTCCTACAGCCAACCGCGCTCAGCGAAGGATACCGCTACTCCATCGCCCACCACCAAGTGATCGAGCACACGAATGTCCATTAGCCCCAGCGCCTGCTGCAAGCGCTCAGTAATGGCGCGATCCGAAGCGCTGGGTTCGGCCACACCTGACGGATGATTGTGCGCCAAAATGACCGCCGCCGCCTGATGCGCCAATGCCAGTTTGACCACCTCACGCGGGTAAACCGCTGCGCTATCTAGGGTGCCGCGAAACAACTCTTCCAAGCGAATGACCCGATGCTGGTTGTCGAGCAGCAGAATGGCAAACACCTCATGACCATAATCGCGCAAACAGGCACTCAGATACTGCTTGGTCAGCTCCGGGCTGGTCAGGGCGTCGCTGCGCTGCAGCTGCTCGGCTAGATGGCGCCGGCTCATTTCCAGCACCGCCTGCAACTGCGCGTACTTGGCATCGCCCAACCCCAACGGCTGGCAAAACTGTTGGCGATTGGCGGTCAGCAATGGCCTTAACCCGCCAAAGTGCTGCAACAGCTCCCGCGCTAAGTCCACGGCACTCTTGCCGGCCACGCCGGTGCGCAAAAAAATCGCCAGCAGTTCAGCATCCGACAACGCTCGGGGGCCTTGCTCTAACAGTTTTTCCCGTGGCCGCTCAGCCGCAGGCCAGTCTCGAATTGCCATACACACTCCTTGTGTCGATCTCAGGTTTTGCTCACCTCAGGAAGGCGCCTTGTGAGGGCGCATGGGTAAGATATACTGCGGCAAAATTTAGTCAGCGGTTCAACAGCATGCAACAACTCTGTAACAAACGCATTGTGCTGGGCATCAGCGGCGGCATCGCTGCGTACAAATCGGCCGAGCTGGTGCGGTTCCTGAAAAAAGCCGGTGCCGATGTGCGCGTGGTGATGACCGATGGTGCCAAAGAGTTTATTACGCCGCTCACCTTGCAAGCCTTATCGGGCAATCCGGTGCATCACACCTTGTTGGATCCGGCCGCAGAAGCCGGCATGGGTCATATTGAGCTGGCAAAGTGGGCCGATGTCATTTTGGTAGCCCCCGCCTCAGCCAATTTAATCGCCCGACTGGCACAAGGCTTGGGCGATGATTTGCTGACCACCATTTGTCTGGCCAGCGATGCGCCACTGACGCTGGCGCCGGCCATGAACCAAGCCATGTGGCGCAACCCTGCCACACAAGACAACCTGCAACAGCTGCAGCGATTGCGCGGTGAGCAGCTGCGTATTTTGGGCCCAGACGCCGGTCAGCAAGCCTGTGGCGACGTTGGCCCAGGGCGTATGCTAGAGCCGGAAGTCATTGCACACTTATTGGCCGAGCAGTTTGATACCGGTGCCCTCAGTGGCAAGCACGTGGTGATTACCGCCGGCCCCACCCGTGAAGCCATCGACCCGGTGCGTTACATCAGCAATCACAGCTCCGGCAAGATGGGGTTTGCTCTGGCCGCTGCGGCGGCGGAAGCGGGCGCTCAGGTGACATTGATTGCAGGCCCAGTTGCATTGGCCACGCCCGAGCGTTGTCAGCGCCTGGATATCGTGAGCTGTGAGGACATGCTGCAAGCCGCCACCACCCAAGCTGCGAGCAGTGATATCTTCATCGCCGCCGCCGCCGTAGCAGACTACCGCCCCGCCAGTGTTGCCGAGCAAAAGATCAAAAAGTCGGGCGAGCAAATGGCGCTGACGCTGAGCAAAAACCCAGACATTGTGGCCACAGTCGCCAACCTTGAGCAACGGCCTTTCTGTGTCGGCTTTGCTGCTGAAACCCAGCACTTGGGAGAGCATGCTCAAGGCAAGCTCCAGCGCAAAAAGCTCGACATGATCGTCGCCAACGACGTTTCTCAAGCCAACATTGGCTTTAACAGCGACGACAACGCCGTCAGCGTGTATTGGCCCAACGGTGAGCAACACCTGCCCCAGGCCAGCAAACAGCGCCTGGCACGCCAACTGATTCAAATCATTGCGGAACGCTTTACCGCCACTCAACCACAGGCAGATTGATGACAGACACTAACGCTTTTCCCCTTCAGGTTCGCATTCTTGATCCACGCATCGGCGATACCATCGCCATGCCGGAGTACGCCACCACAGGCTCGGCAGGCCTCGATTTACGCGCTTGCCTCGATAGCGCCTTAACCCTGCACCCAGGCGAAACTCAGCTTATTCCTACCGGTTTGAGCATCTACATTGAAGATCCGGGCTTGGCTGCCATGATTTTGCCGCGCTCAGGTTTAGGCCATAAACACGGCATCGTGCTGGGCAACTTGGTTGGCTTAATCGACTCAGATTACCAAGGCGAGCTGATGGTCAGCTGCTGGAATCGTGGCGACAGCGCCTTCACCATCAACGTCGGCGAACGCATGGCGCAGCTGGTTTTAGTGCCCGTTGTACAAGCAAAGTTTGAAATTGTGGAAGAGTTCACGGCCACCGAACGTGGCGCAGGGGGCTTTGGCCATTCCGGTCGCTCCTAACAGCCGCTACACTGAGGCAGACGGAGATTCTGCTTTTTGCACAGCGGCCTAGCCAGGGCCGCTGTCACCTGTCACTGCAACAGCAGAGCCCAGTGCATTCCCGGCCAATTGGCCAAAACTTCGACAGATCGGAAGGAACCCAGGCATGAGCGGCGACGCCAAGGCACCGAAACGCACCCTATTGTTTTACACCCGCATCAGCTCTTGGCTGGCGATCCTCATTCTGGTGGTCGGCATGGCGGTGCAAGGCCTGCAAATCAACTTGTTTGCCCAGGCCGACGTTGACCGTGCTTTTTCCTCGGCAGTGGCCGAGCAAATGGCGCAAGCACTCAAAGCAAGGCTGGAAGAAACTCGGGTTCAACAGCTGGCGGCCAGCCGTCACCCAAATACGCTCGATGCTTTGCGCCTAGGAGACAATGCTTGGCGCGAGACGTTGAAGCAATTTATGCCTGGTGTAAAACGCTTATTGCTATTGCCCAAACATGAAGCCCACGGCCTGCAAGACGAACTGGGCTTTGCCGTGCAAGAAATGGTCAGCCGTACGCTGAACGGCGCCAGTGTGCGGGTTGAAGCAGTGAGCCGCAAAGGTCAACTCAATTTTTACTGGGCCTCGCCCATCAAAGACCGCTCCGACAACGTGCGCGGCGTGATGTTGGCCGAATACGGTCCCGATTGGTTAGAGCGCTTTCGCTCTGCCGCCGGCACCCATGTTGGTCAAGTCATTGTTACTCAAATGCTGAACCCCAACAGCGAGCAAGGCTTAGAAATTTTGCGCGCGGGCAGCAGTGAAGGACACGCTCAGGCGGTGACCGAAACCATCAACGACTATTGGTACCTGACTTTTTTACCCACCAGCAACCGCCCCAAAGTCGCTGTGATGCCGCTGATCACACCTTGGATCATTGTGCTGCTGGCCACTCTGGCGTTGTTGGTGGGCATGCTGTGGCTACAAAAGCGCGAGCTGAAGCGCAATCAATTGGCTTTGCTGACCCATGTGCGTGAAATGGTGCGCCTAGGGGAAGACAATGCTCCCAAATACACCCTCGCCCTGTTTTATGACTTAGCCCAGCACATGCGCCAACTGAGCTTGGGCAGTCAGGGAGGCAGTGGCGGCAAGGTAGTTATTGCAACACCGGATGAAGACAACATGCCAGAGCGTGAGCGCATGAACGTACCGCTTGAGCAGCCGCGCATGGGCGGCCAGAAAGCCGCCCCGAATAATAGCGGTGATGGCTACTATGGCAGCCAACTGCCGCAAGTGAGCGTCGACGAAGATGACGACCCCTTTGAAGCGCCAGACATTGGCAGCAAAGCGGCTAGCCAAAGCCCGGCACCGGCCGCCAAACCCAAGCCACGACGCCGCAACGAGCCACCGGCACCCCTAGTCAGTCCACCCATCATGCCCAAGCAAATTTTCCGTGCTTATGATATTCGCGGCGTCGTTGGCAAAGACCTAACCGAAGAAATCGTTTATTGGATTGGCCGCTCATTGGCCGTCGATATGAAACAGCGTGGTTTTAACAAGCTGTGTCTCGCTTGGGACGGTCGCCCCTCTAGCCCCGCCCTGGCGGAACATTTTGAGCGCGGTGTACTGGATGCCGGCTGTAACGTGGTTATCATTGGCGCCCAACCCACCGGCTTGCTGTATTTTGCCACTCACGAAACCGACGCCCGTTGCGGTGTGATGATTACCGGCAGTCACAATCCGGCCAAATACAATGGCCTTAAAATCGTCGTCGATCAGCAACCGCTGACGCCAGAAGAATTACAGGGCTTGTACCATCGCATTGTACGCAACGACCTGCCGACTGGGCCGCGTGGTAATCGTGAATCGGCACAACTGGAAGAGCAGTACCTCAAACGCATCGAAGACGACGTCAGCATCAACCGCCACATGCGCGTGGTGATTGATGCCGGCAACGGCATCGCCGGGCCACTGGCCGAGCAGTTGATTCGCCGCTTAGGGCTGGATTGCATTCCGTTGTTCTGTGATGTCGATGGCCGCTTCCCTAACCATCACCCAGACCCAACGGTGCCGGAAAACCTCACCGCCATTCAACTGGCGGTGCAAGACGCCAAAGCCGACTTGGGCCTCGCTTACGATGGCGATGGCGACCGGCTGGTGTTGATTGATAACCAAGGCAAAATCATCTGGCCCGATCGCTTGCTGATGTTACTGGCCAAAGACATCTTGCCACGCAACCCAGGCAGCGATGTGACCTTTGATGTGAAATCATCGCGCCACTTGCCAGGCGTCATCATCGGCTCAGGCGGTCGCCCAGACATGTGGAAAACCGGCCACTCGCTGATGAAAAAACGCATGCACGAGCGCAAGGCCATTGTCGGCGCCGAGTTCAGCGGTCACATCTTTATTCGTGAGCGCTGGTATGGCTTTGACGATGCCCTGTATGCCGGTGCACGTTTGCTGGAGGTGCTGTCGCAACAAAATGTGCCGGTGAGCATGATCTTCTCGCGCTTACCTGAAGATGACAGCACCCCCGAGCTGCACATCAACACCACAGATGAAGCCAAGTTCGAGCTGATCGAGCAACTGCAGCAAGACGAAGAACTCACCCACAACGCCCGTGTGCACACCACCGACGGCCTGCGTTTGGAGTTTCCGGACGGTTGGGGCCTGATTCGCGCCTCTAACACCACTCCGACTCTGTCACTGCGTTTTGCCGGTAATGACCAACAAGCCATTGCCCGCATTCAAAAACGTATCAAGCAAGCGCTGAGCCACTATGCGCCCGATCTAGTGCTGCCGTTTTAGACGGCGGCACTTCAGGCTATAATCGCCGCCACCTCGTGGTTGGCGCTGGCCGACCCACCGCATGACTCTGCCGGTTTCCGGTAACGGTTTTATAAGGAGTGACCGCATGCCACTGACGCGTAAACGCGCGATGACCACCGCCATGGTGCTAAGCCAGGCCCTGCCTTATTTGCAACGCTTTGTCGGCAAAACCATTGTGGTGAAGTACGGCGGCAATGCCATGATCGACGAGGAACTGAAAAACTCTTTCGCCCGCGATATGGTCATGCTCAAACTGGTCGGCATTAACCCCATCGTGGTGCATGGTGGCGGCCCGCAAATCGGTGAGCTGCTGGGCAAGCTGAACATCGAAAGCCGCTTCGTGAATGGCATGCGCGTTACCACCAGCGAAACCATGGACGTGGTCGAAATGGTGCTGGGTGGCTTGGTCAACAAAGACATCGTCAACCTGATCAATCAAAATGGCGGCAAAGCCATTGGCCTGACCGGTAAAGATGGTCAGTTGCTGCACGCGCGCAAACTCAAGGTTGAGCAAAACACGCCCGACATGCAGCAGCCGGAGATTATCGACATCGGCCACGTCGGCGAAGTGGCGCGCATCAATACCCAGGTGTTGGACATGCTGACACGCAGCGACTTTATTCCCGTCATTGCCCCGATTGGCGTCGACGAACAGGGACACTCTTACAACATCAATGCCGACTTGGTCGCAGGCAAAGTGGCCGAGGTGCTACGCGCTGAAAAACTGATTCTATTGACCAACATCGCTGGGCTGCTCGACAAGCAAGGCGAACTGCTCACCGGGCTATCCACTCAGCAGGTCGATGAGCTGATCGCCGATGGCACCATTCACGGTGGCATGCTACCGAAGATTCGTTGCGCGCTGGATGCGGTGCATGCTGGTGTCACCAGTGCACACATCATTGATGGTCGGGTGGCTCATTCCACCATGCTAGAACTGTTCACCGACGAAGGTGTAGGTACCTTAATCAGCAACGGACGCCAGTGAGAGCCATCATGACCCAGAGTGAAAAACTGTCGCGCCGCGACCAAATTCTGCAGGCCCTGGTGCATATGCTGGAAACCAACCCAGGCGCCCGCATTACCACCGCCAGCTTGGCGAAAACGGTGGGCGTTTCAGAGGCGGCGCTGTATCGTCACTTTCCCAGCAAGGCCAAAATGTTTGAAGGCCTGATTGCTTTCATTGAAGAGACCATTTTCTCCCGCATTAGCCGTATTTTGCAGGACTTGGATGGTGTTGATGAGCGCTGTGAAAACACCCTGACGCTGATCTTAACCTTCGCGGAAAAGAACCCTGGCATGTGCCGGCTTTTATCGGGCGATGCGTTGGCCGGCGAAACCGAGCGCCTGCGCATTCGTATTCAACAGTTCTTTGAGCGCATAGAAACCCAGTTGCGGCAGATTTTGCGGGAAGCCGAAATGCGTGAGGGCAAAGTGCCGGTGGAAACCGTCAGTGCCGCCGCCAACTTGCTCACGGCGGTGGTCGAGGGGCGCATTCGTCAGTACGTGCGCTCAGAATTTGAAATCCTGCCCACCACCTATTGGGATGAGCAGTGGCGCTTATTGCAGCCCAATTTGCTGCGGCTGCGCCAAAGCGCCTTATAAATCGCCTAAGGCTTGGTCGACACGATCGTAGTCGACCTCGTCGTCCAGTGTGCCTGGCTTATACACCTGTAAAACGCGCATGCGCTCGTACTGCTCGGCGTATTGCTTGGTGTTCTCGATCATTTCTTGACGGCGGCTGTCGATGGTTTTGCGAATATCGTCGATGCGATTTTGCAAGCTGACCACCTCTAAACGCATATCAGCGGGGACTTCTCCACCCACACGCTCGACATTGGCGGCGCGGCCTTGAGCGGCATTGAGCTTTTCTTCTAGGTCGGTGATGCGCCGACGCTCTAAGCTGACAAAGGCTTCTAATTCGTCGACGCGGCGCTGGCGGGCGCGCTCAACGTCTTCAGGTTTGGCGTATAAGCGCAGCAGTTCCAGGTCTTTGGCACGGCGCTCGGAAATGGCTTGCTTACGAGCTTCTTGGCGCGCCTCGGCTTCCTTTCTGGCCTGCAGCTCCTCTGGTGTCGGTGCACGCTCAACGTACTCGATCACCATGCCGCGCGAGTTCAACACCTCGTAACCGAGATGGCTGTATTCTGACGGCACATGATCTTTCACGATCGTGCGTCCGTCGACCTGAAAACGGTACAACTTGCCAGCGTAGCTACTGCATGCCATCACCAGTGTCAGGGCACAAACAAGCCATCTCATGGGGTGGTTACACTCCGTATTGATCCCGATAGCGACGAATCGCGTCTTCATGTTGCTGCAATTGTGGCTGTTGTGCCACATATTCCAACACCTGATTGAGGCCAACAATGCTGATCACTTGCATGCCAAAGTCGCGCTCCACTTCTTGAATGGCTGACAACTCACCTTGGCCCTTTTCTTGGCGATCCAGAGCAATCAGTGTGGCCGCCGCTTTTGCCCCCGGCGCTGCCTCGATCATCGCCATGACTTCGCGAATGGCTGTGCCCGCAGTAATTACATCATCAACAATCAACACCTGCCCCGTCAGCTCAGCGCCGACCAGCTGGCCACCTTCGCCATGCTGCTTGGCTTCTTTACGGTTAAACACGTAAGGTACATCTTTACCGTAGTGGTCATACAGGGCCACGGCCACTGTGGTTGCTAACGGAATGCCTTTGTAAGCTGGGCCAAAGACCACATCGTAATCGATTCCGGCGTCTTCCAGCGCCGCAGCGTAAAAGCGCCCCAGCTTGGCCAATGCGGCACCGCTGTTAAACAAACCGGCATTAAAGAAATAGGGGCTGACGCGACCCGATTTTAGGGTGAACTCACCAAAGCGCAAAACGCCCTGCTGAATGGCAAATTCGATAAACTCTTGTTGGTAACTCTGCATGCTTAGAACCTTGACTGCGGTGCGGTTGTCGGTCACCGACGCATCTGCAAAACGATGCTGGGCGATGGCACTGCAGCAGGCAAATAGTTCAGCAGCCAGTGCGAGTCCGTCTCGACGTGGCGACATGGTATAGACTGCAGCCGCCAACGGGCGTCGACGGATTCACAGATTGCGCGGATTTACCGATGCTCAGGATGCGGTATCATACACACTTCACTATTCGGGAACCATGTATGAGGATTGTCAGTTTACACGTTGATGGCCTGCAACAAGCGGTAGACAAAGGGCTGTACACTTGGCTGCAAGGTGCCGACGCTGATGTCATTGCCCTGCAGAACCTAAAGGCAAAAGAGTATCAGCTGTCTGACGATGTTCTGTACCCCGACGGCTACAACGCCTATTTCTTTGATGCCGACGCCGATGGCTACTCAGGTGTTGCCATTCTCACGCGCGAGCTGCCCAAAGCGATCATGACAGGCTTGGCGTTTTCTCAGTGTGACCTGCAAGGGCGCTACATCCAGGCCGATTTTGAGCATGTCAGTGTCGGCTCCGTGCTGTTCCCCTGCGTCGATGAGCACAACACTTTAGAGGACAAACTGGCCTTTCAGCAGTCCTTTCTTGATCATTTGCAAAAAACTCGGCGCAAACGTCGCGAGTTTATCTTTTGCGGCAACTTTGAAGCGGCACACAAAACCGTTGACCTGCAAAACTGGCAAGACGCCCAACAAACCCCCGGTTTCTTACCAGAAGAGCGTGCTTGGTTCGATCAGATGTTTGGCCCCGTAGGCTTTGTCGATGCCTTTCGTGAAGCCAACTTCGGCGAAAACCAGTTTACCTGGTGGCCCGATGGCGAAAGCGCGCGGCGTAACGTCAACGGCTGGCGTAAGGATTATCAAATTTGCACCCCAAACCTGCGTCAGTATGTGGTCGATGCCAAAATCGATACCAACTTGCAGTTTGGCGACCATGCTGCCGTGATGGTCGAATACGAGTTCGACGATGAATAAGCAGCCTGAATATTGGTAATACCAAACATCAGGCAATGCCGCTGCCTGCCAAAATCTTGTTGGCTCCACAAGGGCAATGCTTACAGCATTTTATTGGTTATTTTCTGGCATTGACCACGCTTGCTACATCACCGCGGATGGTAAGGCCAAGGAGTGCTATGGCGCTCCCCGAAAGGCGGTGAGTTATTCAGAGGCTCCTTAATGCGCCGACCTTAAGCTAACGCTCTGTTTGTGGAGTATAAAGATGATCACCTGGACCGTATCCCATCTGACAGAGCTCACTGTCAGCCAAGTTTATCGAGTATTGCAATTGCGCAGTGAAGTATTTGTCGTTGAGCAAATCTGCCCTTATCAAGATATGGACGATAAAGACCTAACCGCTGGCGTTATGCAACTGATCGCTTGGCAGCAAGATCAGCCCATTGCCTGCGCGCGATTATTGCCCCCAGGCATTAGCTACGACAGTGCCAGCATTGGCCGTGTGGTGACGCGGGCTTCGTCTCGTGGCGGTGGTTTAGGGCATGAACTTATGCAGCGGGCAGTGGAATACTGCCTGCAACAGTGGCCGCAGAACGACATAGAAATCGGCGCTCAGGAATATCTAAAAGACTTTTACCAAGGGCATGGTTTTAAGCAAATTTCTGATACCTATTTGGAAGACGATATTCCGCACATTCACATGAAATACAGCCGCTGATATATCGGATGTATTGAGAGCGATGGGCATGATGATCATCATCTTGCCGCTGCTGCCATGGCGCAAGTTTGGGCGTCGAACAGAGGCTGTGAGTGCCGAAAGTGGCTAGTGTGAGCCGCGAGTCACAGTACACTGTGCGGGATGAGTGTTCTGACTCAGGACGCTAATGACTCGGGCGAGCGGCATGAAAGATTTGACACACATCACTAACACTGGAGCAATGCCGTTTGGCGCGGCTCAGCCGTGATGTGCGTTTTGACGGGCAGTTTTTTATTGGCGTAAAAACCACGGGAATCTTTTGTCGGCCTATTTGTCCGGCGCGGCTGCCCAAGGAAGAAAACGTCGAATATTTTGCCAGTCGCATGCAGGCGGTACAGCAGGGATATCGTCCTTGTTTGCGCTGCCGCCCTGATAGCGCACCGCAATCCTGGGCCTGGAAGGGCGTCGAAACCACCTTTATTCGCGCCCGCAACCTGCTAGAAGATTCACTGGCCGAGCCACTGTCTATTGCATCCCTAGCGGATCGCTTAGGGGTATCCGAGCGCTATTTACGCCAGCTGTTTGCAAAATATCTGGGGGTATCCCCTAAACAGTACCAGTTGTATCAACAACTATTGTTTGCCAAACAATTATTGCATGACAGCGATATGAGCATGACCGACATCGCTTTTGCTGCGGGCTTTAACAGTGTGCGTCGGTTTAATGATGCTTTTAAGCAGCATTTTCGCCTGCCACCGACGGCGGTGCGTAAAGCGCAACCGGCTAGCTTGCCAGAGCACAGTGTGCGCATTGCGGTGCGGGGGCATATCGATTGGCCGCATCAGTTAAATTTCTATCGGCTAAGAGCGATAACCGGTATCGAGCAGGTGGATGATGTTAGCTATAGCCGCAGCGTGGAAATGGAGGGTGAGCCTGTCTGGTTTGCGCTACAGCAGCACAGCGAGCATGCCATGCTGCTGCGCTATCGCCTGAATAATCCAGCTCTGTTGTACCGTTTGCTGCAGCAAGTCAGGCGAGTATTTGACCTGGATACCCATATTGATGGTGTGGAGCAACATTTGCGGTCGGTGCACCCACAACTGGTGCATCGATCAGGAATTCGCATACCCGGAGTGTGGAGTCCTTGGGAAGCTGGCATTCGTGCCATATTGGGGCAACAAATTTCGCTGACTGCGGCCGTTAACCTGTTGAATCAATGGGTGCAACTGGTCAAACCCGAGCAATGGGTGGGTTTTCCAACCCCTGAGCAGGCAGCTCAGGCGGATATTTCAGCATTAAAAATGCCACAGCAGCGAAAGCAAACGCTCAAACTTTTTGCCGAATACTGCTGTCATGCCAAGCCGCTGCAAGAAAATGAGCCGCTGCAAGAAAATGAGTTGCTGCAAATAAATGGCATTGGCCCTTGGACGGTTAACTACATAAAAATGCGCGGTTGGTTGCAACCTGATTGCCTATTGCAAGGTGACCTGGTGGTGAAAAAACAGCTAGAGAAAATCGCCCCCATCAATCTTGATCGCATATCGCCATGGGGTAGCTATGCCACTTTACAATTATGGAGTCGCTGATGTTCTTTACGCGTTTTATGTCGCCGGTAGGTGAGGTAATAGTACAAGCCGATTCTATTGGTATCACGGGTGTGTGGTTTGAGCAGCACACCACTTGCCCTAAAGATTTGGGCATCGAGCAAGCTGATCAGCCCTGGCTGACACTGGCCTGCCAGCAGCTGCAGCAGTATTTTACCGGTCAACGTCAGAGCTTCGATGTGCCTTTAAATCCAGCGGGTACTGAGTTTCAACAAGGTGTTTGGCGAGCGTTGCAAACCATTCCCTATGGCCGTTGCTGCAGCTATCAGGATATTGCCTACCAAATAGGCAAGCCCAACGCCAGTCGTGCGGTGGGCGCTGCCAATGGTAAAAATCCAATCTCCATCCTGGTGCCTTGCCACCGTGTGATCGGTGCCAGTGGCAAGCTTACCGGCTATGCCGGCGGCCTAGAGCGTAAACGCTGGCTACTGGCCTTAGAGCGAGAAGCTAGGACACATGAATAATCCGGTGCCCGCTCTGGATCGCCAGAGGGCTCCAAATCACGAGGCCGGTTTGCCGCTCTAGCAAGGCTACAGCAACAATCGGCGACACCGAGCTGGAGTTCTCTGGCGCGCCCCATCACGTCGTTGACGACGTTGAATAGCCTGCCATCACCGCCTTGTTCTGAAATCCTGCTGCACTCGCACAGGGCTGTGCAGAATGATTCAGGAGTGCCCTAGTTGCTGGCGAAAGCGATGCGGGGTTGTTCCCGTCCAGCGTTTAAATGCCCGCGTAAAAGTGCTTTGGTCGCGATACCCCAGTAGCAAGGTAATATCCAGCAGTGATAGCCCTGGGTCGGATAAATACTGCAGCGCCAATTGCTCACGGGTGCGCTCGAGCAGTTCATGCCAGTGCAAATTGCGTTGCTGCAAGCGTCGTTGCAGTGTGCGTACGGAGCAGTGCAATTGTGCTGCGGCGCGCTCAATGCTGGTATGGCCTTCGGGGAGCTGTCGCACCAAGTGTGTTTGCAGTTGCTGTTGAAACTCATCTGGCTCTGGCAGTGCTTTCAGCATGGCACTGGCTTGTTCTTCTAACAGTTTACGCAGGCCCGGTTCGCTGCTGCGCAAAGGCAGCATCAAGGCTGAGGCATGAAACGTTAGGCCGCTGCGCTGTGCGCCGCCCATCACTGGGCAGGCAAAAAATTCTTCCATCGCTTGCAGTTGGGCAGCGCCGGGCTGATGGCAAAAGGACACTTGTTGCAGTGGCAGCGCAGTACCTGCATCTATGTGCTGACGCGCCAAATACACCAACGCACACAGCCCAATTTCTTCTGCTTCAGGCAGATGCTGCTCCGGCTGCCAGTAAATGCCAGCCTGATCGCCATGGCTTTCTAGGCTGGCCAGTGGGCGGCCATAAAACAGCGTTTCGAAACGTTGGTAAGTGGCCATCGCTTGGCCTAAGTGATCGCAGGCCACCACCAAATAACCAAGCACGCCCACATGGGCGAGGGTCACCCCTTGCGCTACCTCCAGTGCTTGGTTGGTCTGCTGCGGACGCAGTGCAAAGGCTTGGTTTAACAGGTGTTGCCAGTTGGTAATGGGTACGGCATCGCTGGGCTGGTACTGGGCGATTTGCGCGCGTATGCCAGGTGCGGCCAGCTGATGGCGGTCGAGCCAATCGGCCAATAAACGAATCCAGCTGCCGTTGACGCGAATGGCTGTGCTCATACCGGTTTCTCTCCCAGGCAAGAATGTGGCGTGAAATGCTAAAAGTATGTCACGTTAAAGCAATAACTCTGGCTAATATCGCCGTAGGCTGTCAATGCATCACACCCGCTACCACGGGCGGCGATAAAAATAACAACAGGAGCAGATGATGAACGAACTCACCGGAGCGATGATTTTTATTCTGTTGGCCGGGCCTGTGTTTATCTCGGTCATTGCTTTGGAGCGCTGGTGGCTGCTGCGCCAGGGGCGCACCGAGGCCTACGATGTGCGCGAGTCGCTGGCCAATATCGGCACTGGCTTTATCTACAAAGTCGGCGATGCGCTGTTTCTCATTGTGGCTGGTAGCGCCGCTTATCTCGGTGTGCACAGTCTGGGCTGGGGTTGGAGCTCTGGTCATGGCTGGCTCGACTTTATGCTGTTGTTTGTCTTGGTCGACTTCACCTTTTATTGGGTGCATCGCTTTATGCACGCCACACGCTACGGTTGGACCGGCCATTGGGTGCACCACAGCTCCGAGCGCTTTAACTTTTCCACCGCTTTGCGCCAAACGCCCATGGTCTCATTTAATGGCGTGATGCTGGTGGCGCTGCTGCCACCGGCTCTGGTGGGCTTTCCGTTGGAGTACGCCGTGGTGGCGTTAGAGCTGAACTTGTTCTTCCAGTTTTTTATTCACACCGAGGCCATTCGCCGCATGCCAGCCTGGTTCGAGTGGCTGTTTAACACACCCTCACACCACCGAGTTCATCACGGCAGCAATCCAGCGCAAATTGATACCAATTTTGCCGGTGTGTTTATGCTGTGGGACCGACTGTTCGGCACCTTTGTCGATGAGCGCGATGCCGGCGAGATTCGCTACGGCGTCGATCATCGCCCGGCGACCACACTCAACCCACTGCGCTTGGTGTTTGCCGAATTTTTCAGTCTGCTGCGGGATGTGGTGCGCTACCGCGATGTGCGCATTATTTGGAAGCATCCCTCTTGGGTGGAACAGCACTATGGTGATAACTCACATAATAATGTTCAAAGCTGGGTTTCTCCCCCACAATCGTAAGGGTAATGCGCTGCTTTTATAGTCAGCTGTTAGACACCTTGTGAAAAGTCAGCGCTGCTGTGTCAGGGAGTGTGGGCAGCGTATTGGTCGCCTTATGCCTTGCTGCTAGGCTGCAGTGTTACTGCTGTGATAACACAATAAAGGTGAGAGCATGACCGACAAACGCAAGCACTCGGCTCAGGTGGTCGATGGTGTCGCACAGGCGCCAGCGCGTGCCATGTTGCGCGCCGTGGGCTTTAACAAAGAAGACTTCCAGAAACCGCAAATCGGTGTGGCCTCGACCTGGAGCATGGTGACGCCGTGCAATATGCACATCAATGAATTGGCCGAGCATGCCCGCATTGGTGCCGACCAAGCCGGTGGCAAAGGCGTGGTGTTTAATACCATTACCATTTCGGATGGCATTGCCAACGGCACCGAAGGCATGAAGTATTCGCTGGTGTCGCGTGAAGTGATCGCCGACTCCATCGAAACCGTGGTGGGCTGCCAAGGCTTTGATGGCCTAGTGGCGATTGGTGGCTGCGATAAAAACATGCCAGCCTGTGTGTTGGCTATGGCGCGGCTGAATCGCCCAGCGGTATTTGTGTATGGCGGCACCATTCAGCCAGGCGCTGGCCACACGGATATTGTGTCGGTATTTGAGGCCGTGGGTCAGCACGCCAAAGGCGACATCGACTTGCTCGACGTTGAACGCATTGAAGAAACCGCCATTCCTGGACCGGGCTCCTGTGGCGGCATGTACACCGCCAATACCATGGCCTCAGCCATTGAAGCGCTGGGCATGAGTTTGCCGGGCAGCTCGGCGCAGGAAGCGGTATCTAAAGACAAACGTGACGATTGCGAAGCCGCCGGTGCGGCGGTCATGAACTTGCTGGAGCATAACATTTTGCCCAGCGACATCATGACGCGCGAAGCGTTTGAAAACGCCATCACCATCACCATCGTATTGGGCGGCTCCACCAATGCAGTGCTGCATTTGTTGGCCATGGCCAACACCATTGGTGTGGAATTAACTCTGGACGATTTCACTCGTATTGGTCAGCGTGTACCGGTGCTGGCCGATTTGCGCCCCAGCGGCAAATACATGATGTCTGAGTTGGTGGCCATTGGCGGCATTCAGCCACTCATGAAACGCCTGCTAAAACAGGGGTTATTGCATGGCGACTGTTTAACCGTGACTGGTAAAACTTTGGCAGAAAATCTCGAAAGCGTCAGCGATTACCCAGAAGGGCAGGGTATTATTCGCGACTTCGATAACCCGGTAAAAGCCAACAGTCATTTGGTGGTATTAAAAGGCAATTTGTCACCCACCGGTGCGGTAGCAAAAATTACCGGTAAAGAAGGCTTAACTTTTACCGGCTCGGCCAAAGTATTTCACTCAGAAGAAGAAGCGCTGCAAGCCATTCTGGATGGCGGCATCGTCAAAGGCGATGTCATTGTCATTCGCTACGAAGGCCCGCGTGGCGGCCCAGGCATGCGAGAAATGCTCAGCCCGACCTCAGCGGTGATGGGCAAAGGCTTGGGTAACGATGTGGCTCTAATTACCGACGGCCGCTTCTCTGGTGGCAGTCACGGCTTTGTGGTTGGCCATGTGACGCCAGAAGCCATGGACGGCGGCCCCATCGCCATTGTCGAAGATGGTGATACCATCACCATTGATGCAGAAAACATGGCCATTTCGCTGCACGTGAGCGACGAGGAAATTCAGCGTCGCTTAAGTTTATGGCAGCGCCCACAACCGCGTTATCGCCGTGGCGTACTGGCCAAGTTTGCCAGCACCGTTACCTCAGCGGCAGAAGGGGCATTAACGGATACCAATATCGATCCATAAGTGCTCGTTAATGTGTGAGCACAAGCACCGAGTCGATAGCCTCGGTGCTTGTGGTTGCTGAAATCCCCCTTCCAATTGTTAGAAATTAGATATCGAATAATTAGTCGGTTTAAGGTTTTTCTTACTCAGCACTACGAAATTATTGAGTCTCATCGCTATAAATTCTGAACCAATTGTGTTCATTTTTCAGGTCCATGGTTGAGCTTTCTCACGGCCATTAATTGATTCGGCGTTAAGATTTACCACGCTTTTTAACGCGGGTGGTTCGCCGGCCCAGAGTTAGGGAAAACCCTAAGGAAGGCACGGGGTTTAGTAGCTCAAATCGCCTGTTAGTAAGTTCGATTCGCTCGTAAACGGCGCCATTGCCTTGGCCAGTGAATGACAGTGTTCTCTATGTTCTAGTGGCAAAAATGTAGTAACTTACCTCACTTCTTTTAAACACCCATCAACACAAGGACGGGCTATGTCTTTCAAAGCCTTAGCATGGGCAGTCTCTGCCTCATTAGCGGCGCTAGCCCCAGTTTCATTGGCCGCCAGCGGCCAGCAGCAACAGGTACAGCAAATGACCATAGATTCCCCAGTCATAGACTACCCAGCCACCCGCCAAGTCGACGTGGTGGATGAGTATTTTGGCACCCAGGTTAAAGACCCATACCGCTGGTTGGAAGACGATCGCAGTGAAGAAACCGCCCACTGGGTGGCGGCGCAAAACAAAGTGACCTTTGGCTACCTAGAGCAAATACCATATCGACAAAAAATCGAACAGCGCCTAACTGAGCTGCTGGACTATGAAAAAGTCAGCAGCCCATTTAAAGAAGGCAAATACACTTATTTCTACAAAAACGATGGCCTGCAGAATCAGGATGTACTGTATCGCCAGCAAGGCGACGGTGAAGCCGAAGTTTTTCTAGACCCCAATACCTTTAGCGAAGAAGGCACCACTTCACTAGGCAGCGTGAGCTTTTCTAAAGATGGCTCGCTGGTAGCATACAGCATTTCAGAAGGCGGCAGCGATTGGCGTAAAGTAATTGTGCTCGACGCCGAGAGCAAAAAGCCGATTGGCGATACCCTGGTGGATGTTAAGTTCAGCGGTATCAGCTGGCGCGGTAATGAAGGCTTTTATTACTCCAGTTACGACAAACCCGAAGGCAGCGAGCTGTCTGCAAAAACCGACCAGCACAAACTATACTTTCATCAGCTAGGCACACCACAAGCCGATGATGAATTGATTTTTGGCGGCAACGAGGCAGAAAGACACCGTTATGTGTCGGGCTACGTCACCGAAGATGGCCGCTATTTGGTCATTGGTGCGATGGAGTCCACCTCCGGTAACAAACTGTACGTGCAAGATCTGACCAAACCCGAGGCTAAGTTGGTCACAGTGCAAGACCATACCGGCGCTGATACTTGGGTCATCGCCTCGCAAGGCGATACTTTGTATTTAGAAACCAACCTCGAGGCGCCTAATACGCGCGTGGTTAAGGTAAATATTGCCGCGCCACAGGCAAGTAATTGGGTGGACGTAATTGCTGAAACCCAGCATGTACTGAGCACGGCCACCGCAGGCGGTAGCTTGTTTGCACAATATATGGTGGATGCAACGTCGCAGGTCAAACAGTTCGATATGAACGGAAAACTGCTGCGCACCATCGAGCTGCCAGATATTGGCAGTGCCAGTGGTTTTCGTGGCAAACAAGATGACAGCGAGCTGTATTACACTTTTACCAACTACAAAACGCCGGGCACGATTTATAAGTTAGATATTAATTCCGGCAAGAGCCAAGTTTATCGTAAATCTGAAGCACCATTTGACTCAGACAAATTTGAATCCGAACAGGTGTTTTATACCTCGAAAGACGGCACTAAAGTGCCGATGATAATGACCTACAAAAAAGGCTTAAAGCGTGATGGTAGCGCGCCGACCATTTTGTATGGCTACGGCGGTTTTGATGTCAGCCTGACACCTTGGTTCAGTTCGGTGCGCGCCGCTTGGTTAGACATGGGCGGCATATTTGCTGTGGCTAACTTGCGTGGTGGCGGTGAATACGGCAAAGCCTGGCACGATGCCGGTACCAAACTGCAAAAGCAAAATGTGTTTGATGATTTTATTGCCGCAGCTGAGTATTTGATTGAGAACAAATACACCGCAGCTAATAAGTTAGCCATTGAAGGCGGCTCAAATGGCGGTTTGTTGGTCGGGGCCGTAATGACTCAGCGACCAGAGCTGTTCAGAGTGGCGCTGCCTCAGGTGGGGGTGTTGGACATGCTGCGCTACCACACCTTTACCGCCGGTGCCGGCTGGGCTTACGACTACGGTACAGCGGAGCAAAATAAAGAAATGTTTGAGTACTTAAAAGGCTACTCACCGGTGCACAATGTCAAAGCTGGGGTCCATTACCCAGCGACGTTAATTACCACCGGCGATCACGATGATCGCGTAGTGCCGGCGCACTCGTATAAATTCGCCGCTGAGTTGCAGGCCAAGCAAGGCGGGCCACTGCCGACCTTGATTCGCATCGAAACCGATGCCGGTCATGGTGCAGGTACACCGACCAGTAAGGTTATTGATTTGTACGCCGATATTTACAGTTTTGCGTTATTTAATATGGGCGTGGAGGAGCTTTAAGCATTAGGTTGAGGCCTTTCGTTGTAAGCCTGTATTGAGGTGATGGTAAGGGCAATGGCAAAACGCTATGCCCTCCTTGAGGTTATCCCTCACGCCGGGCGGGCGAACGACTGAAAGCGTATATCGAGACAGTTTCTGCAAGGCAAAAAGCGAGAGAGTCGCACTCGACAAGCGCAGCTTACAAATAGTAAGTGAGCATGGCGATCGGACTCGCGCACGAGGCGCTTTTTAACGCAGCAGAAACAACGCAGATAGCTTTCAGCCTGCTTTGCCCTGCGCAGGCCGTTATCCTTTGTAGCCAATGCTGTGGTCGCCGCAACACCAACAAGCCTGCATCCCGGCAGGATGTTGGCTGGTGCTGCCATCCGGGCAGCGCCTGCGGGCACGCCATTGCCTACTCAGGCGGCCTGCTAAGGCGCAGAAAACCTAGGTGCGAGAGCAATTTTAAGAGTTAGAGCAACTGTCACGACGGCGCCGTAGCTAAACAGCCGACATATCCTGGCGCCTTGCAGCCTTGCCAGTAGATTCGCTCAGTGATAGCTTTCTCGATTAGTTCTGGCTGGAAAAACAGGTAATATAAAAAAGTCGATGATGCACTTCGGAGTTGAATCTGTGCGACATATGAACAGGTAGAATGGCTAGACAGCTTGATGAAACGTCGGCACCGTAATGTTGTGATCGTTGCATTGGCAAACAAACTGGCGAGAACTGCTTGGGCTGTGCTCAGCAGAGAACAGAAATACATGAGATTTGAAGGCACCACGGTAGTTGCGTGAGTGAGAAATGATGTCAAAAAGGTAGAACCACAATCTGAGCACTCTGTACCTAACTACGTTCTGCGAGAACGATAAACTGATAAGAGCCAGATTCGCGGAGTTCATCCAGGATGTGACCGAAGGGTCAGACAGAATCCGAATAGATGGCTGCACTACACCAAAGACTGATTTTTTGCTTGCATAATGAGGGGTGTTTATAGATGTTGGCTGTACAAGGAGTATCAAATGAAATGGTGGGAAAAAACCGTTGAGTATTACTTTATCAGGAAGTTTATTCCTGATGAGATGATCCTATCTCCACTAGACGGCGAGCAAGAAAAAGCTGGAGATGCATTTCTCTCTAGTAATGAAAAGTGGGTCGTTTTAGAGTTTAAAAAAGACTTCGAGTCTTTGGCTTCTGAAAAGAAAAAATATAAGAGCTATGATTTGGCAGAGGCTGAATTATCTCCAAGTGACAGCCACCATTTCTTGATTTATGGCCAAGTTGTAAATGGAAAGTTTCGCCTTGGGAGTAAAACGTATTTTTCAAATATTCCTGTATCGAACATTACCGAGATATTCGAAGCGGGTAAAGAAAAAGAAGAGTTTATCTCTTACCTTGAAAGACTTATTGAGCATAAGTCAAAAGCTGATGAATCAAGCGGTGGCTCCGTCGGTAGTTATTCATTCGTTGCTGGCATTAGCAAAGACAAGAAAATTACAAGCTGTATGAATCTATATGAGTTTGGTTTGGATCATGGCTTAAAGCTAGAGCCAAAACCTGAGATAACGAGAGATATAAAGCATGAACGCAGTGGCCCATCTATGGGTATGTAGCACAGCTAACAAGCGGCTGCATCGGACAAATTCCCGCGTCACCTTTTGTGCAAAAACATGCACAAAAGCCGCCATCAAAAATTTGCTCGGTGAGCCGGGCGTTATGCCTTCGTAAGTAGCGAAAAAAAGGATTGAATATGGCTGGAAGGCCTAGAAAAGAGTTTCAGGAATACCTTTCTGATAGCACAAGTTCTCACGTAAGTCATGCTGACTACTTAGCGTCACCGGCCAGCGCGTTTCTGAAATATTCAGTTGAAGCAAAAAGTGCCATTGATCTATGTATTCGATACTTTCCTAAAAATCAGGATGGGAATTACAACAAGGATGCGACAGATAGCCTACAACATCTAGTTGTTGCAGTGCTGCCGACTGTCATGGGGCATTTTGAAACATATCAAAGATATTTGTTTGCGGGTACATTTGACCTGTCTGTGTATCTGTCAAGCTTTGATGTCGATGACTTCTTTAAAAAGCTATCGAAAGAAACCAATATTCAAATAGATTGGCCGCGTTTGGCAGCTCACAGAGCAACTGGTGCAAGCTCAGTAGGAACACTGCTGTCAGATTCTATGTCTGGCTGGCATGACCCTGAGCGAGTCAATAAGTACTTTGGTTGCTTTGGGCTACCATACCAACTGTTCAGAAATGAGGACAAAGAGAGGCTATTAACCTTATGGCAGCTTCGTCATTCTATTGTGCATACTGGAGGAACATTAACCCTAGCAGATGCGCAAAAGGTTGGTTCTTTGAATGACTCTGGGGGCCGAAATATATCGTTCGAGAAGAACTTCATTTTTGAGGTTTCCCGAAAACTGCACCCGCTAGTTCAGGCTTCTACAGTTGGTTTAGGCACTGCGTTTATTGACCAGCTAATAGATAATGTCCCTGAAAATGAACGTCAAAGAATAGATAAGTTCTTTGAGGTTAGATCAAGCGTGGGCGCTTGGTTAAATTAAGAGCCAATGCTAGCAACCGATACCACAGTAAACAGGACAGTCTGGATAAGAACAGACACGGCAGAGCCTGCCGGTCTGTTGGGGGGAGTGTCCGTCGAGCGCAACCAAACGCTGATGGCCTCTTATCGCCATCGGGGCGCAGGGCTCTCTTACACCGAGGCGTGGACAACCGACATTGAAGTGAATCCAAATAAAGGTGAATCCACTTGGTTCCTGAAAGATGTGGGTCATGTTGGCCAGCAATTACTCACGGGAGATGACTATCATTATCAACACCGGGCCACTGGCTTTGGTGCATCTTTAATGCTATCCGCGGAGGACTCCCCTTTTGTCTCTTACGAGAACTCGTTTAATATGACTATTCAGTACGATGTGCAAGAAACCTCTAAATTCGAGACTTACCTTAAGTCTATGTATTTATTTTCTGAGCCAGTTCGAATGATTTACGACGGTTATCAAGGCTTGCAACAGTGGTCTTCTGATAAACCCGAGGATCGTAGATAATGGATTGGATCGCCGTTGTTGATGAGACAGTACATGAGAGTGGGCTGCATAATTCACTGCCCACGCTTTATATGTTTATCTTTATACTGACTGTTAACTTGGTTGCTGTGTATAGTGCTTCAGGTAAGCGTGTAACCCCTATATGGTTCGTGAAAAAGTACCGTGAGTCGAAAGGCATCACTCATTTTTTTCTGCTATTGATGAGGCATAAATACTTAGGAATTCGGTTGCTACCCTCCGTTATCTTGCTATGCATATTGATTCGTAGCGTGATATACAACTTAGTAGTTGATCAACCACACAACTTGCTTGTATTAAAAGAGGCCATTGCCCGCGGAGAAGGGCAATGCATTAGTGGTGAATTTCACTATTTTGAGGAAGTAACAGTACCTGACTCCCCAAGAAGTTTTGCGTATCTTCATTTCAAAGATGGTAGAAAATATCTATTAGGCGGCTTTGAGCGTGGTTGGTGCCTTAGGGCTACCCATCCCGATTCGGTGATACGTGACGGCATGCGAGAGAACCTGGGGTCCACACATAATGCCGAAGTGAAAATATGCTGGATGAATGACTTATTTGACAATCTCAGTCAGTCTAGAAGTCCAGAGTATGGTAAGTGTATTTATGAGATCAGTGTGCGCAAGGCGGTGAAATAAAACTCGAAACCGAACTACTCGGAGAACTAGATAGGACTAGTCGGACCAAATAATCAAGACAGTCTCGATAAGAAAAGTCTCGATAAGAAAACTGCCTGATGGCAGCGCCTAAAGCTGCTGGCTAGGCTACGAACAGATCCTATTCACCGCGAGTCAGCGATGCCTAAACCGCGCAAAGAACTCGTTTCTCTGGAAGCCACGCCGTATTATCACTGCGTCTCACGCTGTGTGCGGCGTGCTTTTTTATGTGGCTTTGACCCGGAAGGGCGTAGCTTTGAGCATCGTCGAGGCTGGATTGAGTCATTACTGCTAGAGCAGTCCCAAGTCTTTGCCAGAAATATTGCAGTCTATGCGGTGATGTCGAGTCACTTTCATACTTCTTCTAGCATGACTGTCTGAATTTTATTAATTATTGCTTTTATTCTTTCTTGATTTTATTGGAGAAGTTGGGCTTTAAGCTGCTAGAAATAGACGAACAGGGCGTAAGGCTTTATCAATATAGCCTTCACTCAGAATAGAAGCAGTCATCGACTAAATCCTCTCTATTTGACGGTGATTAATGATTAAATTTTTGCTGTAAAAATTCAATGCACTGCAGTACTCGTGCGGGCACAAAGTGGCGAGCCGGGTACATGGCGTATAGGGTTAGTTGTGGCTTCTTGGCTTGCGGTAATACCTGTATCAACTCGCCGGTTTTCAACTCATCTCGACACAAGAAGTCGGGCACCATACCCAGACCATGGCCAGCGCGAATGGCGGCCAGCATAAACAGCACACTATTGGCTCGTAGCGTGCCATTAATCACGACGCCATCATCAATGGGCCAGGTGTTTTTGCTGCGAAAATAGCTGTACTCAAAGCAATTATGCTGGCGCAAGTCACTGGGCTTTATAATGGCTGGATGATGATCAAAATAATCGGCTGCGGCGCAAATATGGTAGCTAAAGTGGGTTAAAGGCCGGCCAACGTAGTTGGAATCGAGCGCTTGGCTGCTGGCGCGCAGGCCCAAGTCAAAGCCTTGTTCCACCAGGTCGATATCGCCATCGCTTAGGTGAACGTCTAGCTCAATTTCTGGGTAGTGCTGCATAAACTCAGCAAACATGGGCCCTAGGTCGGTAATGCCGAGCGCCATGGGCACGTTAACTTTTAGCCGCCCTTTGGGCGTTTGCTGGAGCTGCTGAGCAAAGTTATCCGCCTCGCTGAGTTGGTTCAGTATTTGTCGTGCTCTAGGCAAGTAGCCTTCGCCGGCTTGGGTCAGGCGTAGGTTGCGGGTTGTGCGATGTAACAAGCGCACCCCAAGCGTTTGCTCCAGGCGGCTAATTTCCTTACTGATCATGGATTTAGACGTGTGCGCATGCTCCGCCACTAGGGTAAAGCTGCCCAAATCCGCCAGCCGTACAAACCACTCGATGGCGCGCAACTTATCCATTTCTGTTTCCTATTTGTGAACAATAGGTTCGCATTGTAGCTATATATAGCAGTAGAGGAGAAGCCTAACCTGTGTTTGGGCCTGACGATGAAGGCCAATCAAGTTCAACAGGAGAACGCTATGTACACCCTTTATTACCTCCCCGATGCATGCTCTTTGGCCACTCAAGTGGTGTTGCGAGAGTTGCAACAGCCCGTCACGCTGATTAACAAACAGCAGGTCGATAATTTTAGTGAGATTAATCCAGCGGGCGTTGTGCCTGTGTTGTTAGACGGTGAGCAAGTCCTGCTGGAGGGTGCAGCGGTCATGCTGCATATTCTTAATAAGCACCCTAACGCGTTGATGCCAAGCACAGCTGACGGGCAGCAGCAGGCGCTGCAAGACATTATGTTTGCCAATGCCAGCATGCACCCGGCGTATGGTCGGTTGTTCTTTCTTGCTGGTACCGATGTGGATGCCTCTTTACGGCAGGGGCTAATGGAAAAAGCCGCAGAGGAGGTGTCGCGTTTGTGGGCCGTGGTCGAGCAACGCTTGCAGCAGCAGCGTTTTTTAGGCGGTGAGCAGTTATCTGCGACAGATATTATGCTCGCGGTGTACTCGCGTTGGAGTGCGGCGTTTCCCGTCGATATTGTGATCGGGCCGAACACCCAAGCCATGTTGCAGCACGTCATTGAGCGCCCGACCTTTGAGCAAGCGTTGCGGGCAGAGCAAGCGCAGCAGGCTGCCTAATGAATGCACTAACAGACCAGCAGCAAGTCAGGCAGTTAGTGAGTGACTACAGTGATGGCTTGCACCACGGCAATGTGGCGTTGCTGCGGCGGATCTTTCATCCGGATGCGGTATTAAAAGCCCCAAATCTGCGCCGAAACTTAAATGATTGGCTAGCGCTGGTAGCACAGCGCCCGGTTCCCAGTGAGTTAGGGCATGACTACCACTACCGGCTGGAGTGGCTTGAGGTGCTCAATGAGCAAGCGTTGGCCAAAGTTTATTGCCCATTGCTAGGACGAGACTACACGGATTTTCTTGGCTGTTTAAAAGAAAATGGCGAATGGAAAATCGTTAATAAAATGTATGCAGATAATTAGTACGGGGATAAATTTATGCCATATATCAACATTCAAATCACCGACGAAGGTGTTACCAAAGAGCAAAAACAAGCTCTGATTCAAGGAGCGACCCAACTTATGGTCGATGTTCTGGATAAAAACCCTGCCACTACCTTCGTGATTATCGACGAGGTCAATACCGATAACTGGGGCATTGGGTATGATCAGGTAACGGATTTGCGGCAAAAGGCTACTAGCAGTTAGCAATATGAAGGGTGCTAATGTCGGACTATTAGCGCCCTTTTGTATTTGGTGGGCAAATATTGACATGTTATACCAATGTAGGTGAAATACTTTTAAATTGATGCCTTTTAGATCAAGGCCTATATGCGTATGATCCTGCCCTTTTTATTGCTTGTAGGTATACTTATTATGCGGCGTCTGCTAATTATTTTGCTACTTGCCTGTTTACAGGGCTGTGGTACTTTCCATGTTGGTGATCTCCATCAATACGATCATGGTACTGGCTTATTCGAAATTGATCGGAATATACCGGTCATTGTGGAATTTTATACTAATTATGGTAGTGAGGATGACTTCGAGACCCAAGCATCAAGAGATACAGTTTTTGACACGGTAAAAAAGCATTTCCCTAATCAAACCGTGATTGATCGAAAAGAGGTAGATAAGCTTCCCGATGATTATCTTCAAGTGTATGTAGTACAGGATTTTGCTCACGATGGTCGTCAGGGGGATCTGCTGGAGTTGCGTAATCCTCTAATCTTAATTAGTGCACTTACTTTTACTATCATTCCAGGAATGGATTTCAATATCGATCATTATGTTAATATATCTCGAATAAAAGAACAGGAGAAACTAGTTGATAAAACCTATGCGCAAAGTTCCCGTCGGTACTTCAGTGTTTGGCTAATTCCTTTTGCTCCGTTCTATACCATCGATGACTCTTTGGCTGGGACTTTGTCTTCTTCTATTCAGGAGTATTTGAGAAATGAAGGCTAGAATACTAATACTATTGATGCTGGCTTTTATTGGTGGGTGTACTCGGACGGTATACTACAATGTGAAGCCTGATACTCCTTTCGACAAAAAAGCAACGGTTTTGTTGCAGACAAAGGGTAATGCATATATTGGAAAAAAGTAGCATTTTGGTAAACAAGATCAATGGAGATATTAGCTATGATCTTTACTCGTTATCAAAAATTGAACTGGAGCCTGGCATTTATAGCTTTGATCTCGAAATTCAGGGAATGCCGGGTATATTGGCGTCAACAGTAATGGGCGTAGCAGGTGGGCAGGCTGCTATGCATACCTATATGTATGGTGTCGATAGAACATCTGAAACAGAGGGTGCGTTTAAGTGGGAGCTTAAGGCCGGAAGAATCTATGCCGTTTCCTATCAGGTTGAAGAAGGTGATAAGGTTGTCGTTAGTATAGAAGAGATATAAAAGTACTTCGGCTGCTCGATCCAACTTCCCCGGCTGGCGGAGCCGGGGAAATGTTATTACGCAGGCTTTAACTTCTGTGCCAGTAACGTGGCCTGGCGTGCCACTAAGCCATAAATTGAGAGTTGTGGGTTGGCGCCAATGCTGGTGGGAAAGACCGAGCCGTCGAAGACGTAGAGGTTATCTAAGTAGTGGTATTTGCCATTGCTGTCAACGACACATTGGGATAAATCTTCTCCCATGGCCAAGCCCCCCATGACGTGTGCGCTGCCAGCGGTAAAGGCATTGCTGCGAAACTCAAGCTGTTGAATGTCGTTTTGGGCTTGTTGCCAGCTGCTCGCCCAGCGTGAGTCGAGGTGGGAGGCCCGCACGGCCTTAGCGCCGGCGGCAAACTCAATTTCTGCCATGGTTAAAAAGGCGCGTTTAAAACCATCCCATAAATAGTCGTTAATTTGATAATCCAAAATAGGCGAGCCGTCGCTGGCTAATTCGACATTGCCGCCCTGGCTTTGCGCATGAAAGCCATCACGCAATAAAGCGATCATGGAGTGAGTATTGGGAAGTTGGGCAATATCATTAAAATGATCGCTGCCGTGGCCGAGCAATAAAACGGAGGCCAGACCTGGCTGCAGTGGCGGCACTTCTAATTTATAGCCCACGGCGCCAGCAACACTCTGCCATTGAAAATGGTCAGAATAAATCGACTGCGGTGCGCCATAGTATGGATCCACGGTGTGATCGAAGCGGGCAAAGTTAAAGGCAACGGGGTGCAAAAAGGTGCGCTTGCCGACGCGGTTATTCGGGTCTGGCGCATTGGAGCGCTTGAGCAATGCCGGGCCATTAATGCCGCCACAGGCCATAATGACATGCGGTGCCTTAACGATTAAGCGCTTGCCAGAGGGCTGATAGCGGGCATCCAGCGCGGTAACATCCACCCCCAGCACCTTATTGCCTTCGATGATTAAGCGCTCTGCGCGAGCACTGTAAATCAGTTGTGATTGCTGCTCTAACGCGCTCGGAATGGTCGTCACCAGCATGGATTGCTTGGCATTGGTGGGGCAGCCAGTACCGCAATAGCCCAGGTTCCAGCAGCCAGCGACATTGCGCGGAATCACCTTCCAGTCATAACCTAATTTTGTACAGCCACGGCTTAAGACGGCGTTGTTTTCATTGGCCGGCACTTGCCAATCGCTAATGTTTAAGCGCTGCTCCATGCGTTCAAACCAAGGCGCCATTTCCTCCTGGCTTAAGCCCTGAACATTAAACTCGCGTGCCCAGAAATCCAACGTCTGCTTGGGTGTGCGAAAGCTGGAGGTCCAATTAATCACGGTGGTGCCACCGACGCAGCGGCCCTGCAAAATCGACATGGCGCCGTCTTTGCTCATACGGCCGGCGCTTTCTTGATATAAATCGCGATAGGCCTCGCGTTCGTCCATGTTGAAGTCGTTGCTGGATTTTAGCGGCCCTTCTTCTAGCATCAGCACTTTAAGACCGGCCGCCGATAAAATCTCGGCACTGGTGCCGCCGCCCGCGCCGGTGCCGATGATGACGACATCCGCTTCTAGTACGCTGCCGTCGTTCAGTTCGGTCGCTTCCTGCACCTGCCAGCCGTTGGCGATGCCGTTAACCATAGGGTCTTGAATACCGGCTACGACGGGAATATCGGGTTTGCGCTCGGTGGTTTTCATAACTGCTCAGCTAATTCGTTGTTATAGTCAGGCTGGGATTTTTTGCGGTGGTCCCGGGTAGCCGGTGGCAATGTAGTTTTCTGGCATGGCGTACCAGCACATGGTTTGCAGTTTGCATAATGAGGCGTAGCCCATGCGTTTTAATTGCAGGCTGCTGTCACGCCAGCTGAGCAGGAAGGCTTCGACCTGCTCGGGTGACGCTTCACGCCAGTTAGCAAAGGGCGCGCCCATAGCGGCCCGAAGCGGCGCGGAGGACATCACCAACAACAGCTGTTTTAGCTGGCTTTGCGCATGTTCTTGCAGGGTGCCAATTAATCTGTCCAGCGCGGCTACTTGGCGTGTTCGGGCTTGCTCTGGGCCCAGTTGGCCGGGGTAACTACCGGCCATAATCACAGGCGCCAAGGTGGCAAGAAAATCGGCATCGTCGGTGCTTAAAAACTTGAGCCCGTCAGCGGGTTCACGGCTGCAACCTGACATCAACGCCAGGGAAGAGCCCAAGGTTAAGGCAGCGGCGGCGCCGCCACTGAGTTGCATAAAACCACGGCGGCTGGTTGTCAGCATACACGGCCCCTAGCGAATAAATAATTTTTGAATCAATTTTTGCAGTGCCCCGCCATAAGGCGGATAAATAAACTGACCGCTATTGAACTTACCTTTTTTATGCACGGCTTTGGCTTTGGATAAACTCAAAAAACCTTCTTTGCCGTGATAGTGGCCCATGCCCGAGGGGCCAATGCCGCCGAAGGGCATATCGTCCTGAGCGATGTGCATTAGGGTGTCGTTAATCGTCACGCCGCCCGCGTGGGTTTGCTCCAACACTTGTTGTTGAATGGTTTTGTCGTAGCTGAATAAATACAGCGCCAGCGGGCGATCACGGTCGTTGATGTAGTCAATGGCTTGTTGCAGGTGTTGATATGGCACCACGGGCAATACTGGGCCGAACAATTCTTCCTGCATGATTTTCATATCATCGCTGGCCTTTTCAACAATGTGCAGCGGCATTTTGCGCGTGCCACTAAAATCTTCATTGGCCGGATTCACCACCGTGACCTTGGCGCCTTGCTCAGCCGCTTCGCTCACCCAACTGTGCAAGCGCTCGTGCTGGCGCTCATTAATAATGGCGGTGTAGTCGCTGTTGTCTTTTACCTTGGGGTACATGCGGGCAAAGACGGCTTGGTAGGTATCGATAAATTCCTGCTGACGGCCTTCTTCTACCAGCACGTAGTCGGGCGCGATGCAGGTTTGGCCGGCATTTAACGATTTACCAAAGCAAATGCGCTCTACCGCAGCGTGCATATCGGCCCCGGGCGCAATAATGGCGGGTGATTTGCCGCCCAGCTCCAGCGTTACAGGCGTTAAGTTTTTCGCCGCCGCCCCCATGACGATGCGGCCCACGGCGGTGGAGCCGGTAAAAATTAAGTGATCCCAAGGCTGCTCAGCAAAGGCGCTGGAAACGTCCACCTCGCCTTCAATGACGGCCACTTGCTTGTCGTCAAAAATCTCTGCCAGCAGGGTTTTTAATGCTTGATTGGTGGCCGGGGTGAATTCCGACATTTTTATCATCGCGCGGTTGCCAGCGGCGAGGGCGGTCATCAACGGCAATAACGCCAGTTGAATGGGATAATTCCACGGCACCATAATGCCCACCACGCCGAGCGGCTGATACATAACCTGGTTGCTAGAGGGCATAAACAGCATGCTGACGTGACGGCGCGAAGGTTTCATCCAGCGGCGCAAACGCTTGCTGGTGTAGTTAATGCCTTCGACCGTGGTCATGATTTCGGCAATGCGGGTTTCATCCACCGAGCGGCATGAAAAATCCTGGTTGACCGCACTGGCCAAGGCATCCTGATGTTTGAGCACAGCGTCTTTCAATTTGCCCAAATCGGCCAGGCGCTCTGCCAGTGACGGCATTGGCCGCTGGCGATAGGCTTGGCGCTGAGCCTGAAACAGCTCCTTCATTCGCGCTAACTCGGCGTTATCTGAGCGAAATTCTGCGACAGTGGCGACCATAAGCTGTGCTCCTTGACGGTGGTCTGCGTAGTGAGTTGATCAACTTGGGTGACGCCATTAGGCTTCCACCCCACGACGCTGCGTTTATGCCATTATTAGAGTGATTACTCTAAAGCGTCAAGGTTCCCGGCAACAGGGCCGATACGGCCAGCGCCGTGTCACAAATGACAAGAAGGGCAATATGACCACCCGACAACGCATCTTAGACGCCAGCCTGGCGTTGTTTAACGAGCAGGGCGAGCGCAACGTCAGCACCAATCACATCGCCGCGCACTTGGAAATTTCGCCCGGCAACCTGTATTACCACTTCAAAAACAAGCAGGCCATCATCTTTGAGCTGGCCATGAGCTACCAGCAGCGAGTGTTGACGGTGCTAGAAGTGCCCGAGGAGCGGGCATTGACGGTGACGGACAAAATCACCTACTTGCAGGGGATTTTGTCTGGCCTGTGGGATTACCGCTTTATTCATCGCGATATGGAACATTTGCTGGCCGCGGATGACCAATTAAAAAGCCACTACCAAGCGTTTTTTCGTCAGTGCTTGCAGCGCGTGGTGGCAATTTATCGGGGGCTGCGCACGGCGGGCATTATTGCCCTCAATGATGACGACTTAAACAGCTTAGCGCTCAATACCTGGATTGTAGTGACCTCCTGGATTTCATTTTTACGCACCCATTTGCTGGCCCAAGGCGGACAGCCGGAGAACATGTTGCAGCTGCAGGGAGGGGTGTATCAGGTATTTGCCCTGGAACGGCCATTTTTAACCGAGGCATTTCGAGATGAAGTGGTGGCTTTACAGCAAGCCTTTGCGCCGCGTCCGCAGTGGTTACATAGCCTGTTTTAGCCTGCTGTTGTTGGGCTGTTCCAATGGCCCAGCGCAGCGGCTGGAAGATTATGCCGAGCGCGTTGCTCGCGTGGTAGAGCAGCCACTTGCTGAGCCTGCCAGCGTGCAACTGCCGGCGCTGCCCACGCGTCAGATTGAACTGCCACTGGCCCAGGCCGATGTCGGCTTATTAGAATTTTTACGCCTGAATGAATGTGAGCTGGGCTATGCCATCGGCCAAAAAAACTCCACCCTAGGCAAGGTTGCCCAGCCCAGTCAGCGGCTGCATATGGAACGCGATTTTTTATTGCTGGCACCCAAGTGCATCGAGCAGTTGGGTAGCAAGCGCCCCGAGTTAACCGCCAAATTGGCCGCCGCCAATCAACTAAAACAGCAGCAACGTATGCGCTCTTGGTGGAATGCCTGGCTGACCGCCAAAGAATGGCAAACTTTTATCAGCCCGGCAGCACCCGCGCTGGAAATGACAGACGCAGAGCCCGCGCACCTATCGCTGAGTGTGCAGGCATTGGATTACGCCATCGCCCAAGGCCAGCGTTGGCAACAGCAGGATTACGCCTATCAAAGCAGTGATATGGAGTTTCATCAGCAACAACTGTTATTAGGCGAAACCTTGGGCAAATGGCTGCATGCCCAAGCGCTGCAAACCGATGTATTAAACCGTGTGGCCGATGTGCTGGAGCAGCGCTTTGCTGACAAACCTTTGTGCATCACTGGCCAGCAAACGAATAACGCCAAAATACTGTTTAACGTTTTTCAAAAATTCTACTTAGCACAGGTACAGCCGTATATGAGTCGCAGCGATCGCTTGGGCAAGCAGCTGCTGGCTCAGCTACGAGATATGCAAGCGCTACTTAACCAATCTGAGCTGCAAGCTGGTGTTGTGCCAGCAGCGTATAAACAGTGGTTGATGGAGCTCGAACAACGCCAGCAAACCTTTACAAGGGCGAGCCAACGGCATGTTCAAGCTTGGCGCAAAACACTGACCGAATGCGGTTTTATTCCAACAGGAAGCAATGAATGAAAACACTATTTTTATTGTTGGCTTTGACGGTAGTGAGCAGTCAAGCTTGGTCGTTTAGTGGCTATGGGCATCGCTTGATTTGCCGTACCGCACAGCAAGCGCTGCCGGCTGAAGTGGCGCAGCAGTTGAATACCATCGCCCGCCAAGGGGGTGTAAAAAACTTTGCCGATTTATGCGCTTGGCCAGATCAAATACGCAAAAAAAGTGAGTTCAAGCACACCAAAACCTGGCACTATATTAACGTCAGTCGCAAGGCTGAGCGCGTTAGTGCCGGTGACTGTGGTCGCCAAGGCTGCGTGACCGAGGCGCTACTACAACAATGGCAATTATTAAAACAGCAGCCACAAAACTGGCAAGCACTGGCCTTTGTTGGGCATTTTATCGGCGATGTGCATCAGCCGATGCATGTGAGCTACAGCGATGATTTGGGTGGCAACCGCTTGCGTCTGCAGTTTGACGGTGAGCGGACCAATTTACACCAGTACTGGGATGGACGCTTACTGCAGTATCAGCCACAAACGCTGGCGCCGGTGCGCTTAACGTCACGATCAACATCACTGCCCGTATACAACTGGGCCAGCGAGTCGCTACAAATTACCCGCCAGATTTATCGCCAGCCCCATAAAAACATTACCGCCGGCAGTGAACTGCACCAGCAGCATGTCACCATCTGGAATCAACAAGCCAGCTTGGCAGCGCAGCGATTGGCAAATGTGTTAAATGGCCTGTATCGAGGGAGTAATGATTAAAGCCATCTTTTTTGATTTGGATAACACCTTGGTGGATCGCTCGGCCAGTATTGAGCGCTTTGCCGTGGCTTTTGTTGATGTTTACCAGTCGCGCTTGGTGAAGGCCGATGTTGAGCGCATCGCTGATCTTATTAAGCAAACAGATAACGGTGGCTATTTAGCGCTGGGTTCGCCTTATAAAAAAGTGTACGAAGCAATCGGCGGCGAGCTAGCTAAGCAGCTTGACTGGCCCGACAACCCTGGTGCTGATGAGCTCACTAGGTTTTGGCAAGTAGAATTTCCTAAAAATACCGTGGAAATGGACGGTGCCAAACGCTTATTGCAACAACTGCATACCGATGGTTATTATCTTGGCATTATCTCTAATGGCGCTCAATTTTCGCGCCAGGCAACCTTGGAAAATACCTCGTTTCGCCCCTTGATTCGCAAGCTGGTCAGCTCTGGTGACTTTGGTGTGGCTAAGCCTGACGCCAGCATCTTCATAGAAACCATCTTAGACGCCGGCTTTCAGCCATTACAGTGTATGTATGTCGGCGATCATCCGATAAATGATGTTGAAGGTGCGCTGTCGGCGGGTATGCAGGCCACCTGGTTACAGGGCTATCATCACGCGAGTGAGCTGGTACCAGCGGCCAATACCATCCAGCATCTTTCTGAACTTCTTAGGTTGCTGTAGCCAACTAACGCGGATAACCGGCTTCGTGATCTAGAGCCCTCTGGCGATCCAGAACGAGCACCGAATTATTTAGAGGTGCCCTTATCTTCCTTTGCAAGCCGGGCTGGATGATCAGCCATTTAACACTATTTTTGGGTTGAATGCAGACTCTGTGGTAGCTTTTCCCCACGTAGCTTCTCGGGCCTACAGGAATAAACATGGACTACAACACCTTCGACCCCAGTGAAGACTTAGCCCCCTTTGTTAACTTCTACTGGACACTCGAAGTCCCGCCAGAGCACAGCTCCGAGAGGCAAACCATTGTGCCCGATGGCGGAATTGAACTGGCGTTTATTCTTGGTGATGATATTCGTCGCTTTGTTTCAGACACTGAGTTCGTATTGCAGCCCCGTGCTATGGTACTGGGCCAGACCAACCAGCCTTTCTACGTTCAGCCTACTGGGTATGTAAATAGCTTTGCAGCAAGCTTTTCGCCTTTCGGTTTTGCATTGTTTGCCGATGTGCCGCTAAAAGATCTTAGAAACAAAGAAACCCCGCTTGCTGAGGTCTTCGGCCAGACAGATGCCTCGCGCCTTGAGCAAGCCATTATCGATGCGCCTACCACACGGGATCGAATCAAGGCGGTTGAGGCATTTTTGCTAGAGAGGCTGACGGACGAGAAGCGGATTGAAGACTTGGTGCTAAAAACCGTGCAGTTGATCTCGAACAGCAATGGCCAAGTGTCGATTGACGACGTTGCCAGCCAGGATGCTAGCCAAAAACGTCAGCTAGAGCGAAAGTTCTTACAGCAGGTTGGTATGAGTCCGAAACAACTGTGCAAACTGGTGCGCATGCAAACGGCGTTAAAGCTGTTGTTGAATCAAGAGGGCAACCTGACCGATATCGCGCATAACAGCCGCTACTACGATCAATCGCACTTTATCAAAGATTTCAAACACTTTACTGGCGTATCGCCTAGCAAGTTTTTACTCGATAAAAGCACAGCGCTTTCAACGGCTTTTTACAAGTAGCGGCATCCACAGCTGATGATTGTCGTTTTTTTACAATTGGCATCTTGGATGCTTGTACTAGGTTTAGCTGGTTTCGATGATGAAATCGTCTATCCAAACTAAAGGGGTAAAAACATGAGCAACCTTGCCGCCATATTTGAGATTCCGGCCACCGACTTAACCCGCGCCGTGGCGTTTTACAGTGCCATCTTGGACGTATCCATCGAGGTCATGGAGATGGAGGATATCAAGCTGGGGCTATTTCCTTACGATGAGCAATCGACGGTTGGCGTTATCATGCAAGGCGAAGGCTGTGTGCCCTCTAGCTCTGGTGTGACCCTGTATCTCAACGCAGGGGATGATTTGCAGCAGGTATTATCACGCGTAGAGCCCAATGGCGGAAAGATTGTATTAAGCAAAACGCCCCATGCGGACGAAAGCGGCTTCTTTGCACTGTTTCTAGATAGCGAAGGTAATCGCCTAGGGTTACATTCGCCTAACTAAGTCGCTAGCTGTATAGCTCGATATTATGCTAGGCAGCCAGTGCCGCCTGGCACTGGGTTGGCTAAGGAGCATCAGTCTATTAGCTCAACTCAGCATCCAGCTCCTGAGTCAATGCTGATTTGATTTTATCCATCATCACTTCACCGGCTAAGCGCCCTTCAATGCCCTCGGCCAACTTAATCTTTTTGCCATCGATATCGGCATAAATCGCCATGTATTCGGTTTTCACATGATCCTGCGAGGTGGAGCTCATGGTTTCTTTTAAACTGAGCTGCGATGGCGACGTAATTTGGCCGCTGCGCTGATACAGCTGGCGCCCAAATACGCTGCGAATGACCTGCACATTGCCCTGATAAATACGCGCTTCGAGCTTGCGTCCCGCGAGAAATACACCCAAAGCAAACAGGCCCCAGCCGACCAACGTAAAGACCGGCGCTATTAGCCACAATGCACCGCCTTCTTCCAGCATGACCAGCAATAAGCCAAGGCCCACCAAGCCAAAGATCGCCCCCAAGCCCAGTAATGTGCCCCACATACTCGAGTTGCGCCCCGCTTCGCTGATGATCTCGGTGGCTCCTTGCGCATCGGTTTGCATATCAATTTGCTGCTCAACGCTGTTTTCGGCGGCACGGCGGTATTGACGCTCAACGCTTTGCTGGTGCTGCTGTGGAATAGACACGTGGCTGGCCTCAGCAGTCAGACCTAAAGCGCTGGCATAGGCCTGAGACAGTACAGGTAACTTCCAGGTGCGCTTGAGCTCGATCAGCTCAGAGATCTGAGTGCCCGGTACTTTGGTATCGTTGGTGACCATGCCTGTGGCACTGAGCTCCCAGCTGATGGTGCCGCGATATTCCGGGCTGTCACTCTCCGGCTTATCCTCCGGCAGCTGAAACAGGAAGCTAACTTTTTGCACGCCGTCGCCCTGCGGCTCCAAGTAAGCCGCCGTTTCTTGCTGATGAATTATCTGGGTGCTTGTAGAGCTATTATCACCAGAGCCACTGCTGTAGGTGTGAAGGCAGCTGAGCCTCAATGTCAAATCATTGCGGGGCTTAGCCGCCAACATGAAAAAGCCGCCCACTTCATGGCCAATGATGGCCGGGATTGGATCAGGAAAAACAACCGTCGGACCAATTTTTTCATAATCGCGCCGCATGTTACGCGCATGCAAATACAGAACGCCGCTAAATAGAAAAAACAGTAAACTGTTAAAGCCATAACCTTCCCAGTTAATCAGCCCCAGCATCGCGATGATGAACCCAGGTACAGCAACCACCGCCGCCACAACCGTTAAAATTTTATCCAGGCTTTTCTCAAGACTGGGAATGCCATGTCGGCGTATTTTTTCTAGATCCTGTTTTAAATCATCATTTTTTAGTGAAAACCAAATAATAGCGCCGCCAACACCACCGAAAACACCACCAAAAACAAGCGCCATTAACAGTCGAAATGCCAGTGACTCTCCTTGTTCATTGCCAAATAAAATCATGGCGGCTGCAAATAAACCGGAGACGAAAAAAATACCGCCAAACAGAATGTTACCAATGCGAACCTTTTTCTTATTGTATTTTTTATTGGCGGGCAATGAGCTGGCGTCAGACATTCGGGCTTCCTTTTATCGTGCGGTTTGCAATCATCATTAGCGCTAGAGCACCCAGTCTGCCATGCTCAGCTGCAGTGGCAAACCGCCATTAGCGATCCTTCTTATATCAGCCCACCCAAACCAGTCAGCTCATAGTCCTTAGCCTAAGAATCAGTACGCCACACCAATGCGCTGATTCAGATGCTGTGCTGCTTCCAGCTCATCCACCATGGCCTTGGCGTAATCGCTGACGCTGATACGGCTATTGCCGTTGTCGTCAGTGAGCAGTTGCTCACCGCCAACGCGATAGCTGCCCTGCCGCTCACCCGGGAAAATTTCTGCGGCTGGGCTAACAAAGGTCCAATTGATGGCACTGCTGCTGTTGCGAAAAACCTCCAGCGCTTCACCTTGTGCCAATGCCTCCGCGCGATAGGCTGCTGGAAAGTCAGGCACGCTCACTAAGGTAACGCCTGGCGCTATTTCAAGGGAGCCAGCTCCACCAACCCACAACAGTCGGGATGCCGATGTGTTTGGCAGCTCGGCCAACAAGCGCTGAGCGGTATGTGCCACCAACTCGTGATTGCCTGCCGCGCGGCCACCAATGGCGGCGATCACCACATCGGCTCCTTGTACTGCACTAGCCAGGTCAGCTTGAGCATCAAGCAAATCAAAGGCTCGCACACTGGCACCCTCGGCGCTGATGTTTTCTGGCTGGCGCGCGATCGCCGTTACTTGGTGGCCACGTGCCAGCGCCTCATTAACAATATGACTGCCAATCCAGCCACTGGCGCCCAACACGGCGACGTTGATGGGGTTGCTGTTGGTTTGAGCTGTGGTGTTTTGCATACGGATGTCCTCGCTTAAAAACGTAATAAGTAACTGATGCTGTTACGATGCGAGCAGTCTAATAACTCAGTTATACGAGATAAATTCATAGAATTGATGTAGTTTGTATCGATATAAGATACTAATTGAATGCCTATGGACCGACTCAACGCCATTCGCAGTTTTATCGAAGTGGCCGATGCTGGCAGCTTTACCCAGGCTGCTGAGCAGCTGCAGTTAAGTCGGCTGCAGGTGTCACGCCATGTGCAGGAGGTGGAAGCCTGGCTGCAACAACGCTTATTGCACCGCACCACGCGCAAAGTCAGCCTCACCAGTGCCGGCGAGGAGGCCCTACTGCGCTGTCGGCGCATTCTCAGTGAAGCGGCGGCGCTAGAGGCAGCAGCGCTTAACCGGCGCGAGCAGTTGGCAGGCAGCGTGCGCATTGCCGCGCCCATTGGTTTGGCACAACACATGCTCCTAGACGCAGTTACCCAGTTTACTGAGCAGCACCCACAAGTCGTGGTGGATATTCTGGCATCCGACTCGTACAGCCAGCTGGTGGATGAGCGCGTGGACATTGCTTTGCGCTATACCGAGCAACCCGATGAGCAGTTAATTGCGCGCAAGTTGCTCAGCATTGACGCCGTTATTTGCGCCTCGCCAGATTACATAAACCGTCATGGCGCTCCCAATGCCCCCGCCGATTTGCGCCAACACAACTGCTTGGTTCACCTCAATGCATCGCACTGGTCTTTGGTACACAGCAATCAGCCGCAAACCATCGAAGTCAGTGGCAACTTAAAAGCCAACGATGTGATGACCCTGCTGCGCGCGGCCATCAAAGGTCAGGGCATAGTGCGCCTGCCCTGTGATATCGCCAACCCAGCGATTGATAGCGGCCAGTTGGTGATGGTGCTACCAGAGCACCATGTGCCAGGCAGCAGTTTATGGGCGGTGTATTTATCACGCAGCTATCAACTGCCGGTGGTGCGGCAATTTATCGATTTTCTGGCCAGCTGTTGGCAGAGCGATATTGTGCGGCCATGATGACGGCATCGTTTTGCAACCCATGGAGTAACCTTGTGGGCACTAGCGTCATTTCACGCACCGTTTTATTTGGCGAGTGCGACCCTGCCGGCATCGTTTATACACCGCGCTTTACCGACTTTGCGTTAGAAGCCACACATCAGGCATTGAGTGAACGACTGGGCCAACCCTGCATTCGCGCACTTAAGGCGGCGGGCATCGTGACACCGGTGCGCCACAGTGAAATCGAGTACCTGCAACCATTGCATTACGATCAATTGTTAGAGCAAGAGGTAGCCATTCACTATGTTGGTCAGCATTCATACAGCTTTGTTGTTACTGGCAGAGTAGAAGAAAAGCCTGTCTACCAGGCCAGCATTAGCTATGTCACTTTGTGCCAGCAAAGCTTGCAGAAAACTCCCATGCCACTCTGGTTGAAAGAAGTTTTTCAGTCACTGCAAGCTTAGCGCCGCATGTTATTGATTTATCCGTGCCTGAAAGCTATTCCCCATACCATGGCTATTGACTTAGGGTACCTCTGAATCATTTTGCACAGCTCTGCGCGGGTGCAGCAGACTTTTAGAGCAAGGCGTATATGGCAGAAAATGGCCAGCCCTTTTCAACATCGCCAACGACGTTATAGAGGCTTGCCGCCCTCGCTCTGCGGGGAGCGCCAGAGAACTCCAGCTCTGTGTCGCCGATTTTTGCTGTAGCCGAGCGGCAAACCGGCTTCGTGATCTAGCGTCCTTTGGCGATCCAGAGAAAGCACCGAATTGTTCAGAGATGCCCATGCATTCTCTCCAATGGCGTTCAATCTTCACGCCAAGCAACCTTGGAAAATACCTCGTTTCGCCCTATGACTCGCAAACTGGTCGGCTTTGGTAACTTTGGTGTGGCTAACCCTTATGCCAGCACCTTTATAGCCGCCGGCTTTCAGCCATTACAGTGCATGTGTGTCGGCGAAAAACCACGATGGCTTCGTGGCTTTATGTTTTGGTACTAAATGATTCAGGGGTATCCCTTAGTCGATAGAGATATTGTTATATTCGATTGAGATTATCAGGTTTTATGATGAAATGGTTTTTTCCTACTTATTATTCTGAATAAGCAACCAGTAGATATTTTGATTGATACCAGTGGATTAGTTTATTTGGTTTTCCAACAGTCATTTGTTAGTACAATTATTCTTCACCATGAGAATGGTAATTTCATCTGATTTTTGTCGCGCTAGAGGCTCCTAAACTGTTGCTTTCACGGTTTCGCTTGATGAGACCACATTGAATTTTTATCAATAGCCAACAGCGAAGGACTTTGCGATGTCTATTACTCGACTTTCTTTATCGACCTTTTTCATTGTTAATATTGGAATAGTGGCTGGCGTGCCGGCAGCAATGGCCAAAGATGATTTGCAAATGGAAAGCTTAACCCAGCCAGCAACCCCAAGTATCGCCTGGATTGGTGAGCAAAATATCTCCGCCGGGCCAAAAGACTTCACGCTGAAGTGGAATCTCTGGTATGGCGCCAATGGCAACCGTTGGTACTTGTATCAAGATGGTGAATTAATACACCAGGCAGACATAGCAAAAAATAGCCCCAACGCGCAGTCTGCATCGGCTCAAGTAACCGTCAGTGAAAACGGTACCCACAAATATCAAGTCAAATTGTGTGATACGGATGCGAAGGATGAGCTGTGCAGTATGTCGGCCATGGCCAATGTTAAAGTGAGCGGCGGTCCCACTGATGGTGACGATTTAGACCATAGCGATTGGCCCAAGCCACTAAAGCAAAACAATCAGGCATACCAGAATACCAGCGGCAAGCAAGTAGGGGCGTATTTTGTTGAATGGGGCATTTATGGCCGTGACTATCAGGTCGCCGATATTCCTTCCACGAATCTGACCCATCTGTACTACGGCTTTATTCCGGTTTGCGGCCCGAATGACAGCCTTGCCCAAGCCAATCCACAAGGGTATTCCGCTTTGGTCAGCCAATGTGCCAACAAGCAGGATTACGAAGTAGTGGTGCATGATAAGTTTGCAGCACTGGAAAAGAGTTACCCAGGTGATGTATGGGATCAGGAAATTCGCGGTATTTTTGGTCAACTGTATCGCCTTAGCAATGCCCAGCCAGACTTGGTGATTCTGCCCTCCGTCGGTGGCTGGACGCTATCTGATCCACTGTATGACATAGGTACAGATGCTGCTGCCCGAGACATCTTTATCGACTCTATGATTGCCTTTATTAAAAAATACGACTTCTTCGACGGTATCGACATTGACTGGGAGTTTCCAGGCGGTGGCGGTGCGAACCCGGCGTTGGGCTCTCCTCAAGACGGTGCGGGCTTTGTGGTGTTGATGAAAGAGCTGCGCCAAGCACTGGATGCGCTCAGTCAGGAAACCGGCCGTAATTATCAACTAACCGCTGCGCTGAGTGGCGGGGTAGAAAAACTGTCTCAGGTTGATTGGGAGCAAGCCGCGCAATACATGGATTACATCAATATCATGACCTACGACTACTACGGGGCTTGGAATGGTGTGCTTGGCCATCAAACAGGTCTTTATGCTGCGCCCGATGCGGCCATCGACGGCTTTAGCGCGCATGATGCGGTGCAACACTTGTTATCCCGCAATGTGCCTGCAGAGAAAATCGTCCTAGGTGCTGCTATGTATGGCCGTGGTTGGAAAAATGTCAGCGGCGGTCAGCCTGATAATCCATTTGCTGGTACGGGAGGAGATGGTATCAGCGGCTCATGGGAAAAGGGCATCGAAGATTACAAAGTCATCGAGCAAAAATACATGGGTGGCGTCGATGGCACAGGCATTGATGGTTTCCAGTTGTTTTGGGATGACATCGCCAAAGCATCGTATTTATGGAACTACAGCACCGGCACATTAATTACCTTTGATACGCCACGCTCGGTGAAAGCTAAGGGGCAGTACGTTCGAGCGAATAATCTCGGTGGCATTTTTGCCTGGGAAATTGATGCCGATAACGGCCATATCCTCAATGCCATGCACCAAGGTCTGGGTCACAGCCAAATCAGCCAATAATTTCAATAGCGGGCCTTAGAGGTTTTCTCTAAGGCACCCAGGGAGAACGATAATGATTCGACAGTTATTGTTAGTTGCTTTGGCCACCGTGACCTATGGGGCTCAAGCCAACGATGAAAACTGCAAGCCTAGCGGTTTGTATACAACACCAGACACACCCGTGCCCTATTGCAGCGTTTATGATCAGGACGGACGTGAACAGTTAGGCACTGAGCATCAACGCCGAATTATCGGCTATTTTACCAGTTGGCGGCATGGCAAAAATGGCCAGCCGAGCTATTTGGTTAACGATATTCCTTGGCAAAAGCTCACTCACATTAATTATGCCTTTGCTCACATAGATAACGATTATCGGCTATCGGTGGGCAATCCAGCTAACCCAGAAAACCCTGCGACGGGAATGACCTGGCCTGGCGTCGCGGGTGCAGAAATGGACCCAAGTTTACCTTATCAGGGTCACTTTAACTTATTAAGCCAGTACAAGCGCCAGCATCCACATGTAAAAACTCTGATTTCTGTCGGTGGTTGGGCTGAAACCGGTGGCTTTTTTAATGAAGATGGGGAGCGCGTCGCCAATGGTGGTTTTTACTCCATGACCACCAATGGCGATGGCAGTGTGAATCACGCTGGCATTGATGCCTTTGCGCAATCGGCAGTGGCGTTTCTGCGGCGCTATCAATTTGATGGGCTGGATATCGACTATGAATACCCGAGCTCGATGCAAGGTGCCGGTAACCCAGATGATTACGCCTTCAGTGATGCTCAACGTAAAAATTTATGGCGCTCCTATCAAGTTTTAATGCAGGCGCTGCGTGAGGCCCTTGATCGCGCTTCGGTCGAAGATGGTAAGCACTATTTGTTGACCATCGCGTCGCCCAGTTCAGCCTATTTACTGCGGGGCATGGAAGATTTTGACGTGGTGCGGTACTTGGACTTTGTCAACATTATGAGTTACGACCTGCACGGCGCCTGGAATCATTACGTCGGCCATAACGCCGCTTTGTACGATACCGGTGATGATCTGGAGTTACAGGAAGGCAAGGTCTACAGCACGCCACAGTATGGCAATATTGGTTACCTTAATACCGACTGGGCGGTGCACTATTTCCGCGGAGCCATCGCTGCCGGGCGCATTAATATCGGCGTGCCCTATTACACCCGTGGTTGGCAAAACGTGCAGGGCGGAACGCATGGCTTGTGGGGTAAAGCAGCATTGCCTTCGCAAACTGATTGCCCACCTGGAACCGGTATTTCAACACCCTGTGGGTTTGGAGCCTTAGGCCTCAATAACTTATGGCATGACAAGGATGCCAACGGAGTTGAGATTGGCGCAGGTTCCAACCCTATGTGGCATGCTAAAAACCTGCAGCAAGGGATTTTAGGTTCTTATTTAGCAGCGTATGGCTTTTCAGCCGATACGCAACTGACGGGAAACTATCAGCGCTACTTTGACGACATCGCGCAAGCCCCTTGGCTATGGAATGCAGAGCAAAGAGTATTTTTATCCACCGAAGACGAGCAGTCCATGGCGGCCAAGGTAGAGTATGTTATCGATCAGGGAGTGGGTGGCATAATGTTTTGGGAGCTGGCGGGTGATTACGATTGGCTGCCAGATCGTCAGGAGTTCTTTATCGGTGATCGCTTAACGACCATCGCCTACAACGCATTTCGTGATGCACCGCCTTACGAGACTGTTGCTGCAGACAATATTGACCGTCCACAACAGGTGGTCGCTTTAAATTATGACTTTGTTGGCTATATGGTGGGTGACAATAATTACCCATTGAATCCAACACTCAGGCTAACCAATCGTGGTGAGCAAGCAATTCCGGGCGGTACACAGATTGAATTTAATATGCCTACGGCAACGTCTAGCGTTATCAATGACCAAAGTGGCATGGGGCTGACTGTGATTGCCGATGGCAGCAATACCGCCAGCGGTAACGTTGGCGGTCTAGAAAACGACTTTCATCGTGTACGCTTAACCTTACCAAGCTGGAAGGCGCTTGCCGCAGGCGACAGTCTCGACATCACGATGAACTATTACCTGCCGGTACCTTTGCCCAATGGCATGCGCGTGCGGGTTGGTGATGATGTGTATGGCACCCGTCAAGAGTATCCATTATTGCCTGTGGCAGATTTAAATGGCGGCGGTGATGGCAATGGAGATGGAGATGGCAACGATGAATGTAGCACCGACGGTATTCCCGAATATCCAAACTGGCCGCAAAGCGATTGGGCGGGCAACCCCAGCCATGCTGCAACGGGGGATAAAATATTGCATCAGGGCGTGATTTATCAAGCCAAATGGTGGACTCAAAGCGAGCCCGGTTCCGATGGCTCTTGGAAAGAGGTGTGTCAACTGTAAAAGCTTGCCTCAGCAGGGCACCGTGTGCCCTGCCATCACTACAATTTGGGCATTGCCCTTTGAATAATGGCTTGGCAGTCGACATCAGAGGGTAAGGTGCCATAGTTAATGCCGCCATTGCTTTCTATGCGAGAGCGAATAAATGCGGCGGCGATCATAGCCTCACCTTGTTGAATCAATGTACTGGCCTGCAAAGCAATAGCGAGTTTATCCACCAGTGTGCGTGCACGAAATTCTATGTTGCTAAGGTCGCTAAATTCCGTGCCTAACGCTGCTACGAATTGATCATAGGCCGCATAGTGGCCACACGCTTGTTGCAGTTCTTGCATAAAGGCATCGATCACTTTGGGCTCTTTATTCATAGCGCGCAACACGTCTAGGCACTGTACGTTACCTGAGCCTTCCCAAATGGCGTTGACGGGGGCTTCGCGATAAATGCGTGGCAATATATTATCTTCCACATAGCCCACGCCACCGATGCATTCCATCGCTTCATAGGCTAAATGGGGAGTGCGCTTGCAAATCCAGTATTTTCCTACGGCGGTCGCTAAGCGCACAAACAAAGCCTGTTGTGGATCATCGCTATGATCTAATGCATGAGCTACTCGCATACTGATGGCGAGGGCGGCTTCGCTTTCGATGGCGAGATCAGCCAGTACATTTTGCATCAGTGGTTGCTTATGCAAGTTGTTGCCAAATACGCTGCGACCGCTGGTATGGTGAATGGCTTGAGCGACGGCAGCACGCATCAGTGCTGATGAGCCGACCATGCAATCAAACCGGGTCATGGCCACCATTTCTATGATGGTGCGCACCCCTCGGCCTTCATCGCCGACCATCCAAGCAAAGGCGCCACGAAATTCCACCTCGGATGAGGCATTAGAAATATTACCCAGCTTGTTTTTTAAGCGCTGGATAAACATCTGGTTTTTACTGCCATCCGGACGCCAGCGTGGCAATAAAAAGCAAGACAAGCCGTTTTCCGTATGAGCCAGTACTAAAAATGCATCGCACATCGGTGCTGAACAAAACCACTTATGCCCAACCAGTTCATATTCCGCGCCATTACCCTGTTGCTCTGTTACAGGGTAGGCTCGAGTGGTATTGGCACGCACATCTGAGCCACCTTGTTTTTCCGTCATCGCCATGCCAATGGTCACACCCTCTTTTTCAAAATAGGGCACATTGCGTTCGTCATAGCGGTTCGCCATGATTTTTGGCAACCACTCTTTCGCCAGCGTGGGGCTATGGCGCAGTGCGGGTACCGCTGCAAAGGTCATGGTTAATGGGCAGCCAGAACCGGCATCGGCATTCATATGCATGTACTCCAGTGCTGCCCGCGCCACGTGAGCGCCGGCCTTAGGCGATACCCAAGGCAATGAATGGACTTGTGCATCAATCGCACTACGCATCAGCTGGTGATAGGCCGGGTGAAATTTGGCTAAATCAATGCGCTGACCAAAGCGGTCATGGGGATAAAACTACGGTTTGTTTTCATTGGCTAAAAAACCCGCTTCGATTAATTCACCACCGCATAGCCCGCCGTAGGCATGTAAGCGCTCACTGGCCCAATCGCCGCCGTAGACGCGCGTCCAGTGTTGCAGCGCCACATCAGATTGGTAGGCATTAAAGTTTTCCAACGCAGTAGGCTGGTTAAACACCTCATGGGTATCGGCTTGGGCCAAGTGTTGCTCGCGAGCGGTTGAGGACTGTGCATCCATATTATGGCTCCTAACGTGATGGATTAGCGCCCAGTAGGCGCAAGCTTAATGTCACTAATTGTTCGATTAAGTAGTGATTGTCTGGCGTGTTGCTGTCGCGGGACTGATCACGAAAACGTTGCGATAAAGGCCCAACTAATGCTTCGGCTAACAGGCCCACCAGAGCTGCTGCACTAACTGCGGTGTCTTGTTGGGAAAACTCTTGTGCTTCAATGCCGCTGTGAATCAAATCTTCGAACAGCTCGGCGTAAGCAAAGCGATATTTCAGTCGCTCTTGCTCAACGCGCGGGTCGACGGGTTCAGCGATCAGGGCATATGCCAGCGTAGCGCCTTGCAAAGCGCGTTGGGCAAAGACATGAATGGCGTGATGTAAGTGCTCGCTAGCGCTCTGGCCCAACTCACTGGCTGCCTTTACTTGGGCAATTTCATGTTCGGTGGCATAGCGAAAGACTTCTGCCACCAGCTCCGACTTGTTGGGAAAATGCCGGTAAATGGTACCGGCAGCTACGCCTGAGCGGTGGGCTACGGCAGCGGCTGTCGCGGCCGCAAAGCCTTGCTCGGCTACCAACTGGCGGGCGGCTTCTAGCAAGCGCTGACGGGTCTCGGCTTTGCGCTGGCGTGTATGCTCGGTTTCACGATAGGCCATGGCTGTGCTCTGTCTTTTTAAAGAAGTGAATCACTATTCATTTCTTTTAGCAAGGTCGGGATAAGCCGTTCAATTTACCTTGGCTGTACTTTGCAGGGGGTTGAAAGATGTCAGTAGTTGTCTTCCTCTCATTAGGCGAGGAGATAAAAACAGACGCCAGTCACACTTTATTTTTCTTAGCTTTGACGGCGCTTTATCAGCATTAAAAAAGCTGGATAATGCCGCTCCTGCTTTGAATCAGCCGGCATCAACGCCTTTGTAAATCGCCGTTGATGATCTTCGCAGCTTGGCTGATGGCATTTGAATGAATATTGATGCATATATAATGGATGTGACTGGAGTTTGATGTGGTATCAACAATAAAAGCATTGGGCATGATGGTGTGCTTGCCTATGGCGCTGGTGGGTTGTCAGCTATCTGAAGAAGACAAAGATAAGCTAGACGATGCACAAACAAATCTGGAGCAGCTTGCTGATCAAATAATCATTACCCACCCAGTCAATCAATCGGTCGTGCATGGTTCTACTATAGGCGTACGTGCGGATATTCCGACAACGGCTGGTGTGCAAGAGATGGTGTTGTTTGTCGATGGCATTGAAGTGGCGCGCGATACTGACGGTGAACCTTGGCAGGTTACTTGGCCGGCTTATTTTTGGGCCGATGAAAATGCCCACTCACTGATGTTAAAAGCTGTTACCAAAAGCGGCAATGAAGTTCGCAATAATCAGCAGTTTTGGGTTTATGTCGATGCATCGGCTAACGAAATACTGAGCTTTGAGTCTCCTGTTGCTAATACTGTTATTAAAGACCAGAACTCACTCAAGGTTGTTTTTAAGGAGTTTCCTGGCGCTACTAAGTATGAAGTCAAATATATCAATGACGATATCGAGCAAAAGATAGAGACGCAGGCGACAGAAGTAGAGCTAACAGACCTAGCTGTTGGCGAATACGAGCTGAGCTATCGTGCCTTTAATCAAGAGCGGGTTGGCCCATGGAGTGAGCCGGTGACATTTGAGGTGGCTGCTACCGACCTGCCAGCGCTGAATGCCGCTGAAATATCACCGTCCGAGTCAGGCTATGATGTGCGCTTATCCTGGCAGGATATGGGCGAAGAAAGTACTTATAGAGTTGAGCTAACCAGTCTGACCAATGCCGAAGATTCCTCGGTACATGAGGATATTTCTGGCACGGAACTGCTGCTATCTGACTTGCCAACTGGCCGCTATGAGTGGCGTTTGACTCGCATCAACTCACTCAATCAAGCATCACAGCCTTCGCAGCCAGAGGCATTAGAGTTGGGTATCTTCAGCAAAGTACTTGGTGGTGCTCGCGATGATTATGCTGAGAAAATAATCCCTTCCCGTCAGGGAGGTTACATAGTGTTGGGCGTAACTCAGTCGAAAGATATTGCTGACAATGTCGGAGTTGACGGTGACGATTGGGTTATCAAGCTCGACGAACAAGGCGAGGTTGAGTGGCAATACATCGATTATGCAGCGGGTCGCAGCCGGTTAGACAACATTATTGAGCTAGCAGACGGTTCCGTTATTGCCTTTGGTAGTGATTTTGTTGAGAAAACTGCCATTGCATTAAAGCTTAGCAGTGAAGGCAGCAGTTTGTGGGAGGTTCACCATGGCCCGACTTTTGATAGACATGCTTTTGTGGATACGGTTGAGTTTAATGGCTCATTATATGTATCGGCGGTCAAGTGGGACTATCCTACTTGCAGAGGCTGTACTAAGGAAAGAGTTTACTCCCTACACACCATCTCCCTAGGAGATGGCACTATTTCCGACCCAATCGAGTTGCCTGAGCTGGAGGGCATGGAACGGCAGTCTATTCAAAAATTAATTAAAACCAGTTCAGGTGAGCTGTTGCTGGCTGGTATGGCAAACCGTACTGATGATGCATCGATCAGGGTTATTGCATCCGGTGCTTATATACAGACTCTGAATACAGACCTGGCTGAGGTATCGGTCTGGAATAATGTTGGTGAGCTTTTTTACGGCAACTTGGGGGATGTGACTGAGCTTTCCAATGGGCGCTTTGCCATTATCGGCCAGGGGATGAATGAGGGCAATGCGTATATTGCTCTGGTTCATTCTAATAAGGGTGACCTTGAGTTATACCGTGAAGCTACCAGCACTTACTCTTATATTAACCAGCCTTTGACTGTAGACAGTGATGGAAGCTTTTACGTTGCCTTGAGCTCTAAATCAATCCGCGAGGGCTCTATTAAATTGGTTAAATTTAGCGATGAAGCGGCATTCATATCAGAGCTGACTGATGATCACGTCTTTCGTCTGTCTCAAAGCCGCTCTCTGTCTGTGTCTGGTCTGATTCGCAATGATGATGGCACCTTCACTTATGCGGTTAACAATCTGCAACCCAGTAAAAGCACGGATATCGAGGTTGTGAAATCCGTTTTTCAATAAACTGATTTTGAAACTTGATCAGCATTGCTGATCAGCCTTTAAAATATGCCAGCCTCGAACTTGATCATTTCAAGTGCTGAGGCTGGTGCGTTAGCTAGGTCCCCCCTAAGTTAAGCTCAGCTTGTTGCTTGTGCTGCAGTAATAAACAACCCAAAATCATCGCCATACCCAGCCAGCCACTCAGCGTGAGTTGTTCGCCCACGATAACGACAGCCATTAAGGTCGCCAGCGCGGGTTCTAGCAGGGTCAGTAAGGTGGCTTGACTGGCGCTGATAAAGCGCAAGCCATAGCCAAACAGTAAATAGCCAAGAAACATGGGACCAAATACCATATACAATAAAATGCTGGTATTTGTGGCGCTGGAAAATCCTTGTTTGTCGATGGCAAAAAACAGCGGCAGCAGTACCAAAGAAGACAAAAAGAACTGGCTGGCCATGGCGCTGTTGGAGTTTATCCCTTGCTCAATTAAGGTTTTAGCCACCCAGGAATACAGTGCATAGCTGGCGGCGGCCAACAGGCCTAAGGCAATGCCCAATGAATAGGCACTGGTTGTAACGACGCTGTTGTCTTGTTGTAGGGCTAACATAAGCACCCCCGTAGCGCCGATCGCGAAACTGATGAACCAGCGCCCAGAGGGCCAGCGACGGTGAATAAGGCCTTCAAACATCGCGGCAAAAAATGGCGCACAGGCCAAGGATATGACCGAACCTACAGCAATACCTGCATAGGCCATGCTGGAATAAAACGCCAACGGATAGCACATCACAGCCGCTGCGCCGAGCAGCAATAAGCGTCGGTGTTGCAGCAAGCGGTGACGGTCTTGCCAAAGCCTCTTGCGGGCATAAAGCGCTAATAAAATACCACTGCCGCCCATTGCCATAGCACCAATAGCGAAAGGACTGATGCCGTTGGTAAAACTGGCCGCAGTGCCTGTGGTGCCCCACAAAAAGCAGGCGATGACGATACTGAGTATGCCCCGTGTGGGAGTTTGGCCGCTCGACATGCTGCCTCCGCATCATTTGAAAGACCAAAGTTTAGCGTGTGGCTCTTTATATGAGTGTGCAGAGCGGACGGTATTCTGGTTTAAGGAGGCGCTTTATTCGCGCATTTTGGACGGAGAGACACCATGGTATCGGCGAAAACGACGGCTAAAGGCCGAGTTGTCGAGGTAGCCACAGTGCTCGGCGATGTGTTGAATCGGTAGGTCGGTATGCAGTAATAAGGCTTTCGCTTTGTTCATTCGCAGGCGGGTAAGGTAGTCCATCGCGGTCTCGCCAGTGTGTTGGCGAAATAATGCTTTCAGTTGTGTGCTGCTGAGATGAGCCTGCTGTGCCAGCTGTTGTAGTGTTAGAGGTTCGTTTAGATGCTGCTCGATATAAGCTTGCACGCGTCGAATGCGCGCGTCGATAACGCGAAAATCTTGCTGCTCCGATAGCAGCAGCCAAAACATGGCTTTTAAATGCTCTTCAATGCTGGCATTGACCTGCGCTGACAGCTGGGCTTCAACAAACTCACAAAAGCGCTGCAAAGATTCAGTGATGGCAAAGACCAACCTTTGCGCTTGCATCAGATTCGCGGGCAAATCCTGCAAATCTGCGACTAAAAATCGTGCAACCTCGTCGGCACTGAACTGGTGCTCATTGCCGGCATGAATCACAACGCATTCGCCTGGGCTAACCAAGCCTTCAAAGCCCGTTTGCAGTAAGCGAATGCTGCCTTGCAGCGGCAATACTAGCTGGTGATGCACATGGCTATGAGCATTGATTTGACGACTGTAACTTCGAATTGATAACTGCATCGGATTATCCTTAGCCAGCCACAGCAAAAATTGGCGACTCAGAACTGGCGCCTGCTGGCGCTCCCCCTCGGGCGCGGACGGCAGGCCTCCATAACCTCGTTGACGATATTAAAAGGGCTGGCCATTTCCTGCCATATACGCCTTGTTGTGAAAGCCTAACGCACTCGCGCAGAGCTGTGCAGAATTATTTAGAGCGGCCCCGCTCTACAACGCTCAGTTTCAGTGGCAAGCTGCCATTGACGCTCTGCCCCAAACCCGTCCTACCATAATCCTTGGCAGTCACTATCCTAATCATCCGTAGGCCACGCCAGTGCGCTGGTTTCGATGCTATGTTGCTTCTAGCTTATCCACTATTACCAGTTGATCGCCGCCAACGCTTTAGTTGCACGGCTGCTCACCTGGGAACCTCTACAGCAATGAAACGTGGAGCACTGTATCTGCTACGGCTTACTGTTAAGACGGTCGATAACTTAGAGGCTCGGTAGCCCCTCGCGTGAACTGAGTAGCCAAACAGGCTACTCAGCCATCAATTTTCAGTGCCGCTTATGCGTTCAACTACTTCGAACAAGATTTCTGTTGCTGTGCAATTTCTGCCAGATTTTGCTGATAAAACTCACTGAGATACTGATACAATTGTGGATGCTTTTTCTTGAGCATGGCTGGGCGTTCAAAGAAATACTCTGACGTAACAGCAAAAAACTCAGCCGAGTTGGTAGCGCCGTATTGGTTAATATTGGTTTTGCCACGTTCAACCTCCGCCACTTTATGGCGCACAAATTCAAACCAGGGCGCGCAATACTGAAATTCTCTTACCCGCTCGGGAAAACCATCACAATCGCCGTCAGCCATATCCAGAATATGTACAAATTCGTGAATGCCGACGTTTTGCTTGTCTTTGTCATTGGCAAAGCCTAAGCGTAAATGCGGCTGACTCAGCGCCATTTTTCCCGACATAGGCCCATGCCCGACCATGCCACTGATGCGGGAATCCGGCTGACCGCAAACAAACTGGTCGTTAAAGGTGCCGGGTAATAAAATCACCGCCGCGACACTTAAATACGGCCAGTCGGCAAAGCCCCACACGGGAATCACAGCACTGGCCGCCACCAGCAGGCGGTCTAGGTCTTCTACCTCAACCCCGACACCGCCTTCAATTCTTGTCGTCAGCAAAAAACCTGTGCAGCGCTGTTCAAATTTGAGCTTATTTTCGCTATCTAGCGCACGATAAAAACTGACATGCTGCTCAAGTAATTCGCTCCAATGGGCAGGCCAATCAAACTCTATTACGGGCTTTTCTAGCCCCAGCCAAACTTTAACGGTTTGCCACAGCGACATAGGTGTTCCTTAAAGACGCAATCTTGCTACTTTACACTGCATCGCCATGGGAAGCTTCTGAGTTTACTAACGATATAAGACGGCTTCGACATTATTACCGTCTGGATCCAATAGAAACGCCGCATAATAGTTAGGAGCGTAGTGTTCTCGAAGGCCGGGCTCACCATGACAGCGACCGCCATGTTCCAACCCTAAGCGATAGAAGCTGGCCACTTGCGGCTCTGTAGCGGCAGCGAAGGCAATATGGCTTTGGCTGCTACGTTCGCCTTGCTCAATTAAAAAGCGAACCTTGTTTTCTCCCTGAAGACCAAAGCCTGCGGCCGAATCATCCGACCATTTCAGCTCAATGCCGAGCGCAGAGAGAGCCTGGCGATAAAATTGAAAGCAAGCAGCAAAATTGATCACTTTAATTTCGAAATGATCGATCATGTTAACTCCTTTTACATGGAGTGAGTTGGCACTAGATAGAGATGCAGTGCTTATCTTCTTGCGAGCCAGAAGCTTCTAGTTTGCTTAGAGGCAGCACGTTACACTCCTGTTTGCTGAGATCAACCACGCCAAAACACGGCTGTTTGGCAGGCAAGGTAAACCATGAATCGCCATCTGCTCCGATGACCGTACTGCCATGCATATCTGTACTTGGGCCTTCATTCAGCGTCTCTGGCCAGTTGCATTGAATCACCACAGCCTTGAGCCGTTGGGCTAACGTGGCGGCGTTATCGTAGTAGTTCGGCCCTTCGCTAGCCGAAACGTCTCTATCGCCGATATAGCTCGGCCATACCACGAGGTTAATGTCATGCCCAGCAGATTCAGTAAAAAACCAATCCAGGTCATCGACTTCGCGACACATAATGGCAGATACGGTTTGATTATTCAGTGCCACCGGCTGGCGATGCTCACCAGGGGTAAAAAACGTTGCTTCGCTGGGTGTTAAGCCGACTTTATCCCATTGCCTAGTCAAGCGGCCGCTGGCGTCGATCAACACATAGCTATTAAATACCTTGTCGCCACGCATGATGGGAGCACCGATCATAACGCTAACGCCATGCTGTTGGCACAGCTCGCGTATGGTATTGATGGCGCCATCTACTTGCTGCAGATTGTTTTTATCGGCCACGCCGCGATGAAAACCAGTAACACCCAATTCGGGAAATACGATTAGGTCTAAATAATTGAACTGTTCGATTAGCTGGCAAGCGTGGGCGCTGTTCGCAGAAACGTCCCAGTACATGGGAACCTGGGCGATACCAATGATCAATGGCTATTCCTTGGCTGATAAATCAAGCCGCCAGGGTAAGCCATGCCTACCCTGACGTAAAACCATTAATCGCAGCTTGGGCCTTTAACTGCGGCATTGGTTGAAGAGCGCAGGCGCTCAATCATCGCCAGGCGCGCTTTTTCGCTATCAATGCCCAGTACCACGTTTAACGGTTGGCCGGCACCGGCCTCGGTAAAGCTGGTTTTGCCGACCATAGGGTCAAAGCTAATTGGATCGTAGCGGTATTCGCTGTTTTCCAAGCCGTCATCCAGCTGGTCAACCGCGATGTAGCCTTCACGAATATTCATATCTAGGGTTTCTGGCTCCAGCAGCACCAGCGCTGCAATGATGTCCCACAAGCGAATCACTGCATCCAGTGCAAAGTCGCCGCTCGGCGAGCCATCAAAGCCGGGGAAATCACCGCCTTCAAACTCACGAATGGAGCTAAACAGCTTGGAGGTGTAGCAAGCTTCTGGGGTTGCACCTGCCGCTGCCAAGTCAACGATGCTGTGCGCTTCCAGTTTGGCCAAATCCGTTGAATTGGTCGGTACCAGATAGCTGTCGATGTTGTTTTGCGCCAGCAAATCAAACGATACCTTGGCGCTTAGCGGATCCAGCAGAATGTTAAATTCCTGATGAGTGCTGAAGTCTGTGCTGACGCCAAATGAAGGGTGCGAGAAAATATTACCGCCGAGGTTATTTTCACGGCCATGCTCTTCGGTAAACGGGGTTTCACCCTCAAAACCGCCACCCATCATAATAACTTTATCAATTTTAGCCAGTTGCGCTGGACTGGCTTTGGATAATACTCGAGCAAACGTCGTTAGTTTACCGGTATTAAATACCACCACATCGTCGCCCAGCTTATCGAGCTCTGCCAGCACCATGTCTTCGGCCAGCTCAAACTTAAACGACATGCCGTTATTGCCGTTGTAGTGGTAGTTTTCTTGCTCGGCACGCGGAATTAAGTGATCGGTGGCATACAGGGTTGAGCCATTGTCACGCCACGGGCCTGGCACATATTGGCCATACAAGTTAATGCCCATCACATTGCGACGCTCTAAGTTCCAGCTGCCGTTGGTGTTGGAGTTTGGCAACTGGTAGTCGGCAATGCCTCCCACCACGGCGTTGCTGTCGGTCACTGCAGTGCCTTCCGCTTTTGCGCCATTGGCACCAAAATAAATCTCTTCCGGCGCGTAGTATGCGCCACGAATCACCTGAGTATCGCGGTTACCCAGCCACTCCAGAATGTTATAAACCGTGTTCGCGCCGTGGGCGACGGTATTAAACGAATCTTCCACCACCGCCAGCTCAATGGTGTAGCGCGGGTCTTTAGCGATCAGCATCAAGGCCACGGCATCATCGAAGTTATTAAAGTCGCCAATCCAGATAATGGGTTGCGCATCGGCGTTTTTGCTCGCCGTAAAAGTGCTGTTTTCCGCTGTATCGTTTGACGAACTGCTGTTGTCATCGTCGCTGCCACAGCCCACTAAGAAGGCCGCCGACAATGCACTGGCCAGCGCAAGTTTCTTCATCAACATTTATTTACTCCCTCAAGGATAAATTTTGCCGCCCTAATATCTGACTATTTAGACAAGTAATTATTTATAAATCTACTTATAAATCAGGGTTAAGGCGCCATTTAAAATAAAGAGCGGCATTTTAGGGATTATGGCGAGTCTTACCAGTAACTTTTGATTCTGCGGCTGATTTTGTCTAAGTTATCCGGCGCTTACAGTTCGGCAGTGCTGGCTGTAGCGGTGGATAAGAATAGTAGACAAGGCGAAGTGAAAGTTTAGAACACATGCGGTGTCGCAGTACGGGATGCCGCACTACCAAGACCTACGCTGCGCCTCTGTAAATTCGTCGCTTGCACGTTGCGGCCTTGTGGCTAAATATTGGGCAAAGGTCGCCAGTTCCCTCTTTAGGGCACGGGTGTCCATAACGTCGTTGGCGATATTGGGCGGGGCCGGCCATTTCCCGCCATATACGCATTGCTCTGCAGCCTGCTGCTCTTGCGCAGAGCTGTGCAGCATTATTCAGAGGTGCCCTGAGTCATTTTTTGAAGTTGTATTAACTATGATAGGGTAATGTGTAACGCCCGCTTAAGGGGTGGATAACGCAAACCACCAAACCTTGAATACTTAAGCCAAATTGAAGTGAAACCGCCAAACGTTATGGTAGTGTTCAGAATTCTGTGTCATTTCTTTATCCTATGCAAAAAGAGACGACACATGACCCA
>NZ_BMYY01000014.1 GCF_014652515.1 Bacterioplanes sanyensis | reverse complement strand
GTCATGTGTCGTCTCTTTTTGCATAGGATAAAGAAATGACACAGAATTCTGAACACTACCGATTATTCTCCGCCGTGGGCTGCAAAAAGGCGTGGTTGCCGTTGCTCATAAACTGGCACGCATTAGCTGGATCTTGCTACAAAAAAGCGAGGCATTTAAAGCAGCGTAAACGTATTTATCTCATCCGGGTAGTCGTTAGTGTGATGAAATAAACGGGGTTATCCGCCCTTCTCAGAACCTGGCCAAGACACGATCGTTAAAGATCGAGAGACTGTTTTTAGGTGGGAAGGTGCGGATCTCATCAGGGCTCCAGGCCAAGGCCTGATCAGAAGCCGAATATATGTCAGCACTACCATCAACTCGCATGAACCACCGTTCATCATAGCGACCGAGCGATGAGTAAAAAAAGAGATTAATCAGGGGTGTCCAGGCGCCAAGGCCATCTTATGCCTTGACACCGGGAGAGCGTCTATATATGTCCTGTTTACTCAAGTAAAGTACGACTTTATCCGTCAGTGGGAAGATGATAGTTCTTATAATGACTGTCCTGTTTACTCAATGAATCATTTGCAATAAAGTCCATCACAAGTTTGTTACCCCTTTCGGAATTGCAGTGTAAGCAAGCGGTAACAAGGTTTTCGAAAGAGTTGTCACCGCCTTTAGACACTGGCTGTATATGGTCTAGCGTTGCACTGAACCGAGTAAGTTGCTTAGAGCAGTAGTGGCATTTATAGCTGTCACGCTCGAACACTTTTAATCGGTTCTCAGCAACATTGTAAAAATCTAATTCTTTATTTGTGTCAATTGCGGCAACTTCTTGCGCGGACTTTTCCTGCATGGCGTTTTTGCAAAGCTGTATTTCGTCAGGAATTGCTACTTTATAGAGCGTCCCATCTCGATTTGTATCTCCAACTATGGAGATCGCCTCCTTCTCTTTTAGAGCATCAAGAGTTTTCTTTATGACTCCATAACTTAAATCGTCAGATTTTCCGCTAGCAGATTTTGCAATTGAACTCATGCCTCGCGTACTTGCACGGGCGTATTGCTCGCCAGTTTTCACGATGGATTTATCAAATAGATACCAGTATATGGCTATCTCGTATGGCGTTAACTGTGGATGCAAGAACTCTACAATTGCGGAGATTACAGACGGTAGTTCCAGAGCATTGTAGTTTTTGGAAAATTGCTGGTCCTGCTCATCACCAAAACCCATTTCGATTTGAGAAAGCAAATCCCGAATTTGTTCTATTTTATCTTTCATGCTTGCTCATTACCCTTCTTGATTCATAACAGTTTAATAGTGTGCACGCCTGTTTTTCCAGCTAGAACCATTCGAGCTATCTCTGCCAAGCCATTGATTTACAACTGGATAGTTTCCTTTCTTTCACATTCTATTCAGGAAAAACGGGCGTGCCTACTATCTACGCCTCAAAGTTCTGGTGCTCAAAAGCTAATTCACTGATTTATCAAGTATTTAAGCTACCACCCTATGGGAACACAGGCAAGCCGACGGTTAATGTGCGTCACTGTTTGTCGCTTTTAAACACAAATAAGACATCGCCTTTATATTTTGAGCGCGGTCTTGCGCCAAGGTTTTCCGCGCCTTAGCTGGCCGCCTGAGTTGGCAATGGCTGTGCCCGCAGGGGCTGCCCGGATGGCAGCACCAGCCAACATCCTGCTGGGATGCAGGCTGTTGGCGTTGCGGCGACCACAGCATTGGCAAATCAGGAATAACGGCCTGCGCAGCGCAAAGCAGGGAGCTCGCCCGCCCGGCGTGAGGGATAAGATCCCTCAAGGAGGGCATAGGGTTTGGCGTTAAAAAATGCCTTGCTCGCAAGCCCAGAAAAAACCCAATGACTACGCTTTTGCCTCGATGGACACTTGCAGCCGCCTGAACTAACTGCAACGAGTGCATAGATTTTGGGGCGTTGAAAGCTAACGCATTATTTGTGCTTCGCGAAAAGCAAAAGTGCAGAGGGGAGGCGTGTTCGACTAGCGCTAAATGTTAGCAAAGGGCGAATGGCATTCCGTTGCCTCAAGATGATCTCGCACACAAATGGCGGATGGGCGTTGGTTTTAACGCTGCCACCACGCCCGCACGCGTTTTATGGCTTCCTTGAGCACTTGTTGGCGAGCGCGGCGCTGGTCTTGCTCCAGCTGCTCTAGGTTGATGCTGCCGTGTTGGTGGCGATAACGTGCTGGCACCTCACCTAGGGAGTCACGTTGCTGGCTATCGCTTGGGTGCTGATCGCCTTCGAGCTTATGCACAAGACTTTGGTGGTCAAGGCAAGGGGCTGTCATGTTCATAGGAAAACTCCAGTCGTGGCCGTGGTCGACGGCCATGGTTTGCAATCAAGGTTAATTCAGGCGCATCCTAGTGCTGTTCTACACTGCAAACCATTCCCTAAAAGTGATCACTGACTTTGCAAAAACGAACAGCTAAAACCATTGCCACAGCGCCCCGAAACTCGAACCGTAGTCATCTCGCTTGGAGTGACTTTGAGGTAGTACTGGCCATTGCTGAGAGTGGCTCACTGTCTGGTGCTTCGCGCCAGTTGGGGGTGAGTCATGCCACGGTTTTTAGGCGTTTGGGTAATATGGAGCGCCGCTTAGGGGTGAAGTTGTTTGCCCGCAATCGTAGCGGCTACCAGCCTACGCCGGCAGGCGAGGAGCTGGCAGAAACCGCCAGGATGATGGATCAAGCCGCACTGGCGGCGGAGCGTAAGGTGGCGGGGCGCGATTTGGAGCCCAGCGGCGAAATCTGGCTGACCACCACAGATTCGTTGTTGATGGGTCTGCTGGCACCGCTATTAAAAGAGTTTCGTCAGCAAAATCCGGCCATTGTGCTGGATGTCGCTATATCGAATCAGTTATTCAACCTGACCCGGCGCGAAGCTGATGTCGCTGTTCGCCCTTCGAATCGGCCACCCGATAACTTGGTCGGCCGGCCGCTGAACAGCATTGGTCAGGCCGTTTATGGTCATACCAGCTTGGGGTTAAAGCCAGTGACGGATATTCGCGAGTTGATCAGCCAGCCTTGGGTAGGTGCTGGGCCGCGCTTGCAAGATGCCAAGTTGGAACAATGGATGGAGCATCATGGTTTAAAGGCGGCTTGTGTATATCGTGTCGATACCCTGGTGGGCATTCTCAGTGCGATTCGCTCAGGTATGGGCGTCGGCGTATTGCCTTGCTATTTAGGCGACCAGCAGCCTGATTTGGTCCAGCTCAGTGATCCTATTGCTGAGCTGGAATACGATTTGTGGTTTTTAATGCATCCAGATTTGCGCGGCGTGGTGCGCATTCATGCTCTGATGGACTTTTTAACCACCGTCATTCGCTCCCAGCAGCCAGCATTGGCTGGCTTACCGGTAACGGGTTGAAGCGTCGTTATTGCAAAACCCAGGGGGCGAGATCGACGTCATGTGCCGTGGCGGGCAATGTGCCAGAGGTAACCGTGACAACAATCGGTCCTGCCAGCAGTTTTTGGCTGCCGTTATCGCCTAACACAAAATACAGGTCGTAATTGCCATCCGGCTGGTCGGTGGGGTTAAGGCGCCATTCGTTGCCACTGACGACGCCACTTTCCAGAGCGGTATCAACGGTGCCGGTGGCATACAGCTCCAAGCCAATGACGGTATTGCTGCTGCTGAAGGTGCCGCTCGATTCACCCGGGTAGGCGTCAATGCCACTGCAGTCGGCGACGGCATTTAAGGCCAAATCACGATCAAAACTGGCGGTGTAATCCAGGGTAGCGACGCCAGGGGCATCGTGGCGATAGACAAACCAGGGCTGGCCCTGATGCTCAATGACCACTGGGGTGAACTGGGTGCCGACGGTATCGGCAATGTTCCAGGTGGCTGCGGCCCAAGCTCTGACCAAGCCGGTGCCTTCGTTGGTCATGCGTACTTCACCGAGGGCGGCTGGGTAGGCCAAAAACGCGTATTCATCCGCGGCCAGGGTTACCTGAAAGCGCTCGTCTGTGGTGCTGGTAAAGGTATTCGCCAGCGCGGCGATGTCGGACGAGTGGTTGAGGTTGGCACTGGCCACACCGTAGCGCGGCACATCGGTGACACGGCAACTGCCGGTCGCCGGGTCTGGCGGGGTGGTTTCATCCGCGGTGGTGATGACGGTGGCCCAGCCTAAATTATGATCGGCAGCGGCGGGGTAGGTGCTGACGTCACAGCTGATCACCTCATTGATGCTGGCGTTGCGGGTGAAATCGACATTAAAGGTTTGTGCGCCACCACCGCTGGCTTCGGTGCGATAAATCAGCCACGGGTCGCCATTGATGCGCATCACCACTGGGCCACTGTCGCCGCCAGTATCACCCTGGCCCCAGCGGGCGCCATTCCAGTTAGCTTCCGGGCCAGTGATGGCGGTACCTTGGCGCACGGCAGCTGCGCCCAGAGCGGCGGGGTAGGCGAGAATGCCAAAGTCATCGCTGGCGATGTCTAGGGTAAACGCAAAATCGGCAGCATTGCTGGCTTCATACAGCTGGCTAAGTTCTGGGGCGGTAAATAGGTTGCTGACCGTGCCATAGTGCGGCTGATCTAACACGCGGCAGTCTTCCGTGCTGGGCTCTGGCTCGGGCTCCGGCTCTGGGGTGGTTGGCTCGCCCGGTGTTGGGGTTTCGTCCAAGCTGGTGACGTCGGCCAGCCAGGCCAAACCATGATCGGCGGCTTTGGCATAGTCAAAAATGCTGCACAGGTTGGTGTCGCCGACCTCGCCGCTGTTGGCAAACTCGACGCTGAAGCTGGCTTCTCCCAGCGAGGGAAAGTCGGTGCGATACACCAGCCAAGGCACGCCATCGACCATCACCAGCACCGGGCCTGTGCCTGTGCTTGGAATGTCGCCATTGCCCCAAGTGGCGCCTTGCCAGCCGTGGCTGGCACCACTGCTGAAGCTGGCGTCCCCCAATGCCGCTGGGTACATAAAAATACCGTATTGGTTGGCCCCTAGCTCCAGGTTGAAATCAAAGTCGTCGCTGCCATCGGCAGCATAGAGGGTCTGCCAGCTGGGGGTTGAGTAGAGGTTTTTGACCACACCAAAATGCGGCACGTCGTTGATCGGGCAGTTCAGCTCGGTGACAGGTTCTTGCGGGTCTGGCTCAGCGGGTTCGTCGGGTTCATCTGGCTCGGTCGGTTGATCGGGCTCCGTGGGTGTTTCGTTGTCGTCATCGACGTCGTCTGGATAGTCGTTGCCCTGGCCGCCGCAGCCCACTAACAAGGCCAGCATCATGCTGCTTATCAAAAACCCTTTCATCGTTCTCTGCCCTAAATACTCAGTGTGTTAAGCCTAGTTCGGCTACTAAGGTGCGGCAAATAATGACGGTTTTGTTATTTGTGCTGCTGGCGGTATTGCGTCGGAGTGCAACCGGTTAAGCGGCGAAAGGCGGTGTTAAAGGTCGATTTGGAGTTAAAGCCAACGGCGTAGCAAATGGCGCTCACAGTGTCGTTACTCTCGACCAGCGCTTGGCGAGCGGCATGGATGCGATGTTCATTTAACAGGTCGTAAAAGTTATTGCCATGGCACTGGTTGATGGCCGCCGACGCCTGGTGGCTGCTCAGTCCGCACTGATGCGCCAGACTGGCAAGCGACAAGTGATGGTCGCGGAAGGCGCCCGCTGTCAGGGCTTGTTGCAAGCTGTCGAAGGCGCTTTGCTGATCATCCGCAGCAGGCACAGGTTGCGCTACTGGGTTGGCGAGTGCTAACTCGGGAGTGGGAGCAACAGGGCTGGGCATGGTTGCAAGCACAGCCTTGGATTCGTTCTTAGGCCCGCTTTTAGGCCCACTTTTTGGCATAGGCAGCTGCGCCCGAACCAGCACAATGTAGAGCAAATAGGCCGTACCCGGTGCCAAGGCATACACCACCGAGGGATAAACGCCGCTGATTTCACTGAAGACGATGCGAGCAAACAGGGAAGTAGCAATGATCAACTGCACGCGCTGCAGCTGTGCGATCCACTGTTGCAATGCAACTTTGCGCCCGCGACAGCCTTGCTGTTGTTGCCGCCACCAATACACCAGGCTCAAGCTGGCAATGATGGCCAAATAAACATTGCCAAAGGGCGCCAGCGGCTGCCAGCGCGACTCCTCAATCAGCACTTGCTGCATCCAATAGACTTTGTCGGCAGCGGGCAGGCTCCAATAGGGCAGCGCCAACAACGCCACCACAATGGCAGGGCTTAGGTGCAAAAAACGTGTGCGCAGATGGCTAAACAGGTTTTCGCCCAGCAAGGCGCGAATGTAGCCGTACAAGCACAAGGGCATCAGCACCACCAGCGGGTCGATTATCTTCAAAAACAGCGGCCAGCGTTGATAGAGCTCGGCGGCATGGTAAAGAAATTCCAACGACTGCAGCACGACCAATAAGGCGGCGGCAAATAACCAAGCGACGGTGAGCCGGGCATGCTGATGGGCCACCATCCAGTGCAAAATGGCCAGCGTCAGAATACTGCTCAAACATAAACCAATCAGGGCAGCAGCCCCGGCCATGTAGTCCATAAGTGCCTCGGTAAATCGCGCTGAGGTGGCTCATTGCGCGTTCGGCTCGATCGCATCGAACCTATAGGTCTTTGATTTTTATTGTTTTTTTGATTGGGTTCGAGTCCATCGAAACGGACGACAAACCCTCTGCGACACAGTTTAATGATTATCTCCTTAATAACAATAACTGAGGAACTCGCTATGCGTAGTTTGCGCCTGCCACTGCTGGCGGCCCTGTCTGTGGCTTTGTTGGGTGGCTGTAACCGTGATGATGACGATGATCGCTATCAAGCCACCATTCACTACACCGAGCACAATGTGCCGCATATTCGCGCCGATGATTACGCCGGGTTGGGCTATGGCATTGGCTATGTTCATGGCCAAGATAACCTGTGCACCCTGGCGGAACAGCTGATCAAAATGAAAGGCGAAAAGGCAGCGGCCTTTGGCCCCGGTGACGACATGATCAACGTTGCCTCGGATGTTGGCTATAAAGCCTTGGGGCTGGAGCAAGAAGCCGCCAAGCTGCTGCCGCTGCAGGAGCCTCATGTGCGGGATGTATTGGAAGGCTATGCAACTGGTTTTAATCAAGCCCTGGCAGAGCGCAGTGGCCCGCAGGCCTATCCCAGTCCCTGTCGTGGTGCCGATTGGGTGGCGCCGATCAGTGCCACTGAGCTGTTGGCCTACCACTTGGATCTGGCCCGCTTGGCCAGTGCTCGTAACTTTGTTACTGCCATGGCCGCCGCGCAACCACCGCAAGCTGAGCCGCAGGCCAATCGCAGCGCCCGCGCGCAAGCGCCGAAAGTGACCCTAGATGCACAAGCCGTGCTAACGGCAGAAGGCATTGGCAGCAACGGCTGGGCCTTAGGACATGAGCGGGTAGAAGGAGCCAACAGTGCCTTGTTAGCGAATCCTCACTTCCCCTGGGAGGGCGAGCTGCGCTTCTTTCAGCAGCATTTGACCATTCCCGGTGAGTTGGACATCAACGGCGTTGGCATGGTGGGTTTGCCCGCGGTGGTGATTGGCTTTAACGAGCACCTCGGCTGGACCCATACGGTGTCGCAATCCAAGCGCTTTACCCTGTATCAATTAGAGCTCGACCCCAACGACCCGACTCGTTACCGCTATGGCGATGAATACCGAGCAATGACCCGCCAAGAAGTCACGGTGCAGGTGCGCATGGCCGATGGCTCGCTGATGCCGCACACGCAAACTGTGTATGCCAGCCACTATGGCCCAGTGGTGAATCTGGAGTCGCTGTCACCGGCACTGGCCTGGAGCAACAGCTCGGCCATTAGTTTTCGCGATGCCAATGCTGGCAATGCCCGCATGCTGCCGCAGTGGTTGGCGATGAACAAAGCCCGCAGCCGCGAGGAGTTTTTTGCGGCCTTTGAGCAGCACCAAGGCATTCCCTGGGTGAATACTTTAATGGTGGCCGCCGATGGCACTGCCTCTTATCTGGATGGCACCCAAGTACCGCAGCTGAGTTACGGCGTTGAACAGTACTGGCGCTTGGCGTCACAGAATCCGCAATTGGCGCCGATTTGGCAGGACGGCGCCGGCAGTGTGTTGCTGCCGGGCAATCAGCCGACGTTTGAATGGGTGGATAGCGGCAATGCCGGTGCGCCGGGTCTGGTGCCGTTTAGCCAAGCACCACAGCAAACGCGCACGGATTACTTGTTTAATGCCAACAGCAGCCACTGGCTGAGCAACCTGGATGAACCGCTCACCGGTTTTAGCTTGATGTATGGGCCTGAACAAAGCATTCGCAGCCCGCGCACTCGCTACAACGCTCAATTGATCAGCGATATGAGCGGCAATGGTCTGGCTGGCAGTGACAACCGCTTTAACTTCGACGAGTTGAAGCAAGTGTTCACTCACAACGGCTCTTTGTTTGCCTCACGCTTGCGCCAGCAGTTGGTGGAGCGCTGCACTCAATACCCGCAAGTGCAGCTGGACGATGGCCTTTATGATTTGAGCACCGCGTGTCAGGTACTGAGCAACTGGGATGGCACTTACAATACCAACAGCCGCGGCGCCCAGTTGATGCGTGAGTTTTTAGCGGCTTACAAGGTCAATGCTCACCGCAGTCTCGACAGTCGTTTGTTTGCCGTCGCCTTTGACCCAAGCCAGCCAATCACTACGCCGCGTGATTTAGCGCCCATGTCTCAAGACCCACTGCAAGATGAGGTACTGCGCAATTTAGGCTTGGCCGCACAGCGCTTGCAGCAAGCGGGTATTGATGCTGGGGCAGAGTTGGGCGAGGTGCAATATTGGATTAAAGCCGCAGGCCAGCAGCCGCTGCCGGTGAGCGGTGGTTACACCTTTGAGGGCGTATTCAATATGGCGGAAACGAAAATTCCATCGCGCAGCACTTCCGAGCTGGCCAACAATGTCATTGGCACCTTGCTGGCAGAAGAAGGCACGCAACTGACTCAGCGTGAGGGGGGCGACGTGGCCTACCACGTGAATTACGGCTCCAGCTTTATAATGGCCTTGCAATACACAGAGCAAGGGCCGCACGCGGAGATGTTCCTGGCCTACGGTCAATCCCATGATCCTGAGTCTGAGTTTTTCCGCGACCAGAGTCAGCTATACAGTGAACTGAGCTGGCGGCCGATGCTGTTTGATCAACAGCAAATTGAGGCTAACGCCCTGCGCACGGTCAATATCAGCAGCGATTAAGCGTTCAGCGCCGGCGGACGATGATCCGCCGGCGATGTTATGCTAAGCGGCCAAAATTGCAGCGAGGCCGTATGAAGAAGGATTTTTCCGACAGCATTTACGACAAGCTGGTCAATGAAGAAGACGCCCGCGCTTGTCGTGCCATCAGTGACGACGCCTGCCAGCAAGTGCCGGGCAATTTTCTGCGCATTATCACCGCTCAGTTTTTTAGCAAACTGGGCGATGCGGTATTAAACCCGAAAATTACCCTGCCTTGGTTATTGCAAACTTTGGGCGCGCCAGCATTTTTATTGGCTTGGCTGGTACCCTTGCGTGAATCCGGTTCTTTATTGCCACAATTGGCCATTGCCAGTTGGGTGCGCACCCTGCCGCAACGCAAATGGGTGTGGGTACTGGGGGCTACGATACAGGCCTTGAGCGTATTGGCCATGGGGCTGGTGGCGCTGATGTTCGAGGGGGCGTTGGCGGGCTGGCTGGTTATTGCGTTACTGGCATTGTTCAGCCTGGCGCGCGGGTTAAATTCGGTGGCACATAAAGACGTGCTGGGTAAAACCATCCCTAAAAATCAGCGCGGTCAGGTCAATGGCTGGTCGGCCAGTGCCGCCGGTTTGATCACGATTTTATTGGCAATTTTGCTGTGGTTTTTTGGGGCCGATGTTTGGAGCTCCAACTCGCAATTATTGGCCTGGGCATTATTGGCGGCGGCGGCTTTATGGTTGATGGCGGCGGGCGTGTTTGCCACGGTAGCTGAGTTTTCTGGTGAAATCGAAGGCGGCCGCAACGGCTTGCGTGAGGCTTTAGGGCAGCTGGCAATTTTGCGTGATGATGCGCCTTTTCGACGCTTTGTCATGACCCGAGCGTTGTTTTTATGCAGCGCACTCAGTGCACCTTATTACGTGGTATTGGCCCATCAATATTTGGGTGGCGATATCGCTGTATTGGCGCTGTTTTTATTGGCCAGTGGCTTAGCGTCATTGCTGTCGGCGCCTTTATGGGGGCGTTTTTCTGATCGCTCCAGTTTGCGCGTGATGCAGGTGGCCGCGGCGATGGCAGCGGCCTGTGGGGCCGTTTTGGTGGTCATTGCCTGGTGGCAGCCACAGTGGTTGCAACGGTTAGGCGTGCTGCCGGTGCTGTATTTTGCTTTGTCGATCAGCCATCAGGGCGTGCGTGTAGGGCGTAAAACCTATCTGGTGGACATGGCGGAAGGCAATCAGCGCACACAGTATGTGGCGGTCAGCAATACCCTGATTGGCGCCGTCTTGTTGCTGTTTAGTGCCGTGGGTGGTTTGAGTCAGTGGCTATCCGTGGCCGGCATTATTTTTGTTTTTTCCACCATGGCGGTGGCCGGTTTATTACTGTCATTGCGTTTGCCGGATGTGAGTCAGTAGGAGGTTCTATGACAGCTCAAAGATTGCTAAATAAAGTGGCATTAATTACGGGCGCCGCCAAAGGCATTGGCCGCGCTTGTGCCGAATTATTTGCCCAACAGGGTGCTGAAGTCATTGTCACGGACATCGATCACGAAGGCGGTGAAGCGGTGGCCAAAGCCATCGTCGATTTGGGTGGCATTGCACGTTATTTGCCACTCGATGTCAGTGACGAGGCGCAGTGGCAAAGCGTTGAAGGCAACATTATGGCCAACGAAGGTCGCTTGGACGTGCTGGTGAATAACGCTGGCATTATCGGTTTTTTAGAAGCCGGCAGTGCGCAAGACCCTGAGCACATGACGTTGGACGCCTGGCATCAGGTCATGGCCGTCAACAGTGACGGCGTGGCTTTGGGGTGCAAATATGGCATTGCTCTAATGAAGCACTCAAAAGCGGCCAGCATTATCAATATGTCATCGCGCAGCGGCTTGGTCGGCATACCGGGCGCTGCTCCTTATGCCGCCAGCAAAGCGGCGGTGCGCAATCACAGTAAAACCGTGGCTTTGTATTGTGCTCAGCAGGGCTATGCTATTCGCTGTAATTCGATTCATCCCGGTGCGATTTTAACGCCCATGTGGGATGCCATGTTAGGCAATGGCGAGCAACGTGAAGCCGCCATCGCTGCGATCAGCAAAGACATTCCGGTGGGGCATATGGGCACACCTGGAGATGTGGCCTACGCCGCTTTGTATTTGGCCAGTGATGAATCGAAATACGTGACGGGGATTGAGCTCACCATTGATGGCGGCATCTTAGCCGGCAGTGCAGCGGCACCGGGTCAGGACGATTAGTGCTGTCATTAAGGTCAAAATCTTTAGTGAATTTTGTAGGTATTTATGCGGGCGCGCATATCGAAACCAAGCGCAGGCGTCAGTGTTGTACTCGGGCTCGGCATGATTGGCAAGGGCACGGTAGCGATCAACGGCTTTTTGTTCTGGCGAGCTGATAACGCTTTGTAACTGCCCTGTAGCTCTGGCAAGGGTGCGCGGCCGGCGCTTCTGCCAGTAGACATTCGGGCTGCTTACTCGCTGGCGTATGCAACCGAGTCGACCGCAGATTAACGGCTGTTGGCGTGTCGCCATTGAAGCGATGGCGGGGGCTGAAATCGCGCTAGCCTTGCAGGCGCTGGTCGGATTGCAGCCCTACTGTGCTGGGCCTATCCAAATACCCTGCCATCAGAACCGATCAGGCCAGCCGAGCACGGCCCGCAGTAAGAGGGTAGGTCGCCAGTTAGTTGGCTGAAATAGCATCAGAAGTTGTACGTTGGGTTTTATTCGTATCGTATTTCGGCATCATCGCGGTTACAGTATCAACACCTCTTGCTCCCAGTGCGGCAAAACCGGCCGACAACGGGGCGATACAGCGTGCTTGCACGATCTGCGAGCAGCGCTCATTGCGGTTGCCGTTATTTGAACCAGTACGGCTAGCAGAGGTATTTCCTGTTATTACCCAACAAAGGATTCCTGTCATGTTAAAACATTTCGCCAGCGATAATTATTCCGGTATTTGCCCTGAGGCGCTGGAATACATGATGCAGGCAAACGGCATGGACGGGATTGCCTATGGCGACGATGAATGGACAGCAAAAGCTGCCGACCGCTTCCGTGAGTTGTTTGAAAGCGATTGCGAAGTGTTCTTTGTGTTTAACGGCACAGCGGCGAATTCATTGTCGCTGGCGTCCATGTGCCAGTCCTATCACAGCGTCGTTTGTCATGAACTCGCTCATATTGAAACCGACGAATGCGGTGCGCCGGAGTTTGCTTCTAACGGTGCCAAACTGCTGTTGGGCAGCGGCCCCAATGGCAAATTAACGCCGGAGGCGATTGAGCATCTCGTCACTAAGCGCACGGATATTCACTACCCTAAGCCCAAGGTGGTGAGCATTACCCAGACCACAGAAGTGGGCACCGTGTATTCGCTGGATGAGCTGGCGGCGATTAAAGCAATGGCTGACCGCTACCAGTTAAAAATCCATATGGACGGCGCTCGCTTTGCCAATGCCGTGGCCAGTTTGGATGTTTCACCTGCCGATATTACTTGGCGCAGCGGTGTCGATGTATTGTGCTTTTCTGGTACCAAAAATGGCATGGCCATGGGCGAGGCGATTTTATTCTTTGATCGCAAACTGGCGGAAGATTTTGGCTATCGCTGTAAGCAGGCCGGTCAGCTGGCGTCGAAAATGCGCTTTATTTCTGCACCTTGGATGGGCTTGCTAGAAAGCGGTGCCTGGCTGCGCAATGCTCAGCGCGCCAATCAGTGTGCTCAGTATTTATCTGAGCAGCTGCAACAAGTTGAGGGTGTGAAGCAAATCTTCCCGGCGCAAGCGAATGCCGTCTTTGTAGAAATGCCCGAACCTGTCATTGCTGCACTGCGTGCCAAGGGCTGGCGTTTTTATACCTTTATTGGTGCGGGCGGTGTTCGTTTGGTGACGTCTTGGAATACTACCATGGCGGAAGTGGACGAATTTATTGCCGATCTAAAAAGCTTCCTTTAACGCAGGTTGGAAAATAAAAAAAGCAGACCGAAAGGTCTGCTTTTTTTTATTCCATTAAATAGTCGTTGTACTCATCTCGAAGGGTGCGCTTTTGCAGTTTGCCCGTAGCGGTATGGGGCAACTCTTGCACAAATAGGATATCGTCCGGCAGCCACCATTTGGCGACGTGCTGTTGCAGATAGTCGTATATGTCTTCCTTATTTATGTCGCTGCCGTCGCGGCGCACAATAAACAGCAAAGGCCGCTCATCCCACTTAGGGTGGCGCACACCAATGACGCAGGCTTCGTTGACATCGGGATGACCGATGGCAGCGTTTTCTAAATCAATGGAAGAAATCCACTCGCCGCCGGATTTCACCACATCTTTGGCGCGGTCGACAATGTGCAAATAGCTGTCTTGATCGATGACGGCAATGTCACCGGTATCAAACCATTGACGGCCTTGCTGATCGATAAAAAACGATTCGGGCTTTTCATTTTTATAGTAAGCGGTTAATACCCAGGGGCCGCGTACGCGCAATAAGCCACGGCTGTGGCCGTCGTGGGGCAGGGGCTGGTCGTATTCGTCAAAAATCTCCAACTCGATGCCAAACATGGGTTTGCCGGCGGTGGTTTGGCGGCGATAGCGTTGCTCTGCTGGCAAGGCCATCAATGCTTTGCTCGGTGCCCCCAAGGTGGCCAACGGGGAGGTTTCCGTCATGCCCCAAATGGGCAATAAATACACGCCGTACTCTTGATCTAGGGTTTCGACCAAGGCTCTGGGCGATGCCGAACCGCCAACGCCCACGACGCGCACGGAATCCATGCGCAAGTCATGACGCTTAAGGTGTTCGATCAGGTTAAGCCACACCGTTGGCACCCCTAGCATTAAATCCACTTGGGCCAGCTCAATCAGTTCATGCAAGCTGGCACCGTCCATACCGGAGCCGGGTAGTACCAAGGTGGCGCCGGCCATGGGAGCGATGTAGGGCATGCCCCAAGCGCAGACGTGATACATGGGCACCACGGGCATGACCACACTGCCGGAGCTCACATTCAGCGCATCTGGACTGCGACTGGCAAAGGCGTGCAACAAGGTGGAGCGATGACTGTAGAGCACGCCTTTGGGGTTGCCTGTGGTGCCTGAGGTGTAGCACAGGCTGGCGGCGCTATCGCTGCTAAAACGTGGCCATGAATAAACGTCTGAGTGCTGGCTGAGCAGTTGCTCATAGTTCAACAGTGGCAGTGTGCTGTCGGGCATGTGCTCGCTATCCACCATCACCACCATGGCTTGAATGCTGCTGAGTTGGGGGGCGATGCTTTCTAGCAAGGGAATAAAATCTGGCTCGAGTAGCAGAATGCTGTCTTCGGCATGGTTGATAATAAACTCGATTTGCTCGCTGTACAGGCGAGGATTCACCGTATGGCAGATGGCACCGATGCCTGAGATGGCGTAATAGCATTCAAAGTGGCGATAGCCGTTCCAAGCCAGGGTGGCGATGCGGTCACCTGGCTGTGCGCCGAGGCTGAGCAAGGCATTGGCTAAGCGCTTGCTGCGACGCAGTGCATCAACATAGCCATAGCGATGAACATCGCCTTCTTGCCGGCGGCTGATGATTTCAGCGTCGCCATGGTGGGCGGCGGCGTATTCGAGTAGGTCTGGAATGAGCAGATCGGTGGGCATCATATTGCCCGCAAGATAATCAGCCATAGCGCTCCCTCGGGTGGTGAGTAGGCACAGCTTAGTGGATGCTGGGAGGTTGTCAGGGCTAGGCGAAACGAAAGCCGACAAAGTGGACGGCGGCCATTGCCGCCGTCACCGCAGCGAGGGTTAGCGCTCTACCGCTAACGCAACGCCCATGCCGCCGCCAATGCACAAGGTGGCCAGGCCACGCTTAGCATCGCGACGCTGCATTTCATGCAATAGGGTCACCAAAATGCGACAGCCAGATGCACCAATCGGATGGCCCAGGGCAATGGCGCCGCCGTTGACGTTGATCTTGTCAGCGTCCCAGCCCAGGCCTTTATTAACCGATAAGGCTTGCACGGCAAAGGCTTCGTTGGCTTCGATCAAATCCAGATCGCCCAGTTGCCAGCCGGCTTTTTGCAGGCATTTCTGCGTTGCTGGAATCGGGCCGGTGCCCATGATGCTCGGGTCGACCCCTGCATTGGCGTAGCCTTTGATGGTGGCCAGGATGGGCAAGCCCAGCTCCTCGGCTTTGGCGCGACTGGCCAACATCACAGCAGCAGCGCCGTCGTTGAGCGAGGAGGCATTGCCGGCGGTAACACTGCCGTCTTTCTTAAACGCTGGGCGCATGCCCGCCAGTTTTTCAACCGTGGTGCCGGCGCGTGGATTTTCGTCTGTGCTGAACATCACTGGCTCGCCCTTGCGCTGTGGCACAGCGACTGGGGTAATTTCAGCGTCGAAGGTTCCCGCCTCGATGGCGGCCAAGGCTTTTTGCTGGGATGCCGCTGCAAAAGCGTCTTGCTCTTCGCGGCTGATGCCGTATTCCGCGGCAATGTTCTCGGCGGTAATGCCCATGTGGTAGTCGTTAAAGGCATCCCACAAGCCGTCGACCACCATGGTGTCGACCATGCTCCAAGGCCCCATGCGCTGACCGTCACGTGAGTTGGGCAACGCGTGCGGTGCGTTCGACATCGACTCTTGGCCGCCTGCAATCATAAGGTCGGCATCGCCACATTGAATGGCTTGTGCGGCTAAATGCAGGGCTTTTAGGCCGGAGCCGCAGACCTTATTAATGGTCATGGCCGGTGTGGTGGCGGGAATGCCAGCGTGAATAGCCGCCTGACGTGCTGGGTTTTGGCCGCAGGCTGCGGTCAGCACCTGTCCCATCAGTACTTCATCCACTTGCTCACCTTTAACGCCGGTTTTTTCTAGCAAAGCGCCGATGACGGTGGCGCCCAGTTGAGCGGCCGACAAGCTGGCTAGGCTACCACCAAAACTGCCGATGGCGGTGCGGGTTGCGGCGACGATGACTACGTCCGTCATAAGTTACTCCCTCGAATACAGTGGGGCCTGAGGTCAGGCCAGTTCACAATTATGCGGTTAAAGACCCTGCACGATTAGCACAGGATATATGACAAACCTATGTCGATGGCTATCAACTTAGACGAACAGATGAGCGCTAACGGCTTTGGCGGCAATGGCAAGCTGTTTGCTGAACTTGCTGAGGCTGCGGGAGATAAAGGCGGCGACCGTTATTGATCGCCGGCGGGCTTGCTGCCTGCTTTGGTGTTGATGCTGCGGTCCAGCGGGCCTACATCCAATACGGGAGAGGCATCAATGTGCTGCGCGTCCATCATATGCGCCACGCGCTCTAGGGAAGCGAGAATCATGCTCTGCTCCCACTCGTGCAGATCTTGGAACTGGTGAACAAAGCTTTCTTGCAACGGCTTTGGCGCGTCGATCAGTGATTCGTGAGCCTCATCGGTGAGGTACACATACACCTTGCGCTTATCGAGTTGGCTGCGCTCGCGCTTAAGGTAGTTACGGCGCTCCAAGCGGTCGATGATGGTGGTCACGGTTGCTTGCGACAGGTTGACCTTGCGCGCCACCTCGCCAACGGTGAGCTCATGATGGGTGCGTAGGGTTTGCAAAATCATCAGCTGCGGCGCGGTCAGGCCGGTGGTTTTGCTCAGTTGCTTAGAATGTAGGTCGGTGGCGCGAATAATGCGACGCAGTGCGACCAGCACGTCTTCATATCGGTTCATAGCGGCTATTCCGGGATGGGAAGGGCGCGAATTATAGGAACAATCACGCTCTGGTATCCACCGCCGTGCCGCATCAGTACGGTGGTTATTGGTTGTGGCGGGCATAAGCTGTCTCTCCTGATGCAAAAACGCCAACTAAAACGCATTGGCGTTGGTGCGAATACAGTGACTGTGTTGCCGGCCTGAGGAAGGTGACAGGTACGCGTTTGCGTTGGCACGTATACAACACAGGGTTGACGTAGGCGCTTCCGTCGCCTCATCTCCTGTCAACCCGAATAAATATACATATCTAAATGATTGTCTGCAAAGTAATTGCGCCGCTAGCGACCAAGTTGCTCGTGCACATCCTCAAGGGTTAGTAGCACTAATAAGTCATTTTTGTGGTAGCAAGTCCCCTTCATAAAGGCCTGAGGTGTCACCGGCGCTTCGACCTTGGCTGGGTCCAGCAATACGATTTCATGTACCGCATCGACCACAAAACCGATCACTTCTTGCTCGACCTCAATCGTTAATACTCGGGTGTCGTCGTCGGGCTCTTTTTGCGGTAAACCCAGTAATGATCGGCCATCTAGCACGGTGACGATGTCGCCGCGTAGGTTGATAACGCCCCATGCCTGGGGCGGCGCATCGGGCACGGGTTCGGGGCGATTCCATAGCGTTACTTCTCTGACAGTGTCGACCGGCAGACAGTAAGTGGTGTCGTCCATGGTGAAAGTCAGCCAGCGCTCGTGATCCGCTTGCATCGACAACTCCTTAATTAATTCGTGTTGTAAATAATTTTTCCTGATGCTATTTTGTTTAGCGTTCAAAGTAAATGACAGGCCCGTAACGATGATTTCTCGGTACGCGGAGCCTTAAAGCAATGAGTCAGACCCAGAATGAGACGATCGATCTCACGCACCAGGATGACCTGGTTCTGAGCAAACCCAACGCCGAGGATGGCAGTGCGGTCTTTGATCTGATCGCCCGTTGTCCGCCCCTCGACCAGAATTCAATGTACTGCAATCTGCTGCAGTGTTCCCACTTTCGTGATACCAGCGTAGTTGCAAAGGTAGGCGGCATGCCAGTCGGATTTATCTCCGGCTACCGCATTCCCAGCCAGCCAGACACGCTGTTTGTTTGGCAAGTGGCGGTAGACAGCCGCATGCGTGGTCATGGTTTGGCCAGTCGTATGTTGCGCCACTTGATCGATCAGGTAGGTCAGGTCAATTACCTGCACACCAGTATCACGTCGGCTAATCAGGCCTCTTGGCGCACGTTTGAGCGCTTAGCGAAAGATCTGGGGGCCGATCTCAATAAAGAGGTGATGTTCGACCACGAGCGCCACTTCGATCAGCGCCATGACACCGAAGAGTTGGTGATCATTGGTCCGTTTTCCAGCACACCGTCTGAACAATCTTAAAGGAGCACAACCGATGGAAATTTTTAACGAGCTTGAATCCAATGTCCGTGGTTACTGCCGTTCATTCCCGGTGGTGTTTAAGTCCGCCCAGAATGCAACTCTGACCACCGTTGATGGTGTTGATTACATTGACTTCTTGGGCGGTGCCGGCACGCTGAACTATGGCCATAACAATCCGCAGTTTAAAGAAGCGTTGATTGAATACATTCAGGCCGACGGTGTGACCCATGGTCTGGATATGCACACCGGCGCCAAAGAGGCGTTTTTACGCAGCTTTCGCGACATTATTCTTAAGCCACGCGGTATGGACTATAAAGTGCAGTTCACCGGCCCAACCGGTACCAACGCGGTGGAAGCAGCATTGAAAGTTGCGCGTAAGAACACGGGCCGCCAAACCATTGTGTCATTCACCAATGGTTTCCACGGTTGCACCCAAGGCGCAGCTGCGGTGACGGCCAACGGCAAGTATAAAGAAGCCAATGGCATGCCGTTGCCCGGCGTGCAGTTTATGCCGTACGACGGTTATTTGGGTGATTTCGATACGCTCAAGTATTTCGAGAAAGCCTTACAAGATGGCTCGTCCGGTTTAGGCAAGCCGGCCGGCGTTATTGTTGAATGCATTCAGGGTGAAGGTGGTCTGAACACTGCCAGTGCCGAATGGCTGCGCGGTCTGCAAGACCTGTGTCAGCGTCACGATATGGTGTTTATCGTCGATGACATTCAAGCCGGCTGTGGCCGCAGCGGTAAGTTCTTCAGCTTTGAAGAATATGGCATTGAGCCAGATGTAATCACTCTGTCTAAATCACTGGGTGGTTACGGCCTGCCGATGGCGGTTGTGTTGCTGAAAGAAGAGTTGGATACCTGGAAGCCAGGTGAACACAACGGCACCTTCCGCGGTAACAACCATGCCTTTATTACCGCACGTCGTGCACTGGAAACCTACTGGCAGGACGATGCTTTTGAAAAAGCGGTACAGCACAAAGCCGGTTTGATTCGCACTCGTCTGAAAGAGATTCAAGCTGAACACGGTGGCCAAATGAAGCATAAGGGCCGTGGCGTTATGCAAGGTCTAGAAATGCGCACCGGTGAAATTGCCGAGCGTGTATGCGAGCTAGCATTTGAGCGTGGCCTGGTGATTGAAACCAGCGGCTCAGATGGCCAGGTGGTCAAAATCTTAACGCCACTGACCATTGAAGAAGAGCTGTTGAAAAAAGGCCTAGATATTCTCGCCAGCTGTGTGGCTGACGTTATGGCCGAGCAGATCTCTGCTGCATCTTAATAAGATTCGTTGGCCGCCGCGGCGGCCTGACTACAAATTTCGCTGGCAGCGCAGCTTGGCTGCGCTCTCAACCAAGGATTTAACATGATTGTTCGTACTCTGGACGAGTGTAAAAACTCTGAGCGTGCTATTAACGGCGGCAACTGGGAAAGCGTGCGCATGTTGTTGAAAGACGACAACATGGGTTTTTCTTTTCATATCACCACCATTTTTGCTGGCACTGAAACGCCGATTTGGTACCAGAATCATTTGGAATCTGTGTACTGCATGAGTGGCGAAGGTGAAATCGAAACCTGTGATGATGGCAAGGTGTACCAAATTCGCCCGGGCACTCTGTATATTCTTGATAAGCACGACAAGCATTTACTGCGTGCGACTAAAGATATGCAAATGGCGTGTGTCTTTAATCCGCCATTGAATGGCAAGGAAGTCCATGACGAGAATGGCGTATATGCCCTCGAAGCGGAAACCGTTACCGACTGATCCTGCCTGCTCTTTAGCGGTCGCTGGCGCGGCCGCCTCGCTGTACGAACTTCATCCGCTTACGGAGCACATACCATGTTTCATACTGTAGAAAAAATCGGCGGCACCTCCATGAGCCGTTATCAGGATGTGCTGAGCAACATCTGGCTACGTCCACAAACCCTGTCTGATGGCAGTCAAACTCTGTATCAGCGCGTGTTCGTTGTATCGGCTTATGCTGGCATGACCAACGGCCTGTTGGAGCATAAAAAAACCGGAGAACCGGGTGTTTATGCCCTGTTTTCAGAAATGGACGAACATCGCCCCTGGCAGACCAAGCTGGAACAAGTTTTAGAAGATATGCTGGCCATTAACGCCGACATGTTCAGCAGCGAGGTACAACGCAAACGTGCTGATCAGTTTATTTCCAGCCGGGTCGACGACGTTCGCGACTGCTTGGAAAACCTCGAAGCTGTGTGCAGCTTTGGTAACTTCCAACTCGACGACCATTTGCATCAAGTGCGTGAAATGCTCAGCGCCATCGGCGAAGCACACAGCGCATACAACTCAGTGCAGTTGCTGCGTCAGCACGATGTGAATGCCATTTATATCGATTTAACCAACTGGCGCTCGGATACCCAATTGAGTTTGGATGACACCATTCGTGCGGCTTTTAAAGACATCGACTTGAGCAAGCAAATGCCCATCGTGACTGGTTATACCCAGTGCCGTGAAGGCTTGATGCGCACCTTTGACCGTGGCTACAGCGAGATGACCTTCTCTAAAATCGCTACCCTCACCAATGCTAATGAGGCGGTGATTCATAAGGAATACCACCTCAGTACGGCCGATCCAGGCTTGGTGGGGGCGGATCACGTGATGCCGATCGGTCAAACCAATTATGACGTTGCCGATCAGCTGGCCAACCTCGGCATGGAAGCGATTCACCCACGAGCGGCAGCCGGCCTGCGCAAAAAAGACATCTTACTGCGCGTTAAAAACACCTTTGAGCCAGAGCACAAAGGTACCGTGATTCGCAACGATTACTGCACCGACGAGCCTAAAGTCGAGATCATTGCTGGCACGCGTGGCGTATGGGCGCTGGAATTGTTTGACCAAGATATGGTCGGCAATGCGACCTATGGCCAGCGGATGAATGACTTGGTGTTTGAATCTGGCGTACGGGTGTTGACCAAAGACTTTAACGCCAATACCGTCACGTTTTACCTAAAAGGTAACAAGCGGCGCGTAAACTGGCTGATTGACCGGCTAAAACAGGTTTATACTGATGCCGACATCCGGCTGGAAAAACTGGCCATGGTCAGCGCTATTGGCAGTGATTTAAAAATCCCAGGTCTGTTGCGACGGGCTGCAGGAGCATTATCCGATGCCGGCGTGAACATTCTTTCTGTGCACCAGGCGATGCGCCAAGTGGACATGATGTTCCTAGTCAGTGATGCGGACTACACTAAGTCAGTTACAGCCCTGCACACACTCTTAGTGGAAAAATCAGATTTATGGCAACAGCAAGCAAGCGCCTGACACCGCGCTGGATTTCTGCTTTTAACCTACAGCAGCTCGCTTTATGCGGGCTGCTGTTGTTTATGGCCTTCGTCGTCCAGGCAGAGCAAGTCGACGACCAACCTTTGACTCCTACAGAGCAAGCTGCGTTAGCGGCTAAATTGTCGGAAAAGCAGCGTGACCAACTGGCGCGTGAGAAAATCGACAACCTCAGTGAAAAGATGTACAGCCCGTTCACCGAACTTTATATGCTGGGGGAGGTAAAAGACCTGCGCCAAGCGATCGCCGATATGCGGGTTGAAATGACAGAGAAAATCGTCGCCAAAGAGCTGGGAGTGGCAGACAAGGCCATTACTTATGCCACCGACACCATTACCTACTTTTTCTATTTGATCGCCGGCGCCTCGACCTTGTTGGTATTGGTGGGCTGGAACTCGCTGCGTGATATCAAAGACCGCGTTGGCACCTTTGCCAATGAGGAAATTCAGCGCATTACTCAATCGTATGAGGAGCGCATGGATGCACTGGAAAAAGAGCTCAGCCGCAAAACTCGCCATATTAAAGCGGCGCAGGCAGAAATTGAGTTAACCAACGAGATTCACTCCCTGTGGCTGAAGGCCTCACAAGAAAATAGCCCGCAGAATAAGATCGCCATTTACGATCAAATTCTGGCGCTGCGCCCAGACGATGTTGAAGCGCTGACCTACAAAGCCGATGCCGCCTTACTTCTGGGGCAAGCACAATGGGCCACTAGCCTGGCCAACCACGCCTTGAACATTGACCCAGATAACAGCCATGCCATGTATCAGCGTGCTTGTGCTTATGCCGAAAGCGGCTTTGTTGAAGAGGCCCTGCGTGATTTGGAAGAAGCCATTACTCGGTCCGAATCGCTACGTACCCAGGCGGGTGAAGACAGCAGTTTCGACAGCCTGCGTGAAAATGAGCAGTTCCTCGATATGGTGGTGCTGCCAGAGCCTGAGGAAGATGAGCCCGAGGCCGATACGGATCGACCATAATTTCCTCATGGTATTCTCGGCCTTAAGCAGAACGCGCCAGCTCACCACTGGCGCGTTTTTTTGATACGGCGCTATGAGCGTTATTAAAGATAGGGTGAAATAATATCAATTTTTTTTGATATAGGGCTGCAGTAACCTGAACTCAATTCATCAAGTTCGAGGTTACTATGACTTACCCTGCAGTTGAGACCCATAATCTGGGCTTTCCCCGCATTGGCGATCAGCGCCAACTCAAATTCGCCCTAGAAGCTTTCTGGCAAGGCCAGCAATCGACAGCGCAGCTTTTGGATACGGCGGCGCAGCTAAGACAACAGCATTGGCAGTGGCAAAGCCAGTTAAACCGAGCGCCGGTTGGCGATTTTTCTCTGTATGACCAAGTGTTGGACATGAGCTTTACGCTGGGCGTGGTGCCAGAGCGCGCTCAGCAAGGTGGCGGCGATGAGCTGGATCGCTACTTTCGCGTCGCTCGTGGTCGCAGCGCCAGTGATGATGCATGCTGCGCCGTACATGCCGGTGAAATGACCAAATGGTTTGATACCAACTATCACTACATCGTGCCGGAGTTCAGTGCTGATACTGAATTCACTCTCAACAGTGAGCGGCTGCTGTCGCAGCTCGCAGAGGCCCAGCAGCAACTGGGTCAAACGGCGGCGAAGCCCGTCATTATCGGCCCCGTGACTTACTTGTGGTTAGGCAAAGCCAAAGACGACAGCAACAAGCTGGCGCTGTTGGAGCGCTTGTTGCCCGTGTATGCCGAGTTGCTCAATCAATTGGCAGCGGCGGGTGTTGATTGGGTGCAAATCGACGAGCCGATTTTGGTTACCGACCTCGACGCCGACTGGCGCTATGCCTTGCAGCAGGCTTACCACCAGTTAAAAGTGTGTCCGGTGAAGCTGTTGCTGACCAGCTACTTTGGCGAGCTGCGCGACAACTTGCAGTTGGCTTGCGAACTCCCCGTCGCTGGTTTGCACATAGATGCCGTGCGTGGCCGTGACGAAGTCACCCAGGTGGCAGATTGGCTGCCCTTGCACAAGGTGCTGTCGCTGGGCGTGGTGGATGGCCGCAATATTTGGAAAACCGATTTAAACGCCACGCTGGAGTGGCTGCAGCCGCTGGCGCAAAAGCGGCCGCAATCACTGTGGCTGGCACCATCTTGCTCTTTATTGCATGTGCCCGTCGATCTCGACAGCGAGCAACAGTTAGACCCAGAAGTGCTGCCTTGGCTGGCATTTGCGCGCCAAAAACTGCAAGAAATTGAACTGTTGGCCACCGCCTTAAACCAAGGGCGCGACGCTGTCGCCGAGGCGTTGGCGCAAAATCAGCAAGCGCAGAACAGCCGCCGCCAATCCCAGCGTGTGCACAACCCCGACGTGGCTGCGGCGCTGGCCAATGTTCAACCCGAGTGGCAACAGCGTCAAAGCCCGTTTGCTCAGCGCAGCGAAGTGCAAAAATCGGCGCTGCAGTTGCCGCTGTATCCGACCACCACCATCGGCTCATTCCCACAAACCCGTGAGATTCGCCAGGCGCGTCTGCAATTTCGCCGCGGTGAACTGAAAGCTGAGCAGTATCAGCAAACCATGCGCGATCACATTGAGCACGATATTCGCCAGCAAGAGCAGTTGGGGCTGGATGTATTGGTGCATGGCGAAGCCGAGCGTAACGATATGGTTGAATATTTTGGCCAGCAGCTAGAAGGCTATGTCTTTAGCCAGTATGGCTGGGTGCAATCTTATGGCTCACGCTGTGTGAAGCCGCCCATTTTATTTGGCGATATTAGCCGCCCCAATGCCATGACGGTGGAGTGGATTGAATACGCCCAATCACTGACGGATAAACCGGTCAAAGGCATGCTCACCGGCCCCGTAACCATTTTGAACTGGTCGTTTGTGCGCGATGACCAGCCACGCAGTGACACCTGCCAGCAACTGGCCTTGGCCATTCGCGAGGAAGTGCTCGATTTGGAAAAGGCCGGCGTCAAAGTAATTCAAATTGATGAAGCGGCTTTGCGCGAGGGCTTGCCGTTGCGTCGCAGCCAATGGCAGCATTACCTTGATTGGGCCGTCTCCAGCTTTCGCCTGTGTGCCAACGGCGTGGCGGACGATGTACAGATCCACACCCATATGTGCTATTCAGAATTTAACGACATTATCGAAGCCATTGCCGCCATGGATGCTGACGTCATCACCATTGAAACCTCACGCTCGGACATGGAATTGCTCGACGCCTTTGATGACTTCCAATACCCCAATGACATTGGCCCGGGCGTTTACGACATTCACTCGCCCAATATTCCCACCCAGGCGCACATAGTGCAGTTAATGGAAAAAGCGGCACAGCGCATTCCGGCTGAGCGCTTGTGGGTGAATCCGGACTGCGGCCTGAAAACCCGCCAGTGGCAAGAGGTCATGCCAGCTCTGGAGTGCATGGTCGCGGCGGCCAAGCAACTGCGGCAGCAGGCACAAACGAGCGCGGCTTAACGACAGCAGAGGCTGACTTTACACAGCAAGACTGCTCGCGGCGACGGCATTCAGGTATGCTGTCGCCGTTTTTGTTTCAGGAGTCGGTTGTGGTTCTATTTCGCCTTGCAAGCCTGCTAGAAGGGCTGTCTTACCTTGTTATTCTGTGCGTCACCCTAGGGCTGATCAGCCGTGATTTTGTCTATGTCTTGGGCATGGGGCACGGCGTTTTGTTTATGGTGTACGTGGCGCTGTCGTTTTACGCGGCCCATAAAATGCGCTGGTCATTGATAACCTGGTTGTTAATATTTTTGGCGGCTTTGGTGCCATTTGCGTTTATTGGCGTTGAGCTGTTTTTGCGCCGTCAGGTGCAAGGTCAGCAGCGACAAGTACAGTAATATTCACATAGGAATAGCCAACATGGATGTTAGATCTGTTTTATTTTTGTCACTTATTATTTTTTGTGATGCATTATATGCCGCCAGTTTCGATTGCGACAAAGCCACCACAGCGATAGAGCATGCTATCTGTGACAGCGAGCCACTCGGTGAGCTAGATAAACGTCTTTCTCAGGTCTTCTTTGCCATTAAGTCGGGTGCCAACAGCGATGCGTTCTCGTCACTGCTAAATAGCCAGCGCTCATGGCTGAAGCAGAGAAATAAAACCTGCGGCAACTACAAAGGTGAAGCACTGTCGAGCTGCTTGATTGCAGAGTACCAGGATCGAATCAAGCGTTTAGATAAATTACTTAATCCGAAATACCCATCACTTAATGAGGTATATGACGTTTGTCATAGTGTTAGCGACAGGCAAAGAATAGTCAGTGACAATGGCTTCTCTTCTTCGCAAGAAAACGTTTCCTTTGATATCAACAATGACGGTCAAGAAGAGAAATCCACGGCCTGTTCCCTGGGTACTATGGAGGTAGCATGTCGCAAATTTTTTGATGGCAATGGAGAGTGGCTGCGCCTTACAGCATCAGACCCTCGGTTAATTCGTGATCCTTACAATATGATGTCTGATATTGATTACTTTCGTGTAAATGGAAAGGTCTACAGCCAGCATTATGATGATCAAATCGGGGGATTTATTCGCTACGTCTCTGCAGATAATACTGGGCATTTATTGTGTGCGTGGGAGTATCAGCACCGGCATATAATTATTCCTGCAGCCATCAATGAGGCCACCCGCAAAATTTGTGAGGCGGTTGATCAAGGCAAGGTTAGCTACGTGCACTTGTCTGATCCGGCGGTCATGCCTCGCTCAGAAACGTTTCGTGTTCGCGGGAGCCCTTCACGCATTACTGGTCAAGGGTATCTTGATATTAACAATGACGGCAAAGATGAGCTGGTAGCAGCCATTGAGTATCATAGTGGCGCTGGCCGCGGCTGTAGCTATCGCTACTACGATGAACTCAGTCAGGATGGCAAAACGTTTAAACATGGGCGCGCAGCAACGCCTTTGCTGCAAATGCAAAATGTTCGTTTCACCAACCAAACGCTGGGCCAGCACCCAGGTCATCCTAGTTGTGGCGGTAGCAATAATCGAATATTTCGCTATCAGGGCAAACTCTACGTCCACATGGAAACGGACCCTGTTGGGGAAGTCGCTATTTTAAAGGGTGACAGATTCTCCACGGTGTGCAAGGCGCCCAAAACGACGTCATCTAGGTTCATTTACATGTGGCCAGATAGTGTTGAATGATGCCGCGGGTGACTGGGTTGGTAGCGCTTTATATTGCCCTCAAGATTTGCCGGACTTTGCTTAGGCTGTTTATGCTGTCACCTCTGCGATAAAGCATTGCTCAGGATTTATCCATGACTCTTAGTCATCGTTTGTTGCCAACCAGCTGGTCGACTTGCCTTGCTTCTCGCCGCACACAGTTCTGGTGCTGCCAGTCAATCGGCTGGCTGGGCTATGGCTTTTTTGTGTCGCTGGGGGAGTTTCTATGGGACAAGGGCGATGGCAGCATTGCTTGGCAGTATCCACTGTTTTCTCTGACTACCGGCTTGCTGCTGAGCTGGGCCATGCACCCAGCTTTAAAGCGCTCTTTGAGTTGGCAGGGCTGGTGGCGTTGGCCGTTTAGCATTGTCTGTGTGGCGTTGGCATCGGCGCTGTGGTCGCTGGCAAAAATGCTGGTCTACAAAGCCCGTGACGGCAAGCTCGATGACCTGAGCTGGATCGGCTATTTCAGTTGGTTTACTTATTCTTTCTTTATTTTTCTGAGTTGGGCGGGGCTGTATTTTGGTATCAGCTTTTACCGCTTATGGCAGCAAGAGCAGCGTCGGTCACTGCAAGCGCAAGCGCAGGCGCATTTGGCGCAATTGCGCATGTTGCAATACCAGCTTAACCCGCATTTTTTATTTAATACCCTGAATGCCATTACCACCCTAGTGTTGGAGCAGCAAACCCAACAGGCAGACCGCATGTTGTCTGGCCTGTCGCGCCTGCTGCGCTACGCGCTGGAGCAAAATGCTCAGCAGCCGGTATCGCTGGCGACGGAGCTGGAAGCCTTGCAGTGGTATTTGGATATCGAGCAGCAGCGCTTTGCTGACGATTTAACCCTGCACTGGCAGATCGACGATGCCGCTTTGGCTCAGCAAATCCCCAGTTTATTGCTGCAGCCTTTGGTCGAAAATGCGGTCATTCATGGCATGGATGAGCAGGGCAAGCGCGATATCAGCATCAGCGCCAGCGTCTTAGCCGATCAACTAGAGCTGGTGATCAGTGACCGTGGCCAAGGCATGCAGGGGGTTGATTCGCTGCCGTTGCCGCTGGAGTCGTTCCGGGAACAGTTGGGGGTGGGGCTCAGCAATGTTTGGGAGCGTTTAGATGTCACCTATCGCGGCCAAGCACAAATTTGGCTACAGAGCCATGAGCCCGGTTTGAGCATTGGTTTATCTCTGCCACTGACCGTGCCGGGAGCACTTCACGGATGACCTTGCGCTGTGTGATTGTCGATGACGAACCCTTGGCGCGTCGCGGTCTGGCGCTACGCTTGCAAGCACTGGGAGATATTCAACTGGTGGCCAGTTGTGGCCATGCTGAGGAGGTCTTGCAGCGCTACGCTGATTGGCAGCCCGATTGCCTGCTGCTGGATATCGATATGCCCCGCCTAAATGGTTTGCAGCTGATGCAAAAACTGCCCGCTGACCTAGACATTGTGCTGGTCACTGCGCATCGCCAACACGCATTGGAGGCGTTTGACCTAGGAGCCACAGATTATCTGCTTAAACCGGTTGAGCCAGAGCGGTTGCAACAGGCGTTAGATCGCATTCGACAAAAGCGTCAGTGGCGGCGCTTGGAGCGGCAGCACAGCCACACGGAGTTGTTGCATTGCCACACCGATCAGGGCCATTGGCAGTTGCCCATGCAGGACATCGACTGGATCGAAGCGGCCGGTGATTATATGTGCTTGCACTGTGGTGCCAGCCAACACATTGTGCGCTCAACGTTAAAAGAGTTGGAGCAACAACTCAGCGCCGACTTTGTTCGCATACATCGCTCGCGTTTGGTTAATGTTCGCCGCTTGCGGCGCTTGCAAAAAATCCCCGGCGGCGATGCTTTGGTCGAGCTGGCGGATGGCACCGAGCTGCGTGTCAGTCGCCGCTATCGTCAGTGGCTGACGCAAATCTGGCAGGCCCCTTCTGGCTGAACCGCTAAACGCAACCTCAGCACCGCTTACCGAAGCTGACTTTAGCGGCTTTGGCACCATGATATAGTCGCCGCCCTGTGTTGGTCTGGTCGCTTCCGGGCCTCGCTTTTCTCTTTTTGCAGACAAGGAATGCCCATGAACCTGACAGCGTCGGCGTTACGCAACCCGGCCGCGGCAGCCGTCGCAGTGGCGGTGGTGCTGCTGTTTGGCCTGTTCAGTCTGACCAAGCTGCCGGTGCAGCTGTTTCCCGATATTGACCGCCCGCGTATTTCCATCAATGCCAGCTGGCGCGGTGCCTCGCCAGCGGAAATGGAAGCCGAAATCGTCAAACCAATCGAAGAGGTACTGCAAGGGCTGCCCGGTGTTAAAGAAATGAGTGCCGATGCCAATATGGCTTGGGCCGACATCGATTTAACCTTCGGCATCGAAACCGATATGCAAAAAGCGCTGTTGGAAGTCATCAGCCGCATGAACCGCTTGCCAGCCTTGCCGCGCGATGCCAGCCCGCCGACGGTATCCATGGCGGGCGGCAGTAATACGCCAGCGCTAACGTATTTTTTCTTACAGTTATTACCTGGCAACGACACCCCGCTAGATGACTTTGTGCCCTTTGCCGAAGACGTGATCAAACCGCGGCTGGAATCTGTGCCCGGCGTGGCTCGGGTAGCAATCGGGGGGTGGAGTAACGTCGGCACCCGCGAGTTGGCGATTGAATTTGACCCACTAAAAGCGGCGCAGTTAGGCATCGAAATTCCACAGCTGGCGGCACAGGTTAGCCAGTCACAAGATGTCTCGGCCGGTCGTTTGGATGTAGAGCGACGGCGCTATAACTTGCGTTTTTCTGGCCGCTATCACCCGGATGATCTTAGCGACATGATCTTAGAGTGGCGCGCTGGCCAGCCCGTGCGCCTAGGTGATGTGGCCACGGTAAAAGTGATGCCGCGCGAGCGCAATGATTTATCCCACCAGAATGGCAACGCCGCCATTGGCATTCGCATCGACCGTGAAAGTGGCGCCAACGTGCTGGCCACGCTGGAGCGGGTGAAAGCCGTGGTGGCCGATTTACGTGCCGGGCCGCTGCCAGAGCGTGGACTGGAAATGCAGCAGTCTTACGATGCCTCGGTCTTTATTTATCGCGCCATCAGCTTGGTGAGCAGCAACCTCATCATGGGGGTGTTGTTGGCGGTAGGGATTTTATGGTGGTTTTTGCGCCGTATGCGCGCCACCTTGGTGGTCGCCATGGCGATCCCTATTTCACTGTTAGGCACCTTTATTGTGCTGCATTTTGCTGGCCGCACCCTGAACGTGATTTCTCTGGCGGGCCTGGCGTTTGCCGTCGGCATGGTGCTGGACGCCGCCATCGTGGTGCTAGAAAACATCGTGCGCTTGCGTGAACGTGGGCTGCCAGCACGGGATGCGGCATTGCAAGGCAGCCAACAAGTGTGGGGTGCGTTGCTGGCCTCCACCGCCACCACGGTAGCGATTTTTGTGCCCGTGGTGTTTTTAAAAGATGTCGAAGGTCAGCTATTTAGCGACCTAGCGCTGACCATTGCCATAGCCGTGGTGCTATCGCTGGTGGTGGCCGTGGCGGTGGTGCCGTTAATGGCCAAGCGCTGGCTGAATCGCACTCAACTGCAAGATCACCACGACCAAACTTGGCAACGCATTACCGGCGCCATCATGCGCTTAACGGCAACACGCAAACGCCGCTGGCTGGTCTTGGTGGCCTTGATTAGCGCCCCAGTGGGGCTGACATTGAGCTTGATTCCGGAGCTGGATTATTTACCGCCAGTGAAGCGCGATGCCGTTGACACTTGGTTTCGCTTTCCACCGGCCACCAACCTCGACACCATTGAACGCGAGCTGATCACCACCATTGAAGCGCGCTTGAAACCTTATATGGACGGTGACAAGCAGCCGGCGCTGAAAAACTACTACATCCTAGTGTGGGGCAGTGGTGGCGGCACCATGGGGGTAAGGGTGAAAGACCAAAGCCAGGTCAAAGAAATGGAGCGCATCATTCGCGAGGAAATTACCCGCGACCTGCCCGATACCATGGCCTTTAGCTCCCAAGGCAACTTATTTGGCCGCTTTGGTGGCGACCGCTCGATTCCGATTCACCTGCAAAGTCGTGACACCGAAGCCCTGCGCGAGATCGCGCGGCAGGCCATGGGTTGGATAAACGCAGCCTTACCAGAAGCACAGACACGGCCAGAGCCGAGCTTGGAGCAAGCTGAGCCAGAGCTGCGCTTATATCCGGATGATCGCCGCTTGCATGAAAACGGCTGGACACGCCAACAGCTGGCCAGCGTCACTCGTACCTTGGGTCAGGGCATGTTTGTGGGCGAATACTTCGACGGCAATGAGCGCATGGATATGATTGTGCGTGTGGCCGACGACCAACGTCCGGAAACACTGGAAGATTTGCCATTGGCCGTGGGCGATGACCGCATTGTGCCGCTGAGTGAACTAGCGCGCCTAGAGCGCACCGTGGGGCCGGATCGCATTCGCCGCATTGATGGCCGCCGCACCATTACCTTGGAAGTATCCCCGCCAGAACATATGTCACTGGAGCGGGCGATGCAGCAGTTGCAAACCCAGGTTGAGCCACAGTTGCAAGCGGCCATGCCCGCCGATGGCCGCATTATTTACGGCGGTAGTGCCGATAGCCTGAAGCAGGCGCTGGCGACGTTATCGGAGAATTTTTTAATCGCACTGGGCATTTTATTTTTGTTGATGAGCGCCTTATTCCGCTCACCCAAAGACAGTGCCTTGGTGGTATTGGCCATTCCGTTAGCCACCGTGGGTGGTGTGATCGCGCTGCAATTATTGAACTTAGTAAGTTTTCAGCCACTGGACTTGCTGACCATGATTGGCTTTGTGATTTTGCTGGGGTTGGTGGTGAACAATGCCATTTTGCTGGTGCATCAGGCTCGTATTGGTGAGCGCGAAGGCTTGGATCGCCATCAGGCGGTGGAGCAGTCTTTACGGCTGCGCCTGCGGCCTATTTTTATGAGCACGTTAACCAGTATTTTCGGCATGTTGCCGCTGCTGCTAATGCCAGGCGAAGGTAGCGTGATTTACCGGGGTCTGGCCGCGGTCATTGTTGGCGGCATGGTCGTGAGCACCTTGTTTACCCTAATTTTGCTGCCATGCTTGCTGCGCATGGGCAAAAGCAGCAGCCCAGCAGCGCCGCAGCAAGATGATCAGCAGTGGCCGAAAGCGGCCTGAACTCAACACAAAAGGATTGACTGACATGCGTTTTCGTCTTCGATTTTTGACCGCATTGCTGCTGTGGTGCAGCCTCACCGCTGTGGCAGATGAGGCGACGCTGGTGTCTGTAGCGACGGTCACCGAAAGCCGCCAAGCGCCGCAAATCTGGGCTCCTGGCAATGTTATTAGCCGTGCTGATTCCAGCATTGCGGCAGAAAACAGCGGTGTGCTGCTACAGGTGTTAGAAGTCGGCACCCGAGTCGAGCAAGGCCAAGAGCTGGCACGTTTAAAACAGCGCGAATGGCAACTGCAGCGCCAGCGCGACGAAGCGGAAGTTAAGCGCTTACAGGCGCGTTTGGCCTTTAGCCAACGCCAGCTAGAGCGCACCCAGCGCTTATCCGCCAGCCAAAGCGAAGCACGCTTTCGGCTGGATGAACTGCAAATGGAGTACGACGTACTGGAGCAAGAAATTGCCTTGGCCCAAGCGGCACTGGCGAGTACCGAATATCGCTTGCAACGCTCGGTTATTCGCGCGCCGTTCGCCGGTATTGTGGCTGCCCGCCAGCGCCAGCCGGGCGAATACGTCAATGCCGGTGATAGCGTGGTGCGTTTGGTCAGTGTGCAGCAGCTGGAGCTGAGTGTACGCGCGCCGGTCGATGTGCAGGCGTATGTGCAGGCTGGCGATGCCGTGCAGGTGCGTCGAGCGAACGGTGAGCTGCTCGACAGCCAAGTGCGGGCCGTGATTCCAGTAGGCGATGAGCGCTCGCGCATGCTAGAAGTGCGGGTCGCATTGCCGCAAGGGTTTGTCGTCGGCCAAGGGCTGAGCGTGGCCTTGCCGCAGGGGCCGGCGCAAATGGTGAAAACCATCCCGCGTGATGCCCTGGTGCTGCGCCAAGATGCGGTGTATGTCTACCGCTTAACAGACGGCAAGGCCGAGCGCTTGGTGGTACAACCGGGTGAGGGTGAGGCTGAGCGCATCGCCATTACCGGCCCGTTACAAGTGGGTGATCAGGTTATTATTCGCGGTGCCGAGCGCCTACGCCCCGGCCAAGCGGTGCGTACTAGTTGATGGTGATGCCGGTCAGACTCAGTCGCTGCGTAGAATGGCTGTTCAGTTTAATTGTTGTAAATGTCAACGATGAGCAAGTCTTGCCCTATGCCGAGTAAAACCACGCAAAAATTTGGCTACCAGCTCGGTAAAGATTATGTTCATCGAAGCGCTGTTTACGGCGTCTTGGTTGAGCGAGGGAAGCTGGTGTGTGTTCGACCGCAGCATGGTTTTTTACTGCTGCCCGGCGGTGGCGTCAAAGCAGGAGAGGCCAAGCTTTGATCTGAGAGTTTATAGAAGAATGTGGCTATCACTTCCAACCACGTCGTGCACTGGGGCAGTGTATGCAGTATTTTGACTCCACTTGAACAGGCCTTAGCCATGCCTGCTTTATGCATTTTTATGAATGTGAATTAATTCAGCTAGATAACTATGGCGAGCATGAGGTGATCAAAATAGATTTGGCTGATGGCAAAACCTTGCTGCATCAAGGCATCAATGGGCCGTTCAAAACTATTTATTGCAATTGAACAACCACAGTTAGTCGATATTTTAGCTGTGGTATCATGCTCACAATAAACTCAGTTATTGCTCTGTCGTTATCTTTTATGAGCAGTGGCAGCTGAACCGCACATAATCCAAGGAAGAAACTATGACAATAACACCTGAAGTTATTGATGCCTGCTGGCGTCAGCGCATGGGCATTGAGCAAAAGAGCGGTGGCTATCTGTTGGCAGATAATTTGTTCTGCTGTGACGACGAGCATGATTTGGCGTTTATCTATCACTCCCCGCAGCAGACCTTAGTAAGTTGTCGCGACAGTGTCCGTGCAACCATCCTGGAGCAGAAGCTAACATCACTGCAGGGCTTGCTTGATCAGGCACCTAAAGACAAATACGAAATCTATATTGATGATGTTGATTATTATTTGTTTAACGACAGGGCCTCTGTGGATCATTCGTTAGTGATTCGTGAACTGAACTTGGCTGAAAATACCGCGGAGATACAAGCCTTTATCGATAGCTGCGAGCATAAAGACATTGTCAAAGCCGATTTTGATATCGACTCTGACTGCTTTTATGCCGTTATGATGGATGAGCAGATCGCTGGCATGTTGGCGTCCTATTGTGGTCAGGAACCCTTTGAATCCTTATCGATTGTGGTCAAACCTGAGTATCGACAACTGCGCATTGGCCAAGCATTGCTAGCTCATTTGGTTGATGAAGGCTAAAGCCCGAAAGAGAGTGGTGCGCTATCGCACCAATCGCGACAATGGCGCTTCTATTCGTTTATGTGAATCGTTGGGCTTTCAGCCTTATAGTTATATTCAAAAACTGGCTGCGCTGCCAAAGTAATTCTGTTTGCCCAACTATCCAGTGTTGGCAATATCGAGGTATGCTGGTGGCATCTAGAATGAGCTGGAGTGCATGATGGTCGACGTTGAGTTTAGCGATGATCAAGCGCGTTTAAATGTAGATAAAATTCATCTCTTTTTAACGCACCATAGCAGCTGGGCACAGGGTATATCGAAAGCGACAGTGGCCAAAAGCATCGCCCATTCTGTGTGCATCGGTGGCTATGTTGAGGGCGAGCAAGTGGCTTTTTGTCGCCTCATTACTGATCATGCTACTTTTGCCAACCTAGTTGATGTTGTGGTATGGCCAGACTATCGCGGACTGGGTATTTCAAAGCTGTTGATGCAGCAAGTCATGGCCCACCCGAGCGTCGCTGATGTGCGTCGTTTTACCTTAGCCACCTCAGACGCCCATGGTTTATATCAACAGTTTGGCTTTGGCTTTGTGGATAAGCCTGAAACCCTGATGCAGATATATAAACCAGATATCTATCAGAATAAACCGCAAACTGAGGTGTTGTCGTGAAAGAGCTACAGCTATCGGCACAACAAAAGCAAGACATGGTAGCCCGTGTTAAAAGCTATTTTGAGCGTGAAATGCAAAGTGATATTGGTGGTTTTGAGGCCGAGTTCTTAATTGATTTTTTTGTCAATGAGCTCGGCGGCCACTTTTACAACCAAGGTTTGTTTGACGCCCAGCAACTGCTAAACGAGAAGCTGGATGAAATGAACTACAGCCTGCAAGAGCTGGAAAAGCCCTTAAGTTAAACTCATAGGCTTTTTGCGTGGTATTCACAGGCGTTGGTCAGTAATAGCTAACACATCGTTATATCGCTGCTGTGGTGACTCTTGGTACTCTGCCTCACTGTTCGAGTGGAAGGCGTTGCAAACTAAGGCGGTATCCATGCCCAATTGACGCGCGCCTTGAATATCGGCAATTTCGGAATCTCCGACCATTAGGGTCGTGGCGGCATTAGCCTGTAGTTTTTGCAGTGCGATGTTGAAGGCTGCATGGTAGGGTTTGCGATAACCGATATCACAGGACCACACCACAGCATCATAATACTGGGCAAGACCTCGACTCTCTAAATCTTGCTGAAAAATATCACCAGGCCCAGTCGCGTTTGATAACAACCCTAAACGAAAACTGCGCTCTTTTAATTGTTGTAGCAAGTGCTCAACATCAACGAAGGTCTCGTTAGCACGACAACACTCGCTGAGGTGCTCGCGGCCTAAGCGTTCGCTCAAGTCTACGCCAGCATCCGCAAAGCAATCTTTCCAGGTATCGACCCAATTGGGTTGTTGCTGCTGTTCTGGCCGATAGAGTTCAAGAATTTTTTTCAATGGCATGACCAATATTTATTGCCTGCTCATGTGCCAGTACCCGAGCCAGGGCAGAGGCTAGGGAGGAAGATTGGGCGAGGGTGTTGCCAAAGTCGAAGATAATGCTGGTGTATTTCACAAAAGTCCTTAGTTTTCTATTGGCGCTATAAAGCCACAAGCATAGCGATGCTATGAACTGTGCATCACAACCTGCTGCGTTTCTGACACGAGTTTAAGCGCAAAATGAGAGTGTATTCCTTGCTGCCACCGTGGCCAATACACACTGTTTCCTGGCTACCTTTTGGCCGCAGTCTCTGTAGAATGGATGAGGTATCGATTAACAGGACTATAACCATGTCTCAGACCCTCGAACGCTTGGGCCAGATCCGCGAGATCATGGCTGAGCAAGGCCTCGATGCCTACGTTGTGGCCACCTTTGATGAGTACCTGAGTGAGTACGTGCCCGCGCGCAACCAGCGCTTGCACTGGCTAACGGGCTTTACCGGCTCTGCCGGTGCTGCGGTGGTCTTGGCGGATAAGGCTTCTATGTTTGTGGATGGCCGCTACACAGTACAGGTGCGCCAACAGGTAGACGCCGACGCCTTTGAATACCGCCACCTGATTGAAGAGCCTCACGGCGAATGGTTAACTCAGCAGTTGGCGGCGGGTGCCAAGGTGGGCATTGATAGCCGTATGTTTAGCCTGAATAGTTTTAATCGTTTGCGCGATACGCTGGACAAAGCAGGCATTGAGCTGGTGGCACAAGATCAGCATCCAGTTGATCAATTATGGCAAGATCGCCCAGCCGAAGAGGTTCACAAAGGCATATTAATGCCGCTGGAATACACTGGCATTAGCAGCGCAGAAAAGCGCCAGCAAATTGCTGAGCAACTGCAACAAGACAAGCTCGATGCTGCCTTGTTGTTTGCTGCTGATTCTGTCGCTTGGCTGCTCAACGTGCGTGGCCGCGATATTCCCTGCATGCCGGTCATTTTAGGCTACGCCTTGATCGACGCCAATGCACAGGTAACTTGGTTTACCAACGCTGAAAAGCTGCCCGATGGTTTTTATGAGCACGTCGGTGACGGCGTTACCGTGCTGAGTGAAGCGGAAGCACCAGCCATGTTTGCGCAATTAAAAGGCAAGCGTGTTTTGGCAGACCCTGCCACCGCCAATGCCTGGACTCAACTCACATTGCAACAAGCGGGCGCGGAGCTGGTTGCTGGACGAGATCCAGTATTGCTGCCGAAAGCGTGCAAAAACCCAACGGAACAAAATGGCATGCGCCAAGCGCATATTCGCGACGGCGTTGCTGAAGTCAAGTTTTTGCATTGGCTAGACAATGCCTTGCATGCCGGTGAATCTCTGAACGAAGCCGATGTGGCCGATAAATTGTTTAGCTTTCGCGCGCAGCAGGATAAATTCAAGGAAGTATCCTTCGATACCATTTCTGCCGCCGGCAGTAACGCCGCCATGTGCCATTACAACCACAATAATGGCACGCCAGCAGAACTACCAAAGCAGGGCGTTTATTTGGTCGATAGTGGCGGCCAATACTTGGACGGCACCACCGACATTACCCGCACCATTGCCATTGGTGAGCCGGACGGTGAGGTTAAACAGCAGTTTACGCGTGTTTTAAAAGGCCATATTGCCTTGCAAAATGCGCGCTTCCCTCGCGGCACCACAGGTGCACAGCTGGATGTATTAGCCCGTCAATTCTTATGGCAACACGGCTTTGATTTTGATCATGGCACGGGCCATGGTGTGGGTGCTTATTTAAGCGTGCACGAAGGCCCGCAAGGCATATCTAAAGCAGCTAACTCAGTCGATTTGCGACCTGGCATGGTGCTAAGCAACGAGCCTGGTTACTACAAAGCCGGGGCTTATGGTATTCGCTGTGAAAACTTGATTATGGTGCGTGAAGCCGAAGGCTTGGGCGGTGAAAAGCCGATGCTGGAGTTTGAAGTTCTGACCATGGCACCGTTTGATTTACGCCTGGTTGATAAAGAGCTAATGACAGCGGATGAAATTCGTTGGCTCAATGGCTATCACCAACAGGTGTACGACACGCTGGCAGAGTTTTTAGATGAGCCAGAGCGTCACTGGTTGGCACAGGCAACACAGGCGATTTAATCGCAACCTAATAAAAAGCCCGCATTTGCGGGCTTTTTTAATACATTTGCTAGCACCCTCTGGATCTCCAAAGCGGGCACCGAATTATTTAGAGATGCCCTGGGCGCTTCAAACAAGCGGTAGCACCTTAATCCAAAATACGAATAACAATGATATGAAAAGTCACCAAGGAGCCATTAAGCTTTACGCAGGGGATATGGATCGAGTATGTATACGTGCAAGGCAATGATGTGTGAAGCTGAGCCTGCTAACGCAAGGGCTATTGCCAAGGTGGTGGCAGCAGCCTGGCAAAATGACTTTGTCGATTTAATGACGACCGAGCACATGGCTTTGTTTAGTCGTGATTGGTTTGAAAAGCGCACGCTTGCAGATATAGAGCATATCGATGCAGCTGCGTGGGTGATGACGTTGAATGATCGCATCGTGGCCTATGTGTGCACTCGTCAACACGGCAGTTCCGACACAGGTGAGCTATTTGGCTTATACGTTCATCCACAGTATCAAGGCCAAGGAATAGGGAGACAGTTATTTTGCCAAGCGACTCAATGACTGGGTAGCCAAGGAAAATCCGAAATGGTTGTGTGGACTTTTAAAGGTGCGAAAAACAATGATTTTTACCAGCGTATAGCTCCACGAGAAGTTCGCCATCATCCCCTTAAGATTCAAGCTGGCCATTATGAAGGCATTGGCTTTGTGTACCTGCTGAGCTGATACTGAAACCATTCAGTACGCAAAGGTGTTGAAAAATAACCCTGCTTTATTGCGAGTGTTAAACAGCAAAGCTTGTCTGGCAAAAAACGCTGGCAGAGCCAGCATCCAAGGCGAATTTTTTGTGGGCAGCAATACAGGATGCCATAAACTACGATTATGTGCCTGACACAAAGGCAGAAGACGGCAGTGGAATTGATGTTTATCTTCTAGGTTGTCAACAACCTTTAACCACAGCCAGCGTCGTGATTATTGGCGTCGCGATACGTCATAACGACGATGAAAATAAGCTCATAGCAAGCCTAGATGGCTCCTGTCCGGCACTGGCCGAGGTCAAGCGGCAGTTATGGTTTCAGGAGCAGTATTTCCATACGGACTATGTACTGGTTACTAAGAAATTTCGAAATAATTATCCTTAAAGAGTTGGTAGATATATCAGCTTTTAAGGAAGCAAAGCCTATTGCGCTCCACGCGCCTTCGGCAGCTGTCGAAAGCGCCGTGACGCCCAGCTAATGCCGATGGTGCCTATCACGCTGGGCAGCAACCAGCCCATCCAGATGGCGCTGTCTCCGACCCAGGCTTGCAACAGGGTGCGGCCTCCAAAGGCACCAAAGGCGGTGTAAAGGCCAATACCTGAACCGATCATGGCGCCTAGGTGTGCTTGCCACCAAGCCGGTGGTTGAGCGCGCCACCAGTAGCCAATCATATCGGTCATTAACCATAAGGTGAGCAGACTAAATAGGCCCAGCAATATTGCATTGCTGGCGACACCCAGCAGCAGTACCAGCATGGCGACCACCGCCGTGATGGCCATGCTGGTTTGCAATAGCCATTCTTTGCTGGGGGCAGGACGTTTAACTTTCCAATAAGCGGTGCGCAGGCCTTGCCATAAACTGCAGCCCACCAGCAGGCACAGCATTAATAAAAACAAGCCAGTGCGGCGAATAGCAATAATGTGCTCGCTGGCGACGTCGCTGGCCATAGCATTAACCGACCAAGGGTCGAGCAAGGTCAGGGTTTGACTGGTCACAGCGCTCACCACCGTTGTCGCCATCAGGCTGCTATAGAGCCAGCCGCTGTAAATGTGCCAACGACTGCGTTTGTGTACCGCCAGCGGCAGCCAGAATGCCAACAACGCTAGGCTGGCGGTAGCAATATGTAGCCACAGAGCGGCGTTTTGCAAAGTCAGCGCCCACTCGGGCAAAGTGAAAAAATAGTGCTGCAACATGGTGTCGCCTCCAGCTCGAATCAAGGTAAGACCAGTGTGCCCAACCCCAGCGCGCCGCCACAGTGTGAGGTGTCATGATGTGGCCGTGACATTTGTCACGATGTTTTTAGCAGGCTTGCCTCGCCCGCCAAGCCACGTCACGATGTCAGCACTCCCTTGCAAGGCGTACGCTCAGTGTCCCGTTTAAACCAATTACTGAACACTCGTTACTGGTTTTTTACGCCGGTTTGGTTGCTGCTGTGTTTGGCGACTGTGGCGGTGGTGGCAACGCCGCGATTAATGCACTTAACAGCGCAAGATAAGCCTTGGCTGCTGGAGAGCATGCTGCATGGGCTGATGCTGCTGTGTACGTTATTGCTGCTCAATGAGCGCAGTTGGAATCAGCGTCGCTTACGTGCTGGCATTCTGGTGATAGCGGCTTTTGTGTTGGCCGCGTTAATGCTGCAATCGATCAGCACTATCTATCTGGTTTACAGCATTATGCTGACCTCGATTACCACGGCTTGTTTAGGGCAGCGTGCGAGCGCTCTGTTTGCTGGCGCCGTCATGCTGCTATTTGCTGTCACTCATTGGCTGTATTGGCACAACCCTGAGCTGGGTCTTATCGTACTGCTATTCGGCGTCTTTCATGGTTTTGCTTGGGTAGTGAGTGTGCAATTGGATCAGGAACGTGAGCAGCGCGAGCAATTGCAGCTCAGCCACGCCGAACTGCACAGTACGCAAGCGCTGTTGAGTCAAACCATTGCCAATGACGAGCGCACTCACCTAGCGCGTGAGCTACACGACCAAGCCGGCCACCAGCTCACCAGTTTGATTTTGCAGCTGGATGTCGCTCGCCGTCAGGCCCAGCAAAGCGATAATGAAGCGCTGCAACAGCGGTTAGAGCAGTGTTATCAACAGGCACGCGACAGCCTAGCCACCATCCGCCAAGTGGTGAGCGACAAGCGCCACAGCGATATCGATTTGGCCAGTGCTTTGCGCGACTTATGCCAGCACTTACCGCGCGTCACCGTGCATCTCGATATCCAGCCCGATGCCAAACTGGCGCAAGCCAAATTGGCTCATTGCCTGTTGCGCTGTTGCCAAGAGGCCATTACCAATGCGTTAAAGCACAGCACTACTGAGCAGTTATGGATTCGCATTGCTAGCAATGACGACCGTCTGACCTTGCGTATCGTCGAAAGCGAACAGGCGTTAGACTTGGATCTTGTCGGCTCTACCCCCTTGTATGGCAATGGATTAACCGGCTTGAATGAGCGGGTGGTGGCACTGAATGGGCAGTTTCGCGCCGTTATGACGCAGCAGGGTTTGATCGTGGAGGCGGGGTTTGACGATTAGTATTCACCTGGTCGACGACCAGCAATTGGTGCGCGACGGCTTGGCGGCGCTGCTGAGCATGAGTGAGCATGTGACGGTATGCGGCCAAGACAGCGGTGGCGATGCTTTTTTGCAGCGTTTTCAGCAAGGTGCCGTAGAGGCCCATGTCATTCTTTTGGATATGCGCATGCCGGAAGGAGACGGCCTCAGTGTGTTGCGAGCTTTACAGCAAGCACAGAATAACGGCCAGTCGGTTCCAGCTTGTTTGGTGTTAACCACCTTCGATGATGCCGAGCTAATGGCCGATGCCCTGCACGCCGGCGCGCGTGGTTATTGGCTAAAAGATACCTCGCTGGAGGTGCTGGTTCAGGCCATTGAACGGGTGGCTAATGGTGAGCTGGCGCTACAGCCTGAACTTACTCTCAAGGCGCTGAGTAAGCAGCGCTCAGATGCGGCCGATACAATCGTATTGAATGAGGCCGAAACTGCCTTGTTAAGCCTAATGGCAGAGGGTTTATCTAACCGCGATATAGCCGCGCGCATTTTTAAGGCCGAAGGCACAGTGCGCAATCAGGTATCGGCTTTGCTAGCCAAACTGGAAGTCAGCAACCGCACCCAAGCCATTGCCAAAGGCCTGCAGAATGGCTGGGTATCGCTTTAGGGGCCCTTTCTAAGTTGAATGCTGCCTTTATTCAGCTGATGATCCACCACCACTGCCGCAGTTAAATCGCCCTGAACATTCACGGCGGTGCGAATGGTGTCGAGAATGCGATCAATTGGCAGCAAAATCGCAATGGCCTCAGCAGGCAGCCCCACGGCCTGTAGCACCATAATCATGGTGACCATGCCAGCGCTGGGAATGCCGGGTGCGCCCATGGAGGCCACCATGGCGGTCAGCATCACCACAATTTGCTGGGCAATGGTTAAATCTGCACCTACTAAGTAGGCAACAAACAAAGCAGCGGCGGCTTCATACAGCGCCGTGCCATCCATATTCATGGTGGCACCGACCGGCAATACAAAACCGGCAACATCTTTATTGACCCCTAAGCCTTGCTCGGCGCAGCGCAAACTCAGCGGCAAGGTGGCGGCACTGGAGCTGGTGGCAAAGGCAGTGATCAGCGCTGGTCGGGTCGCGCGCCAGAACCACAGCGGCTTGCGACCGGTAAACAAATACATCAAGCCAGGCAATATGACCACGCCATGAATAATGGTGATGGCAAACACCAGCACAATAAACTCGGCCATGGTGGCCAGCAGATTCATATCTTGAGTGGCCATCAACTTGGTGAGCAAGGCCAACACGCCCAGCGGCGCTATGCGCATAATCCAGTTAACGATCAGCATCAGCAGCGCTAGCAGTTCTTGCAGGCTCGACAATAAAGTACGCGGACTGTCGGGTTTATGCTTGCTGTGCTGCACCAGGGCAATGCCAAGAAAAATAGCAAACACCACCACGGGCAAGATTTTGCCCTGGGCCATAGCAGCGACTGGGTTTAAAAACAGGCTGTGCAGAATTTGCGCAAAAAACTCGCCGCCACTCATTTGCTTGGCTTCAAACTGCGCCATGGCATCGGCAAACATCGTCAGTTGTAAATCGCCACCCGGTTTGACCCAAGCCGTCATTACCAGTGCCAGCACCATGGCGCACAGCATCGACAAGGCAAAAAAGAACAGCGCGTAGCGCCACACTTTGCCGGCTTGATGGTGCGCTTGCAGACTGGCAATGCCGACCACAATCGAGGTGAAGATCAGCGGAATTAATATCATCTTCAGCAGGTCGATAAAAAATCGCCCGACGATATTGGCCCAATACAAGACTTCTGTTTTCAGCGTTGAATCATCGGCTAGGCCGTTCAGACCATAACCCAATGCCAGGCCGATCACGGCGGCCAGCAAAATTTGAACATTAAGGCTGGTTAGCCAATGGCGCGCAGACAGCATGAATTCTCCTTAGACCCAGCGCTGCATGACACAGCAGGCGACCAAATCGCCACTGACGTTAACCGCGGTACGACACATGTCGAGGATGCGGTCGACTCCTAAAATCAGCGCGATGCCCTCAGCGGGAATACCGACACTGGTCAATACTGTCGCCAGAATAACGATACCCACGCCGGGCGTCGATGGTGAGCCAATGGAAGCGCCAACCGTGGTCACCGCCAGCAAAATGATTTGATGCAGCTCCATCTCCACGCCAAACACCTGAGCCAGAAATACGGCGGCAATGACCTGATATAGCGCTGTGCCGTCCATATTAATAGTGGCGCCCAAGGGGATAACAAAACGCGCGGTGCTTTCGTCTATTTGCAGATCTTGCTGCGCCGTTTGCAATGACAATGGCATCACCGCCGCCGAGCTGGAGGTAGAAAACGCCAGCAACTGCGCCGGGCGAATGGCTTTAGCAAACTGGATGACCGAACGCTGCGCCAGCACTTTAATGATCAGCAAGTAGCTCAAGTACAAACTAAACAGGCCCAAAATGACTGTGCCGACGTAGGCCGACATGCCGAGAAGTACATCCAAGCCAACACGAATGGCAATGTCAGCAATCAGGCCAAACACCGCATAGGGTGCCAGCAGCATGGCCCAGCTCACCACCTTCATCGACACTTCCTGCACGCCTTCCACTACATCGCGTAACGCGGCGATGCGCTTGCGTGGAATGCTGGCCAAGGCTAGGCCGACAAAAATCGAAAAAATCACCAGCTGCAGCATGCTCTGCTCACTGATGGCGCGAGTGACATTGGTGGGGATCAGATTCGATATATGCTGCGGCAGCGAGGCACGCGCACTAACAGCGGTATCCGTGTTTGCAGCGACAGGTGTGCTGGACATCAAAGCGTCGACGTCGACGTAATTGCCCGGCTGAATCAACAGCGCCAGGCTGATGCCGATGGTGACTGCCACTGTTGTGGTTAAGACAAAATAGGGGGCAATGCGAATGCCTAAGCGTTGCAGGGCGTCACCTTCACTGCCGCTGCTCACACCGAGCACAATCGAGCTGATGACAAGGGGGATCACCACCATTTGGATCAGGTTCAAAAACAGCGTGCCGGGCAGCTTGATCCATTCCGCCAAACTGTAAGCCAGCTCTGGGCTGACAGCCCGGCCGCCTTCCGGTGACAGCCAAGTGCCCACGACCAATCCCAGCGCCAGAGCCAGAAGTATCTGTGCCCATAGCTGGTAGCGAATCAGTTTAATCAGGGGTTGCAGGCTGGTTTCAGCCCATTGAGACAGCGGATGAGGCGCAGGCATAAGCGAAAGAACCCGATACAGAAAAGCCGCGCACTTTACCTGAGTGCGGTGACGGCTGCATTGACCTCACGGCATGAACCAGGCTGTTGCTCTAAGCCGGTAGGTAAGGCGGCTGTGAGATGACCGTATTCATGCCGTCAGCTTCCATTTTTATAACGCGATAGCCCTAGCTCCTGGCATCTGCCGGTACCCACCACATTAATAGCCAAGCCCACACTAAGGCCGCTAGCCCAACAATAAAGGTCGATGAAAGCTCCATGCCATGTTCTAGCCCCAGGCGTGCTAGCCAGGGGCCAAGTAGCTGAGTGAAGCCGTAGAGGGCAATTAATGCGGCACTCAAACGCGGCCCTTGATGCGGATGTAGCTGGCGAGCCAGGCGCTGAGTTAATAACACTGAGCCTAAAAAAGTCCCACCCACTAATGCGGCGCACAGCCACAAGCCGGTCAAGCTGTGATCGAACCACAATAAGGCCGCCACACCTGCCGCTTGCAGGGCGTAGTTGGCTAGTAAGGCTGGTTTATCGCCTAGGCGCGCACCGAGGTGATTCCATAGCCAAGTTGATGGCAATGAGGCCAATGCCACTACCAGCCAAGCGCTGGGCTGAATGCTCAACTGCCACTGCTGCGATACCGCCGGTAAAAAGGTCATTGGCAGTATGTAGCCCAAGCCGGCACCAGCGTAGGCGGCAAATAAGGGTAGGCTGGCGCGATCCAGCAGTGCTGGGCGTTGCTGTTGCTCACTGGCAGGATGTGCGGCGGGTAAACGATACAGATACCAGCCACTCCAGGCCGCCAAAGGAATCGCCACCAAGGCGGCTGGCCACCAGCGATCGGCTCCGCTGAGCATGGGGGTGGCATCCACCAAGGCACTACTACTCAACAGACCGACGCCCACGCCTAAATACATTAAGCCGCTTAAATGGCCTTTGTTGTGGCGTACTAGCCACTCCAGCACCTGTGCCGGTGCCAGCACAAAAACCACGCCATTACTGATGCCGTTGAGCAGTCGCAGCCAGAGGAGGGTCTCGTAATGCTCCGTCTGAGTTTGCAGCAGGGTGATGCCAGCGCTGGCGATAATCGACATCAGCAAGCCTCTGTGACTCATGCGCCGCTGAAACAACCACAGCGCCAACATAGCGCCAGCGAGATAGCCGACGTAATTCCAGCTCGCCAAGCTAGCGGCTTGGCCAAGCGTGATGAGGCCATCCTCAACTAGCAAGGGTAGCAAGGGGGTATAAACAAAGCGGCCCATGCCGTGTACGAGCACCAGCGACACGGCGGCGGCAAGAATGGGACCCCAGCTGGAGTTGGAGGACGGCGACATAATAGGCTCTGACACTGGTAAAACGTCAGCATACTCAGCCTAGGCAGAGTCGCCTATGCGGCTTTGGTTATGCTATTGATAGTTTTGATGAATGCAGGATGAGAGCCATGCCACAGGTTGCCGCTGGCGGCAGTGTGTTAGTATTGCCGCTTTTCACCAGCGGAATCCGAGTTGATGGACGCCTTAACCCGCCAACTAACCAGTGGTGCCCAAGCGTTGGGCATAGAGCTGACAGCAGCACAGCAACAACAGCTGATGGATTACTTGCAGCTATTGCTTAAATGGAACAAAGCCTACAATTTGACGGCCATTCGTGAACCGGCCGATATGGTGGCGCTGCATTTGTTAGACAGCCTAGCGGTGCACAATCATTTAGGAGAGGCACAGCGCATCATTGATGTGGGGACCGGCCCTGGGCTGCCGGGCATTATGCTGGCGATCATGAATCCGCACAAAGACTTCACCCTGCTCGATAGCAATGGCAAGAAAACCCGCTTTCTATTCCAAGCGAAAACAAGCCTTAAGCTGGATCGCGTCAGCATTGTTAACGATCGCGTTGAAGCCTATAAACCAGCGCAGCCGTTCGATATGATCGTTAGCCGAGCGTTTGCCTCTTTGTATGATATGACGCACTGGTGTCAGCATTTATGCGCGCCTGAGGGTTGCTTCCTGGCCATGAAAGGGCAATATCCAGATCAGGAAATCACCGAGCTGGAAAATCGCTTCGAAGTGGTCGAATCCCATGCCGTGCAGATTCCGGGTGTCGACGCCGAGCGTCATTTGCTGCAATTGCGGCCGACGCAGGTGAGCGCATGACCCTGGTTGAAGCAGACAACGACAGGACGGACAGCGTGAACAAGATACTGGCTATTGCCAATCAAAAAGGCGGCGTCGGCAAAACCACCACCGCCGTCAACCTCAGCGCATCCCTAGCGGCGACCAAAAAACGCGCCTTGCTGGTCGATATGGACCCACAGGGCAACGCCACCATGGGCGCTGGAATAGACAAGCACGATCTGGAGCTGTCACTTTACGACGTGCTAACTGGCCAGTGCCGTACGGCAGCCGCCATTGTGCACTCAGACGCGGCCCACTTTGATGTCTTGCCCGCCAATGCCGACCTGACGGCTGCCGAGGTCGAGCTGATGGATATGAACCGCCGTGAAAGTCGCTTGCGCGAGGCGCTGGCGGAGGTGCGCCCAGATTACGACTTCATTGTTATCGACTGCCCGCCATCGCTTAACATGCTGACCTTAAATGCCCTAGTGGCTGCTCATGGCGTCATGATCCCGATGCAATGCGAGTATTACGCGCTTGAGGGCTTAAGTGCCTTGATGCAGACCATTGAATCGCTGCAAAACTCTGCTAATCCAGCACTGGAAATTGAAGGCTTGCTGCGTACCATGTACGACCCGCGTAACAGCCTGACGGTAGATGTGTCTAACCAGCTGATTGAGCACTTTGGCGACCGCGTTTACAGCACCGTGATTCCACGTAACGTACGTCTGGCTGAAGCGCCGAGTTATGGCTTGCCGGCACTGGTGTATGACAAAACCTCGCGTGGCGCTATGGCCTATTTAGCGCTAGCGGGAGAGCTGAGCCGACGCGCCCAACCTGCAACTGAAAATGCCTGAGCAACCCAGGCGATAACGAGATTTCTGAGCACTCATGGTAAAGAAAAAACGAGGCTTAGGCCGCGGCTTGGATGCCCTGATGGCAGGCTCTAAGGCAGCGACCGAGACCAGCATTAGCGCCGAGCAAGTGGCCGCAGCGCCAACATTGGAAGACAGTGAAACCCCTGTCGACGGTACCTTGCGTCGCCTACCGGTGGAGTGGCTGCAGCCCGGCCAATACCAGCCACGCCGCGATATCCAGCCAGAAGCGCTAGAAGAACTGGCTGCTTCGATTAAAGCCCAAGGTTTAATGCAGCCGGTCGTGGTTAGGCCCCTGCCGGGCAAGCAGCGGTTTGAACTGATTGCTGGCGAACGCCGCTGGCGAGCCTGTCAAATGGCAGGCCTAGATACCATCCCGGCACTGATTCGCACGGTAACAGATGAAGCCGCCATCGCCATGGCGCTGATCGAAAACATTCAGCGCGAAGATCTTAATCCGATGGAAGAGGCCAAGGCTCTGCAGCGCTTACAGCAGGAGTTTGAGCTGACCCAGTTGGAGGTGGCCGAAGCCGTGGGTAAAAACCGTGCCACTGTGGCTAATCTGCTGCGTCTAACCAATCTGAATGACGACGTGAAACGGCTGCTGGAACACGGCGATATCGATATGGGCCATGCCCGTGCCTTGCTGGCTCTTGAAGGCGGTCAACAAAGCGAGGCGGCAGCGCACGTCGTCGCCAAAGCTCTAAACGTGCGCCAGACCGAAGCCCTAGTACGTCAGCTGCAACAGGGCCCAGCCGAAAAACCGAGCAAACCCGCGCCAGACCCTGACATCAAGCGCCTAGAGCAAGTGCTGGGCGATCGCCTGGGGGCCAATGTTGCTATCCAGCACGGCAACAAAGGCAAGGGCAAGTTGGTGATCAACTACACCAGCTTGGATGAGCTGGAGGGCATTTTGAGCCATATCCAATAATACCTGCCCAAACTTGGTGCGATTGTTGCTCAGTAGCGAACGCACCTTGCTGTGTTTACCTATTGTTCCCCTGCGACCAAATACTTAGTCGCTACCCCCAGTTTCTGTTGAAGCCCGTTTGTACAGCCCATATAATCACCGCGCCCTCAAATTAGGGCTGCGCACGAATTAATCAGATTGGGGTGCTGTGAGTGTCATCCATACCGCGCCCGCCGGCTTACAAAATCATCTTGATGCAGCTGGCTTTGACCGTATTTGTTGCGCTGTTGGCCTGGCTGCATAGCGATGTAGCCGCCAGATCGGCATTGCTGGGAGGGCTAACCTGCGCCTTGCCCAATGCCTACCTTATCTGGCGTGCTTCCCGCTACACCGGTGCCCGCTCGACGCCCCTGATGGTGCAGTCTCTGTACCGCGGGGAAGCATGGAAGTTCATGCTGACGGCTGGTGGTTTTGCCGTCATTTTTGTTCACGTTGAGCCACTGAATTATCCGGCACTGTTTGTAGGCTTTATGACAGTGCAGCTGGGGCATTTGACCTCAGCCGGCTTGAGAAATTTTTAAACCTTTGGAATCGAGAGTGAACAATGGCTGATAGCTCACAAGAGTATATTACTCACCACTTGCAAAACCTTACCTACGGCAAGTTGCCTGCGGGTTATGTTCGGGTTAATAAGTACGACGGCACTGAAACCGAGTTGACCACTTCGACCTGGACCATCGCTCAAAGTTCGCAAGAAGCCAAAGATATGGGGTTCATGGCGGTACATTTGGACTCCTTGGGCTGGTCAGTTTTCATGGGCGCTTTGTTTGTTTGGCTGTTTAGTCGAGCGGCGAAAAAAGCAACCGCTGGTGTGCCAGGTACATTGCAGAATATTTGTGAATCGGTAGTCGAGTTTGTCCAAGGCATGGTGAAAGACACCTTCCATGGTCGTAACCCTATGATTGGCCCCATTGCGTTGACTGTGTTTGTGTGGATTTTCCTGATGAACTCGCTGAAGTGGATCCCGGTGGATTTCATCCCGGGCATTGCTTCTATGCTGGGCGCACCTTACTTCAAAATCGTACCGACGGCAGACCCGAACGGTACCTTTGGTGTCGCTATTGGCGTGTTCTTGCTGATTCTGTTCTACAGCATCAAGGTCAAAGGCGTGGGCGGTTTTGCCAAAGAGCTGTCGTTTACCCCCTTTAACCACTGGTTGTTCATTCCGTTTAACTTGTTCTTAGAAGTGCTTGGTCTGCTTACCAAGCCGCTGTCTCTGGCGCTGCGTTTGTTCGGTAACATGTACGCAGGTGAGGTGGTATTCATTTTGATCGCGTTGCTGCCGTTCTACGCCCAGTGGGTGCTGAACATTCCGTGGGCGATCTTCCATATTCTGGTAATCCCGTTGCAGGCGTTTATCTTCATGGTGCTGACGATCGTGTATCTGTCGCAAGCGCATGAAGATCACTAATACGGTATTAACAGACTGCTTTAAACCTTAAATCACTAACCTTAACTTCAGGAGTTATCTCATGGGTCTTGTAATCATCGCAGCCGCTATCATCATCGGTATGGGCGCTCTGGCTACCGGTATTGGCTTCGCTCTGCTGGGCGGTAAGCTGCTGGAAGGCACTGCGCGTCAGCCTGAGCTGGCACCACAGCTGCAAACCAAAACCTTCATCATGGCAGGTCTGTTGGACGCCGTGCCTATGATCGGTGTTGGTATCGCAATGTACCTGATCTTCGTAGTAGCACCGACTGCAGCCTGATAAGTAGGCGCGCCCCTAAGGGGTCGCTTTCTACCTACTTTAACCATGGCAAGAGGTGAATCACTGTGAATATGAATCTGACCGTGCTTGGTCAATTGATTGCCTTCGCTGGGTTCGTCTGGTTCTGCATGAAGTACGTATGGCCGCCACTGGTCAGTGCGATGCAAGAACGTCAGGCGAAAATTGCGGAGGGCCTGGACGCGGCCAGTCGTGCTGCCCGCGATCTGGAGCTGGCTCAATCCCGTGCGGCTGAGCAGCTGCGTGAAAGTAAGCACCAAGCTGCTGAAATCATCGAGCAGGCTAATAAGCGTGCCAGCCAGATTATTGACGAAGCAAAAGAACAGTCACGTCTGGAAGGCGAGCGTTTGGTCGCTGCCGCCCAAGCAGACATCGAGCACGAAATTAACCGCGCCCGTGAAGACCTACGTAAGCAAGTGTCTGAACTGGCCGCTGTGGGTGCCGCTAAAATTCTCGGTCAGTCTGTTGATACAGCGGCGCATCAGCGCTTGTTGGATCAGCTGGCCGATGAGCTGTAAGCGAGGTTGCCATGGCTGAAATAACAACACTCGCTCGGCCATACGCCAAGGCAGTGTTTGCACAGGCACAGGAAGGCAATACGCTGGACCAATGGAGCCAACAGCTGTCGCTGTTGGCTACCTGTGCGCAAGATGCCGACTTGGTCGTCGTGTTAACGCACCCGTCACTGACCACTGCGCAACAGGGCCAAACCCTGATCGACGTGTGTGGCGATGCGCTCAGCGATGCCGCAAAAAATCTGGTAGCCGCTCTGGCTGAAAATAAGCGTTTGACGCTGATACCTGAAATCGCCGCTCTGTACGAGGAGCTCAAGGCGCAACTGCAGAATACTGTAGATGTGGTCGTGACTTCGGCACAGGAATTAAGCGACGCACAGGCCGAAAAACTGGTCACAGCACTGAAGAAGCGTTTGCAGTGCGATGTACGACTGACCAGCAAAGTCGATGAGTCACTCATCGGTGGTGCCATTATCCGTGCGGGCGATCTGGTAATCGACGGCTCCGTTACAGGCAAGCTGTCGAAGTTAGCCGAAGCGATGAAATCCTAGTTTGAGGGACGATGCATGCAGCAACTGAATCCATCTGAGATCAGTGAAGTCATCAAAAAACGCATCGAAAGTCTCGATGTGACTTCACAAGCCCAGAACGAGGGCACCGTCGTATCTGTATCCGACGGTATCGTTCGCATCCACGGTCTCGCTGACGCGATGTACGGTGAGATGATTGAATTTGAAGGCGGCGTATTCGGCTTGGCCATGAACCTGGAGCGCGACTCTGTTGGCGCAGTTATTCTGGGGGACTACAAAGATCTAGCCGAAGGTCAAACCGCCAAATGTACTGGCCGCATTCTGGAAGTACCCACGGGCGAAGCCTTGTTGGGGCGCGTTGTTGATGCGCTGGGTAACCCGATTGATGGCAAAGGCCCGATTGAAACCAACACCTCAGCGCCTGTTGAGCGTGTTGCGCCGGGCGTTATTGCTCGTCAAGGCGTTGATCAGCCATTGCAGACGGGCTACAAGGCCGTTGACTCCATGGTGCCGATCGGTCGTGGTCAGCGTGAGCTGATCATTGGTGACCGTCAGACCGGTAAGTCGGCGATGGCCATTGACGCCATCATCAACCAGAAAGGCACTGGCGTTAAGTGTATCTACGTGGCCATCGGCCAGAAGCAATCTTCGATTGCTAACGTAGTACGCAAGCTGGAAGAGCACGGTGCTCTGGAACACACCATTATCGTTGCCGCGGGTGCAGCGGATCCTGCAGCAATGCAGTTCCTGGCCCCTTACGGTGGCTGTGCGATGGGTGAATACTTCCTTGACCGTGGCGAAGACGCACTGATTGTGTATGACGACTTGACCAAGCAAGCTTGGGCTTACCGTCAAATCTCACTGCTGTTGAAGCGTCCTCCAGGCCGTGAAGCATACCCAGGTGACGTTTTCTACTTGCACTCACGTCTGCTGGAGCGCGCTTGCCGCGTGAACCCAGACTACGTTAAGCAAGTTAGCGGTGTGGAAGGCAAAACCGGCTCACTGACGGCACTGCCGATCATTGAAACCCAAGGCGGTGACGTGTCTGCGTTCGTACCGACCAACGTGATCTCGATCACCGACGGTCAGATCTTCTTGGAAACCAACCTGTTCAACTCCGGTATTCGTCCGGCGATGAACGCCGGTATCTCGGTTTCTCGTGTGGGTGGTGCAGCGCAAACTAAGATCATCAAAAAGCTGGGCGGTGGTATTCGTCTGGCTCTGGCTCAGTACCGTGAACTGGCGGCGTTCGCTCAGTTTGCCTCTGACCTAGATGACGCCACTCGTCAGCAGCTGGAACACGGCCGCGCAGTGACTGAGCTGATGAAGCAAGGTCAATACGCACCGATGTCGACGGCCGAAATGGGTCTGTCGATTTATGCTGCCAACGAAGGCTTCCTGAGCGACGTTGAAGTGGACAAAATTCAAGCATTCGAGGCTGCTCTGCTCGCTTACGCCAACAGCGAATACGCTGATTTGATGGCGAAGATCAACGAGAAAGGCGACTTCAATGATGATATTGCCGCTGGCCTGAAAGAGTGTATTGAGAAGTTCAAAAGCACTCAGGCTTGGTAAGTCCGGCGCTGGCGTCTCTGTAAGGAGTCGCCAGCTGGCTTAACTCAACTGAAGGCAGCTTAATTATGGCAGTCGGAAAAGAGATTAAAGAGCAGATATCGAGCGTAAAAAGCACGCAAAAAATTACTTCAGCGATGGAAAAAGTCGCGGTAAGTAAAATGCGTCGCGCTCAGCTGCGCATGCAAGAGAGCCGGCCCTATGCGGATAAAATCCGCCAAGTGGCTGGTCACCTTGCCAATGCCAACAGCGAGTATCGTCACCGATATCTGGAAGAGCGCGATATTAAGCGCGTTGGTTTTATCGTGGTTTCTTCCGACCGTGGCCTCTGTGGTGGTCTGAACAACAACTTGTTCAAGCGCTTAGTACAGCAAAGCAAAGAGTGGAAAGACAAAGGCGTAGATGTGAGCTATTGCGCTGTTGGCTCGAAAGCCAACCTGTTTTTCTCCAACTTTGGCGGTGATGTGCTGGCGTCGGCCAACCACCTGGGTGACGCGCCGGAACTGGCCAGCCTGATTGGCTCGGTCAAAGTGATGCTGGATGCGTATGACGAGGGCAAAATTGATCGCCTATTCATCATGCACAATCACTTCGTCAACACCATGACGCAGCAACCACAAACCGTACAACTGCTGCCGCTAGAGGCAGACGAAAGCGATAACAGAAAGCACTCCTGGGATTATCTGTACGAGCCTGACGCAGCTTCCATCATTGATGGCCTGTTGTTGCGCTACATCGAGTCACAGGTGTACCAAGGTGTCGTAGAAAACAATGCCTGTGAACAGGCCGCACGTATGCTGGCGATGAAAAACGCCACCGATAACGCGGGCGGCATGATTGACGAGTTGAATTTGCTGTACAACAAAGCACGTCAGGCAGCTATTACTCAGGAAATTTCTGAAATCGTTGGCGGTGCCGCGGCGGTATAAGCCCGGCAGCAAAGTATTTAGGTTAAGAGGAACCGTATATGAGCGGACGTATCGTACAGATCATCGGTGCCGTGATCGACGTGGAATGCCCACGCGATAACGTACCTAAGGTCTACGACGCCCTGACCGTTGATGGTACTGAAACCACGCTTGAAGTTCAGCAGCAGCTGGGTGACGGCGTGGTACGTACCATTGCGATGGGCTCGACAGAAGGTCTGAAGCGTGGCCTGCCTGTCACTAACACCAATGCACCTATCCAGGTACCTGTGGGCGTTGAAACCCTGGGTCGTATTATGGACGTGCTGGGTCGCCCTATTGATGAATGTGGCGACATTGGTGAGCAAGAGCGTGCTTCCATTCACCGTCAAGCACCCACCTTCGATGAACAGTCAAGCAGCACCGAACTGCTGGAAACTGGCATCAAGGTTGTTGACCTGATCTGCCCATTCGCTAAGGGGGGTAAGGTTGGTCTGTTCGGTGGTGCCGGTGTTGGTAAAACCGTAAACATGATGGAGCTGATCAACAACATCGCTAAGGCACACTCAGGTTTGTCGGTATTCGCGGGTGTTGGTGAGCGTACTCGTGAAGGTAACGACTTCTACTACGAGATGGCAGAATCAGGCGTTGTTGACCTGGAAAACAAGCCTAACTCGAAAGTAGCGATGGTTTACGGTCAGATGAACGAACCCCCAGGCAACCGTCTGCGTGTGGCTTTGACCGGTCTGACCATGGCTGAAAAGTTCCGTGACGAAGGCAAAGACGTACTCTTGTTCGTCGACAACATCTACCGTTACACCCTAGCGGGAACCGAGGTATCGGCACTGCTGGGTCGTATGCCTTCTGCGGTGGGTTATCAGCCAACACTGGCTGAAGAAATGGGTGTTCTGCAAGAGCGTATTACCTCAACTAAAACTGGCTCGATCACCTCGATCCAGGCGGTATACGTACCTGCGGATGACTTGACTGACCCATCGCCAGCGACCACCTTCGCGCACTTGGACTCCACCGTTGTACTGTCTCGTGACATCGCTGCTAAGGGTATTTACCCAGCGATCGACCCACTGGACTCTACCTCACGCCAGCTCGATCCGTTGGTAATTGGTAACGAGCACTATGAGTGTGCGCGTGGCGTTCAAGGTGTTCTGCAGCGCTATAAAGAGCTGAAAGACATCATTGCGATTCTGGGTATGGACGAGCTGTCTGACGAAGACAAGCAGCTGGTAGCCCGTGCCCGTAAGATCGAGCGTTTCCTGTCTCAGCCATTCCACGTGGCCGAGGTATTTACCGGTGCGCCAGGTAAATACGTTTCTCTGAAAGAAACCATCCGTGGTTTCCAGGGCATTCTGAACGGTGACTACGACCACCTGCCTGAGCAGGCGTTCTATATGTGTGGCACCATCGACGAAGCCATCGAGAAAGCGGAAAAGCTGTAACTGGTTGAGGCCAGTACGAATGTGCTGGCCGCACCGCAACAGAGGAAACGACTATGGCAATGACAGTCCACTGCGATATTGTCAGCGCGGAAGAAAGCCTGTTTGCAGGCTTGGTTGAGCGTGTGGTTGCCACAGGTGAGATGGGCGAGCTGGGCATTGAGCCTGGTCATGCTCCCCTGCTGACACCGCTGAACCCAGGTCCGATCCGTATCATCAAGCAAGGTGGCACAGAAGAGATCGTATATCTCTCCGGTGGCTACCTAGAAGTTCAGCCACATATCGTCACGGTATTGGCTGATACGGCGGTACGGGCAGACAACCTGGATGAAGCAGCGGCTCTGGAAGCGAAGAAGCACGCCGAACAGGCACTGGCCAATCAGGGCGCGGATTTCGATTATTCGCGTGCATTGACCCAGCTGGCCGAAGCGGCGGCGCAACTGCGCACCATTCAGCAGATCCGCGAAAAACTGGGCAAGCGTTAAGTTTGCCGCAGTTAAAAAAACCGCCCTCGGGCGGTTTTTTTATACCTGTTTGCCTTATGGTTTACGCGATGAATAGGTTTTGTATAGTTAATTCTATCGGAGCGTAGCACAGCCTGGTAGTGCACTGCCTTCGGGAGGCAGGGGTCGGAGGTTCAAATCCTCTCGCTCCGACCACTTCTTTTACCCGTCCTGGGTGATCTTGGTGATTAACTCTTGCAAGATATTGGCGGCTTTATCGTTATCGACCTGGCAAGTACCGGCATTGCGGTGACCGCCGCCGCCGTATTGCAAACACAAATCGCCAATGTGCGTTTGATGGCTGCGGTTGACGATGGAGCCGCCAATGGCAAATACCGTGTTCTGTTGCTTTAACCCCCACAAGACATGAATAGAAATATTCTGCTGTGGAAACAGGGCGTAAATCATAAAGCGATTACCGGCATAAATGGTGTCTTCATGGCGCAGGTCGAGTACCACCAGGTTACTGTGTACCTGACTGCAGCGCTTGAGTTGCTCTTCAAACAGTGGACGGTGCTCGTTGTATAACTCGACCCGTTCGCTGACATCTGGCAGCTGTAAGATATCGTCGATGCTATGGTCCCGGCAGTAATCGATCAGTTGCATCATTAGCTGATAGTTGCTGATGCGAAACTCGCGAAAGCGCCCCAGGCCTGTGCGTGAGTCCATCAAATAATTGAGCAATACCCAGCCGGTGGGGTGCAAAATTTCATCGCGGCTGAACTGCGCTGAATCGGCTTTATCCACCGCCGCCATCATTTCTGCCGATATTTTCGGAAAGCGTGCTGCTCCTCCGTAATAGTCGTACACCACCCGTGCCGCCGAGGGCGCTTCTTCAAAAATGATGTGGTTATCTGGGTGTTCGTCACCTCTGCGACTGAGCTCGGAGGCGTGGTGATCAAAGCATAAGTGGCAGCCTGGTACATAAGGCAGATTGGTGGTGATGTCGTTGGCATCAATATCAATTTTGCCGTCCTGCATGTCCTTGGGGTGAACAAACAGGATGTCGTCGATCATGTCGAGCTCTTTGAACAGCACGGCACACACCAAGCCGTCAAAGTCGCTGCGGGTAACTAAACGGTATGGACCTTCACTCACGGCGCTTTCTCCCAGAAAGATTGAGTTTTCAGCTTAGACGATGGCTTCAATCCTGTGGGCGCTTGTGGTTGAATGCCGCGCCTAACTGGGGTGCCCGCTCCTGCGGCGGCCAGCCTATTTATTTAATGAATATAGGGATAAGCGTTTGAACAAAAAAATGGGATGGCTGGCCGTGCTGGCATGCTTTTTAGTACCCGCGTCACAGGCCCAGCAATGGTCTCCTTATGTTGGTGGTTATGCTAGTTATTATGCTGGTCAGCTTAGCTATGACTGGGAGTATGACGATGGTTATCACCATGACAGCGATGAGTTTAGCTTGGATTACTCTGGTTATGCGTTTGGATTGAATGCCGGTGCTGAGCTGAAGTCAGGCCCTATGATTGAGCTGCAATACAGCCGTACTTCGCAAAAGTCAGATAAGGCAACCCAGCGTAGTGTGTATTACGGCTCCGAGCTGCAAATGAAAATGCCGCTGGGTACGGGAGCTGGGCGCCCATATGCAGGCTTTGGCTTGGGTACTTGGGTGCATGCAGATTCGAAAAAGTATCGTGATGATGCGGATCGTGACATTGTTGGGGTGAGCCTCTCTCTGCTGCTTGGCGCTATTGTTAAAACCAGTGATACCTTCTATCTCGATAGTGGCTTACGCCTTCGCAGCCGTTGGTGGGAAGAGTATGAATGGTCGGACAATAAGTACAACGACAGCGAGCTGATGGCTGAGTTGTATTTAGGGGCTCAGGTGCGCTTTTAATCTAATGTCCCGAACCAGAGTTCGCATTCTTTGAGCGGGCACCGAATTATTCAGAGGTGCCCTAGTGCTGGCCATAACAAGAGCAGGCTTGCTGCCTGCTCTTGCTGAATTATTTAAACAGCGGTTTTACCGCAAATAACGCGTCATACTCGGGCTCTGTTTTACTCGCCTTAGCCTGAAAGCTTTTCATCATATCCGCCGGGCGAAACATGCCCGATTGCCAGGTGGCCATGTATTTGAGGCTGTCTTCAACACTGTGGTCTCGACTGTAGTTGAGCATTTCTTTACAGCCTGTCACTGCCAGCGGTGAATTGGCGGCAATCTGCGCGGCTATTTTCATCACTTCTGCCAGCATGGTTTCTTGGTCGTTGAATACGCGGTTAACCAGCCCGAGCTGTTGTGCTTCTAAGGCATCAAATTTGCGCCCAGTATAGGCCAGCTCACGCACGACGCCGGGTGCAATTAACTTGGGCAAGCGTTGCAAAGTGCCGACATCGGCGGTCATGCCCAGCTCGGTCTCTTTGATGGTGAAATAAGCATCGGTTGTGGCATAGCGGCAGTCAGCAGCGCATACCATGTCTAACGCACCGCCAATACAGCCGCCTTGAATGGCCACCAACACAGGCAAGCGCACTTGCTCTAGCACGCTTAGGGAGTCCTGCAGTTGCAACACCACGCGGCGCAGGTTTTCTGCCATGCGACCAGGGTCACCCTGCATGGGAACGGCGTTGGGGTCGCTGAACACAGCAAGGTCCATACCGGCGGAGAAATGCTTGCCAGTGGAAGAGATCACCACCACACGAGCATCGCTGTGCGCCTCAATCTCGCGCAGGCACTGAGGCAGCTCCTGCCAGAAGGCTTTGTTCATGGTGTTGAGTTGCTCGGGGCGGGACAGTTGAACGTGGGCGATATGGCCTTGGTGTTCGACTTGAAAGCACTGGTAAGCGGACATAAACAGCGGCTCCTTGGATGTTGACAGTGTCAATATAAGGAGCCGCTATTAAGGGGTCAATGATTAGACGGCTAAGCCGTTTTATTCGCTGCTCGCCATCTCATGTTGCTGCCGATACTTTTCTTCGACCTCCAGCAAGTCGTGCGACTTATAGTAGGTGGCGCCATTCGATTGGTACGACACGCGAATATGGCCATGGGCGGCGCCCCACTTGCGGACGTCGGCAATGCGCTGTTGTTGCCAAGCACATTGCTGCCATTTATTCAGCTCGGCCGAGAAGCGCTGAGTTTTTCCCTCGCCATCGGTGTAGCTAACGCTGACTTCGGTTAGCAGTGGTGCATCCGGTTTGGCCTGTAAGGCCACCCAGAAAGTGCGGTCCATGCCTGGCGGCACCATCAACGCTTCTTCATATAAGTGGTTTGAGCTGGTGCCTTCGGGAATGGACGCTTTTTCTGCTTCTTCAGCGAGCATATCGGCGGCAGTGGCGGCGCTCACTCCAGCGCCCACCGCACTGACTGTATCGTTATCGCTCTCAGCCATTAGGCGGGCCACGCTAACGGCAGCCAAGCGGGCAAGATCGGTGTTGTACTGATTGCGCAAGCTGAGGTTGTTTTGCGCGTCGGCCCAAGCGATCAGCTCTCGTCCTGCCAGAACATGGTATTGCTGCTCATGGCCTTCAGGCAGATGCAGTTCGGCATTGTTTAGGGAATAGAACTCGCTGCTGGGGTTTTTAACCGAAAAGGCCAGGTAGCCTATTTGATTGCTGCATAGGCTGGGTCGAAACGAGGCGGAGATGTCTAACGGGGCTTTAGCGACAGTGCTGGTATAAGTGGCTTGCTCACCGATCTGCTGGCTGGCACAGCCGGCCAAAGTCAGGCTGGCAATTAAAGCGGCGGACAGTTTTCCATAGTTCATAGTGCGTTCCTTCATTCATAATTGACACGCCTTAGACTAACGCACGCACAGGCTCTGAAAAGGTCACTGGCGTCAATTATTAGTATCACTGATGGAACGGGCGTGTTCATATTAGGTTCAGGAAGACTGTCACAGGAAGCCGCCAACGCAGATGAACTTATCTAAAACCGACCTTAACTTGTTTGTTGTTTTTGATGTGATTTATCAAGAAGGCAACTTAACTCGCGCCAGTGAACGCCTGCATTTATCGCAGCCGGCGGTCAGCCATGCCTTGGCGCGCTTGCGTGAGCGCTTTGACGACCCGTTGTTTGAACGTGTCGGCAAGCGCATGCAGCCAACGCCGCTGGCGCAAGCCATTATTGAACGGGTACGGGCGGCGTTGGCGGAGTTGGAATCCACGTTAAATGAAGGTTTGGTGTTTGAACCGAGCCGCTCTGGCCGCCAGTTCACCTTGGCCATGCGGGATTTACTGGAAGCGACGGCGCTACCGGCACTGATGATGCATTTACAGCCACTGGCGCCCGGCATTCAAGTGCGCAGCATACGCCAAAACCGACGCGACCTGGCCAGTGCGCTGCGCAGTGGCAGCGTCGATTTTGCGGCCGATGTCTTGGTGCCGATGGCCGGCGACATTGGCCATCAGCGCATCGGTCAGCAGCAGCTGGCGGTGCTGCTGCGCCACGATCATCCGGCGCTAACCCAACTGTGGGAAGCAGACACCTACTTAGGCTGGGGCCATGTGCTGGTCTCCAGCCGCCCAGAAGGCCCAGGCGCGGAAGACTTGGCATTGGCGCGAGAAGGGCTGGAGCGGCGTGTGGCCTTGCGCTGTCAAAATTACTACGCCGCCTTGCAGGTGGCCGCCAAGACCGACCTGCTATTAACCCTGCCGCGTGATTACGCCGCGCAGCTGGCGAATCAACAGCCGCAACAATGGATGGTCAAACCCTTTCCATTGCCTACCGCTAACTTGGAGCTGCATCTTTATTGGCATAAAAAGGCGCTGCGTGACCCTGCCTTGGCGTGGCTGCAGCAGCAGCTGCTGGCAGTGCTTAGAGATACAGCGGGAACAGGGCTGACGCTACCTCAATAACCGTGGCATGGCGTTGAGCCAAGCGCACATGGTCACGGTCATAGCCGCCACCAATCACAGTGGCGACCGGAATATGACGTTGCAAGCAGTGCTTTAACACCAGCTCATCGCGCTGGCGCACCCCTTGCCAGCTGATGTTCAAATGGCCCAGTTCATCACCTTGCCAGACATCCGCACCGGCATCGTACAGCACCAAATCTGGCTGTAATTCTTCTAACAAAGGCACCAGCGTGTGCTCGACGGTGTGTAAATAGTCGGCGTCTTCCAGGCCTTTGTCTAAGCCAATATCCAAATCGCTGGCGGACTTGCGAAACGGGAAGTTCTTTTCACAGTGAATCGAGCAGGTAAAAGCACGCGGTTCATGGGCCAGCAGTGCAGCGGTGCCATCGCCCTGATGCACGTCTAAATCGAAAATCAGCACGCGCTTGACCTCACCTTCATCGAGCAGTGTTTGAGCGCTGTAAGCAAGGTCGTTGATTAAGCAAAAGCCGGAGCCGAAATCCCAGTGGGCGTGATGGGTGCCGCCGGCCAGATGACTGGCCATGCCATGCTCTAGGGCTAAACGGGCGGTCAACAGGGTGCCGTTTGGCGCTGTCACCGTGCGGTCGATCAAGCCCTGGCTCCAAGGCAGACCGGTGCGGCGCCAAACCCTCGGTTCCATGCGATTGTGGAGCAAGGCATGCAAATAATCGTGGTCATGGACCCGGCTGAGTTGCTCTAGACTGGCGGCCTCGGGTTGATGCAGATTGTTATCGATCAGGCCCCATTGCTGGCAATAGTCAAACAAGCGCCGGAACTTGGACATCACAAAGCGATGATCCTCCGGAAAGGGGCATGAATAATTTGGATGGTAAACCAGTGGCAGCATGAGTAACTCTATTGGGTTGCCTTTAGCCAAGCGGTGAAGTCGGCTTCAGACAGTGGGCGGCTGAGTAAGTATCCCTGCAACTGCTGACAGTCACGGGCTAGCAGGTAGTCACGTTGGGTTTCTGTTTCTACTCCCTCGGCGATGACCTGTAGATGCAAATGATGACTTAGCTGAATGATGGAGTCGACGATACTAGCGCTGCCGTTATCGTGGTCAATATCCATCACAAAGCTGCGATCAATTTTGAGCTTGTTCAGTGGCAGCTTTTGCAGATAGCTAAGTGAGGAGTAGCCCGTGCCAAAGTCATCCAGAGCGAAGCTAAAGCCCTGCTGGCTGAGCAGCTGCATACGTTGGCTGACCTGTTGCTTATTGCCCATGAAGACGTTTTCAGTGAGCTCCAGTTCGATGTGCTGGCTGTGAATGCCTGTCTGACTGACAATGTTTTGCAACTCCTCGACAAAGCCTTCGTCCATGAATTGCACCGCACTAATATTGATCGCCAAACGCTGAAACGATGGTGGTAAACAGTTCTGCTGTTGCCAGCGACGCAGACAAGCACAGCTGCGCTGTAGCACCCAACTGCCGAGAGATAGAATCAGCTTGCTTTCTTCGGCGGCAGCAATAAACACATCCGGAGGCACAAGTTCACCATGGTTTTGCCAACGGCACAGAACTTCTGCACCGACTAGTTGACCTGCGGCATCGAACTGAGGCTGTAGTGCTAGGCTCAGCTCCTGCTGCTCGATGGCACGATGCAAATCATTCAATAGCTGCACTCGCTGCAGGACTCGTTGTTGCATGCTGTCACTGTATTGACTGACACAGCCACGCCCAGCGCTCTTGGCGTGATACATGGCAGTATCTGCTTGACGAATAATATCCTCAGCGTTGCTGTCTGTTGTCGGGTACACAGCCAAACCAATGCTGGCGGACAAATGAAATGAGTGAATATCTATTTGCACCGGCTGACGCAACTGCTCAAGCAGATCCGTCGCCACTTGCTGTGCTTGCTGAGCTGCCATCTCAGCACTGTGGTACAGGGGCTCTAGCATGACCAGAAACTCATCTCCGCCCAAGCGCGCCGTTTCTCCAGACCGCTGGTGACTCAAGCGGGTAGCAAGGGCGATCAGTAGGCGGTCACCAAATGGATGTCCGAGCGAGTCGTTAATGTGTTTGAAGTGATCCAAATCGATCAGCAGGACGGCGCCATAGTGTTGGTGCAGCGGTGCTCGGTCGATCCAGCTTTGCAAGCGCTGCGTTGCCAAATGCCGATTGGCCAAGTTCGTTAGGGCGTCATAATTGGCTTGCTGCTCGATTACTTGTTGTTTGCGTTTGTTGTCACTGATATCGCGTACTAACCAGAGCACAGCGTTATCACTCGCTTGCTGTTGGTCGAGCGGCATCAAGCGAGACTCTAAGTAATACGCTCGATGTCGCAGCTCATGTACAACTAACTGCTGTTGTTGCAAACACAGCTGCCACTGGGCCGTCATGGCAGCGGCTTCTGCTGTTGACAGCAACTGGCGAAAATCCATTCCTACCAACGCGCTACCGGCAGCGTCGAACGGGCTGTGATCGCAGCCGAAACGCGCGGATATGACGCCATCTTGGTCGAGTACAAAGGCAACGTCGGGAAAGGTCTGAGCAAAGGCCTGATTAAGTCGATTCTGCTGTTGTAGTTGGTGTTTTGAACGGCGCAAATGACGGCTAAGGTTGTTAAAAGCAGCTTGTAGCTTGGCAATTTCTAGAGATTTGTCATGGCGAATGGTTTCGCCCAAATAGCCATCACGCAGACGCTCGGTTAGCGTGCCGAGTTGCTGCAAGGGCTTTAGTACTTGTCGCCGCAGCAGTAGCTCAATGCCCAGATAAGCGCATAGCAACAATAAGCTGATGACCGCGATTTGCCACCACAGGGACTGGCGGACAAGCAGCCAGTCACGGCTGAGGTCAGTTTTCAACCATAAGCTGGCTCTACGTTCTTCGCGCAACCCCTCTGCCGCATAGTGGAACGGGTGCATGGCATACAGAGTATTACCCTGTTGGCTGACATGGCGCTGTTGCATGGGGCGGATTGGCCAGTCGATGGCCGAACGTGGCTCCAGATAGCGTGCGCGTTTGGTGGAAGCCAGAATCACACCATCGCGCACGAGATACGCTTCATCAATATTGGCTTCCAGCGCCAAGCGTGATATCTGGCGGTCCAGTTGCTGCAGCTCACCGCGGCTTAGCAGGTCGCGGCTCATGCTACCGATCACATCCAGTTGATGCTGAGTACGCAGCTGCCATTGCTGGTTGAAGCTGAGGCGTTGCTGGTTGTAAAGAAAATACGCCGTGACCAGGATGGTCATACCTAGCCCGAGGGCCGACCAGGCCCGTAGCCGAGTCTGCAGCGATAATCGCTTCATGGGCGCAGCTCCGGCAAAAATTGCGTTGTCGCTTGTGGTAAGCGCTCGACCTGATAGCGCAATAAACCTTTGCGATACAGGAGAGGGGCTAACTCGGCAGCTTTTACCTCTGCGTCATGACGTAACCAATGGTGATGTTGTTGCAGTGAGGGGATCTGCATTCCCTCAAACAGCATAGGCAAACGCTCCGGAGGCAGCCTCAAGCGGCGATTGACGTATGCCAGCGCTGCTTCATCTCCCTGTACCAATAAATAGTTAGCGCGCAAGTAGCCGCGCACCAGCTGCTGCACAACGTATGGCTTTTGCGCCACTACTTCAGATCGCAGCGCCAGTACGTCGACAATGTCTCCAGCAATTTGGCGACTATCAAACAGCACTTGAGCACCGGCTTGTTGTAAATGGGTTTTAAAGGGTTCGAAGCTAACCGCAGCGTCTATTTCACCGCGCTGGTAGGCGGGTAGCTGATCGGCCAGAGGCATATGAACAATCCTCACCTGATGTTCGCTCAGGCCTGCCTGTCGTAATGCTCCGGCTAGCATAACGGCTCCCACGGCCGTCGTTTCTGCTGCAATGGTCTTGCCTGCTAATGCCGCCAGATTATTAATTCCCGGTCGGGCCATGACGACATCTGCTCCGGCAGAGATATCGCACAGGGCCACAATGGTCATATCAATCCCTTCGCTGGCAAGTAGTAATACTTCGTCCAGAGTAAGACCACCGCCATCCAGTTGGCCGTTGCGAATACCATCCATTAGGTCTGATGCTGACGCCAACTCCACCAGTTTGATCGGTAGCTTGTTAAAGTGACCATGGTGGCGGGCCAGATACAGCGCCTCGTAGCCTGGCCACACGTTGCTGCCTATGCGCAAAGGTGGCTCAGGTGTGCTGCAAGCCAACAGGGCAAAGATCAACGAGAGCAACAACAGGCGTTTCACGAAAAGCTCCACAACAGTGATTTCGGCTCTGCCGAACGGCGGATTTAGATTTGATATTGCATTCGACATACGGCGAATCGCGGTGTGTCTGACTAATGGCTAATGGTGCAAATACCCAGCATTTGCTGCACTGTGTATCTTAGGCCTGAGCCAACAAGGTGCCATGATGGACAGCAAAGATAATAACAAAAACCCAGCTAGTACCGCCTTCGAGCGAGTGTTTTATCGCTATATCGCTTGGTTCCCAATTTTGATCTTGCCGGCCATGGTGTGGGATATGATGGCTTCCGGCCAACACGCGATGGGCGTCATCGTTGCTTTGATTCACGCCGTACTGGTATTTCGCTTCGTGCAAGTGGTCAATGTGGCGGGATGGTTTGGTAAAAACAAAACGGCAGATTAAGAAAGCACTTAACAAGGCTGTCGCAAATAACGGGCCGTGCTAAACGCCTTCTTATGGGCCTATCAACAAGCCCGCTCTTAGATGATTAACGCTCAGCCAGCAGTGCTTTGGCCCGGCCTGCTGCCGCACGCACTTGGTTCGGTGCGGTGCCGCCAATATGGTCGCGGGCAGCGACAGAGCCTTCCAGCGTTAATACTTCAAACACATCGTCGCTGATTTGCTCAGAGAATTGCTGCAGTTCTTGCAGTGTCATATCGCTTAAGTCTTTGCCGCTTTCAATGCCATAGGCCACGGCCTTGCCGACAATTTCATGGGCATCGCGGAAGGGAATGCCTTTGCGCACAACATAGTCGGCCAAATCGGTAGCGGTAGAGAAACCACGCTTCGCTGCTTCATACATGCAGTCTTTTTTCGCTTGCAGGTGCGGCGCCATATCGGCAAACGCTCGCAAGCTGTCGCGCAGGGTATCGACGGTGTCGAATAGCGGTTCTTTGTCTTCTTGGTTGTCTTTGTTGTAGGCCAGTGGCTGTGACTTCATCAGGGTTAACAATGAAATCATATGGCCGTATACGCGGCCGGTTTTGCCGCGCACCAGCTCGGGCACGTCCGGGTTTTTCTTTTGCGGCATAATGGATGAGCCAGTGCAAAAGCGATCTGGCAAATCAATAAACTGGAACTGCGCTGAGGCCCACAACACCAGCTCTTCGGAGAAGCGCGACATATGCATCATGATCAGCGCCGCCACACTGGTAAATTCAATGGCAAAGTCACGGTCGGAGACGGAATCCAGGCTGTTTTCCGTCGGCCGCTCAAAGCCCAATAGCTCCGCGGTGTAATGGCGATCAATGGGGTAAGTGGTGCCGGCCAGTGCCGCAGCGCCGAGTGGCAGAATATTGATGCGCTTGCGGCAGTCCATCAGGCGGCTGTAGTCGCGTTGCAGCATTTCGTTCCAGGCCAATAGGTGATGGCCAAAGGTCACTGGCTGCGCCGTTTGCAAATGGGTAAAGCCCGGCATAATGGTGTCGGCTTCTTGCTCGGCCAAGTCAATCAGGCCTTGCTGCAAACGCGTTAGCTCGGACGCGATGACGTCAATTTCATCACGCAGGTAGAGGCGAATGTCGGTGGCGACCTGATCGTTGCGCGAGCGGCCGGTGTGCAGCTTTTTGCCGGTGATGCCGATTTTTTGCGTTAGCGCTGCTTCGATGTTCATGTGCACATCTTCCAGCTCGACGGACCAGTTAAAGTCACCGCGCTCAATTTCAATGCGCACTTCTTCTAGGCCGCGAATAATGTCGTCGCGCTCGGTTTCGCTTAATACGCCGACTTTGCACAGCATCTTGGCGTGGGCAATGGAGCCTTGGATGTCTTGGCGGTACATGCGCTGATCAAAGCTGACGGAAGCGGTGTAACGAGCGACAAACGCATCGGTCGGTTCGGAAAAACGGCCACCCCAGGAGGCATTGGTCTGATCAGTCATGGCGCACCTTTTTAATCATGTCGGTTAATAATGTCGGTTAATGGCGTCGGCATTCAATTGCGGTGGCTGAGTATAGCGGCAGACAGGTAGGCGACCCAATAGCGCTGTTGGCGCTCTTAGCAGCGCTAACGACTCTCTTAGCAGCGCTAACGGCTTTCTTTGTAGCGCTAACGGCTTTGCAAATTGAGCGGCAAGCCGCCACATTGGCGCCGGCGGCCTTGCGAGGCAGGCTATCTGTGGCGAGACTAACAGCCATCGTGATTGTGTGAGAGTTGCCGTGAAGCCATTGCTGCCCGAGGATAACAGCCCCTCCAAGGCTGAGTTAGAAGCCTTCTTTTTGCCGGATTTGTGCAATACCCGGGCGGTGATTTTGCTATTAGGCGTGACGGAAGCGCTGGTGCTGGCATTAACCCTGGTCGAAACCGGGCTGGAGCACTTTTCGCTGCAGCGCTTTTCTTTGGTGTCATTTTTTGCCCTGTGGGTGGCGCTGTTGTCTGTGGCTTGCTTGTGTCAGCTGCGGCGCTTACTGGCGCGGCGCAGCGTTACTTTGGCCAGCATGGCTGCCCTGATCACCACTCAGTTGGTAACCCTGGTGGTGAGCTTGGCAAGCGAGGCCTTGTGGCCACTGAATCAAGGGCCGGTGGACTGGCTCTGGGTATTGCGCAACCAGTTCATCGCCGCGATTTTTGCCGCCATGGCGCTGCGCTACTTTTATGTGCAAAGCCAATGGCGTCAGCAGGCCCAGGCCGAGCTGCGTTCACGCTTGGCGGTGCTGCAGGCCAATATTCGCCCACACTTCTTTTTTAACACCCTCAACACCGTGGCCTCGCTGATTGTGGTCGACCCGGATAAAGCCGAGCAAATGCTGATCGACTTAGCGCGCCTGTTTCGTGCCGTGCTGAAAGCGGATGACAAACTGGTGCCGCTCAGCACCGAGCTGCAGCTGGGCCGAGGCTATCTGGATATCGAACAAGTACGCTTAGGGGAGCGGTTGAAACTCTACTGGCCAGACCTGGATGAGCTGCCCGATATTCAAGTGCCGCAGCTGTTGCTGCAGCCACTGTTGGAAAATGCCGTCTACCATGGGGTACAGCCACGGCGTCAGGGCGGCGAAATTCGCGTGACTGTGCATAGCCGCACAGACAGCTGTCGCATCGTGATCGACAATAGTTGCCCGGAAAAGCCAGTGGCCAGCAGTGGTAACCGTATGGCGCAAAACAACATTCGTGCACGCCTGCAGGCCGTGTACGGCAGTGAGGCGCACATGCAGGCGGAACATCACGGCAGCCACTATCGCACCACCTTGATACTGCCGAGGAAGGACAAATGAGTTATCGGGTCATGCTGGTAGACGACGAGCCTTTAGCGCGTGAGCGCCTCAAGCGTTTACTGATGGAACATGACAACTTTGATTGGGTGGCCGAGGCCGGCGATGGCGCCTCCACCGTCGAGTGGCTGCGCAGCAACTCGGTGGACTTAGTGCTGCTGGATATTCAAATGCCTGAGCTGGATGGCTTGCAAACGGCGCAGCAGCTGCAGCAGTTACCCAACCCGCCGCTGGTGGTGTTTTGCACCGCTTATGAGGAGCACGCGCTGCAGGCGTTTTCGGTACAGGCGCTGGACTATTTGCTCAAACCCGTCGGCAAAGAAAATTTATCGCGGGCGCTGCAGCGCGCGGCCCAGTGGTTGCAGCAAAAGCCGGAGGCCGCCGCCGTTGGCGGTGGCGCTCGCACTCATTTAAGTGCCCGCACTCATGCCGGGTTGCAGTTGATTCCGGTGGAAGAGGTGCTGTTTTTTAGTGCCGATCACAAGTACGTCAGTGTGTTTCATGAAGGCGGTGAAACCCTGATCGACGATTCACTGCGGCAATTAGAAGACGAGTTTGGCGAGCGCTTCTTGCGCGTGCATCGCAGCACGTTAGTGGCGCGTTCACGCATCGAGCGATTGGAGTCGCAGCCCGGCGGTGGCCATTGCGTGTTTTTGCGCGGCCATGACGGCGGCATCGCCGTGAGTCGTCGCCATGTGCCGGTGGTGCGCCGCGCCATGCGCGAGCTGTAATTCACATTTGCCACATTTACTACAGCTGCAAAAATCTCGCCTAACTACCGTTTCAGGTAGCGCAACACAGTGTTATCGCTAGGCTGCGTGCTTTTGCCGCAGCCTGCACTAGGGCGGTTGTGATACCGTGCACGGGCTGTCTTGCCACTTCTCCACATTTCTATACAGGCTGCGACGACAGCAACTTTGGCATAATTTGTCCTGCACGGCAGAGAGCTGTGAATAACTCCTACGGGATTGTGGGTTATTCAGAACTTTCTCACTTCGGAGGCATTATGGAAACGCTTGATGCGTTAATGCTGGCTCGGGCGCAATTTGGCGCCAATATTACTTTCCACATTTTGTTTCCCACCATCACCATCGCCTTGGGCTGGGTGCTGTTGTTCTTTAAGTTAAAGTTCAACCGCAGCGGCGATGACCAGTGGATGGCGGCGTATCAATTCTTTGTGAAGGTGTTTGCCCTGTGCTTCGCCTTGGGCGTGGTGTCAGGCATTACCATGTCGTTCCAATTTGGCACCAACTGGCCCGGGTTTATGGAAACCGTGGGCAATATCGCCGGCCCCTTGCTGGCTTATGAAATTCTGACCGCGTTTTTTATGGAGGCGGTGTTCCTCGGCATCATGCTGTTTGGCGTTAACCGGGTATCGAACCGAGTGCACACCATCGCCACGCTGCTGGTGGCGGTGGGTACTACGCTGTCGGCCTTTTGGATTCTGGTACTCAACAGCTGGATGCATACGCCCGCCGGCTTTGAAATGCGTGATGGCGTCGCCCATGCCACCGACTGGTGGGCGATTATTTTTAACCCCTCTATGCCCTATCGTTTGGCGCATATGTTAATGGCCTCGGGCTTGACGGCGGCTTTCCTGATTGCTGGTTTGAGCGCCTATCGCTGGTTGCGCGGAGATCGCTCGGGCGGTGTAAAAGCAGGTTTAAAAACCGGTGTTTTCCTCGCGGCTGGTCTGATTCCGTTGCAAATATTTATGGGCGATTTGCACGGCTTGAACACCTTGGAGCATCAGCCGCAAAAAGTGGCAGCGATGGAGGGTTTGTGGCAAACCGAGCAAGGCGCGGGCTTGCGCTTGTTTGCCATTCCTGATGCCGAGCAGCAAAGCAATCACTACGAAGTCAAGATCCCCAACCTGGCCAGCTTGATTCTGACCCACGAGTGGGACGGCGAGCTGAAGGGCTTTGATGCCTTTGAGCATCACCCGCCGATGGCACCGGTGTTCTTCTCGTTTCGCATTATGGTGGGCGTCGGTTTATTGATGCTGTTGGTGTCTTGGGTTGGTGCTTGGCAGCTAAAACGTCAGGGTGAGCCGAAGCCTTGGCTGGCCAAAGTGTTGGTGGCCATGACCTTTGCTGGCTGGGTCGCCACGGTGGCAGGCTGGTACACCACGGAGATCGGCCGCCAGCCTTGGCTGGTGCAAGATGTGTTGCTCACCGCCGATGCCGCCTCCGATGTTGCCGCTGGCATGATCGCCACCACGCTGACGGGCTACTTGCTGATTTATGCCGTGCTGATCAGCGCCTTTATTGGCACCTTGTTTTATCTGGCGCGTCGCGCTGGACGTTTGCCAGAACCCAGTGCTCATGAGGCCAAACCACTGGCCGGTGCCTTTCAACAGGAGGGCGTGTAATGGATATGCTCGCAACAGAAGGCCACTGGCTGGCCGTGGCCTTTGCCGCCTTAATGGGCCTGTCGATTCTGCTGTATGTGATTCTCGACGGTTATGATTTGGGCGTTGGCATGTTGATGGCAGCTGCCGATGATGAGCAGAAAGACCGCATGATTGCCTCCATCGGGCCGTTTTGGGATGCCAACGAAACCTGGCTGGTGCTCAGTGTCGGCTTATTGTTGGTTGCCTTTCCCGCTGCCCACGGGGTGATTTTATCTGAGCTGTATTTGCCCGCCACCTTGATGCTGATGGCGTTGATCTTGCGCGGCGTATCCTTTGATTTTCGTGCCAAAGCGCGGGCGCAGCATAAGCAGCGTTGGGATGCCGCCTTTATGGTGGGGTCTTTGCTGGCGGCGCTGACCCAAGGTTATATGCTGGGTCTTTACATTATGGGCTTTGAAGACTCCACCTCAGCCACTGTGTTTGCCGTGCTAGTGGCGATCTCTTTGGCGGCGGGCTATTGCCTGATGGGTGCTACCTGGCTGGTGATGAAAACCGAAGATGAGCTCCAGCGCCGAGCCGTGCGTTGGGCGCGTTTAAGTTTATGGCTGACGGCATTGGGTATCGTTACGATTTCGTTGGTAACGCCGCTGGTCAATGAGCGCATCTTTGCCAAATGGTTCAGCATGCCGGAGATCATCTTACTGGCACCGATTCCACTGTTGACCGGCTTGCTGGCGTTAGCCCTCGATCGCCTGTTAGTGGGTATGCCGTATCGCCATGACCGCTTTTATCGTTGGCCGTTTTGGCTGGCTGGCGGCATGTTTGCCCTGTGCTTTCAGGGCTTGGCCTACAGTTTTTACCCCTACGTGGTGCCGGAGCAGATGACCATTTACGGTGCGGCGGCGAGCCCAGAATCGCTGTGGATCATCTTTGTTGGCGCGCTGTTGGTGCTGCCGTGCATCATTGGCTACACCATTTTTGCCTATCGCGTGTTTAGTGGTAAGGCGCAGGAGCTGAACTACTACTGACGGTCGTCATTTCGGTTGCGGCGGTGGCGCTGGTATGATCAGCGCCAATAGGCTGGTAGCGCTGTCGCTGCCAGCGCCGCAAGCTTAAGGATTGTTATGACTGCCGTGACCCATCTGCGTATCGCCACCCGCAAAAGCCCGCTGGCCATGTGGCAGGCCGAGCATATTCAGGCGCGCCTGCAAGCGCTGTACCCCGACCTGACCATTGAGTTGGTCACCTTTGTCACCAAGGGCGACAAAATCCTCGATACGCCGCTGGCCAAAATTGGCGGTAAGGGGCTGTTCGTCAAAGAGCTGGAAAACGCCATGTTGGCCGGTGAAGCCGACATCGCTGTGCACTCGATGAAAGACGTGCCGATGGAGTTTCCCGAGGGCTTGGAGCTGGGCGTGATTTGCGAGCGCGAAAACCCCTTCGACGCGTTTGTTTCCAATCACTACCGCAGCTTGGATGAGCTGCCACAGGGCGCGGTGCTGGGCACCTCCAGCCTGCGCCGCCAGTGCCAGGCGCAGCAGGCACGGCCGGATTTACAGGTCAAAACCTTGCGCGGCAATGTGCAAACTCGGTTGGGCAAACTGGATGCCGGTGAATACGACGCCATCATTCTGGCGGCATCGGGCTTGATTCGGTTAGAAATGCAAGATCGCATCGCCAGCGCCATGCCCGCGGAGCAATCGCTGCCGGCCGGTGGCCAGGGTGCCTTAGGCATTGAATGGCGAGCCAATGACAGTGCCATCCATGAGTTGCTACAACCACTGCATCACCAGCCTACGGCCTACTGTGTACTGGCGGAGCGAGCCTTGAATCGACGCCTGCAAGGTGGCTGTCAGGTACCGATTGCGGCCTACGCCACTCTTGATGGCGAGCAATTGCATTTGCGCGGTTTGGTCGGCAGTGTCGACGGTGCACGCATGCTCACCACTGAGCAAACTGGCCCAGCCAGCGACTGCGAGCGCATGGGCATTGCCGCTGCTGAGCACCTGTTAGAGCAGGGCGCTGGCGACATTCTGGCCGAAGTCTACGGCCATAAGGTTGATTGATGCAGATTGTCGTTACTCGGCCTGATGGGCAGCAGCAGGCGTTGGTGGCGGCCCTAACGGAGCTGGGTCTGGAAGTCATGCATCGACCTTTGATGCGCATCGAGGCGCTGGCGTCTCACGCCGCTCTCAGGCAGAGTATGATCGACTTGGACCATTACCAAGCGGTGATTGCCATCAGCCGCAATGCGGCTGAGCAGGGTCTGCAATGGTTGGATGAATACTGGCCGCAAGCGCCGGTGGGGATCGACTGGTATGCCGTTGGCCCCACCACTGCCGAAGTCTTGCAAGGCGCTGGCCTGAAAGTGCGCATGCCGCCGCAGAAGTTCGATAGTGAGGGTGTGCTGGCCTTGCCCAGCTTGGCACAGGCACGCATAGCCGGCACAAAAGTGCTGATCTGGCGTGGCCGTGGCGGTCGCGAAACCTTGGCCAATGTATTGCGCCAGCGTGGCGCCCAAGTTGACTATGCCGAGCTGTATGAGCGCTTGCCGGTGACCGACGATGACTGGCCACAGGTGCTGGCGCAGCGGCCCTTGCTGTTGTTAAGTAGCAGCCAGGCACTCGATATTGTGATCGAGCAGGTGCCAGATTTAGCGCAGCGCATTGCGGGTGTGATAGTACCCAGTGAGCGCGCCGCCCAGCAGGCGCAGCAATTAGGCTTAACGGTCAAACAAGCGGCCAGCGCCCGCGATGAGGACATGCTGGCCTGTGTACAACAATGGCTGAATAACGATTAACCCGCTGCTAACCGCAGCCAGATAAGGAATCAACACTGTGAGCGAACGCACCCCTTCTTCTGATCAGGAGCCGTCCAAGCCTGAGGACGACGCTAAGCCACAGAACGCGGATGCCCAAGATGATGCCGGCGATGCCAGCGACAGCTCTGCTGAGGCAATGGCGGACGAGACTGCGGCGCTAGAGAAGGCCACCCCGGAAGCGGAATCTGTGCCTGAAACCGCTGAGCCTGAAGCATCGGCTAAGGGTAAGCCCGCTGGCCAACAGCAATCTGCAACCGCCAAAGCGCAACCCACACCGGCAGCCGCTCAACCTGCGCCGAAACGCGGCCCGCATCCGCTATCTTGGATCAACCTGGTACTGATGCTCGGCTTATTTGCCGTTGCAGGCTACGGCGCCTGGCTGGGCTGGCAGCAACAGCAAAACACCGCCGCCGAGCTGGCGGTGGTGAAAGATCGCTTGCAACAGGCGCAGCAGCAAACCGATACCTTGCGCCAGGAAGAGCGCCAACTGCAGCAGCAAACGCAACAAGCGTTAGACGGTTTGCAGCAGCTGGGCGAGCAGCTGCAACACAACAGTGAGCGGCTGGCCAAGTTGCCGGGTGCCGAGCGTCAAGATTGGTTGCTCGCCGAGGCGGAATACCTGATGCGCCTGGCCAACCAGCGCTTGCAGCTAGAGCGTGATTGGAGCGGTGCGTTAAGCATGCTGCAAGCGGCGGATAACGTGCTGTTAGAAACGCGCAACCCAAGCCTTAACCCGGTCCGTGCTACGTTGGCCAAAGAAATGCAGGCCCTGCGCGCCGTACCGGCGTTAGACAGTGTCGGCGCTGTGTATCGACTGCAGAGCTTGCAAGAGTCGCTGCAAGACTTGCCCTGGCTGCCAGAAAAACTGCAGCGCCCGCAAATGTCAGATGCGCAGCCAGCAACGGCAGAAGAACAGGTTTGGTATTGGCAGCTGTGGGGCAACATCAAAACCGCCCTTGGCAATATGGTTCGCATTCGCCAGCGCGATGTCGCCATGGAAGCGCCACTGACGCCGGATCAGTTCTATTATCTGCAGCAAAATATGCACTTGATGCTGGAGCAAGCACAGGTGGCGCTGCTGCGTGAGGAGCCATCCTTGTATCAACACAGCTTGCAGCGCGTTGAGCAATGGTTGGATCAGTACTTAATGGCAGAAGACGAGCGCACGCGCGCCGTGCGCACCACGTTAAGTGAGCTGCAACAATGGCAAGTCGCACCCGCTGCGCCGGATATTTCCGCATCGCTGCGCCAGCTGCAAAAACTGGTTGAGCAGCAGCGTCGCGGCACTGTGGCACCGCTCCAGTCTGAGGCACAGGAGCCAGCAGCATGAAACGATGGCTCGCCTTTTTATTGCTGACCCTGGCCGCCGGCTTGGTGGCGGGAAGCTGGGTTAGTCTGGACTCAGGCTATGTGTTGCTGAGCTGGCATACCTACACCATGGAAACCACGGTATGGTCGTTCGCCATCTTGGTGCTGATCTTTATGGCATTGCTGTACTTGTTGGTGCGCTTAAGCCTGTTGCTGCTGGGCAGTGATTTGCGCTTTAACGAGTGGCGCCGTCAGCGTCGAGTACAGCGTGCACGGCGCATGACCACGCGCGGCTTGTTAAACCTGGCGCAAGGGCAGTGGCGCACCGCTGAGCGCCAGTTGTCTAGCGTTGCCGAAGATGCTGATACGCCGCTGATCAACTATCTCGCCGCCGCGCGCGCGGCTTATGAGCAAGGCAAACACGACACCACCGACGAGCTGCTCAATGCGGCCAGTCAAAGCACCAAAGGCTCAGAGCTGGCGGTGGGCATATCGCACGTGCAACTGCTGCAGTCGCGTGGCCAGTTGGAGCAAGCGCTGGCGGTATTGTTGAAGCTGCGCACCAAACACCCCAAGCACGCTTATGTGCTCAAACTGTTGGTAAAAACCTATCAGGAGTTAGAGGACTGGGTCGCCCTGAACGAGCTGCTGCCCGTATTGCGCAAAGCGACCAAGATTCCAGCAGAAGAGCTCAAAGCACTGGAAGAAAAAGTGCAACTGCAGCTGTTGGAGCGCGCCGCCAAGGCGCATCACGACGACATCGCCGCGGAGCTAAAAAAGGTCTACCAGGAGATGCCGCGCCATTGTCGCTACAGTGCCAGCATTCTATTGCGCTACGTCGAGCTGCTGGCAGATTTGGGTAAGGATATTCTTGCCGAAGCAGAGCTGCGCAACGCGCTTAAAAACGTCTGGCACGATGACTTGATCCACTGGTTTGGTCGGCTAAAAGGCGAAGACACCAACAAACAGCGCTTATTCGCTGAGCAATGTTTGAAAGAGCGCCCCAACGACCCAGAGTTGCTGCTGGCCCTAGGCCGCTTGGCCATGCGTCAGCACGATTTAGAAAAAGCCCGCGAATACCTGCAAACCGGTTTGCGCATCAAAGGCTTGCCAGATCTGCACGCTGAAATGGCGCAAGTGCTGTTGCAAGAGGGAGATAAAACCGGTGCTTGCAAACACTTCCAGCTGGCGTTGCGGTAACGCTGTTTTTCCACACCAATGACGGATTCGGTGATGGCCTGCACAAGCGGGCCGCGTCTCCTGTGCTATCTCTAAGGGTGTTTATTCATTAGGGGCAGCATGATGCATACTCTTTCTTATCAAGGCTGGCTGGCCACGATATTGCTTTGCGGTGGCCTGTTTGGCTGCGGCGGCAATGATTCAGACACACGTCAGCCGACTGGTCCAGACGCAACATCTCCTGCACCCGAGGTGATCCCACAACCGCCTCAGCGCGTTGCTTTTCCCTCCGGCTTGAGTTGGCAGTGGCAGCTGAGCGGCACGGTGAACACAGGCTACGAGGTGGATGTTTACGACCTCGATTTATTCGACACTCCTGCCTCGACCATTGCCGATTTAAAAGCCTCAGGCCGCAAAGTGGTGTGCTATTTCTCGGCTGGTTCTTGGGAAGAATGGCGTGACGATGCTGACCAGTTCCCGCCATCGGCGTTAGGTAATACCTTGGATGGCTGGGAAGATGAAAAGTGGTTGGATATTCGCCGCCCCGAAGTGCTTACCATCATGCAAGCGCGGTTGGATGTTGCGCTAGACAAAGGCTGTGATGCCGTCGAGCCAGATAATGTGGATGGCTACAGCAATAATAATGGTTTGGGCCTGACGGCCAGCGACCAGCTCAGTTACAACCAGGCGCTAGCGCAAGCAGCGCATGCACGCAATCTAGCAATAGGGTTAAAAAACAACCTGGATCAGGTCGCTGAACTTGAGCCACTGTATGATTTTGCTGTGAATGAGCAATGCCATGAGTATCAGGAGTGTGACGTTCTGACTGCATTTAGCGATAACAATAAAGCAGTGTTTAACGCTGAATATAAAGAGACCTACATTGAGGATGAAGCTAAGCGCCAAACAATCTGCGAGCGCAGCGTCACACTTGGCATCAGCAGTTTGTTTTTACCGCTGGATTTAGACGACAGCTTTCGATTGCCTTGCCCTTAATAACATGGCTTAGCGAAGATGATGATGCGGTTGGCTTTGGGGTCGCCAACTTATGGCATAGCTCACTGGAAGCATGTGAATAGGGCATTAGGAGCAATATAAGCAAATATTAAGTGGGTCTCTTTTTCCACATCAGGGATATGATTCAATCTGCGGCAAATTAAGGAGTAACCGTCGTGAAGCTAATCGAGCCTAATTTGGCTTACGAACAAGAGTTCGCTGATTTTTACCAGGATTTTTTCGGACATGATCGAAAAAATGCTACTTATTACCAACAAGGTGTGGATGACTTTCCTGCCTATGTGAAAAAGCTCAACGATGAAGCCGTTGGCAAGAACCTGCAGCCCGGTTACGTGCCGTGCGACCATTTTTGGTGCATTGCCGACAACGGCGCCATTGCTGGCGCAATTCGTGTACGTCACCATATCAACACGCCTTTGCTGTCTAAGGAAGGCGGCCATATAGGTTACGACGTGGCGCCTTCATACCGTCGCCAAGGTTACGCGGCTTGGATGTTGCAGCAAGTTCTGCCCGTTGCGCGTCAGCTAGGCATTGAGGAGGCGCTTATTACCGCCGATGCCGAAAACTTTGCCTCGCGCAAAGTGATTGAGCGCAACGGTGGCCGCCTGGAAGCTGTGATCAATGCTGAAATTCTGTGCGATCGTATCGCTCGCTATTGGGTACCTTGCATTTTTGATGAGTGGGAGGAATTGTCGGCATGATGGCCAAAGACGTGGTGATTGCTTATTGGCTCGCCATGGAAAGCAATGATTTTTATGTTGCAGCGCGTTGGCTCGCAGAAGACTTTGAGTGTTACTGGCCACAATCCAACGAGTTGATTGTCGGGCGTGAAAACTTTGCCGCACTCAATACCGCCTACCCAAGTGAAGGGCAGTGGCGCTTTACCATTGAGCGCATTGTGCAAGAAGGCAATCAAGTGGTTACTGATGTTGTGGTCAGCGATGGTCAACGCGAGGACCGTGCGTTGACGTTTCACACCGTTGAGCACGAGCTGATCCGTCGGCAAACAGAATATTGGCCGGACAGCTACGAAGCCCCGGCCTGGCGAGCACAGTGGGTGCAGCGCGTTTAACGCGCTGCTGCATTCCTAAGTTCGTATTAATGCAACTGCATTTCAATATTGCGCGCCGCTTCGGGTGAAACCCAGGCTTTCCACAGCTCAGGCTGTTGCTGCAAAAATTCAATCGCTGTGTATTCACCATCGGCTTGCTGGCTTTTCATCCAGGCAAGCCACTCATTCATTTGCAGATTGCTGAAGCTGCGGGTATTTAAATAGGCCATGGCATCCGGCGCTTGCTTGGCGAAGCGTGCGGTGGTGACGGTGTAAACGTCCGAAGCCGGATACATGGTCACCTGAGGTTCGGCACACTCTTTTTGGGTAATGCATTGGCGAAAATGCTCGGCGTTTATGCCACTGCCAAAGTCCACCATCACCATGTCATATTGACCCAGCAGTGCAGTCGGCGCCCAGTAATAGCCAAACCAAGGCGCTTGTTGCTCATAAGCGCGCGCCAGCGAGCCTGCCAAGGCGGTGCCTGAACCCGGGTTAACGACTTTAAAGCCTTGCTCAGACAAGTTGAGTGCATTAAACAAACGCTCTGTTGTGAGCTGGCAGGTCCAACCGGCGGGGCAGCCATAAAAGGCCGATGCTTCAGGATCTTCCGGATGGCTGAATAACTCGGCATGCTGGCGAATGCCGTCAATGGTGGCCAGTTCCGGGTATTGTTCAAGCATGTATTTGGGCACCCAAAAACCTTCTTGGCCACCGTCGCTGAGTGAGCGACCGGCGAAGGCTAGGCGTCCTTCGTCGACGCCTTGTTGAATCAGCTCGCGGTTGGAGTTGGTCCACATCTCTGGTGCGATGTCTGGCTCAGCTTTAGCCACCATGGAGGCGGTGGTGGGCTGGCTATCGCCGGGCACCAATTGCACATCACAGCCGTAGCCCAGCTCCAAAATGGTGGCGTCTAGGTTGGCCAGAAAGCTGGCCGAATCCCAGTTCATATCGGCAATGGTGACGCGGCCACAGCCCTCGGTGTTTTTCGCTTGCTCTGGTGGTGTTGATTCACTGCAGGCGCCGAGCATTAGACTGGTGGCCAAAACAGCCACGGTTTTATTGGCAAAAGCGTGCATAAATAAAAGCCCTGGGCAAAAAAAAGCCCAGTGTATTCACACTGGGCTGGGGCTTAGTGTGCCTCAGTTTTTACGCTTGGGCCAGAGTGCTAGGCGGCGGGCGAATAAGCGACTAAACCACCGCGGCTGAGTTCTAGCACGCGATCTGCCACGTGGAAATAACGGTCGTCGTGACTGACCACGATCAGCGTGAGCCCTTGTTGCTTTAACTCGGGCAGCAGTTGCTCATAAAACATTTTGCGAAAGTAGGGGTCCTGATCGGCGGCCCATTCATCCAATACCAGCAAGCTACGGTCTTCTAAGCAAGCGCTGACCATGGCTAAGCGTTTGCGCTGGCCTGTGGATAAATCCACCACTGAAAATTCACCATTGTCGACGCTAACAATATGGTCAAGCTGCAATTTCTGTAACCACAGTCGGGCGCGTTCATCTTGCTCGCCTTGCTCTGGTAATGCGGCTTGCTCAAACAGGTGGAAATCGGTCAGTACCGCCGAAAACATGGCACGGTAATGGCGCCAATCCGGGTTGGGCAGTGCCTGACCATCGACCAGTACCTGACCACTGCGTGGTCTGATCAGGCCGGTTAATAAGCGCACCAAGGTGGTTTTGCCAGCACCGTTATGACCCACCAAAAAAACCAACTCGCCGCGTTCAATTTGGGCGCTCACTGGGCCAAATTTAAACTGCTCGTTGCCTGGGTAGCGATAGCATACGTCTTGCAGTTCAATGCGCTGCCAGTCCTGACGCCAAGGCGTTGCTGGTTGGCGCTGGTCTTCTGGCTCGGGTAAGTCCAGCGATTGCAGCTTGCGCAGCGAGACTCGTGCTGTAATTAACCCTGGCAGTTGGTTCATGGCCATGTTCATCGGTTGGCGAATAAATAACAGCGTTAGCGCAAAGGCCGTGCCTTGTGCCAAAGTGCCCATGTCGAGTTTAAATACCGCCCAAAAGGTCACACCGATTAAGGCGAGCACCGTGGTGGTCATCAAATGAATGCTCACGACGATATAGCGGTCACCCAGAGTACGGTAATCGCGCGCTTTTTTTGCAGGGCCTTGCATGATGCCATCGACCAAGCGTTGACCTCGCGCTTCGTTCAGCAGTAATTCTTTATGACCGTCCAGTACTTTTTCATAGCCGCCAAATAAATCGTCTTCCAGTTCTCGCTCTTTTCGCAATAATGCCTGAAAGCGTGACGTCAGCACCCGATTAACGCCCAGCACCAGCACTAGTGAGACCAGGGTCAAAGTAGCTAACGGGGCATTGAGCCAAAACAAATAAGCAAAGCTGGCGACGACCAAGGTAATGCCATACAAAAAAAACGGCAGCATAACGAAGCCTTCTTGTAGCTGACGCACGTCCTTGGTCAGGGCAGCATAAATACGGTTGCGGCCCAGCGCTTGCAAATGCTCATATTCACAATGCAACACCTGGCTTAATAGGCGCCCACGCAGTTGATAGGCCACTCGGTAAGACAAGGTGGTCATCAGCCATTGGGAAATCACTGCCAAGCAAAAAGCGCCCAACAATAGGGCGACAAACCAACCAGCATGGCTGGCGAACAGTTCACCCTGAGAGGCGACGGTTTCGTTAATAAAATTAATGGTGCCAATGTTCGCCAGGGCGCTGGCGATAATAAATGCAATGGCCAGACCCACCAGGCCACGATTATTTGCAAACAGTGCGGTGATCAACTGCACAACGATCATCCTCCATGTGATGTGAGTGCACACACTGGAGCAAGACACGGCCTTATTATTGTTGTTTCGTGTTGCCGGGTGATGGCCGGCAAGGGCTCTGACGGCGCCTTTTGGGCGGCCGTTGTCAGTGATGCTAACTCGTTAGGGAACCGTCAAAAATACGCCGATTTGGTTATGAACTCAATCACGCTTTTTGCTAATAGCCGGTTCGAGTGGCATTAAAGGCAGCGGCGAAGTGGGCGCGAACAGCACAAGCAGGGTGCGAATGGGTATAATGCCGGTTTTCCCAAGGAGCGGTTATGAAGAAACTCATTGCCTTGTTGGCGATTTTAGTTGTGTATGAAAAATGGGCCTACATAGATGCTTGGCTGAACCCACCACCGGCGTTTGTGCAAGATCACTTCGGCACCGTGGTGCTGTACGCCACGGAATGGTGTGGCTATTGTCAGCGTGCGCGCAAGCTATTTGAAGAAAAAGGCATCGACTACGTCGAGTACGACATTGAAAAGTCGGAGTTGGGCAAAGAACAATACGACCAGCTCAATGGCCAAGGTGTACCACTGATTTTGTATAACGGTGAAGTACTGCGTGGCTTTAGCCGTCAAGCCATTATGAATTTGGTGCTTTAGCCCGTATAGCGGGTCAATACCGATAAGTAAGATAGCGGGGGCATTAAGCCCCCAGCTACTACTTATAAATCAAGATCGCCTTGGCACGGATAATCGTCGCCTGGCTGATAAAGATCTACGGTTACCCACTCATAGCCTTTACCGAAGTTAAACGGTTCCAGCCAATGTTGTTGCAGCAGGGCTTTGCGAATCTGTAGCTCGTTATTGACGACCCGGAAGCCGCTGGGCAGGTGCGTCAACTTGTAAGCATACATGTTCGGGATACAGGCGGTTCTTGGGTGATCAAGGTTACGGAGGCTGGCAAAGCCGCTTTCCGCAATGAAATATACCTGATTCATCCCTTCTGGCTTCCAGAGCCCGCTCCACTGTGAGATTGCCTGCGTCTCGGCTTGTTGTGCACGAACACTCTCGTCGAAAACGATGGCTGGATAGTTATGGATCTCGCTATCGTAGATAATCTCGCCATCATCATCGAGTTGTGTTGGCATTTCGTTAATATCGAAGGAGTTCTTCGCCACGTATTCAACTTCACCGTTTTTAACGACCAAAAGTTGATACGTGATGCTTTCGTCGCCGTCGTGATACCAGATTGAAGGTTCAAGGCTGGTCACATCGGAACGATATTGGAAAGATGCCATGGCAATTCCGTCCTCGCGACTTCTGATCATCCAGCCATGAGATCGCTCACCAAGCTGGCCACTACTGAGAGACTCGAATTGCGTGCCCAGCGTAACCGCTAAGGAGGCCCCGTGTTCATTTTCTGAAGATAGGTCTGGCTCGCGCGATGAGTCTTTCCAGCTTACGATAATCTGCATTGGGTCGTCGGGCAGTGGAATGCCACGCACCTCCAGTGCTTGTTGGCCCAGAACAGTGTCACTGCGTGCGGCGAGCTCAGCTGGGCTCAATGTTTCATTGATAGGTTGTTGTAGAGCAGTAACCGTCAGATATGCTGATTCCAGTTTCTGGATATCAAAACGATTCTGCCAGCCACTGATGCTCACCCGCTGGCTGCCGTCACCACTAGCCGCGAGCCAATATTTCTTTGAGCCTAACTCAAGTACATAGCCCGCTAATTGATAGCCGGCGGCCGCCTGTAATTGATTTATCTGCAGATTGAAATCGCTGTTTTGGGTGAGCGGAACATGCTGGACGTTAGATAACGCTAGGTTTGAAATCGCACTCGCAGCTACAGATACAGTTGGCGCGTCTGTCGTCACATCTCCAGTCAGCTGCAAGGCGTCGGCAAACGTTGTGGCTGTGTTGGCATCGTTATCGGAGTTGTTATTGGAGCCATTATCCTGTTGATCACCGTTATCGCCATTATTCTGCTGGCTATCGGTGTTATTGCCGTTGTCAGTATTGTTACCGCTGTCATCAGAGCTGGATGATCCACCACCGCCGCCACATGCGGCCAGGGCAATAGATAGAAAGAGAGGGGAAAGAGCTTGCAATCGCATAGGTTGATATCTCCGTATACCATATGAAATAGGGCGTTGATGGTACTTACGCACCTTGATGTGGTCAAAAACATCGGCGATATACGAGCAGTTGTTCACAAATTGGACAGCTCTGGGCAAATTAGAGTGTGAATATTTATGCTGCGCTGGCTTTGGCCATTTATTAAACCCTATCGCAAGCAATTTGCCCTAGCGCTAACGGCATTGATAGTGACTGCGGCTTTAACGCTGTCGCTTGGTCAGGGGGTGCGCTTAATGATGGACCAAGGCTTTGCCGCCGGTTCGCAGCAGGGGCTGGAGCAGGCTATCGCGGTGTTTGCCGGCATCGTGCTGTTGGTGTCGCTGGGGGCATTTTTGCGCTTTTATTGGGTGTCCTGGCTTGGTGAGCGCGTCGTCGCTGACATTCGCCAGCAGTTGTATCGGCATTTGTTAACCCTGCCGCCGAGTTTTTTTGAAGACAATTTGGCCGGTGAAATTCAAAGCCGCGTCACTACAGACACCACCTTGCTGCAAACCGTTATTGGCTCGTCGTTTTCGTTTGCCGTACGCAACAGTTTGTTATTTGTCGGCGGCTTGGGGCTGATGTTTTATACCAACGCCAAGCTCAGTGTTTTAGCGCTGGTGGCGGTGCCATTGCTAGTGTTTCCAGTGGTATTACTGGGGCGCAAGGTACGCAAGTTATCGCGCGCCAGCCAAGATCAAGTGGCCAAGGTAGGTGCTTGGGCGGGCGAAAGCTTGCAGCATATCAAAGTGGTGCAAGCTTTTGGTCGTGAAGCCATGGTCAGCGAGCAATTTCAGCAAGCGGCAGAAGGTGCGTTTGCCGTAGCGCTTAAGCGCATTCGACAACGCGCCGTGCTGATTTTTTTGGTGATGGCGTTATTAATGGGCTCCATTGCCGTGATGCTGTACATTGGCGGTACCGATGTGATTCAGGGGCGCTTAACGCCGGGCGAGCTGGCGGCGTTTGTGTTTTATGCCCTGATGGTGGCCATGTCGCTGGCGGCGGTGACGGAAGTGTATGGCGAAGTGCAGCGCGCGGCCGGTGCCGCCGAGCGCATTCGTGAACTGCTGGCCACTGAGGCTGAGATTCGCTCACCGGCGGCTCTTTCACCAGACCCCCTTTCATCGGCGGTTGTCCGAGCGCCGATTTTGCAATTGCAACAATTAAGTTTTGCTTATCCCTCCAGGCCAGATACGCCGGCACTGCAACAGGTGGAATTGCACATTGCCGCCGGTGAGCGCGTGGCGTTAGTGGGGCCATCTGGGGGCGGCAAATCCACCTTGCTGGATTTATTACTGCGCTTTCGCGATCCGCAACAGGGCCGAATTTTGCTGCATGGCCGTGATTTACGTGACTGGCCTTTAGCTGAGCTACGCCAGCATTTTGCCTTGGTGCCGCAGCAACCCGTACTGTTCAGCACCCGAGTGCGTGACAACCTGCGTTACGGTCGCCCCGATGCCAGTGACGAAGACATGATTCAGGCTGCCAAAGCGGCTCACGCCCACGATTTTATTCAGCAATTGCCCGACGGCTATGACTCCTATTTAGGTGAGCAAGGCGTCAAACTGTCGGGCGGGCAAAAACAGCGGCTGGCCATTGCCCGAGCGATTTTAAGTGACCCAGAAATTCTGCTATTAGATGAGGCGACGTCAGCATTGGACGCCGACAGTGAGCACTGGGTGCAGCAGGCGCTCGATCAGCTGATGCAACAGCGCACCAGTCTGGTGATTGCCCATCGCCTGGCGACGGTGCGTCACGCGGATCGCATTGTGGTGTTGGATCAAGGGCGCATTGCTGCGGTGGGCACCCATGATCAGCTGTTACAGCAATCGCCCTTGTATCAGCGGCTGGCGCAGTTACAGTTTGGTGATCATTGTCAGAATTGATGATGCTGATGCAGATGAACAATTTCACCCCAGAGTAGTCTGTTCTTACACTGAGTAACTTACCTTTAATAGGGACAACAGTATGACCAATAGCCACACCCCTGCGGGTTGCCGTGCGTTGGTCGTTGAGGGCGGCGCCATGCGCGGTATCTTCGCCGCCGGTGTACTCGACGCTTTAATGCAAGGCAATCACTACGATTTTGATATGGCACTGGGCGTTTCTGCCGGCGCCACCAACTTGGTCGGTTACCTAACGCGCAAACCCGGGCGCAATCGCCGTGTCATTACCGAAATGGCCACCCAACGTGAGTTTTTTAATCCATCGCGCTTTGTGCGCGGCGGCCATTTAACCGATGTGCATTGGCTCTGGCACGCAGCGCTGGAGCGCCACCCTCTGCAGCTAGAGCAGCTGTGGCAAGCCATGCCTTTGTATGTTGTTGGCAGTCATGCGATGACGGGCGAGGCGGCTTATTGGCGCGTTGATGAAGACAATTTAAACCCGGCCATGGTGGCCAGCTGTGCTTTGCCTTACTTGTATCGCGACACGGTGGAGCTAGGGCACCTCTGATTTTCACCTGAACTCGCCGAACCTAACCAGGAAATCAGAAAAAGTTGG
>NZ_BMYY01000013.1 GCF_014652515.1 Bacterioplanes sanyensis | reverse complement strand
CTGCCCTTGCTAACTGGAAGATGGATTATCGCCTATTTTGGGGTATTTTTCAGAGGTGCCCTAGACGGTGAGCCCTATGTGGATGGCGGCGTTGCCGACTCGATTCCGGTCAAACACGCTTATGACATGGGCGCGCGTGACATTACCGTGGTGCTGTCTCGGCCGCGTGGCTATCGCAAACGCCAATACCCGCAAGCCATGCTGGACGGGCTGCAGCAGCGCATGCAACAGCGTTTTGGCGACGAAGCACAATTGCTATCGGCCATGATGCTGCGCGCCGACGACTACAACGGCAGCCTGGAGTTTATCGACCAGCCACCCGAAGATTGTCGCATTCGCGTGATTGCGCCGCCGCCACAATTTGCGGTTGGCCGCTTGACCATGAACATTGATCGCCTGCATCAGGGCTATCGCATGGGGCTGGCGGCAGGCACCGAATATTTGCTGAGCTACGACGAGTATTTTGGCGCCAACCTACAACAAAGTGCCGGCCATTCGCTGTTTTCATTATTGCAGCGTTAAAGGCTGGCGAAGGAAAAACTAATCAGTCAAAAACAGCGCCAGCAGTTCGTTTAAGTACTGCTGGCCGCGCTCGGTGGCATAGATGCGTTCGTTTACCTCAAGCAGGCCTTTTTGCTGGGCTAGCTTGAGCGGTTGAGCCACGGCATCCAGTGACAAACCGGTGCGGTCAGTAAAATCTTGTGCGCTGATGCCTTGGCGTAAACGCAAGGCATTCATTAAGCACTCCAAGCCGGCGTCATCACGCTCGATGCGCTGTTCGGCGCTTAAAAACGCTTTGTCTGGGTTTAAATAATCGCGTGGCAAGCGGGTTTTTTGGCTGCGAATAATCTCGCCTGAGGCCAAAGTGATCTTGCCATGAGCACCAGCGCCAATGCCTAAATAATCGCCAAATTGCCAATAATTGAGGTTATGGCGTGCGGCTTTTCCGTGCTGTGCAAAGGCGGAAATTTCGTAGTGTTCAAAGCCGGCTTTTGCTAGGCGTGCAAAGCCCATTTCTTGAATGTCCCACAGTGCATCGTCTTCTGGTAGCCGTGGCGGGCGCTTATAAAACTCGGTATTGGGCTCGATGGTCAGCTGATACCAAGACAGATGCGGCGGCGCAAAGCTGAGTGCAATGTCTAAGTCAGCCTGAGCTTGCTCCAGGGTTTGCTCTGGTAAGCCGTGCATTAAATCGACGTTAAAATTATCAAAGCCAGCTTGTTGGGCGATTTCAATGGCACGGCGTGCTTCGTCGCCGTCGTGCACGCGGCCAAGGCGCTTTAAATGCTGAGGCTGAAAGCTTTGAATGCCCATCGACAAGCGGTTTATGCCAAGCGCTCTGTAGGCAGCGAACTTGTTGCTTTCAAACGTACCTGGGTTGGCTTCTAGGGTGATTTCACAGTCATCGCTCAAGGTCAGCACACGCTGCAAGCCCTCAAATAACTGCTGGTAAGCCTTTGCTGAAAACAAACTCGGCGTGCCGCCACCAAAAAAAATGCTGTGTATTGGGCGCGCTTGTACCCAAGGTAAATCCTGCTGCAAATCCGCTAGTAAGGCTTGCACGTATGCCTGCTCGGGCAGCTCACTGCCTGCGGCGTGAGAGTTGAAATCGCAATAGGGGCATTTGCGAATGCACCAGGGCACATGAATGTACAGACTGAGCGGGGGTAGCGGCATGTGACGATCCAACGAGAAAATGCTGAGCAGCCGATACACGGCCGAGCAGGTATCTTAGGCGAAAAAGCTGCGATAAGCAGCGGGGAGCTTGCTTATTGTGGAGCAAGCCGCCTGCCTTTCCATCACGTTGACTGGCGTCGTTATTGAAAGGCAAGCGCTGTCATGGCCATTAGGAGGCTTGGCGCTGCTCGCTGTCGCCGGTTTGCTCTAACGCATCCAGCAATGAGGTCACACGGGTTTGCCATTCGTGCTGCTGGTGGGTCAGTCGAGTGTTGTTTTTCTCCAGCTCGGCGTTGCTCTCTTGCAATTGTTGCAGCTGCTGTTGCAGTTGCTGATTTTGCTCATTCAGTTGCTGGTTTTGCTGCTGCTGTTGTTGCAGTTGCTGCTCGGTTTGCTCCAGGCTTTGCTGCTGCTCTTGTTGCAGCTGCTCCATGACTTCTAAATCTTCGCGCAGTTGTTGGTTGTCTTGGCGCAAAGATTCAATGGTGGTAACTGCCTGACGGATTTTTTGTTCTAACAATTCAAAGCTGTTCAAAATAACTACTCACACTGTTGTACGTGGAAATATAAAAATACGCCGGCCTTATGCCTGCCAGCGCTGTCGCAATTCTTGTAGGGCCTGACCGCGATGCGATAGTTCATTTTTTCGTGCCTTAGTGAGTGCGGCAGCAGTGCAGCCCTCACTGGGCACGAAAAATAGAGGGTCATAGCCAAAGCCCTCATTGCCATCGGCGCTCAGGGCAATGCGGCCTTCCCAGCTGCCCTGAAACACTTGCGGTGTTGGGTCGTTGGCGTGACGCATGTACACCAATACGCATTGAAAGCGCGCGCTGCGCTGCTGTTCGGGCACATTTTCTAGCGCCTGTAATAACTTGGCATTATTGGCGCCATCACCGCTGCCAAAGCCATCGGCGTCGCTGGCATAGCGCGCACTGTAAATACCGGGCGCGCCGTGCAGGGCATCGACCTCCAAGCCGGAGTCGTCAGCCAAGGCGGGCAGGCCAGTTTGTGCGGCGGCATTGCGGGCTTTGAGAATGGCGTTTTCAACAAAGCTGAGGCCGGTTTCCTCAGCCTCTGTTACCTGCAGTTCGTTTTGGGCGATGAGCTCTACCTGTTGGTCAGCAAAGTGCTGGCTGAACATGGCAGCAAATTCGCGCAGTTTTCCAGCGTTGCCGCTGGCGAGTACGATCTTGTGGCTCATTCTTCCTCGTAGAACTTCTGGCTAAATTTAACGTTGAAGGTTTGGCTGCTGTCTTCCGGTGAGACCTGTAAATCGACATGATACAGGTCGCCATCATCAAAGCGGAAGGTGGTGAGATAATACACCGCGTTGCGCTCTTTAACCTCGTTAAAGGTCAAGGTTTTGGCCTGGCCAATTAAATTGCGTAATTGGCCTTCGACACTGGCGGTCATGGCGACGGGCAGTGGCTCACCGGCGACGTTTTTCAGCACCGAAATGCTGACAAATCCTAACGCTTTGGAGCGGGTAATGCCGTACGCTGCGGCGGTTTCTGGCGTTAAAAAGGTCGAGTTTAGGCCGATGTAATGCACCTCATAGTCGCCGAACACCTGCTTTTGCTCACCTTGGTTTTGTGCCTGTGTCAGGCTGGCGAAGGCCAATAAGGCTAGGCTGGCAATGGTCTGGAGCATGCGTGTCATCTGAACTACCTCAACGGCTGATATGATAAACGGCGATTTCACCCAGCATGGATGGCCACAAGCGAATGGCCCAATGGCGTTTGTGCTGCCCATCCACCACGGCCTTATGCAAAATGCGGATGCCGCGCTGGCGACACAAAATTTCAAAGTCGCGAAAGGTGCATAAGTGAATGTTGGGTGTGTCGTACCAATTGTACGGCAAGGTCTCGGACATTGGCATCCGGCCTTTAAACATTAAATAGCCGCGCGTGCGCCAGTAGCCAAAATTGGGAAAAGTCACAATCGCTTCTTTGCCAATGCGCAGCATTTCTTCCAGCAACAGGTCGGGCCGACGCACGGCTTGCAGCGCTTGCGTCATGATGACGGTATCAATGCTTTGATCGGTAAAGTTATCCAGACCGTCATCCAGGTTTTGCTCAATCACATTGACGCCATTGGCAATGCAGGCGGTGATTTTATGCGGGTCAATTTCCAAGCCATAGCCACGCACATTTTTATGCTGTTGCAGGTAGCGCAATAGGGTGCCGTCACCACAGCCAAGATCCAGTATCTGGCTGCCTGGGCGAATATGCTGCTGCAGCAGCTTGAGGTCGTCGCGTAACTCCAAAGCGGTATTCATACATTGACCTCCCGCGCGACGCGCTGCATGTAGGCACTAAAAATCGCCAAATAGCGCGGAATCGGTAGTAAAAAGGCGTCATGGCCACTTTCCGATTCGATGCAGGCGTAAGTGACGTCTTTATCGGCATGCACCAAGGCGTTGACGATTTCTTCCGAACGCTCCGGCGGAAAGCGCCAATCGGTGGTAAAGGAAGCCACCAAGAACCGACACTGAGTTTGCGCCAGGCAAGCGACCAAATCGTTATTGTAGTCGGCAGCTGGGTCGAAATAATCCAGTGCTTTGGTCATCAACATATAGGTGTTGGCATCAAAGCTGTTGGAGAATTTTTCGCCCTGGTGGTGCAAATAGCTTTCGACCTGAAACTCTGGCGCAAAGCTGTAGTTGAGGCGGCCTTCTTTTAACTCGCGGCCAAATTTCTGCCGCATGGCATCGTCGGATAAATAGGTCAGGTGCCCCAGCATGCGGGCCTGCATTAAGCCGGCTTTGGGAATGGTGCCGTGCTTGAGGTAATGGCCGTCGTGAAAATCCGGGTCTTTGGCGATGGCCTGACGCGCCACTTCATTAAAGGCGATGTTCTGCGCTGACAACCTGGGTGCCGAGGCAATCACCACCGCATGGCGCAAGCGTGTCGGAAACTGAATGCTCCAACGCAATACTTGCATGCCACCTAAGCTGCCGCCCACCACCGCCGCCCATTGCTCGATACCGAGCACATCGGCCAAGCGCGCTTGACTATTGACCCAATCACGCACGGCGACGATGGGAAAGTCCGGGCCATAAACTTCGCCGGTTTCTGGGTTAATGCTGGTGGGGCCGCTGGAGCCGTTGCAGCCACCGAGATTATTCACCGCGACGACAAAAAACTCGCGCGTATCAATGGGCTTGCCCGGGCCGATGCAGCTGTCCCACCAGCCCGGCTTGTCGTCGTCCATGCTGTGATAGCCGGCAGCATGATGACTGCCGCTTAATGCATGACATATCAAAATGGCATTGGAGTGGTCGGCGTTGAGTTCGCCATAGGTTTCATAAACCAGGTCGTAGCTGGGCAACACCCGCCCGCTACGCAGCGTCAGTGGCTGATCAAAGTGCTGTGTTTGCGGTGTTACCAGCCCGACCGAATCAGTAGGAATAGTGTCCGGCATAGTGGCGAAAGGTCCACAGTAAAAGCGCTGAGTGTATCAGCTCTGCCCGGCCCAAACAGCCACCCGCCGTATGTTGGTCAACGATTGCTCAATCGGTGTCCGGTAGCAGGTCGTCTTGGAATTGCTCCCAATTATCCGACACTTCATCCGGTTGGCTAAAACAAGCAATGTGGTAAACAGCTTCGCCCTCTTGCACCAGTGGAATGTTTTGCTTGCCGATGATGATGCCATCTTGCTTGGTGATAATGCTGTCTAACAAGGTGCCATAAGGGTCGACGATGTCGGCCAAGATATCGCCCCGTTCCACTTGGTCACCGAGCTGTTTGCGGTGACGAATAAAACCGGAATCGGTGGCACGCAGCCAGCGACTGTAATGCGCCTCTACGGGCTCATACGAGGGTTTGCGGCGCGACGCCGGCAGCATCCCTAGGGCGCGCATCACATTTAACGTACCGCGCACCCCAGCGCGAATGGCCAACTCGTCAAAGCGTAACGCTTCGCCAGCTTCATACAGCAGCACTTTGGCGCCTTCTTCGGCCGCGGATTGGCGTAGCGAGCCGTCGCGCACATTGGCATTTAAAATCACCGGCACACCAAAAGCAGAAGCCAAGCGCTTGGTGTCGTCATCGCTTAAATCGGCGCGAATTTGTGGCAAGTTGGAGCGGTGAATGGCGCCGGTATGAAAATCGATGCCGTAATCACAGCGCTGCACGATTTCGCGCAAAAATAAATCGGCCATGCGGGCGGCCAGTGAACCGCGTGACGAGCCAGGGAAGGAGCGATTTAAGTCGCGTCGGTCGGGCAAATAGCGAGTTTGGTTGAGCACCCCATAAACGTTCACCATGGGCACGGCCAGTACGGTACCGCGCACTTTCTGCATGGCACGGCTGTTGATGAGGCGCTGAATAATTTCCACGCCGTTGAGCTCGTCACCATGAATCGCAGCACTTAAAAACAAGGTGGGGCCGGCTTGCTTGCCGCAATGCACCTGCACCGGAATCGACATTTGCGTGTCGGTGTAAAGCTTAACAACGGGTAATTCGATCTTGCGTACTTCACCCGGGTGAACCGTAGTGCCAGCGAGGGTAACAGGGCTGTTTTTGCTGGTCATATTGCTCTTCCTGGGTCAAAGTCTGGCTTATTCTAATGTAGGTGTTATAGCAGGTAAGCCGCGATCGGCGAAGAGGAAAACATTTATGGTGACGATCAAAGAACGCCATCAGGTATTGGATTGGTTGGTCAACAACTTGATGTCGCCAGAGGCGCTGGCACACCCGCTAGCAACGCGTGACTTCAGTGCCGACGACTGGGCCTATGTGGTGGAAGGGGTGCCGCATGAGTACCGCCCACTGTTATGGCGCTCGCTGCTGCCAGCATCGCAACCCGCCATTTTGTGCGCCATGCGCGATGATGCTCGCAAACATTTGCTGGCGGAGCTGGCCAGTGACGAGGTCAATGAACTGCTCGCACTGAGCAGTGCCGATCAGCTATTGGTGTTGTACGAGCAATTGCCGTCAAAGCTGGCGCGCCAGGTGATCTCAGAGCTACCCAAGCAGGCGCGCAGCTCGGTGAAAGATGCCCTGAGCTATCACGAAGATCAGCTTGGCCGCTATGTAAACCATGATGTGGTAACGGTGTTGCCGCAAACCCTGGTGGCGGATGTGCTTTTGGATTTAAAACAGCGTCAGTTGCCGCCTTATACCGATGTGCTGGTGGTGATGGATGAGCAAGAGCGCTACTTAGGCTTGGCCAGCCTCGATGCTTTATTCAGTGCTTCGCGCAAGGTGGCCGTCAGTGAGGTAATGATGTCGGAAGTGGGCATTTTACCGAACGTAAGCTTGCTGGACGCCTCCAACCGCGTCAAAGCATCGGGCTTGAGCATGTTGCCGGTGGTGGATGAGCAGGGCATTTTGCTGGGGCGTTTTTCGCTGCGTGATTCGTTGGATGTGATGCAAGAGCACTACGAAGAGCAGCTCTCGCATATGGGTAACGTCAGCGATGAAGACCTGTTTGCACCCGTGGCCATCAGTGCGCGGCGTCGGGCCGTGTGGTTAGGTATTAATTTGGCGACCGCATTTTTAGCGTCTGCTGTGATCGGTTTATTTGAGGCGGTATTGGTACAGGTGGTGGCGCTGGCGGTGTTGATGCCCATTGTCGCCAGCATGGGCGGCATTACTGGCAGTCAAACCCTAACTCTGACCATTCGTGGCCTGGCTACCGGGCAGCTGTCGGCGGCCAACTTAACACCACTGGCGAACAAAGAGCTGCGGGTGGCGGCGATCAATGCCGTATTGTGGGCGGCGGTGGTCGGGGTCGTGGCTGCCTGGTGGTTTGGTAACGGCTGGTTGGCCTTCATTATTATTTTGGCCTTGGTTGTTAATATGTTGGTGGCCGTTGTCAGTGGCATTGTGATTCCCGTTATTCTCAATCGGGTTGGCATCGATCCGGCGCTGGCAGGTTCGGTGATTTTAACCACGGTTACCGACGTTGTGGGCTTCTTTGTTTTTCTTGGCTCGGCGACGTTATTGTTCTTATAGAGGTTGTTCGTCGTTCTGGTATTGTCTGGCAAGTATCTGCTTGTCAGGCAGCGCTTTTATCTAACCGCAAAACCTTTAACTACAAGGAAGCATTTTGGATTTTCCCGAATTTCAAACTCAACGACTGACACTGAGCCAGCTCACAGAGCAGGATGCGGCCAGTATTTTTCAGCTTTTCTCCAATCCGTCAGTGATGACCTATTACGATATGCCGGTGTTTACCGATGTCGAGCAAGCGCAGCAGTTTATTGAGCGCATGCGCGCAAGGTTTGAAGCCAAAGCTGGCATTCGCTGGGGTATTCGACTGCAAACAACGGGTGAGCTGATTGGCACTTGTGGCTTTAATGTATGGAATCCCCACACCCAAGCGGCGACGGTGGGCTACGATTTGCGCCCTGATTATTGGGGCCAAGGCATGGTTGCAGAGGCGCTGCATGAGCTGGTGCAGCGAGCGTTTGTAGGTGGTCTATTCGACTGCGCATTAAATCGCATTCAAGCCGATACCGTGCCGGGCAATACTCAGTCTGAGGCGGTGCTAAAAAAGGTAGGGTTCAAAGAAGAAGGTCTGCGCCGCGAGTGCGGTTACTGGCAAGATCAATTTCATGACCTGAAATGTTTTGGCTTGCTGCGTCGTGAATATCAAGCGCCCTAAGGGGGGCGCCAGAAAACTCCAGCTCTGTGGCGCCGATTTTTGCTGTAGCTCTTGCTAGAGCGGCAAGCCGGCTTGGTGATCTGGAGCCCACTGGTGACCCAGAGCGGGCACCGAATTATTCAAAGGTTCTCTACTGTTACGAGTGTTGAATGCATTGTTAAACGGAGCTATGCCTATGTCGATAAATCCCTTGTTAGTACTTTGCAGTCTGTTATTGCTGACGGCCTGCAGTGAGCCGTTGCCTCAGGATAAGCTCGACTATGCCGGACACTGGCAAGGTCAGGGGATGGAGTTGACCATAGAAGCAGATGGCAAGGTGTCTTATCGGCGTCGCGAGGGCATTACAACCACCACCATTAACGCACCGCTAAAGCATTTTAAAGGCGACGATTTTATCGTCGGCATAGGGCCGTTTGATACCACCTTTGTGGTGAGTCAGCCGCCTCAAATGACAGCCGAGGGTTGGCGCATGACGGTGGATGGTGTGGAGCTGTATAAATAGCGCTGTTCGTTTTTATTAATATCCGCAGTTTTATCAAGATCGGGTGGCGCCCTCGTGTACGCTAACAGAGCTGGTGCGCCGCGATCGTTTGACAGGAGTCTTTGCTGTGTCTTTTCCCTCTCCTTTGGTTGATTGCCAATGGCTAGCCGAGCATTTATCGCAACCAAATTTGGTGTTGCTGGATGCCAGTATGCAAACCGTGATCGGCCGAGAGCCCATAGTGTATGAACAGCCGGCTTATATTCCTGGTGCTCAAGTCTTGGACCTTGAGCAAGAGTTTTGTGATCAAACGTCGTCCCAGGTGCATGCCTTTCCCACGGCGGATATTTTTGCGGATGCTGCCCGAAGGTTAGGGATTAATCGTGACAGTCGGGTGGTGATTTACGACAACCAGGGCATTTATTCCGCCCCCAGAGCTTGGTGGATTTTTAAAACCATGGGGGTTGCGCAGGTGGCTGTATTAGACGGTGGCTTGCCGCAATGGCTGGCGCTAGGGCACGAGGTGGTGGCTGAGCTCGCCAGCCCGCCCATTACAGGCAATGTCTGCGCTCAGTACAACGCCAGCCATATCATTAATAGTCAGCAACTGCTGGCACAATTGCAGCAACCAGGCGCTTGCATCATCGACGTGCGCTCGGCGGAGCGCTTTGCAGGAAAAGCGCCGGAGCCACGCCCAGGTGTGCGCTCTGGCCATATTCCAGGCTCTATCAATATTCCCTTTGCCAACGTCCTAGATGGCAACCGTTATAAAACTGCAACGCAGTTGCGCGCTTTGTTTGCTCGACAGCTGCCAGATATGCCCAAACCTCTGGTGTTTTCATGTGGCTCTGGCATTACAGCTTGCATTGTTTTATTAGCCGCTGTGATCGCCGGCTTCGATCAGCCGGTTTTATACGATGGTTCTTGGGCTGAGTGGGGCAGTGATCCTGAGTTACCGATCGAGACTGAATAAATGATAGTGCTAGTAAGACATGGGCAAATCGAGACGGAATAAATGATAGTGCTAGTACGACATGGGCAAACCGAATGGAATCTAAGTAAACGCTTACAAGGCTGGCAAAGCTCGCCTTTAACAGCGTTATGAGAGCAGCAGGCGCAGGATGCGGCGCGCGCGGTCACTGAGCTTGTGTCATCGCAGCCACTGTCTTTAATCACCAGCCCATTGGGGCGGGCGCGCCAAACGGCGGCGTTTTTTGCCGCAGCGTTGAATGCCAAGCCACAGCCACAGCCACTGATAAAAGAATATGGTTATGGCGAGTGGGAAGGATTGACCTCTACCCAGGTACAGCAGCTGCACCCACATGAATGGGCCGCGCGCCAGGCCGATAATTGGAATTACGTTGTGCCGGGTGGTGAAAGCTACGCTATGGCCTTTGAGCGTGCCCGCCAATGGCTCGCAACACTCGATGCCAACCAAATAATCGTAGCTGTGAGCCATCAAATGATGGGGCGGGTCATTCGCGGTGCGTATTTAGGTTTAACAGCACAGGCCACTATGGCTCTACAGCAAAATAATGGCGAGATTATTCTGCTGGCCCAAGGGCAAGAGCAGGTCGTGCGGGTTTGAGCGCATTAGCCGTCTTTAAGGAGCAGGCTCACACTGATGGCGATACACACAGCCACCGTCATCCAGCGAATAAATCCGGCACCCTGCTTCATCGCCGTTGCTGCGCCTAAGCGCGCACCAACGGCCTGACCTAGGGCCATGCTCAAGCCCACCACCCATAAAATATGGCCGCCAATAATAAACACCATCAGCGACACAATGTTGGTGGTGAAATTCAGCAGCTTGGCGTGCGCGGTGGCATTGACCAAGCTCAGGCCTCGACCGACGGTATGGCCCAGAGTAAAAAAGGTACCGGTACCCGGGCCAAAGGCACCGTCATAAAGGCCCACGCCAGTGACCACGCTGGCATTAAAGCTGCGGCGACTCATGCGTGGCGCTTGGTCGGTGGTGCCTGCTTGCGGCGCCAGAATTAAATACACAGCAATCAGCATCAAAGCGATGGGCATGGCAGTCATCAGCCAATCGCTATTAATTTGTTGAATCAGCCAAGCACCCACGGCGGCACCGATGGCAGCGCATGTGATGGCGGGCCATTGTTTGGGCACAGAAACTAAGCCCTCGCGTACAAAAAAGCGTGTGGCAGAAAAACTACCAAAACAGGCTTGTAACTTATTGGTTGCCAGCGCAGCGACCGGCGGCACGCCCGCCAGCATCAGTGCCGGAATCGTCAGCAGGCCGCCGCCACCGGCAACGGCATCAATAAATCCGGCTACTAGCGCGACCAGCGCCAGCAGTAACAGAATCTCAGGAGCAAGTTCCATAGTATTTCCTGTATCAATAAAGTCGCGCATGATGCCTGAAACACCGGTTCTTTTGTACGTTTGAGCAGTTGTTTACTACTGAAGCTTTGCCTGCGTTGGCTAACAGTCTGCTAACGAAGTAGGCGTCATTTATGTCTACTCAGTTCAGCCAAAGGTGTGAGTTCGGTATAGTTAATGGCCTATCAGTAGCGGATATTTGCCGTCATTGGGTATAAATCGTCGTATTTTATCTATTGATTTGGCGCTGCTGCCTCTAGGTTCTGAGAGTTTTTCTTATTTGGGCGTTTTCGTTGTAGTCCGGGTTCGATAGCTTTGCGAACTCACTAAATGCATTAACAAGAAGAAACGATCATGAAGAAACTGGGTATTTTGCTCTCTGCCTGTTTGAGCTGTGTGGTACAGGCGGATGAAAAGCCGTCGGCCATTGTGGTGGGTGCTGGCTTGGCCGGCCTGACGGCGGCGTATGAGTTAGAGCAGCAAGGTGTGGATGTCACCGTGCTGGAAGCGCAGCAGCGCATTGGTGGCCGTGTGCACACGCTTTATAACGTCTTTGAGCAAGGCCAGTACGCCGAAGCGGGGGGCGAGTTATTGGATGGCATTGAGGTACACACCCAAGTGCATGCCTATGCGCAAAAGTTCAAACTCGATTTCGAAGAAGTGGGCTACGACTATGACACAGCGTACTTTATCGATGGCAAGCGCGTGCCTGAGTCAGAGCTGGAAGTGCTGATCGGCGCCAAAGCCATGGCTGACTACGATCGTTTCTGGGAAGAGCTAGAAGCATTGGCAAAGCTGGTACCTAACCCGGCACAACTGGATCAAGCACCCAATGCCAAACAGCTGGACCAACAGTCGGTAGCGCAATGGCTGGATGGCTTAAACCTAGCGCCCAAAGCACGCACATTGGCCGAGCACCACATTCGTGGCGAGTATGCCGAACCGACGCAAATGTCACTGCTGTTCTTGGCGCATCAAGCCAAAGTTTATGAAGGCGTGGACGACGATCAAATCGAAATTTATCGCATCGCTGGCGGTAATATCAAACTGCCGAAAGCGCTGGCCGCAGGCTTAAAAAAACCGGTATTGCTGAATCATGCCGTCACCGAGATTCGTCACACCGATAAGGGCGTTGATGTCATCGCGGCTGGCAAAGCGTTTCACGCGGATTACGCTGTGGTCACTGTGCCCGCCAAGGTGCTGAGTCAGATCCGCTTTGTGCCGCAGCTGTCGGCGCCGCTGAGCAATGCTGCCGCATTGGGTTATGGCAGCCATACCAAGGTGATGTTGCAATACAGCAAGCGCTTCTGGCTAGATGCCGAGCTTAACGGCGATACCGTGGCAGATTTGCCCTTAGGTTGGACTTGGGAAGCCACTGATCAGCAGCAGGGCGAAGCCGGTATTTTAACTGTGTATACTTCCGGCCGCTTTGCCGACGGCGATCGCTATAAAACCGACGCTGAGTTAATTGCGGCTGCGCGCGAGCAAGTAGCGCAGGTTTACCCAGGTGCCGATGCGCTGTTTTTGCGTGCCGAAACCCAAGCTTGGCTGCGTCAGCCATGGCAGCAAGGCGGTTACAGCGCTTACGGGCCAGGCGATGTGACGCGTTTTTGGCAGGCTTGGCGCCAGCCACAAGGGCGTTTGATTTGGGCGGGTGAGCACACTGCGGATCGCTACGTCGGCTATCTGGAAGGTGCCATTCGCTCTGGCCAGCGTGCTGCTAAGCAACTGTCTTTATAAGCTACCTTAAATTAACGGGCGCGCAAGGCGCGCCTCAACCGGAGACCCCTATGCGCATCCTAATGTTATTGGCCAGCTTGCTGCTGGCAAGCACTGCTGCCAGTGAAGCGCCAACGGCAGAATTTACCGCCAAGCACATTAAAGTGGTCAACCTCGTGGCCCCGGAATGGCCAGAGTTTTCTAACAGGGATGGCACAGGGCTCTATTGGGACCTGCTACGTGAGATTTACCAGCCTGCCGGTATTCGTTTAAAGCCGGCCACTGTGCCTTGGAATCGGGCGATGAAAATGGTTACCAAATATTCGGTCTATAACGGCATTATTGGTGAATATCGCGACACAGAAGAGCCGTTGCGCTTTCCTGATTATGCCATTGATGTTGAGCGCTTGGCGGTCTTGTATCCGATCAATAAAGGCTATCAATGGAACGGCTATGACACCTTCACCAATCGCACCGTCGGTTGGATCAAAGATTACGAGCTGATCGATGAAGACAAGCGCGACTTTACCCTGCGCGAGTTCCGCGATACTGCCGACGGTGTGGCGCTGTTGATGGATGGCAGTCTCGATATCTTAATCGATGAGTGGGATGAAATTGCCATGGCACTGCAAGAAGCGGGTTACGGCATTGAAAACTTTGAAATGCACGACATGCCAGAAGGCACGGATGTGTATGTGGGGTTTGCTGATACGGATATCTCCGATCATTTAATCAAGGTATACAACCGCCGCATTCCAGAAATGGTGAAGTCAGGCAAGCTGCAAGCCATTTACGAAAAATGGGGGGTGGGTGAAATTCCTGCCAACGTTCAGCGCTTAATTGACCAGCAATAAAGCCTGCCCCGGAATAAAAAAGCGCCTATTGCTAGGCGCTTTTTTTAGGCCTATTGATAGCGTTGGCCTAAACAGTCTAATGCTTAGCGTTTGTTTTTCTCGCCTAGGAAAATAGCGACTTAAAATTGACACACTTCGCCGTCACCCTGCCGACTTTCTTTTCATGCAGGGAACCAAGATGCAAAAAATAACGCTTAGCCTGGCGCTGCTGATGGCCAGCAGTGCGCAGGCGCAGTTCATCATTAATGAAGTCGATGCCGATCAAAGCGGCACCGACAGCAGCGAATTTATCGAACTGTATGACGGTGGCCTGGGCCAGCAATCGTTGGCTGGTTACAGCCTGGTGTTGTTCAACGGCAGTGGCGCCAAAAGCTATCTCAGCGTTGATTTGAGTAATTATCAAACCAATGCCGAGGGCTATTTGGTGCTGTGTGGTGATACCAGCGCCGTTGCCAATTGCGATGTTGATATCGGCGTCAACACCAACTTGATTCAAAACGGTGCGGATGCGGTAGCGCTTTATCAGCGTCCTGCGACGGACTTTCCGAATAATACCGGCGTGGATGCCAACGCTGTGGTCGATGCGTTGGTATATGACACCAACGATGCCGATGCCACTGACTTGCTGGTGCTGTTAAACGCGGGTCAAGGCCAGATCAATGAAGACGCTAATGGCGATAAAGATAGCCATTCCAATCAGCGCTGTGGCGCAGGCGTGGCGCGCAATACCGAGGGTTATCAGCAGGCCGTGCCAACGCCTGGGGCAGACAATCATTGCGGCACGGTTGATCCTGACCCAGATGTGGGCCTGGGTGCTTGTGGCGACGTTTCACATAATCAGTATCAACTCATCAGCGCAATTCAGGGGCGCATGGACGACGCCGATAACGACGCCAGCCCATTGCGCGGCCAAACCGTGGTGGTCGAAGCGATTGTCACCACAGATCTGCAGGGTGGCACCCTGGCCAATGGCGACAGCTCTTATCAATACAGCGGCTATTGGCTGCAGCAGGCTGAAAGCGAATACGACAACGATCCACACACCTCCGAGGGTGTGTTTGTTTACGACTATCGCTCCGAGGTTAGCGTGGGCGATCGTGTGCGCTTAGTGGCACAAGTCGATGAATATAACCAAATCACGCAGCTGAAAAATGTCACTGACATTAAAGTGTGTGCCAGCAACCAAGCATTGCCAGCGCCGGTGGCGGTGACTTTGCCGGTCGCCGATCTCAATGTTTGGGAAGCGCTTGAAGGCATGCGCATTCACAGCCAGCAAAACCTGGTGGTGAGTGACTTATTTGGCACGGGTTACGGTTTTGGTAATTACGGCCAGTTTGTGCTGTCGTCGCAATTGCATTACCAGCCAACCGAGGTGGCATTGCCAGGCAGCAGTCAAGCTCAGGCATTGGCCGCAGCAAGACCGCTGGATGTGTTGTTGGTCGATGACGGCGTCTCCAGCCCGTATCCTGAATTTATTCCCTTCCCAGATGAATCTGGCTTTGCTGCCAGCAACCCAATGCGCATTGGTTATCGGGTACCGACGCTCACCGGTGTGTTGCATGAATACCGCAATCATTACAGTGTCATTCCCGAGCAGATCATCATTGACCCGGTGGCAGAGCGCACGACGGCGCCAGAAGTGGCGTTAGACGCTGAGCTGGTGATTGCCGGCATGAATGTGCTGAACTTCTTTAATGGCGATGGCCAAGGCGGTGGTTTTCCGACTGAGCGCGGTGCACCGACGGCAGCGGCGTTAGCGATGCAAACCGCCAAAATTGTCTCTGCCTTGCAGGCAATGGATGCCGATATTGTCGGCCTGATGGAAATAGAAAACGACGGCTACGACAGTCGCAGTGCCATTGCCGAGCTGGTAAATGCACTGAATGCCGTGCAAGCGGCGGGCGATGAATATGCCTACGTGAATCCAGGGCGTAGCCGGATTGGCGACGATGCCATTGCCGTGGGGTTGTTGTATCGCCCAGCGAAAGTGAGTCTGGAAGGTGGCAGCGTTATTTTAGACAGCAGCAACTCGCCTTTGGATGAGCAGGGTGAGCCCCTGTTTATCGATGATAAAAACCGCCCGTCTTTGATTCAGTCGTTCCGCTACCGCGACTCGGTATTTACCGTGTCGGTGAACCACTTAAAATCCAAAGGCTCGGCCTGTAATGAACCCAATGAAGGCGAACATGGCGTTGGCAACTGCAACCTGACGCGCACCAAGGCGGCACAAGCACTGGTGGAGTTTTTGGCCACTCAGCCGACGGGAGTAGAGTCGCAAGCAACCTTGATTTTGGGCGACTTAAACGCCTACAGCCAAGAAGATCCGATGCAGGTGTTTTATCAAGACGGTTTCACCAACTTGAAATACACGGATAAAAGCAGCGAAGCAAAACCGTTTTCTTACAGCTTTAGCGGCTTTTTAGGCAGTTTGGATCATGCGCTGGTATCGGCAGATTTATTAGAGCATGTGGTCAGCGTGGATGCTTGGCACATCAACTCGGTTGAAGCGCCGATTATGGATTATTTAACCGAAGCCAATGGTCAGCGCTATGACTCGGTGGATAATTATGCCGCCGCCGATGCCTACCGCTCTTCCGATCACGATCCGATTGTCGTGGGCCTGACCTTTGCAACTGCCAACCAGGCGCCGGAGCAAAGCGCTGTGATCAGCGATGTTGGCATTGAAAATACGCATACCCGCTACCAAGTCGACTTAAGCCAATACTTTATTGATGCCGATGGCGATGCCCTGAGTTATGAGTTGCTGGCTGAGTACCCGGGGATTACTTTGCAGCCGCAAGGTGAGCTGCAGGTAGAACTCACGGCTAGTCAGTTGGACGCTTTGCCGCTGACAGTCGAGTTCAGCGTCAGTGATGGTCAGGCAAGCTTGGTGGCCAGTGTGACTTTGCTGGATGAGCGTGAGCCACAATCGCCTTGGCAGCGTTGGTGGAAGTGGCTACAAGACTGGTGGCAGTCGCTTTGGCCTTGGTAAACGACTAACCCCAGTGCGGGCATTGCCCGCACTGGGGTTTTCTTTTTGTGCTTAAACTTCGACGCCAGCACTGGCGAGAAACTCGGCCTCGGTCATCTTGGTGGTGGCGTTTGCAAACTCATAATACGGCGGTTTGTGATCGATATATATTTGTGATGTCAGGGTGAAATCGACATCCGCTGGGAATAACCCCGCTGGCACAATATATTCTTGATTGTGATTCAGCTGGTAAAACAAATGTGTGCCGCAGTGTGTGCAAAAACCACGGTTTGCCCATTCTGATGATGCATAACGAGTGATGGCCTGCTCATCGCGAATTTCAACTTCAGTGCCAACATGCACGGCCATCATGGGGCTGCCACTCCAACGACGACACATACTGCAATGGCAAATACCCACGTCGCTGATGTCTGTATTCACGCTAAGGCCTGCTTGGCCGCACAGGCAAGATAACGAATAATGCATAACAATCTCCTTATTTGAGTCGGATGGCACAGCGCTTTGAATATACCTACCTCGCCAAGATGATGCTTGCGATCGCGCAGGCTAAGCGCAAGTTGGTACTTTTGAGCTATGCTGGTGTCCTGAGTCAGAAGTTCGCATGCTTTCAGCGAGCCATCCAAGTTCTGTGGCGAGGTGTGCCTCACAGGCAATGGTGGTTCCATTGGCAAGAGGCAGAACGAAGCCAGAGGGCTTGAAGGGCCCGCCCTAAGGGAACGAATGGAAAGCCCCATTACGGCGTTGCTGTTCTTGAAAAGATCCCGATATTTCCTGCAAACAGCGCCTTGTACTAGCGCTTTCCATTCGCTCTGAAACTACGCGAATTTCTGACTCAGGACACTAGAGCGCACATCTTTGGGGAATTAACGCATGTCTCACTCTGAAATGACTCTGATCGCCGGCACGGAATCCACCTGGTCATTGCGGGTGTGGATGTGTTTCCAATTGCTCAAACAGCCTGTGCAACTGGAAGTCATAAACCTGGCAGCGCCAGGGCACGTATCGCGGGTGATGCGCCAATCCCAATCGGGCTTGGTGCCGGTGCTAAAAACCGAGCACGGCGCCATTCACGATTCCCTGGCCATTATCGAATACTTAAACGAACGCTTTGACGGTGCGCTGTATCCCGAATCCACCAGCGAGCGTGCACTGGCGCGCAGCCTATGCGCAGAAGTGCATGCCGGCTTTAACAATTTGCGCGCCCATTGCGGTTTTTCGGTAAAACCGGTGGCACCTATGACTCAGCGGCCAATGGAGCTCAGTGATGAGTTGCAGCGCCTAGAGCGCATTTTTGCTCGTGCCAAAGGACGCTTTATGTTTGCCAAACCGGGTGCCGTCGATACCATGTTCGCCATCACCGCCTATCGGCTCGAGTCCTATGGGATTCAGCTCAATGGCATGGCGGCGAACTATCAAAAGTCGTTAATCGAATGGCCGTTGTTGCAACAAACTCTGGCGGAAGGGCGGCGTTGGCTGACCGTTGCCGAGTAATGCTTCGACGCCAGCCGCCGCTAATTGAGAACGGGCGAACGAATGCTGTTAAAGGTCGAGCTTAAATAACTGGCCGTGGCCGTTATTAAAGATGACGTCAGGAAAAGCAAAATCATTGTCGATTAACTCAAAACCAAACTCTTCATGCAGCGCAATAGACGTGTGGTTATTGACGTTAGCAAAGTAATAAACCGTGTGGGTGTGTTGTGCCAATTGCTGTAACCGCTGCGCGGTTAATGCGCGGGCAATGCCACCACGTCGATAAGCCGGGTCGACAATCAAACCCGATAAATACCAGCCTTGCGGCGAATAATCGTCGCCCAAGAATTGTGTTGCTTTGCCATAGCCCACCACACGATCCCGTTCGATAGCGACGAGTGCAATGGTATTTTCTGCTCGCAATAAACGGCGCAAATGCGCACGATCGATGGCATAGCCCTCACGTTGTTCTATCAGTTCGGCGATGGCGGCAAAGTGCTCTCGGCCTGCGGTGACGATGTGGTAATCGAGAGGCTGGGATTGGGCGTTGGGCGCAAAGGGTTCAAACATGACATTCATAGTGCGGGCGGCGCCGCCAAACAGCGGCACCGGTTTATCTCTACAGCGACATTTTAGGGCGCAGAGCATAGAGATCTAACTGCCCGGCGACAATGATTAAAGCGTTTCTTCATACGATGTCGCACCAACCGATAAAAGCCTAGCTGCTACACTTTAGCCGATTGAGTTGAGGTGTCACTATGGGCATACGCAAATGGCTAGCGTTACTGATGCTTGGGTCTGCTAGCGCACTGGCAGAGCCTGAGCAATTGCGCCTGGCGGTACCAGATTCAGCCTATCCTCCTTATGTGATTAGCGACGAAACTGGTGTGCACGGGACGTTAATTGCCCCTCTGCGCGCTGCTGCGGCGGCAGCAGGTATCGAGCTGGTATTTACTTTGGCACCCGAGCTGCGTAGTCACAGATTGCTACAGCGTGGTGTGATTGATGGCCGTATGGAGTCGCCGGATTGGATTGAGAACCCAGATGATTTTTTATGGACGGCGTTGATGCTGCCAATGCGGGATGTCTTGATCTATCACCAGCGCCATCGTCCTGCAAAAGAGAGCGACGTTGCGTTAAAAAACTACGAAATTATCGCTCATCTGGGCTACGCCTACCCGCAGCTGCAAGCTTGGTTCGATAGCGGCCAGGTGGCGCGCTTGGATAAAACCTCGGAGCTGAAAATGCTGTTGGCATTGACTAATCCTAATGCCACACGAAATGGTCGAGCGGCTGTGATGGAGCGCGGTGTGGCGCAATGGTTGCTCAAACAAGCGCCAGAGTTGCGCCAGCAGCCTCTGGTAATAGGCGAGCGCACATTTGGCTGTGCTTTGATGGGCTTTCAGTTGCGTAATACAGAGCGCATCGCTGAGTTACTGCAACGTTTAAATAAGCACAGCCAGGAATCAGCCAACCATCGGTGCTAAAACACCTGACGATTTAGAGCGGGCGTATTTAGAAATTCCTTAACTGTATGGCCGAAAGCGCTTGTGACTGTGGCTAGCGCACTTTGCACGGCGGCTTTACTCTGGCGTTTTCTCGCTGGAGTGGTGTATGCATATTCCTTCTTCTTTTCGTAGCACGGACCAGGCGCTGATGCTGGATCTGATTCAGCAGCAGCCGTTAGGCACCTTGGTGGCGCACAGCAGCGAAGGCCTAAGCGCGCATCATTTGCCACTTATCGTCCGCCATAGCGGCGAGGCGCTGCAGCTGCAGGGGCATATTAATCGCGGCAATGCTTTGTGACAGCAGTGCCCTGCGGGCAGCGAGGTGTTGGTCATCTTTACTGGGCCGGATTGCTACATTAGCCCCAATTATTACCCCTCGAAACAGCGGACGGGTAAGGCCGTACCCACTTGGAATTATTCCGCCGTGCATGTGCGTGGCCGCATTACGTATCAGCACGATGATGAAGAAATTACTGCTTTTTTAGCCGATCTTTCCCAGCATTTTGAAAATCAGGGGCAAGAAAAACCTTGGCAGTTGTCTGATGCACCGGCCGATTACATTGAAAAGCTCTGCCGTGCTGTGGTGGGCGTTTTTATTGATGTTGAACAGATCGAAGGGCAGTTTAAGTACAGCCAAAATAAATCGTCGGAGGATTTTGCCGCCTTGTTGGAGGGCTTGCAGCAAGAGGGGCAGCGTCAACAAGAGGTGGTTCAGTATATGAAAAGACTGGCGAGCAAGGAGTCAGGTCTTTCGACCTGACTCCAAACATCTGATTTAAAGCGCTGGGCCTCAAGCGTACTCGATGCCATTGGCCTCCAACGTAACTACTGTGCCTGCTTTGCCGGCGAGAATATCAGCCAAGTCGCTTAGCCGACCAATGGCTGCCATTTTGCCAGTGCTTTGCACAAATTCGCAGGCGCCCAGCACTTTCGGCCCCATTGAGCCGGCGGCAAAGTCCATTTCTAGTAGTGCATCAGGGTGCGCGCGGCGAATGGAGCGCTGGTCTGGCGTGCCAAAATCAACGCAGACTTCCGGCACATCGGTGAGCATGATAAAAGCATCAGCATCCAGCTGCTTCGACAGCAAACCGCTGGCCAGGTCTTTGTCGATGACGGCCTCCACGCCGTGCAAATGCCCCTGCTCATCAAAGCTCACTGGAATGCCACCGCCACCAGCACAAATGACAATCACGCCTTTGTCGACCAGCATGCGAATGGTGTCGATTTCAATGATGCGCTGCGGCTTGGGCGAGGGCACAACGCGTCGCACGCCCGTGCCGTCGGCAGCCAAAGACCAGCCTTTTTCTGCGGCTAACTTTTCACCGTCTTCGGTACTGTACACAGGGCCGATGGGCTTGGTGGGTTTTTGAAAGGCTGGATCGTTGGCATCCACCGCAATTTGTGTGAGCAGGGTTACAATATGATCGTCTTTGGGCACCACATTGCCCAGCTCCTGCTCAATCATATAGCCGATCATGCCGACGCTTTCTGCACCCAATACATCCAGCGGAAAGGCCGAGCCACTTTCATAAGCGGCATCCATTAACGCCAGTAAGCCGACTTGTGGGCCATTGCCGTGGGCAATGACCAGTTCATGCTCGGCATGCACAGCGGCTAGGGATTTAACCGCCTGGCGCACATTATCGCGTTGGTTTACGGCATTCAGCGCTTGGCCGCGCTGTAACAATGCATTGCCCCCGAGGGCGACAACAATTCTCATAACGCCTCCGGCTTTTTATTGGCCTAGGGTAGCAACCAGCAGCGCTTTAATGGCGTGCATGCGGTTTTCAGCTTGCTCAAATTGAATGGCTCCGGGCGACTCGAATACGTCTTCAGTCACTTCCATGGCGCTTAAGCCAAAGCGCTCTTCAATTTTTCGGCCCACTTCGGTTTCTAAGTTATGGAATGCTGGCAAGCAGTGCATAAATTTCACCATTGGGTTGCCAGTAGCAGCCATTAACTCGGCATTGACTTGGTAAGGTTTGAGCAAGTCGATGCGTTGTTGCCAGGCATCGTCGGATTCACCCATAGACACCCACACGTCGGTGTGTACAAAGTCTGCGCCTTTAACGCCTTCTTGCGGATCTTCGGTGAGGGTAAGTTTGGCGTTGTAGCGTTGCTCCAACTCGCGCGCGGCGGCGATGTATTCGTCCTCTGGCCATAACTCTTTGGGGGCGGCAATGCGTACATCCATGCCCATCAAGCAGCCAGCAATCATCAGTGAGTGGCCCATGTTAGAGCGTGCATCACCGCTGTAGCAGTAGCTGATTTCATGCCATGGCTTGCTGTTGCTGTATTCACGCATGGTCATTAAATCGGCGACCATTTGTGTTGGGTGGTATTCGTCGGTTAAGCCATTAAAAACCGGCACTCCAGCGTGCTCCGCCAGTTGCTCGGCGATGACCTGGCCAAAGCCACGGTATTCAATGGCGTCGTATAAGCGGCCCAACACCCGAGCGGTATCGCGTACCGACTCTTTTTTACCCATATGTGAGCCAGTCGGATCAAGATAGGTCACGTTGGCACCTTGGTCATAGGCTGCGACTTCGAACGAGCAACGAGTACGAGTTGAGGATTTCTCAAAAATCAGCGCAATGTTTTTGCCTTTTAAATGCTGTACTTCCGAGCCTGCATATTTGGCGCGTTTTAAATCGCGCGCCAAATCCAGCAAAAACATCATGTCGCGCTGGCTAAAGTCGATCAGTTTTAAAAAGCTGCGGTTGCGTAAGTTAAACGCCATGGTAAACCTCCGTGGGGCTTTCGCCCCATTGCTAACTTCATGCAGGCTCGGCCTGCATAAAGTGAATTAAAATGTAATAGCTTCACGTTCGATTGGGCAGGTCATGCAGTGGCCGCCACCACGGCCGCGGCCCAGCTCAGCCGAGTTAATGGTGATGACTTCAATGCCGGCATTGCGCAGTAAATCGTTGGTATACACATTGCGGTCGTAGGCCACGACTACACCTGGCTCTAATGCCACCACGTTATTGCCGTCATCCCACTGCTCGCGCTCGCGCTCGCAGGCGTCGCCGCCGGTGGTAACAACATGCAACTTATCTAGGCCCAAACAATTGGCGACCACATCAAACAAATGTGCTTTTTCTTCGGTTAACTCCAAGCCGCCGTCGTTACCTGGGCGCAACGAGAAACAATGAATTTGATCGCACACTTCTAGGTAGGCCGTGGCTTTATCGACATCGCACAATGAGAACACGGTATCTAGGTGCATGGCGGCGCGTGAACGCGGCATTTGGCAGGCAACCACACGCTCAGCAGCACCGGCGGCAAACAGGGATTTGGCCACTTGCCCCACGGCCTGACGGGTGGTGCGCTCGCCCATGCCAATCAGTACGCAGCCATTGCCAATGGGCATGACATCGCCGCCCTCTAAGGTAGCCAAGCCATGGTCTTCATCTGGGTCGCCCCACCAAATATTGAAATCCTTATCGGCAAAGAATGGATGGTATTTATAAATCGCTGCCGCCAATAAAGTTTCTTGCCGGCGCGCGGGCCAGAACATTGGGTTCAGGGTGACGCCACCGTAGATCCAGCAACTGGTATCACGGGTAAAGGTGGTGTTAGGCAGCGGTGCGATTAAATACGCTTCTTCATTGGTGTAGCGAGCGAAAATATTATCGTGCATAAAGGGCGTTTCTGCGGCGGAAACACCACCAATTAAGCACTTGGCCAGATCTTGGGGTGCTAGCTCATTAAGCCAACCACGAAATTCGTCTTTAAGAATTTCGCCCACCATATTGGCAGTGAGTTTATGGTCAAGAATGTACTGCCGGCCTTCGGGTAAAGCGACGGTTTCTGCCAGTAACTCGTGCATTTCCAATACGTTCACGCCGCGATCGCGGACTTTTTCAACAAAGTCGCGATGGTCCTCGCGTGCGCGCTTGACCCAGATAACGTCGTCATACAGCAGGTCACTGCAGTTGGTGGGCGTCAGGCGCTCATGGGCCAAACCTGGTGTGCACACCATGACTGTTTTTAACTTGCCAACTTCGGAATTGGCGCCCATTAATTTACTCATAATTAACACCTTAAAAAAATTAGAGCATGGTACCCAGGCTCAGTACCGCCATAATGAAAATGGTCAAAATCAGCAGCAACGGCCAGGTAAATTTCAACCAAGTTTCGTAAGGCACACGACCAATGGCCAAGCCACCCATCACCACAGCAAAGGTCGGGTTAATCATATTGACCAGACCGCTGGCAGATTGAAATGCAGTCACTACCAGGTCGCGGCTAACACCGGCAAAATCGCCCATGGGTGCCATAATCGGCATGCTCAGTACGGCCAAGCCAGAAGACGAAGGCACAAGAAAAGACAAGGCGACTTCGATCCAGTAAACGACATTAATAAAGACAACAGGCGATAAGCCTGAGACTATATCTTCAGACCAAGCCAGAGCCGTATCGCTTAAGTGGCCGGCCTCCATGATGACGACAATGCCGCGGGCCAAGCCGATAATTAATGCCACACCTAATAAGTCACGTGCGCCGTCAATAAAGTTATCGACTAGGTCTTGCTCTTTCATGCGATTGACTAGGCCAACGACAATGGCACCGACAATAAACAGTGCTGCCATTTTTGCCATCCACCAACCAGCAACGGCAACGCCCCAAATCATGATGGCGAAAACCGCGGCAAAGATAACCAAGGTTAAGTCTTCTTTGAGGGTCATTTCCTGCGAGTGACGGTCTTCACTGCTGCCGAGAAAATGCTGTTTATTTTCTTCGTGTTTGTCTTTCACCAAGGAATGGTTGATATCGGCACGCACGCGTGCAGCGTAGCGCATGACGTAGATCACGCAGATCAGCCAGCCGCCGCCCAAAATTAAAAAGCGCAGGCCCATGCCTTCGGTAAAGGCAATGCCAGCGGCATCCGAGGCAATAACGGTGGCAAATGGGTTAATGGTGGAGCCGAGGGTGCCGATGGCACAACCCAGCATAATGACTGCCACGGCAGTGACCGTGTCATAGCCGGCGCGCAACATGATGGGAATCAAAATCGCATAAAATGCCAGCGACTCTTCTGCCATGCCATAAATGGTGCCACCAGCAGCGAATAACGCCATCAGAATGGGAATGAGCCACTGCTCGCGCCCAGCGAATACGTCCATAATGCGTTGAATGGCGTGGTCGATGGAACCGGTGGCGTTCACAACGCCTAAAAAACCTCCAAGCATTAGCACAAACAAGGCGACATCAATGGCGCCGGCTTCATAACTGTCGCTGTTATAAAAACCATTAATGGGCGCAAGAGCGATATCTGCCAAGCCTTGGGGGTTGGATTCCACCGCTTCAAAGCTGCCCGGTACGGGCACTTCGCGACCTAATTCTTCGTTCATGACGCGTTCGTATTGGCCAACGGGAACCACCCAAGTGAGGGCGGCCATCAGCGCAATCAGCGCGAATAAAATGGTGAATGCTGTCGGAAAACGAAAGCCTTTCATAACTCCTCCGATCGTTTACAGAGCCAACACGCTTCGATTGGTCTCTGGACTCCTCGCTACTGGCATCTGTGGCCAGCTTTTGTTTTTTACTGATTGATTTGTCTTTTATTTTCGTGGCAGATAAATCAGCAGCAGTGATTGAGCATAGTTACGATATAAGACTTCGCGAGTTTGCCGTCATGACTTGGGTCATTAACGGAATCTGGCTTGAAAAAAATAGACGTTACAGGGAGGAGGAGGTTAGACAACTCATGCTCGCAGACGTGATTAGTCGAGACGTATTCAGCCTTTTATGCGAAAAATATTTATAAGAGCAGGTGTAAATATTTTTTTATAATGTTGTTTTTACTGAGTATGTAGGTACTAATACCAGCTAGGCTGATTTATAAAAAACATGCCATATAGACGTGACAGTTCAGGCCAAACTGTCACGCCTAGCAAAAATTAAGGCTGTGGCATTACAACGCTGTCGATGCCCGACTTTAATCCGCACAGCGTGGCATTGTCGTCGCCATCGCAGGTGTGGGTAATGGAGCCATCGAAGTCGTAGCGATAATACAAGCGCTCGCCCACCGCCTCGATGCCGCTCACCATAGAGTTACGTGGCAGGTCCAGTGTGACGACTGGCTGCAGCTGTTGCTCTGAGTTCAGCGTTAAGACGGTGCCATAGCCGTAACTGATCTGGCTGTTGCTATCGACCTGTTTATAGCCACTGATGCCGGCCAGCCATAAGCGGCCATCGGCGGAGACGGTGGCGTCGAGCAGGGCATCTTCTTGGTCAAAATGCAATAAATGCGCGCTTTGCAGCTGCGCCGTAGCGCCATCTAGGATTTGCAGTGCAACATCCCACTCGGTGCTGCCTGCGGCGGCGTTATTTTTGGCCACTCGGCTATTACTCACCAGCACCAGCTGATCTTGCTGCCACACGGCATTGACCAGCGACTCGCTTTGATCTGGCACGCCAACAACGGCGCGTTGCAAAAGCTGGCCGTTGGCATCATAAATGGCCACGCCGGTATCTGAGCCTTCGCCTGGGTCGGTTAGCTGAGTATTAAAGTGCGTGTTAAGAATGGTGAGGTCGTCGTTTTCGTACAGCTCAAACGCCACGGCAAGGCGGCCATCCTCGTGCACCGCTAGGCGGCTGATGTTGGTGAGTACGGTTTGCCATAGCCAGCTGTAGGCCGGCATTACCTGGCGACTCCAACCAATGGTGAAATCGTCCTGCAGTTGGTAGAGCTGCACCCCATAGGTATGGGCCAATAAATACAACTGGCCGTTGCGGTACTCAAGCTGGGCTAAGGTGCTTTCCGACAGTTGAGGGCGATCATCAACGCTGGCATAACGAAAATCGGTGCGCACCAACTGGCCGACTTCAAAATGGTAGTAAGCAAGGTCATTTTCGCTCGGCGGATGCAGTAGCCAAGCCTGGTGCTGAAGTTCACCGGTCAAAGAATAACGGCTTAACCGTAACTCATAGGCGGTAAAAGAGGAGTCGTTATCGGCTGCGCTTGGCAGTGCTTCCAGTACGATCAGCTGCTGGGCATCGGTTAGGGCGATATCGACCAAAATGGCGTTAGCGGGTTGATATTGCCAGGTCTGTTGCTCGCCGCTGTAACAGTGCAGTTGTTGTTGCCAACCTTCTTGCCACGGTCTGCTGGCCAATTGAATGGAACTGCCATCTGACGTGCGTTCGATAACGCACCAATGGCCTTCCTGGCTCACGTTTAAGTGGCTGTACTGTGATTTGTAGGCCGCCGTTAATTGCTGTGGCGTGATCTGGTTGACGGGCTCAGGCAGCGTAGGTGTTGGCTCTGGTTGTGTCGTGGCAGAATCTGAGCTAGAGCTGCTGCCGCCACCGCAGGCAGTGAGCAGTACGGCCGTGATAAAAGGCATGAATAGTCGTTGCATAAGTCTTTCCTTAACGTTGCGGCGGGCGCTCAAATATTGCCAAGATCTATGCCAGTAAAGGTTTCCCTAAGCTCTAACATGCGCAGCCATAAATCCCGGCATTGCAGCGCCGGCAGAGGCGGACAAGGCACGGGAAAGTTATCCACATCGACAAAAAACGCATCTGGACCATTTTCAATGCCGACACTTAAGGTGACATGGTCGGCAATGCCATACAGTCCTTGTTGCTGGCCGGCTTGGGCTTGCAGCAGTTCACGTGCTGCTTTCAGGCAGTGAGCCCCTGTCCAATGTGGTTGCTGCGTCTGTAATTGTTGTTGTTTATCTAGCAACCGTTGCATGACCCAGCGCTGCAATTGTACCTGTTCAGGATGTGCTTGGGCGCGATAACGGCGAATGCTGTGTTGCAGGGTTGGATTAATATCCTGCGGCGAGGTGAGCTGCGCCGCAAACTGATAGCGGCGCTGGGGGCAACTGACTAAAACGGATAATAGGCTGTTCATGCATTATTTTGGCGGCAGTCGCAGAGTAAACGCAACTGCCAGAGCCCAGTTGGGTGTCACCACTTCAGTGGACTTAGAATAACAGAGCAGCCGGTTGGTATCGGCGCATTAGCCTCTGGTGGCTACCGAGTTATTCCCCGGCTTGTTGGCGGACGCTGCCTGGGTTAACAATCAAGTTTCGCAGATCAAAGCCGGCCTCACGGGCAGTCTGCTTGAAATGCGCTAACTCGGCTTGGCTAATGCGTGGTGTGCGCGATAGTAGCCATAAATAGTCCGTGCTGGGGCCAGACACATAGCTACGCTGGCCATTCAGCCAAAACACCACATAAGAACCATAAAACGGCCCAAAAAAAGACACCTTTAAATGCGCGGTATCGGTTGCGCCTACAAAATACGCTTTGCCCTCGGCTTGCTGGTACTCGTTATCTTGCTGATGAAAACCCCTATTAATCACCCTGACGCCGCCATCGTCGCGTAAGGAATAGGTCGCGGTAACATCGATAAGCCCCTCCTCAAAGGAATGCGGTAAGCGCGCGATTTCGTACCATTGCCCTAGGTAGTTGGAGAGTTGAAACGATCTAACAGGTGTTACTTGCTCGGGCATGCCGGTCGATTGCAACGCGCTGCAGCCGCCGAGTGCCAGCAACAGCACAAATAGCAAGCTTGTAGCGATGATTTGTTTCATCTTATTTATCCTGTCCATCCCATTTGCACCAAGGTCATATAAGCCGCCGTGCCGGCCACAATACTCAGTAATGCTTGGCGAAACAGCACATGCAACAGAGCTACCAGTGCCAGACAAGCGGTGGGGGCCAGAATATCGGTACTGAACGTAACGTCCTGTTTAATGGCGTATAGCACCAGCAACACCATTACCATGGCGGGTAAATAGCGCCCTAAATGAGTTAATACCGGGTGGTCGGCCACTTTATATAGCAACACGAACGGCAGCAGCCGAGTGGCAAAGGTTGCCAAGGCCAGAAGTGCGATCACACTGCTCAAATACAGGAACGACTCCATCTCAACTCCTACCGGCGCGCTGTAACAACAGCACGCACAAGCTTAAAAGAATAGCGATCAGCAACATATGCTCGCGACTGATGAGCAACAAAGTTCCCAAACCAATGCTCAGCGCCAACCAAAACGGCCACGGCTCACGAATACTGTGATATTGCTCAATGGCAAGCACCATAAACAGTGCCGGCAGTACAAACTCGATACCTGCGGTAGAAAAGCTCACCTGTGAGCCGATAAAAGCGCCCAAAGTACAGCCTAATACCCAGTAGATCTGATTGAAGGCAGCGATGCGTAGCTGCAACTGTCCTTCATCTATGCCCTGAGGCGCTCGGGTAGAAGACAGCAAGGAATAGGTTTCGTCGGTCAGGCTAAAAATCTGATACCAGCGTCGCCAACCGCGACTGCGGATGCGATTCAGCAGCGACAAGCCATAAAACAGGTGACGTGCGTTTAACAGCAGCGTGGCAATAACCATTTCTGTTAGCGCTGCCTGGTTTGCCAGCAGGCCAACGGCTAAGAACTGACCCGCACCAGCGTAAATAAACAGCCCCATTGCCGTCGCATACAGCCAGTGGTGCCCAAGTTCGGCAAACAACACCCCAAATGCCGCCCCCAAGGGCAAATAACCAAACAACACTGGCAGCGATGTGCGTAACGCCAGTTGATTGACCGATAACATAGCGAGCCTGCGCCAGACCAAAGAGGCGGGGATGATAATTGGGTCAGCAGAGAGAAGCAAAGCAGGCCTCTGGGCAGGCACCCTTAAGCCTTCGGCTTTGCTCTGCATCTAGCCAGTGGAGCCACCACTGCTTGAGCGGCACACCTCGCCAGAGAATTCGGGTGGCCCGTTGAAACCATGCGCAGTATGGTAAAAGTTAATTCGAAACGCGAGCTACACCAACCAGATAACAATGGCCGCCGCACTGAGCGCCAGGGTCGTCAGCGTCAAATAACAAACACCGCTAATACGGCGGCTATAGCGCCGCTTACGTGGGCCACCCTGCAACTCAATGGGCGGTAGGCCTGCCTCTTGACGTGCCTGATTCTCTTGCTGCAACACCTGCGTTTCATAGGCGCGCAACTCAGCTTGCTTGAGGTCGTATTCTTGTAATAACTCGGTGGTATTGCCGCGTTGTTGGCGCGTATTCAACCACGAAGCAGGTCGGTGCAGCGGGTTGCGCTGGTTGACCATTGAAAGTGCGGGGTCAGGCATTGGAGATCGTCCGATAAAACCCTAGTGGTGGATGGCGTGAATACTAGCAAAACTACTGCCTACGAAGTAGCTACAAAATGCGCCGTTTAGTAAAAAAAGTGCTGCCTATCTCACGCTTTTGTCCAGCACCCATGCTGTCTAGCGGCTAGGGCACCAAAGTGGTGCATTTTGATATAAGAGTTACTAATTGCGGGAAACACGCACCAATGTCGCTAGCAAACACTGGTTCAGCCAACCTCGTCACAAAACGCGTAAGTAGTTAGTCGGGTGTGTTGCTGCCATAGGGCTAACAATCCCCATGAGCTGGGGCTATTCGTGCACCTAGCTCATTGGTAGTCACAGTCAAACAACAGGGCAGCAAAGACCAAGATTCGTTCGCTTTATGTGTGACGGCTGCATTTCACGACGATGTAGGTAACAACGGCGCTCATATGTCACTTTTGGCGACATGTGTTTTTATGCAGCATTGGCATACAGCAGGATCAAGAGAAAATGACGACAGGGAGAGAGGGGAACGCTGTCTGCTCGTCTCATGCGGATGGGGTCAAGCACTACTAGCATTTTTAAGGAGTTTTTTATGCGCGTGGCAGTTACGCTAATGGCGGTTATCGCTTTACCTGTGGCAGCAGGGCAGATGTATGTCTGCACGGCCAGTGACGGCAAAAAAACATTTCAGCAGCGCCCCTGCCAAGGTGAGGTGCAGCAGTCTACACGAAGCTATAAGATCAGACAGACGTCGGCAGACAGTCAGCCTAAGCCGGTATCGCTGGAGGGCAATGAAATCTACCAGCAAATGAAGGCAGACAACCGCCGTGCTGAGATCAAGCGAGAGTTAAAACGCTTGTACCGCGATTTGGATAAAGCCCAAGCCAACATGGATCGCGAACTAAGAGTGCTGCGGGCCAAGAAAAGCCGTGCCAACAATAACTTGGCGGGGGCTCAATGGGAGTCGAGCATTAGCGCTGAAATGCAAGCCATTACCACCCGTTATCAGGTAGAAATGCAGCGTTATCAGGCAGATATCACGCGCTTAAACGCCGAAATGGCCAGGCTGTAATCATCAAAAGGAGGCGAGCGCTGGACCTACTCTTGCGCTCCTCTGAGTAATTTTGCACAGCTTTGCACGAGTGCGTCAGACATCCAGAACGGGTACTGAGTTATCCATAGGTGCTGTTGTAGAAAAATCCGCAAACATGGGTTTAGCCCACTGAAGAGCGCCATAGCACAGCCGAGCGCAGTGCCTCTGCCATAGCCACCCATGTGCGGATGCGGTTGGAGCCGCTGAGAAAAGTGTATATAATCCGGCACCTTACGGCATCGGCCTTGGTGGCTGTCCGTTTTCCGCCCGTAGCTCAGCTGGATAGAGCGCTGCCCTCCGGAGGCAGAGGTCAGAGGTTCGAATCCTCTCGGGCGGGCCATAGAAAACCCTCATATCCCCACTGCATGCAGTGGGGATATGAGGGTTTTTTTGTGCCTGCTTGAGCGACTTGGTTCAAACTCTCAGGTTCGACCAATGGCCGGGAGCCATTGGACCCGCCGTAGGCGCCCGCAGGGCCGAGGGCAGGATGCCTGAGGGGTTATCCTCTCGGGCTGCGCCTATGTTTCGGGGTCAGAACTTAAGTTCTGACCCCGGTAGTAAAGCTCCTCGAACTGCATGCAGTGGGGATATGAGGGTTTTTTTGTGCCTGCTTGAGCGACTTGGTTCAAACTCTCAGGTTCGACCAGTGGCTGGGAGCCATTGAACCCGCCGCAGGCGCCCGCAGGGCCGAAGGCAGGATGCCTGAGGGGTTATCCTCTCGGGCTGCGCCTATGTTTCGGGGTCAGAACTTAAGTTCTGACCCCAATGGGGCGCTGTAAGCAGCGACGAATCCTAGCCAACTTGTTCAAAACAACATCATTCATCTTTAACCTCCTCGAGAAACGCTTGCACAATGGCCTGCCTAGATTCCTGCAAATCGCCATACATGCTGTACACCTGCACGGCAAACGCATCGTCATCATACTGGCTGCCCAGCAGCAGCTGACCTTGAGTCACCACTTGTAGTTGCAGCACGGTTGATGCTTGGGATAAATCGACCAAGTCAACATCACTGCCCAAGGTGATGGCCAGTTGCTGGGCCAGCTCCCAGCGCTCGGTGTTGGTCAGTCGGGTGGATGCCAGAAAGGCAATGTCCCAATCACTGTGCTGTGTTGCTTGATGCTGGCTTCTGGAGCCAAACAGGTACACCAGCTTTAGGTCGGCAATGGCTTGCAGTTGCTCAATAATCTGTGTGGTTTGCGCCGGTGAAATGGCTGGGGAGGGCATCGTACGTCACCAGGGGCCAAAGGGAAGAGCTGCATCATAGCAATGGCTAACAGTAGCGGCCAGACGATGGCCCACCTCTAAGTTGCTCGATAATCGGTTGCCTGCATACGGGTGCTGAAAAATCATTGCCAGCGGGTTGAGCTGTAACCCTTACATCTCGCCTGGCCAGTGTTGTGCCGGCATAACGGCGGGGGCATCGCCGGATTGCAGTCGGTCTTCACTGGGGGCGCGGTCGAAGAAGCGGCGATAGGCGCGGGAGAAGTGCTCGAGTGAGCCAAAGCCGGCACTGCTGGCGACCTCAGCCACGCTCATATCGGTTTGTTGCAGTAGCCGATGGGCGCGCGTCATACGCAGCCACAGGTAATAGCGCATGGGGGTAACGCCGACTTCGTGTTTGAAACGACGCTCCAGCTGGCGCACAGATAAGCCCACACCATCGGCTAAGGCGCTGCTGCTGAGCGGGGTTTCCAGATGGCGGCGCATCAGGTGGATAACGCGGCGCACTTGCGCCGAGGTCTGTAATTGGCGCTCTGGGGCATGGCTAAGTTGTGGCTGCTCGGCCGAGCGCTGGCGGCGTTCGAGCAGGTGGTTGCGGAGTTCTTCTAACAGCGCCGGTTCGATGCGTTGTTGCAACCAGGCCATGACCAAGTCGAGCACTGCGGTACCGCCGGCACAGGTCAAGCGCTGCGAAGTCAGGCTGTAGAGTTGGCTGCTGGCGTCGACTTGGGGGTAGAGTTCACGAAAGGCCTCAAGGTTGTCCCAATGCACGGCAGCGGGCTGCTCGTCCAGTAGGCCAGCAGCGGCCAGCACCTCGCTGCCCATTTCAATGCCGGCCAGCGGCACGCCAGCTGCGGCACATTGGCGCAACCACTGGCTGAGACGGCGATCATCTCGCAGGGCTTTGGTTTCAAAACTGGCCAGCACCCAAACGCTGTCGAGGCTGTTGGCGGCGGGCCAGTCACTGTCGGTACTGAGGCTGACGCCGTTGGAGGCGGGTGTGTTGTCGCGGCTACCTAGCAGCTGCCAGCGAAAGCGCTGTTCACGCGCCAGCCAGTTAACGATGAACAGCGCATCCAGCAATGCGCCTAGCCCAGCAAAGGAAAACTGCGGTAGCAACACAATGCCAAGCCGGTGCACGGCGGAACTTGAGGCCATGGGGTGATTATCTCCGGAACGGGTCGCCGTCGCGGTCCAGTAGGCGCATCAGAGCGGCGAAGTGGTCATGGCTGAAGCCGTCTGCCAAGTACTGTTGCCATTGGGCGGCGGTCTTGCGCGCCACGGCATCACTTACGGGGCGCAAGGGCAAGCCGCTGGCCCGAGCGGTAAGGTAGTAGCGACAGGCGCGTTCAAAATAATAAAGATTATCAAACGCGGTGGCTACGTCGACGCCGGTGGCGATGACACCATGGTTGCCCATCAGCAGGATATCGGCAGCGCCGAGTTGCTGTGCTAGACGCTCACCTTCATCCTCCAGACCCATGCCATCGAAGCCGCGGTCGATACTGATGCGCTCAAAAAAACGCATCCCCGCTTGCTCCAGTGGCGGCAGTTGCGGTTGCTCTAGGCAGGCCAATGCCGTGGCGTATTGGCTGTGCGCATGCAGTACGCAGCCGACCTGATGGCCTAGTCGGTGCAGCGCACCGTGAATCGACCAGGCCGTTGGGTCGAGGCGTGGGTCGGGCTCGCCCCAAGCGTCCACTTCCAGCAGGTCGCTGGCGCACAGCTCTGCAAAATGATAACCCGCTGGGTTGATCAGGAAGCGGCTACCGTCATCGCTGGTGGCCAGGCTGCAGTGATTGGCGGCGGCTTCGTGCATGTCCAGTCGCGCCATCCAGCGAAAGGCGCAAGCCAGTTGTTCGCGTGGGCTGCCTAAGTGACGACTTGGCATAGCAACTCCTTACAGTTGGTAGTGAATCCAGCAGGTTTTCTGCGCCATGTATTTGTGCAGACCTGACAGGGCGTAATCGCGTCCGATACCAGACTGTTTCATGCCACCAAACGGTGTTTGTGGGCTTACGGCATCGACACCATTCACCGTCACGGTGCCAGCTTGCAGCGCCTGAGTGAGGCGATGAGCGCGGCTGAGTAACGTGGTCCAGACGGAAGCTGCGAGGCCGTAGTCGCTGTCGTTGGCCAAGGCGACCGCCTCATCTTCATTGCTAAACCGAGTGATAGTTAGCACAGGGCCGAAGATTTCCTCGCGGAACAAGCGCTGATCTGGGCCAACACGATCAAACACGGTGGGAGCAACAAACAGTTGGCCGCCGGCGACTTGCAGCGCTTCACCGCCACATTGCAGTGTTGCCTCACGCTTGCCGGTGTCGAGGTAGTGGCACACCTTGTCAAACTGCGCCTGGCTGACTAGGGGGCCTAAGCGTGTCGCAGGGTCGAGCGGATCGCCGGGCTGTAAGCGCGAGATGCGATCAACTAAAGAGGCCACAAAGGCATCGGCGATGCCGTCTTGCAATAGCAAACGTGAGTGCGCCGAGCACACTTGGCCTGCGTTGGTGAAAATGCCGGCAATCACGGCATCCACAGCGGCGTCTAGGTTGGGGCAGTCTTCAAAAATCAGATGTGGGCTTTTGCCGCCACACTCCAGCCATACAGGTTTCATATTGGATTCACCGGCATACACCATAAAGCGCTTGCCGATCTCGGTGGAGCCGGTAAAGCCAATGGCATCGATATCCATATGGCGTCCCATGGCTGCGCCAACGACTGGGCCCAAGCCAGGAACCACATTCAACACGCCATCTGGCAAGCCCGCCTCACGGCACAGCTCGGCTAGACGCAGTGCCGATAGCGATGATTCTTCCGCCGGTTTGAGTACCACGCTGTTGCCAGCGGCCAGCGCTGGTGCCAGTTTGACCACGGCGTTGTGCAGGGGGTAGTTCCAAGGGACCACCGCACCAATGACACCCAAAGGCTCGTGCACCACTGTGGCTTGTACGCCGTTGGGCGCTGGAGCAACCTGATCGAACAGCTTGTCTTGCAGCTCGCCATACCAGTCAAATAAGACGGCGGCTTCTTCGACATCATCGAGGGCATCGCTGATGCATTTGCCCACTTCTAGGCAGTCGAGCAATGCCAGTTCGTGCCGGTGGGCGCGAATCTGGCTGGCGATGGCCAATAAAATACGCCGCCGCTCGCTGGCATCGGCGCGTGACCAGTCGCCTTGGTTAAAGCTGCGTCGCGCCGCCGCCACGGCGATGTCCACATCCTGCTCGCTGGCGGCGGCAATGCTGGCCACCGGCTGTGCAGTCATGGGGTTAATAGAGTCCAGCGTGTCGCCATTGGCTGCTGGGCAGCGACGACCGTCGATCCAGGCATTGCCGTCCGCCTGCAGTGCTGCGGCTTTGGCTTGCCAGTCTTGATGGCTTAAGTACATGGTTGCTCCTCAAATCTTGCGGTCATGGTGATGCCAGGCATCTTGGGCCGGGCTTTGTCGTTATAAATCCAGTACCAGGCGCTGCCCTTTGGGGGCGGATACACAGGGGTAAAGGGTGTCGTGACACTGTTTTTCGGCGTCGCTTTGCAGCACGTCGGCATGCTCCGCCTCGCCGGCAATGATGCCGACGGCACAAGTGCCGCAAGCGCCTTCGCCACATAGGGTCGGGGGCGCAACACCGGCATCCTGTAGCGCCGCCATCAGGGACTCGCCCGGCGCCAGCAGCAGGGTTTTGCCACTGCGTTGTAGCACCACCTCGCAGGCCTGTGTGGTACGGCTATCGGCATCGCTGTCGCCGCGAAAGCGCTCTAATCTGAGCACCCCAGCTGGCCATTGCTGCGCTGCTTGCTCCAGACGGTCAAGAAACCCCTGTGGACCACAGGCATACACCTGGGTATCGGCCGTGACAGTGTCAATCAGGCTGGCTGGATCGACGGCGCCGTGCGGTTCAGACAGGTGCAACTGCCAGTGTGTCTCTGGCAGCCATTGCGACAGCTCATCGGCGTAGGCGGCATCATCGGCGGTACGCACCAAATAGTGCAGTTGGGGGCGCTCCCCGCGTGCTACCAGCGCTCGAACCATGGCGACAATCGGCGTGATGCCGATGCCAGCACCGAGCAGTACGCGTTGCTTGCCCGGGCTGTCGTCGAGGGCAAAGTGATTGCGCGGTGCGGAAGCCTCCAGTTGGGTACCGGCCGGCTGGCGCGTGAGCCAATCGGAGCCGCCACGCGATTGCGGATCACGTAAAACGCCAATGCGATAGACGCCGTTGTGACCGTCGTCGAGCAGCGAGTAGTGCCGTACCAAGCCGTTGGGGAGATAGAACTCTAAATGCGCGCCGGCCTGCGCTTGTGGCAGTGGGCGGCCATCGCTGCTCGCCCACTCCAGCTCGTAGATGCGCTCCGTCAGGGCTTGGCTGCGTTGCAGCGTTAAGTTCAGGCGGGTGCTCATAAAGACCTCGTCATATTAACGCTGGCTGCGCTGCCAGTCTGGGTGAATCCAGCTATCGGCGTCCGAGGCTGGCAGGGGGTCATGGCCCAAAATCATATCGCTGGCTTTTTCGGCGATCATGATCACCGGCGCATTGGTGTTACCACTAACAATCACCGGCATGATGGAAGCATCCACCACCCGCAGTCCTTGCATGCCATGCACAGTCAAGTCGGGTGCTACGACGGCTTCAGGATCGTCGACAGGCCCCATTTTGCAGGTGCCAGCGGCGTGGTAGCCGGTTTCCATGGTATCCCGTGCCCAGAGATCGAGCTCATCGTCGCTCTGGCATTGCAGGCCAGGGGAAATCTCCTCGCCGCGCAACGCATCAAACGCCGGTTGTTGCACAATTTCGCGCACCAAGCGCACGGCGGCGCGCATGTCGGCGCGATCGCGCTCGCTGGCCAAATAGTTAAAGACGATTTCGGGTGCTTGGTTAGGGTCGGTACCGTTTAGACGCAAGCGTCCCAAGCTGGTAGGGCGCATCAAGTCGATATGAATCTGGAAGGCGTGCTCGCGCAGGCTTTCAACCGTGCCGGGCTCAACGGCCAACGACATAAAGGTGAGCTGCAGGTCTGGGTGTTCGACGCCCGGCCCTGAGCGAATAAAGGCGCCGGCATCAAACTGATTGCTGGCAGCTAGGCCGGTTTGGTTAATAAACCAGCGCATGCCTACCCACCATTTACGCGGTGCATGGGTGAGCGGGGCATTAGAAACTGGCTTACGACAGCGAAAGGCGACCACAGTATCCGGATGATCGCTAAGACGGCGACCAACCCCATCGAGGGTGTGCACGGCGGGAATTTGCCAGCGTTGTAGCTCATCCTGTGGACCAATGCCCGAGAGCAGTAGCAGTTGTGGCGTATTGATGGCGCCACCACACAGCAGCACTTCGCGTCGGGCGTGCACTTCCCGTGCTTGGCCATTTTGGCGGTAGCGCACGCCAACGGCACGCTTGCCTTCGCTCAGGATTTTTTCTGCCAGCGCACCGGTATGAACCGTGAGATTGGGCCTAGCGGTCGCGCGGCTAAGGTAGCCACGAGCGGTGCTCCAGCGCTTACCGGCAAATGTGGTGCGATCGACGCGGCCAAAGCCTTCTTGGCAATAGCCGTTAAAATCATCAGTGAGTCGATAACCAGCTTGCTGACCGGCGTCGATAAAGGCCTTGGCCAGAGGGTCCGATGGGTCTCCCTGGCTGACGTGTAAGGGGCCGTCGGCGCCATGATAGTCATCAGCGCCCCCAGCGTAGCTTTCACTGCGGCGAAAATAGGGCAACACATGTCGATAGCTCCAGCCTTTACAGCCGGCGGCTTCCCAGGCGTCGTAATCGCGGGCATGGCCGCGAATGTACACCATGCCGTTGATAGAGGAGGAACCGCCCAGAGTTTTGCCGCGCGGGGTGGCAATCTGACGACCGTTCAGATAGGGCTCAGGTCCAGACCAGTAGTGCCAGTTAAAATGTGGGCCATCAATAGCGGCCCCCATGGCTGCCGGCATATCAATGGTCCAAGAGCGGTCGCGTGGGCCCGCTTCGAGTAGCAACACTTGCTGCTGGCCACTGGCGCTCAGGCGATCGGCTAGCACACAGCCAGCCGATCCTGCCCCAACGATGATGTAGTCATACTGCTGAGCAGTCATGCGGTTCTCCTGTTAATCCGTCGCTGACTGGCCGTGCAGCGCTTGATAGACCAGCCGGTGGAAATGCAGCACTAGGTGCTCGCTTTCATTGCTGCGAGCGGCATCAATCATGTAGCGACCTTGGTCATAACCGAGTGAATGCAGGCCTTTTTGAACCGTGATGTTGAGGTCAATATCCTCCGGCCCTAGGTCTTCATTCATCCATTGAATGCTGGCTTGAGTGACTTCTGGCAATTGTTCGTAGGGGCTGTAGTAGCCAAAGCGCAAGATGGTGCGCTCAGCATCCAGCGGAATCATCATGAAGGTTCCCATGCACTGCGAGAACGGGAACTGATAAAAAGTATTGTGGGGGAATAAACCGATATTAAAGAAGCCATCCCCTTCTTCTGCTTGGCGGTCGAGCGCCACGCCGTAGGCTTCTTTGGCATCAAAGTTTGGCGGTGCGCCGTATGTCCACCAGTTGTCGAAGCAGCGCAGCTTGTAGTCAGAGAAATTAATTAATGAGGCCAAGTCGATGTGGTGCGGGCCGGATAATTGAAAGTGATAACCTTCAATGGAGTTATCCATAATCACTTTCCAGTTAGCCGGTACGATAACGTCGTCTTCCTGCACCAGTCGCATGTCGTCGAGCTTCGGAATTGCCGCCCGAATAGCATCCTCGGCACCCGGGAACAGGGTGTTCATATCCTCTGCATCGGCGTCAAAATTAAAATAAACGCTGCCAGCAAATACCTGTAAACGCACCTTAGGGATATGAAAGTCGTCGACATTAAATGCTTTGATATTTTGGCTGCGCGGGGCTGCACGCAAATCGCCATTATGGGCGTAGCACCAAGAGTGATACAGACAGCGAATGGTGCCTTTTTGTACACCGCGGGTTTCGGTCAACAGGCGGTTGCCGCGATGCTGGCAAACATTATGAAAGGCATTAATTTCGCCGTCTTTATCGCGCATTAAAATAACGCTTTGGTCAAAAATATCCCGTACAACGTAAGCGCCGGGCTCGCTCAACTCATTAACATGGCAGCCAAAGTGCCAGGCTTTCATGAATATCTCTTGCTGTTCTTGCGCAAAAATATCTTTGTCAAAAAAATAACGTGATGGCAGGGTCAGCGCTTGTTCTGGGTCCTGGGCATGCCAGGGAGTCTGCTTGTTATGCATTGTATTACCTCATCATGCCTTGGTTGCGAGGGCCGCAGTATAGGGAGGAGATGACGGCGGTAATTGAGGCTAAACGACATTAATTTTTGTGTGGTTTTGACTTATTACGGCATACATCTGTCGTAATAAATCAATATTGCCGTAAAAATAGGGGGGTGTGAGCTTGATAAAAAGCGACATAAGAGTGTCGTGAATGTCGCTTGTTGGCGACAGAGCCACTTAGTCATTGAGGGTCTAGCGCGCCGCTCTGCCGCCACGCAGCATGTTGCTGACGCGCACTGATGTATTGGCGCGCAAGCTGTCTTGCCGGGTTATCTTGCATAGGGCCTTTTCCTTTGGCCGGTTAGTTTAAATCCACCGGTGCCGTTTTTCTGAATCGTCACTCACCCCACCGCTGCCTTGGCTTTAAGGCGCCAGCAGGGCCAGCAGCTGCTCGCTGTTTTGCGGCAGGCCGGCGGCGTTGCTGTGGTCGAACAGTTGATCGGCCAGGGCTTGTTTATCGCGCTGCATTTGTTGGATGCGCTCTTCGACGGTGTCGCTGGCGACCAGCTTGTAGACGAACACGGGTTTGTCTTGGCCGATGCGGTGGGCGCGGTCGGTCGCTTGGTTTTCGACCGCTGGGTTCCACCAAGGGTCCATGTGAACCACCACGTCGGCGGCGGTCAGGTTCAGGCCGCTGCCACCGGCTTTGAGGCTGATTAAAAAGACGCGCGCGTCACCGCTTTGAAAGCGCTCAATGGCTTGCTGGCGCTTGCGTGTTTGGCCGGTGAGCTTGCTGTAGGTAATTTGCTGCTGTTTGAGTTGGCTTTCGATCAGCCCCAGCACCTGAGTGAACTGCGAGAAGATAAGTATGTTGCGGCCTTCTTCTAACAGTTGCGGCAGTTGCTGTTGCAGCCATTCAAATTTTGCGCACTCCTTGACCTTGGCGGCCTGGTCGAGCTTAACCAAAGCCGGAGAAATACAAGCCTGACGCAGCTTGAGTAGGGCGTCGAGAAACTGAATATGGCTGCGCTCCATGCCTTGGCTGGCGATCAGCTCTTGCATGCGCTTTTGCATGCTCATGCGAATGCTTTCGTACAGGGTGCGTTGCTGACCGCCCAGTTCGACGTATTGCACGATTTCGGTTTTCGCTGGCAGTTCACTTACCACTTCTTCTTTGGTGCGACGCAGCATAAAGGGGGCGACCAGTTTGGCTAATTCTTGCTGACGCTGGGAGTTGCTGTGTTTTTCAATGGGGGTGCGGTAGTACTGCTGAAACGATTTGCGCCCGCCCAACAGGCCAGGCAGGGCAACATCCATCAAGGCCCACAGTTCACCGAGGTGGTTTTCCAGCGGCGTACCACTGAGGCACAGACGAGTATCACATTGCAGCTGGCGTACTTGCTTGGCGGTTTTGGTGAGTGGGTTTTTGATGTTCTGGGCTTCGTCCAAAATCAGCAGGCTAAAGCGGCGTTTGCGGTAGCGCGCTGCATCGCGTACCAGCAATGGGTAGCTGGTGAGTACCAGATCGCTGTCTTTGATGTGGCCAAAAGCGTCGTCGCGCTCCGGGCCATGAATCAGGGTGACTTTGAGTTCTGGGGTAAAGCGGCTGGCTTCGTGCTGCCAGTTGCTCATCAAACTGGTGGGGGCAACAATCAGGGCGGGCTTGTCCAGCTCGCCGCGATTTTTCAGTGCTTGAATCAGCGCCAGTGTTTGCAGGGTTTTGCCCAGCCCCATGTCGTCGGCAAGAATGCCGCCAAACTGGTAGCGGCGCAAAAACAGCAGCCAGTCGAGCCCTTCTTGCTGGTAGGGGCGCAGGGTGGCGTGTAGGCCCTGCACTGGGCCATGTTGCTCGATGCCGTTAAAGTCCTGCAGCTGTTGACGCAGTTTTTGTGCTTGCGGAGCCTGGCGTTCGTCCAGCTCGGGCAGGTCGCTCATGCGGCTCAGTTGAAACGCTGGCAAGCGGTTGATCTGGTTGAGCTGCTTGCTGCTGTGCAGTTCGGTGATGAGCTGGGCCAGTTGTTGCAGTGGGCTGGCGTCGATTTGCACCAGGCCATCGTCGGTGGGCACCAGCAGTTGCTCGGGCTGGCCTTGTTCGAGCCAAATATCGATGGCTTGCTGGGTATCCAAAAACAACTCATCGCCCACCGGCAACGATAGGGCAAAGTCAAACCAGTGGCCGTCGTCATCGCGCAGAGTGACCTTGGGAGTGACCTGAATCGGGGTGGTGTTCATATCGTCGAGACCGCGAATATGCCAGCCTTGTTGCTGTAACTGCGGCACGCTGTCGGCGATAAACTGCTGCCACATGGCCAGCTCAGCGTGTAGGTCATGCGCCTGGGCCAGCCATACTTCGCCGTCGAAGGTGAAGAGTCCGAGGTGTATTAGCTCGTCGGCAAGCTCATCTTCCCGATCGTAATCGCGCTGAATGCACCATTGCTCGCCTTCATGCGAGTGCCAGCTTTGGCCGCTGCCAGTGTGCTGCCAAGATGGGAATTCTTGGCCAGCATAAATAAAGGTCAAACGTGCCCCAGGCTGGTAGCTTTCGTCGCCCCAGGCATGGCTGGTCAGCGTTAAGCACGGCTCTGGCGTATTGCAGTGGTTCAGCTCGGGTTCATCGATGGGTAGGGAAAGCTGATCGCGGTGGTAATGACGTCGCATGGGTATGATGGCCTGTTGTAGTTGCTCGGCGGTCATGGCGGGCATTTGCTGCAGGTGGCGGACTTGCGCTGGGTTAAATGACGATTGCAGCAGCCCCAGCTGGCCGTTTTGCAAATCCAGATAATACGGCGGTTCGGTGGCAATCAGCCAGAAATCGTCGCAGCCGCTGACCTCTGCCTGCAGCTGATAGGTTTGCGCTTGTTGTTGCCAGTGCCAGTCCAGCGTCCGGCTTGGGCCAGACACGACCGGCTGATTGCTATAGCGCAAGCGCCCAGTCGGCAACAGAATTTGCAGCGCCAGATAATCGTTAGGGGTTTGCAGTATGAGTTGCGATCTTGATGTGGCTTGCAGCAGCCGCAGGGCATCAATGTCTTCAGGTGCCAGAAACTCCGGATGCATATAGTCACTCAGGTGACTGGGGGTGTAGCGCTTAATGCGGCTCCATTCGCCGTTTTTCTTTAAATAGCCTTTATATACCTCTAACCGTACCTGCCCATGAACTTGGGTAAAGCTATAGAGAATATGGTCGCGGCCAGAGGCCAGCGGCGCACTGGATCGCTCCGTCGGTGCCTTACTCAACCACTGCTCTAGCTCGCGAGGCAGGCCTTGCAGCAGAGGGTCTACGTCTTGTTCAAGCCAGGTCAATGCTAAGGCGATGGCGTGCTTGCAGTTATGTTGCACTGGGCAGCTGCATACGGATTCCAGCCGACCACGGTACCAGCGCAGTAGTGTTTGATAGCGCTGTGTGCCCTCAATATCGGCCATGACTTCGTCCTCAGACAGCGGCCGAAAGCTTTTGACACGCTGCTGTTGAAAGTAGCGCTCGCCGCGCTGAAAGGTCGCAGCAGAGGCCATGGCCTCGATATGCTGGCGGGTGAATTGGGGCATGGGCATAAGCTTCACGGCAGTGAATCAGGGGTCGGCATATTAGCACTCTGTGAGCCGCTTCTTAAAACCCGTGGTTGCTGCTGAAACAGCTCACAGTTTCTAACACCTGCTCGGCTGAAAGCTTGAGTTCCGTTGCGACTGACTGACAATGCCTGCCTCAACACATTGCGATGAGGCATGGTTATGCAATCACCTTCTATGTTGGCGCTGTTGTTCGCCAGTGCATTATTAACCGCTTGTGGTGGCAGCGGTGACGATGGCCGCGGCGGCGAAGATTCGACGGGCGATGCCAGCGGTGGCACACAAACGCCAACGCCAGATCAAGGTGATTCCAATACCGATGGCGATCAAGACGGTGGCAGTGATCCCGGCGAAGATAACGGTGGCACCCCAGATCCTGGCCCAGAGGACGGGGGCTCGACCTCGGATGACTCTGATACTGGTCAGGAGGATGGTGACGGTACTGGTGATGGAAGTACCGATGATGGAAGTACCGATGACAGTGGCGATACCAGCGATGAAGGCTCGGGTAATGACACTGATGAAGGCGGCACCGAAGACGATGGCAGCGACGAAGGCGATGGCAATGACGAAGGCGATGGCAACCAGGACGACAGTGCTGAAGCACCCGTAATAGAGATGACCCTGGCCAAGGCCGTCAGCCAGGCGGGCTATGTCTTTCAACCAGATTTTGGCGAGCATTCAGCTAACGCCCGTTTCACAGCAGTGGAATTGCCGAGCTGGTTAGCGCTGGATGCCAATACCGGCACCTTGACGGGCATGGCAGCCGAACCAGGGCAATATGCCATTGCACTGAAACTCGATGATGGCGAGCAGCAAAGCCGTTTTAAGGGCGAGCTAACCGTCGTTGCTGGTGAGGCGTATCAAGGCAGCGATAAAATCGATTTTTATCAACTCAACTATGATGGCCAAGCACGCACCTTACGCAATGATTTAAGCGGCGATTTGGCCGCCGAAGTGCAGTTTGTGCAATCCCACAGTGTGGCGCCTAATGGCAACTATCAGCGCAATGAGGCCGATGAGCGCCAAAGCCGCTACATGCCCAGGTTGGTGGCCCAGCGCGAAGCCTTGCTGTTGGTATTGCCGCATCAAGCCAGCGAGCAGGGTATCAGCGCCGAGCTGCTGGTGAACGGTGAGCTGGTGGATACCCTGAACTTGAATCACCCCAGTACCCTACCGGCCAGTGACATCGCCGCCGATCAGGTGGCGTACTCCAAGCAGGCTTGGTGGGCGCGCATTCCTTGGCAGCATGTGCGCAATGGCATGGCGTTAAATGTGCGCCAGGGCGAGCGCAGTGGCTCCTTGTTGGCGGCGGATATCGACATCGGCCGTGCTACGCGCTTGGTACTTCAAACCATTCGCGTCGGCTTGCTGGCCGAACCACCTGCAGACAACGAGGGGCATTTTATCAGTCGCGATCCGCTGCTGGCGGCGACGGACTACTTCCAAACCTTGCCGGTTTCTGAGTTAGTGATGGCCAACTACGCCGATGTGCAGCTAGAGCGGGTCATGATCGCCGATGGCACTGTGTACGACGATGTCAGCGCCGATGAAGGTGGCGTTTACAGCGGTGATATGCGCGAAAACGTGGCCAAATCGCAGATCAGTGTCGGCATTAATATGGCCAACTTCGGCTATAGCAGCCATCACATGCGCCAGAGCCATCCGCATGTGATCAAGCAAATCACTAACCACCACGCTCGTGGTCATTATCAAAACGGAATGGTGAAGCACGGCCTCAGCGGTGGCAATGGCATTGGCACTTTGTACAGCAGCGCCGGTAATGAGGCCAGTCATGAGTGGGGCCATGCTTATGGTCTGGGCCATTATCCGGGCCAGTCGTTAACCGAAGATGGTCGCTGGGCGGTGCACCATGCCGACAGTGGTTGGGGCTATATCGCTCACCGTCAGCGCCTGCGCAGTAGCCTGACGGAAGTGGGCGCGAATGGTGAGTTCAGCTTTAATAGCGATGCTATGTCGGGTGGGCGTGACGCCTCACCACTGTCGCGCTACACCCACTACACAGGTTACACGGCACGCATCATTCAAAACGATTTAGAACGCTTCCCGCTGGCGGATACCCAGTTTGTCAGTGGTTATAAACGCTGGGATACCAGTCAGGGCCAGTTTGTTGAGTTTAACGATAACCGCCCGGTGCCCAGTCAGGTGGGCGTTAACGTCGTGACCATTATTGGTGCTTATGATCCAGACAGTGATAATGCGGTCATTTACCCACTGCTGCACGGCAACTACGGCAATGTTTTTGATTGGGCCGAGCCCGCTGCCAGCGGCGATCAATGCTGGCTCACCGTGCAGCATGCAGGTGGTGAGCAGCGCATTGCCGTAGCCACCGAGCGCCATCACGCCGATACGGTTAATCAGTTGCATGTGAACTTAAGCGCGGCTGTGCGTCCGACGGCGGCCAGTTTGAATTGTCGCCGCGCCGGTCAGGTCACTGAGCTGACCCGCACCGACTTTAGCGCTGCGGTACCCGAGCTGCCGCCATTGGCACAGGTGGGCCAGGCCCATGGCTTTGATGCTTTGCGCCAGCGCGAGTGGCAGCAGATAGATCAGCAACTGGCGGCGTTGCCCGCAGACAGCGTGGCGCTGCCGAGCGAATTGGCGCTATTGGTACAAAGCTATGAGCAAGAGGCGTTGTTAGCGGCCTTGTCTGCCAGCAGCCGTGAGCGCCTGGCTGCGATTTTGACGCTGCAACAAGCCGCCAACGGCGTGGCACAGTTGTTGGGCTATCACCAAGCCAGCAACCAGGCGGTTGAGTTGACGGCAGGCCATCTGCGCCATCATTTGAAGGTTACGGGTTTGGCTAGCCAAGCCATTGCCGACGTAACGGGCGCGGTGATCAGCGGCCAAGGGCGCTATTTTGCCGTGGCAGACAATGCCAACAGCGGCGCTGCGGTGCAGCTCCCCAGCTTGGACGACGGCCAACCACACACCCAGTGGCTGCTGGATGCGCGCGGTCGTTTGCATCCACGGCAACAGCCGTGGTTGTGCTTGCAGCCTGCTGCGGGGCAAATCATCGTGGCCGAGTGCCAGCTCAACGAGCCAGCGCAGCAATGGCACTATGAGGATGAGCAATTGCGCAATCAGGTCTCGGGCCAATGCCTAGATTACGCCCGCAGCAGCCAGCAGCTGATTCCTTATGGTTGCCACGGTGGTTCTAACCAGCGCTGGCAGGGTGTGGTGGCCACTGACCAGGCCTGGCTGGCCTGGCTCGAAGCCGACGCGCTGCAGTTTATCTGGCAGCAGCTGCGCTAAACCCGCCATCAGCGATGGCGAGTGGCCAAGGCCCGGTCTCAGCTTGAGATCGGGCGGCTGATGGCAGCCAGCACTGGTTAAGGTCGGTGAATGCCAAAGCTGGCCAGTCATCTTGCCAGACGCCGCGGCGGCGATAGGCACCGGGCGTCATCTGCAGATATTGCTTAAACACACGATGAAACTGAATATCCGATTCAAAGCCACAGGCTTTGGCAATATCGATCTGCCGCTGCTCACTGTGCACCAATAACCAGGTGGCCCGGCTTAAACGTCGCTGGCGCACGTAACTGGCCAAGGCAATGTTCAGCTCGGCAAAGGCACGCTGCAATTGCCAGCGACTGCAACCGGCGACATCGGCCAGCCCGGTGAGTGTCAGGTTGCCATCCAGGTGCTGCTCAATATGAGCGAGCACCACGCCAATGCGCTGTTGCTGTTTGCTGCTCAAGCGGCCCGCCAGTGCCATAGCCGCTCCTTTTGCTCATACAGCATTTGCACACCCAGGGTTACGGCCCAAGCGGGAATAATCAGCACTAAGGTTCCGGCTACGCTTTGGGTTTGAAAACCCACCAGCCCCATGCCCCAACAGATCAGCACCCACTGAATCACATACAAAGAGGTGACGCGCTCGCTGCAATAGCGCCAAGCGGCCATCAGCTTGGGTGGGTATTGCCAGCGCAAGGTGCATTGAATCAGCCACAGCGCGAGCAGGGTAATACCTAATAAATACAAGGTGCCCCCCGGGCCGTGATGGAAAAAATTGCCCATGTGTAATTCGCTGTTGTGCTGATAAAGAGCAAAGCCTATGGCCATGCTGATCGCACCGAGCCAAGGCAGGGCTTTAACACATTGGCTGGGCTGGGTTTTCCACCAATGTCCTAAGGCGGCTCCAAAAAAGATAAAGCTGGCCCACGGCAACATGGGGAAGTACACCTGATAATCTTGGCCTGCGATTAATTTCACCGCGTAATGCTCAGCGCTGATGAGCTCGCGCAACCAGGGCGTAGCCAACATCATTAGCAGCCCTACCGTGAGCCAACCGAAAGCGTTTTTTATTACTCGTTGCAGCACGGCATACAGGGCCAGAGTGAGGCCGGCGAGCTGTAAAATATCGCCAGTGGATAATAAGTACAGTTGCTGGCCAGAGCTGAGCGGCGCTTGCCAACCATAGGCCGCGATAAACTCAGCGGGCAGCCAGCCTAAATGTAGCGGTAGCAAAAATTTCAGTGCATTCATGACATAGCCCAAAGCAATTAACTGCAGCGCGCGCAGTAAATGCGCGCTACTGGTTTTTGCCTTAGCCAGTTGCAATGACATACCCATAAACAGCAAAAAAGCCGCCGTGCCTTTGCCTAATGTGTGTAGTAACTGACCCAGCCAAGTATTGCCTTGGGTGTCGACGCTGGCGTACATCCACATGACGTGGACACACACCATCACCATGACGGCCAGACCACGGCCAATATCGACTGCTTGAATGCGTTCGTTCATACCTTCTCCGGGATGTTTTTCATCATATTTTTTTGTTTGCGAGCTGTTTTAGGGCAACCCTCGCAACGTTCGCCGCCAGGGTTTAAATAATGAAAGCAGCAGCTACCGCGCTGTATGCGCCAGCGATTTTCTGCCGCCAAAAAATGCAGATCTCGCTGGCCCTTAATGGGTTGAGAAACAACGGTTTGTTGCCACCGTTGGCCTTGCTGATACCAGTCGTGGCGCTGACGGCCGGGGTGCCAGCCCGCTTGCAGCGCCAGCCACACTAAATCGGCCAATAAGCCCCACAGTTGCTGCGGCTTGCAGCGAATTTGGGGCTGAATTAATGAAAATGCCTGCTGGGCATAAGCGCGTAAAAGGTGCGCTTGCTGTTGCAGGCGTTGGTGGAATTCCGCCACTGGCTCAAGGCCTGGTAGCTGCTGTAGGCCATACACACTGCCGTGCTGGCAGCGCTGTTTTAAGCGCGTTAAATCCAGCGTACCGCTGCCATCATTGACCGCAGCGAGGGACAAAAAAACCGGCTGCCACAGCAGCAAGGTCCAGCAGCGATGGCGCGCGTACAGCTCAGCCTCGGGCGTATGCGCCTGTATTACCCGCTGCACCATTGCCTCAACGCTGGCAGGTGCTGTCAGCGATACCCATAAGGGCGCAGCGTCAACGGCCTGAATTGCCGGGTGCCAAGGTGTGAGCCACGGCGGCTGCTCAGCCACTGACCGGCTCCAGCGCAAACGTGGCCAAGGGGTTTTGCAGCTCGCCTGCAAATACCAGGCTGCCGGCTGGGTCGGTTAAATCGACCATTTGCTGATGATTGCGCAGTTGCAAGCGATTTAAGCAAGAGTGGGCAAAGCTGGGCGCAAATAAATCGTATTCCTTAAAGCGCTGCTGCAGCTCTGGGTGATTGGCCTGATAGGCGTGCGCGACTTGTGCCACGGTGCGCCAAAACTGCTGTTCTTCCATTACACCGGCTTGCCACAGTTGCTGGCTTAAATAGCGAAATACGCCATCAAAAACGTCGGTAAAAATTGATAATAATTCTTTGTCCTTCGGCGTTTGCACACGTATGCGCTCAACCGCTTTTGGCAGTGGCTGGGCGCTGTTTAATAAGCACACTTCTTCGCCGATGTCCTTCATCAGAGTACGCACGGGAACGCCGTTTTCCATAATTAAAATCAGGTTTTCGCCGTGTGGCATAAACACCAGTTTGTGGGCGTAGAAGCAGTGCAGTAGGGGCACAAAATAGGCGTTTAAATACGCCGTTAGCCATTGCTCGGGCGTTTTGCCTGATTGTGCGATCCACTCAGCAGCGAGGGAGTGGCCCTGCGCATCCTGGTGCAACAGTGCCGCCATGGTGGTTAGGGTTTGTCCGGGTTGTAATAATGGCTCTGGGCTTTCGCGCCATAAACCGGCCAGGGTCTTTTTAAATGGGTGATCATTTAAACCTGACTGGTTAAAAAACGGCTGCTGATACCCCACGGCACAGATTTCGCGCAGCAGGGTAAAACCACATTGCTGCAATTGTGAATCCTGGCTGAGGGTTTCATATAACCAGTGATTGATGGCGGGCGTGACTTGCATGTATTGCGCCGATAAACCACGCACAAAGCCCATATTAATCACAGATAAGGCGGTTTTAACGTAACTGCGTTGTGGCTGTGAGCGATTATAAAAAGTACGAATTGATTGCTGCGCTTGATGATAATCATCGCCATAGCCCAGCAATACTAAGCGCTCACTGGCCAGCTCAGCGGCGTAAATCGACGCCAACTTGTGCTGCCACTGCCAAGGGTGAGCAGGAATCAACACATAGTCGGCAAAATTTAATCCACGTTCGGCTAAGCGAGCTTCAAAGCGCGCTATGGTTGCGGCGTCGAATTCCTGTGTCAGCCAAGTTTGATAGTCCAAGTCGGGCATATAGGCGAGGGTGGCGACATCGCGGTGGGCGGCTAACCACACCAAGCGCATAACCTTGCCGCTCTCGGGGGCACGGGTGCGTAAATCCGTTTGGTCAAAGCCTAAGCGACCGTTATTGGCAATAAACGCCGGATGCCCCTCGCTCATGGCGGCTTCCAGGGTTTGAAAGTCCGCCGTCGCCAGCTCGCCTGCGCTCAAACCTGGCCGCGCCAATTTAAACGCCCGACCATACAGGGTGTTGGCCAACTCCTCTAAATAGCCATTTAATTGCGCTGGGCGAATACCCAATGCTTGTTGAAACTCTGCCACCCACTGCAGTGCATCCAGTGGTTGTGGCTGATCATTTACCCAGCGCTGAATGGAGCCAGGTTCAATCACCCAATGTTCTAATGCCAAGCAGTGGGCGCGAAAGCGATAGCAGGAGTGATCGCTGCGCAACTCAAAGCGATTGTCGGCCAGTTTTTGTGGCGTTAGCAGACGTTCATGACAGGTTTCGCTGATGCATTTGGCCACTTGCTCGGCATTGGCTTGTGCCCAAATATTTGGCGTTAATGGAGCGCAGGCTTGCTCGGGGGAGTGGCGCACAGCCAGAGCGTGCTCGGGGGCATCGCCATCTAATTGCTGCAGGGCACAGGCTCGATCAAAGTGCTGGCGCTCACACACACCAATGAATGCGGATTTATGCCCTAAATCCACCGGGCCATGATGGCGAAAACCAAACGCGTTATTGAGCCGATGCACCGCATGATTGCGCGCATCGGGTTCGACGATGATGCGCTGATAACCTTGCGTAAATAACGCCGCCATGATGGTGTGAAAAACTTGGCGGCTAAAACCATGAATGGGCTGTTCGCACGGTGCCAGCAACACATGCATGCCAATATCGCCATCGGCAGGCGAATAATGCTCAGCCAGTACCGTGGTGGGATCATACAGCTCTACTACAAAGGCGGGCTGACCTTGATGCAGCCCTAAAAGCAGTTGATTTCCTTGTTGCAGCAGCTGTTGATATTCGTGGGTTAAAGCCTCCAAGCTGATGCCTTGATAACCCCAAAAATGCGCGTAGGGCTGGCTGACCCACTGATGAAACAGTGGTAGGTGTTCGTCCAGATTAAATGGCACCAGTTGTAGATGGCCAATGGGCGAGAGACGTTCAAATTGCATGCTTAACCCCAATATTAAGAATGAGAAGGCTGGCGAGCTTGGCTCGGACGCCACCAGAGCAGCGCCAACGCGCACATAAATAGACCGATGCTGGCGAGCAGAAAGGTGCTGGCAGCGCCCCAGACGCTGACCCAATGGCCGACGCTTAATGAGGCTGCGATGACACCCACATTTTGCATCAGGTGTAATTTGCTAAAGTCTTGGCCATAAAACTCGGGCTCACTGTGGGCAAAGAGCCACAGCTCCAAGCGCACGGTGATTTGAAACAGTGCCCAGGCGTAAATCAGGCGACCAATCAATACCAACGCTGTGTCGGCGCTGGCTTGCAGCCATAAGCCCACCATGCCGTACAGCATGGCCAGCAACAGCACCTGGCCATGGTCATCACTGCCCGGACGCTTGTGGTTGACCCATAACCCCAGCAGCGCTACCCAGCCTGGCAATGCGAAAATCCAACCGCTGACACTGACGGATGCCAGCCAGGAACCGGCGTTTAATTCTTGCCAAAACGGGGTAAAAAATGGCCGAATAAAAAACGCCGAGGCGTAAAACACCATGGCCAATAATCCCAAGCGCAGAACGTGGGGGGTCCAGCCGCGTGGTTTGCTTGGGCCCGCGTGGGCATCCGTGCGCCAGCCCTGGCGCAGGCGCCACATTAAATAGCCACACACCAGCACTTGCAGGGCATCGCTGGCGGCCATCCACAAGTACAAGCTGCGCGGTGAAAACTGCTCCAATAAAAAGCCACCAATAACGGCACCTAAAATACCGCCGAGCTGCATTAATACGGCAAATAGCCCCACCAATCCCAAGTGACTGTCGCGTTCTTCAAGGCGCAAGACGTAAGGGTAAATCAGCAAATAAGACGCTTTTAAACACAGCATCAATTGCGACAGCAGCCAAAACTGCCACAGCGAGGTGGTGAAATAACAAGCAATGCCAAGCAAGCCTGCGAGGGTTTGGGTAATGACCCACAATGGCAGCTCATGAACATGGCGGGCCACTTTGGCCCACAGCGGAAAGGTCAGCATAACAGTGAGGCAGCAGGCCGCCAGGTAGTAACCCACGTGAGCCAGGCTGTCGATGCCAAATGCCTGAGAAAAAAATTGCGAATAAAACGGCAGAATCATGGTGTCGGCGGTCACCGACACTATGGTAAGCAAAATCAAGGCAGTGCGAAGCTTCACGCCGGGCACTCCTGTGGCGCTGTGGTTATCTGCCAATCCGTAGGAATGGCAAAATCCTGAAAGGCGATGCGTTGCTCAATGGGGTAGTGCTCGACGCCGGTAATTTCCCGCACCAGCCAGCTGTTGCGATAGCAGGCCATGCCCAAATCAGGGGTAACAAAACCGTGGGTGTTTAACTCCATGTTTTGTACAAATAGCTCGTTGCCATGCTTATCGATGCTGTAATTGCGCTGCACATCGGGCCGACCCTGTGCGTCCCAGCGAATGCGATCGGCAATGGGCTGTAAAAACTCGGGCCACTGGCGCTCATAGCCGGTGGCTAAAATCAGTTGCTCGGTGCTGAGCTCAAATGGCTGATTGAGCTCGCTGTGCTGGCAGCGAATGCGCAAGTTCTGCTGGCTTTCAAATACTTGCTCAAGGCGGGCGTGGGTTAATAACCGTGTGTTGACGGGTTTTTCCAACCGCAGGCGATACAGCAAATCAAAAATATCGTTGATCAGGCTTTGGTTGATGCCTTTGTAGAGATGCTTTTGCTGTGCAATCAGTTCATCACGTTGCTCTGCTGGCAGAGCATGAAAATAATCCACGTATTCCGGTGAGGTCATTTCCAGTGTGAGCTTGCTGTACTCAAGCGGGAAAAAACGCGGTGAGCGTGTGAGCCAGTGCAGCTCATAACCGTATTGATGAATGTCTTGCAGTAAGTCGTAATAGATTTCCGCCGCGCTTTGTCCTCCACCCACCAGGGTGATGCACTTAGATTTTTGAATAGCGGCTTTGCGGTTTAAATAATCACTGGCGTGACTGCAGCGCTCAGATGCTCGTGTATTGGCGGGCCAATGGGGCTTAGGGCCAGTGCCGAGAATTAATTTGCGGGCTTTGAGTAATTGTACTTCGGTCACCTGGCCGTGCTGTAAACGCTCGCACGTTACCTGGTAGCAGGCTTCTGCTTCTGAGTACTCCACCTGCACCACGCGGGTATTAAACGCCACGTTGTCGAGCTGCTCGATGGCCCAGCGGCAATACTGGTTGTATTCACGGCGCAGCAGGAAAAAGTCTTCACGAATATAAAACGAGTACAGTTTGCCCTGCTGCTTGGCGTAATTCAGAAAGCTCAACGAATGCGTGGGGTCAGCTAAGGTCACCAAATCGGACATAAACGGCGTTTGCAAATGCGCGTCATCCAGCATTAAGCCTGGGTGCCAGTTAAACTCACTGCTTTGCTCAATAAATAGTCCATCGACGCCATTAAGTGGTTGTAATAGGCAGGCCAGGCTTAGGTTAAATGGCCCAAGGCCAATGCCGATGTAGTCGTAAATAGGGCTCATGCGCAGGCCTCCGCGGGTTGTCGCAATGTTTGCAAATAGTGCTCGCCGGCTTGCTCAACGGCGTCAATGGCTTGTTGCACATGGCTTAATTGCGTGTGGGCATTTAAAAAGGTGAACTTCAAAAAGGCTTGCCCACCTACCTGAGTGCCAGCTAGGGCAAAGCGGCCGCTGTCGAATAGCGAGCGGCGAATGTGTCGGTTGCAATCATCTAGCTGCTGCGCGCTGAGCTCGGCGTTGGGTGCAAAGCGAAACACCAGGGTGCTCAACTGCGGCTTATGCAACAGCTCGATTTGCTCACAGTCTTGCTCAATCCAGAGGTGGGCTTGTGCCGTGAGGGTGATGGCTTGATCAAACAATTCGCCAATGGCATCGGCGCCCATCCAGCGCAGTGTTAGCCAGAGTTTTAAGGCATCGAAACGACGCGTGGTTTGCAGGCTTTTATCCACTAGGTTGGGAATGCCAGCCTGAGCATCTGCCAGTGGATTTAAATAGTCGGCATGATAACTGGCGTACTTCAGCCATTGGCGCTCGCGCAAAACAAACGCACTGCAGCTGACGGGCTGAAAAAACGATTTATGAAAATCAATGCTGACCGAATCTGCTAGCTCGATGGCCGCCAGGCGGTCACGGTAGTTAGGCGATACCAATAAGCCACCGCCATAAGCGGCATCGGCATGCAGCCACATGCCCCACTCGCGGCAAATGGGAGCAATCTCAGGTAAGGGGTCAAAACTGCCAAAGTCGGTGGTGCCTTGGGTGGCGACCAGCGCCATCGGCACCAAGCCCTGTTGCTGGCAGTCGCGCAGGGCCTGGCGCAGGGCTTGCGGGCACATACGGTAGGCACTGTCGCACGCCACCGGCATCACGGCGTCATGCCCCAAGCCCAATAAAGCGGCGGCTTTTTTAACGCTAAAGTGACTGACTTCTGAGGCAAAAATGCGCAAGCGTTCAAAGCCCGGTGGCAGCCCCTGGGTTTTGACACAGTGATCAAGCCGGGTTTCGCAAAAATGATCGCGTGCCAGCAGCAGCGCCATTAAGTTTGATTGCGTGCCGCCGCTGGTGAATATTCCATCTGCCCCTGGCTGCCAGCCGATTTTCTCGCAGCTCCAGTCGATTAAGGCCTGCTCAATCAAGGTGGCACCTGCACTTTGGTCCCAAGTATCCACCGAGGTGTTGATGGCGCTGCTGATGACCTCTGCCACCAAGGCTGGGTACACAATAGGGCAGTTCAAATGCGCCATGTAATGCGGATGATGGAAATACACCGCATCGTTTAAGTAAGTGCATTGCAGCTCATCCAGCACGGCGGTTAAGTCGTGCAGTGGGGTGTTTAAGTCCAGCTCGGCCATGATCGACTGCAGCTCTGCAGGGCTGGTGCCGGAGCAAGGGTCTGGTGCTCGGCTCAGCTGCTGGCATACGCGCTCAACCGCTTGGCCGATGGCGTGTTGGTAATGTTCAGTGGCGTGCTCAGAAAATAGAAAGGTTGGCGATGATGTGGGTGAACTGGGTACTGCACGAGGTGGGGACGTCAACATGGCGATGCTCTCAATCGTCAGTCAGCAAGAAGTGCAGGCGATTCTATTGAGAGTGATTCGCATTTCAATTAACAATTTGGTGCAATCTGAGTGTTGGTGCTTTTTTCGTATATCTAGAAATAAAACCATATTTTTTAAATGGTTTTTCTGTGGCGGAATGTTTCTGCCAACGTCAGCCGCATTGTCGGCAAACTACGCACTATTGCTGGGCCGCGAAGCCAGACAGGGCCTGGCGTTGCGCGGAGCTTGGCGCATTTCAGCGCTGATGGTGGCGCGAAACTGGCTTTTTCCATCTCATGCTTTCGTCGAGCATAGGCCCTCATCGTCTGATATGTGAGTCACAGATGGAGCCGCAAGTACACTTCTACGTCATTGAGCACCCCGATCAATTACAGCCCCTGTTTGCATCGCTGAGTCGTTTGCTGGCGCTGAGCGCCACGGACGACGCCATTTTGGGAATTGCCAAACCGCTATCGGCAGAGCAGTCGCAGCGCTGGCAAGCGGATTTGAGCGCCCAGCTGGCAGAGGGCGTGATGAAGGTATTGCTGGCGGTCGATGACCAAGGTGAAGTGTGCTTGTGCTGCATGTTGAAAGGAAGCAGGCAGGACACAACTCGTCATATTTACGATTTGCAGAAAGGGTTTATCCGCCCGGATCTGCGTGGTAGCGGCTTATTGTCACAAGCAATGCTGCATATTGCCAACATTGCCAGAGCGAACGGCGTGGACGTATTAACACTCGACGTCCGCGGCGGCTCGCCGGCCCACCGTCTATGGAAAGCGATTGGCTTCAGAACCTATGGAATATTAAGTGATTATTCACGTTACGCCGGTAAGAGTTACGCCGGTTATTACATGAGTATTACCACCGAAGCCTTATTAGAGCAGTTTGGCCACAAGCAGCAAACTGCAGAAATCGTCGAATAGTATTTGGAGTCATCCGCCATGTTGATGGAAAAAGATCAGTTCAAAAAGGTCATGCGTTCAACGCTCGACAAACACCTGACCTTAGCCAATCCGCTGTTTAAGCATCTATTGAATGAAGAATCACCTAATACCGATTTATTGCAGTTTACTGCCTTGCAGGGCTACCAGCTGACGAAATACTTTTTAACATATATTGAGCATATTTTTTTCTACTGCCCGCTGCCTCGTCACAAAACGATTTTGCTGCACAATCTGTATGAAGAAGAAACAGGCGCGCTATCTCGCACCAAAAACCACGTGGCATTAATGCAGGATTTTATTCGTGCGATTGGTATCAGTGATGAGCAGCGTGATGCGGTTGCGGCGTTGCCGGCAACACAAGAGTTGATTGACTATCGCCTGCAAGCCGTTAAAGACCGTCAGCGCTACCACATTGGTGCCGCAGCGGTATTGGTCGCCAGCGAAGGACAAAACTTAGAAACAGTGGGTGAAGAAGCTCGCCACAATATTCTAGGGAAAGTTTATAACCTCAAGGACGAGGACCTTTTGTTTTTCTCGGTTCATCAAAAAGAAGACGTTGGTCATGTCAAACAAGGCTTGGCTCTATTAGCCGATTTATGCACCACGCCAAAAATGCAGCGTGAAGCGATTGAAGCCATCGATCATACCTGTCAGCTGTTCTACAACATGTACCAAGGTATTTACGAGTACTTCGGGTTACATGAGCTGGAGGCAGCAGAGGAGCCTGCATAACATGCAACTTTCACGCACTCAGTTAGGCTTGGTGATTGCCGTTGGTGTTTTAGTAACATTTTTGGCGTCTGCCATTAAAGGCAGTTACCAGGTTTACTTTGTTGACTTGGTCGAGCAATTCGGTATTGGACGCGGACATTTTGCTCTAACCGGCGCTGTTTTTGGCCTTTCCATCGGCTTGGTGTCACCTTTGGTTGGCTGGGTGTGTGATCGCTTTGGTGCCATTCAAACCATTTTCTCAGGCGCTGTAGTGACAGCCCTGGTATTTGCCTCATTGGCTTATGTTGATTGGTTTCCATTATTTCTGCTGTTGTATGGCCTGTTAGCAGCCTACGCCCTAGCCGCCATGACCTTTGTACCGCTGGGGCTGTTGGTGGATCGTGTCTTCTCACATGAGCACAAAGGCATGGCCTTTGCTGCCATTACTAATGGTACCGCCATTGGTTTTATGGTGCTGTCGCCATTGTGGGTCTGGCTAAATGAGTTTTTATCCTGGACCCATGTATGCTTGTTAATTGCTGCTGTATTTGCTTTTGGCGTGGTGCCAGCGGTGTTAGCCTTGCAGCGTACCTTGCCTGCCATTTTACCGACTCACTCAGACGAAGACGATATACCAACGGATCGCATACGCGATGAACTACTAAAACCTGCCTTTTTGCTGTTGGCCATTTCTTTTGCTGGCTGCGGTGCCTCAATGGCGTATATCGATGTGCATCTGGTACCTATGATGCAACAAGTGCTGGATGGCTCTGAGGCTAAAACAGAGATCATTGCCTCTTCGTTGAGCGTGTTAGGTGCTGCTGAGCTGATTGGTGCTTTCATCGTTGGTTGGCTGTTGCGTTACTTTAAACCAGGGCTGTTTTTGGCCGGTTTATATGGTTTGCGCGCTGCGTCGATGTTTTTGATTGCACAGGTGGATTCCGCTCCTGTGTTCTGGCTGTTTGCCATCTTATTTGGTTTGACTTACATGGGCACGGTAATTATTACCTCGATGCTGTGTTTGAAGTTTTATGGTGAAAAGATCAAAGGCAAAATGTTTGGCCTGCTGTTTACCATTCACCAAATTTCTGTATTTGCCACCATTTGGTCAGGCGGTGTTGCTTTCGATCTGATGGGTAATTATCACGCGGTTACGATCGGTGTCGCGCTATTCTGCTGCTTCTCTGCAGTAACTGGGTTGTTGTTGCATGGTTGGCAGAAGCGTGAAGAACATCGAGCGGATGAGTTATTGGCTTAAGGCACCTCTGATTAATTCTGCACAGCTCTGCGCGAGTGCAGCAGGCTTTCAGAGCAAGGCGGCGATGGCAGGAAATGGCCAGCCCTTTTCAACATCGCCAACGACGTTATGGAGGCCTGCCGCCCGCGCCCTAAGGGGAGAACCAGAGAACTCCAGCTCTGTGTCGCCGGTTCTTGCTGTAGCCTTGCTAGAGCGGCGAACCGGCTTCGTGATCTGAAGCCCTCTGGTGATCCAGAGCGGGCACCGAATTAATCAGAGTTGCCTTGATTTTATTGCTGGTTTGCTTGGGTTCCGACTGACGGATAGCGACCAGGAAATTATCGAAATTCAAAGGAACAATACCATGGATAATACCACGCGGGCGATTCATGCCGATGCGGTGTATTTAGAAGACAGTCATGCAGAAAGCATTGCAATGACGTCGGCATACGATTTTGATTCTGCTGCCGAAGCCCACGCCCGCTTTAGTGGCGAAAAGCCTGGCAATGTTTACAGTCGCTTCACCAATCCGTCGGTTGAAATGTTTGAGAAAAAACTGGCGGCACTGGAAGGTGGTGAAGCGGCTATTGGTCTGGCGTCCGGCATGGCTGCGTATATGGCCATTGCGATGAGTTTTTTAAAGCAGGGCGACCATGTGCTGCTGGCCAGTGGGATTTTTGGTACCACGACGCATTTATTTCGCCAATATTTTGGTCAGTTTGGCATTACCGCGACGTCAGTGCAGGTGGATGATTACGCCGCTTGGCAGCAAGAAATGCGGCCCAATACGCGCTTGATGGTGGTGGAATCTCCAACCAATCCATTGATGGGGGTGGCGGATCTGGCCCGTTTGTCGACGCTGGCCAAACGCAATGATGCCATCTTGGTTATTGATAACACGCTGCTGACGCCGGTATTTCAGCAACCCTTGCAATGGGGCGCTGATCTGGTATTGCACAGCGCAGGTAAATTTCTAGACGGTCAGGGCCGTTGTGTGGGCGGTGCCATTGTTGGGCGTGAAGATTTAATTAAACCCTTGCGTGCGTATTTGCGCAGCTCTGGTATTTGCATGAGTCCATTTAACGCTTGGATACTCAGTAAAGGCATTGAAACCCTGAAGGCTAGAATGAAGCTGCATGAATATAATGCCCGTCATGTTTATTCTTGGCTAAAGCAACAGCCAGATATTGAAGCAGTGTACTCCACCTTGGCAAGTGATCACCCCAATCGAGAAGTGATTCAACGCCAACAAACTGGCCACTCGCCGATCATCAGTTTTCGCTTGCACGGCGATAAAGCTCGGGCTTGGCGCTTTATCGACGGTTTGGAGTTGGTGTCTCGCTGCACCAATATTGGCGATGCCAAAACCATGATTACTCATCCCGCCACCACAACACACGGACGCTATACCGCTGAAGAAAAAGCGCATTATGGCATTACCGATAACCTGGTGCGTATTTGCGTCGGCTTGGAAGAGCCTACCGATATTATTGACGATTTAGAGCAAGCCATGAATGCGGCCAAAGCAGCTGCAGACGATGGTGTCATGGTGTATTGATATGGCTCGGTTATTGATTTTTTGTCTGGCTCTGTCATTGGCGGCGCCTGCATCGGCATCGGTGCAATTGCGCTCAGTCGATTTAAAAACCAGCTTTGTCGCTTTTCCATCGAAAATGGCGAATGGTAATAATATCAGTGTTGCAGCTAATTTAACGGTGCCTGATAGCGATAAGCCGGTGGCAGCGGTGATCATTGTGCATGGGTCGGGCGGCATCGACGAGCGTGGCAGCTTTTATGGCTCGGCTCTCAACCAAGCCGGATTGGCGACGTTGGAGTTGGACATGTGGGCTGCCCGCGGTCTGCAAGGTGGGTTATCTCGCCCTAAGCACGTGCGCGATACCTTGCCGGATATTTATGCGGCTTTGCAGTATTTGCAACAAGACAAACGCATTGATCGCAATAACATTGGTTTAATTGGTTTTTCTTGGGGCGGCGTGGTGGCCATGCTGATGGCAACCGAGCCGCCGTCGCAAGCACAACCGTTAAAAGCTATGGTGGCTAATTATCCGGTGTGTTGGGCTTACAACCAAGTTCCTGGGTATGAATTTACTCAGGTGGTCGATGGTCGACAGCTAATGATCATTGCAGGAGGGCAGGATCTTTACGATGCGCCGCAGGATTGCCGCAAACTGATTGACGCTTTGCCAGCAACGGACCGCCAACGGGTTCGTTTGTTGAGCTTGCCTTTTGCCACGCATGCGTTTGAGTTGCCACGGGCCGCCAGCGAGTTTTATGATCCTTTCGCCTTTCGTGGCGCGGGTGGATACGTACCGATTCGCTACAACCCGCTGGCCGCTTGGCGCGCAAAAACTGCCGCCACCGACTTTTTTCAGCAGCAGCTGCAGTAATGTCTGGTGGTTGCCTTTATCCCTGCCGGCACTCGCCCGGCAAGCCACCAAAGTATTTTTTCCAGGCGGCACGAAAGGTAGAGGGTTGAGAAAAGCCGCTTAAATAAGCCGCCTGTTCGATGGTTTGGCAATCATCGAGCAGGTTTTTGGCTTCTTCCAAGCGAATGCGCGTGATGTACTCCTTCATCGTTACCCCAGTGTATTCTTTAAACAGTCGCTGTAAGTGGCGCTGTGACACTCGAAAGTGTTGGCTCAAAACGGTAGTGCTTAAATGCTGCCGATAATGGTTGGCAATGTAATCCTGTACGGCATGCACCAACGGACTGACGTGGTTGCGGTAACGCACGTGCAATGACAGTTGTGGGTCGTTGGCCATGCGTCGACGATGGACCACCAGTTCACGAGCCACCTCGGTGGCACATTGGCCATTGCTCAGCTGCTCGATGAGCGCCAAGCACAAATCAATACCGGCGGTAACGCCTGCGCTGGTAAATAGATGACCATCTTGCAGATAAATACGATCAGCGATGACCTTGGCACGTGGATATTGCTCCGCCAGTTCGGCCGTCAGGCTGTGGTGGGTGGTGCATTGGCGATGGTCTAACAGCCCGGCGCGGCCAAGCAAGAACGTGCCTGTGCATATGCCCAAAATCAAGGTGTCGTCCGCCGGTGCGGTACGTAGCCAATGCGCACTTTTGACGGCGGCATCGTCGGTATAAACACCGGGCTGATATTTGGATGCACACACCACTACAATGGCGCGCCCAGGTAATTGTGCCGGTGGCGGTTGCAACTGGCTCAACGTCAGACCTTGATAGCAGCTGGCGTTGCTGTCGAAGCTAACAAAGTGCAAATCAAACTGACCACCGCGCTCATTGGATTCATGGAAAGCCTGGCATGGCCCAGCCATGTCCAATAGGTGGGTTTGTTGGTTGATAAGAAAATACACCGGAAAAGCGTTGGTTCGTGGCACCAGGTGTTCCTGCTTGGTGAATCTGCAGGTTATGTAACACGAAAGTCAGGTGCGGGTCGAATCCCGCCAGTGTCTGAACTGCCTGATGGCTGGCTTATACGCTCGCCTTCACCAGGAACAACTAGGCTATTTAGCCTGTGCGAAGACTGATAATAAAGTTGGTTCAGCTGCGGTTCACTCAAGGTGAATAGGCTGCCGGCAAACTCATTGGAGATGAAAACGGATGGCATCCATTTTTAAGAGAATTTTTACCAGTGCATTGCTGCTGGGCTGTGCAGTAGCAGCACAGGCTTCTATTACCAAGCTGGACCCAGCTTTGCAGCGCGCTTGGCAGCAAAGTGATGTCAAAGCGAGCACGGCCAGGGCTGCTCATAAGCAGCCTTATGTCTCAGCCTTGCTGCAGTTAGTTGAAGCGGCAGATGCTAAGGCTGTAGAGCAGCGCTTACAGTCTATGGGTGGGCAAGTGCGCTCGCGCACGGGCAGCGTGATGTCTTTGCAGCTGCCGCGCTCGGCGCTGGCCAAAGTCGCCGCTTTAGCTGAAGTCAAACGCTTAGAAGGTGCGCGCCCTTTGCCACAACGCTTGTTCAAAAGTGTGGCCGCCACTGGCGCCACCAGCTTGCGCACGCAAACGCCACCGCAGTGGCAAGGGCTGACGGGCAAGGGTGTGATTGTCGGTGTGGTCGATGACGGCTTCGATTTTTTACACCCCTCGCTGCGCCATGCCGATGGCAGCACCCGTATTTTGGCTTTATGGGACCAGCTCGACAGTGCCGCAGGCTCACCGCCTTCAGGGTTTAACTACGGCGGCGTGTGTACGGCGAGCATGATTAACCAAGCCATTGCGCAAGCCAAGGCCAATGAAACGGTCACGGCTTGCACTCAGCCGAGTGACGGTGGCCATGGCACGCATGTCGCTAGCATTGCGGCGGGTAACGGCGCCGACACACAAGAGGCCTATCAGCATGTGGGCATGGCCCCCGAGGCTGACCTGGTGCTGGTTAATGGCATCAATACCAGCTTAAACGTCGAAGCAGGTACCGATACTGTCATTGATGGCATCGCCTTTATTCGTGATCAGGCCAAACTGCACGGCAAAAAAGCGGTGGTAAATCTGAGCTTGGGCTCTTATTACGGCGCCCGTGATGGTACCTCGATTTTCGAGCAAGCACTGGACTCCTTTGTTAAAAATGACGGCTTGCTCATTGTGGCAGCGGCGGGCAACGAGGGGGATGCACGTATTCGCATCGGCGGCACTATCGCACCCGGTGGCAGCGATACCATTGAGTTACAAGTCCCTGATGGTTTGACACAAGGCATTTTAGAAGTTTGGTATTCAGGCAATAGCCGCTACAGTGCGACGTTAACAGGCCCGAATGGTTGCGGCACCACGCCAGCATTAGAAGCGCCTGTGTCTGATTCTTTGAGTGAGTGGTTCGAGGAAACAGCCTGTGGCTATATCGATATGTATGCCACAGCCGTCAACTCAGATAACGGCGATCGCCAAATCCGCATCGTTTTAAGCGAAGTTGATAGCCAGCCGCTGGTAACCGGCACATGGCGTTTAACATTGTCGGCACCAGACTCTGGTCGTGGTTTAGCGAGTAGTCAATATAACTTAGTGGTGGCGGAAAATGCTGGAGAAGTTGCCATTGTCGGGCGCGATCCTGCTGACGATATCACGCGAGAGATTTTAACCGACAGCGCCAGCGCCACCCAGGTGATTGGCGTGGCCAGCTATAACACCAACTACGTTTGGGATGGCCAAGACGGTACGTACGATGCGGATTTAGATGGTTACGGTTTTGGAGCGTTGGGTGATATCTCTAATTTCAGCAGTCGTGGCCCACGCCGTAGCTGCAGCGACAGCAGCAAATGCCCGAATGTGATGAAGCCTGAAATCACGGCACCCGGCGCTTACATTATGGCGGCAAAGGCACATGACTATGAGCATCCTTACACCGAAGAGATCTCCAACAGCGGCAACTATGTCACCTTCTTCGGTACCAGCATGGCCACACCGCACGTCGCCGGCGCCATTGCTTTGCTGTGGCAATCTTTCCCGGAAGAAAGTGCTCAGCAAATTCGGGCGCGCTTATTGGGCAATACCAAAACCACGGCACATACGCCGGCGCAGCTGCCCACGTTTAGCTCGGATAACAATCAGCCTGCACAGCCAGATTACACCTGGGGCTATGGCGTTTTGGCGGTGAATCAGGCGGTGAATGCCAGTGAGCCCGATGTGGGGACAGAAGAGCCAGGAACAGAGGAACCCGGCACTGATACCGAGGAGCCAACTCGCTCGGGTGGCGGCGGTGGCGGCGGTTGCAGCCTGGCCTCAGGCTCAACTGCATTAGACCCAACACTGCCACTTTTGCTGATTCTGGCAGCCTTCGCGCTGTTGCGTCCGCGTCGTGAGGGGGTGTTATGAGGGCAATACTATTGATGATGGCATGCGTGTTGGCCGCTTGTAGCACGGCAGGTGGTCAAACTCAGGCCAGTGCGGAGACAGCGCCGATGGCAAATAAAAACAGCTCGGCAGCGAAAGCGGTGCTGCTGCGTTTGCAGCAACCGCCTACCGAGGCGCAGCTGCAGCAGCTGCGGCAATTGGGCGTGAGTACCGGCGGCATAACCGGCGCTATTGTCAGCGCCTCGGTACCGGCGGAGCAATTGCCCGCGGTACAAGCTTTGCCGTTTGTTGAGCGCGTAGAGCTGTCCCACCCTCGGCCCAAGCGTCAGTAACGGGCGTCAAAAAGTGCGCCCACCCAGCGGCTATAAACCGTCAGGTGGGCGCAGCCAAAACCAGCCAGCGTTATACATCACATGCAGCAGGCAAGGACTGAGCAACGAGCCATGGCGCTCTCGTGTCCAACCAAAAATCAACGATGGCAAGATGACGGCCAGCGCCAGCCAGCCAGGCTGCAGAGCCCAGTGCAAGGCGGTGAACAACAGGCTCGTGATCAGGTTGGCGCGGCTGATGCCGAGCCAAAACAGCGCTTTGTTCGCAGGCCAGTGTTGCAACAACTTTCCCTGCAATACCCCACGAAACAGCAACTCTTCAGCCACTGGCCACAGTATCACTAAGTTGAGCCACACTAATGGCGCTTGCTGAATCCACAGGTAAGAGGGGACATTTGGCCAAGCCGGACTTAGCCAGACCATAGCGCCCCACAGCGGCAGTGGCAGTAAAACAGCCAGCCACCAACGAGGGTCTTGCCACCAGTTAAATGCCGTGGGTGTTGTCATTCGCTGTTGCTCAGAATAAACAGAGAATGATTAAAAGATGAGTCAGGTGGTAAAACAAGCGCCAGCGGTTCGCAGGCGCTTGTTGCACGTCATGCTTGAGCAGCATGCAAATCAGTTACACCGTTTGCGTTGCGGGTGTGGTGTCTTGATCCTCGTCGTCGCCTTGGTTGAGGTCGGCTTCCGCCGCTGCCAGCAAAGCAAATTCTTCATCGGCGGATTTAGCCACCAAATGATGCTGGCTGTAGCCAAAGTAATAGGCTGCTCCGATGGCAAATAATACGGCGGTGTACCAGAAGGCACGTGGGTCAAAGGCATACACACCGGTCAATGCTACCAGAGATAACAGCAGGGCAATGCCAGAGGTGATGACGCCGCCTGGCGTTTTGTATGGGCGTTCTAACTCAGGCTGATTGCGACGCAACAAAATATGGCTCAATGCCATCAAGGCATAAGAGACGGTGGCGCCCACCACTGCCATGGCCAGCATTAAATCGCCCTCACCGCTGAGTGAAGCCAGAAAGCCCAATACGCCCGGTACGATTAATGCGCGTGCCGGCACCTTGCGTGCCGAGGTCACAGACAGCGCTTTGGGTAAATAACCGGCGCGCGACAAAGCAAACACCAAGCGGCTGTAGCCGTAAATGATGGAGAAAAATGAGGCAATTAAACCGGCCAGGCCAAGTACGTTAACAAAAGTCGCCAGCTGGCTTGCGCCGACGGCATTCAGCGCATCAACTAATGGCACCGCACTGTCACCCATGGCAGCAGCGCCAGCCGCACCCGGAATTAATACCACGACTAAGGTGGCGGTAAATAACAGAAACACCATGGCGCCAATGATGCCTTTGGGCACATCTTTGGCTGGGTCTTTGGCTTCTTCTGCGGCCAGTGGCACACCTTCGACGGCCAAAAATAACCACATAGCAAACGGCAAGGCAGCCCATACGCCATACCAACCTAAAGGTAAAAATTCACTGCCGCCACTGGCGGCAACATCAAACAAATTGGCGCTATCAAAATGTGGCAGTAGGGCAGCACCGGTAGCGACAATGGCCAATACGGCCAAACCGGAAATTACCATCATGACTTTTAATGCTTCGCCGACACCGGCTAAATGAATGCCGACAAACACCAAATAAAAGGCGGCATATACCCAGGGGCCGTTAACGCCGATTAACGCCTCTACGGCGGAGCCAATAAAAATCACAATGGCGGCTGGCGCCAAGGCATATTCAATTAATACCGCCAGACCGGTTAAAAAACCACCCGCCGGGCCCATGGCTTGGCGAGCAAAACTGTAGCCACCACCCGCGGCGGGAATGGCGGCCGACATTTCTGCCAGCGACAAAACCAGAGTGAAATACATGGTGGCCATCAGCACGGCAGCGATGGCAAAGCCGCCCCAGCCTGCTTGGGCGATGCCAAAGTTCCAACCGGCAAAATCACCGGAAATTACATACGACACACCCAGGCCGGCTAATAAAATCCAGCCGGCGCTGCCGCGCTTTAGTTGCCGTTTGGCAAGATACTCATGATGCGTGTGTGACATAGCTCCGTCCTCTCACAATAAAAAAGTATTGGGGGTGCCCTCGGTGGGCGTGTTGTTGTCGTTATTGTTATCAATGGTCTGGGGGCCGTCGCTATCGCTGGTGTTTTCTAAAGCACCGCTGCGATCTTTTAACGCCACCCCCGAAATTTTCAGCCTGCGCGATTCACGCAATAAATACGCAGCGCGCTCGGCTGCTTGGGCGTAGTTCAGGCCTTCTGGTCGAATGTTGGAAATGCAATTGCGGCGGGCATCATGCAGGCCGCGCTGCGGGGCAAAGGTTAAATACAAGCCCAGACTGTCGGGCGAGCTTAAGCCTGGGCGTTCACCAATCAGCACCAGAGCAATGCGCGCATTGAGCAGCTCGCCAACGTCATCGCCCACCGCCACTCGGCCTTGCTCCACTAACGTGATGGGCGCCAGCGACCAAGGTTCGGCGTCGTTCGCTAGCTGCTGTGTTAGGGCGTCGATAAAGGGCAGCGCATTGTGTGCAATGGCCGTGGCCGACAAGCCATCGGCCACCACGATGGCTAAATCGAAAGGGCGCTCTGGCTGTTGCTGCTCTTGTTGCAGCAGTACGCGTGAGGCCTCGTCCAGCCGGCGGCCTAAATCCGGACGCTGTAAGTAGGTCATGCGATCCACGGCTTGGCTATGCACATGCAGCGGCGGTTCGTTACTCAGCAATGGCTGTTGCTCGCTGAGTTGTTCCAGCTGCTGGGTGAGCGCAGCAAAATCCAGCGGTGTGTGCACGGCATCGCGCGCCTGGGCATGTGCTAGCTGAAAGGCCAGCATTTCGTTGGTGGGTAGGCTGACGCCGCTGCGGCCTAGGCCGATGCGGGCGGCGGTAAACTGCCGCAGACGGCGCCAGGGGTTATCAACTACCCCCTGCCATGCTGGCTGCTCTGGTTGATCAACCATGTTGTGCCTCCTGCTCATCGTGCTCGCTGCCATCTGAGTTGGCGGGCAGCCCTTGCAGTGACTCGGCAAACGCCGGCGGCAGGGCATCGCTCAAGCACGCTGCCGGGGCATTGCTCATGATGTGCATGCGCTCTAACCAGGCTTCGAACTCGGGTGCCGCGCCCAAGCCCAGCACGCGCCGTGCATACAACGCATCGTGAAAGGAGGTGGTTTGATAATTGAGCATGATGTCGTCGGAGCCGGGAATGCCCATCACAAACGAACAGCCCGCCGCGCCGAGCAAGGTCAGTAGGTTATCCATATCGTTTTGGTCGGCTTCGGCGTGATTGGTGTAGCAAACGTCACAGCCCATGGGCAGGCCTAATAACTTGGCGCAGAAATGATCTTCTAAGCCGGCACGAATGATTTCTTTGCCGTCGAATAAATACTCAGGGCCAATAAAACCGACCACTGTGTTCACCAGCAGCGGATTAAACTTGCGCGCCACGGCATAGGCGCGGGCTTCGCAGGTTTGCTGGTCAAGGCCGTGGTGGGCATTGGCCGACAGCGAGCTGCCTTGGCCGGTCTCAAAATACATGACGTTATTGCCCACCGTGCCGCGGCCCAAGGATTGCGCTGCCGCCTCAGCCTCCGCCAGGGTTGCCAAGTTAAAGCCAAAGCTGCTGTTGGTGTCTTCGGTGCCGCCAATCGACTGAAACACCAGGTCAACCGGAGCGCCATGTTCGATGCACTCCAAGGTGTTGGTAACGTGGGTCAATACGCAGGATTGGGTGGGAATGTCATAGCGCTGGATCACCTCATCCATGAGTTTTAATAAGCGCGTGGCCTGGGGCACATTGTCGGTGGCGGGGTTGATTCCAATCACCGCATCGCCACTGCCGTACAGCAAACCGTCGAGAATACTGGCGGCAATGCCGTTCATGTCGTCCGTGGGGTGATTCGGCTGTAAGCGCGTGGAGAGACGCTTAGGCAGGCCAATGGTGTTGCGAAACGCCGAGGTCACATGGCATTTCTGCGCCACCAGAATCAAATCCTGATTGCGCATGATTTTACTGACCGCCGCTGCCATCTCGGGCGTAATGCCGGCTCGCACCTGTTGTAGCAGAGCGGGGCTGGCATGGTCCGACAACAGCCAGTTGCGAAAATCACCCACGGTTAAGTGAGCAATGGGGGCGAACGCCTGAGCATCGTGGTCATCCATGATTAAGCGGGTGATTTCGTCCTTTTCATAGGGAATCAGCGCTTCGCTTAAAAAGGTTTTTAGTGGGACTTCGGCCAGCGTCATTTGTGCCACGGCACGTTCTTCTGCTGAGCGTGCCATCACTCCCGCTAGGCGATCACCGGAGCGTGCCGGAGTAGCGCGGGCCATCAACTCAGCCAAATTTCTGAATTCGTAGGTCTGGCTGCCGAGGGTGTAGCGATAGGGTTTCGTCATTGTTATTCCTGCCTAGCCTCACCGAGGGAATAAAAGTTGCTACCTTGGTGGCATTGCTGAACTCACATTGAGTGAGCGATGAATAACCAGCAGCGAAGGCTGTTCCTATGCCCTATCGGATTTTGGCAAAGTTTAAAAAAATCAATAAAAACAATGGGTTGTGGGTTTTCCATAAGGCTTTAAAGAGACTGGGCTGAGCCAATCGGGTGAGGCTGATACCGGAGGTAGCACTGTAAGTGAGCAATGACGCACCAGTGTTGTGCAGAAGCGAAGCAACCGATGCGGATCTGCACGCACACAATTTACGCAACTGGCAGCAGCAATATGATCAGCTCAGCGATGGCCATTTTTTTGGTCGTATCGACGAGCTGGATCTGGCGCATTTGCAGGTGTTTTCCGAGCACACCAGTCAGGCGCTGCATCAGCATTGCAACGTGTGGCCGGATTCTGTCTGGTTGGGATTTGCTGCCAAACAGCAAAACTGTCGCATCAATGGTATGGAGGTGGCGCCAGACCAAGTCATGGTGCGGCCCGGTCACTGTGATTTTGAACTGGTCACACCCGAGGGCTTCGATATTTTTGGTGTGGTCATCAGCCAGCCGGCGCTGTTGCGCGTGGCAGACAGTCATGGCATCGAGTTAGATGCTCGTGCCTGGTTGCAACCACGCAAGCAATGGCAAACGCAGCGGTTAAATGCCTTGCGCTACATGCTGCAGCGCTGGCTGACACCGATTCACACGGGGGTGGGTGGGCGCTTGCAAGAGGAGTTGCTACTCACCACCGCACTGGAAGTGCTGCAGCAAGCGCCGGTGCAAGAACGTCGGCAAAGCAGTTATGGCCGGCGCAAAGCCGTGGTCGAGCGGGTGCAGGCCTATTTAGAGGCCAATAGCCATGCGCCTGTTACCATTACGGAGCTGTGCCAGCTAACACACGTCAGTCGGCGCACCTTGCAATACAGCTTTGAAAGCATTTTGGGCATTAGCCCGGCGCGGTATTTGCGCGCCACGCGCCTCAATGGCGTACGGCGTGTGTTATCGCAAGCGCAGCCTAGCGACGATATTGTCATTAGCCGCATCGCTGCCGAGTGGGGCTTCTGGCACCCCGGCCAGTTCGCCCACGATTACAAGCAGCTGTTTGGTGAGAATCCGTCGGTGACACTGGCGCAACGCCAAGGGCACCTCTGAATAATTCGGTGTCTGCTTTGGCGCTCTCTTCTGGGGGCGGGCGGCACGCTTCCATAGCGTTGTTGGCGATGTCGAACAAGACTGGCCATTTCCTGCCATCACCGCCTTGTTCTTCTGAAAGCCTGCTGCACTTGCGCAAAGCTGTGCAGAATGAGTCCGGGTGCTTTAAGTGTCGTTCTTGGTGGTTGCTTGGCGTGGTTGGCATAGCTGCTTAATAACGCTGCCCTTGGCCAGCACAACCGCGACTTGAGGCTGTGCGAGTAGCGCCTTGGCCGTTTCTGCTTGCCGCACGGTGCTGAGGTAAACCGGGGCGTAACGAATCAGTGGCTCTATGACCGGAGCTTGAAAGCGACCATGGCTCAATGACACGCCGCTGAATGGAGCCACACTGGCCAACCACTGAAACAAATCAATATGCCAAGATTGGCGCCAATCACCATCTGGGTAAGGCTTCAAGTCGGTGCGGTACAAGGTAGCGATCCCCTGACGTTGCAGGTGGCGTAAGTACCAAGGATGACGTGATTCAACGATAGCAGTTAGCAGCCGCTGGTGTTGCTGTAATACCGTCTTCAGACGCTGACTGGCGCCGCTGATTTGCCAAGGCCAAAGGGAGCCAAGATTCTTGGCGTCCAGCCACAAGGGAATTTCCTGGGGTACTTGGCTGAGCCAATCAGATAACAACAGCGAGTGTTCACCGGCTGCCTGCCAATCGTGGGCAACGATAAAGCGCTGTTGTTGCGGGTCATAGAGAATATCAACCTCCACCCCGCCGGCTCCTTGCTGCCAGCCTGCCAGTGCGCCGCTGCTGCTGTTAGCGGCATGGTCGGTAATGCTGGCACGATGCAGCCATAAGCGCTGGCATTCACCAGCAGCCGATGCGGTACTGGTACACACAACAGCGACCAGAACCGACAACACCGCAGTCATTAATTGACGTAAATCAAATACTCCTGCCACTATACGTGCCTTTTTGCTTTTGGAGCGAGTGCATGCGGGCTACTTGGTTGTCATTCAAATTTGCGTCGCTGTCACAGTCGTCAACCGCTGCGCGGTTAAAAATGCCGCTCTTAATTGTACTCACGACCACTCTGATGTTGTGTGATGACTTTCTGCAGCAACTATACAGCAGTGCCAATCATGCTCAATTAGAAGGCAGCTACGTTGCCGCTATTCTGCTGGTTAATATTTGTTTGTGGTTTAGCGGCCAGCGCTGGTTGGTTTGGTTGCTGGTCGGCATGTTTGCATTGATGCAGCTGTTGCAGCTGAGTCATATCTCCTTCACTGGCGAGCCGCTCACACCTTATGACATCAGCAAACTATTTGCCGAACGCGAGGAAATTGGCGTTGCCACAGTCCATGCTGCGCCACATCATTGGCCAGTACTCGTGGTGTGGGCTTTGCCTTGGGGGCTGACGTTGTGGTTGTTCCAGCGCTACCTACAACCTAGGCCGTGGCCACTGGCTCTGGGCTGTAGCTTGGTGGTGTTGCTGGCTCTGGCCAGTAAGCCAAATCGCGCTACCTATCGCGATATGATTTTTTTTATGCCAGGCCCAACTCGCAGCTCACTGCATAACTCACTGAATGCTTTCAGTTATTGGGCCGTACGCATGGCCTTTCGCCATCAAACGGTGCAGCTACCCGAGTTTCAGCCCTATCGGTTGCAGCAGTTGCCAGTGGCAGATGTCGATAATTTAGTGCTGCTCATTACTGACTCTGTGCGCTATGACCGCTTGCAACTGGCGGGGGGTGAACGGGAGACGACACCTCAGTTACAACTTCTGTTGCAGCGCGGTGAGCTGCAAGCAAGACAGGGCTTGGCCGCATCCGTGGCCACTGGGGCCAGCTTGCCCTTGCTGCTCAACAGCGTGCGAGAGCCCGGTAATCTGGTGGCGTTAGAATCAGGAGTGGCTAACCTATTTGCCCAAGCTCGGCGTGCTGGGTTTAAAACCTTTTGGCTATCGACTCAGGAGTCGAAAATGCTGAACGGTTTGGGAGTAGAGCATGTAGACGTGGTGGTGACTCGAGAAGATGAGCCATTGGATCTGGCGCAGCAGGGCGATCGTCTGGTTCTGGAATGGTTACAAGAATACTCCTTGGCAGAGAAAAACCTGATTGCAGTGCATGTGCGCTCGGCTCATATTCCCTATCAAGCCGCCTATCGGCATGAACGCCAGCGCTATCATCGCTGGCCCGATGATCAAGGTGACAGTGCTCAGCGCGACAGTAATGCCTACGATAACGCCCTGCTCTACCTCGATCAGCTAGCGGCGGATATCTACCGCTGGAGTCAGCAGTTACCGGGCCGCACGGCCTGGGTGATGACATCCGATCATGGCCAGATGTTAGGCGAGCAGGGCCGTTGGGGCCATAACCGTCTGACACCTATGGTCGCCTCAGTCCCGGTGCTGGCCGCCGGCGCCCAAGCTGACTCGCTGCCGGCAGGCCTAATGAGCCACTATCAATTAAGCAAATGGCTACTGCAACGCTTAGGTGCGCAGTTGCACAACCCCAACGAGGTGGCTGGGGTGCATTACTTTCAGTCAGAAAAGCTCTACCAAGATAACTTGTACCGCATGGTCCTATCACAGCCAGATGGTGTGTACTTCTGTCAGCCCAGCTTGATCAGTCGCTATCCAGATGAAACAGCCTGCGAGCAGACCGAAAGAGTTTGGCCTGAGGAACTAAATGCTAGCCTGCAGTAGCACCCAAAGGCCGACGCCAATAAACAGCGCGCTGGCTGCCAAATGCAGGGAGCGCATGGGCAAGCGCTTAAGCAAGTGATCGCCCATGTACACCACCGGCACATTGGCGATCAACATACCCAAGGTGGTACCGAGGGTAACCCACAGCAGATCGCTAAACTGTGCGCCCAGCAGCACGGTGGCAAGCTGGGTTTTATCGCCAATTTCGGCCAGAAAAAACAGCACAGTCGCGACGAGAAACGCACCTAAATGATCAAAGCGGTGGCTGACGTCTTCGTCTTTATCCGGAATCAGCAACCACAAACCGAGCACAATAAAGCTCGCCGCTAACAGCCAGTCAAACCAATGGGAGTTCAGCCAATGTGCCAGCCAGGTACCGAGCCAGGCAGAGGCCGCATGATTCAGCAGGGTTGCCAGCAAAATACCGGCGATAATCGCAGGCTTGTTGCGAAAACGAGCGGCCAACAGCAAAGATAATAACTGGGTTTTATCACCCATTTCGGCCAGGGCGACCGTGGTGGTAGAGGTTAGAAAAGCATCCATAAGAGAATCCAGGCGGGAATGACAACCAAAGGCAAACGCCCACCTCCCGCCAATTGGAGTGGGTATTTGCCTTAGGTCTCGCCGATATGAAGGTGTTCATACTCACTGGCCACAGGCTGTTGCCTGACTATGTTGACCAGTGAACTGACCGGCTATGTGCCAGTGCAGCCGGCTACTCCCCCAAGACGGCAGCGATCATAGCAGTGCTCGCGAGCGCCAGCAAGCGGCCTCTGGCGCTCTGGTTGTTATGATCAGTTCGGGTTGGGGCGGGGCGTTTCCACGGTAGACGGCGGTAAAATCGGCAGTTTAAAGTCCGGCTGCTTACCTGTCAGACTTTTTAGAAACGCTACCATTTGTTCAGTTTCTTCCGCTTTAAACTCATGGCCTAACTGCAACTCTGCCATCAGGTTCACCGCTTCTGCTAGATCCCAGACGGCGCCATCATGGAAGTAAGGGTAGGTCAGCTCCACATTGCGCAGGGTCGGTACTTTAAATTTAAAACGGTCGATTTCGTTACCGGTAACTGCTGAACGGCCAGCGATTTTACTGTCAGTCTCGTAGGCTTTTACTACCCCCATTTTCTGGAATGAGGTGCCGCCCAACGCTGGGCCGTTATGACAAGCAACACACCCAGTGGACTGAAATAACTCATAGCCAGCTTTGGCTTGGGCCGAAATGGCGTTTTTATCGCCACGCAGATAGCGATCAAAAGGCGAGTCCGGCGTGACTAGGGTGCGCTCAAACTCGGCAATGGCATCGGTTACCTGATCGATGTCGATACTGTCCTTACCGTAAACCTCGGCAAATGCTTGGCGATAGCCGGGAATGCTACGCAGCACATCCAAGGCCAAGGTATGGGTAGAGGCCATTTCACCTGGGTTAGCAATAGGCCCACCGGCCTGCTCCTGTAGCGTTTCAGCACGGCCATCCCAGAACTGGGCGATATTAAAGCCGCTGTTGAGCACCGTCGGAGAATTGATCGGCCCTAGTTGCCAGTCGTGACCAATGGATGTCGGCATGTTGTCACTGCCGCCCATGCTCAAATTGTGGCAAGAGTTACAGGAGATAAAGCCAGATTTCGACAAACGCGGATCAAAAAATAGCATTTTACCCAGCTCAACTTTGGCAGGTGTGGGGCTGGTGTAAGGCTCGATGGGTTGAATCAAGCCGCTGGCCTGACTCATGGCCGCCCCCAAGGTCAGAACGGCTGATAGCGCGAACTTCATCATGGTAAAAACCTCTCTCTATGCATGCGGTTGCGCTTTGATGATAGACAGGCAACCCCCTAGCGCCAGGGCTGATGAATAGCCTTTGAGTTAAATCAAGGATACCTCTGAGTAACTAGGTGCCCGCCCTAGATTGCCGCAGGGCTCGGCATCATGTTGCAAGGCAACAGCAAGAAGCGGCGGCATAGGGCTGGAGTTCGCGGGCGAGGCGTGTCTCGTGTCATGGCGTCTGCACTGACAGCGGCACGCTAAGTCATGCGTCGCCTTTGATCGCTCAGGCGCGCAACAAAGGGCTGCGATGCAATCAACTTGGCGCGTGCTTTAGGCAATCTACGCAAGCAGCACAACAGCGAACCAAGGCGCTGTGGTGCTGTTAGCTTGATCATTAGCCGGCGGGCTACACACGGTACTGCGACACCATCAGCTGCATTTCTTGGGCGACGTTCTCCACCGTCTGGGCGCTGGCGTCGGAGCGACTGGTTTCTTCGGCGGTGTCACGGGCAATGGCCACAATACTGTGTACGTTTTCATTGATGGTGGCGGCGACACTGGTTTGCTCTTCGGCGGCGCTGGCGATTTGGGTGGTCATATCGTTGATCACCTGTACCGCGTTAGAGATGGTGTGCAAGGCCTCGTCTACTTTGCGACTTTCTGTGACGCTGGCACTGCTGCTTTCTTGAATGCTACTAATAACGCGTACGGCATCCCCTGCGCCTTGTTGCAGCCGAGTAATCATGGTTTGAATTTCATCTGTGCTGCTTTGGGTTTTGCTGGCCAGCGAACGTACTTCATCGGCGACCACAGCAAAACCTCGCCCAGCTTCGCCGGCGCGAGCAGCTTCGATGGCGGCATTTAACGCCAGTAAGTTGGTTTGCTCGGCAATGCCGCGAATCACATCCAATACGCTGCCGATGTTTTCGGAATCTTGGCCTAGGCTTTCGATGACTTTAACGCCTTCTTGCACTTGGTTTTCCAGTCCATCAATAACGCCGATGGATTGCCGCAATATTGTCAGCGAGTCTTTGACTTGTTCATCGGCGCTGCTGGCGGCATCGGCGGTAGAGCTGGCATGGCCTGCGACTTCATTTGCGGCGGCTGACATTTCGTTCATGGCGGTGGCCGCTTGGTCACTTTCTTGGTGCTGGCGGTCGGCGCCATTACGAGCATTATCGACGGCTTGGCGCAGTTGCGAGGCGGCTTCAACCAAGGTACGACTGGAGGAAGTAACCCCCTGTACTAGGTGCTGTACTTGGTCAGCAAAGCGGTTAAAAGCACCGCCCAGTTGTGCCAGCTCATCGTTGCCATTAGCGGCCATGCGCCGAGTTAAGTCGCCATCGCCACTGGAAATTTCTTCCATGGCTGAGACGGCACGTTTGAGTGGATTAACAATTAAACGCGCCATCCACAGGGCGGCTGTTGTGATAATGCCGAGAATAATGACGACGGTCAGCAAGGTGTTGATCAGAAACCCGCGATTGCGTTGCTGTATCTCCTGTGCGGCAGCCGCCAGCTCCTGCTCGATATCGTCAATATAAAAGCCCGTTCCCACCATCCACTGCAGCTCAGGGACCACTTCGGCATAAGAGAGCTTCAAGCCATTAGGGTTGCCCGTAGCCGGATTCGGGTAAGCATATTGCACATAGCCATCACCAGTGCGAGCGGCATCAATCAGCTCACGAATAAAAAACACACCGTTTTTGTCTTTGGTATTGATTAAGTTTTTACCGATCAAATCTGGCCGGGTGCCATGAATTTTGGCAACGCCATCAAAGTCGTAGCCAAACATATAGCCGGCGTCGTTATCGAAGCGAAAGCGATGCAGAATCTCGATGGCTTGCTCTCGTGCCTCATCCGCACTGAGGTTGCGATCTTGCAAAATCGGTTTAACTGCCGACAGTGCCATTTGCACGTAGTTTTTCAGCTCCGCGGATTTGCGCGCCATGGCCTGCTCGCGCATGGAGTCGATGCTGGCTCGGGTTTCGTCGGCGCTGGAGACCAGTTTTAGGCCAATCATAATGGTGGCTAGCAATATGACGGGTACGATGCCCAGCAGAATAATGCGAGCTTTAATGGTGAGTGATGGCATAGAGGGTCTCCACAACCTAACAATGAGCCCGAGGCGCTCGGGCTGTGCTTTGAGACTAGCAAAAGTTTAGAGAAAGGCAGTCGTTAGCAGCGGTATCGAAAGGTGATGCAGATCAGTTTTGCGGCAACATCAGGGCTTAGCGCTTGCTGTTTCATCCGTTCGAGCCAGCTTTGAGGTCTTGCAGCGCCGCAACCAACTTGCGCCGCTGCTGCTTTAATAAGGCGATTTTATCTCGCAGCTCTTGCTGATCGTCTTGGCGGTCGGCTTGCTCCAGCTTGTGCTGTAGTTGCTGCTGTTTGTGGCGCAGCTTTTTCAACAGGCGTTGCAGTTTTTTGCGTTGCTGCTGGCGTTGTCGCTCGGGTTCATCAAATAAGGTTTGGATGCGACGCATCAGTTTTTTGTACTTCACCTCAACGCTCCTCTTGGCCGTCGCGCGCCAGCTGGCGGTAGTCTTCATCATTGAGCGACCAGTCGGGATCACCTGTTGTCGCCGGTAACGATAAAAACTCAACCGCCATTAACAGCCGTTTACACACATGCAAGCAATAGCTTTTATCCGTCATGAGTGATGTCGCCATGGCCGCGTTGATTTGGCGCTGTTGAATCAGCAGTTCAAGCTGTTGGTCGAAATCGTCATTAAAGCGCTGTAACTGCAAGTGTTGGCGCTGCAGCAGCAGCTGAAGATCGTCGCTATCATGTTTTTCTAGGGCCTGATCTAGCAGCGTTAACGTCGCGGCTATCTGAGTGCGCAAGCTCTGGTAGCTGGCAGTCATGGCCACTGGCCCTTGGTGCAGGTAGTGGGTCAAATTGTCGAGCAAGTGTTTGACGCCTTTGATGGCTTCTAGCAGGTGAAAGCCAGCGCTGCGCACGCGGCGCAGTTGTTCTTCTTGGGCGATGCCAGCATGGCTGCGCGCCTGAATTAAAAACTCGACAATGGCACTGTAAACCGGTTTGAGTCTGTGTTCGTAGGCTTGCTGCAAATGCTGGTGTTGTTGTTCCGCGTCACTGACCTCGGCGGCGTTGATTAGGCTGTGCTGCAAACGAAAATCGCTACTGCGCCAGCCCAACGCGTGAATCATGGTGTCGCGGCAAAAGCGGTACAGACGCAGGGTCTCGCGTTGGCTCACGTGCAGGGCCGAGGCGGGCGAGGCCAACGCCGCCTCGTTCAAATACCGCGGGCGTTTGATATCGGCTTCCTTGGCCACAATCCAGCGTTGTAACAAGCTGGCCAGGCGATGAATCCAAGGTGTCATTAGCACCACGCCCAGCAGGTTAAACAAGGTATGAAACAGAGCCAGCTTGAGGGTATCGCTGTCTGCGGGTAGCCCTAGCCACTGCGCTAACCACTCGGTTAGCGCCAGCAGCCACGGCAGCAGCAATAACGCCAGCAAGCCTGTTACTAGGTTAAACAATAAATGCCCAGCGGCCAGCTGGCGCCCGGCGTTGTTGGCTCCCATGGCACCAATTAAGGCGGTAATTGTAGTGCCGACGTTGGCACCAATCGCCACCGCCAGTGCGGCCTCATAGTCTATCTGGCCGTTGCTCAGTGCCGTCAAAATCAGCACCAGTGTGGCATGGCTGGATTGCATGATAACCGTGGCCAAAATACCAACGGCGACAAATAACAAGCGTGACAGCCATTGCTGGCTGTCGATGCCATCCAGCATCAGCAGGCTTTCATAAGCGCTAAAGCCTTGCTTCATCAGATGAATGCCAAAAAAGATAAAGCCGATGCCGGTTAAAATATGGCCAATATTTTGCCAACGCCTTCGATGTTGAAATTGCAGCGCAATGCCAAACACCAACAACGGCAGGGCATAAGCCGACAGCTTGATCTTGAGGCCAAACACCGCAATGAGCCAAGCGCCCGTGGTGGTGCCTAGGTTAGCGCCAAACACGATGCCAAGGCCGGCGGCTAAGGGGATCAGCCCCGCCGAAATAAACGAAATACTCAGCACCGACACCAATGAGCTGGATTGCATCAAGGTAGTCGTCACTACGCCAACACTGAGTGACTTCCAAATACGATCGGTGCTGCGCTGTAACCATTGCTGTAACACGCCGCCACTGAGCGCTTTAAAGCCCTTCTCCAGCGATAACATGCCAAATAAAAACAGTGCCACGCCGGCGGCGATTTCTTGAAAGGCGCTGCTCTGCCACAGCGCCACGGCGAGCAAGGTCAAAATAAAGGGAAAAGCCCAGCGGTTCAGTGCATCCATACTTATCCAACGGTGGTCAGGTGCTTCCAGTATAGTGATAGGGCGAGCAATAAGGCTGACGTATTAAAGGTATTTGTTAAACGCCATGCTAATCTAGCGTCCTGATGTAAGGCTCGAAGGGTGGAGTGGTGTATGGCGCTATTGAGTAAAACAGGTGTGACCGGGCTGGCGATGACCTTGCTGCTAGCCGCCAGTGCGCAAGCTCAAGACAATTACTGGCTCATGGCTGCTGGCAGTGGTACGGCTTCGATTCGTGCCGATAGCGACGACGGGGCGGTTCGGGTTAAAGGGGATGGTCACAGTCTTTACGCCGGTCATGCTTGGTCCGTTGCCCCGCGCATAGATCTAACCGCCAGCGCTAACTATGCCCGCTTTCAGGATGTTGAAAAGGTCAACGACAGCGTCGTCGGAGCTGAGCTTGGGCTGCGGCTGCAGTTGCCCGCAGACGGTTTACCTAAACCTGTGTATCTCAGCACCAGTGCTGGCTGGCATTACGCCGATGCCCTAGAGCGCCACGGCGCCTCGCTGATGGCTGGTGTTGGTGTGCCAGTGCTGGTATGGCAACGCGCTTCGATTGATCTGCAATACCAGTATCGCTACTACAACTGGCGCGAGCGTGATGGCTATTACCCGCTGCGCAGCAAGCTCAGCCAGTTTATGCTGGGGGCATCGTTGCAGTTTTAGGGGGCTGCTTTAGGGAACTGCCCTCACGCCACCGGACTCTGACCTGCTCCATAATAAATGAGAGAAAGGTCATGATCCTTCGCCGCTTCATTGTTCCTAAACTGGCAGCCGTTATTCAGTCATGGCTAGCGCGCTGCTGCCTTAGCCTTGCCTTTGGTCTGTTTAGCCTTGCCGCGCAAGCGGATTTACGCGCCCAAGCGCAGGCCATCTTTGGCGATGGTTCGCGCCCAGTGGCTGAGCCGGCGGCGGCAGAGGTTGCTTTGGGGCGCAAGCTGTTTTTTGACGCGCGCATCGGGGTGGACGGCACCTCGTGCGCAAGCTGTCACGCCGCCGAGCATGGCGGTGCCGACGGGCGCGCAACAGCCATTGGCGCTTTTGGCCGTCAGGGCTCACGCAATACGCCCACCATTGTCGATATCGTGCCGCAAATCGCCATGCACTGGACCGGCGACCGCCGCTCTCTGGCTCATCAGGCCATTTCCTCTTTAACGGCGCCGCCCGCCTATGCCCATGAAACACAGCAAGCAGCCGTCAATCGCATGACCGAGCTGGCTGACCTTAAGGCCGATTTCGAACGTGTGTACGGTGAGGTTAGTGCCGAAAATTGGGGCCGAGCGTTGACGGCTTATCAGCAGGCGCTAACAACCGAATCGGATTTTGACCGTTTTTTACAAGGTCGTGCCGATCTTGGTGAAGCGGCCAAGCGCGGTCTGCAAAACTTTATGCAGATCGGTTGTGCCGGGTGTCATAGCGGCCCCTTGCTGGGCGGGCAAAGCTACCAAAAGTTTGGCCTAGTGGCAGATTACACCCGCTATACCGGCTCGGCTGAGGATATCGGGCGTCAGCAGCACACCGGCAAAGCCAGCGATTACCGCGTATTTAAAGTGCCGCCATTGAAACATGCCGTGCAAACCGCCCCCTATTTTCATGACGGCTCGGTATCACAACTGAGCGCTGCCATCGACATCATGGCCAAAGTACAGCTGGGCCAGACATTGTCGCCGGCACAGGTCAGCGATATGGTGGCCTTTTTAACCGCGGCCAGTGCGCCCATGCCGGCACTGCTGAGCCCGCCTGAGTTGAATAGGGAGTGATTTAGATGATCGCAGCAGAGCGCATGTCGGCGGTGATGCAGCGCGTCGATGGCGTGGCGCCAGGCAATGGTCTGGGCAAGCACCAAAAGATGGCGACCAGTCCTTTTTATTTACTGCGCGGCAGTGCTGGGCAGTTCTATCAGGATTTAGCCGACGGCGTAATCAGCTTGCCAGAGGCGCTCATGCATTGGCCGCTGACCCTGGTACAGGGTGACTGTCATGTGTCTAACTTTGGCTTTTTTAGTGAAGAAGGCTCCCACGGTGACTGCATCGTGTTTGCCCCCAATGACTTTGACGATGCCTGTTACGGCCATGCCGGTTGGGATCTGCTGCGCTTTGCCACCAGCTTGGTACTGGCAGTGGATCATTGCCAAGGCACCTTGAATGGTGATTATGCAGCGCCCGCCATCGACGCGTCTTTGTGTGCTGATGACGAAGAACTCACGCAGGCGCTGCAAGCATTTTTGGATGCCTACGAGCGCACCTGTCGGCGGCTGGTGAAAGGCAAAATAGACTACGACCATGCGCTTGATCACTTCGGCAAAGGCCATTTGCTGCGTAAAGCCTTCAAAAAAGCACGGCGTCGTGTGTGCGGCGGCAAAGATTTTAATCGCAAAAGCTCGCTGGCTAAGGCCGTCGATTTAGCCACGCTGCGGTTTCAAACACGACCGGAGCGCTTTGAACGGCTGTCCGATGCTGAGTACGCAGAGGCAGTTGATGCCTTTGCCCCCTATGTCGACGACACCGTTATTGATGTAGTGCGTCGCTTGGATGCCGGCACCGGCTCGCATAACCTGCAGCGTTACTACTTGCTGGTGGGCCCCCAAAAGGCGAAGGAGCGCGACTGGCCGCTGTGCCACATTGTGGAAGTCAAACAACAGCGCGCGGCAGCGCCCTTGCATGCGTTTGCCGCCTTGCATCCAGGCAACCGTTTGAATCCGGCGCATTTAACAGCGGTGTGTCAGCGCCGCATGCAGCGCGCTCCAGATTTGATTGTGGATGAGCTCGAATGGCAAGGCGCACACTGGTTGGTGCGTTCGCGTCATCATGCCCGCGTTGGTCTAGACCCAGAAGACATTGCCTGTGGTGAGCGCGCCGTCGCCGGCGGTTTGAGCGAGTACGCCCGCGCTTGTGGCACCTCATTAGCGCTGGCTCATGGCCGCGGCGACCGACGCAGTCAGCAGTTTGAACAGGCAGTGGTGAACAGTATGGCGCTGATACGCGAGCCGCTGATGAATCTGAGTTTGGAATACGCACGGCAGTTGGTCAGCGACTGGCGGTGGCTGGCAGCAAAGGAAACAGCACCGCAGCCAAATCAGGGTGCCAACCGTCTGCCGGAGCTATAACCATGAACGAACTGCCGCTGATTCTTGCTGGCCCTTGGCTGCGCCATACCCATGCCGACGGCACTACCTTAATGCTAGTGACCTCACGGCCGTTAGCCAAAGAGACAGAGGTCAAACTCTGGTCGCAGCAGGCGACTCAGCTGCAAGCCACGGTATTTGGCTCAGATAAGGTGATAACCGAGCAGCTGCCGCTGGGGGAGTTTTGCTTTTTATACCAGTTGCAGGTGCAGCTTGCGCTTACACCGAGCGAGCGCTGGTACTACGACCTATTAGAGCAGGGCCGATCATTGCTAGCGGCAGACTCGACGCTTTGCTATGAGCAGCAACCGGCTCCGAGCCTGTGCTTTCAGCCCCAGCTCGATACCCTGTGGCATGGCTCCTGCCGCAAGCCCCATTATGACGGTGCCGATGCCTTAGTGCGCGCAGATCACAGTGCCCAGCAGCGCTTGCACCACAACGAGCCCTTGCCTGCATTGCTGCTGATGACGGGCGATCAAATCTATGCCGACGATGTCGCTGGCCCCATGCTGGTGGCGCTTCACCAGCTAATTGCGCGTTTAGGCCTGTACGATGAGCACTGGCAAGGGGCCGACGTTGGTAGCTTAACGGCACTGCTCGAACACCCAGAGTGCTACTACCTGCGGCCACATTTATTGCCCGATGATCGCGCCAGCCAAGATTTGGTAGATGCCTTTTTTCAAGGTGCGCGCAAACCGATTTTTACCTCCGCTGGGGCCGATAATCATGTAATCGCGCTGGCGGAAGTCATCGCCATGTACCTGTTGGTGTGGTCCGACGTGCCGTGGCAGCTGGTGGACATCACGCGCCCACCCCAGCAGCTCAGCGCTGAGCAACAGCAGCGTTATCAGCGTGAGCTGCCGTTAATCGAAGCCTTTGCCAGCGGCTTAGGCCGTGTGCGCCGTTTGCTGGCGCATGTGCCCAGCTACATGATGTTTGACGATCATGACGTGACCGATGATTGGAACCTAACCCGAGGTTGGGAGGAGGCCGCCTACGGCCATGAGTTTTCGCGCCGCATTATTGGCAATGCATTAGTGGGGTACTGGTTGTTTCAGGGCTGGGGCAATCAGCCGCAGCAGTATGCCGAGGTGCTGGCCTGTGCGCGACAATGTCTGGGGCAGCGCGGGCCTTACGACCATCAGGCGCTGATCGATCAGCTGTTAGATTACAGCGATTGGCACTTTGTGTTGGCGACCCAGCCCAAGGTGGTGATGCTGGATACCCGCACCCATCGCTGGCGCTCCGAAAGCAGTCCAGGCAAACCCTCAGGCTTAATGGATTGGGAAAGCCTGAGCGAGCTGCAGCAACAGCTGCTCGATCAGCAGCAGGTAATTATGGTGTCGCCGGCGCCGGTGTTTGGCGTCAAGTTGATTGAGGTGATTCAGCGGGTATTTACCTTCTTTGGCCAACCCCTGATGGTGGATGCCGAAAACTGGATGGCGCATCCGGGCGCGGCCAACGTGCTGCTGAATATTTTTCGCCACCCACGCACGCCGCCGCAGTTCATTATTTTATCTGGCGATGTGCACTACTCCTTTGCTTACGATGTCAGCATTAAGCACCGCCGTCACAGCCCGCGCATTTTGCAGATTACCGCCAGCGGCCTGAAAAATACCTTTCCGGCGGCGCTGCTGCGTTGGTTCGATCGCCTCAATCGCTGGCTGTATGCCAGCCGCTCGCCACTCAACTGGCTCACCAAGCGCCGCGCCATGCGCATTCGCCAACGCTACCCGCATCCACGCCAAGGGCGGCGCACCTTATTAAACGGCAGTGGCATGGGTGAGCTGCAATTAGCGGATGACATTGATGACATGCAAGTAAGGGTGTTGCTGAGCGATGGTAGCGATATCGACTTTCCACCGCGCGGTGAGCACGAGCATCGCTAAGCCATAGAAGAATGCCTTGGCCAGCCCTTTACACTTTGCCTGCACTTTGCAGCGGCTGTGCGTCTGGGTTGACCTCGCGCATCGTGATATATTCCCGCGTCGTTTTATATCCTGCTGAAGAGAGGACCTGCACGCATGATCCCCGTCATTCTCGCCGGCGGTTCAGGGACCCGATTATGGCCGCTGAGTCGCGCTGCGTTTCCGAAACAGTTTCTGCCACTGGCTGGCCAGCTCACCATGTTGCAGCAAACCACGGCACGCTTAAATGGCATGGAGATGGCGCAACCCATCGTCGTGTGCAGTGAACAGCATCGTTTTTTGGTGGCCGAGCAACTGCGCCAGCAAGACATTCATGCTCAAATTCTGCTGGAACCGTGTGGCCGCAATACCGCACCTGCCATTGCTTTGGCAGCCTTGCAAGCACGCCAGCGCAGCGAAGAAGACGCGGTATTGCTGGTGCTGGCTGCTGACCATGTGATTGAAAACACCGAGGCCTTCCAACAAGCGGTGACCTCATTGTTACCGGCGGTGCGCGACGGCCAGTTTGGCACCCTAGGCATTGTGCCCACTGAAGCCGCCACCGGTTATGGCTATTTAAAAGCCGGCGCTCGCCAATCTGGCGGCCTGCAAGCGGTAGAGCGTTTCGTTGAAAAGCCGGATGCCGCCACCGCCGAAGCCTATGTCGAAAGCGGCGACTATTTCTGGAACAGCGGCATGTTTATGTTGCGTGCCGACCGCTATTTAGAGGCGCTACGTCAGCATCAACCAGAGATGTACGACGCCTGCGAAAAAGCCATGGCTCACACCTGTGCCGACATGGACTTTGTGCGCGTTGATAGCGACGCCTTTGCGCAAAGCCCGTCGGATTCCATCGACTACGCCGTGATGGAGCCACTGACCGCCGGCGACCACAGCCCCATCGTGGTAGCGCCGCTGGATGCGGGCTGGAGCGATGTCGGCTCTTGGTCGGCGCTGTGGGAGATCAGCCCGAAAGACGAGCACGGCAATGCCTGCTTGGGTGCCGGCGCAGATTGCCACGCCATCATGCAAGACACCAGCAACTCGTTGGTGTTTAGCGAGCGCCGTTTGGTCGCCACCTTAGGTGTGGATAACCTGGTGGTGATCGACACGCCGGATGCCGTGCTGGTGGCAGATAAAGACAAAGTGCAAGACGTTAAGCACATCGTTGGCCACATTCGCGAGCAGGGTCGCGAAGAGCATATCCAGCATCGTGAGGTCTATCGCCCTTGGGGGCGCTACGACTCCATCGACAGCGGTGAGCGCTACCAAGTAAAACGCATTACCGTGAACCCGGGCGCCAAGTTATCGGTGCAAATGCACCACCATCGCGCTGAGCATTGGATTGTGGTCTCGGGTACTGCCAAGGTCACCAACGGTGACGACACCTACTTGGTGACAGAAAATTGCTCTACCTACATTCCGGTGGGTCAGGTGCACGCGTTGGAAAACCCAGGCGTGATCCCGCTGGAAATGATCGAAGTGCAATCGGGCAGTTATTTAGGTGAAGACGACATTGTGCGGCTGGAAGATCGCTATGGTCGCGTCTAACCAGCCAAGTATGGCTGCCTCGGCGCTGTGCGCACCCTGTGGCAAGCGCGTATTGGGGCGGCGTCACATTCGGGTGCGCTGTTTGACACTGATTCGCGGCGGGCCCTAGAATTTTTCGCCCTTCGTCCCCATTGACAACAACAATGTCGTAACAACGTCGTCGTCATCGGGCAGTGTTTGAGAGTTGTAGTCCACGCTGCCGCGACACCACATTACCCCGCAATTGGAAAACTCAATGCGCAAGCTTCCTCAAAAAGACGAACAGGAGCTAACCGAGCTGCAGAAAGCCCTCAAGGCTTGTAAAAGCGGCTTTATGTCAGCTTGGTTCTTGTCGTTGTTTATTAATTTGTTAATGCTGGTTCCTGCCGTTTATATGCTGCAGGTGTATGACCGTGCTTTGGGTAGCCGCAGTGTTGAAACACTGTCGATGTTGACCCTGGTACTGGTGGGTTTGTTTGTCTCTCTGGCGCTGTTGCAAGTCGCGCGCTCAACCATTTTGGTGCGGGTGGGCAACCAACTCGACCAGAGCATGAACCAAAAGCTGTTTGCTTCCATGTTTAAGCAATCGGTGAATGAGCCTGGCAAGCAAAGCGCCCAGCCCATTTCAGATATGACCTCGCTGCGTCAGTTTTTAACCGGCCAGGGTTTGTTCGCCTTCTTCGATGGCCCGTGGCTGCCGATATACATTGCCGTGCTGTTTATGTTCCACTTCTGGTATGGCGTTTTTTCGATTGTGGCGGTTTTGATACTGGTTGCACTCGCTGTTGCGAACGAAAAAGCCACCAAAGACTTACTCGCCGATGCCGGCCAGAAAAACGTGCAATCGACCCAATATGCCACCTCGGCGGTGCGCAACGCCGAAGTGGTCGCGGCCATGGGCATGGAAACTGGCCTGCGTAAAAAATGGCTGGAGCGCCACCTAAGCTTCTTGTCTTCTCAATCCGACGCCAGTGATCGTGCGGCGGTGTTGAGCAACGTCTCCAAAACCCTACGCATGTTGTTCCAGTCGCTGATTTTAGGTTTGGGTGGCTACTTGGCCATCATTCAAGAAATCACCCCAGGCATGCTGATTGCCGGCTCTATTTTGCTGGGCCGTGCTCTCGCACCGCTGGATTTGCTGATCGGCTCGTGGAAAGGCTTTGCCTCCGCGCGCCAAGCTTATGAGCGTTTGAATAAATTGTTTGTCGCTTACCCAACGCAAGAGCCGGGCATGCCATTGCCGCCGCCAGAAGGCCAGCTCAGTGCCGAAAGCCTGTTTGTAATTCCCCCCGGTGCTGCTGCCCCTGCATTGCGTGGTGTGAATTTCGCCATGGATAAAGGCGATATGCTGGCCGTGGTGGGCCCAAGTGCGGCGGGTAAATCGACGCTGGCACGGGCGCTGTTGGGGGTTTGGCCGTTGTCGAACGGCAAGGTGCGTTTAGACGGTGCCGACGTGCATCAGTGGAATAAAGCGGAGCTGGGGCCCTACATTGGCTACCTGCCGCAGGACATCGAGCTGTTTGACGGCACCATCAGCGAAAACATTTGCCGCTTTGGTGAAGTTGATCCACAGAAGGTAGTAGAAGCGGCCAAGTTGGCCGGCGTGCACGAGCTCATTTTGCGTTTACCGCAAGGCTACGACACGCAAATCACCAGTAGCGGTGGTGCCCTGTCTGGCGGTCAACGTCAGCGCATTGGTTTAGCGCGTGCGGTGTACGGTGAGCCCCGGTTGGTGGTGCTGGATGAGCCCAACTCCAATTTGGACGACCAAGGCGAAGCAGCCTTGCTGGAGGCGTTGGAGCGCTTGCGCGAGCAGCAAGTGACGGTGGTGCTGATTTCTCACCGCAAGCCGATTCTGAAACTGGTCAACAAAATGCTGGTGCTGTCGGAAGGCCAAGTCATGATGTTTGACGAACGTGACAACGTCATGCGCGCACTGCAAGAAGGCAAGTTAAATCTAGGTAATGCTGCCAAGCCTGCCTTAGCTGCCGGAGGTGCCAAATGAGCCAGCGTGATCCGCAACAGGAAAAAGACACAGCCATGAACGATCAGGGCAAAAATAGCGAATCTTCCGTCGTAGTGGGCGAAGATGGCGTCGTCCAAGGCGAATACGTGCGTGAAATGCCAGAAGTAGACGTCGCCGACGAACTCAATATCGAAACCGACCATAAAGGCCGCTCCAAGTTTGGCTGGTGGGTGGTCATCGCCACCTTCGTATTTTTTGGTGGCTGGGCGGCTTTGGCCAAATTAGACGGTGCTGCCATTGGCATCGGCCAGGTCGTGACTGACTCACAAAATCGCGTGGTACAGCACTTAGAAGGCGGCGTGATTGCGGAAGTATTAGTGGAAGACGGCGATATCGTCGAGCAAGGCGATTTGCTGCTGCGCTTATCCGATACCCGCGCCCGCTCTGAGCTGGAAATTGTTGAGTCACAACTGCGTGAAATCTGGGGTTCAGAAGCTCGCTTGCTGGCTGAACGTGCCGGCAGCGAAGCAGTGAGCTTTCCGCAAGAGCTGCAAGAGATCGCCGACCAGCCGGGCGTACAGGCCATTATTGAGGGCCAACGCCAAGTATTTGCAGCGCGGCGCGAATCGTACAAATCCAATATCGAGATTTTTCAAAAGCGTATTTCCGCGCTGCAAAAGCAAATCCGTGGCATGACCTCCATGCGCGACAACCTAGTAGGACGGATTCAATCCTATGAAGCGGAAGTCGAAGAATGGCAGGATTTGTACGAGCGCCAACTGGCCGACCGCATTCGCTTAAACGAAATGCGTCGCGAGCTGCTGCGCTTGCAAGGTGAGCGCGATTCATTGGAATCCGACATCGCCAAGGCCGAAGTTGAAATCAGCTCCACGCGTTCAGAAATGACGCTGAAAAAAGAAGAGTACATGGAGCAAGTCGTCACTCAGCTGCGTGAAGCGCAGCAGAAAAAAGCCGACTTAATGGCGCGTCGTATTTCTTTGGCCGATACCTTAGATCGCCTGGATATTCGCGCACCCGCACGAGGCGAAGTGGTGGGCTTTAAAACCCGCACTATTGGCGCTGTGATCAAACCCGGCGACACCATTATGGAAGTGGTGCCCAATGAGCAAGAGTTTGCTATTAAGGCACGCATTCAAGCCAACGACATCGACCGGGTGCACGCCGGCTTAATGGCAGATTTGCGTCTCTCGGCCTTTAACTTCCAAGCGGCGCATATTATTGAAGCCGAAGTATTACGCGTCTCGGCGGATGCCTTTACCGATGAAAAAACCGGCGAGCAATATTACGAAGCGCGCCTGCACGTGACGGAAAAAGGCCTGGCCACCATGAAAGAGCAAGACATGTACTTTGTGCCCGGCATGCCAGCCGAAGTCATGATTAAAACCGGTGAGCGCACCGTACTGCACTACCTGTTAGGGCCAGTGATTCGCATCTCAGAAAAAGCATTCCGGGAGGCATAAGCCATGCAATTTATTCGTCGCCCTGCGACTTGGCTAACTCTGGCAGCGGCGCTTAGTGCGCCGCTGGCTCAGGCCCAAACTCAGGCACAGCCCCAAGAACCTCAGGCACAGCCCCAAGCTCAGGCACAGCCCCAAGAACGAGCACAGCCACAAGCGCAAATGACGTTGCAGCAGGCCTACCAAGCCACTCTAGATTACAACGCCAAGCTGCAAGGCGAGCGTGCCCAAGTGCGGGCTGAGCGCGCCTCCGTGGATGAAGCTTGGGCAGGTGTAAAGCCACAGCTGGACGCTACGGCCAGTTATGGCCGAGCGCGCACCACCCAAGACTTTGCCCAAGGTGAGCTGTTTCAAATCGACACCTACGACCGCTACGACGTGTCGTTAAATCAGGTGCTGTACTCGCACAAAAATTTTACGGCCATCAGTCGTGCAAAACGCGCGGCGGAGCTGGCCGAGGAGCGGGCGTTGGGCACCGAGCATGAAGTTGCAGTAGAAGTTGTGCAAGCCTATGTGGAAATCATCAAAAATCAGCGTTTAAAGGACATACTGACGGCCGAAAAAGATAGCCACCTCTATCGCCTAGAGCAAATGGAAGAGATGCTCGGTCGAGGCCTTACCACTCTGGCACAAGTGCTAGATGCACGTGCGGAAGTTGACCAAATCCGTGCAAAACTGGTGGAAATTCGGAACAATCATAGTATCGCGCTGCAGCAGCTGTCACAGTTAACTGGTCGAGCCGTTGATGCCGTGGCACCGTTAAATGAAAATCGCTGGAAAGATATTCCACAATGGCTGCAGCGTGACTGGCTGAGTGCGGCATTGAGCCACTCAGCGCGGGTGAAAACAGCCGAAGCTGAGGTGGCTTTGGCCGATGCCAGTCACTCTTATGAGTCTGCTAATCATTACCCTGAGCTTTATATTAGCGGCCGCTATAGCGATAACGATACCGCCACCACCAGTTTGCGGGAAGAAGCCAAAATCGAGTTGCAGCTGCGCATTCCGCTGTATTCGGGCGGTGCTACCAGCGCTCGCAGTCGCGCGGCGGCAGAGCGTGAAGCTAAAGCTCTGGCCATGCTGGATTATTCCCGCCGCCAAGTGCGAACCGAAGTGCAGCGCTTAACCAGTCAGCTCGACGGTTTGCATGAGAGTATTGCTGCTTTGTACCAATCGCTGGCATCCAGTCAGGCGGCAGAAAATGCAGCGGAAGAAGGTTTTCGTGCAGGGGTGAGAAGTTTGGGCGAACTACTTGATGCGCAGCAACGACGTTCTCGAGTAGAGCAGGAGTTAGTAAGTTCTATTTATCAATGCAGTGAGATGTACGTAGAACTGTTGCGCCTCACTGGTGAGTTAAACGACGGAGCGCTAGCGGCACTGCAATAGCAGTGGTGAAGTTGTTCAGGTAAATGCCTGGTGCTCTCCCAGGCATTTGTTTTGAATGGCGATTAATGTCTTGTGCCTTTGACCACCACCAAAGCGTGCTTCAGGTTGTCGGCGTAAACAGCTCGCGCGGTGCGAGCAATCGTCAGCTCAGTTTCTAGCTCGGTAATTCGGGCTTCAGTCACACTGAGGTTGTTCAGCTGAACTTTGGCTGCATCGCTGAGTTCATTCAATGGGTAGCTCGTACCGTCAATTACTACCTGCTCTGCTGATTTGGCTTTGCTTTTCGGGCGTGACGCCGAGGTCTTCTTGGCGACTGGCTTCTTGTTTTCTGCCATGATGAATATTCCTGAAGTTAGGCTTGTTGTTTCTTGATTTCAACCTTGAGGCTGCTCAAGTAACGAGACTGTGCAGTTTTGGCCATGGCCAAGCGAGACTCCAGCTTGGCGATGAAGTCGCTGGTGAGAGCTGCTTGCTTTGCCAGGTTTTGTGCTTCGGTAGAGACTGAATCCAGCGAATATTGCTTGCCATCTAAGGTAAAAGTCTCTATGTCGGCCCCGGTTTTTTGATCCATATTTCAGTCCGATGCTCAGGTTGGTCAGATAAATGAGGGCCTAGATTATACAGATTGTTCGATACCTAGCCAGTTTCCACTTGGCATTTGCATAATCCTGAAGCACAGGCTTTGTGACTTTATGGCGCTTGGCATGCCGTCGTGCCAGGGCTGGGCCGGCCTTTAGTCAGCTGTACGCTGAGTTTACTGTTCACTAGAGCTAAATTTGCTATTCTAGCGCGCTTTGACTATGGCCAATGGCCCTTGATGAATTGGATTACAAAGAACTATGACAACGAAAAGCGCCTTAATTACCGGTGTCACCGGCCAGGACGGAGCCTACTTGGCTCAACTGTTACTTTCTAAAGGATACCGTGTTGTTGGCCTAGCACCGCGTCGCAGCGCTACCGACACTAGCCTAGCGCGCTTAGAGTGGCTGGGAATTGATAAAGACGTTGAGTTGATTGACGGTGATTTAACCGATTTATCCAGCGTGATTCGCGCTGTTCAGCACGCTGCTCCTGATGAAGTCTACAACCTGGGCGCTCAGTCGTTTGTTAAAACCTCTTGGGATCAGCCTTTGCTTACTGGGCAATCCACGGGCATTGGCGCTGCCAATGTATTAGAAGCCATTCGCATCGTTAAGCCAGAAGCGCGTTTCTATCAAGCCTCCACATCAGAGATGTACGGTCTGATTCAAGAGCCAAAGCAAAGCGAAAGCACGCCGTTTTACCCGCGCTCTCCTTATGCCGTGGCCAAGTTGTACGCCCACTGGATGACGGTCAACTATCGCGAAAGCTTTGATATGTATGCCTGTAGCGGCATCCTGTTTAACCACGAGTCGCCACTGCGAGGCCTTGAATTTGTGACGCGCAAGGTCACCGATGGTGTTGCTCGTATCAAACTGGGTCTGGAAAAAGAACTGCGTTTGGGCAATATCGACGCTAAGCGCGACTGGGGCCACGCCCGTGATTACGTTAAAGCCATGTGGTTGATGTTGCAGCAGGATGAAGCCGACGACTACGTTATCGCTACCGGTCGTACCACGACGGTGCGTGATATGTGTCGTATTGCGTTTGAGGCGGCTGAGTTGAATATGGACGAGCACTTGGTCATTGATCCGGCCTTCTTCCGTCCAGCTGAGGTAGAAATCTTGCTGGGTAATGCTGATAAAGCTAAAGCCAAGTTAGGTTGGGAGGCAGAAACCAGCCTCGAGCAAATGATCGAAGAAATGTACCAGGCGGACTACGACCGCTTAGCTGGCCAACGTTAAGGAACCGTCATGTCGTCACCGGTTATTTTAATCACCGGGGCTTCCGGTTTCGTCGGTCAGTATCTGCTACCAGCGCTGCGACAGCGCTGGCCTCAGGCACAACTCGAGGCTGCATGTTTGGCCTCTGAGTTGCCAGAATCCCTTGCCGATTGCCGTTGGCATCAATTGAATATCCTTGATGCGCAGGCTGTCGCGCGATGTGTCAATGAGCTTAAACCAGACCTCACCATTCATCTGGCCGCTCAGGCCAATGTTGGGCTGAGTTTTAGTCAGGCCGATCTTACTTGGCAGGTGAATCTGCAGGGCAGTCTGAATGTTTTTAACGCGTTGGCAACTTTGCCTGCCGCTGCCTTGTTGTATGTCAGCTCCTCCGATGTTTATGGCGGTAGCTTTCGTCTGGGGCGGCCGTTAACTGAGCAGGATGTGCTGCAGCCCTTGAATCCGTATGCCGCCAGTAAAGCGGCGGCAGATTTGGCAGCGGGCACATTGGCAGCCACTTCTGGCGTGCGCGTGGCGCGTGCGCGTCCGTTTAATCACAGCGGGCCAGGTCAGGCGCTGGGCTTTGTTTTGCCCGACTTTGCGGCGCAAATTGCGCAAATAGAAGCCGGGCAGTTAGCGGGGCTGAAAATAGGCAACTTACAGGCGGCGCGTGATTTTATGCATGTGCGTGATGTTGTGGCTGCCTATGTCGCCCTGGCGACAGAGTTGTTGACGCCTGATTCAGCATTGCAAAGTGGTGAGGCAATTAATATTGCCAGTGGCTCGGCGACCCCGGTACAGCAGGTATTAGATACTTTGCTGCAGCAGGCAAAGGTAGAGGTCGTGGTGGAAACCGACCCCACTCGTCTACGGGCCAGCGATATTCCTCTGGCGGCCGGTGATGCGACGCGATTGCGTGAGTTGACCGGTTGGCAACCTACTCTGGATTTGCAGCACATTGTTAACGATGTACTGCAGGATTGGCGTCAGCGAGCGACACTAAATAACGGCTAGCCGCCTTGAGTGCGAGGCCTAGGCTCAGCACTGGGCGAACTTTCGGGATTTCCTACGGCTGGCTTTATTTGGCCAGCTTTTCCACTTTGTCCATCAATTGCTGAGTGGCTTGCTGCCAGTTCAGCCAGTTGAAATCTTCTGGTACGCGCAGCGCATCGGGAATACCGTTATCTTCAAAGTTGGCGACCATCTGTGCCAGTGCTTGCTCGTCTTCTACTGGGAAATACGCTACGCGCTCGCCACCCACTTCGCGGTGAATCGGGATGTCGCTGGCCATCACCGGCAGGCCGTGGCCTAAGCTTTCGATAATCGGTAGTCCAAAGCCTTCCGCGTAAGATGGGAAAATCAACATATGGGCGTTTTCATAGCAGTATTGCAGCTCGGCATCGCTGAGGTTTTGCCAATGGAACAGGCGCTTGCCGTTTTCAGGATGGCGGCGAATGCGGGTTAGCAGTTTTTCGACTTTCCAGCCGGGTTTGCCAACAAACGCCAGGTTCACCTCGCGGCCTTGTTGCCACAATTGCTCAAAGGCGTTGAGTACCGTCTTGTGATTTTTGCGCGGCTCGATGGTGGAGACGATCAAATAGGTTGGGCGCTCCATTAGGTGTTGAGTAATGGCTCCACGAACTTCTTCGTCACTCTCTGTGTATTTGAAGTCAGTGCCAAGCCAGAAGTAGTCGAACTGCTCTGGTGTGAAGGCGTCAGACTTTTGTTGCTGTAGAAACTGCTGTACATCTTGGCGCACGGTGTCTGAGATGGCGACGAAGCCATCCACCATGCCGACGGAATCTTTAAACCAGCTGTTAAAGACTTTCACTAGGTGAGCGTCACAGAACTGCGGGTGAGTGATAGGAATCAGGTCATAGATCACCGCTACCACCTTGGCACCGTTATCGCGAATCGATTCAACGCTGGGCCAGATGTTGTTATGCCAGCTGGAGTCCAGTAGTAGCAAAATATCACCATCATTGACGACGCTGAACGAGTCATTCCCCGTGTGTTCTTTCTCCACACTGCTGTCTTCAGCGGGCTCGACACTCTGGTCGCTTGTATCGGCGCTATGGCTATGTACTTTTGTTGCAATGGCATCGCTTTGCGGGCGTGTGAGCAACGAGCGCACTGCTTTTACCGGAGCAACCACGCTGTTGTACACCAACCAGTTCAGGCCAAAGCGCTGTCTTGGAGCAAAAATAAAGTTGCGTGCGGCATCAGTATTGCCTGCTAACCCTAATAGAAAAGCCTGCGAGCCGCTGTAAACACCATACAAGTACGCCAGTACTTTGCGTTTAAGGCTTTCGGGGGCGGCGGCGTACGCTTGCAAACCATTGTCTTGTTCTTTTTGTGTGTCCGGCTCTTCGTCTTCTTGTTCAGCGGATTCGTATACCGGTGCTTTGGCTTTCGGGTACAGCTGATCTTCGGTGATAGATAAGAAGCGCCCGTGGCTGATGACAACGGGTTGGGCTTTATAGCCATGCTCCGGTGCAATGGTCTGGAGATGACGAACGGCCTGTCTGACTACGCGTTGAATGCCAGTGTTCAGCTCTACGTGCTCAATTAGCGAGCTGCAGTCAATGTACAGGGTTCTCATCGGGTGTCCTTTTCAAGGCAGGGGGGTGTGTTAGAATCCGCTGCCATTTTATAGCCCGTTTGGGAAGACGCAACCGCCATGAACCGCTCTCTGCTGCTGCAGTTTACCCGCCAAGACTTAATCGACCGCCATGCCGGCTCCAGCTTAGGAGCTTTGTGGACGTTGCTGCTGCCGTTGTCGCAGATTTTGATCTTCAGCCTGGTGTTCTCCAAAGTCATGGGGATGAAGCTGCAAGCCATGGGGATGGGGCCGGCCAGCGAGTACAGCTATAGCATTTACTTAATCGCTGGTTTGCTGCCTTGGCTGGCGTTTGCCAACACGGTTAATCGCTGTGTGGGTGTTTACCAAGAAAAAGCCAGCCTGATCAGTAAGGTGCAGTTGTCTCTGCTACGTTTGCCGCTCTATATCCCGCTGACAGAAAGTATTTTGTACCTGATTGGTATGGGATTTTTTGCCGCGTTTTTGCTAGTTATCGACTTTCCTTTTAATTGGACATGGTTGTGGCTACCGCTGCTGATGGCCATGGTCATGTTGCTGGCATTTACTTTAGGGCTGGCTGGTGCCGTGCTTAACGTATTTATTCGCGATACTCGAGAAGTAATCGGGCTGATTGTGCAAATTGCATTTTGGGCCACACCCATTGTGTATGTCGCCGATATGATCGACTCATCTTGGCACTGGCTGTTTGAGGGCAACCCCATGTTTCACTTGATCAGCGCCATTCGCTTGGTGTTGATTGAAGGACAGGCTCCGCCACTTATGCCGCTGTTGATTATTGCGCTCGGTAGCTTGGTGCTGTTGGCGTTGACACGCTATGTGGGCAAACGCCTTGAGCGCGATATTCGGGATTTTATTTGATGATTCGAGTCACAGAGTTACATAAAGGTTTTCGGCTGTATCAGAAACCGTCTGACCGTTTGCGAGAAATCATATTACGACGGCCTTATCACCGCCGCTTTGAGGCGTTAAAAGGTATTTCCTTTACCGTACCTGCTGGTCAAACCTTGGGTGTCATTGGCCAAAACGGTGCTGGCAAGTCGACCTTGCTGAAAATTCTCAGTGGTGTGTTGCTGCCGGATCAGGGCCAAGTTGATATGCAGGGGCGGGTGACGGGCTTGCTCGAATTGGGTACTGGTTTTGATGGCGCTTTGACTGGGCGGGCCAATATTCTTAACAATGGCTTGTTAATTGGCATGAGCGCCGAAGAAATTCGTCAGCATGAAGACAGCATTATTGAGTTTGCCGAGCTGGGGCGTTTTATTGATGAACCTTTGCGCACCTACTCTTCGGGTATGATGATGCGCTTGGGGTTTGCCATTGCCATTCATGCGAATCCGGCGTGCTTTTTGGTAGATGAGGCGTTGTCTGTCGGTGATGGCCATTTTCAGCAAAAGTGCATGAAGCGAATCCGTGAGTTTCGCGACCAGGGAGGCTCAATTATTTTTGTCTCCCACGATCTGAACGCCATCAAGCAAATTTGTGACCGAGCCATCGTGCTGGATGACGGCCATGTGGCATTTGACGGCGATACCGAAGGTGCAGTCAATACTTATAATCGCATTATGGCGCGCCTAGATGGTGACCCGGAGGCTGTGGCGGAGCAAGGTCAGCGCCATGAGTTTGGTAGCCGAGAAGCGGAAATTATAGATGCTCGCATTTTGGGTGAGCACGGTGTGGCCAAAAGCGTGGCGACAGGCGAACCTGTGCGTATCCAGGTCACGCTACAAGGCCACCAGCCAACGCAGTCTTTGTCCCTAGGCTTTATGATACGCGACCGCTTTGGTCAAGACATTTTCGGCACCAATAGTCATTATCTGGAGCATGATTTCGAACTGGCACCCGGCCAGCAACAGGTGTTGGAATTTGCGCTGCCCATGAACTTAGCCGCTGGAAAATACACCGTAACGCTGGCACTGCACAGCGAGCAGCATCATTTAGAGCACTGCTATCACTGGGTGGACAACCATATCCGCTTTGAAGTGGCCGGCTCACGCGTGCCTGCGTTTGCTGGTGTGGCAGCATTAACAACTACAATTAGCACCATCAGTACCGAAGGGAACGCAACATAATGACGACACAAGAGCTGCTGGATAAGCTGCTACTGGAATCACAAAAATTAAACCTCAATATTCTTGAGCGTGACCAGCCAAGTCCGGTGGCATTGGATGCCGAGCTGACCAGCGAGCTCAAACTGCCCATGCGTGATCGCTACGCCTTGGAAGAGCTGTTCAAATACGATGACGAAGAGTTTATCCGCAATGCATTTCGCGCAATTTTGCACCGTGAGCCAGATGTTAGTGGCCTGGAGTCTTGGACGCTAGAACTGCGTGCTTGTCAGGACAAAATCAAAATCATCGAAGCCTTATTGGCTACAGAAGAAGGTGCCCAGCACCAAATAGAAATTGACGGGCTAGAAGACTTTCGGCCAGCTCCTGCGAAGTTTTGGCAGCGCTTGCTGCCAAAGTTAGCAGTTAAGCTGGAGAGCAAACGCTATCGCCAGCAATACGAGCAATATGAACAACGCTCGCGTGCCATTCGTGCCGATGAAATCAATTTGGCCCTAAGCACCATTAGCGGCGTGCGCGATGCACTCATGACCATGCTGGATCAGATCAGCACTCATGGCTGGGGCAGCATCGCTCGCCTTCGCTCGCTGGAGCAGCGTGTGCGGGTGCTGGAGTCGCAGTCAATACCAGCGGCCAAACAAGCTAATGGAGCCCCAGCCGCCAGCGACGCCGAAATGGATGCTTTCTACTTAGCATTTGAAAATAAATACCGCGGCAGCTGGCATGAACTAAGAGCGCACTTGCATCATTATTTGCCCCTGTTGCCGGCCATCACACCGGAGGAGCAGGCCCGTGCGGTGGATTTGGGCTGTGGTCGCGGTGAGTGGCTGGAGTTGTTGCGTGAGCATCATTACTTGGTAGAGGGTGTCGACGCCAATCCCTTGATGCGCAATCACTGTGCCGACCTGGGCCTTCATGTTCATGAAGATGATTTGCTCGACTGGCTGCAGCAGCAAGAGGATAACACTTTTACTGTAGTCAGTGCCTTCCATTTGGTCGAGCACCTGCCCTTCGATGTATTGCTGAGAGTCGTTAGCGAGGCCTATCGTATTTTGCGCCCGCAAGGCGTGCTGATCTTAGAAACGCCGAACCCTGAAAATCTACTGGTGGCTAGCCACACTTTCTATCATGACCCAACACATCGCAACCCGGTCACACCAACCCTGTTGCAGTTTACAGCTGAATACCAAGGCTTTGATGAGGTTGAGCTGCATCGCTTTAATCCTTACCCCCAAGAAGCGCTATTGCCGGGTGATGATGACGCCAGCGCACGTATTAATGGCCACTTTTGTGGGCCGCAAGATTATGCCGTGGTTGCGCGCAAAGGTCAGGCAGTAACAGCGTGAAGGTTCTGATTGCAGCGAACCAGGTACCTTTTATTGCGGGTGGGGCAGACATTCTCACCCAGGGCTTGGTCACTGCCTGCCAGCAAGCTGGGCATCAAGTCGAGCTGCTGCGCCTGCCGTTTCAGTTTGCACCGCCTGCCAGTATTGATCATGCGATGAATTATTGTGCCGGGCTGGATCTTACTCAGCCCAATGGTCAGTCGGTGGATCGGCTGATTTCGCTGCAGTTTCCTTTGTACGGCTGCCAGCACCCGGATCATCGCGTGTGGCTGATGCATCAACATCGGGGGGCCTACGACTTGCTCAGTGAGCAGGCCAGCGCTGAGGAGCATGGTTTGGCAGAGCGCATTCAGCGCTTTGACCAGCAAGCGCTGACTCAGGTGCGAGCACGTTACACCATTGCCGCCAACGTCAGCCGCCGCTTGCAGCACTACAACGGCATCGATTCACAGCCCTTGTATCATCCACCGGCGCTGGAATCTCACTTTTATCGTGCCGATGCCTTGGATTATGTGTTTTTCCCCAGTCGCGTCGAAACACTCAAGCGCCAATGGCTATTAATAGAAGCGGCACAGTATCTACGCTCACCGTTGCGTATTTTAATTGCAGGCGATGGCGGCCAGCTGCCGGCGTGTCGCGAGCAAATTGAGCGCTTAGGGGTGGGGGAGCGCATTGAACTGATGGGGCGTATTAGCGATGAGCTGAAAATCGCCACCTATGCCCACGCCTTAGGCGTTTTTTATGGCCCACAAGATGAAGACTTGGGGTACATCACCTTGGAGGCCATGTTGGCGAGCAAGCCGGTAGTCACCTGCACGGATTCCGGTGGCCCGCTGGAGTTTGTAGAGCACCAGCATACAGGCTTGGTAGTGGAGCCTAAACCACAAGCCGTTGCAGCGGCATTGGACGAGCTGTGGTATGACCGTGCTCGTGCCCAACGAATGGGGAGAGCGGGTTTGGAGCGTTACCGTTCGTTGCAGTTGAGTTGGAATAGCGTCGTCAATACCCTATTGCAGGATCTGGCATGAGTTTAAGCATTGCCCTTGTCGCACCCAGTCCGGTGCCTTACACCCCAGGTGGCGCAGAAAATTTATGGCATGGCCTGCAGCAGGCTATTCAAGAGTACACATCACATCGGGTAGAAATGATTAAGCTGCCCAGTGCAGAAAAAACCTTCAGTCAATTATTGGCCAGCTATCGCGCCTTTAGTGAGCTGGATTTAACGCATTTTGATGTGGTCATCAGTGGCAAATACCCGGCCTGGATGGTCGATCACCCACATCATGTGTGCTACATGCTGCACAAGTTACGCGGTTTATACGACACCTACGGGCGCACCGACCTGCCGACAGAGCTACCGCCATTGCCGGCATTGTTGCAACCCTTGCATGCCCTGCTGGCCGCTCAGCCGCAACGTAGCTTGCTTGAGCCACTGTTTGATTTGTGCGAACAGGGTTTGCAGCGCTACCCACACTTATTTGCATTTCCTGGGCCGCTTACCCGCGCTGTTATTCATAAACTCGATGCCATCGCTCAGCGCCCAGGAGCGATAAAACATTACGCTGCCATCTCAGGTACGGTCGCCAGTCGCGAGGGGTATTTCCCGTCGGGTGCGAATGTGCGTGTGATCCACCCGCCGGTCAGTGGCAAGCAGCCCAAGCCGGGGCGGGGGCGGTACGTGTTTACCGCCAGTCGTATTGATGAACCCAAACGCTTAGATTTATTAGTGCAGGCGTATCAGCAAGTACCGGGTAATGTGCCATTTAAAATTGCTGGCACGGGCCCACAGCTGCAGCGCTTGCAGCAACAAACGAAGAATGACCCACGTATTCAATGGCTGGGGCACATTAATGAGGTTGAGTTACAGCGTTGTTACAGCGAGGCTTTGTTTGTTCCTTTTGTGCCTGATGATGAGGACTACGGCTTAATTACCCTGGAGGCAATGCATGCTGGCAAAGCGGTATTAACCACCCGCGATGCTGGAGGTGTCACCGAGCTGGTAGAGGACGGCGTTAATGGTCGTATCTGCGAGCCAATGCCGCAGGCATTGGCTGAGGTTATGGACAGTTGGTTGCAGCGGCCACAGTTATGTCGTCAGCTGGGGCGTGTGAGTAAGCAACGCGCTCAACACATCAATTGGCCCGGAGCGGTGCAACAGTTACTTCATTGCAGTGAGCTGATGCTTGCGCCTCCCTCGGTTCGGGCGGATAAAACACCGCATATTGTTGTTGCTGCCACTTTGCCGGCTTGGCCTGTGCAGGGCGGTGGGCAATCGCGTTTGTATCATTTATATCGTGAAGTCGCGCGGCATTGCCCGGTCACCTTGGTGGCATTGGGCGAAGACAGTCGTGATGAATGGTTAGCACCTGGCTTTCGGCAAATTGTGCGGCCCTATAGCGACAGTCAGCACCGCATCAGCGGCGGTGTGTATAACGCCACGGGTGCAGAAATCAGCGACGTTTTGGCACACATAACTGCCACCAGTAATTTAAATTACATGCATGCACTGCAACGTTGTTGCGCCGCGGCCTCTTTGGTGGTGGTCAGTCACCCTTATTTGCATCGTGCGGTGCGAGCTGTGTGGCAGGGGCCTTTGGTGTATGAAGCGCAAGACGTCGAATACGATGTAAAAACGCCAGCACTGAACAAAACCCCGCAAAGCCGCCATTTATTGCAGCGCATCTACGAGCTAGAAAAACATTGCCTACAAGACAGCCGCGCCGTGTTGGTCTGTGCCGATACCGATGCCCAGCGTTTGCAACAACTTTACTCAACGCCCGTCGCCACCTTGGTGGTGCCCAATGGCACCGACTGCAGTGCGTTACCGTTTGTTGATTTGCAACAGCGCTATCAGCGTTTGCGGCAACTGGGCATAAAAAACGATGTGGTGTTGTTTATGGGGAGCCGTCACCCACCTAATGTGGAAGCCGCCCAGCAAATCATGTTGATGGCCGAGCAATTGCCAAAATTCGAATTTTGGCTGATGGGCAGTGTCTGCTCTCACCCAAGTTTTTTGTCAGTACCAAGTAATGTTCGCTTGCTCGGTATGGTTGATGAAGGCGTGCGCCGACAAGTATTAGCCACCGCGACCCTAGCATTAAACCCAATGCTCAGCGGCTCCGGCACTAACTTAAAAATGCTCGATTACACCGCCTCTGGTTTAAATGTGATCAGCACTCCGTTTGGCCTGCGCGGGTTAAATTTTGCCGATTCACAAGATTTAATCATTGCTGACATTGATGATTTTTCGCGCAAAATTGCCGATTTTTTGCACTGGCCAATATCGCAGCGCCAGCGTTTGGCCCAGAGCGCAAGGGCCTCTACAGAAAATCTTTACGATTGGTCGGTCTGTGCTCAGCCCTTTGTGCAATGCCTCACAGAGCTTGAGCTGGCGCAGTAAACGGCGCAGTTTTGCAGTTGACGTACACCGCCGCTGGTGGCATTGTCGTTGCCGATTCTGGGTGAGGTGACTTTGTTGTCATCTATGTTCATCCGCAGGGAGTGTCTCCTGATGAGCACAGTCCCCGGTAACCCCTCGCCGGCAGAGCCCGGGGAGTAAGGCTGTTGTGGAGTATGGATTTCTTTACAACCCTTATTGCTTGTGCCTAGAATTCGCTGCGTTGCAGTAGGAACCCTGCACCTACCGTCGGGGTTTTGGGCAGATCATCATGCATGAAGTGGTTTGGTTCGAAACCTCAGCGTGTAATAAATTGATCAATTTATTAGCAAAGCTAATGGAGAAAGACAGATGGCTTTAAGTCAGTTCAGTTTGAACGAACAACACATCATTCGCGCTTTCCTGCTTCAGGAAGGTCGTTTGCCAACTCAAGCAGAATTGAATTCTGCGTTTGAAAAGACCAGCGCATCTGCTGGCTTGGAAAACACTGGTATCACTATTCCAACGACCCAAGAGCAAAGTAACAGCCAGTTCGCTTTGGCTATGTATGCAGCTGTGGGTGTTGATAACCCAGACAGCCAAGGTCTGCAGTTCTGGAGCTCTCAAGTTCAGGAAAACCGTGCAGAAGCGCTGATCAACTTCCAGTTCGCTGCTAAAGACAGCATCGACAGCACCTTTGCTGACGAGCTGGCAGACATCGATGCATCATTGACGCCAACCAATACCGAGTTTGCTGATGACACTGATGGTGGCACTGATCCTGGTACCGGTACTCCAGATGCGGTAACCACCGACTACGTCTTCAATACCACTGCTGCAAACCCATATGATGACGGTGCAGCAGGTGAAGAGTCTGACGATCCTATGAGCGGTCGTGAAGATCTGTGGATTGATACTGACGGTGATGGAGAGCCTGACGCCCTGATTGATCCAGATCAAGTTGCTCAGACTCAAAAAGAGTCTAACTCTCACTACATCTTTAACCTGGGTAAAGATGCCATTGACCTGAACGTGCCTGTGACGACCGCAGACTACACCTTTAAGCTGTACAACCAGCTGGGTGAAGATCAGGTTTACGAAGCGTACTTCTTGTCTCCATTGTTCGAGCCTGCAGGTGCTGTGGCCGATGGTTCGCGCGTTACTATTAATGTATACGACCACTTTGCGACTGCCAACGACGAAGACCTGACGCTGGAAAACTCTCGTACTGACGTTATTGCTTTTCGTTTGAACGGTGAGCGTTACGCAATTGTACGTGATCAGAACACTGCTGACGGTCAAGCAGATGGCACCACTTCAGTGGTTGTTGCTGAGCTGGGCACTGCGACTACTTACGACGCATTGCTGGCTGCGATTCAAACGGGTCTGAGTCAGTTGAACCTGGGTGTGACTGCTGAGCTGTCTAACACTACCGGCAGCACTGACCAGCGCGACTCAAATAACCAATCAACCGGTGAAGACGTTATCTACCGCCCAATCGTGCTGACTGCAGCCACTGGCGAACTGGATAACCCACTGGCTTCTGGTACCACTCCAGGTAACCAGTCTGGTAACGGTTATAACGCGTTCTACGGTTCTGCGGTCATTGAAGGCCAAGGTGGCGTTATCAGCACCAACATCGAATTGATGAATGCTGGCTACGGCTCTCTGGGTGGCTCTTTGAACATTGCTGGTCAGTCTGGTTCTGACCGTGGTGTTGACGTGTTCAACATCGAAGTTAAGAAAGGCAACTGGAACCTGGGTTCTGCGTTGGCTGATATTTCTTCAAGCCCTCTGCGCGATCCAGGCGACGAGCTGAAAGTTATCAACGTGACTGGCGATGCGCCTTACTTCACTGTTGCAAACCTGGACGACGTACGTGAGTTCAATGCTTCAGCGTTCACTGGTAACGTCACCTTGTCTGATGTTGACGTAACTGCTGACGTTGTTGCACGTGACCTGAACCTGACCGACCAAGGTAACAACCACACAGGTGACAACCTAGAAGTGGACTACACCTTCGGTTCAGGTAACGACACTTTGAACATCGAAATTGACAATGCGCTGGTTGAGCGTGAAGACACCTCTACCGACATAAACATGGGCAACGGTACCAACGTTCTGAGCTTCTTGGGCGAAGCTGACGCAGAAGCGGTAGACAACGGCTCTGTGTCTCAGAACCTGTCTGCTGGTACTGGCCGTGACGTGTTCACTATCCGTGAAACCTCTTTGGTAACGGCAGAAACCAACAGCGGCAACGACACCATCTACTTCGAAGTGGCTGGCAGTGGTGATGTCGGTCAATTCGAAATCGGTACTGGCTTGGCTGGTGGCGCTGGTGCAGAAGATGACTTCTATGCGCCATTCGCAGCCTTCGGTGCGACAGTTACGGTTTCTTTCGCAGGCTTCACTGCGACGGTTGCTCTGCCAACTAACGCTGGCTTCCTGTCAAACCAGTTCTACATCAACCAAGCTGTGAAAGAAGCGATCCAAAGCGACCGCGTTCTGGCTGACTTGTTGACTGTGGCTGACGGTGAAAACGGTCGCTTGAACATCACCTCTAAGGTTGATGGCGTCAACAACATGACCATCACTATGTTCCAGCCTGAGCTGATTGATGCAGGTACTCCAACAGCCACTCAAGCGCTGGTAACCAGCTCTCAGTTGGCGATTTTGGAAGACACACTGGGTGACTCTACGCTGGATCTGGCGGGTGTTGATGCAGCTCTGGGTGGCGGTGCAGGCGCACAGACCCTGGACGTGCTGACCACTGCTGACTCCACTGGTGGTGCATCGGTTGCGACCGTAGAGAACAATTCTACTGTGGTAATGGGCGGCAGCGATGACTTGGTTGTGTTGAACTCGGATGTTGATTCTGCGCAAACCATCGTCTTCTCTGGTACCTTCACCAAGCAAAACATCGTTAACTTCAGCGATGATGACTCAGGTCTTGTTGGAACCATCGGTGATCACGTACTCGACTTCACTGCGTACCTGACTGAAACCACCAGCCCAAGCGGTTCAACTGCGTCTAGCACGCGTGTTGCGACCAGCCTGGAAACTGGCAATACCTTCACTGCGTTTGGCGGTGTTGACGGTGATGGCAACGCTACAGACGGTTCTAACGTGGTGAGCATGGTGGACTTTGCTGCTGTGAGCACTGCAGCAGATGCGCTGGCGTTCTGGACTGACGGCACCAACACCTTTGCAGACATGGGCGGCCTGAGCGACTCTCAGCTGAACCAAGTGCTGAACGCATACTTCGACACCACCAACTTGGACGGTGCAACCTCCGACAACGTTATTATGATCGAAGATGCCGCTGGCAACGCCGGTGAGTACTTGGTAATCACTGCGACTACTGGTGCAACTCATACAGTTGCTGCTGACGGTTTCGAGAATGCTGACTTGGTTGGCACCATCGACTTCGGTGTAGACGTAGAAACTGCTGGCTTCGTACTGGCTAACCTGGCATAAGCCTGATTAGCTAGCACTCGTTGCTACAGAAAACCCTTACACCTTCGGGTGTAAGGGTTTTTTCATTTCTGGCCTGAGCTATTGGCAAGATTGTGGCCCTTAGCTATGCTCAGCGCTTTTGATGGAGGCATATATGCGTAACACTCTATGGATGCTTGCCAGCCTGGCTTTGTTGGGTTGTGGTGGCAGCAGCGGCGGCGGTAGTGATGACGACGGCATTCCGCCTTTGCCAGAGCCCTCTGGCGCGTTACAAGAAGGGCGTTATCAACCGTTGGGAGATGATCAGGCGATTTTACTGGACACCTACACCCAGTTGGCCTGGCAACGTTGCCCACAAGGCATGAATTGGAATAAGGCAACGCTTCAGTGTGATGGCGCCGCTAACAGTTACAGCTGGAACGATGCTGTAGCGATTGAGTTGGAAGGCTTTCGTTTGCCGACGGTGGATGAGTTAGCTTCTCTGGTGTATTGCAGCGATAGTCACCAAGCTGCGGCAGATATTGGCACTAATATATTGGGTGCCGGCTGCAGTGAGCAGGCGCAGTCGCCAATGATAAAAAGTGCTCAGTTTCCTGCGATTACTCAGCGTACCTATTGGACGCGCTCAGCCAGCTTAAGCAATAGCGCTAGTAAGCTGGGAATCAACTTTGCCTTTGGTCGTGTCAGTGATTTTAATGCCGTAGACGCCAGTTATCCGGTGTTGTTGGTGCGCGACGCCAGCCAAGAAATCAGTGACGAGGTGAGTCAAGGGCAGGGGTCTTAAGCGTGTCAAACTATCAGATGTTGGATCGTAACCAGCATAAGCAATGTGGTATCGGACCGGCGAACGTATTGTTCGCCGCTCAGCAATCCATGGTGCCGGTCAGCCGCCAAGAATTGCACCAAGTACTACCCGTGATGCCGATGGCATTTTACCCTCTACTGGAGGATGAAACGCCATCACTGGTGGCCTTGCAGTCATTGCAGCCTGGAAATAACTGGTTTGTTTCACCGGATGGCCGCTGGATGGGAGCGTATCGTCCGGCAGCTTACCGAACTCATCCGTTTCGTTTAGCGCGCGATCAACAGAGAGATGGGTTAGTGTTATGCGTTGATGATGAATCACCTGCTTTTCGTCACCACGTGGGGGCAGAAGATAAACCGCTATTTGATGAGTCTGGTGAGCCGTCAGAGTTTACCAAAAACGTGGTGGAGTTCTTGCGGCAAGTGGAATCGGATCGTCAGATGACGCGCGCGTTGGTTTTGCAACTTGAAGAAATGGATCTTCTAGTGCCTTGGAAGTTAATGGCACAAGCGGAATCTGGGCGTAAAGATACGATTTTCCCGGGCCTGTTGCACGTTGATGAATCGGCATTGAGACAGCTGCCCGGTGATAAGTTAGAGTTGCTGTCGAAAAGCGGTGCATTGATGTTGGCTCAGGCCCAGCTGATGTCAGAACATCGACTGGATTCTTTGCAACGTTTGCATCAATTGCATCTGCGTATTCGCGAGCAAGTGAAGAAGACGGACAACCTAGACTTGGATCAACTGTTTGGCGATGATGACGACGGTAACTTATCGTTTTAACGAAAACCGGGCATCGCCCGGTTTTTACTATTACAAAGCCTTTTTCTAGGATAATTTTTAAAATATCTTCTGCGGGTTAATTTCTTTCTATTGTTGAAGTTGTTTGTAAATGGATTTTTTCACGATAATACTCCGATATATTTCCTGAAGATTCTGATGCATAGAAAGGGAATATATTTAATGAGCATTCGGCATTTTACTCAGGAAGAGCAGCACATTATTCGTGCTTTTTTAGTGCTACAACAACGTCTGCCCACGCAGCAGGAGCTGCAAACGGCGAGTGTAGAAAATAGCCTAGGGCACCTCTGAAAAATACCCCAAAATAGGCGATAATCCATCTTCCAGTTAGCAAGGGCA
>NZ_BMYY01000012.1 GCF_014652515.1 Bacterioplanes sanyensis | reverse complement strand
TGGGTCATGTGTCGTCTCTTTTTGCATAGGATAAAGAAATGACACAGAATTCTGAACACTACCAAGTTTGGCGTCAGCACGGCTTCGTGAGGCTGATGATATAAGACGTGTAGCCGGTAAGTTAAAAGGAGATATTACGACTGTTTTGAAAGCAGTTCTTCACCATGAAGCTGATCTATCTCGAATCGTGACTTTGATGCTTTCACAAAAAAACATCTAATCTAAGTTACAGAAACAAGCCGGACATCCACTCCAACTCAGGCTGCTAGGAAACACAAAATTTCGGCTATTTAGCTACAGCGTCGTCGTGATAGTCGCTCAATTTTTCAACTCGGTTTCGCGCCCAGGTTTTCCGCGCCTTAGCAGGCCGCCTGAGTGGGCAATGGCTGTGCCCGCAGGTGCTGCCCGGACGGCAGAACCAGCCAACATCCTGCCGGGATGCAGGCTGTTGGCGTTGCGGCGACCACAGCATTGGTAACGAAGGAAACGACCTGTGTAGCGCAAAGCAGGCTGAAAGCTATCTGCGTTGTTTCTGCTGTGTTAAAAACCACCTCGTGCGCGAGTCCGATCGCCATGCTCACTTACAGTTCGTAAGCTGCGCTTATCGAGGGCGCTTCCGCTTGCTTTTTGCCTGGCAGAAACTGCCTCGATGTACGCTTTCAGTCGCTCGCCCGCCCGGCGTGAGGGATAACCTCAAGGGGGCACAGGACTTAGCGGAAAAAACAGATACGGGATCAGAGCTTAAGCTCTGACCCCAGCTACGAGAGCAAATGCCTAGCGACAACTGCCTCGATGTACGCTTTCAGGAGCTCGCCCGCCCGGCGTGAGGGATAACCTCAGGGGGCACAGGACTTAGCGGAAAAACAGATACGGGGTCAGAGCTTAAGCTCTGATCCCAGCTACTGAAGCGAACGAACAAGCCAGCTCCCAACTCCTAGACCAACTCGCTAAACTCTCGCTCTCGCGCTTAGGGTTTCCGCGCCTTAGCAGGCCGCCGGAGTTGGCAATGGCTGTCCCCGTACCGCCCAGCATGAGGGATAACCTCAAGGAGGGCATAGGATTTAGCGAAAAAAGAAGCCTCGAAAAAAAGCAACCTTGCAATCGGTTATTTCTCCAACACCGCCAAAATCGCCTCGGCCTTGCTCACTTCAAATTCTTTCGGCGCTTCTACATTTAACTGAGTCACAACACCATTGTCGATAATCATGGCGTAGCGCTGCGAGCGAACACCACCAAAATTACCTGTGTCCATTTCCAGCCCCAAGGCTTTGGTAAAACTGCCATCCCCGTCGCCCAGCATGGTGATTTCATGCGCGTTTTGGGCTTTGCCCCAGGCATTCATCACAAATGCGTCGTTAACAGCAACACAAGCAATCATATCAACACCAGCAGCTTTGAGTTTATCTGCCAGCACCACGTAACCTGGCAAATGCGCCTCAGAGCAGGTCGGGGTAAACGCACCCGGCACGGCAAACAGCACCACGCGTTTATTGGCAAACAGCTCATCGGTATTGTGATTTTTCATGCCATCATTGGTTAGCTCGCTGAGGGTAGCGGCTGGTAAGTTTTGGCCTTGCTGAATCATATCGGCATTCCTTGATGTGGGTTCTCAGCCAGTGTAACCACTAACCTGACGACAAACCACAGACGAGTCGTAGGGGCATTCATGGCAACCGCTACCCCTATGCCTGCACGCTTTTGCCCTGTTTCCAGCGTGGTACACTCCGCACAACTCATGCTGCGGAAAAGACAATGAAAACCCTACAAAAAATACTATTAAATAAGTACCTGCTAATTACTTTATCGGCTATTGCATTGGTGGCTGTCTTTGTCAGCCTGATGCCAAAGCCCATTGATATGACGCTGGAGAATATCGGTAATGGTAGGCCATCGGTGGTGTTTATTTATGATCTCAACCTAGCAACCAGCAACCCGCAAACGGTTGAAATGAATAAAGCACGCGATCTGATCGGTGATGGTATAAATTTTTTGGTGGCCAAGGCCGGCGACCCAACGACGCAGGCATTTAGACAAAGCCATCAAGCCAGCTCATCTGATCTGTTGTTTTTTAATTCGGAGGGAAAGCTGATTGATCGCAGTGTGGCGGTTATACCTGCTGAAGTGATGATCCAGCGCATGTCTGATAAATAATCCGTTATCGTTGCCACTTACCCATAAAAAAGGGCCTCAAATGAGGCCCTTTTTACGACTTAGCGATTGCTACACCTAGGTATTATTCACCTTGGGTTTCAATGCCATCCAGAGAACCTGGAATGGTCCAGCCGGCCCACCAAGCTTGCTCAGCTGTAGTACCAGGCTTCACTGCACCGATGTAGTCGGTGTTATCGAAGGCAAAACCAGAGCCGTTATCAACTGGCTGCCAAGCGTTTACGGTACCAGCCGGTGCGCCGACCAATGCTGCCGCTGCATCTAGATCAACCGTATTGGCACCCACAGTGCCGTTAACCATGTCAGCGTCACGCTTCGCGTAGAAGGCGTCAGTGCAAGCACCGATGACGTTGGTCAGGGTTACGTTGGAAGGAATTTTGTCGGTTGTTTCATCCAAGTCGTGATCGGAATCGTCGATGCGCACACAGTCGCTGAAGTTCAGCACCGCGGTGTTGTAAATGCGAGTGGTCAAAGAACCACGCAAACGCATACCAGGCTGACCTTCGCTGACCGCGCTGCCCACTAAGGTGATGTTGGCCAATGCACCTTCGGTTTGTGGTACGTATTCATCGTCAGATGAGTTCGCTTCAATACCACGTGGGTCGTTAGAACCACTTGGGCCAGCTTTCACTGGATCTTTACGCACGATGGCGTATTGAATGTTGCCCTGGTAACCCGTATCGAAATCGATGTCGTCATCGTCGTTACCGGTCAATACCAGATATTTCGCATTAACGGTACCGCCAAACCATTCAACAGCATCATCGAGGTTGTTGTGAACCTGAACGTATTCAACGGTGGTGCCGTGGCCAACGCCTTGCAGGGTCAGACCGTTAACCTCGTTGTTCGGGCCAGCCACCTTACCGGCTTCGGCGATACGAACGTATTTGATCACACCGCTGTTGTCGGCTTTGTCGTTACCAGCGTAGAAGCCAACGCCGTCGCCGCCTTCACCTTGTACGTTACAAATGCCATCGGCATTGCCTTCGAAGCAGGCGCCAGTATTACCCGCACCGTATTGCGGCGCAAAACCTTGGATAATCACACCGCCCCATTCGCCCAGACCGTCGAAGTTGTCGTCCAGGTCAGAGCTAAATGTAATTGGCTGATCCGCAGTACCCTCGGCCATCAGTTTAGAACCACGAGTGACCAATAACACGCCATCGTCCATACCGCGGATATCAGTGCCTGGCTCAATGGTCAGGGTTACGCCGTTGTCTTTAATGGTTTGCACTTCAGCAGCGGTTTCTGCTCGGGCATTACCTTCACCCACTTTAACGAAACCATCCAGCAGCCATTTTTTGTCGGCTTCCAGGGTGTAGTCCTGATCGATGGTACCACTCAGAGTACAAACATCGGCTGTGCAGGAAACGAAGTCTGGAGTGCTTGGTTCAGTTGGGTTGGTTGGCGTGGTAGGGCCAGTGGTGTCGTTATCATCGTCATCATCGTCGCCACCGCAACCGACCAATGCCGCCGCCAAAATTGCAGCTACCAGATAATTTTTCTTCAGTTCCATGTTGATCCCTCGGTTTTGAAAGGTATTTATTGATTACCGGCGGTCATTGTCCGCTGGCTATATGACAATCAAGTTACAAGCGAGAAGCCTCTGAACAATTCATTGCCCGCTCTTGATCGCTAACGACCTAAAATAAAAAAGCCGATTTTTGACTCAGCAAAAATCGGCTATAGATAGCTTTGACGCCTCTAAGGGCGCGGGCAGCGGAAGGATATTGGCGGTGTTGAAAAGGGCTGGCCATTGTCAACATCGCCGTGTTGTTCTAAAAGCCTGCTGCACTCGCGCAGAGCTTTGCAAACTTGTTCAAAGACGCTTTAGAAGATGTATTCAACCGACGCTGAATAATCACTGCCTTCAAAATAGCTTTCGATTTCTTTGCCATCACGTGAATAGCTAACCTTGGCATCGGTAATGTTTTGCGCCTTCGCTTTAATTACCAGGTTTTCATTGACATCAAAGCGGTATACCAAGTCATAGGTCGTGCGTCCGTCTTCAATTTCGGCGCCCAAATCACCGCGACTGGTGGCGTAAATACGATCATCGAAATAGTTAGCCAATAACGTCAGTGACTGACCCGTTGCATAATGATCGATGCCAAACTGGACATTGCCCAAGTATTCCGACTGGCCCTGCAGCGCACGAGATGAGTCACCTTCCAAGCGCTCAGCATCACTGCCACTGAGGTCCACTTCTGAATCGATATACGCCAAGTTACTGGCCACAAAGCCAGTAAAGTTGGTGCTGTCGATGACGTTAATACGTAAATCCAGTTCAATGCCTTGAATATCAGCACTGGTCACGTTGTCGAAGGTGTAGCCGTTAGCGGCACTGCCGTCGCCTTCAATCACAGAGCGCTCAATCGGATCACTCACTTCTTTGTAGAACAGCGCTAGGGTCACGTTTTCTTCTTCTGAAAAATAATACTCTGCACGCACATCTAAGTTGGTGATGTCAGAGATTTTCAGATCCGGATTGCCTTGCATTAAATCGTCGGTTTCAGGGTCGTACTGCGCCGATTCCGAGCGCTCTGTAATGCCAGGGCGAGAAACCGTTTGCGAAACGCTGCCGCGCAGCTGGAAGTCTTCGGTTAAACGCCAGTTCACCGACAACGCCGGCAACACCGCACTGTCGCTCAACTCGCTGGCCGCACTGCTTTTATTGGGGTACTCCAACTCTTGGCTAAAGTCTTCATAGCGCGCACCGGCCATCACGGTGACATTGGTAAAGTCCAGCTCACCTGATAAATACGCCGCCGTAATGTCGTCGGTGGCGCTGTAACTATCGGTTTGCGTGGTGGAGCCACGGAAAACAATGCGGGCATTGTCGAAATTGTCACGGGTAAAGATATGCTCTGGCGACAGTGACAAATCCACCGCTGGGTCATTCACGTTCATATTAGAATAACGCGCCAGCTCAACTTCACGATCTTTGCTGGTGTAGCTTAAGCCAGTTTTTAACTTCAAAAATAAGGTATCGCTGAGCATCAAATCGGCGCTGTAATCCAGGCCAAGATCGAAGGCGTCTTCGGTTAAATCCGAGAAGCGGCGCTCAACACCACCCAGCAAGCGCAGCGGGTTATCGCTACCTAAGGTGCGACCATAGGTATAAGAACGACGGTCTGGCTCATAGCGAGAGGTTTGTGCAAAGCCCAAACGCCATGTCAGCTCGTCTTCTTCGCCCAGCCACTGCAAATAATGTTTGCCTGAGAACTGCTGGCCCAAATATTGGCGCTCCACCCATTGCAAGGTCGTGGACTCTACTTGCTGATCTTTGCCTTCATCTTCAATTGAGCTGGTACGCGTGGTGTCGTCGGTTTTACGCAGCAGCGTGGTTTTACTTTGATATTGGCTGTTGCTGGTATCGAGGCCATAAACCAAATAACCCGCCACATCAATTTTGCGCTTACTGCGCTCGTAGCTACCTTGCTCACCAGGGCTGCTTAAACGTGCATTGTGACGCGCTTCCCAAGCATCTTTGTAATCAAATGCTGCGTAATAGCCGTGGCCACCAAAGTCGCTGTCAAAATAGTTGCTGGTAGCCACCGAGAAGCCACGATCCGGTTTGGCTTCTACCGGTTTTACATCGTAAATATTTTCAAATGAGTTGCCCAAGCGCACGCTATCTTCTGGCGAGGCACAGTTCGGGCCGGACTCACAAAAACGTGGGTTATCCACCCCGCCGTTGGTTAATGATTCTGCAAATGAAGGCTGCTCACGCGTACCGTCATCAACGCCCATCCAATCGCTTTCACCACCTTCGTAGCTATTAACATCGTTAAAGGTGGTGCGCGAGTTCATACCCAAGCTGACGGAGGCTTTTGTCATCGGATCGAAAGAGAGGTCTTTGGTGCTCATGCGAATGGCACCGCCGGTGGAATCACCGGGCAAATCCGGGGTAAAGCTCTTTTGAATATCAATGCCGCCTAAAACACTGGCCGGGAATAGATCCAGTGGTACATCGCGACGCATCGGGTCAGTACTGGGCATCAAGCTGCCGTTAAGCGTCGATGAAATATAGCGCCCTTGCATGCCACGCACGACAGCAAACTGACCGCCCACCACAGACACACCGGCCACACGCTTCAAAGCTGAAGCCGCGCTGGAATCACCAAAGCGCGCCAGCTGCTCGGAGCCAATGGCATCTAACACAGCACTGGAGTCACGCTCTTGTGAGGTTGTAGTGGCTGGGATAAACGAACCAACGGCTACCACTTCTTCGATATCGCCGTTGCCAGACATGCTCATATCCAGGCTAACGCTGGTGGTCACACCCGCCATCACGCGCAGGTTGCGCACATCACGTTCACCATAGTTAGGGTGAGAAATGGTCAGCTCGTACTTGCCACGCGGCAAGTCGATGCTAAAAAAGCCATCGTCATCTGTGGTCGTGCTCAGCTCGCTGCCGCGCACACCAATAACCGCACCGGCCACCGCACCGCCGGTTTCTTGCGACGTTAAGGTACCGCTGATTTGACCAGGGTCCGCCTGTTCGCCCTCACGGTACAGTTGAATACTGGGCATGGCTTCGCCAGCAATCATGTCGACTTTTACTTCGGCATTTTGCTCATTGCTGGCCAAATTAACGGCAAAGTCACCCCACCATTCACCGTATTTGGACAACTCCACCTGGTGCTCGCCGGCACTTAGATCAAACACGGCAAAACCCGCTGGACCGACCAGCTTTTTCTCGCCATTAACACTGACCGCCAGGTCAGAGACAGCGGCGCCTTCTTCGGTAATGTAGAAAATGGTTTCGCCAGCCATCAGCTGGGTTGCCAGTAAAGTCGATGCCGCACCCAGCAACACACGAGTCGGTTTCATTATGCCCCCTACGAGGAAAAACACTGTGACTGTGCGGCGGAGATCTTTGGCCCGACCGCCACACTTCGAACGTGGCGGCAGTATGTTGCTGAAATGTGACACTAAAATGACAAGGACTCAGCCAAAGGCCTGAGACACGAATGCATCAAAGGCTAATTAAAGGCCTTTCACCAGATGCGCAAAAGCCTGCCAGCGCTGCTCAGGATCAGGTAACTGCTGTAGCATGGTATCTAAACGCTCAGCTTCAGCCACCATAAAGTCGATAAACTTGCGCACTTTTTGTGGTAAGTATTGCCGTGTTGGATAGGCCAGTGAGATTGCCTGGGGCTGCAACTCCCATTTCTGAAATAGGGGGACTAACTGACCATTAACGATAAACTCGCCGGCCAGCAAAAATGGCACAGCGCCGATGCCAGCTCCGTGCACAATACTATTCACCGCGCTGGCCACCATATTAATGACAATATTGGGCTCAACTTGCACCTGACAATGCTCTTGGCTGTTGGCGTGATGCAAGTCGTAAGTCACCGCTGCCGTGCCTTCGCCAATTTTCACACAGCGCATATTGGCTAAATCACGCGGATGCTCTGGCTTGCCGACACGCGCCAAATACTCAGGGCTAGCCACCAACACGTTATCTGAGCTGGTAATGGTGCGCGCCACCAGGCTGGAATCTGGCATTGGGCCAAAATACACCCCCATATCAAAGCCTTCTTCCACCAGGTTAATTTGCCCTTCAGTGTGCAGCACTTCCAGCCGCACCTCAGGATATTGTTGCTGAAAACGCGCCAAATAATGCCCCAAGGCTCCACTGCCGGCCACCATGGGCACGGCAATGCGCAATAAACCATGCGCATCTTGCTCACGATCGGCCAACATACTGTGGGCGCTGTGAATATCGCTAATGGACTGTCGACAGTGCTCGTAGTAACCCTGACCAATTTCGGTTAAATGCAGCCGCCTTGTGGTGCGGTGTAATAAGCGCACACCAAGCTGGGTTTCTAAATCCGCGACCATGCGACTCACCCGTGACTTAGGCATTCCAAGGGATTTGCCAGCGGCGGTAAAACTGCCCTCATCGGCCACCCGAATAAACACCGCCAATTGGTTAAGATCCAGCATGTTTTGACTCTCTTACTGCATTGCCTGGTTGGACAATAAATGAACTATGGTACTATTTAAGGCAGTCTATGACGGCAGCTCAGCTGCATCCGATAACAATAACAACATACAGGTAACCCCATGACTTCACCTATGTTTAAAGCACTGTGCTTGGCGGCGTGCGCCACCGCCCTCAGCGGCTGTTTCGAGCAAGGCAGCTCAGGCTCCAGCAGTGCGGATAACAGCACCACACCCAACCCAGGCATGGATAATCTGGCATCTGACCAGGCGATTGATTTTAGTCGCTTTAGTGACCCTGCATTAACTCAATGTTTGCAGCAGCAGGGCATCGAAAAGATATCCCAAGCGCAAATTATCAGCTGCCCCGAGCAGCAAATTGCTGATTTAACGGGAATCGAGCAACTCAGTGCGGCGCGCATAGTATCATTGCCGCACAACCAGATTACAGACCTGACGCCACTGGCTGAACTCAATGGTCTATTCAGTCTGGATGTTGACAATAATAAAGTGCAGTCACTGCAACCACTGACGCAGCAAACATCGCTACGCCAGTTATCCGCCAAGCACAATCAGCTCAGTGATCTGCAAGGACTGGAGCAAAGTCAAATTAATAAGCTCTATGTGGATCACAACCCACTGCGGGATTTAACTGTGCTCAGCAGCATGTCACAGCTGCGGCATGTCAGTGCTCAAGGACACGCCGCCAGCGTACCGACACTGGCAGCCTCGGTGAAAAGCTTGCGGTTATAGGTAGTTTTTGATGTCGGAGGCAGCCTGCGGCTGCCGTTAATTGCCGTAGGTTTGCGACCAAGACGGTAATGTATTGATATCACCATAGTTCGGGTTACCGCCATACAAGTCATGCTTAGGATGACCAGGAAAGTAATTAACCGGGTGTGCACCGAGTTGAGTTTTTGCTTTTAAACCGCCATCCCCGCCCAAGTTGATCCAAAAGCCAGGGCGTGACATTTCTGGTTTATATGTTCCCACCTTGCTCCACTGAATGGCACGCGTACCAACACTAAAGAAAAAAGCTTCAGTATGCTCTAAATAATTCGATTGCACTGGAAATAGCTGAGCATGGGGAGATTGCTCCAGTAGAGATGCGGGGTTGGAAACCAAGATAGATGCCGCACCCTGAACATCGTAAAGATCCAGTGTTTTTTCGTCCAACCAGCCGATGGTCCGTACCCCACCCAAACTAGCCTCCAAGCGTATCGAGCCCAAGGGAATTTTAATACCAAGAATCTCAAACTCGACATCCGCTGTAATATTGGGGCGGATAAACCCTGAGATCACATCAATAATATTACCTTGGTAGCCAAAAGCATCCTCTGATCCTAGTCGAAATCCTACCAACTTGCGCGAGGCGCCGGTTTCATCAAAGGCAAATTCGATGTAGGGATTTTCCTGTACAAAAGGCAGTAACTCATACTGACCATTGCCTTTATCACGCACTTGACCCAAGGTAACGTCACGCAGTTTTATATCGACACCGCCATCTGGCTGGTAACCACCTGGAAAAGTAAAAAAGCTCTTTTCGCCACCAGTATCGTGAGTTAAGGCTGAAGACAAATAGTTTTCATCCGGTAAACCTACAGAGCCACATGGCTTGGCGGTACAAGCCCAGTTGATATTGTCATCATAACTTTCTGGCACAATGTTGTTGTAACATACCTTGTCACCGCCTGGTCCACCCGTGCAGTTGGTGCCTTCGGGACGCCAATAACGCCCTAACGACAGTTCTTCAACGTTGGCGTTAATTTCAACGCGCGCGCCCATGGTTAACCGCGTCATGTTTAGTTGCGAGCCATCACCTTGGTTTACCAGCTGCTCGTTTAGCTCAAAAATAGCCTGGCCATAACTGGCCGCCAGCTCTTCTTCTGTCAGTGGCTCCAAGCTCGCCCACACAGGCGCAGATAACATCAGTAGGAAGATCAGTCGAGTCATATCAGTTCACCGGGAAGATATTCACTTTGGTTTGCGCAGGTGCCTGTAACTTGCCATCCAGCTCTACAGCAAACAAAAAACGTGGGTCACTCATTTGATTCACCTCGCGGTTATCCCCCAGATAAAATCCCTCGGTTTGCAACTGCTCAAACTCCAGCTCTTCTGGTAGGGTAATTTGTAAAGCGGTTTTATCACCATTGGGGCCAATGCCGTCGATGAGATCCAGCTTCATATCACTAAAGCCGATGCCGCCTGTGACTTCGTTCATCACCAGCCAGTAGGCGGTATTATCTATATATTCCGCGTCTTCGTTCTGGTAGCTAAAGCGCGTGCCCTGTTCAAACTCCATACGACCGCTTAGCGTAATGCCAGCTTGCCCATCGACTCGTTGCAACTGATGCTCATTTAATGGCGTTAGGTCTGCCAGACACAAAGATGAGTAGAGCAACGGGGTGAGTGCTATCCATTTCATCGTTATAAATCCTGTGTGGTAATCACCAAACGCTGAATTTCTAAACCGCGAATTTCCACCACATTCTGGTTAGGAATATTGGGGATTTCGTTACCTGGGTTAGCGGCGTTGTAACGATTGACCTGCTCGTTATAAGTGACGGTTTTGGGCACAAACGCCCGATGAATCACATCCGGTACCGTTTCAACAATATTGCCGTTGGCATCACGCAAGAAAATATCTTGTCTGCCGGTGATGATTTCTTCATCGTTAGGGTCACCAAACGACATGGACTCAATAAAGATATTGCCTTGCGGCGCTTGCGCTACGTCTTGTGGCAAGCCAGCGATTTCTAAGCGCAGTTGTGTTTTTTCTATGCCCTCGCGGGTGCCTTGTGCCCATTGACCACGCACATACTGATCGTATTTAACTGTGCTGATGGTGACCGGTTGGTCAACACTGCCAAGAGGAATGTACATATCCACATTATTGAGTGCCAAGGTGCTGGCCAGTGAATTATCGGCATCTGTAGTGAGCCGTATGGCATCGGCTTGCAAGCCCATCGACAACGACAATGCCAAGCCACGATCGGCATACACAGGACCACCATTGTTATTAAATGGATCGGATGTTAAGACCTCGCCCTGATTATCATGCCCCCACAAGTAAAACTCGGTGCCATACAGGCGCGCACCTTGCACATCGACATAGCTTAAAAATGACTCATTTGCATCCATGCGGTCAGCCTCTGTCACCAGAGCATCGACGCGCATGTGCAAATCAAACTTGGAGGCAGCAGCATCCAAACGCTGCTGCTGGCCTAGCTGCACAGCTTTGTAGCTGTCATTCAAGTTATCAAGGTTGCCCAAATTTACGTTGCTGACGTTGCCATCAAAGAATCCGACGGGAATACCTGTGTAGTATTTTTCTTGATCGCCACGGCCGATATTAATGGTGTTGTAACGCACGATCTCATTTTCAACCCCTAGCTGCGCATCGCTAAAACGATAAAAACTGCGCTCTGTTTGTTGTAAATCTGCCGCTGGAAATGCGGTATATAACGCAGTTTGCTCACGGCTCTGACCGGCCAGCGGGCCACTGTTCACGACATGCTGCTCGGTTAAGGTGCGAATATCCGCCACCACAAAGGGGTCGGTATAACTGCCAAAATAGCCCGATCCGTTGACGCTGCCCGGCACCTCACCGGATTTATTAAAGCGCAGCTCGCTAAACACCAAATAATCCGCCTGCAAAGGCGACTCGTCGGTTAAGCGCAAACGCAGTTGAAAATCGTCTGGGCGGCCATAGTCACCTGAATACAGCACCACGTCGTCAAAGGTGGCGCCAATGCCTTCGCCTGTGACCTGGCCTAAGGCTTCATCATCCAACGACTGCATGGCAGTGGCAGCAGGCGTTAAGAATAAAAGAACTAAGCTCGTTTTTTTCATTGCCTTACTCCTGCCAAGCCCAACGGCGGTCATCTGCTGAACACCAAAACCCTGTTCCATTTTTTTGATACGCATTGCCGCTAAGGTAGCCACACACGGCTTCACCACTAACGTTAAACTCATTAAAGTTACCATCACGCGGGAAAGTCACATTAAGGTTGCTGCTACTCCCAGTACAAGCACTCATGCGTGGATCATTTGAGTCCTTAGAATCTCCAATAAACTCAAAGCAATAGTTATTGCCACCGGCCAAATAAGACTCTCGGTGAATTAAGCGCTGATTATCTGGGTTCCAGGTCCATTGGGTGTCACTGCGCGCACAATCCACCGTTTCACTGCCATTGGTTAAGCAAGCGCCATCACGATCCTGGCGTAATTTGCGCCATAGCGGCATTACGGTGAGCGGCACGTTTTTGGTGAACTCTTCGGTAATAGAACCGCCCAAACCGGTCACAGACAGCTCTAAGTTAAAGGTGGTCGGCGTAACCACAAAAGGAATCAGCACAGTGCCACTAAAGACGGTATTACTGCCATTGTTATAGCCAGCACTGCCTCTGCGATTGGTAAACAATGCATTACCATCGGTTTGCGTGTTAACGCCATCGAACCAGCTGTTCTCGGTCAAACGCCACTCGTATTGAATTTGATCAGGCTCGATGCCCGTGCCTGCTGGCACTTCAATTTCAAAATTAATGCGACGACGGTTGGGACTGTGGTTTTTATCCGTTACCAAATACGACGGAATGGTGGTAGCCGGCCCTGGCGGGAACTCGGTGGTATCTGCACCGTCGGTTAAGCGCACAATCAAATGATCTTCAAGCCTAGAGGCTTCTATGATTTTAATCCGGGTGTCGGTTGGCGAGCTTTTATTTGCTTCACTGACGGCCCCCAAACCAACAACACGCGCAGGCGCTGGGTTTAACAACTCGAACAGAATTTCGACATTATTATTGGCGTCAATGGTATTGCGGGTACGCAAGCTAATGGGCTGCACATCCGCACCGCCAGAGATAAAGTTTAAGGTACCCGTGGTTGCACTGATACTGCTATTACTAAAGTCGATGTAGTCATTAATGCTGCGCCCAATCGGCAGACCTTCAACGGCTACTTGATAGTCAACACTGAACTGCGTGGCACTGTTTAAACTGCGCTCAACGCGAATTTCAGTGTCAGCGCCTTCAGCAACGCTCGCTTGCTCGGCCAAGCTTGGGTCCAGCACCACTAATGCTGGGCTGGTGACGTCCACCAAGGTTATGTCGGTCTGCGTTTGACTGCCCAGCACCTCAGAGCCGGCTGGCTGCAATGCCAGCGTCAGCGTTTCATTTGTCTCCTGAATATTGTCATTGACCACATTCACGGTCAGCGTCTGAATTTCGTTACTGGCATCCGCCGGTGAGCTGGGTGTGACCTCAGGCCAGTTTAAGCTGGCAGCAAAAGAAGCATCGCTGGCGTCGGCATTGCTACTGTCATCTAGGACGATATTAATAGTGGCTGCTGGGGCATACACACCGGTATTGCTGCGTTGCACTGCTACTTCACAGGTCATTTCAGTGGGGTCGGGGCTCAGCTCAGAGGGCACGGTGGCGTCGGTGTTCGGCTCTTTGCAGCTGTAACTGTCGTCGGTAAAACTAAACTCACCGGGCGCCCAGTCGCGAATCGTTAGCGACGCACTGTCTTGGTCTGTTAATAGCGGTTCTTTGCCACTGTCGGCGCTTAACCCTGTTAAAACCAAGGTTAAAGTGCGATCGTTGTCGTTGCTGCTGCGATTAACAACTTGAATATCAACACACTGTGACTGCGGTAACGCTGCGCCCGCATTAAAGACAGCGCTGCCACTGCCAGCGTTCACCGTCAAACCGCTACCCAGCACTTGATAATCCACACCAGCCACCGCGCTGCCTTGCAGATTAAAGTTGACCGTGACATTGCCATCACTGCCGGAGCGCCGCCAGATGCACAGCTGTTGGGTGCTGGCATTATTTTCATATACAGGCTCGGTAATGGTCGTCTCAGCAGAGAAATTACCAAACGGGTTAGGGGTAACGTCGGCCAAGCGCAAACGCTGAGTCGCAGGTTCGGCCACTGCGGCATCGGCAGGTGTGAGGGCATTAACGGGCAGACGGAAGACCGCCGTCTCAGTGCCTTCACGCACGCCATCATCGTTGCTGGCCAGAGTCAGGGTCACGCTTTTGCTGCCGCGCTCTCCCGCCGCCCAGTTCACATTGACTTGGTTGGAGCCACTGTTATCAAAAGCCAGATCGGCGCTGTTGCTGGTCACATCGCTCACGCTGCCGATTGTTGCCGTGCCTTCAGCGGCGACAAAACTGATGGCGGCTTGCAATGGCGCCACACTGCCACGACGGCGCTCAACACTGAGAGTGACACTGCCGGCGTCTTCGTTCACCTCCTGCTGAACTTGGGTAAAGCTCACTTCGCCGGCAGGTGGTGGCGGTAACACATTTACACGCTCTGTCGCCGTTAAGGCACGGCGGAAAATCTGCAGGTCGTCGATCCAACCGACAAAAGACTCCGATGCCCCAGGCACATTGCCGACGTATAGGTTGCCATCGTTGGCCAAAGCCGAGCCGCTGTAGGCAGCTTGAGCGACTTCATTGCCATCAATAAATAAGCGAATACCGGCGTTGGTTTTTTCGTAAATAACGTTAATCCACTGACGGTCGAGCAATGGCTGTGGTGAATCCACCACTAAATTGCTATCAAAACTGCCGTTACCACTGCTATCGCGGCTGCTGTTGGTGTGCAGAACATGGCTGTTAGGGTACAAGAAAATACCCGGCTGCCTCTGCTGCGAGCCGTCATCACCTTTTTGCAAAACACCGCGCCAATTACCTGTGGTGTTTTGCTCAATGCTGATTCTAAAAGCCAAGGTATATGCATTGGCGGGAATGGGCAGGCCATTGCTGGGGTCGCTGGCCAAGCCTGGTACCACCATGACGTCGTTGCTGTTTAATACCAGTTTGCCCTGCTCAACTCGTGGCAGCGGCATGGTCGGCGTGTTAACGGCATTATGACCATTGCCGGTGACATCACGCCCTGGGTCGGCAGAATTATCAAAGGTATAACGGGCAATGGCCGGTGCTTTGACTTGCACGGTTAGGGTTTTTTCACCGCTGGCGGCTGTGGCCGTGCCAGCTGGAATGTCCGTCGCGGTGATGCGGAATACCAACACCGCATCCTGCTGCAACAAGGTCGGCGCGGTATAGTTAGCCGTCAAGGTGGCATTGGCGCCGTTTTTAACCAAGTTTTCACCGCTAATAACCACATCAGAATCTGCGACATTGGCAAAGCGGCTATCGGAAATCAGTGTCCAATTGGCGCTGGCAATGCCCTCGCCCTCTTCATCGCTTAACACAGCATGTAAGGTTTGCATGCTTTGCTCGGCCACCGTCAGTTGCGTGAGGCTGGTATCAATTAATGGTGGGAAATTCACCTCATCGCCGTTGAGCCACCAGTTGCCTTCTTCGATACGATCTTGGGCGTTAATCCACACCTGGTTAAAGTCGGCAATTTCCATTGCCAATTTAAGTTTGGCATTTTCAACGGCATTGCTTGGTGTGGCAAAGCGCCAGTCACTGCCCAGCGCCTGACAGGCGGTAAAGCCAGCGGTCCAAGATAATTGCGTGCCGCCCGATGCCGGCGCCAAGCGCCACTCATAGCCATCAGTACAGGCGTAACCACGCTCGGATACACTGGCCGCAGTGTACTGACAAGCATCCATTTGCCAGGTGCCGCCATTGGTGGCCAAGCGGTCGTAAAAACCACAATCACGATTTTCATCAAACAGTGAGGTGGCGGCCCAATCGCTGTAGACCTGATAACTGCGCCAGCTGCCCTCGGCTTCTTGATCACTGAAATTCAGCCACACATCACGACCAGCATTGCTGGCCGCCGCTTGCAAATTCATTTGGCTTTGACTGGCTGAAACACTGCCAAAGCCAGTCGGCACATAAAACTCACTGCCCGGGAACTCGCGCTGACACACGGCAAAACCACGCGACCAAATATCGGCGCTTTGGCTAACCTGCCAGTTAATGGTGCCGTTATCTAAGGTACGGCAAGCAAAGGCGTGCTGCTGGATATCACATTTTTGTGCGCGCCACTCACCACTTTGGTGGTCGAGTAAGGCACAATCACGGTTGCTGCCATTTGTTGGCTCTCCTGACTGCCACCAGGTATGGCGCTCGCGGTTAGCGATCCATTGTGACTCCAGTGCGGTGTCGGTCATATTCACCCACACTGGCCCTGTCATTTGCGCCTGTAATTGTTGCAATTCAAGTGGGCTGCGCGGCACTGCAAACAAGGCGCTTAACTCGTCATCGCAACGGGCAAAACCCTGTTGCCAGCTGTCATTGCCGTTATTGCTCAGCACCTGCCAATCGCCATCAAAGCACGCAAAGCCTAAAGGTGAGCCTGATAAATCGACACTGCCACAGTCGCTGTCGGTAATGGAGCCATCCATGTGCAATACCGAGCAATCGGCATTATTAAAATTGGCAAATTCCGGTTGCGCCCACCCAGTGGTATCAATGCGGTTATTAAACCAACGATTATTGCTGCTATTCACTTGAGCTAAATAGCGCAGATTTAACCAAGTGTTTTTCACCTGCGCCGAGGTAGCACGGATCGCCGCGTCCAAGGCGGACTCTTCTGCCGCCGTGACCGGCGCTGCAAAAAAGTATTCGCTGCCAAACTGTTGTTTACACAAGCGCTCGCCACGTTCATAAGACCAGTAATCTTCGCCTACTTGCGGCACTATCTGCACTTGGCCATTCACCAACTTGCCCTGGCTCACGGCAATGCGCCACCGGCTGCCGTTAAAGCAGGCATAATGTGCGGCATCTTGGCTGCAATTGGCTAACCGCCAGGGGTTATTGCCACTGGCGACACTGCTTTTATATGCGCAGCTTTGTGTGGGCTCTTGGCCTGGATAAGCCGGCGTTAACCAGTTACTAAACGGCAGGTTGCTGCGAAACTCGCCTTCGCTGCCACCGTCGGTCAGATTCAGCCAAACTTTATCAATATCCGCACCGCGCTTTTGTGCCGCCGTTAAACGGGCAAAATCCAGTTTGATGACTTCATCTGTGTTTTGTGGGCTAGCAAATACAAAATCGCTGCCGTATTCCACGAAGCAGGCGTGATGGCCTTCGGCGAAGCGACGAATAGTGTTTTCATTGGTGGTCACCTTCCAATCGCTGCCATCGGTACAAGCAAATGGATAAGTCGCACTGCCGATGCAACTGGCGTCTTGCCAGCGACCATCGCTGTCTTGATACACACAGTCTTCACCTGGGTTGCTGTCGGTTTCGCTGCCAGGGGCAACGCCACCGTTATCCGGCTGAGTCGCCGCCCACGCAGGAAATCCAGTCACTGGCGCGGCATTAATGACCCAGTTGTCTTCATCTTGCTGATCGGAAGCATTAATCCACACCGGGTTGCCACCTGCGGCGGTAATGGCAGCCGCCGCGGCAGTGTTGTCGTTCAGCGTTGCCGGTGCGGCAAAGCGCCAGCCGCTGCCCAAAGCTTCGCAGGCCTGGGTGCCATTGCGAAAATCGTCGAGCACACCATTGCCGGTAATCTGCCAATTGCTGTCATTGCGACATAAATACGCGCGCGCCACATCGGCGCACACTTCATCCGACCAATCACCGTTAGCTGCTAAAGTGGCACAGTTTTCTGCCGTGCCGCCATCTGGCTCGCCGCCCGACCAAATGGGTACGGTGACAGCGCTGTTATTCCACACCCAGCTGCCAGTTAAACGACTACCGTTAATCCAGTAGTCGCCGCCTAATCCAGCCATGCGAGCGTCGTACAGTAGTTTTTGTGCGTCTTCTAATGTGCGTGACGCCTTAAATAGATAGCCTTGGCCAAATTCACTTTCACACAGGGCTTGGCCGCTGGCGAAATCGCTCAGCGAAGTGGTCGTATTGGTGAAATACCATTGACTGCCCGAGGTGCAGGCCACGGGTTTGCTTAGGCTGCAATCGGCGGTGCTCCAGCGCCCATTGCTCGCCGATACCATCACGCAGTTATGATTGCCAGGCTGATTCACATCCCAAGCGTTGATTTGCTGGTTGAGCTTCCAAACTCCTTCGGTTTCAGCATCACGTGCATTGATAAATACTTGCGAGGTCGACATTTGCGCCTGCAACGCCGCTTGCTGACTCAAGGTGATTGGCGCAAAAAACTGATAGCGACCACCGTGCTGGCCTTCACATTCGGCGGACAAATCACTGACACTGGCAAAAGGCGCAGCAGTGGCGATTTGCCAACTGCCATTGGCGCCATCGAAAGCATCGAAGCAAGCAATCGGCAGCGAGCTGTTGCAACTTACATCTTGCCAACCGCCGGTACGAGTTTGCACCGCACAGTTTTCGCCATTGTCACCGTTAGGCTCGTTGCTATTCCAAAACGGTGCCAGCACATCCATATCCAGGTTGAAGACAAAGGTGTCTTCAAATTTAGAATCATTGCCGTTAATCCAAACATTTCCCGAGACGCCTTGCGCAACGGTTAATAACTCTTGAGATTGATCAAACGAGACAGGGGCAGCAAATACATAGTCGCCTGCTATGCCGTTATCGTTGATCACCGCTGCACAGGCAGCGTGCCCTCTGCTGACATCAAAAGTCTCAACGCCGCCACTTTGGTTATCATTTCCTAGGTCAGTGGCGTTGGGAGAAATTTTCCAATCACTGCCGTTATAGCAGGCCACCCGTTTGCTGTTTTGGCAGGGCGTATCATCCCATAAGCCAGCGCCACTACCGCTGGTATAGAGCTGTACACAATCTCCACTGTTATTGGGCTCTTTTTCATTAAAATAGGTATTAACAGCATTATTAGCTGCTTGCGCTTCGGTCAGATTGAGTGTCGGGTTTTCATTGGGATAGCGCGCCCAAGGGCCACCTTTAAAATCTGAATCGTCATCTAAAATGTCATACCAAACGCTAAAACTCAGATCACCACCCGCAGGCGTAGGCTCGCTGTAATCAGTATTCCACTGCCACGAGCCAGTGTCTTGTTGGTATTTTAAATTCAGCCAGACAGGTTCGCCCTGGGCCGTCACCAGACTGTTTACCGTGGCCAGCTCGGTGGCCGTTTCTGGCGCGGCAATGGCGTAGCTTTCGCCTAACTGGCGCACACAGGCAGGAATGGCGGTATTGCTAAACTGATGCGTGCTGTTAGATAGCACCCAGTTATTACCGTCGCTGCACAAGGTGCGTGCGCGGCTATCACAGTCGGCGGTTTGCCACAGCCCATCACTGGCACGGGCAACCACGCATTGACCAACACTGGTATCCGGTTGACCGCTGGCCCAAGGAATGGCTCCAGGCCCCTGCCAGTCAGCAGTGGCATGTAACGACAGCCCAAACAATGATAAAAACAATAAAATCTGACGCATCATGTTGCCCAATTTTCCCTACTGCAACGGTTGCACCCGCAGATAACTGCCGGGCTGCAAACTGAAGTTATTCACCACCAAACGACCCGTCTGGCCTTGATAGTTGGCACCGGTACCGGCTTGAATGCTATTGATGCTGGCATCCATACTGGCGTCGACGATGCCGATGTGCAGACCTTTTTCAGTTTGATCGACGGTTTGTGCTAATGACACATTTTGCATTACCACCTCAGCGGTTAACGCCGGCGCACTGTCATTAAAAGGATCATCAATGGGTGAATCTTTAATGGTTAGATCAAAGCTGGTTTTACCCGCCAGAGTGGTATCCAAGCGCAGGCCCTGACTGCCCTGACCGCCCAAAGTGTAAAGACCGACCTCAAGAGCACCGCCATTAAAATTCAGATTTTCGATACCGTAGGCGCCCATGCTGACCGACTCATTATTACCATCGCCGTCGCTTAACGTGAGACCACCCACCACAAAATCGACATCGCTGACTTCATCGATCACGCCTTCTAAACCCGTGGCATAACCGTTGTTGATAAAGTCGAGCTGATATTGAATCTCGCCATTGGTATTAATGGCCGCATTGCGAAAGTTCACCCGCTGATCGCCGGTGCGATAAAACGCCGTACCCACCGTAATATTGCTGGCCACTTCGCCACGAATGCCCTCGCGCCCTGATTCATCGTTAGCGCGCAACGTCATATAGCCACTGACGACATCAATATCGCCATAGCCGATGTCACCAAAGTCGTTAGCGCCGAACAAATTATCGCCATTGCCATCACGCAACGTGATGTTGTTCACTTCGAAGCTGCCCTGAGTTTCGCCAAATTCCAATTTAACGCCGTCTAAATCACCGCTTAAAAACAGCTCGCTGATAAAAGCCGTATTGCCAGTGGCGGGTTTAAACACCACGTCTGAGGTAAAGGTGACACCATCTTCTACAAAGGCAAACCCTAAGCCACTGCCATCTTCCATTACCGTGCGATAGCGCACCCGAGCACCGTCGGCTTCGTTGAGTACCGTCGTTTCTAAAAAGCTATTGCCAGCAAAGTTCCAATCATTGATCGACATGGATTCAAACAATGCGCGACCGCCCAAAACGACTTTACCTGTTTGCACGGTTAAATAATCCATACCACTGGTACGAATAATTAAATTACCCTCCGCCGACACATCCAGTGTGGTGACAAACTGATCACCAATACGACCGCCACTGCCGTCATCTTGGGTGGCTCGCACCAAAATATTCTCTACCGCTAAATATTCGTCTTGGCCGTCGCCCGCGCGATCGGCCTCGGTAAAGCGAAACTCAGAGGCGGTTAATACATTGCCTTGGGCTTCATTGATCTGGGTTTCAATGGTTAACCCAGCCTGGCCAGTTACCGCAGATAGCGAGTTTTCTGACAGTGTCTGCAAGGCCAATGCTGGGCTTGAAGTGAAGGGCAATAACACAGCGAAAACTGAGCACAGCGACGTTTGCTTCATATCAGTGGCCCTCGATCTGCAGGAAGGTATTGCGCGACAAATTAATTTGCGCATCTAACGTGCCTAGCCCCACGGTGGTACCGCTGCCCACCTGATCGCTGCGTTGCAGCGTCATATTGCTCATGCTGAGCTGGCCGCGAATGCCATCGCTGCTGGTGTTAGTATCAAAATCCAGCACTAAGCCGCGCTCACCGTCGACGTTCATACGCAAGCCCTGCACATCCAGGTTACTGAGCAGTTCAATATCAGCGCTGAATTCATGGGTTTCTGCGTTGGGGTAGTTATCGCCAACGGCGCCAGCGATGTACACCAGTTGCAGTGCCGTCCCTTGCGGTAAGCGGCTGTCCATTTCAATGCCGTATTCGCCCGCATTTTCAGCGTTTTTTAACAGCCAATAGCCGCCGCTCGGAATATTAATATTGCGAAACGCTAAGGAATTTAAAACGTCTGCACCCAAGCGAGCGTTATAAATATTGAAGTTGCCATCATTGACTTCAGGCATACCGATGCGCAAGCCATCGGTTTCTAAATCGAAGGTCATGTTACGAAATTGCAGACCACCGCCATTGGCGTCACGCGGGTCTGAAAAACTCAGGGTATTGGTGAGTCGAGCACCGTCGTCTTCGTAGTAAGCATCCAGGCTCATGGAGGCCGGAATCAGCACATCTAAAGTAAAACCACTGCCTACCTCACCACCGGCATACATGCGAGTAATGAGGGCATCGCCGCTGCCTATCGAAAAGTTGCCCTGCCCCATGCCACCCAAAGATTCACCATTAATGGCCACCGAGCCTACGCGCAGCTCCACCGGTAAATCGCGATTGGTAAACACCACGGCTTTTTTGCCATTGACTTGCTTGACTTCGATGTCAATTTCGATGGGACGATTGGTGGGCGTAAACAAGCGTACCGGCGCTAAGGTGACGGCACCGACGCTACCGTCATTGCCAACACCGTCATCATCGATGTAGCTAATGCTATCAATACGGGCATCGTACTCACTGGTCAGACGCAACCCCTGAGCCTGTCCGGTAACGGCAGCAAGCTGCTGATCCGCCATCGGTTGCAGTGCCAGAGTTGGCAGCGCCAGGCACGAACCCAGCAAGCTGCTGAGAAGACGTGATGGCATGGTGAAATCCCTGATTATTGTTGTTATTTTTGCTGATACGCCCGTGCAACATATCAGAAGCCGTACACCAGTTCTACTTTTGCAGTCGTCGTCGACATGACTCAAAACGGGCCAAAATGGCCGAATTTGTGCTAGCAACCCCGCCCAAGGTATAAAAATCAACGCCTCAACAACATGTAAAGATCAGAACAAATGCCCTCGAACAGTTACAGAATGTTACGATAGTCACACACCAGCAACGCTGGTAAAAACACCAATCCACCCACTCGGGAGCCAATATGACCCGCTCTTCACTCTGGCTAAGCGTTCTGCTCTGCGCCACACTCTGCGCCTGCGGCGGCGACTCCGGTTCGTCAAGCTCAGACGCCCCTGAGCCACCTAGCCAAGACGAGCAAGACCAAGACAACCAAGACCAAGACAACCAAGACCAAGGCGATCAAAGCCCGAGCGAGCCTGAGCCAGATGAGCCAAGCCCTGAAGAACCAGACAACCCAGACGATCAGGCCAACTGCGATTTGCCCGAGCTGCCAAGCATTGCAAATTCAGAGGTGCTAGCCGAGCTGGGGCAACCCGCGAGTTATGATCTCAGCAGCTATACCGAGCGTGGCGGTAACTCGGTGGCCGGTGTATGGCTGGCGGTGCATCGCGTTGATGCCATTACTGACCTGGGCCAGCGCGGCCGCGAAGTAACTCAGGTATGGCACAGCAGCACGCTGCAAGTGCGCGAACAGAACGGCGGTTATCAAATTGCCAACTGTGGGCTAGACGGAGGCTGGCAAGATTGGCCCACTCAGCAAACGGAGTTTGATTTGCCGCTATTTGTCGGCGCTGGCCAGCATCCGCAATTTCGACAAGCCAGCATCAGCCAACTCGAAGGCATCAGTCTGCCCCCGCTCAGTGCAGACGAGGGCCCGCAGCGCCGGCCCGTGAACTTTATCAACCAGCAAACGCGCATGATTCGCTTAGGTGATGTTTTACCGAGCCTAGGCCAGGTAGAGCAGCAAATTAATCAGCTCAACCTCAATCAGCCAGTGCAGTGCTTTACCCGTCGGCTGGAGCGCAGCTACAGCCAAGGCTGCGGTCAGCAAGCCGAGCTTCAACTGCATTCGCTGTCGCTGGTTGCCAGTGGCGAACAAGGCTCTGCCACCCTGTCTGCCAGCGTGGCTGACAGCGGTTATATTGTTGTCAACACCGTGACTCAAGGAACAAACAGCCGCAACGGTTTAACGGCCAGCCAGCCTGACATCACAGCTCCAAGCATTACTCCGTTAAATGCCAGCGCTGCAACGCATTATCAGGGCACCAATTTGAACGATGGCAAAAGCAGCGTCAGCCTGACCCTCAATATCGATGTGCCACTATAAAAAAGCCCAGTCAGATGACTGGCTTTTTCAGGGCCAACACAGTCGCAACGGCTTAACGGCCAGTCAGCCAGACATCACGGCTCCAAGCATTACTCCGTTAAATGCCAGCGCTGCGACACACCATCAGTGCACCAATTTTGACGATGGCTAAAGCAGCGTCAGCCTGACCCTCAATATCGATGTAGCACTATAAAAAAGCCCGGTCTGGAGGCCGGGCTTTGGTATTGATTTACGCTGCAGCTCGCCAATCAGCCCTGCGATAACAGCTCACGCAAATCCAAAATGGCGGCATTGGCGCGCGAAATGTACGACGCCATTACCAAAGAATGGTTGGCAAACATGCCAAAGCCACTGCCATTTAACACCACCGGCGACCACAGTGGCTCTTGTGTGGCTTCCAGCTCACGAATGATCTGGCGCAAGCTCACCAGAGCGTTTTTCTTTTCTAAGATGTCGTGAAAATCCACTTCAATGGCACGCAAAATATGCGCCAGCGCCCAAGCGGTGCCGCGAGCTTCGTAAAACACGTCGTCGATTTCGGTCCACGGCGTTTTAATTTCTTCATCGTCTGGCGTCGGCGTTGACTGCGCTGCAGCACTGTCACCGGCCAAGTTAGTATTCAGCTGACGCTTGCCCGTTGAGGCACTTAAACGCTGTGACAAACTGCCCAAGCGGGTTTCGACATCCAGCAACCATTGGCGCAGGTTATCGGCGCGGGCATAAAACTGCGCATCACCGGCTTCTTTATCTGCCAACCGCTCTAAATAGCGCTCCAGCGCATTGAGGCCACGCTGGTATTCACCTTCAGATGAGGGAATCGCCCAGCTTTTGGCATCAAAGTGCAGTTGCGGCTCGGCAATGGCCAAATCTTTATCTTCCGTCGATTGGCTTTGCGAGCGGCTAAAGTCTTTGCGCAAAGCGCGGGAGAAATCCCGAACCTGCACCAGCACGCCATATTCCCAACGCGGGATGTTATCCAGCCACAGCCCAGGTGGCAGTAAATCGTTATTTAAATAGCCACCCGGCTTGTGCAGCAAAGTATCGGTAATTTTCATCAGCGTGGCCGTGGTGGTAAAGCCCACCACCGGCTCTACGCCCAGCTCATCGGCTTTTTCCTGCGCAATGCCTTTGACAGAAAAGGAGTCTGGCTCTTGGCTCCAGTAAATGCCGATGACCAAAGCAGCCAACAAATACACCACCAACACGGTGATCAGGCCACCGCGCAGCAGGCCGCCATCGCTCCACCAGTCGCGCAAGCGCTCTTTGTTGTCTGCTATTCGATCTTTTAATCCGCTCATAGCTGTTTGCTTCCTAACTCGTTATCACTATGTCGCCAAGCCTACTGGCCTGGCGCGATAGCGACAAGTGCTATCGCTGCCGCCAGAAGCCAAGCGAAATTGATATACTGGCGACTTTGCACTGTATTAGACGCTTCTATGGCACTGTCACACCAGCAACTGACCCATCGCTACCAGCGCATTCTGGAGTCTATGTCGGAAGGAGTTTATGGCCTGGATGCCCAAGGCCATGCCACCTTTGTTAACCCAGCAGCCGAGCGCCTCACTGGCTGGATGCAAAGTGAAATTCAAGGCCAAACCATTCACCAGTTTCATCATCACAGCTATGCCGATGGTAGCCACTACCCTCATAGCGACTGTCCTATTTATCAAACGTTGATCAGCGGTCAGGCAGCTCACTGTGATCACGAGGTGTTCTGGCGCAAAGATGGCAGCTGCTTTGCGGTTGAATACTCCAGCACTGCCATTATTGAAAATGGCGACATTACCGGTGCCGTGGTGGTGTTTAAAGACATTACCGAGCGTCTAGAGCAACAGCGCTCATTAAAAGCCGCGCTACGCGAAGTGCAACAATTAAAGCAGCACCTGCAGTTTGAAAACCGCTACCTGCAAGAAGAATTGCAACAACAGCGCCAAGGCACCGAGCTGCTGGGTCAAAGCGAGCCCATGCGCCTGCTTGACGAAGCCATTCGCCAAGTCGCCCCAACGCCCAGTTGCGTATTGATTCAAGGCGAAAGTGGTACCGGCAAAGAACTGGTGGCCGAAGCCGTGCATCGTTTAAGCCATCGCCATCAACGCACCTTGGTAAAGGTCAACTGCGGCGCCCTCAGCGACACCTTGCTAGAAAGTGAATTATTTGGGCATGAGCGCGGCGCCTTTACCGGCGCCCATCAACGCCGAGCCGGACGTTTTGAACAAGCCGATGGCGGCACCCTGTTTCTCGACGAAGTGGCCGAGCTTTCCCCCGCCGCCCAAGTGAAGCTATTGCGCGCTCTGCAAAATGGCGAGATACAACGCCTAGGCAGTGAAAACACATTAAAAGTCGACGTGCGAGTAATGGCCGCCACCCACCGTGACCTCAGCGCTATGGTGCGCGATGGCCTGTTTCGCGCCGACCTCTACTTCCGTCTCAATGTCTTTCCGCTACAAGTGCCGCCCTTGCGTGAACGCCGTAGCGATATTCCGCTTTTAATACAGCATTATTTACAGCGCTTATCCAAACGCTTAAATAAACCCATGCCCACCTTACCGCCTAAGCAACTGCAGCAATTAATGCAATACCACTGGCCGGGCAATGTGCGCGAGCTGGTAAATGTGCTGGAGCACGCCCTTATTCTTGGCCACAGCGAACTGCGCTTGCCGGCTTTAAACAGTGATATTCAACCGGTAAGCAGCGGCAGCCGACCGCTATCAATGGCTGCTGCCGAACGCCAGCATATTTTGCAAGCGCTGGATTATTGCCAAGGCGTGGTGGGCGGCAAACAGGGTGCAGCAGCGTTATTGGAGTTGCCGGAATCGACGTTAAGGTCGCGGATGAAGAAGTTGGGGATACGGTAGAGAAGCGTCTGCAATAGCCAGTGTCAGAGCTTGGCTCTGACCACTGTTTTCACGTTTTCTTTTTCGCTAAGCCCAGTGCCCTCCTTGCGGTTATTCTTTATGCTGGGTGGGCGAACGACAGTACACATCGAGGTAGCTTTTGCTAGGCATTCGCTTCCGTAGCTGGGGTCAGAGCTTAAGCTCTGACCCCGTATCTGTTTTTTCCGCTAAGCCCTATGCCCTATGCCCTCCTTGAGGTTACTCCTCACGCCGGGCAGGCGAGCTCCCTGCTTTGCGCTGCGCAGTCCGTTATCCCTGAGTTGCCAATGCTGTGGTCGCCGCAACGCCAACAGCCTGCATCCCGGCAGGATGTTGGCTGGCGCTGCCGTCTGGGCAGCCCCTGCGGGCACAGCCATTGCCAACTCAGGCGGCCTGCTAAGGCGCGGAAAATCTAGGCGCAAGAGCGAGTTGAAAAGTTAGAGCGACTGTCACGACGGCGCTGTAGCTAAACAGCCGACGTATTCTGTCGCCCAGCAGCCTTGCCAGTAGGCAAGCCCAGTGATAGCTTAACATCAATAATATCAGCAGCTTGAAACCTAAAGGCACGAGCTGCGAGGCCAGCCGCTAAAGGGATAGTAAGAATGCACGTTTTTCCAGGAGGAAATGTGAAAAAAAGGAAGATATCCAGTTGCAAATCAATAGGTTGGCAGAGATAGCTCAGATGGTTCTAGCTGGAAAAACAGGCACGCACACTATTAAACTGTTAGAGAAGGAGTTCTCAGTAGCCATGTAGACCTCACGACGAAAGCCACTGAATAATGCAGTACGAATTGAATGTTTGATTACGTCAGCCAGCCAACAAAAGGGATATAAGTGATGGGGGATACAGTCCAAGTTCAGGATTTAACCGTGAAAGGGGAGTCAGTCGAACGTGTCTACGGAAACCATTCAGGAGATAGATACTTGGTTAACCGAAGATACCAGAGGAAGCTTATCTGGACCCTCTCCGAAAAGGTCAGCTTCATCGACTCGATAATCAGAGGGTACCCTATTCCAATAATATTACTCGCAGAGAACAAGAGAGCAGAGGGAAACACGTTTGAAATAATAGACGGAATGCAAAGATTGAATGCAATCACGTCTTTCATAGAGAATGACTTCCCCGTTAACGGGGCGTATTTTGATCTCAATACGATGGCTGTTACTAAGGCTCTGCTCGACTCGGGTGGGCTCAAACAAAAGACGCCGACCCTCCCGCGAAGCGACTGCGTTGAAATAGCCAAGTACGACCTTCCGCTGTCGATATATGAATTCAGCGATACGAATAGCGTGGATGAGGTTTTCAGAAGAATTAACTCTGGCGGTAAAAAACTATCAAGACAGGAGCTAAGGGCGGCCGGATCGACCGGTCATTTTGGAGAGGCAGTCCGTAAGATATCCGCAAAAGTCCGGGGCGACGACTCGTATTCGGACATCCTACTTCTAGACCGGATGAAACGTATTAGCATAACCAACCGAGACCTAGACTACGGGATTGCGGCAGACGAGGTATTCTGGGTTTCGCAAGGGATACTAACAAAAGATCAGCTAAGACAAAGTCGGGACGAAGAACTTGTTGCCGACATGCTGGCGTTTATGGTGTCAGAGGATCCCCCTTCCTCACGGACCGAGTTCCTTGATGACTTCTTCGGCTTGGGGGAGGATGATGCGTCGATCAGCCGGCACACTCAAATAGAGACTGCTGTGCAAAAACGTGGAACCGACTTGGTTGTGAGCGACTTTCAACGGACTTTAGACCAGCTGCGTCTATTGTTGTCCGCTGCTGGGACAAGTTTTGGGGGGCTTTTATTCAAGGAGAAACCTGCACGAGCACCAAGGTATTTTCAGGCGGTCTTTCTGGCGTTCCACAAGCTAGTCGTGAAGGAAGGGCTAGAACTAAAGGACCCGTCGAAGCTCGCAGATGTATTGTCCGATAGCGCGCGGCGGATCCCTGTCCCAGAAGGTGGGCGATGGGGGGGCGAGGATCGCCAGAATACGGTGAACTCTGTTGCGGGTATGTGCAAAGACAGTTTTGGGCATATAGCACACGCCGATCCTGCACATGTGCACTGGATAACGCAGTTGCAAAACATCCTTACCCAATCCTATACCGAACAGAGCGCGTACGACTTCAAGCAAGGGTTCTTTAGACTCGACGGTGAAGGCCACTTTGATGAACCCAGCTTTGAAAAGATTCTTCAGACATGTGTGGCTATTGCTAACCAAAAAAAGGGCGCCAAGGGGTATGTGCTCGTAGGTGTCGCGGAGAATGAGGCTACGGCAGGACGGGTCAAGGAGATGTTTTCCGTTGCCCCTAGAGTATATGAAAGCTTCTACATTACCGGTGTCGACCATGAGGCTCAGGCTCTTGGGAAGAGTATGGACCAATTATTTCAGCTCATCGTAGATAAGGTAAGGCATTCCAAGCTTTCAGATGACTTGAAGGATTTCCTTTCGAGAAACATAAAGCCGGTGCGCTACTACGATAAAACAATTTTCGTTTTTGAGGTCGCAGGCCAGGAAGACCCTAGTAGCTACGGCGATCAGTACTTCGTCCGACGGGGAGCGCAGTTGGATGAGGTTCCTGTCAGCGAGCTTCCCAAGCTGATAAGGCGCTACATTGCGTAACATGGGCGGGTAGTACGATCCATAGATCCCTCTAACAAGCGGCACCAGTCCGACAGCTGGTACTACACGCCTTTTGTGTTACTCGCTGCCGCTCAAACAATAACACAAAAGCCGCTCCATACCAGCTGCGGCTGTGCCGAGCGTTAGTTTTAACTGGTTAGGTGTATTGTGGGTAGAGTCGGAAAAAAGTTAAAAATGAAACGGCTCAAGATATCATTGAGTTCTTTCATGTCACAGAAGGTTAAAAAAGTGGGAAAAAATAGGAAAGTTTCATACTACTTCCCTCATTTGTTCGTTGATGGAGAAGTGAAATTACCAGTTGGCTCTTTAACACCTTTTAAAGAACAATCTGAAGAGTTAAAAATTCGGCACTCTGAATTTTGTGGGGGGAGTGTTTTTGCAGTAAATGGTAAGCTTGAGGTAGATGAGTTTGATCAAGAAACGGATTGGCTTGTTCAAAAAATAACCGAACTGATGAAGTTTTCATATTTTGCAAAGAGTGTACCTCAGAGTATGGACATCAATGGATTTGTTTCATTAGAAACCTTTGATATGTTTCGTTTAATTGAGAATAATGTTGACAAGTCGTTTGAACACAAAATTGTAATTTCAAATGGCATGAGTGATTTTTCACATAGTGCAGATAAAGTTCTTCTATCAAGAAAAAATCAAGCTGTTAATTCAATTTGTGTACATGAAGAAGACTTTGGTTTCGACATTGTTGGTACACATGACATCTTAGAGTCCAAGAGTGATCTGTATTCAGTTATTCATTTATATAATAAGGTTTGGGAGCAACAATCTTTATTCAATAGCTTTCTTGATAAGCCTATTTTAGCGAAGACGACATTTGAGGTTCTTTATAAGTTAAATGGTGGAAATAAAAAGAATTTAAAAACATTTGCTTTTGATTTTGTGGAAATGATCTATAAATTTGTTGATGACCATAAAGATGATGAAGTGATTTCAAAGATTCTTAAGGTTATTAAACCTTATAATAGTGCTATAATTAGTAATATCAATTACTCCCTTAATAACCTAAAGATTACTAGAGATTCCCTAGTTCACGATGGTGCGCAGAATTTTGACACTTCTCCTATAAAATTCTATATGGTTTGGTTCCCAGTATATTGGTCTTTGACGATAAATAGAGAGTCTTTAACTCGTAAACACGCAATAAGATTTCTTTGTTTCCTATGCTTATGCAAGCATTTACCTTCGACATGGAATAAGATAGATATTGGCGATAACCCTCCTTTTCAACCCAAGCATTCGCATTTGGCAACTTACATTATGAAGAGCAATATATTAGCAAGAGACATGTCGGAAGAAGATCGCAGCTTATATATCAAAGTTCTTGAAAATTGGCTCAAAGAAAACTAACAAAGCATTTAAGAGTGATTCGCAACGCTTGGCAGTTTCGCTTCGCTCAAGTATAGCCAAGCGCTGCTCACACCTTAATGCGGCGTTATGCCCTTTCAGGTCGGGAAACCTAGTATGGAATTGAGCACTCCGGCAGCTATGCCATTTACGCGGGAAACAGCGCTCAAAATGCTGAAGTGGGGTACAGAGCCAGCGACATCTCCTTACTCCCACAAGCAGGGACACAAACGAGACACCCATCCCAACTCCCAGACCAACTCGCTAAACTCTCGGTATCGCGCCCAGGTTTTCCGCGCCTTAGCAGGCCGCCTGAGTGGGCAATGGCTGTGCCCGCAGGGGCTGCCCGGACGGCAGCACCAGCCAACATCCTGCCGGGATGCAGGCTGTTGGCGTTGCGGCGACCACAGCATTGGTAACTCAGGAATCACGGCCTGTGCAGCGCAAAGCAGGGAGTTCGCCCGCCCGGCGTGAGGGATAAGATCCCTCAAGGAGGGCATAGGGCTTAGCGTTTAAAAAAATCTGCGCTGTTTTGCGGGGTCAGAGCTTAAGCTCTGACCCCAGCTACGAGAGCAAATGCCTAGCGACAACTACCTCGATGTGCGCTTTCAGTCGGTCGCCAGCCCGGCGTGAGGGATAACCTCAAGGAGGGCATAGGGCTTAGCGTTTAAAAAAATCTGCGCTGTTTTGCGGGGTCAGAGCTTAAGCTCTGACCCCAGCTACGAAAGCGAATGCTTAGCAACAACGGCCTCGATATCCCCCTTTCAGTCACCCACCCAGCGCGAAGGATAACCTCATAGAGGCATGGCGCTTAAGTCGCCATCGGCGTCGTTATTGATAAAATAGTGGTTATAAGACCTTCTTATTACTGTCGAGCCTGCCATTCATCTCGGCTTCATATAATGGCTTATTCATGCCGGCAGTTCTGGTAGAATCCGCGCCCAGCCAAAAGGCCCCAATCTGTTGGGGTAATTCCTTATCGTATTTCCTGGGAGCATATGCATGAGCGTCCTCATGAGCGTGGTCGGCATCCTCGTTTTGCTGGCAGCGGCCTTTGCGCTGTCTGAGCATAAAAAGTCCATCAGTAAGAGGGTCGTATTCGGTGCTCTTGGTATTCAGATTGTCTTTGGTGCCTTGGTGCTGTTTGTGCCAGCTGGCCAGACGGCGCTGAATCTGGTGACGTCGGCGGTGGCCAATGTTATCTCTTACGCCAATGAGGGCATCGGCTTTATGTTCGGTGGCCTGGTGAGCGGCAAGATGTTTGAAGTCTTCCCTAATGGCGGTTTTGTTTTTGCCTTTAAGGTGCTGCCGATTGTGGTGTTCTTCTCCGCCTTGGTGGCGGTGCTGTATTACTTTGGCATCATGCAGGCCGTCATTCGTGTGTTGGGTGGCGGTTTGCGCAAGCTGCTGGGCACCAGCCCGACAGAGTCATTATCGGCCACCGCCAATATCTTTGTTAGCCAAACCGAAGCGCCTTTAGTGGTGCGCCCTTACATTAAGAATATGACCCGCTCTGAGCTGTTCGCCATTATGGTCGGTGGCTTGGCGTCGATTGCAGGCTCAGTGATGGCCGGTTACGCCGCTATGGGCGTGGAGCTGAAGTACTTGATTGCTGCCAGCTTTATGGCGGCACCGGGTGGCTTGTTAATGGCCAAAATTATTATCCCTGAAACCGAGCAGCCTAAAAACATCGAAGACGCCGAGGAGCTGGCTGAGATTGAGCAGCCGGCCAATGCCATCGATGCCGCAGCCACCGGTGCCAGCAATGGCCTGAAGTTGGCGGTCAATATCGGCGCCATGCTGATTGCCTTTATCAGTTTGATTGCCTTGCTGAACGGCGCCGTGGGCGGCATTGGTGGCTGGTTTGGTTACCCAGATATCACCATTCAAGCCATGCTGGGCTATGTGTTTGCACCTGTCGCTTGGCTGATTGGTGTGCCGTCTGCCGACATCAATGCCGTGGGCTCGTTGATTGGACAAAAACTGATTCTTAACGAGTTTGTCGCCTACAGTGAATTTATGCAGGTGAGAGAGTCGATGCAGCCGATCTCGCAAGCCATCAGCACCTTCGCGCTGTGCGGCTTTGCCAACTTTGCGTCGATCGCGGTATTGCTGGGTGGCTTAGGTGTGATCGCGCCATCACGGAGAAAAGAGATTGCCAGCCTGGGCCTGAAAGCTGTGGCCGCCGGTACTTTGGCTAACCTGATGAGCGCCACCATCGCTGGCTTGTTTATCAGTCTTTCCCTGTAATCATTGGTAGTTAACGTAAGAAGTACGACATGACAGCAACCACTCAACGCCCTTTATTGGTAGGCATTGCTGGCGCTTCGGCGTCCGGCAAAAGCCTGCTGGCTAAAACCATCAAGCAACGTCTGCCAATTGAGCACATTCAGGTTATTTCTGAAGACAGCTACTACTTTGATCAGTCTCATCTGACCATGGAAGAGCGCGAAAATACCAATTATGACCATCCCAATTCGATGGAGCATGATTTGCTGCAGCAGCATTTGGAGCAGTTAAAGCAGGGCAACAGCGTGAATGCGCCTTGTTACGACTTCACCATTCATACCCGCAAACCAGAGACGGTGGTGATCAACCCAACGCCGATCATCATCATCGAAGGCATCATGCTGTTCTCCCATAAGAATCTGCGCGATACCTTTGATTTAAAGCTGTTTGTCGATACACCGCTGGATATTTGCCTGCTGCGTCGCATTAAGCGCGATACCGTTGAGCGTGGCCGTAGTCTGGAATCTGTGATCGAGCAATACAAAAAGACCGTGCGCCCGGGTTACGTCAGCTTTATTCAGCCAACTAAAGAATATGCCGATGTGATTATTCCCAAGGGCGGTAAAAATACCGTGGCCATTGATTTGGTCGAGACCAAGTTAAAAGCCATGTGTTAAGCGGCTACTTTGCCATGGCCGTGAGCAGCGCTATTTTTGCGCTTGCGGCCGTTGCTTTGATTGCTTTGTCGGGTGCTTTAGTTAGCGTCCCTAACTTATGATTCCGACCTTCCTCCTTTGTAAGGCTAAAGCTGTGTAGGGCATCCGCCATGAAAATTATACTGAGTTTGTTGGCTGGTTGCGTTGCTGGTTACGCCGCAGGGGTTGCTCACTATCATTTATACGCTCTTGATGCTGCGGAAAGTATTTCGCTGGCACATTTATCAACAAGTGCTAGCGTATTCAATCACCTAGCATCAGGCATGATGGAAGGTGATTATCAAATGGTGTGCCGTCTTACCCTAGAGGTAATCGATATTGACTTGGAGGCCTGGGGCGAAAGGGATCATAAGGAGTATTTTGGTAGTATGACGGCTCAGTATGACGAACTCGCTCTACAGCAGGAAAAGCTACGCCAGTACCTCCAGCGAGGTGGTGCTCACTGCCGTAGTAGCAATTCTGACTCCAGCTCTTGACGGTAGTGGTCTTGCCTGGGTTTTAACCCTCTATAAGGCCTTGTCTCTTGAGTTCAGAAGTGATCGCACCAGTAGAACGTGCGTGAATTTCTGCTAGTGCTTTGGTGTCTTTCCCTGATGAAAACTGGTTTGCCAAATCAGCCCGCTGCTCGTCGGTCCAAGGTAACCCTGCGTTTTTGGGCAAGCCATTTTCGATGTTTTCTGCTTGTTTCTGCTCCAGCGTCTTTTTCAACTTAGGAGCATTCTTAGGTGGGTTTTTTACCAGATCGAGCATAGTGAACAATGCCCTAATGACATCAGGGTGGTTGTATGGAGACTCACTTGGAAGAAGTTCCCCAGTAACTGGGTTAATACCATTTGCTAAAGCTTCAACTATTTTCAAATGTGTATCCATGGCTTTAAAACTACCTTTTTAATATGAGCACATAAAAGTTTTTTAATATGTACGCCTGTTTTCCAGATAGAACCAATCGAGAGATTCACCCTACGCTATTGATGTATCGCTGGATACTTTTTCGCACATTTCCTCCTACAAAACGTGCTTACCTACTGTCCATGAGTCAAATGACCTGAAGGTCTAGGCGCTCAAATTTTAACCGATCATTTATCGCTAAAGTTATCACCCGGCGGGAAAACAGGTAAAACGGCTGAAAAGTCGCTCCAGCTTTTTATCACTCTAGGAAGTATTCCAATCATACGAACAGTATCCCTTCACATTGAGTTTATAGCTGCTGCTTAATCCTCACCTCGCTGTACGCTTGGGTTGTTCGCGTCTTCGAGGCTACCTGTGTCAGCAATGACTGGGCCCGCAGGGACCCGACAGCATATGGTTTGGCGTTAAAGCTTGGCATAAAGCAGCAGGCATTAGCAGCCGTTTGTCACGGAGCCAATTTGCGGCGGCAGGCCATCGTTCGGATTGAAGTAATAAGCGAAGCAATCGTCTGCCAACTGATAGCCTTGTGGCCAAATCATTACCAGACGGTTGGCGTTGGAGCGCAGGCCGCTCACGTAAGCGGCTGGGCGTTGGCGCCCGACGCCACACAAATCGTTGGCAGTGCACTCACTGCCGGCGGGGGTAAAGCTGATGGTTTTGCCAATGTCTAATACGTAGCGCCAAGCGCCGTTCCAAAAGCCTTCTAAATAGCCGCTTTCCATAGGAATATTGCGGCCATCCAGAGTAACGCTGCCGGTCGTTACTCCCTCTACCAAGGCCTGAGCATGAAACAACGCCGAGGTGGAGCGCATGGCGCCGGCGGTTTGCTCGATCACGGCAATCCTTGCCTGGCGCTCAACGTTGGCAAAACGTGGAATAGCAAAAGCAGCCAACACCCCCAGCACCACAATCACCAGGATGAGTTCGATCAAGGTAAAACCGCCTATTCTTGCCATCGTCATGTGTTACCTGCGTTGCCCGCATCTATTGCGACTCACCATCGAGCCAAGGCCCAATGTACGCAGCACGCTTAAGCATCGCAATGCGGGATACCCCCAACGGTAATTTTGGCTGCCAGACTGGTAGCCGAGCCTGCTATGATCATTTCTTTTTAAGGAGCTGTGTATGATGAACTTCCGCTCAAAGCTGGCTTTTGCCGGCGTCATACTCGCCAGTTTTTTGCTGGCTTCTTGTGCCACGCTCAACGAGGTGGTGCAAAAACCCAAGGCAAAAGTCAGCGGTGTGAGCATTGCCGATTTGTCGGTTAAGCAAGTCACGTTGGATGTGTTAGTGGACGTTTACAACCCCAATCCGGTGGCGCTTAACACCGAATCACTGACCCTAGACTTAAGCGTTAACCAGCATTCTTTGGCAAAGTTGGAGCGCTCCAATTACCGCCACAGCATTGCCGCCAAGGGCAATAGTCAAATCACCCTGCCACTGACCCTCACCTTTGGTGAGCTGCGCAAATTGGCTGGCAGCCTAGGCGATCAAGACAGCCTGCAATATGGCATTAATGGAGAGCTGGGCTTTAAATTGCCCGTGCTGGGTGTGCTCGCGCTGCCACTGGAATATTCCGGCGAGCTGCCCATTCCCAAATGGCCCAAGGTTGATATTGCCGACGTTAACGTCAAGCAGTTTAACTTCAGCGGTGTCGAGCTGGAGGCCAAACTGACCCTCAGCAACCCCAATGCTTTTGCGTTGGATTTAAACCAGTTTAACTACCAGCTTAATGCTGCCAGCAACACCATTGGCAGCAGCCGTTTAAGCAATGTCTCTCTGCCCGCTGGCGCGAGCAAAACGGTCACAGTGCCGTTTTCGCTGAGTCTATCGGAATTGGGCAATAGCTTGGTGCAAATGCTGCGCGGCAAAGGCCCGGTAACTTTTGAGTTGCTCGGCGACATGGACATTCAACCGCAGTTACCAGCGTGGAAGCCGCAGCCTTTTAGTTTTAGCGAAAAGAAAGATATTTCGTTTTAAGCCATAAAAAACCCGTCATACGACGGGTTTTTTAATTAAAGCCAGCAATCAGTCTTTGACTTCACCGGCTTTCGGGTCATTAAAGATGCGTTCGTCCAGTGCGCCTTCACTGTGCGCCACAATGGTCGACACCGCCGCATCACCGGTCACGTTGACGGCGGTGCGCAGCATATCCAGCAAGCGGTCAACACCAATAATCAAGGCAATGCCTTCGGCCGGCAGGCCCACTTGATTCAGTACCATGGCCAAGGTCACCAGGCCCACACCCGGCACACCGGCGGTGCCGATCGAGGCCAACATGGCCGTCAATACCACCAGCAGGTAATCCACCATGGTTAAGTCTTGGGCAAACGCCTGAGCGATAAAGACCGTCGCCACCCCCTGCATAATGGCGGTACCGTCCATATTGATGGTGGCGCCCATGGGGACGGCAAACGAAGCGACGCGGTTATCCACGCCCAAGCGCTCCTCCACCGTGCGCAACGTCACCGGAATGGTGGCGCCACTGGAGGCGGTGCTGAAAGCAAACATTTGCACGCCGCGCATTTTGCTCAAAAAACGCAGTGGCGACAGACCAGTCAAGCCGCGCAGTAACAGTGGGTAAACAAGGGTCATGTGCATCGCCAGCACCAAAATCACCGTCAGCATGTAAAGCAGTAACTGTCCAACGGTGCCCAAGCCTTCGGAGGCAAACAGATTAAACAGCAAGGCAAATACGCCGTAAGGGGCGAAGTGCATGATGATTTCTACCAGCTTCATCATGGCTTCGTTCCAGTCTTCAAAGTGCGCGGCCAAGCGCTTGCCCGGCTCGCCAGCACGACCAATGGCGGTACCCACCAAAATGGCGAACACAATCACTTGCAGCATGTTGGCATTGGCCATGGCGGCAATACCGTTGGTCGGCACCAAAGCGACAAACACATCCAGCAGAGACGATGCCGGTGGCGGGGTATAGTCGGTACTGGCAGGCAAGTTAATGCCTTCACCCGGTGCAATTAACGTCGCCATGGTTAAGGCGATGGAGATGGCGATACCTGTGGTCGCCAAATACAGCAAAATGGTTTTTAGGCTCAGCCGCCCCAAGCTGCTTTGATCACGTAACGCGCCAACGCCACACACCAAAGACACAAAGACCAGCGGCACGACCAATAATTTCAAGCCCGCGACAAACACCTTGCCTACCCAGGCAAAGACACCGCCCACCAGCAAGCTGTTTAATGTCCAATCTATCCACTCTGGCAAGGCTTGAGTGTTCATCCATTGCGCCAAGCTGCCTAAGACAACCGCCAGCACCATGGCAATTAATATGCGATGTGTTAATGGCATAGTTTTCCTCGCTTTTATTTCTTATCACGCCCGAAAAAACACGCACGACCATGCGAAAAAATACGTAAAATCAACGCGATATTCGGTGTTTTTTTACAAAGGCCGAAAATACTATGCTAACTGGTGGGCAACCGCCAATACTGAGTAGAAAAACTGTTGGTCGATGAGAACCGTCGTTACATCCTGCGGTAAGTCGGTTTAGGAACCTTCAAGCGGATAGAAAGGATACAGCTGCTGAAATTCCTGCAAGCTGAACTGCTGAACAATAGGATCACAAAACTCTGCCCTTCTTGCTCGCCGTGCATCCAGCCCACGATAATTTAGCAATGCTAGGCAATCGAGGCACAGCTCACCGTGCGGCCAGTCATGGGTGCCGCAGCGTACGGCTTGGCCCAAATTGCGAATGTGCTGCACCTGATGGCAATGCGCCAAATGCAGTGCATTGTCGTTTAATAACCAAATACGTGAGTTTTTCAGTGCCAAAGTTTTATCACGCAACGCACGGGTCAAACTGGCACTGATATGCAACTCGCCCTGTTCTAATGCTTCGCGCTCGGCGTATGTTAACTGACGCTGCGGATCGAATAATTGAAAGTTGCCATAATCGTCGGTGCCCATTTGGCGGCGCAATAAATTGAGCTGAGAGTCTTGCAAGAAATCGATCAACTTCATGGCAAGACCTCTTCAAGAATGGTGGCAATGCGCCCTTCGGCATCGGTACGCACACGAAACTCCACTCGTCGTGAACGGTCTTCGTTTTCTTCACCCGCGTCATTGCGCACCACTTTGGCTGACGACAGCCCGTTGGCGGTTAAATGCGAGATCAGCCACTGCTTATCTTGCGCCACTGGCTCTAACCCCAATAAAAAAGCCAAGGTCGAGCGAGTGCGCTCTTGCGATAAATCCATATTGCGAATGTAGGCTTCTTCGGCGCTGTCGGCGCCAAACCAAGCGCTGGAGGTATGGCCTTCAATGCGGACTTCCAGTATGTCTTCGCGGTATTGCGGCTGGGTAATGATGCGCACATAGCGCGGGAAGAAATCCGCCAAAATGGCTTGAAACTCTGGCTTTAACTCTGCCTCGCCGCGATCGAACAAGACGTCGGTATTGTTAAAGCGAAAGGCCAGGTCTTTATCCAACTCAGCGCCCCAGCGCGCCATATCGGGCGCAAACTCCGTATTTAAATCTTCGTACAGCTGGGTACGTAAACGATCATACAGAATCGCCACATCACGGACTTTGTTGCGCTCAATTTCGACGTTGATCATAAACACCACCGAAATCAGCATAAACACCATCATCAAACCTGCCATCAGGTCTGACACGGCAACCCAATGGCCCTCTTGCTCCGGTGGACGCTCCAGCTCGTGACTATTCATCGATGTGCTCGGCCATTTTCACTAACTTCTGCAAGCGCTTGGTGAGCGGTGTGTAATCACTTACAAACTTCTCTGACAGCGCTGTTAGCTGCATACCAAAGGATTTTAGGGCGCGGTTGAGTTCTTCTTCCATGCCTTCATCCAATACCGTCATTTGCCGCTCGACGCGCTCACCGAGGCGCTGCAATTGCTGCAAACTTTGCTGTTGTTGCGCCTCCAGTTGCTGCTGACTGCTGCTCATTTGCTGCTGTAATTGCTCTTCAACATTACGTTGCAATTTGCCCAGCTCTTCCACCGCCCAACGCTGCTGCGACTGCAGGGCATCCGCCATGCCTTGGGTGAGCGCCAACACTCGCTCTTCTAAGCGCGGCAGGCCGTCGGTGGCACTGTTGACCATATCCGCCAGCGAGCCGAGTTGCGCCTGCAAGTTTTCGCGCTGGGCCTCCAGGCCGTTGAGCAAGTCCTGCAAGGATTCAGAAATACCGTTAAAGGCATTGGCATGGCGCACCATGTATTCAAATGCTTCGCTGGCCTCGGCCATGCTGGCAGCGGTGCGCTCTTGCTCGGTAATCAGCTCGCTCAGCTGCTGCTTATATTGCTTTTGCCAGGCCAGCATGGCGATAACAGATTCATTTAAACGCTTAAAGTTATCGCCATACTGCTCGTTGATCTTGGTATTGAATTCGCGCATCACGGTTTCGATGGCCTGAATCAACGCCTTGGCGTTGGCTTCGGCCATGCGCTCTTGGTAGGTCTCTAGGCTGTTGGCAATGCGATCTAACTGGCCCAACATGGCGTCATGCTGATGACTGAGCTGTTGCGGCAAACTGGTGTCACTGTGCAGTTGCTGGCTCAACTGTTTGAGAGATGCATCCAGATCATCAATGCTGGCCAGGCGTGCACTGGACTGCTCAGCACTGCGGGTTTGACTCAAGGCGTGGCGGATTTTCAGCGTCAGCGCACCGAGCAGACCCACAATCGACGACCAAAACGCCGTTTTCAAACCGTCCATTAATTTCGGCACACTGCCTTGAATATCGGCGGTGTCGAAATGCCACAACCCCAGCGCCACCCCCAGAAAGGTACCGAAAATACCGATGCTGGTGAGAATATTGGGCGCGATTTCCGCAGTGCGAGTGGAGTAGCGAAAGAGGTGAAAGTACAGCGTTAACGCTGTGATCAACGCCATCAGGGCGAGGGTCCAAGCCGAAAATTGGGCCGTCATAAAAGGGTTCCCAGCGCAGTTATTCCCAACAAGTCTAGTTCATCCCATGCCATTCGCTGCTTTTGATATATAGCGTGGCAAGTCAACTGACTGCCAGCATACGTAGCCCAACCCGTGATAATCAAGCAATGCTCACTGGCTGGCGTTTTAGGCGCTCTAACGAGTTCGAAATAGCGCTAAGCAAGGCAGTGCGGAAGTGAGACAACGCTGTTAGGGAGAGCGGCTCCAGATCAAATGTTCATGAAACTAACTCAGCAATGAATCCACAAACCCGCCCTACTCTTTCCAGCTTTGCTTCAATAGGCCGAAGCGCCGCCACACAAGGCATTTGCGCCAATTTCAAACGGGCGTTTACAATCAACCATAGTGATGTCGGCAGTGAACATCGGCCTGTCGAACGCACACCCATTCTAACTAACCTTGAGGTACTCACTTATGTCGACCGGTATCTGGATTTTGGTGCTGTTAGGCACCCTGCTGGGTCTGGCTTACAAGCGCAGCGGCTTACGCACCGCGGCCATAGGCATGGCGGTTTTAACCGTGGTGGCCTTTATTGGCGGCGCACCTGGCGTTATTAAACTGTTGAGCGTGCTGCTGGCCGCCGGTTTTGGCGTGCTGAGCTTGGATCAGTTCCGCGCCAACACAGTCACTCGCCCGATCTTTGCCATTTATAAAAAACTGCTACCGCAGATGTCGGACACAGAAAAAACCGCCCTCGAAGCCGGTACTGTCTGGTGGGATGGCGAGCTGTTCGCAGGCAAGCCTGATTGGCACAAGCTGACCAATCACCCCAATCCAACCCTGTCAGCCGAAGAGCAGGCGTTCCTCGATAACCAGGTAGAAACTCTATGCTCCATGGTCGACGAGTGGGAAATCAGCCAAAACGGCGATATGTCGAAAGAAGTGTGGGACTACCTCAAGAACGAGCGCTTCTTCTCCATGATTATTCCCAAAGAGTACGGCGGTTTGGGCTTTTCGGCTCAAGCACAAGCGGCGGTACTGCAGAAAATCTCTGGCCTGTCGAGCGCCGTGTTCTCGACCGTCGGTGTGCCCAACTCCTTAGGCCCAGGCGAGCTGCTGCTGAAATACGGCACCCAAGAGCAAAAAGATCATTACCTGCCGCGCCTGGCCGATGGCCGTGAAATCCCTTGCTTTGGCCTCACCGGCCCGCGCGCAGGCTCAGATGCGACCTCGCTGCCAGACACCGGTGTGGTGTGCAAAGGCGAGTGGGAAGGCAAAGAAGTGGTGGGCATCAAGCTCAACTTCTCTAAGCGCTACATTACCCTAGCGCCGGTAGCGACTGTGGTAGGCCTGGCCTTTCGCATGTTTGACCCAGAGAAGTTGCTCGGCGATGACTACGACATCGGCATCACCGTCGCCCTGCTGCCTCGCCACCTGAAAGGCATGGAAATCGGTAATCGTCACAAGCCGGTTGGCTCGCCGTTTATGAACGGCCCCATTGTCGGTAAAGACGTGTTTATTCCGTTGGAGTTCATCATCGGTGGCGCCGACAACGCCGGTAAAGGTTGGCGCATGCTGGTTGAGTGCTTGTCGGTAGGACGCTGCATTACCCTGCCTTCCTCTGGCGCCGGTGGTGGCAAATACGGCATCGCCGCGGCCGGTGCATACGCACGCATTCGCCGCCAATTCGGTGTGCCGATTGCCAAGCTCGAAGGCGTGCAGGACTCCATCGCCCGCATCGCTGGCAACGCTTACATCTCGGCGGCCGCCTCGCGCATTACCGCCATCGCCATCGACCAAGGTGAAAAACCGTCGGTACCGTCGGCCATCTTGAAGTACAACCTGACCGAAGCGGCGCGCCAAATTGCCCTCGACAGCATGGACATTCACGGCGGCAAAGCCATCATCCAAGGTCCGGGCAACTACATCGAGAGCGGTTACACCTCGGTACCCGTCGCCATCACCGTAGAAGGGGCCAACATTCTGACCCGCTCCATGATTACCTTTGGTCAGGGTGCGATTCGCTGCCATCCGTATGTGCTGCCAGAAATGGAAGCCGCGGCCAGCGACGACTTAAAAGCCTTTGATAAAGCGCTGTTTAGCCACTTTGGCTTTATCTTCTCTAACCTGTCGCGCTCGTTGCTGCTGAGTTTGAGCAATGCCGCCTTTACTTCGGTACCGGCGACTGGCCCAACCAAGAAGTACTACCAGCAGATCAACCGCTATGCCGCCAGCTTTGCTCTGTCGGTCGACATGTGCATGTTCTCATTGGGCGGTGAGTTGAAGTTCCGCGAGCTGATCTCAGCACGCCTGGCGGACATGCTGTCGAAGCTGTATTTGGCATCATTGACCCTCAAGCATTGGGAAGACCAAGGTCGCAATCAGGAAGACTTGGTGCTGGTGGAGTACGCCATGGCCAAACTGTTCTCTGAGTTTGAAGCCGCCCTAGACGGCGTCGCCAAGAACCTGCCCATGCGCCCAGTGGGCTGGGCGCTGCGCGCTTTGACCCTGCCACTGGGTCGTCGTGCACGCCAGCCAGCAGATAAAACCATCGCTAAAATCGTTGAGCTCACCACCGCCGCGACCAGCACCCGTGAGCGTCTGATCGATGGCATTTACCGCGGAGACAACGGCAAAAATCCATTGGCCAAATACGATTCACTGTTGGCCCGTGCTGATCAGGCAGAGCCTATCTACAAGAAGATTGGCGATGCCCTGAAGGCCGGCAAATACGATGAAGCCAACCTCACCATCGAAGGTCGTATCACCGATGGTGTTGAGCTGGGTGTGCTCAGCCAAGAAGAAGCCGACTTCATGCTGGCGTTCGAGAAGGACGTGCTGGACATGATCAACGTCGACGACTTCCCGCTGGAGCACTTTGGTCCAGTCGCCATCAAGCATGATGCTACCGCGACCAAGAAAACCAGCCGCAAACCCAAAGCGGATACTGGCGCAGCCGCCACCGCCGATGAGTAAAAACCAGGGCACCTCTGGATAACTCGGCGCCCTAGCGCTGTGAAAAAGCCCCGCTCTGCGGGGCTTTTTTGTGACTTGCTTGCTTGGCGCGCCGCACCGGCGCTGGTATGTTGAACTTTCTATTGTGCTTATTCTTTGAGAGTTTCCCCATGCTGATCAGCAATATGGAAGTGGTGCCGGGCAAAAAAATCGTTCGCCATCTGGGCCTGGTACAGGGCAGCACCGTACGTGCTAAGCACGCAGGTCGCGACATTATGGCGGGCTTAAAAAACATCTTTGGTGGCGAGCTCAAAGGCTACACCGAGTTGCTGCACGATTCGCGTGAAGAGTCGATGGAGCGCTTACAGCGCCAAGCCGAAGCGTTGGGCGCCAATGCCGTGATCAATGTGCGCTTTTCGACCTCGTCGATTGCCGCCGGCGCCTCGGAAATCTTTGTCTACGGCACCGCGGTGGTGGTGGAGGATCGCTAATGGAGCTGATCGTCTTTCTGGTGCTGCTAGCACTGGGCTACTTTTTTGGCCGCATGGCCGAATCCCGTCACTACCGCCGTATTCATAAACGCGAAAAAGCCTACCGACGCCTATTGGTCATGCCGCAGCGCATACCGCCCATCGACTTTGCCCGCCATGACAGCACTTTGGTCATGGGCAGTGTGGTGATTTCTGTCGACTATTTTAAAACCGTGGCCGCAGGCTTGCGCACCTTATTTGGTGGCCGCGTTGGTGCTTATGAAACTCTGCTCGATCGCGCTCGCCGTGAAGCCGTATTGCGTATGCAAGAAGACGCTAAACGCCATGGTGCCGATGCCATCTACAACCTCAAATTTGAAACCTCACGCATCAGCCAGAATGCCGGCAACGCCTTGGGCTCGGTAGAGGTGTTGGCCTACGGCACGGCACTGCTGCCCACGCCCGATATGCGCGCCGAGCGCATTGCCAATGCCGAGCGCACAGCCTGATGGATAGGCGCCCAGCGGAGAATCCGATTCTGCCGGATTCCATCAACAACGCCCATGAGCATCCGCTAAAAGACTTCTTTATTCTGGTGCTGGGCGTGGCTGCCATCATGGCGCTACTGACCTGGCTGTTAGCCGCCAGCGCCACCTGGCTGGCACCACGCATTCCCTACAGCTGGGAAAGCGGCTGGGTCGACGCCCAGCAGAGCGATGATGCTATCGAAGTGGAGCTGCAACAGCTGATGAGCAAGCTGTTGCCAGAGAGCGCCCTGCCCGTTCAAGTGCATTATTTGGCAGACGAAGCGGCTCCCAATGCCTTCGCCACCTTAGGCGGACACATCTTCGTGACCCAAGGCCTATTAGAGGCAGTGCAATCAGAAAATGGCCTGGCCATGGTGTTGGCGCACGAATATGCCCATGTACAACTGCGCCACCCCATGACCTTGCTGTTAGAGCAATTATCCTTTGGCGTCATCTTTGGACTGTTAGGCGCCAATGACGTTGGCAGCTGGGTGGGCCAACACTCCTCCATGCTGACGCTGCTGTCGTTTAACCGCGATATGGAGCGCGCAGCCGACGGCTACGCCCTGCAACGCCTGCAAGCCGTGTATGGCCACAGCCGTGGGGCAGAGGAGTTTTTCCGGCATGTATTGGAAGAAGACGAAAGCCACTGGCAGCAGTTTATGCAGACCCACCCACTGACCAGCGAGCGTCTGGCGCATATTGAAAGCCAACCAGGCAATGGCGAGTTAACGCCGTTGAGCAAAACGCTGCAGCTCAATTAAAAAAGCCCTTGCGATGCAAGGGCTTCAGCGTGGGCCTAATGGCCTCAGCCTTGGCTATCTAAATCATCGAGGTAGCGCTCGGCATCCAGCGCCGCCATACACCCCGTACCCGCGGAGGTAATGGCCTGACGATAAACGTGGTCCATTACATCGCCTGCAGCGTACACGCCTGGCACACTGGTTTGGGTGGCGTTGCCTTCTAGGCCGCTTTGCACCTTGATGTAGCCGTTTTCCATCGCTAATTGGCCTTCGAAGATGCCAGTGTTTGGCTGATGGCCAATGGCGATAAAGATGCCTTCCAGCTCGATTTCTTCTGTGGCACCGGTTTCACGATTTTTGATGCGCATGCCGGTGACGCCCATCTCATCGCCCAACACTTCATCCAGCTCGTTGTTCCACTTGATGGTCACATTGCCATTCGCGGCTTTGTCGAGCAGCTTATCGGCCAGAATTTTTTCACTGCGGAAGCTATCGCGGCGGTGCACGACCACCACTTCTTTGGCGATGTTCGACAGGTACAAAGCTTCTTCAACCGCGGTGTTGCCACCACCAATCACCGCCACGCGCTTGTTGCGGTAAAAGAAGCCATCACAGGTGGCACAAGCCGACACACCCTTGCCCTTGAAGGCTTCTTCACTTTCCAAACCTAAGTATTTGGCGCTGGCGCCGGTCGCAATGATCAGCGCGTCACAGGTGTACTCACCGCTGTCGCCTTTCAGACGGAATGGACGTTGTTCTAGGTTCACACTGTTGACGTGATCAAAAATCACCTCAGTATCAAAGCGCTCAGCGTGGGCTTTCATGCGCTCCATCAGCTCAGGGCCTTGCACACCCTCAGCATCACCAGGCCAGTTATCAACGTCGGTGGTGGTGGTCAACTGACCACCCATCTGCATACCAGTCACCATCACTGGGTTGAGGTTGGCACGGGCGGCATAAACGGCGGCGGTGTAGCCGGCCGGGCCAGAGCCCAGAATCAACAGTTTTACGTGACGAGGTTCGCTCATTTTGTTCTCCACTAGCGCCCGGCACTGACCAGGGTCAGGCGCGGGGTTTGATTCGTATCCACCCACTGTGCGTTGAAGCACACAACAGTGGTCAGGTTGAAAGCGCGTAGCTTATCGCCAAACCAGCCAAGGTGTTAAATGAATATTACTTATCTGTTTATCGAGGCTAGCTATGGTGGCAGGGCTAACCTGCTAACCGTGACGCAAACAGCCGATGACCTGCTAAGCTGAAAAGTGTGTCTGCATTGGCCCATTTCAGCATAATCTATGTTTTTCAATAGCTTAGCGATCCTAATGAATCAGGATGGCAAATGTGTCAATAACACCACATTGTCGTAATAGGTCGAATGCGGCACCATCGGTATGGGAACAGTCAATGCTCACCACAGATAACAACAACAAGCGATAGATAAAGGTCACGCCATGCAAAAACGTCAACAGATTGAACAGCGCTCGCGTCTCGGCACGCTGCTGATTCACAAAGGCCTGATCAGCCGCCAGCAACTGGATGATGCGCTGACTCGCCAGGCCTCTGGCGGCGGCCGGCTGGGTGAAATTCTGGTCACACAGGGCGTATTAACCGAGCGCCAACTGAAGCGCGCTTTGCGCCGGCAGTCGAACTATCGCTTAGTAGCCGCCGTTTCTGCCATGTTGCTGGGGCCATTCCAGCCCTTTATCAGCAGCGCCAATGCCGCGATAGACGAAGGCCCGGCCGTGGCCGAGCAGCAGGTGAAACGCTCGCCGTTTCAACAAGGCGGCATGCAAGCGTTGTCCGAAGCTGAAATGGGTGGCGTGACCGCACAAGGTGCGACGGACATTCTCGCCAACATTGACCGACTGCAAGACATTGCGGCCAACCCGGATGCCAGCGATGAGGACATTGCTACCACCACCTTAGAAACCCTGCTCAATACCTCACTGCCCATCTCCAACTTGTTTGATGCGGAAATGGAAATTCGTGGCATTGAATACGCCGACGGGCCTCGCACGGTCATGAATACCGACGGCTCGCTGGAGGTCAAACTGCCAACCAACATTGAGGAAGTGTCATTTCGCAATGTGCGTGTACAAGGCATGCAAGACAGCCACCTGGGCGATGTGACCATTCGCAACCTTTCTTTTGGCGCCGGCACCACAGTAAACATCAGCTTGCGGCCTTGACCTTGCCCGCGAGAAAGAAGGCTCCTACCCAGGAGCCTTTTTTATTGCTCAGTAGCCGATGGCCAAAGGCACAAAGGCCACCAACGCCAGAGCAATGGCCATGGTCACTAAGGGCAGGAGGATTTTTTCATGCCGGTACCAGAAGGTGTCGCCTTCCAGCTTGGATAAACGCACCTCTTCTTCGCCCACTACTTGCCGCGTTAACAAATGATTGAGCGCCACCGGCGGTGTTAAATAGCCCAGTTCAAACGCCACCAAGGTCACCATCCAAAAATGCACTGGATCAATGCCACTTTGGTAAGCAATGCTGGCAATGGTGGCACTGACCAATATCACCGCACCGTAAGGGTCGATCACCATACCGATCAACACCAAAAGCACCACCATTAACGCCATCGCCAGCCAAATGGAATCAAAACTGGTGGGCACCAATGCCATTAACTCGGCGCGCTCGACCACACCGCCAATGCTCACAGATAACCCCATCAGCATCAGCAAGGCACCGATATGACCTGTGGTTTCGGTGGTCGCTTCACGGATTTTTTTCTCTAGCGAATCCTGACCGTCGCGCAGGTCATGCCAAGATTCCTCCACCCGCTGCTCGACGTAATTAACATTGAGATTTTCACGCTTTAATAGGGCTTTTTCTTCACTGACGCGTTCATACATTAAAATCGCCAACAGCAACACCGGCAAAATCACGGGGGCTGAAAACTCATCTAAGTAGGCATCCAACAGCAGTGCGTACAGCAGCAAAATCACACTGATCAGCACCACATAAGGCAGCAAAGGTTTAAGCGAGCGTAAAAACTGCGGCCACACATCGTCTGGCAGTGTTAATGGGGCTTTTTCCTGGCGCGTCAGCAGCGCCATGGCAGCAAACAGCAGCGCGGTCAAAAAGAAGACTTTTACCCCCCAGCCAAACAGCTGGTCCGTGGTCACTTCGTTATTCAGCGCGGCAATGATCACCACCAACAAACAGGGCCGCAGCACCACCCCCATCGACCCCGACATAGCCGTGGCTGCCAAGGCCAGTTGTCGCCGCGCTCCAGCACGGCGCAGCTCGCTGTAAATCAAACCGCCTACAGCAATCACAAAAATCCCAGAAGCGCCGGTATAAGCCGTAGGAATGGCGGCTAACGCGACCACCGCCACCGCCAGCATTTCCGGTGGCAGGTTAAATGGCCGAAACACGTCAAATACGCGCTGTGCCAGCAAGGTACGTTTAAACAACATGCCGATCCAAACGTATAAGCCGACGTTTAAAAACAGCTGTGACAGCTCCATCATTTGGTTGAGATAAATGCCAATGCCAGCACTGTGCCCCGACATAATAAAAAAGCTGCCGGAAATAATGCACATAGTCGAATACAGTGGAATCGATAGCTGCGCCTTAAAGAAGTTGCCGCCGGGTTTGGCGTCTTCTGGAATAAATAAAAACTGATACAGGCTGAGCAATAAAATAAAGGCAAAGCCATAAATCCACAGATGATGCAGAATCAAATGTTCCTGGCTGACGCTAACGCCTGCGCCCACCGCCACTTCGCGAAAGCTGTACACCGAATAAAATAAAATGCTGCTGGAAATCAGCTGGGCGCCGGCGGCAACGCGGTAGTCCATCACGGTTTCCATCGGCCGCAGGGCAATGTGATGACGTCGGAACACGGCGGTCAAGCCACAGATCAACACCAACACCGCCAACATAATGCGCTGCGCCTGCATGCCCAGCTCGCCAAAGCCAGCAACGCCTAACTCAATGCTGCGAAATACCTGTACCGCCGGAGTAATTCGCTCCAGCGTTTGCTGATACTGCTGATGTTGCTGCGCACATTGCGCTTTTGCCGCCAGCAACGACTGACGCATCACAGCTGGGTCAACAGGATCAGGGGCGAGTAAATCCCATTCATCATCAACGGCCTGGCTCTCCGCCACCAGTTGCTGCAAGCGTGCATCAATGTCCATATTGGGGTTGCACGCAGGTGCGGCCGGATCATGACGCAGCTTAAAATAGCCATCCCAAGTGCTTTCACCCAGTTTTAATAGCTGAGCATGCAGGGTATGGCTGGTATTGAGAACGACAACAAACACCAGCACCAGAAAAGCCGGCAAGGCCGCCAGCCATTCATAAGCACTGCGATTGGCAAAGCGCGCAGCCTGTTCCATGGAAATACCTCAAATGGCGCTCTGGCGGCGCCCTGTTGTTATTATTAGAGAGGGTGAGTTTTCAACGAGACTATTCGAGTTTATCAACACACTCAGCTGCCGTCGGGTTATCGCGACAGCGCAGCTTGCGCAGCAGTGTTAACATACTGGCGTGATACACGCCTTCATCGCGCAGTTGTATGCGAATGTCGCGCAGCATCTGGTTATATTCTGCGCGCGCTTCAGCAGTTAAATCCACCCAGTAATGCGATTCAATGGCGGCGGTATCGGCGGCAATGCTTTGCGCCACACGCTCAAACTGCTGCGCCAATGCCTGACGTGACTGAGCGCCAAATCCTGCCGGAAAGCGCTCCCGATGCGCCACCAGTTGAAAATCCAGATAGGCCAGATTAAAGCGAATAATCCCGCCACTTTCGCCCAAGCCTTTGTAAAGCTCCAGCGGCTTGTAAGCCAATGCCGGCGCATAGGCAGCATCCACGCTGCCATTATTGAACATGCCGGAAAAATTGGCCGAGTTCGCCGGCACCACCGAGGCACCCACGTGATTGACCAAGCGCTTGGAAGGCTCATCATAGTCAATGGTGGCAATGCGCTTGCCAGACAACTCCTCCACCGAGTCGACGGAACGGTCGCGCACAAATAAATAGATCGGCCCAGCTGGTAAAACGCCCATCACCTCGTAGCGTCCTTCCACCATGTAGCGCTCGGCTTTGGGCGATGAAATCAGCTGCACCAATTGCTGCATGATGTTCTCAGAAGGCACCGCACCGATGGCCTCGACGGTGGCCGTGAAGGTGTTAAACGGCCGCGCGCGAGCACCGGTAAGCACCACGGCATCGCATTGCTGGGCTTTAAAATCATCGGAGGCGATTTTTTCATCCGTGTAGGCCCGCAAATGAAAATCTACCCCCCACTCAAGCGCTAGGGTGCGGTAATCCTTAGCCACACTGTAAAGCCCACCGTTGGCACCTAAAGGATCAAACACACACAGGGTGCGCTTAACCACCTCAGCCTGAGCCAGCGAGGTCAGCAATAGCAAACTCAGCAGCAACAATCGCATTATTCGCCTCCCAGTAAGTCATCGATGTCAAAAGCGGGCATGGCAGCGGGTTTGTCATCCCAGAAGGTACCCAACTGATCGTAAGGCGTACGCGAGCCGGTGGCTTCCGTCCACATGCGGTCCGATACCGCCACAATTTGCCGATGCGCCATAATATCTAACAGACGATAGTCTGGCGCGGCTGGTGTTTGCTCCAGCGATTGCGCATGACGACGAATGGCGTCTTTTAAGCGCTGCTGATCGCCACTGCTGTCGGCAATGGTCACTTCAATAGCATGTGCCATACGTACACCCGCATCACTGGCCATGGCGCTGGCTTGTTGCAGCTGCTGCCAAGGATCGGTGCCCACTGGGGCGTTGTCTGGCAACATGACCCACACTGATGCCTGCACAGCTTGCGGCAAGCCCCACCAGCGCTGGTTGTCGACGCATTGCATGCCACGCACTGATTTCATGGCGATGTCCTTGGGCACGCCTACGGCTCCCTCGGCGCGCAAGTCACTCATCACCGACTGCACCCCAGCTAAAATACCTAACACCCAGTAGATTTCTTCATCCCGGTCTAGATCCGGGCATTCAGCACCCGGCTCCGTGAACTCCGCCACCATGTGCTGGTAGGCCTTGTATTGGCGCTGTGCTGCCAAGGCATAGCCGCGCTTTTCCAAAATACGAGCATCTTTGGCGGCCGCCACTTGCTGGCTGTCAAAGGCCCGCAAATAGGCTAACGCGTGTTCGTGCGCCTCGGCTTCAGCACAACTACCCGCCATCATATACAAGGTGGTGGCCGGTAAATGCGCCTCGTAGGTGACGTCCGAAAATGACAGCAAGGTTTCTGCCAGCGCCTGCGATTGATTGCACACCAGGGTCGGGTCATCGCTGCGCATGGTAAAGGGAATGGCATGGCTCTCGGCGTAGTCGTAGGCAAACCAGCCGGTGGTTTTATAGACGGCGCTACAACCCGACAGCGTCAGCGCAGCAGTCAGCGCAGCGACGCGCGCCAACGAAGGAGAAAGCAAAGACATGGTGCCCCCAAGAGAATGCTTATTTATTGTTATTATCACGGCCTGAGGCCAGTGGTTGACAGGTACCTTGCCAGTGTATCGCAACAGATACCAGTGCCATTGACCCGAGCCACAGCCGCCATTGACCTTAAAGTCAATGGCAGAGTCCCAAAAGGTTCTTCCCTGCCAAAACCGCGCCCACAACATGAAATGGCCTCTTTAAAACCGAGCAACACTCGCCCCTTGGCAACCCAACCATAACCCTGCATGATGAAAGTCAGAGGCATTACACGACGCTGTGTCGTCGTCCTGATTACAGGAGAGGTCATTGACGATCCGTATTGATCCTGCCCATTCCCTTCCCCGCTGGCAGCCACTGCTAGCTCACCCGACCTCGTCTGTGACTGCCGCAGGCAGAAAACGCTCTACCCCCCGCTTTGGATGCACAGGAGATTGCTGATATGGCAGCACGCAAGTCCGACACCAAGTTGTATGTTCTGGACACCAACGTACTGATCCACGACCCGGTCGCTATGCTCAACTTTGAAGAGCATCAGGTGGTGATTCCCATGACTGTTCTGGAGGAACTCGACAAGCTGAAGATGGGCAAAGCCGCCATTGCTACCGACTGCCGCGAGGCCATTCGCCAAATTGATCGCATCATTGGCGATGCCAGCCCGACCGAAATTGCTAAGGGGGTGCCGATTCGTCGGGCCGATGACAGTTTCCAGGGCAGTTTTTCGATTTTGCTCGATAGCTTTAACCAACCCAATCGGGTACTGCCGCAAGACCTCAACGACAACAAAATCATCAACAGCTTAGTAGCGTTGCAAGAGAAGCATCCGCGCCGCGATGTAATCTTGATTACCAAAGACATCAATATGCGCCTAAAAGCGCGTGGTTGCGGCCTTGGCGCCCAGGACTACCAAAACGATCAACTGGTATCAGACGTTGCCTTACTGGAAACCGGCTACCACGCCTATGAAGGCTCGTTTTGGGATAGCCAGCAACAAGTGCACAGTTTTCACGATGAAAGCGGCACCTATCATCGTCTGGCTCGCAACGATTTACCGGAGGAGTTGCACGTCAATCGCTTTATCGTTGACGACAAAGGCTTCATCGGCCGTGTTGTCGCCATAGATGAAGAGCAAGTCACACTGCAAGACTTGCCCGCCGAGCAGCTGTTGCAGCAGTCCGCTTGGGGGTTAACCCCCAGAGACATTCCACAAGCCATTGCCTTGCATTTGCTGCTTGACCCAGATGTGCATCTAGTGACATTGAGCGGTCAAGCAGGCTCGGGCAAAACCATTTTGGCCCTGGCAGCGGCCATTGAAATGACCGTTGCTAGCAATCAATTTCGCCGCATCATTGCCACCCGCAGTACTCGCGGTTTGGATGAAGACATTGGCTATTTGCCTGGCACAGAAGCCGAAAAAATGGAGCCTTGGCTGGGCGCCATTACCGACAACCTTGAAGCCTTGCACAAAGACGATGAGCACGCTCACAGCAGCGTCGATTATATTTTGCAAAAAGTGCCGTTGCAGTTTAAGTCGCTTAACTACATTCGCGGCCGCAGCTTCCAGCACAGTTTGATTTTGATCGACGAGTGTCAGAACCTGACGCCCCATCAAATGAAAACCATCATTACCCGCGCCGGGGCCGGCAGCAAAGTGGTGTGTCTGGGCAATCTGGCGCAGATCGACACACCTTACTTAAATGCCGTCAGCTCCGGCCTGACCTATTTAATCGAACGCTTTAAGCACTTCAACCACGGCGGAACCGTGCATTTACAGGGTTCTCCGCGTTCGGTACTGGCCGAGTACGCTGAAACCCATCTTTGACGATATAAAAATCGTGGACTATATAACTGAGGGTATGTGCTGTGTCGCCTAGGCGGCACGGCGTTTTTTTCACCGCGGTAACAATGCATGGAAGGCCACCTATGAGAACCTTGGTTGCTCTGCTGTTAATAATCGCTGGCGCCGCCCAAGCCGAAGAAAAGATTTACCAGCTGGAGTTTGAAACCGACTCCAACTGGACCAGCATCGAAATTCGTGACGACGCCGAGTTCGTCAACGCCCCAGCCGGTGAAACCATGAACATCACCGCCAAAGATGGGCTGCGCTCCTACACCATTTCGCCGAAAAAAATTCACCTGCGCTCGCGCACCCGCGGCCAAGTCAATATGAACCTGTTTGTGCGCTCTAAAAACAACGTGTTGGGCCTCACCATTTGCAAAGGCTCAGCCTCCAGTTACACCTGGATCAAATCCGAGCAATCGCGGCAAAAAAATGACTTAAAAGAACGCAACCACTGCGAGCCCGCCGCCTTGGTGTTGAACCTGTTCTAACGCCAGTAAGGCCAGCGGTGCCATGCCGCTGGTCTATCCCTGCCCTTCTTGCAAATGCCCAAGGTGCCTGTGATATAACTTACCCTCCACAGACAACCACCTAAAGACAACCCCCCATAAGCAACAAAGAGATACCCCCATCATGCGACTGGCCATTTATTGTGGTGCGCGCCTCGGCAATAACGAACAATATCAGCAGGCTGCTGCACAATTAGCGACCCACCTTGCCCAGCAGGGCATCGGCATTGTGTATGGCGGCGGACACACCGGACTGATGGGCACCATTGCCGATGCAGCACTCGCGGCCGGTGGTGAGGTGATTGGCGTGATTCCCCACGCGTTAGAGCTACGTGAAGTTGGCCACACGGGCCTAAGCCAGATGATTCGCGTTGCCAGCATGCACGAGCGCAAAGCCCAAATGGCCGAACTGGCCGATGGTTTTCTGGCCTTGCCCGGCGGCATAGGAACCTTAGATGAACTGATCGAAATCTGGTGCTGGGCCGGCCTTGGCGATCACAGCAAACCTTGTGCGTGCTACGACATCAACCACTACTGGCAGGCACTGTTCGATTTACTGCAGCACTTTGAGCACGAAGGCTTTGCCCATCACAGTGGCGAGCTACAACGCTTAAGCTCACCGCAGCAAGTCACCGAGTGGCTGAAAAACAGCTAACAGCATCAGAGGTGTTAAGCCTCTGATTGCAACAATGGCCGGGTTTCAGCCGCAAAACCGGCACCTACTTCGGCGTAGTAGTTGAACACCACATCGACGCCCAGTGACAACAGCTGTTGGCGCTCGTCTTCATAGCGTGCCACCGCCGCCGTGCGGCCTTGATAACCCGCCAAGCGCAGCATTTCCAAGGTACTGAGCATTTCCACCTGCGATGGCAATGCCAACATGACCAACTTCACTGCGCGACCATTGGCACCCGGTTTAAGCGCCTGCTGCCAAAACTCCAAGTCATCGGAATCCCCCAACGCGACGCAAATGCCTTCTTGCCGCAGCCGCGCCACACGCTCGCTGTCTGATTCAATGCCCCATACCTGCTCTGGGTAATCTGGCGTAATCGCTTGATACGCGCCTTTGCCCACACGACCCATGCCCAAAATCAAAATTTCAGCATTGGCCGGACGCTCAAACTTGGGTGCCACACCGCTGCGTTCAAAGCGGTTAAAGGTATCTTTGTGCAGCGCATAAATATGGTGAGCACGACGGTATAAAAAGCTGCTGAGAATAAAGGACACTGACATCACCAGCGCGATGATGACCAGCCAGTCCTCCGACATCCAGCCATTTTTGACGCTCAAATGCGCCACGATCAAGCCAAACTCGCTGTAGTTGGTCAGTGCCAGCGCCGCCAGATAGGAAGAGCGGCCAGACACTTTAAAACGCGTCAAAAGCCAGAAGAACAAAGCAAACTTGGCCACCAAAATCAGCAGCAACATGGCAGCACTGACGGCCATATCGGCGCTGGGCAGCGCGGTAAAGCCAATCGACAAGAAAAAGCCGATTAAGAACAAATCTTTAAAGCCCATCAAGGCTTTATACAGCTCTGAGCCTTTGGGGTGGCGGGCCAACAGCATACCGACCACCAGCGCGCCCAGATCGCCCTTTAAGTCGACGGCGTAAAACAGCTCTGAACCGCCCAAGGCCAAAAAGAAGCCCAACAATGGCAACAGCTCACCGTGGCCCGCTGCCTGCACGAGACGGTACAGCAATGGCCGAGCGAACCACAGCAACAGTAACGCCAGCGCCCAGACCGACGGCATTTTACCCGTCGAGGCAACTAAAAACAGCACCGCGAAAATGTCCTGAATAATCAGAATGCCCAGGGCTAAGCGTCCATGTTTGGCCTTTAGCTCGGAGGACTCCTCCAGCATTTTCACCACGCACACAGTGGAAGAAAAACTTAGCGCAAAGCCAATCAGCGCTTGGGTGGTCCAGCTGACATCGTAGTAATGACTGATGCCCAACCAAGAGGCCAGCACCAATAGCCCTACCATCAGCACCGTCCAAATGGCCGTGTTTAAGCTGGTGGTGGCCCACACTTCTGGCCGGATTAATGCCCTGACATCCAGCTTTAAGCCAATGGTGAACAGCATTAAAGTAATGCCCAAGTCAGCCAGCGTTTGCAGGTTGTCGGCAGGCTCGACCCCAGCGGCATGCAAACCAAAGCCAGCCAACAAAAAACCCACCAAAGGCGGCATGCCGATTTGCTTCATGATAAAGCCACCGGCAAATGCCACCAGAATCCACAAAAAGTCCATTACCGCTGTTATCCCCCAGATTGCAGGTCATCAGAACGCCCGCTATGGTAGCTCAGCCAGATGACAGACGGCAGAGATGAAATGCATAAAAACGACATACTCGCGTTCTGGTTTGGCGCAGACGCCGCTGACCATGAGATAAGTCAACGCCAAGCCAAGCTTTGGTGGCAGAAAGACGCTGCCACCGATGACACCATTCGCCAGCGCTTTGAGCCGACACTCAAAGCCTTGCTGCGCGGTGAACACCGTGACTGGCTCACCAGTGCGGATGGCCGTTTAGCCGCCATCCTCGTGTTGGATCAGTTCAGCCGCAATATGTACCGTGACAACGCCATGAGCTTTACCCAAGACGCGCTGGCGCTTGAATGGGCGTTAGAAGGCATTCGCCAAGGAGCTGACCGACAAGTAAGGCCGATTCAGCGGCTGTTTTACTACTTGCCATTGGAGCACGCCGAAAGCGAGGCCATGCAGAACTTGTGCATGGAAAAGCTGGCGCAGTTACGTGCTGATGCGCCGGCAAGTTTTGCTGGTGAGGCGGAGAATTATTTAGAGTTTGGCCGCCGCCACCAGCAAATCATCCAGCGCTTTGGCCGCTTTCCGCACCGCAACGCATTGTTAAACCGCCCGTCTAGCGACGACGAGCGGCAGTTTTTAACCCAGCCAGGCTCTGGGTTTTAAAACGCTAATGACGAGCGCAGGTACACTTTGGCACCACCACCGCGCTCGTCATTAAAGCCATAGGCCATGCCAGCCGTCACAGGTAGCGCCAGGCGATAACCAAGAATGAGCTCCGCACTCAGCTCAGCCCCCACGGACGCTAACGCGGGCCGGCTGTGGCCATCCGACCAAGCGCTGCCTTGCTCGAAAAACAGGTTGCCGTACCAGTCACCCAAGCCCAAGGGCCAAGTATTCCAGTTGCGCTCTACCCGGCCGAGCCAGCCTTGATAGCGCAACTGACCTCGATACAGGTAACGCCCCACCGCGGCGTTGCTGTCGTAGCCACGCAGGCTGAACTCATCGCGACCAAACAGCACTTGCTCTGCTCCCAGTTCGCTACCACCGATGCTAAATGGCTGGGCGAGCGGATCAGCACCGGCGGCGATGGCGGCCATGGTCAAGGTTTGGCGGCCGGGTAAATCTAGGGTGTGACGCAGCTCCAGCTGGTAGCGCTCGCCGTCGTAGTCACTGGGCAGTGCCTCGTTGGTTTCCGCCACCAAACTGACATAACTGCCCCACCCCACACCGGGCACATTGATAAAGCTTTCGCGATTATCAAAGCGCGTGGCAACGCCCACCAGGCTCTCGCGAATACCGCCGCGATCAAAGATGACCGGCCCCTCGGCACTGATCCAGCGCTCGTATTCATGGCTAAGGCCGAGGCTCCAGCGCCATTGATCTTCCAGCGCTGGCCATAAGTTGTAGCGCGCCAACACAAACTGGTCTTCACGCCGAGTCAGCTCGGCAATGCCAACGTCGTCGACTTGATGCTGGCGCAGCCAAGCCAATGTCCAGCGCTTATCATAGCCATAACTCAGCGCCCACTCGGCCTGCTGTTGGCTGGTGTTAAAGCGCAGCTGAGCGCTGTAGCTATGGCGTGCCAGCGCATCTTGGCCGCTGGTCTGCAAGCCTAAAAAGCTCTCATCATTGCCAAACTGCCAAATGGGCAGCCAGTAGCGTGGCCGCAAGGTGCTCCAGGGCACATACTCCTGACTGGGGTAGGATTGCGCGTCGATCCAGGCGTAGTCGTATTGCCCCTGCCAATGGTCGAGACGGTAGGCCTCAAGCTCCTGCAATGGCGCCGAATGCAGTTGAAAGCCTTGGGCCTCATACTGCTGCCAAACCAGCTCGCCACGCCAGCCAAGGGGCTTAAATGCGCCGCTTACGCCGCGAGTCAGACGCTGCAGGGGGAGCGCTTCGTCCGTCAGCGATAGCGCCCACAGATCAAACACGCCTTGGTAGTCGGCACTGAACACCAGCCGCCCATCGGGCAAAAACGCAGGGCTGTTTTCGACCGCCAGCGATTGCGTCAGCGGCACCCATTGTTGCCCCTGATAGCGGGCTAAATCCCAGCCTTGGCCGCGCGGTTTATGCGCTGCCACGACCACGCCAGCGGCGCTCACTGCCAGCTCGCCCAGCACCTCTCCCGCTTGACCTTGCCATAGCCGAACCAGCTGGCCTTGGCGATCGATGCTCACCAGTTCACTCAGACCGGCAATGGAGCGTGTGGCCAGCCAGCGCTGTTGACTGGCATCCCAGGCCAGATCACGCAGACGTTGCCCGTCCGTCAAACGCTGCCAGTGCCCTTGTTGCAACACAAACAAGTCATTCCAACTGCGGCCACTGGCATAATGTATCAGCCGTAAAGCAGCCAACTCGCCATGTTCGTTGTGCGCCAATGCACGCACACCTTTAGCGCTCGCCACAGGCTGAGGGGGCTGCTCGCCTTGGCGTAGCACCACTTGGCGGCGATCTTCACCGTTGTCCTCGACATACCACAAACGCTGACCATCACTGGCCATTGGCTGGCGATTGCGGCTGGCAAACGACCAGCGCTTTGACGCCGTACTGTGCTGTTGCAGCGCCGCAATTTCAGCGGCAAAGCGCTGCTCTAGCCAGGGTTGAAACTCCCGCCAAAGGTCATCAAGGGAGCGGCGAAAACTGCTGCGAAACGTGCTGTCGAGCAGCACGTACTGCAATAGCTGAGCGGAATAAAGATTCAAGAAGGACTGCACCCGCGCCTCGCCATGCTCCTCGATCAAGAACTCGATAAAATAAGCACCGTATAAATAAGCGCGGTTGCTGGGCCATTCGCGCCGCGCCACGATCACCGAATTCATATCATCCAGCTCACCGGCCAACACTTCGCTACGCATCTGCATGCGGTAATAGCTGCCTTGCAGGCGGCCAAAGCCCTGCTCGGCGTTGGTCTCTAAATAGACCGCCAAACCTTCCAGTAACATGGATGGGGTAAAGGCGTGGGGAAAGGCCGACAAGGGTGGAAAAGGCCACAACCCTACTCGACCAAACACATTGCGCGCTTGCTCGACATTGCCACTCTGCATTTCCATGTGCAGCACATGCACATACTCGTGGCGAATCAGGCTTTGCAGCCAATCGTCATTATGCTCAAGTGACGATACCTGTTGCGGTGGCGAGGCAAACAAACGAATTTGAGCAAAGGGCAAGGGCGTGGCCCAGCCATTGGAAAAATCGAAGTCATCCACCAACACCATGTGCGTGCGCGCCTCGGGCGCCTGACCAAAAAACGGCAGCAATTGTTGGTGCACCTGCTCGGCAATGGCCAGCGAGCGCTCTGCCATGGCCTGATGCGGTTCAAGGTAATGCACCTGAAAGTGCTCAGAAGTGCTGGTACGCCAGCGCTTGTCCGTTTCATTCCAGGCAACGGACTGAGCACTCGCCAAAGTACTCGCTAACATGATCAACAATAATAAAACGCGCATTGTCCTTATCCGCTCAACAGCACAGCAGCGAATCATAAGGGCTGTCAGGCGGCTTGTCTGCACTGGTGTCCTGAGTCAGGCCTACAATAAGTGAACGTCAAAACCAACCGCGCGGAGGCCGCCATGCCCTGGTCCGATCACTATCGACGCTCAGCGCGTTACAACCGCTGGATGAACGCGCAACTTCTCAATGCCAGCCTGAGTTTGCCCAGCGAACAGCAACAACAAGATGTCGGCTTGGCACACGGCTCGCTCTGCGGCTGCTGGAATCATCTGCTCGCCACCGATTTGCTGTGGCTTAGGCGTCTACAGCCGATTTATCCGATGCTGGAAGAACTGAATGACCTGCCGCCAGTTAAGAATGATCGCCAACTGTGCTATCCACAGCTAAAAGAGCTGCAGCCAGTACGTGAGCGCATAGACGATGTATTGCAACGTTGGTGCGATTTACTGCGCCAAGACGATGCTCGCGCTGTGTTGGTGTACGGCGATGACGACGAGCTCAGCGTTGGCCTAGATCGAATACTGCAGCATTTGTTTAACCATCACACCCACTATCGCGGGCAAATTAGCGCAGTATTGCAGCAGCTGGGCCAGCCTACTATCGAGCCAGACTTGCTGCACGCTCCTTTGGATTAATCGCCGAGATGTAGCGCGCAAAAAATAAGGAAAGCCAAGCAAGGAAAGTCCAAATGGAGACACCATCACCGCTGACGTGGCGTGCCAAGCAGCAGATATTTCATTGGCACGGCCATGCAATTAGCTATCAGCAGGCAGGCCAAGGAGCGGTCATTTTATTGTTGCACAGCTTTCCCGGCAGCAGCTGGGACTGGCACGCACTATGGCCAGCATTAGCCCAGCACGGCACTGTGGTAGCGCCCGACTTACTTGGCTGCGGCGATTCCGACAAGCCCTGGCCCTATTACTACAGCCTTGGTAGCCAAGCCGAGCTGATACGCGCTTTACTAAAGCGCTTGGGCACTCAACACTGTCACATCATTGCCCATGACAGCGGTGCGCTCATTGCGCACAAGCTAATCGCAGTTAACCGTCACCACAGCATCAAGCCGCTTTCCATGCACTGGCTTAATCCTCGCCACCCGCGTTTTAACTGGCATTGGCGTGAGCGATTATGGGCCAGCGCCAGTGGTAACTGGTGGTGCCGCGGCCTTAGCGCTGCAGGCTTGCAGCGTTACTATCAAGCCTGCGCCCGCCTGCCATTGCCACGCCATTACTGCCAAGATGCTTTTGAGCTGTTGCAGGCTCATGGCGGCTTGCGAGTGTTATCTGCGTTACTGGCTTATCGTCATGAGCCGTGGGAGTGGTTGCACCCACCCGCTGGCTATAGTGGCCCGGTTCAACTCATTAGCGGCCAACAGCGCCATGCTTTGTGGCTGCAACGAGCCTTTATGCAGGCACAGCATGTGAAATGTGCTGCTGGCCACTGGCCTCATTTAGAAATGCCAGAGCTGCTATATCTACAACTACAGCCCTACTTACCACCCGCTGGCAACCATGTGCTGACCAACTTGCTCCGCGCGCTGCCATGACTATGATGGCGCCTGTTTTTATCACAGGTAATAGGCATGTCCGTCGACGTTCTTTTTCAAGATGATCACTTAATTGCGATCAACAAACCCAGTGGTTTGCTGGTACATCGTAGCGAGATTGATCGCCACGAAACCCGTTTTGCCCTGCAACTGGTGCGCGATCATGTCGGCCAGCGAGTTTATCCGGTACATCGCTTGGATAAACCCACGTCTGGCGTTTTGATGTTCGCTTTAACGCCTGACATCGCCAGCTTGGTGGTCGAGCAATGGCGCCAGCAACAAGTCAGCAAACGCTATTTGGCGATCGTGCGCGGTTACATGCCAGAGTGGACCGAGCTAGATAAACCCCTGGTGCCACCGGTAGACAAGTACGCCCGCCATGAACGCATCAAACCGGCACAAGAGGCACGCACGGATTTTCGTTGCTTGGCCCAAGTAGAGTTACCCATCGCCATTGATAAATACCCACAATCGCGCTATTCGCTGGTAGAAGCTTTGCCACACACCGGCCGTAAACATCAGATTCGCCGTCATCTCAAGCATCTAAGCCATCCCATCATTGGCGACGCGCGTTATGGCAAAGGCAGGCACAGTCGCTATTTTCGCGATCATTTTGACGCCGGCCGGCTGCTTCTACATGCCTGGCAGCTCAGTTTTCAACATCCGCTCAGCGCTGAAACCATCACCATTGAAGCGCCTCTGGATCAAACTTGGCAGCAGCTGATCGCACGCTTTGACTGGCAAGCGCAACTGCCGACGCCGCAATTACTGACACCTCAGTCCGCCACACACGGGGCAGGATAGCGATACGCTTGTGGACAATTCCGTGGACGGATATTGCTCAATCACCGCTAGGGCGCACTATGCCTGCGCCTAGGGCCTGTTTATTCATTTAGGCCACTTTAAAAAAATGCTTAAAAATCATTCAGTTGCAGCGACGACAGACACTGTCGTGCCAGACGCCAAAGTTCAAACTATTAGATCTCTGCAATAGATCACTTGTGCATAACGCCCAACAAAGAGGACAAAAAGGCGCACTTTGACCAGCCTGAATCTTGACCTGCGCTTGACCTTACGTACCCACTTCAAAGACTGACAGTTTCCCACAGATTCTGTGGATAATTCTATGGATAATCTGTCGGCATATGCCGCAAAGCCAGATAAAATCAGGCCCGAAGACAGATTGTTTATTTTTTAACCACCTATAAAAATGCATATTTTTCAATGGGTTAGATAAGTCAAGCAGGCAACTCCAGATATTTCTATACAATAGAGGACCAACACAACAGATTAAAAGTCAATGTGCATAAAAATGCCATGGTCAAGCATTTTGTGACGCCAGAGGAGACTTTTATGCCCCGTTTGCCAGCATTCGACCATGACGCTTACGTTAACTGATCCACAATTTCTGTGGATAAAGCTGTTGGCGATTATTTGGTAACTGTCTACAAGCCCCGTCATGACGGGCTTAGTGTCAGAATGATGCTTTTTCGCTCTACTCACATCAGCAACTAAACTGCGGGCACAAAAAACGGGCCCGCAGGCCCGTTGATTGATACAGCATTGTGCGGCGATGTTAGTTCAGCACCCGTTCCGCCAGAGCATCGGCCGGCATATAGCCCGGGAATAAGCGACCATCATCAACAATAATGGCCGGTGTACCAGTCACGCCCAAGCCCTGACCCAGTTCAAACTGAGCCGCCACTGGCGCGCCGCAATCCTTGCTGTCCGCCAGCATAGTTTGCATTTGCTCGCGCACATCTTCGAACTTATCTTGGGCGCGAGCATCACCGCCACGCATACGCTGCGCCAGCCTACCCAGCTCACGCTGGGTATTTTTCATCACCGTCATCGCCTCTTTACGGTCATCCTGACACCAGACGTAATTGATTTTGCGATAGGAATCTGTCAGTGCTCCGGTTTGTGGGTTCTTCACCCCTGCACGCGGATACGCCAAGTAGCGCACACTGATGCCCAGTTCATTTAAGCGTGGTATTTCTAGATGCAGCTTCTGGCAGTATCCGCAGTCTATGTCGGTGAAGACATTGATCAGACCTTTTTGCTCACCCTTAGCAGGGAACATGACCGTTTGGCTGTTGTCGATGGCAGCCAACTGCTCAGCGCGGCGCGGGTTCAAACGGCTTTGGGTAACGTTCACCGGGCCATCCGCGGCTAGCTGATACAATTCATCACGGTAGATGAAATAACCCATATCCGGCGTCATGTGCACGACGGAGCCGTCGACCAGGATAACCTCCAGCATTTGCTTTGCCGCCACCGCAGTGACGTCTTTTACCTGTAAGCGTGGACCAAAGGCATCCACCAAGCGTTGCTCAACCGCAGCGCGCTGCTGCTCCTGGGTATTAACTGTCTCTGCCGCAACGGAGGCAGTGCTTACGGTCAGCCCTAACATGGCTGCCAGAATTGTTTTCTTCATGAATTACCTTTTACCTTTGTTACCGGCGCTGGCTCCATCGCCATTGTGCCGCACTGACTACCGCTCGCGAGACGCTTGGAGAGACAGTGGCAGATTTAGTTCCGTCATTATCCCGCCGCCAGTAGTTACGATCGCGGCCTGTGACTATACCGGACAAATATTGCAGGCATAAAAAAAGCGGATCAACTGATCCGCTCTTTTTTTGCCAAAAAGGTTTATACCTTTTCTTTGATACGTGCAGACTTACCGCTACGCTCACGCAGGTAGTACAGTTTCGCCTGACGCACGTCACCACGACGCTTAACAGCAATGCTGTCAACCAGTGGGCTGTGAGTCTGGAAAGTACGCTCAACGCCAACACCGTGAGAGATCTTACGCACGGTGAAGGCTGAGTTCAGGCCACGGTTACGCTTACCGATCACCACGCCTTCGAACGCCTGCAGACGCTCACGAGTACCTTCTTTAACTTTTACTTGTACGACAACGGTGTCACCCGGGCCGAACGCTGGCACGTCGCTTTTCAGCTGTGCATTTTCAATCTGCTGAATGATTGAGTTCTTGTTGCTCATTTGTATGCTCCTTAACAGTCTGAAGAGGCCTGCTCGCGCTCATTCAGATACTCTGTCAATAACGTTTGTTGCTCGTTGTTCAGTTCCAGTGCGTCGAGTAAATCGGGTCGCCGCTCCCAGGTACGCCCCAGCGATTGCTTTAACCGCCAGCGCCGAATTTTTTCATGGTTGCCGCTGAGCAATACCTCCGGCACCACACGCCCCTGATACTCCTCAGGACGGGTGTAATGTGGGCAATCGAGCAGACCTTCCATAAAGGAGTCCTGCTCGGCCGACTGGTTATGGCCTAACACGCCAGGTACCAATCGAATCACGGCATCCATTAACGTCATGGCTGCCATTTCTCCGCCACTTAACACAAAATCGCCAATCGACCATTCTTCATCGACTTCGCGCTCAATTAAACGCTCATCAATGCCTTCATAGCGGCCCGCCACTAAGATCAGGTTATCTTGCTGTGCCAATTGCAAAGCACCTTGCTGATCCAGCTTGCGCCCTTGAGGTGATAAATAAATCACCTTGGCAGGCTTGCCAGGCTGCTGCTCGGCCACCGCTCGCGCGGCTTGAATGGCTTCTTCCAGCGGCTGAATTTTCATCAGCATGCCGGGGCCACCGCCATAGGGTCGATCATCGACGGTTTGATAGTTGTCGTAGGCATAGTCTCTGGGATTCCAGCAATCTACGCTGACCTTGCCTTGCTTCACCGCTCGGCCACTGACACCGTGTTCGGTCAGGGCGCGAAACATCTCCGGAAACAGGCTAACAACACCAAACCACACCGTTAAAAATCCGGCTCCCAGTCCACCTGGATTTGACCTTCATCCAAGTCAACCGACAGAACAATGGCTCCGACGAAGGGCACCATGCGCTGGCGACTATCAATGCTGCCAGCACAGCTGCTGATAACCATGACTTGGTTACCGCCGCCGGAATCAAACAGTTCTTTTACCTGGCCCAGCAGCTGACCATCGGTGTGAAACACCTTTAAGCCCTGCAACTGAAACCAATAATGTTCATCTTCATCGAGCTCCGGCAGTTCGGAGGTAGGAACTGCGATCTCAATCTGTGATAACGCTACTGCGGCATCACGATCGTTCACGCCTTCCAGCGCCGCCACCAAGCCTTTGCCCTGAGGTTTGCCATCTCGAACTTTATAACTGCGCCACTGGCCGTCGATGTTCAACAGCCAGCTGGGGTAGTCAAAAATGCTGGTCATTGGATCAGTGTACGAATACACCTTTACCCAACCTTTCACCCCAAATGCGGTGGTTACTTTACCCAGAACGGTAATGTCTTGCTCCGCCGCATGCTGTGTCGACATGGTGTACCTCTATCGCGAAAGCGTTGACTTATGCCTGAGCTTTCTTAGCGTCTTTAAGCAGCTTAGCGACGCGATCAGTTGGCTGAGCGCCTTTGCCCATCCAGTATTCAACGCGCTCCAGATCGACACGCAAACGCTCTTCCTGGCCACGAGCAACAGGGTTGAAGAAACCCACACGCTCGATAAAGCGACCGTCGCGAGGGTTGCGAGAGTCAGCAACATTGATGCTGTAAAAAGGGCGTTTTTTAGAGCCACCACGGGCCAAACGAATAACTACCATAAAAAAGATCTACTCCGATCGTTTTATCAAGCGGGAACATCAGGCGCAGCTGAAGCATTCAGGCGGCGTCCGAACATCCCGGTGGCGGGTTTTAAAATCGCCCACCGTTCAACATCTTTCTCGCTTTCAAACCGCTGAACACGGCATTGCCAGGAGAAAGGCCTAAAAAGGGTGGCGAATTGTATGCGCAAACGCCACACAAGTAAACGCTAAGCAAGGGCCTACTCAGGATTGGCCGTCAGCGCGTGCTGCATCACATGATAGAGCCAATGCTGCTCCAGCGTGCCGCCCACAAGATGCGCCCAGGGGCCAGCGGCATACACGGCCACGTCTTCACCGCCGTGGGTTTCGCTCTCCAGCGGCACCAACGCTGGTTGGCGAAAGTCGATGTCAGCCACCTGCGACGGCTGTAGCTTTGGCCGTTGCTGGCTATCCACCGCACCCGGACCATTGCGGTAAGACAGTGAGGTGTAGGGCTTGCCATCGTCCAGTAGCCAGGGCTCGGCCATGGCTTCACCGTGCTCATCGTTGCTGTGCACCAAACCCAAAATCGGATTGCCGCGCGTAGGATAGCCTTGCAGCGTCAAAGTGTGGCTGTGGTCAGCGGTCACCATCACCAGGGTGTCGTCGAAGTTAACCTGTGCCAGCAGCCATTGCATGGTTTGGTGCAGCTCATAGGTTTCACGCAAAGCCCGCTGGGCATTGCCGTCATGGTGGGCATGATCGATGCGCCCGGCCTCAATCACCAGCACATAACCATCGGGCTGGTCTTTTACGCCGGCGTATACCTGCTGCACCATGTCCTGCAGGCTTGGCACAGAGGCTGGCCGTTGATCTATGTAGGGCAAATGTGAATCGGCAAACAGCCCCAACCAACGACCGCGGGCCAGATTGGCGTGTTGCAACTGGGCCCGTGTTTGCAACACGCCCGCGTTTGGCAAGGCTTGCCACTGGGCGATCAAGTCTTGACCGTCCTGACGTCGCCCCCCTTGAGCCTCTGGGACAAAATGCCGACGGCCGCCACCAACAATGATATCCGGCCCCTGACCTAGCTGATGCGCTTGCAACAGCTGGCTGGCGATATCATGGCAGCCCTGCCGGCGCGCTGCTGCCGTCATGGCATCGTCGCTTTCCCAGTTACGCTCCACGCTGTGGGCATACAAAGCCGCCGGCGTGGCATGAGTAATGCGGGTGGTGGTCACAATGGCCGTGCGTTTATTGAGCCGCCGCGCCAGATCAAACAGCGTCGGCAAGGCTTGATCGCTTTGCGTCGCCGGATCGTTAAGTGAGGAGCAGTTGCCACGCTCCACCCCGGCTCCCACCGACAGCACCCCAGCATCGGTTTTATGGCCTGTCACCAAGGCCGTCATGGTGCCGGCAGAGTCTGGGGTTTGGCGGTCGGTGTTGTAAGTTTTCACCAGCGCACTGTAAGGCAGTTGCTCAAAGCTGAGGCGAAACTCCTCACCCGCCAAGCCTTGCTGCTGGCCGGCAAAAATCCGCGCCGCAGTCAAAGTGGTGATGCCCATGCCATCGCCCACCACCAAAATCAGATTGCGCGCCGGACCGCGTTGTTCTGGCCGTGTCCTAAGCGCTTGCTGGCGACCCAGCGCCGCCCATTCCTGACTGGTCGCTGGGCTGGTGACTGGGCTGGTGGCCGGAACTGTAGTTGTGCCGGTGGCTGACTGGCTCGGGCTGGCCGCGGGGCTCATAGCCCCTTGATGGGCACAGCCTGACAGCCACAAACCGCCCAGTAATGCACCGAAAAACGTTCTTAAACGCCATGCTCGCATGATTAAAACTCCTGTGGCTGAGTCGGGGCCGCCAGCGCGCGCCGTAAAATGTGATAAACCGAATGTTGCTCTAACAACCCATGAAACCACTGGGCACCAGGCCCACGGGCATGCAAAGCCACATCGTCACTGCCGTGAGTTTCAGAGCCGGTTGGCAACAGGGCGGTTTGGCAGTAGTCGGCATGCAATGGATCGGCGATCAGCTCGCTGTTTTGCAACCAGGGCAAGCGCCCTACCCGACGCTGATTACTGGCTAACTCAGGCGCATGCAGGTGATCTGGGTGGCGAAGCTGGGAGCCTAAGCCGTTGGCATAGCCCAACGTGGTGTAGGGTTGCTGGTCAGAGGCCAGTGTTGGCTGTAGCTGGCCGCTGTCGTCTTGCTGTTGCACCAGTCCAAGAATGGGGTTACCGCGCTGTGGATAGCCAGCCATAGATAGGGTATGGCTGTGATCGGCGGTCACCACGAGCAAGGTATCGTCATGGGCGAGTTGCTGCGCCAGGGCCACGCTGTCAGATAACTGGTTGGTTTCCACCAGCGCCCGGTAAGCATTGCCTAAATGATGCGCGTGATCGATGCGCGCGCCCTCAACCACCAAAACAAAACCACGCGGCTGGCCGTGGCTCAGGTGCTGCAAGCGCTGCAGCGCAAAGCGCGTCATTTCTGGCAGCGATGGCTGGTCGGCCGTTAACGCATCACTTTGCAGACGGTCATGGGCATAAGCCATATGGCTGTCAGCGAACAGGCCCAGTAGCGGCGTATCATTCTCTATTTGAGCGGTGAGTAGCTGCTGGCGCGCCGTTACCAGCTGACCGTCGAACTGGGCCAGTAAAGCGTCACTAAAGTTGCGCCGCCCTCCCCCTAAGGCGACATCTAGGCCGGCGGGAAAGGCCTGACGAATCAGCTGAGTGGCGATGTCCTCACACCCGTGCTGGCGTGCTTCGGCGGGCAAATCCTGCTCGCCCTCCCAGTTGCGCTCTGGGCTGTGGGCATAAGTGGCGGCGGGCGTGGCGTGAGTAATACGAGCGTTAGTCACCACACCGGTGGCATAGCCTTCAGCTTGGGCCCACTGCAATAAAGAGCGCAATGCATACTGCTCGCTGCCCTGACACACAGCACGTGGCTGCTCAGGGCCGATGTTAATCATGCCTGCCCGAGTTTTAACTCCCGTCATCAAGGCGGTCATGGTGCCGGCGGAATCTGGCGTCTGCTGATTGCTGTTGTAGGTTTGAATCAGCGCGCTGTGCTCAAAGCGCTCAAAAGCAAGAAAGTTTTCTTCGCCCGGCTCACCGCGCTGCTGGCCCTGAAAAATACGGCCGGCAGTCAGGGTGGTAATGCTCATGCCATCACCCAGAAAGAAAATGATATTCCGCGCAGGCTGCTGGGCTGGCGAGTGCGCCATGCGCTGCTGCAGCCACAGCTGGCCTTGCTGATAGTCGTCTGCAGCGCAAACTTGAGCAGCTACCAGCGTCAATAGCGTGGCCACACTACCACGCCACTTTTTGAGCGCTAACATAAAAAACCCCTTATTTAGCAGAGCATCCAGCTCCATAAAAGTGGCGATTATTGTCTATAAATCGCACCATAAAGCCAGTTTATTGTGAATCTACGATTGAGCTGATTTAACCCGCACCGACCTTGCAGGAGCTATCTTTATGATATACGTTGTATATCACTTTCAATAAACCTCGCGTTCATCACCGTGGCCAAAGACAAAAGCGACAAGCCGAAAAAAGCGGAAAAAAAGAAAGCCGCCAAACACGATGCACAATTACTTGTTCGCATCAATCGAACTGAGCGCGATCAGTTTCTGGCGTTGTGCGACCAGCTCGACACCAGTGCCGCCCGGGAAGTTCGGCGTTTTATTCGCGACTTTATCCGGCAACATCAGCTCGCTGCTGATCAATAAATGGGGTGATTGGTCTCCCGTGCTTACACGGCCACCTGCAGTACGCCCACACCGACAAAACGGAAGGAGACAAGTATGTCTAAGAAAAAAGCAGAGAAAAAAGTTGTAAGCCTGAAAAAAGAGATCAAAGCTCGTAAAGAGAAGATCGCTAAGCACGAAGGCAAGCTGAAAAAACTGAAGAAAAAGCTGAAAAAAGCGGCTTAAAGACAAGGCTCCCTCGGGAGCCTTTATTTTTTATAACTTACCTTTCTACCGCAAAGCGCTGCTCACCGATTTGAATATCTAGCCAGGGCGGTTCGATGGCGGTTACGTCGTCATCTATCTCAACTGGCTTGGCCTTATCGGAGTCATCACGACGCTGCCTTAAAGACAAGCGCTGCCACTGGTCCTGCTGCCAGTAATACAGGCTTAAATCTCGATAGTGCCGGCGCTGCTCCACCAGCACATACTCTGTTTGGCCATCGGCATTGGCATCTACTCGGCGTAGCCAACGCTGTTGAATATTTCGGTTCCAGCTCTGATCGAAGATGTCATGCTGCAGCTGCTGCTGTAAGGTTTCAGGTGCCTGATCAAACCCAATGATAATCTGACTCAGCAAGGGTAAATCGACCTTTTTATCCTCACTGCCACCTAGGCTTTGCTGAATGGCCACCACCACCTTTGGGTGGCTGTTTTGTAGCTCAGTCTGCAATTGCTGCAAGGCGAGAAAACCCGGCCTGGCCAGATGATCGTGAAAATAATCAATATCCAAGTCAGCCGCCGCAACTTCCCCTTGCTGCCAACGCGCCAGTTGATGATCGACCGTCCACTGGCGTAAATCCGCCAGCGGCGTATTGACCAGCACTAAGGTCGCCATCAGCATTAGCGAAACAACGATGTTAAGGCGACCAATATGCGCCACCCACTGCTGACGCCAACGCAGCCAACACAGGCTGTACCCCACTGCTAATAACGCCAGCAGCGCCCAAATAATCACCCCCCAATAACGCGAAACGCTAAAGCCGTGCTGAGCGATGCGCTCTGTCAAACCGTACAGACTGATGGCACTGAACACTGGCAAAATCAGCAGGGCAGTTGTCACCAGCCATTGAAACTTAGAACCATAAGGGCGCGATAAATGGCTCAAATAGACACTGTTGAGCAAAAACAACATCAAGGCCTGCAAGCACAACAGCAGGGTGCTACCGCCGCTTCCCCATAAGGCATGCAAACCGGTAAACGGCAGCGCCATGGCAAAGACCACCGTGATCAAAGCCACCAAAATAAGTAACAGGCGCATCAGTGAGGTGTGCAAGTTACCCAGCGCCACAAACACAGATTCACGCTCGCGCAGCAACAAAATGGCCACAGTGGCCGCCAACGTCGACGCTGGGTACAAGAACCAGACAGAAGTAAATAAATCTTCGAAGAAGTCGATGCCAATGGCCTCAAACAAGGCCGCCCATAGCATCAGCAGAGCCATCACCGCCAAGGCAAACAAGCCGGCACAGGCAAGCAGCAAAGCGTAGTGCCAGCCCAAACTCATGCGCTGCTGATTGCTTTCGAGGGCCGTCTTCCAGCCAGATGGCGCCAGCGTTAATACCAAAAAGCCCAGTATCATCACCGTCAAGATCAGTTGCACGGTGGCACCGCCATCCCTTACCTGATCATCTGGCAAAAGTTGCGTGGCGGTAAACACACTCATGACCACCACCGATGCCAAAAAGGTCAAGCACCAAGCGAGCAGACGCCGCGTCGATAAAACACCAACGAGCAGCGACAGCAGCAAAGGACCAGTCACAACGACGGCGTAGGCGCAGTAAAGAAATGGCAGCGCCCAATCATTGGACTCATGCAACACGTACAACAATATGCCTTGTATAACCGCCACCGACAGCAAGGCGTAGCGCTGTCTGGTGGACAAGCGGGTGGATGAAAGAGACATAAAACTCCCTGTGCAAACTGTGACCCGGATACCAGCGCCACCATGGTGGCTGGCCTATCCTCAAGATACGAAATTATTATGAATCAGTGACGACTTATGAAAATCGCAGCGATGACCCAACTGGCCTTGCTCAGCTTTCTATTAACTGCCTGCGGCAGTGACTCCGGCGATAGTGAACGCACCGCCGATGGTGCGCCCAGTACGAAGGACGGCAGCGAGCCAAGTGACGGCGATTCTACGTCAGATGCCAACGATTCGAACAGCGATGATGACTCGACTGATAATCCCGATGCTGGCAACACTGATGACGCCGACAACGATACGGGCTCAGGCGATGCAGATTCGGGCATAGGTGGCAATACCGAGGGCGGCACTAACAACGACTCAGACGATAGCGATGACAGCTCGGGCTCTGACGATAACTCAGGCTCTGAGGATTCTGACGACAATACCGGCTCTGATGATAACTCAGGCTCTGACGACAACTCAGATTCTGGCAACTCGGATAACAACACCGGCTCTGACGACAATACTGGTTCAGACGATTCAGATAGCAATACTGGCGGCTCTGATGACAACTCAGGCTCTGACGACAACTCAGGCTCTGACGACAACTCAGGCTCTGACGATAACTCAGGCTCTGACGATAACTCAGGCTCTGACGATAACTCAGGCTCTGACGATAACTCAGGCTCTGACGATAACTCAGGCTCTGACGATAACTCAGGCTCTGACGATAACTCAGGTGCTGATGACAGTGCCGGCTCTGGCGATAATACAGATGCAGGTGACAACGGCAGCGGTTCGGATTCTGACGACTCTGCCGGCGATGACAGCAACAGCGACGACCCGACCTTGGCCTGCCTGCCAGAGTGGGGGCAGGAAATGCTCGACAGCATCAATCAATATCGCAGCCAAGCCCGCCAGTGTGGCGATGACTTTATGCCCGCTGTCGAACCGCTCACTTGGCAGTGCCAACTCACCACCAGTTCACAGGCACATGCCGACGATATGGCAAGCAACAACTTCTTTTCGCATACCGGCAGTGATGGCCTAAGCATGCGCAACCGTATTGATGCCACCGGCTATCAATGGTCGCGCATCGGCGAGAACATTGCCGCAGGGTACGCCAATGTCAGCAGCGTCATGCAAGGCTGGATCAATAGCCCAGGCCATTGCAGCAATATTATGAATGCCAACTTTACCGAAGTCGGCGCGGCATTAACCCGTACCACCACAGCCGACTACCCCACTTATTGGGTGCAAAACTTCGGTCGTCCGCGCTAGCGCCTTGAATCAGAAGTTCTTCTATTTTCAGCAGGGCTAATCCATACAGACGATGCGATTACGCCCTGCATGCTTGCCTTGATACAAAGCCTCGTCGGCCCGCGCCAGCAGTTGATCCAGGGTTTCCTGGCCTTTGCGCTCCGCCACCCCTAGGGTTGCACTGACGGGAAGCGTGGTACCCCCCATCTCTATCACCGCGGCATCAATGCGTTGGCGAATGCGCTCTGCCACGACTGCGGCTTCTGCCGCCGACGTCTCGGGCAGCAACAGCAAAAACTCCTCGCCACCCCAGCGTGCGGCCAAGTCGCGGCTGCGCACCGATTGACGCAGCAAGCGCGCAACGGTAATCAACACCTGATCACCCGCCAAGTGGCCATGCTCGTCATTGGTGCGTTTGAAGTTGTCTAAATCACACAAAATAGCGGTCAGTGGTTGCGTCTGACTCAGAAGATCCGTCGCATACAAGGTTAAACTGCGGCGATTGTGCAACCCGGTGAGGGCGTCGGTGGTCGCTAAACGCTGCAATTTGCGCTCATTGCGCACCACCAAGCGGTAATACAGCCCGGCCAAAAACACCATGATCGCCAGCACTGCCACCAAGTTGAAATAATACAAGCTGTCTTGCACTGCAGGCGGCATCGCATAGGTGGCGTTGGCCTCTCGTAGGCTGTAATCCAAAGCCACATAAACCGCCACCACCGCAATCACTGCCGGCATTTTGGCGACGGCGTTCTGCAACGGACTGACCATCACCACCGGCGGTATCAGCATGATGTAAAAGTGAAAGCCGCTGTCCCAGCCGACGAAGGTCACGGCCAACACGGCGTGAGCGACGATCTCCCCCACCACCAACAACCAGGCAAAGAAAGTATTGCGATCCGTGCGCATCAGCCAGAAGACCAGCACGTACAACAGCACACTGAACACGTTTACCCAGCTCAGCCAAGGCACCTGATGCCAATAAAACAGCAAACCAAACGCAACGTGGGTGATGCCAGCCACCACGGCCACTTGCTTCATCAACTTACGAAATAAGCGATCACTGCCGTCGTTACCGTCTTGCACGAGCATGGAGGTTATCAACATGACTTAAAAATTGGCTGTGGGAGTCACCTGAGTATCAGCGACAATCGCCGTGCATACAACGTGATCGCCTAGGTAGCCGTCAGGCTGTGCCGACCTTAAGAACCGATGGCCGATTTAAGCCGCTTCCACCAAGGCGTAGAGCCAGTGCTGTTGGTCGTTGGCCCCTGCTGCGCTTGGGCTTGTTGCAACTGCTGCAGCAGCAGTCGAGTAAAATCGGAAGAAAACTCAAACGGCGAAAACTGGCGATGACCGTGTTGCTGCAGCAATGCTTGTACCGCCTCGGCGGTGGGCACAAACTTCATCGACCACCGGGCAAACAAACGCGTTGCCACCGTCTCTTGCAGCAAGATGCGTGCATCACAATGACGCTCATCCAGCAAAATACGCTCGTAGGTAGCCTGCACGGCACTGGCTTCGCCTTCTAGGCATTGAAAAAAATAACCATCACCAAAAAACAGCACACCACCAATGGCCTGCTGTTGGTTATTGCGTCGCGACTGCGCCAAAATGGAGCCCACCGCAGGGTCGACGGCCCCGATTGGAACATCAGAGTTGGAGCGGCTGGCGTAGACCAACCGTATTAGATCAGACATAAAAGCTCCGGCTTGGAGCCCGCCCAGTCAGACCTCAGAGCCTGACAGCGAGGCCTGGCAACAGGGTCTGAAAGAGACGGGCGCACTAACAATGTCTGACCACTATACAAAAGGCACGGCAAAACTTATACATTTCGCACAATCCATGTATGAAACAGCCTTTTCAGCAGCGGTAAACTAACCATTTATTGGCAGCGAGCCCGAGCTGCATGCAGCTTTTTGTAGCTGGCCAATAAACGCTGATGCTTGTCGATGCCTTCAAGCTGATTGTTGGTCGGCGTTAAGCCATGGAAGCGCACATCGCCATCAATACTGCCGAACACCGCTTGCATGCGCGACTCGCCGTACATGCGAGTAAAGTTGTGCTGGTAGTGCTCACGCTCTAACTCGTCATCCAGCTCGACGGTAAGCGCCGCCTGCATCGCTTGATAAAACAATTGGCGCTCAACGGTATTGTCGTTGTATTGCAAATAGGCTTCGACGCATTCTAGGGCTAAATCGAGCTGGCCCAGTGCCAGATAAATCAGCAATTTCAGCTCTAATACCGTCAGCTCGCCCCATACCGTGTTGTCATCAAACTCAACGCCAATTAAGGTGATAATGTCGGTGTAATCATCCAGCTCGCTGTCCTCTAAGCGTTCCACCAAAGCTTGTAGCTGATCATTATCGAGCCGATGCAAATTTAGAATATCGTCACGGAAGTACAGCGCCTTGTTGGTGTTATCCCAAATCAAATCATCCACTGGGTACACTTCTGAATAATCGGGCACCAAGATTCGACACGCCGGCACACCTAACTCATGGTAAGTGGCCATATACACTTCCTTGCCCATGTCCGCCAAAATAGCGAACAGCGCGCTCGCCTCTTGCTCATTAGTGGCAGTGCCGCCGTTGGTGAAATCCCAATCGACAAAGTCGACATCAGCCTGACTGCTGAAAAAGCGCCACGACACCACGCCGGTCGAATCAATAAAATGCTCGACAAAATTATTGGGCTCGGTCACCGCCAGGCTTTCAAAGGTCGGCGCCGGAATATCGTTTAAGCCTTCAAAGCTGCGACCTTGCAATAATTCCGTCAAGCTGCGCTCTAGTGCGACTTCAAAACTAGGGTGAGCACCAAAAGAGGCAAATACACCGCCGGTGCGCGGATTCATCAAGGTCACACACATCACCGGGAACTGACCGCCCAGCGATGCATCTTTTACCAGCACCGGAAAACCTTGCTGCTCCAGCCCCTGAATGCCTTCAACAATATGCGGATAACGCTCTAGCACAGACTCAGGCACATCCGGCAAGGCCAACTCTTGCTCTAGAATCTGGCGTTTAACGGCGCGTTCAAAAATCTCAGACAAGCACTGCACCTGAGCTTCCGCCAAGGTATTGCCAGCGCTCATGCCGTTGCTTAAAAACAGGTTTTCAATCAGGTTGGACGGAATATAAACCGTTTCGCCATCGGACTGACGCTGATAAGGCAGCGCGCAAATGCCACGCTCAACGTTACCTGAGTTAGTGTCGATTAAATGAGACGCTTGCAACTCACCGTCTGGGTTATAAATTGCTAGGCAGTGGTCATCTAATAACCCCGCAGGCAGTGAGTCGTCTTCTGGCAGTTTAAACCAACGTTCATTGGGGTAATGCACAAACTCAGCATTGGCAATTTCTTCACCAAAATACTGATCGTTATAAAAGAAGTTACAGCTAAGGCGCTCCATAAACTCGCCCAAAGCCGACGCCAATGCACTTTCTTTGCTGGCACCTTTGCCATTGGTAAAGCACATTTGCGAGTCGGCATCACGAATATGCAACGACCACACATTGGGCACAATATTGCGCCAGGAGCCGATCTCGATTTTCATGCCAAGATCCGCCAGCAAGGAGGTCATTTGGGCAATGGTTTGCTCCAGCGGTTTGTCTTTACCGGCAATAAAGGTTTGCTGCTGCGCATCCGGCGCGTCCATCAACAAGGCTTGCGCATCTTCATCCAGGTTATCGACCACTTCGATGACGAACTCAGGGCCGGTTTGCACTACTTTTTTAACCGTGCAGCGCTCGATTGAGCGTAAGATGCCCTGTCGGTCTTTATCTGAGATATCATCGGGCAGCTCAACTTGGATTTTAAAAATCTGGTTGTAACGGTCTTCAGGGTCAACAATATTGTTTTGCGATAACCGAATGTTTTCAGTGGGGATATCACGGGCAACGCAATACACCTTCACAAAGTAAGCCGCGCACAAGGCTGACGATGCCAGAAAGTAGTCAAACGGACTGGGCGCCGTGCCGTCTCCCTTGTATCGAATCGGCTGGTCGGTAACGACGGTAAAGTCGTCAAACTTGGCTTCCAGTCGAAGATTGTCGAGAAAGTTGACCTTGATTTGCATGCTAACACCCAGATTTGCAGAACAGTTTGCTGACATCGCCAGCCCATTGGGGCGCTATTATCCAGTTTTTGCCGGCCACGTCTTGCCCCAGGAAAAGACAAGCAATGACTATTGTGTGAGCCAGCCTTCAGCAAACGCCTAGGGTGGGGTCATCCCCTGGTCCGCTCGTCAACTGCAGCAAGCACCGGATATGGACGCCTTGCGCTCGATTCACTGGGATATAGGGTCGTAGGTCTGGGGCGCATGCTTTCAGCGGGGCATGCCAGCTCTCAGGCGAAGCATGTCTCACAGACAAGGGTGGCGCCATTGGCAAGAAGTAGAGCAAAACCAAAAGACGATAACAGTACCCGCGAACATCCTGCAGCAACAGACGGCCACCGGTAATGCTGGCTCTGCTCAAGTTTGCGAGTATACTAGCCTCTTCAGGCCGATGTACGGCCTTTTAGAAACACCACATAGGAGCTTATATGGAATCATTCTACGGAATTGCTGTAAATGATGAGCTTATTCGAGTCACCAATAGCTTTGAAAAAGCATTAAAAACCAATAGCGTGCAACCGAACTCGCAAATATATCAAACGCAATCCAAGAATATAAAAGCAGCGGCGCGCTTTTTTTCCAGCCGATATAACCTAAGAATCACTGAAGATTTTGACCTATAAAGCCATGGTTAGAATATCGCTGTTTCTAACAGCATGATAGAAAGGCCATATACGCCTTCGTATTAATCGCCGCTTGCTGCCTCTTTAAGCGTTTCCATATTATTTTTACAGCCTTGTGAGAAAACGGAAGAAAGCCAGCAAGCGTCGAAGATGCATCACCAAGGATGCGTTAGCAAGGGAGTGTCCACAAGAGCTGCTCAGATGACAGCCAAGAAAGTCGTCTCTTATAAAGAAGCTTAAGATTTTAGGGTAAATAGTTTGTTGTATGAGCCGCCAACATGGCCCCAGCAGCCTTACTTTATGACGAAAAGAACCTGGCCGCTGATTGCTACCAGCAGCCAGAAGACATTAAAACATCCAGGTACCTGGCTCAGGCACGGCTTCTTTGTTGTTGTAGTATTTCATACCTTTCACGCAGCGAATGATCAGCCATACCATCCAAAACAGGAATATTAAATAACCAACTACCACTAGCGCAAGAATGGCACCTAGCACCATAAATAACAGGCCGATCCAAAAGGTACGAATTTGGAAGCGGTAGTGGCTTTGCTCCCACTCTGGCGCATCGCCTTTGTATATGTACGCCATAATGACGCCAACAATACCGGTAATGCCGATGACCAAACCGACTAAGTATAAAATATATACAATCTGAATTTTGTCTGAGTCTTTCGATGGCACATTGCCTTGCGGCTCGGGTGCCGGTTGCTCGGTTACTTTCTGTTCTACTACGTCGTTCATTCTGCTTCTCCATTCTCGCAGTCATGGTGCCGCACCAGGCGGCCAGAAATGCGGCCACGCCGCGGCCCTCAGTGTGCAATAACTTGGCAGCGGATGCGAGTATCGCCATTACGCGGCAAGCGCCTTCGTGACGCGTTGCGCAACTCACCACCAGCGAAAGCGGGCAAACAGGTTTGGGCAAGCGGCTAGCGACCCTTGCCGCTCGGCCCGCCAGGCCCTGACATTCCCCCCCTGCTTTCTGGTTTAATAGCCGCGTCACGAAACAGGCACTCGCGGCTGGCTAGCTTGCCCGCTGCCGATGCCTTTTATGCATAAGTGCAAGGAATCCTTTATGTCTTTCACTGACTTTTCCAATGCGGGCGATTACAACGAAACCCGCTACCACGAGCTGCGCAAGCGCCGCCTGGTGATGGTCGATGGCAGTTTGGTCGCCAACGACAGCACCCATCTGGTAGGCCACAGTGCTCGTGTTTTCCAACAAGGGTATTGGGGCTTTGCCTCGTCTACCCAAGCTGCCGCCAGCAACGATCTGAGTAACATTGCTCTGGCCAATGCCAAAGCCATGCAAGTATTTGGCGGCAAACAGCAACGCCTGCCGACCGCAGCTTACCAAGGCGAGCACCGTTTTAACGGCCAGCCGAGCTGGAGCAGCGAGCAAATTATCGAATGGCAACAAGCCGTTAATGAGCTGGTGCACAGCCGCTATAAAGACATTGCCTCCGTCACCGTGGCGTCGATGGATGAGCACCATGATAAATACGTGCAAAACAGCCAGGGCGCACGCGCCTACAACGAAATTGCCCGCGCCCAGTGCTACATCAGCCTGACGGTTAAAGACAAAGACGACAAACCCGTCGAATTGATGGAAGTGCTCAGTGGCAAAGGCAGCTTTGGCGACCTGGATATGTCGCTGCAACGCATAGAAGAGCAGCTCGACCAGCTGTATCAGCACCTGATGGCCAAGCGTGAAGCGGTGCACGCCAAAGGCGGTTTGCAAACCATCGTTCTGGCCGCCGATCTGGCCGGTATGCTGGCGCACGAGGCCATGGGGCATCCATGTGAAGCAGACCTAGTCCTCGGCGGCGCCGTTACCGGTGATTTGCGTGGCCAGCGCATCGCCAGCGATTTGGTCACCATGATGGATCTGGCCCACAGCTTCCGTGGTGAAGAGCTGCTGGTGCCAGTGTATGCCGACGACGAAGGCACACCAGCCGAAGATGTCACGCTCATTAAAGACGGTATTCTCACCGACTTTATGCACAGCCGCGAAACCGCCGCTCAATTTGATAACCGCGCCACCGGTAATGCTCGTGCCTACGCTCCGGATGACGAGCCACTCATTCGCATGCGCAACACCGCCATTATGCCGGGCACCAGCAAGCTGGAAAACATGCTGGCCGAGGTGGAAGATGGCTATTACTTGCTGAAAACCGGCAATGGCCAAGCTGACACCACCACCGAGTTTATGTTTGGCATTAGCCTTGGTTACGAAATCAAAAATGGTAAGTTGGGCCGCGCCATCAAAGACACCACCCTGTCTGGCTCGGCGATTAAAATGCTGCAAACCGTGGACGCCGTCTCTGACGATATGCACTGGGAATGCTCAGGCTATTGCGGCAAAAAACAACCCATGGTGGTTTCCATGGGCGGCCCTGCCCTGCGCGCCAAAGCACAACTGGGAGGTGAATAATGAAAGCCTTGGCAAAAGATACGCTGGCGCAACTGCTGCAAGCCGGCTTTGATGACGCCCGAGTGACCATTACCGAAAGTGACAGCCATGAGCTCAACGTGGCGCACAATCACGCCAGCCTGATGCGCAGCACCAGCAACCAAACCATGGCGCTGCTGGGTATTAAAGATCAGCGCAAAGTCACGGCCAGCGTTTCTAACCTGACCGACGGTGCCATTAGCGACGTGATCGCCAACATGATTCGCGATGTCGCCACCGCGCCGCAAGATGAAGCCAATGCCGTTGCCCCTGAACAAACAGGTGAATTCAGCAAAGGCCCAACCACGGTCGACCGCGAAGCCATGGCCGCGGTCGTGCAAAACTTTTTGGCTTTGCGCAGCGAGCGCTACCCGACCTTCCAGGTCGAAGAGGCGGCCGTTAAGCACAGCTTGGACACCACCGTGCTGGTAACCTCGAAAAACACCGAGCTGAAGTCCAGCATCGGCAGTTACGATGTATCGCTGATGGGGTCGAGTAAAGATGAACACGGCACCAGCTCATTTAATTACACCGGCGGCTCTATGGATGCCTTGCCAGAGCAATTAATTGAGCATTTTGAGCTGGAAAATCTGATCGAAAACAGCGTTCAAGAAACACAAAACCGCTTACTGGGTGAAAAGTTTGTCGGCGATGTCATTTTGACGCCCATGGCGGTCATGGATTTACTCGAATGGCTGCTGGACCAAGTCAGCGACTACTCGCTGATCAGTGGCACCTCGGTGTATCAAAACAGTGTTGGTAGCAACATTGCCAGCTCGCTGCTCACCGTTCGTCAGCACCTGCAAGGCTCAGGCGTGAATCCGTTTAATGGCGAAGGCTTTGTCGCCGAGCCGATCACCTTGGTAGAAAACGGTAAGTTAACCTCGCTGCTGCCGAGCTACTACGGCAGCCGCAAACTGGACTTGCCGCACACGCCCGTCAGCTCGGCTTGGGCCATTGAAGGCGGCGATATCAGCCGCACAGAAATGGTCGCCGGCGTGAAAAAAGGCGCCTTGGTGGGTCGCTTGTCGATGGGTAGCCCTGCCGCTAACGGCGATTTCTCCGGTGTGATTAAAAACAGCTTCCTGCTGGAAAATGGCGAGCGCAGCACTGCGCTGTCAGAAACCATGATCACGGGTAACGTAGCGCAAATGCTGCAAGACATTGTCGCCATCAGCCGCGATGTCACCGATTACGGCTCACACCAGCTGCCTTGGTTAAAAGTGCAAGGGCTGAAGTTCTCTTAAGCCGCCAACAAAAAACCGGGCGTAGCCGCCCGGTTTTTTTATGCGCCCTATTTAACTACCGATAAGGCCGCCGTCTTTGCGCGTAATGACCACCGTGGTTGAGCGTGGCCGGCTAAAGCCATCGTTGGCTGGGAAATGGCTGGTAAAGGCGCCAGGCTCAGAATCACCGCCCGGATGCTGCAGGTTAACAAACATGGTGCGCCGGTCAGGCGTCATGACCACACCGCTAACTTCACAGTTGTTAGGGCCGGTCAAGAAGCGTTTGATGATCCCTGTATCAGGCTCTGCCGCCAACATCTGATTATTGCCAAAGTCACCGGCGGCATTGCTGCCCGCCAGCATGGAGCCAGACATATCCGTTTGAATCCACATCAGGCCGCTGTCGTCAAACCATAAGCCATCTGGGCACGAGAGTAAGTTACTGTCGTCCAATGCCGCTTGTTGCGCAGTATTGGGCAGCACCTTGCCTTCACCTTTGTGACCACCCAGCAGGAAGATATCCCAACTGAAGCCTGTGCCTTCCCCCTCGGACCAGCGAATAATGTGGCCCGTGCTGTTATTGGCACGAGGGTTGGGCGCATCGGTCTGGCTGTCTTCACGCCGCGTGTTATTAGTCAAGGTGAAATACACCATGCCAGTGCGCGGACACACAGCCCCCCACTCTGGGCGATCCATCGGCGTTGCACCAGCAACATCCGCCGCCGTGCGGGCATTGATTAACACATCGCCTTGGTTCGAAAAACGAACGTTGGCGGCACTGGCTTTAGCCTGAAAACCTGGGTCATTAATATCCAGCGGCAGCCACTCGCCGTTGCCATCGCCATTAAACTTAGCGGCATATAAGGTACCTTCGTTCATCACTTCATCGCCGCTAATGCCCTCGCGGTACAGCGCTTTACTGACGAACTTATAAATGTATTCAAAGCGTGCATCGTCACCGGAATAAAACACCACCGGCTCACCGACTTTGGGCTGGGCAAAGACAATGCCCTCATGGGCAAAGCGTCCCAATGCCGTGCGTTTTTTCGGCGTCGAATACGGGTCAAATGGATCAATCTCTACAATCCAGCCAAAGTTGTTGCACTCGTTGCGGTAGTCCGCATTGGCGCCATCACCACTGGGGCTAACATCAAAGCGCTCACTCATGCCTCGAGGCAAATGGCTGTCGATTTTATCCCAGTTGTACCAGCTGCCCGCATCATCGGCGTTGGCAATGCCGTAGCGCGACTGCTCGCGCGGTTGTGCAGCAACATTCTGCGAGGTGTTGTGAAAATAGCCACGAAAGTTTTCTTCGCAGGTCAGATAAGTCCCCCAAGGGGTAAAGCCATGCGAACAATTATTAATGGTGCCGCGTGTGCGAGTACCGTCTGGGCTGTAGGCCGTTTTTAACTTATCGTTACCGCGCACCGGACCCGTCATTTCCATTTCGGTCAAGGCGGTAATACGACGATTGTAAGCACCGCGCACCACCTCCCAATGGGAGCCACCGGCCGCTGAGCGCTGTACCTCCACTACCGACACCCCATGGGATGCCATTTCTTTTAATACGTGATCTTGGGGCAGTGGCAAACTGGTCGCTGGGTTGGCGTGTAAAACGTTATGGTCGATGTATTCGTGATTCACCACCAGCAAACCATGCTCAGACGAGCCATTCAGCGGGAAGTAGTGCATACCGTCATGGTTAGAGCCAATCTGTTGCAACGCCTCCTCGCCGCTGTTGCTGCCATCGCTGCGGTAATCCGGGTAGCTGCCGGTAATCGGTGTGCCCCAGGGAATCAGCGGTGCCCATTGATAACCCTCTGGCAAAGTCACGGTATCTGCCCGCGAGGTAGCAATGGCATTAAAACCGATACGTGGCGCATCAGCATGGCTGTTGCTTTCATCACTGCCGCTGTCATCATCACTGCCACAACCAGCTAGACCAACCCCCATAAAGCTTGCGGCGGTCGCCCCTACTAAGCTTTGCAATACCGAGCGCCGAGATAAACGGGTCTCAATGACTTGCGCCATCGGCGTATTGCCCGACCGGTTCATTTCTGGTTCGTAATTAGCGCCTTCTTGCTGGCGCAACTGCTGCTCGCTGTCACTCATGGCCTGCCTCTCTCACACATATTGTTATTGCTGGCAAAAAAGCTAAGCGACCAATATGTCAGAGCCGTGACCGCAAATATCGGAAAAGTATGTATATGTGAGCGTTCACCAAGAAATGACAAGTAACGTCAACTACTAAATGAGAAAAGTATTGCGACTGCCGGGAAGCGAAGGCTTAGAGTGCCTCAGAATAATCGGGTACAGTCTCCGGCCGCCATACCGGCGCTGCTAATATTGAAAAGTTCTGGAAATTTCCTGTCATACACGCCTTGTTTTGAAAGCCTGCTGCACTCGCGCATAGCTGTGCAAGCTTATTCAGGGGTGCCCTAGGAAAAACAGCCGCCATAGCGCGGCCGTTTTGATCAGAAGGTGGGCCAAGGTAGGTTAAGAGGCGCTCCGCGCCTTGAGCTCGCCTATGACTGCCCTTCGAGTTTTTGAATTTCTTTGTAAATGGCTTCTGCCTCAGTGGTGATTTCGGAATAGCTACGAATGTCACCATTGCGCTGCGCATGCATGGCTTGCTCTAGCTTTTGCTCGTACTGTTTGCGCAGCTTTTTGACCGGATCGGTTTTGAACAAAGAAAACATAGCGTGCTCCTCAGCAAACGTAGAAAGCAAACACTATACAATACTTATACACCCAATAGCGACAATGGGTTTCGTGTGGGTATTGCAGTAGCGCTGTGCTGATATGGGCGCTCTCGTGCAAGCACATCCAGCACTGGAATTACTCCACGGCTAACCTACTCTGACATTATTAGTATTCTCTGAGATCGCGTATGTACAGCGTTCGCTTACGCCTTGCCTTACAACTCATGCTGGCCGTTACCCTGCTGTTAGCCGGATTTGGCTTTTATAGCTATCAACAATCGCGCTCAGCATTATTGAGCAACTTCGAGCGGCAATTAGTGGCCTCTAGCCAACGGGCACAGTTGAGTCTACCGGCACCGATGTGGAACTTTGATGACGACATGGTGCGCTCGGTAATACAGTCTGAACTAGCCTACGAAGGCATCATCGCCATCGAACTGCTCAATACCGATGGGGATCGTCGCGAGCTGTTGACCCTCGACCCCTCCAATGAGGAACAACCATTAACTACCCTCGAAGACCCTCCCGTCGGCTTTGACGTACGCGAGTTTCCACTGGTGCACGAAGAGTATGGCGATAGCAATGAAGTCGGCAGTGCGCGTTACTATGTAGACCCCAGCATCATTGAGCCACAGCTGCAGGCACTGTTGTGGCGCCAGATAGCGCTGGTGGTCGCACTCAACTTGGTGATCGCATTACTGTTAGTGCTGCTATTGCAACGCACTTTGATGCGCCCTTTGCAGCGTATCGCCGCTGAAGTGGAAGCCATCGACCGCGGTGACGGTGACCTAACTCGGCGCCTGCCCGAGCCACGTGCTCGCGAGCTGAAGCCGCTCAGTGATGGTATCAATCGCTTCATTGGCTCAGTACAAACCATTGTGCAGCAAACCACCCAAGATGCCCGTGCTCTAGAAGCGCAAGCCAACAGTGCACGCCAGCAAGCGGCGGAGACCAACCATTACAGCGAACAGCAGCAACATACCTTGGCCAATATGCGCTCCACCAGTGAGCACTTTCGCCAGTCTATTTTGACCATTGATGAACAGGCTCAATCCGCCCTAGATAAAATTTCAGCCACAGAACAGGCGTCAGACAAAGGCGTCGAAGTTATCGAACAACTGGTTCAACGCGTGGATGAACTGGTGGCGCAAATTACAACCGTCAGCGCAAGTGCCAACCAGCTAATTGCAGAGGGGCAGCAAATCAGTGACATATTGGGTGTAATTCGTTCTATCGCTGAGCAAACCAACCTGCTAGCGCTCAATGCCGCCATTGAAGCCGCCCGCGCTGGCGAGGCTGGCCGTGGCTTTGCCGTCGTCGCAGACGAAGTTCGCAACCTATCCGTACGCACTGAGCAATCGACCGATGAGATTGATCAGCACATTGGCACCATGCGCCAAGTCAGCCAAAAACTAGAAACAGGCTTGCGCACCCTCAGTGAAGAAACACGCAGCACCGTAACCCTGTGCCAAGACGCCGACAATGCCATGAGTGATATTCGCCGCGTCAGCGCTGAAACCGCCGACTGCAATCGTCAAATCGGCCAAGCGACTGGCGAGCAGACATCTGCGGTGACAGACATGAGCAACATCATCGAAGAGGTTTCTGGCAGCGCCTCTTCCATGCACCAACTCGCTGCCGATTCGTCAGCCAATGCAGAGCAGGTCAGCCAACTGGCCGACTCAGTACTGCGCCAGCTGCAACGCTTTAAGGTCGAATCTTAAGGAGATAAACCGATGCGTATACTTCTCTCATTAATAAGTCTGATGCTCTTGCCTCTGGCCAGCCATGCCCAAACCGTGACCGGCGCTCAAGACCCTTGGCCACCTTTTGTGCAAGAGGGCAACCCACCGGGTATTTCGGTGGAAGTGGTGACCGAAGCCATGAAAACCCAAGGCTACGATTTTCAAATGAAAATCATGCCCTGGGCGCGCTCTATAGACGACGTTAAAAACGGCAATACCGACTTGCTCATCGGCACCTGGTACACAGAGGAGCGCTCAGCCTACTTGCGCTACAGCGACCATTACGCCATTAACCAAGTCAAGTTCATCACCAACGCCAGCGACACCTTTGAATACACAGGCATGGACAGCCTCACCGGCAAATCCGTGGGCATCGTACGCGGCTATGGCTACGGCGATGAGTTTTTAACCGCCACCCACTTTTCTCGCCCAGAAGCCAACGACATCGCCAACAACCTACGCAAGCTAAAAGCCGGGCGCATCGACATGACCTTAGAGGATGAAATCGTCGCGCTGTCGCAAATGAAAAAAGCCGGTTTAAACGCCAGTGATTTTCGCTTTACTGAAAACGCACTATCAGAAAACAAACTGCACGTAACGTCAGGCATCGCCAACGCCCGCAGTGAAGAACTCATCAATGCCTTTAATAAAGGGTTGGCTGAGATCAAAGCCAACGGCACCTTCGATGCCATCATGAAAAAATACGGCGTTGAGTGAGTGCAAATCAAAGTCAACTTTAATGTAGCAAATATGCATATTGATTTGACTTACACACGGGGCGATCGTTAAAGCCCCTATGAACAATTCTGCACAGCTCTGCGCGAGTGCAGCAGGCTTTCAGAGCAAGACGGTGATGGTAGATTTTTCAACATCGCTAGACGCTATGAAGGCCTGCCTCCCTAGCCTTGACGGCAACGCCAAAGAACTTGTTTGGCACACTGAAAGCACACGCACTTCTAGCTTCATACTTGGTAAAACTGCAATAGCTCTGCCGTTGATTGAATTAGGCCGCTCAAGCGGCGGCGATTCTCTTCCATCAACTCACCACTAGCGCGCGTATCCTGTGCAATATCTCGTATTGAGTTAACATTACCACGAATTTCCTCCACCACTTGGCCTTGCTGGGCCACCGCTTCGGCAATTTGCACCACCCTGCTCGCCACCGCATTAACGTTACTTGTCGCATGCTCTAGGCTGCCTCCAGTTTGACGGGCAAAATCAGCGCCCTGCTCGGCCTGCTCAACACTCTGGCTCATCACCTCAACTGCAGACTGCGCCTCTGCTTGTAACCCCTCAGTCATGCTACGAATTTGCTCTGTCGACTCATGGGTGCGCTGTGCCAGCGAGCGAACTTCATCCGCTACCACGGCAAAACCACGCCCTGATTCACCAGCGCGCGCGGCTTCAATCGCAGCATTCAATGCCAGCAAATTGGTTTGTTCGGAGATATTACGAATAACAGCCAAAATAGTATCAATCTGTTTCACATCCTGCTCCAGCTTAGTCACGACATCACTGGCATGCCGGACTGCTATCGCGACACCATCAACAGCTTCTACTGTGTGTTGCATGCGCTGGTTTGAGTCGTCAATTTGCTGATGCACTTGCTGGGTTAACTGGCTGGTATCTGAGGTATTGCCTGACATTTCCTGTAGCGTCGCCGCCAACTCATCCATGGCTGCGGCTAAGGAGTCTGTTTCGGCGTATTGGCGATTCATACCCGCAGTGGTTTGCTCGGATACCACCGCAGAGCTTTCTATAACTCGGGTAATTTCCTGATTCCCTCCCTGACTGTGCTGAATCAGTTGCCTAAAGGTGGCCGTCAAACTAGCAAACGCTCGTTGAGCCACGCCCAACTCATCGCGGCGCTGATCTGCGTGCACTGGTCGCTGTAAATCACCAGCGGCTACTTCGGTCATGGTTGCTACCATTTGCTCCAAGGGCCGAGTGATGCTGCTGGCTACACTGCCTGCAGCCACGACAATAAACACCAGCACCACCAGCAGTGTCAGGGCCGATTGCCAAGCAAGTTGCATAAAACGCTGTTGCACATCTTGGGTATAAACCCCCGTGCCAATGACCCAGCCCCAAGGCGAAAAGGCCTGCACATACGACACCTTGTCGCGAGGTGAGTCAAACTGCGGTCCTTGATACGTATAATGAACAAAGCCGCCACCTTGCTGGCTCACTACCTGCGCCATGCTCTGCCAATGATATTGGCCGCTGGCATCTGTAACTTGGCGCATGTTGTTGCCTTCTTTGGCGGGCTTCATCGGATGCATTAATAGGTTCAGACGCATGTCGTTGACCCAAAAGTAGCCCTTGCCGTCGTCGTATCTCAAAGCACGCAAAGCGGCAAAAGCCTGGCGTTGAGCTTGCTGCTCCCCGAGGGCTTGGCGTTGTTGATAATAATGTTCAACTAGACTGGCCGCATTCTCAACCATGGCGCGAATCTCTTGTTTGCGGCCATCTAAAAGGTAACCTCGGGTTTGCCAAGCCGAAACCAACTGTAATAGCAAAGCCCCGGTTAATGCGGCTGCCACCAGCAACCATAACTTTTGCTTCACACTGAGATTATTCAGCCAGCTCATCGCCTGCCCCGCTCAACTACAGTTAAAATTATTATTAGATTAATGTATCAGTTAGCAGCCAACACTGACCTCAGGCAAGAACAGCAAGAGCCGAAGCCTGAATCATTCTGTAGCGCTTTGGTGGGTAGGCTTCAAACCAAGGTGCCAATGGGTTCAGACATACCCGACCAACATGAGTGCAGATCACGCCAACATGACCGCATCTCAAGTGCCAGCGGCCATGCTTTGCGTTAGAATGGGCGCCCGAAAATTCTCCCCCGATAACATGAGGACGCCCTGATGTTTAGCCGTGACATGAACATTGCTGAGTTTGACCCGGATCTGTGGTCAGCCATGCAGGCCGAAGATGCCCGCCAGGAACACCACATAGAGCTGATCGCTTCTGAGAACTACACCAGCCCCCGGGTAATGGAAGCGCAGGGCTCACAATTGACCAACAAGTATGCCGAAGGCTACCCAGGCAAGCGCTACTACGGTGGCTGCGAGCACGTTGACGTGGTCGAAGAACTGGCCATCGCCCGCGCCAAAGAACTGTTTGGCGCCGGTTACGCCAACGTGCAGCCGCACTCTGGCTCTCAGGCCAACGCCGCTGTTTACATGGCGTTGTGTGAGCCAGGTGACACCATTCTTGGCATGAGCCTGGCCCACGGCGGTCACCTGACCCACGGTGCCCCTGTATCCTTCTCCGGCCGCATCTACAAAGCCGTGCAATATGGTCTGAACCCAGAAACGGGCGAAATCGACTACGACGAAGCTGAGCGTCTGGCCAAAGAACATAAGCCAAAGATGATCATCGCTGGCTTCTCGGCTTATAGCCGCGTGGTTGACTGGCAGCGCTTCCGCGACATCGCGGATGCAGTGGGCGCTTACCTGTTCGTCGATATGGCACACATTGCTGGCTTGGTCGCCGCAGGCGTGTACCCCTCTCCGGTTGGCATTGCCGATGTCGTTACCACCACTACCCACAAAACCCTGCGTGGTCCTCGCGGCGGTTTGATTCTGGCGAAAGAAGACGAAGAGCTGAACAAAAAGCTCAACTTCGCTGTTTTCCCAGAGTCTCAGGGCGGTCCTTTGATGCACGTGATCGCGGCAAAAGCGGTGTGCTTTAAAGAAGCCATGTCCGATGACTACAAGGCTTACCAAGCACAAGTGGTGAAAAACGCCCAGGCCATGGCCAAAGCCTTTATTGAGCGCGGCATTAACATCGTCTCTGGCGGTACCGATGACCACCTGTTCTTGGTCGACTTAATCGGCAAAGAATACACAGGTAAAGATGCCGATGCGGCCTTGGGCCGTGCCAACATCACGGTGAACAAAAACGCCGTGCCTAACGACCCACGCTCGCCGTTTGTCACCTCTGGTTTGCGTATAGGCACTCCGGCCATCACCAGCCGTGGCTTTGGTGAAGCCGAGGCCATCGAGCTGACCGGTTGGATCTGCGACGTACTGGATGCCCTAGAAAACGGCACTTCAGAGCAAGTCGAAGCCGAAGTGAAAAATAAGGTCGTGGCCTTATGCGAGCGCTTCCCGGTTTATAAGTAAGCGCAAAGGCGGTGCCATCGGCACCGCTTTCCCCTTTTGTTGTTCCCTGTCACATAATCGTCACAGCTTGCGAGTAGGCTTTTTCCACACTTCTCGGAGCCTGCCTATGACGGACCTGCCTAGAACGGATCGCTGGACGCCCATCACAGACACCGAACTGCACGCCGTTTTGCAGCCAATCGAGCAGCTGCCTGAAAGCCTGCGCCAGCTATGGCATTTGGTGCGTTTGCCTTGGCCTGAGTTATGGCAGCAGCATCCGTGGGGAGACGAAGGCTGTGGGTTTTGGGTGGTGGCCGTGGCGGGCAAGCGCTGCTTGTATTACAACGATCTCAGCGGTCATTTCTGTCAAAGCAGTTTTGAGCGCTGGGGGCAAATTGACCACTTCGACCCCGATGGCCAACCGCTGCCACAGCAATTGCAAAGCTGGTTAACGCTGCTCACTGACCGCAGCAAGGTCAGCTGACGCTGGTAATCATGGCCGTCGCCGCTTAAGGTTATCGGTGGCTGCGCAAGCAGCCTTCTATTCCTGTTGCTGACGGATCTATGAATGTGGAGCATCGGCGCTTGCCGCGTACAACCTCTGGCTCATGAGCCACATCGCCATCAACACCCACACCACCAGGTGGTGCTCGGCCTGCATGGTCAGGTCTGGTTTGAACTGCCGCCAGCGCAGCAGCGCCACTTTGGCCCCGAGCACGGGTGTCTATTGCCCAGCGACTGCGAGCATTCCTTTCACGGTGACGGTGACAATGCCGTGGTCATCATTGACGTCAGCGTCAAAGATGAATCCCCCTTATTAATAGACGCCGACTTGTTCCAGCAACTGTTTGCCGAGCCGCGCTTTGTCGACCTGGATGACAACCTGCGCAATTTGATTGCCAGCTTGGCGCAAGAGCTAGAAAGCCGCCCACACGATTTACCGCTACAGCAGCACATCAGCGGCTTGCTGCTGCACAGTTTGTTTCACCGCATCGCTCCTTACCGCCACCCCAGCCATACCCGTGGTGGCCGCATTGATATGGCGATGTTGGACCAGCTGATTGCCGAACGCTTAACCGACAAAATCGGTGTCGACGAGTTGGCCAGCGCCTGTCATATGAGCAGCAGCCAATTTCACCTGCGTTTTCGCCAGCTCACGGGCATGACACCCTATCAATATGTGCTACAGCAGCGAGTGCAACAGGCCGCTTGGCTGCTGCAAAATTCCTCCATGAGCATCAGTGCCATTGCCGCCGAAACCGGCTTTGCCAATCAAAGTGCGCTCAATCACGCCATCAAGGCACGGTTTGGTTTATCGCCCGGTCAACTGCGACGAAAGTAGTATAAATCGCGACCAATCGGTCGATTATCGGAGTTTTTGACAAAACTGCCGGACATTCTGACAAGTCTTGACGCGCTTGCGCGCGTACCTTTGATCGTTAACTGTGCAACAAGTGCGGCTGTGTGCCGCCATAACAACGAACAGGAGTGCGCGATGAGCGGTTTTGATGTCTCCACGCTGTTTGATACCGCCAGCAAAAGCTCAGCTGAATGGTACCAAGCCATTGAGCAGCAATATGCGGTTGATGAAGACAGCTACATGGCCCAGCTGGTAGAGCTGGCTGAGCCCAATGACGATATTCGTCATCAAACCGAAGTACGAGCCCGTCGAATTGTTGAAGCGATTCGAGCCGAGGGTGATGTCGCACACGCCGTCGACAAGCTGTTACAAGAGTACAGCCTCGACAACGAAGAAGGCGTGATCTTGATGTGTCTGGCGGAAGCCTTGATGCGGGTACCCGATGCCGAAACAGCCGATGCGCTGATTCGCGATAAGTTATCTGCCGCCGCCTGGGATGAGCACATGGGTCGCTCAGATTCCTTGTTGGTGAATGCCTCCACTTGGGGCCTGATGCTGACCGGCAAAGTCACGGGGATTTCTAACCGTGAAACCTCACCGGGCAATTTGCTGTCTGGCCTGATCCAGCGCGCCGGCGAGCCAGTCATTCGCGCGGCCATGAACCAAGCCATGAAAATCATGGGCAAGCAGTTCGTTTTGGGCCGCAGCATTACCGAAGCGATCAAAAACAGTAAGTCGTACCGCGCTAAAGGCTACACCTACTCGTTCGATATGCTGGGTGAAGCCGCCTTTACCGACCACGACGCCGAGCGCTACTTCAACTCCTACATGGATGCCGTCAAAGCGCTGGCCGACAGCAAGGGCCAATGGCGCGAAGATCGCCCGGCACCGAGCATCTCCATCAAACTTTCTGCGCTGCATCCGCGCTATGAAGAATCGCACGAAAGCGCTGTGATGGAAGAGCTGGCCGCTCGTGTGAGCGAGCTGGTGGCAGAAGCGCGTAAAAATGACATCGCGCTGACCATCGACGCCGAAGAAGCCGATCGCTTAGAGCTGTCGATGCGTTTGTTCCAAAAGGTCTATAACAGCCCCGTCGCCAAAGGCTGGGATAAGTTCGGCCTGGTGGTACAAGCCTACTCCAAGCGCGCCACTGCGGTGTTGGGCTTCCTCAACGCATTGGCCCGTGAGCAAGGCGATGAAATCCCCATTCGCTTGGTAAAAGGCGCTTACTGGGACAGCGAAATCAAGCACTCGCAGCAGCTGGGCTTGGCCGACTATCCGGTATTTACCCGCAAAGAAAACTCCGATGTGTCTTACATGGTCTGCGCCCGCTACCTGTTGTCTGAGAACACCGCCGGTAACCTGTACCCGCAGTTCGCCACACACAATGCGCACACCGTTGCGGCGGTGGCCGAAATGGCCGAACTCAACCCAGGTCGAGCGTTTGAGTTCCAGCGCCTGCACGGCATGGGCGATGCGCTGTATGACAACCTGCTGAGCCAAGAACGCATCAATGTGCGTATTTACGCACCGGTCGGTGCTCACAAAGACCTGCTGCCTTACTTGGTACGCCGCCTACTGGAAAACGGCGCCAACTCATCGTTTGTGCACCGCTTGGTAGACGCCGAAACACCGGTCTCTGATCTGGTGCAATCTCCCGTTGCTATGGCCACGCGCCACGCTGTCTTCCGTAACCCGCGCATTCCGCGTGCCAGTGAAATGTTTGGCACCGAGCGCTCGAATTCTCAGGGGTATAACTTGTCTGTCGCTTTCGAACGTGAACCACTGCTCAGCAGCATTCGTGCATTTGACGAAAAACAGTGGACCTTAAAGCCCATCATCAATGGCAAAGTGGTCGACGGTGGTGACAAACATCCGGTACTGAGTCCATTTGACCAGCGTCAAGTGGTGGGCGAAGTGACTTGGGCAACGGCCGAGCAAGCGATTGAAGCGCTGAATGCCGCCGATGCTGCTTGGTTTAGCTGGAACCGCACCCCCGTGGTTGAGCGTGCTGCTTGCTTGGATCGCATGGGCGATCTGATGGAAAAGCACACCGATGAGCTGATGGCATTATGTGCCCGTGAAGCCGGTAAGAGCCTGCAAGACAGCATCGACGAAATTCGCGAAGCGGTCGACTTCTGCCGCTACTACGCCCAGCAAGCACGCCAAAACATGGCGTTGCCAACAACCTTGCCAGGGCCAACGGGTGAAAGCAACGAGCACTACTACGAAGGCCGTGGTGTGTTCTTGTGCATCAGCCCGTGGAACTTCCCGCTGGCGATCTTTATGGGCCAAATCGTTGCTGCATTGGTTGCCGGTAACACCGTACTGGCCAAGCCAGCGGAATCGACCTCACTGATCGCCGGCCGTGCGATTGAAATGCTGTACGAAGCCGGCATTCCGAAAAACGCCCTGCATTACCTGCCAGGCTCAGGCGCGACCATCGGTAACGCTTTGGTGCCAGACAGCCGTGTGACCGGCATTGCCTTTACCGGCTCGACCGAAACCGCCCAGCTGATCAACCGCACCCTGGCAGAGCGTGAAGGCGCCTTGGCGACCTTTATCGCCGAAACCGGCGGCCAAAACGCCATGATCGTCGACTCCACGGCTCTGCCGGAGCAAGTGGTGGCAGACGTCATGCAGTCCGCCTTTGCCAGTGCCGGTCAGCGCTGCTCGGCGCTGCGCGTCTTGTGCGTACAGGATGACATTGCCGACCGCATCGTTGAGTTGATCGACGGCGCTCTGCAGCGCATCGAAATCGGCGATCCACAGCACTACAGCACCGACTGTGGCCCAGTGATCGACGAAAAAGCCAAGACCAATCTGAGCTCATACGTTGAGCGCTGGCGCGCCGCTGGCCGCATCGCCGCCGAAGCTCAGTTGCCAGAGCAGTGTGCCCATGGCCACTTTATCGCTCCAGTGGCGATCAATATTTCGTCCTTGTCTGATTTAGGCCGCGAGCAGTTTGGTCCGATCCTGCACATTTACCGCTACAAAGCCAATGAGCTGGATCAGGTCATCAACGACATCAATGCTACCGGCTATGGCCTGACACTGGGCATTCACAGCCGCAATGAAGCCACCGCCGCTTACATTGAATCCCGTGTGCGCGTGGGCAACTGCTACATTAACCGCAACCAGATCGGTGCCGTGGTGGGTGTGCAGCCATTTGGTGGTCGTGGCTTATCGGGCACAGGTCCGAAAGCCGGTGGCCCGAACTATCTCAAGCGCTTCGCCACTGAGCGAGTGCGCACCATCAATACTACAGCGGTGGGCGGCAACGCTTCACTGCTGTCGTTACAGGCCGACGACTGACCTCCCAGCGTCAGCCTGACAACCAGCCAGCGGGGCTTCTCGCTGGCTGCACCCTCGCCCGCCCGTCTTGTGCCTTCAGCAGCGGGGCCATTGGTGCGAAGCGAACTATAACAATGAAGAACAGGAGCGCAGTATGAGTACGAGCTTTTCGATTTTAATAACCTTTATCGCCTACCTCGGGGTGATGTTATGGATTGGTGTCTGGGCCTACCGGAAAACCAATGATCTATCTGACTATATCCTCGGTGGACGCTCGTTAGGCGCCTGGCCATCGGCTTTGTCTGCTGGCGCATCGGATATGTCTGGCTGGCTGCTATTGGGCATGCCAGGTTACGCCTACGCGGCGGGCTGGGAAGCCTCTTGGCTGGGCATGGGTCTGTTGTTGGGTACTTACCTCAACTGGCTGATCGTGGCACCACGCTTGCGTGAGTACTCAGAGCTGGCCAATAACAGCCTGACGCTGCCCGAGTACTTCAGCAACCGCTTTGATGATCAGGCCGCGATTCGCGTGATTTCTGCCTTTTTCATCCTGCTGTTCTTCCTGTTCTACACCAGCTCCGGCTTGGTGGCGGGCGGTAAGTTGTTCGAAACCGTGTTCGGTTTGGACTACACCATTGCCGTTACTGTTGGCACCATCGCCGTGGTGTCTTACACCTTCTTCGGTGGTTACCTGGCGGTATCTTGGACCGACTTGGTGCAAGGCCTGCTGATGGCAGCCGCACTGATCATTGTGCCGGTGGCGGCCTTTATGTCGGTGGGCTCAGGTCCAAGCGAGCTGCTGGAAGCCAAGAACCCAGAAATGCTCAATGCCTTTACCGATGTCGACGGCAATGCCCTTGGCTGGATGGGTATCATTTCCTTGGCCGCTTGGGGCTTGGGTTACTTTGGCCAGCCACACATTCTGCAGCGCTTTAAAGGCATCAAGAGCCGCGACGAAGTCAAAACCGCACGCCGCATCGCGGTGAGCTGGACTTTCCTTGGTCTGATGGGTGCGTTCTTTGTCGGTGTGGCCGGTATCGGTTACTTCGATACGCCGCAGGCAGACTCTGAAACCGTGTTTATGGATCTGGTGCAAGCGCTGTTCCACCCATTGGTAGCCGGCGTATTGTTGGCCGCTATTCTGGCAGCCATCATGTCAACGGCGGATTCCCAGTTGCTGGTGTCATCATCTGCCCTGACCGAAGACTTCTATAAGTCATTGATCAACCAAAACGCGGACCAAGCCACCTTGATGAAAATCGGCCGCTTTGCAGTAGCCGGCATCGCCATCATTGCTTGGGCGCTAGCCTTAAACCCAGACAGCACCGTATTAGGCCTGGTGTCTTATGCATGGGCTGGCTTTGGCGCGGCATTTGGCCCGGCGGTGATTCTGTCACTGTTCTGGAGCCGTATGAACAAGTTCGGCTGCTTAGCAGGCATTGTGGTAGGTGGTATCACCGTGGTGGTATGGAAGCAGTTGAGCGGTGGCCTGTTCGACCTGTACGAAATCGTACCTGGCTTTATCGCCGCCACCGTCGCCATTATTGCCGTCAGCCTGGCAACGCCAGCGCCTGAAAGCAAAATTACCGACACTTTCGCGCAAGTGAAATAAGCCGTCTCCCCCTGGCCACCGAATCTCCTGAGCCGGTGGCTCGTCGCATGGCTTTGCCATGCGACACCTTTCTACCCTCGCACCACTCCCGCCATTTTCACACCGCTCTGGTGATTATTTGTCAGCCATCTGGCATTCACTTTTATCGACATAAATCCACGCCAATAATATTGTCGCCCTATGGCACGAAGGCACCTCTGAGTAATTCGGTGCCGGCTGTGCGCGGACGGCAGGCTTCCATAACCTCGTTGGCGATGTTGAAAGGGCTGGCCATTTCCTACCATCACCGCCTCGTTCTGAACGCCTGCTGCACGCGCGCAGAGTTGTGCAGAATTTTACAGAGGTGCATTAATATTCTGTCCGATTCCTACCTCATAACCATGCCTTAGCGTTGCTACGGTAATCGTCATCAGCAACTCAAATAACAAGCACAAGGCATGGGTATGAACACAACGACTCAAACCAATGAGGCCACCACAGCCAAACGCCAAACCGCTGGTGCTAAAGTTGGCATTCCACCGCGGCGCATGGATTTCACCTTTGCCGACAACACTCAGCGCTATTGGTATAAAGGCAGCGCCTTTTTAACCACGTTTTGGACAACGCTATCGGCCATGTTCCCAGAAGGAGAAACCTTCTTTTGTGACTCAGTAAAAAACTATCGCCAGCGCATCCAAGACCCCACCCTAAAAGCCCAAGTAGCCGGTTTTATTGGTCAAGAGGCGATGCACAGCAAAGAGCACCAAGCCTTTAATGAGCTGGCAGAAAAGCACGGCTTTCCGACGGGCAAGTTGGATCGCAATGTTGGCTGGTTATTAAAGATTGCCAGACGTTTTACACCGAAAAAATTTCAACTGGCAGTGACCGTTTGTTTGGAGCATTACACCGCCATCTTGGCCGAGCAGCTGTTACGCGAACCTTCACACCAGCAAAATATTGAAGACGATGAGGCGCGCAAGCTGTGGATGTGGCATGCGCTGGAAGAAAACGAGCATAAGATCGTGGCTTACGATGTCTACAACCTGGTCGGCGGCGGCTACTGGCTGCGCACCCTGACCATGTTGGTGGTGACGCTGTTTTTCTTTGCCATGGTGGCCATTGGTCATGCCCAACTGCTGAAAGCCGACGGCAAATTGCTGGACATTAAAGGCAACCTCAAAGGGCTGTGGTTTTTATGGTCGCCACGGGGCTTATTCCCACGCTTATTGCCGCAATACTTAGATTTTTTCCGCCCAGGCTTTCACCCCAACGATCACGACACAGTGCAGCTGCTGGAAGACTGGCGTCAGCGCTTGTTTAACCGCCAAGGCATGTTGGCCGGCAAAGGTTGATAAGCAGCGCATTGCCACTACCGCGTTAACCCGCTCAATGCCAGCATAACGCTGGCATTTTCGTTTGTTTTTTGGCGCCAACTGCCCTAGAATCGCGCAACTTTTGCTCAACTCAGAAGAAGTCGCTCTTTACCATGCATTGCCCATTCTGCGCCCATCCGGAAACCAAGGTGATTGACTCGCGTTTGGTGGCCGCTGGCGGACAAATCCGCCGCCGTCGCGCCTGCAATGCTTGTGGCGAACGCTTCACCACCTTCGAGACCGCTGAATTGGTGATGCCACGCATCGTCAAAACCGACGGCACCCGCGAACCTTTCAACGAAGACAAACTGCGCAGTGGCATTCAGCGCGCGCTGGAAAAACGCCCGGTCAGTGTCGAAGCCATCGAAGCGGCGCTCAGCCGTATTCGTCACCAGCTGCGCAGCACCGGCGAGCGCGAAGTACACAGCCGTGTGGTGGGTGAATGGGTGATGATCGAACTGCGCCAGCTCGATCAAGTGGCTTATGTGCGCTTCGCGTCTGTTTATCGCAGCTTCCAAGACCTTGAAGAATTCCGCGCCGAAATCGAGCGCATCTCCGACCACGAGCCGGCCGACGAGTGCCCGCAAGGTCAGCCTTATGACGCATGAACGCTGGATGGCAAAAGCGCTGCAGCTGGCGCATTTAGGTTTGTACTCAACCAGCCCAAACCCGCGTGTGGGCTGCGTGATCGTCAAAGATAACCAGCTCATCGGTCAGGGTTGGCACCAGCAAGCAGGCGGCCCTCATGCCGAGATTCATGCCTTGCGCCAAGCCGGCGACAGCGCCCGTGGCGCCACCGCTTACGTTACCTTGGAGCCATGCAGCCACCATGGCCGCACACCGCCCTGTGCCGATGCCTTAATTGATGCCGGCATTGCCCGCGTGGTCGGCGCCTGTGGCGATGCCAACCCGCAAGTGGCTGGCCAAGGGTACGACAAACTGCGCGCAGCTGGCATCGAGGTCATCGAAAACGTTCTGCAAGGCGAAGCGCGCGAATTGAATGCCGGCTTTTTAAAGCGCATGGCTAGGGGCTTGCCTTGGGTACGCGTCAAGCTTGCCAGCAGCCTGGACGGTCGCACCGCCATGGCCAGTGGTGAAAGCCAGTGGATTACCGGCGCCGCCGCACGCGCGGACGTGCAAAACTGGCGTGCCCGTTCATGCGCAGTGATCACCGGCGTAGATTCGGTTTTGATCGACAACCCCGCGATGACGGTGCGCCCGCAAGACAGCCACATAGAGCAAGATGAGCACTTATGGCGCCAACCGCTGCGCGTGGTGGTCGATAGCCAACAGCGCCTGCCACTGGAGTGTCGCTTACTGCAACAGCCCGGAGACGTACTGTGGGCGTCGACTCAAGCGCCCTTAAGCACCAACCGCGAGCCTAAGCTGGGTAAGTTGCAGCAGTGGCAAGCCCCCAGCTTGAATGGCCATGTGGATTTAACCGCACTGCTTAAGCACTTAGCCCAACAAGGCTGCAATGAAGTGCTGGTAGAAAGCGGCGCTCGCTTGGCCGGTGCCTTTGTCAACGCCGGTTTGGTCGATGAGCTGGTGCTGTACCAAGCGCCGACCCTGCTCGGTAGCCAAGCACGGCCACTGCTATCCTTGCCGTTCGACCATATGCAGCAACAACTGCGCTGGCATTGGCACGACGTGCGCCAAATCGGCGGCGATATTCGCTTTATTTTACGGCCCGACAACGGCCCGAGCATTTGACGGGAGCGTCATGTTTACCGGAATTATTGAAGCCATCGGTCAGGTGGCCAGTGTTGAACCGCGCCAAGGCGATGTGCGCTTGCGCATCGACAGCGGCGCGCTAGATTTAGCCGATGTGCGTCTGGGCGATTCCATTGCCACCAACGGCGTGTGCTTGACCGTGGTCGAGCTGCCCGGCAATGGCTTTGTCGCCGACGTGTCGCGCGAATCGCTGCAGCACACTTTGATTGGCCAATGGCAAAGCGGCGACACCGTTAACCTAGAAAAAGCACTGACCCCCAGCACACGCATGGGCGGCCATATTGTCACCGGCCACGTCGATGGTGTGGGCACGGTGCGCGAGCGCCAAGCCGATGCCCGCTCGATTCGCCTGACGGTCGAGCCACCGGCGGAGCTGTGCAAATACATCGCCGGCAAAGGCTCAATTACTGTCGATGGCATTAGCTTGACCGCCAACGCCGTGCACGAGCGCGGCTTTGAGCTGAACATCGTGCCCCATACGGCGGAGCAAACAACTTTGTTCCATGCCCGTGTGGGCCAGCAAGTACACCTTGAAGTTGATATCATTGCCCGCTATCTCGAGCAGCTGCTCTCAGGCGGAAACAGCCATGACGCCGGCAGCCGTTTGTCACCGGCCTTTTTGGCCGAACATGGATTCTGGAAGTGAGTGTTATGCCACTGAACAAGATCGAAGACATCATTGAAGACATCCGCGACGGCAAAATGGTCATCCTGATGGATGACGAAGACCGTGAAAACGAAGGCGACATCATTGTCGCAGCGGAAAAAGTTACGCCGGAAATCATCAACTTTATGGTCACCGAAGCGCGCGGCCTGGTGTGCCTGACGTTAACCGGCGAGCGCTGTGATTATTTAGGCTTACCGGCCATGGTCAGTGGCAACGGCGCTAAGTTCTCAACGCCTTTTACCGTGTCGATTGAAGCCGCCGAAGGCGTGACCACCGGCATCTCGGCGGCCGACCGAGCGCACACCATTCAGGTGGCGGTTAACCCCACCAGCCAGCCACAAGACATTGTCCAGCCTGGCCATATTTTCCCACTGCGCGCTCGCCCCGGCGGTGTCTTGAGCCGTGCCGGGCACACCGAAGCCGGCTGTGATTTGGCACGCCTAGCAGGGCTAACGCCATCGTCTGCGATCGTTGAAATCATGAACGCCGATGGCACCATGGCGCGCCGCCCAGATTTGGAAAAATTTGCCGACAAACACAACATTAAAATCGGCACCATCGCCGATTTAATTCACTACCGCATGGCCAATGAAAAGACCGTCGAATTGGTCAGCCAAGAGCCGGTACACACCGAGTTTGGTGAATTTATTCTGCACACTTTTTGCGACACCATTCAAAAGGAAACGCATCTAGCGCTAACTTTGGGCGATATCAATCCAGAAGAGCCCACCATGGTGCGCGTGCAAAACACGCAAGTGCTGCGTGACGTATTAGGCGTGCGTAAATCAGATTCTGAAAGCTGGTCATCAACCAAAGCGCTGGCACGCATTGCCGCCGAGGGCAAAGGTGCATTGGTGCTGCTTTCCGCCGGCCAAGGCGAGTGGATCGATGACAGCCTGGATCAACATTTTGGTCGCGCTCGCCCCACCCGCAGCCCGAACACCGACAGCTCTGGCGCCTTTTTAACCATCGGCACCGGCTCACAGATTTTGCGCGCGCTAAACGTTAAAAATATGCGTTTGCTCAGCTCAGAAACCAAATACAGTGGTATTTCCGGCTTTGATCTGGAAATCACCGAATACATCCCTTTCAGCGAATAACTGCTACTGGAACTTTTATGAAACATATTCAAACCATCGAAGGAAACCTGACGCCCAACGACGGTCGTTATGCCATTGTTGTTGGCCGCTGGAACGCCTTTGTTGTCGAAAGCTTGCTGGAAGGCGCGGTCGACTCTTTGCTGCGCCACGGCGTTGAAGAAGAAAACATCACCATTATTCGCGCACCAGGCGCGTTTGAAATTCCACTGGTGGTGCAAAAAGCCGCACAAATGCAAAAATTCGACGCCATCATTGCTTTAGGCGCCGTCATTCGTGGCGGCACGCCGCACTTTGAATACGTGGCCGGCGAGTGCACCAAAGGCTTGGCATCGGTTTCCATGGAAGCCGGTATTCCAGTATCGTTTGGCGTATTAACCGTCGACAGCATTGAGCAAGCCATCGAGCGCAGTGGTACCAAGGCAGGTAACAAAGGCGAAGAAGCCGCCATGTCGGCGTTTGAAATGGTGTCCTTGCTGCAAGCCATGGAGGCCTGATCTGCATGTCACGCACCTCAGGCAATAACAAACCCAGTGCCGCCGCCCGCCGCAAAGCTCGTCGCTACGCGGTACAGGCCATTTATCAATGGCACCTGGCGTCGGCCGATCTGGCCCAGATCGAAGCCGAGTTTCGCACCGATAACGATATGAGCAAGGTCGACCTGGAGTACTTCCACGAGATTTTGTTTGGCGTGCCGCGCCATAAGGCCGAGTTGGACCAACAGCTGGCGCCACTGCTCGATCGCGAGCTGAGCGAAATGACGCCGGTCGAACTGTCGATTCTGCGCCTGGCCGCATTTGAAATGCTGCATCGCCTGGATGTGCCTTATAAGGTGGTGATCAACGAATCCGTTGAGCTGACCAAAACCTTCGGCGCCACCGACGCGCACAAGTTCGTCAATGGCGTGCTCGACCGCCTGGCACAGCGCGTGCGCACCGTTGAACTGCGCGGCCCACGTCGCTAAAGCGCCATGAGCGCCAACGAATTTGCGCTGATTCGCCGTTATTTTGCCGAGGGCTATCCACTCTCGGCCGACACTGTGCTGGCCGTGGGCGACGATGCCTCCATCGTCGCCCCACCGGCCGGAGCAGAATTAGTGCAAAGCATCGATACCCAGGTCGCCGATGTGCACTTTCCGGCCGCCGCACCCGCTCACCTTATTGCCGCTCGCGCCTTGCGCTGCGCCGCCAGTGACTTGGCCGCCATGGGCGCCAAACCGCAAGGCTTTCATCTCGCCCTGACCTTGCCCGACGCTCATACAGAGTGGCTGCAAGATTTTTCCACCGGGTTGCGCCAGCATGCCCATCAACTGAACTTACAACTGCTGGGCGGTGATACCACCCGCGGCCAGCAATTGGTGATCAGCATCAGTGTGCAAGGCTGGGTAACTAGCGGCACTGCTTTACGCCGCGACGGTGCCCAAGCCGGCGACCAATTATGGTTGTCTGGCCCCATCGGCGCCGCCGCATTGGCCCTGCCCGACGTGCTAAAAACGCCAGCCAACTGTGACGGCTGGGCCAGTGGCTATTATTTTCCGACCGTGCACACCGAGCTTGGCATGGCACTGCGCGATGTCGCTACATCCTGTTTGGATATCAGCGATGGATTAGTGCAAGACGCCGGTCATATCGCCCGTGCCTCGGGTGTCAATATCATGATCAACGCCGATAAAGTGCATACTGCGGTAAACCATAGCGACCCACGCTGGCCGTTATGTTTTAGTGGCGGCGATGATTATCAATTGTTATTCAGTGTCGGCCAACAGCATGCAAATGCCATGCAGTCACTGCAACAGCGATTTAACGCTGTGCATTGCATTGGCAAGGTTCAAACGGCAGAGGGAACGCCCACAGTGACATTGATAAAAAATGGCCAGCCGCTTGATATCGAATGCGCAGGGTTTCAGCATTTTTAAGACGCCCGCCCAAATCGTTACTATTGTTTTTTCTAGGATAATTAAACGTAAGAATTTTGCATCAAACAAGCAAAACGCACAGCCATTCCTACGCGCCGAGCCGAGCCGAGCCGGTCGAGAAACAACCAAAAAATCGAAAAGTACGCCCACATAAATACCTATAAAAATAAGTAAAAACACCCAACAAAAACAATACAGTAAAAACATCCAGTAAATTCAACTTAAGTAGTTTAAACACCAATAGCGAGAGCTGCCTGCACAGTTACATTAAACTCCGTAATATCCTCTCAATAACCGCTGACGAGTTACGATGCAGCGAGTACAATCCGCGCCGCAAATTATTCAAACTACCGTGAGCCTGCCTAGCATTCACCACCGACTTGGCTGGCATAATCAGCATCAACACAGCGGAGACGTTCCTAGTATGAAAAAACTGTTCGCCATCACAGTCATGTTTCTGGCCTGCCATGTTCAAGCAGCAGAAAAGCTCTACTTCTTTACGGAGCAGTTCCCGCCCTACCACATGACTTTAGACGGCAGTCTCTTTGCGCATAATGCCGAAGACATTACTGGCCTATGCACACAGATGGTCAAGCGCCTCGCTCAAGAGGTGCCCTATGAAGTTAAGATTAAACTGCGTAACTGGAGCTCTGGCCTAGATCGCGTTAAGCGCAAAGCCAATCACGGTATTTTCTGCACTGTGCGCAACGAAGAGCGTGAAAACTGGTTTGAATGGGTCGGCCCTTTAACCAACACCGGCTGGGCGTTATTTGCCAAACCTGGCTCCGGCATCAAACTGGACTCATTGGCCGATGCCAAGCAATACGAGATTGGCGGCTACAAAGATGATGTTCGCACTAAGTACCTACAAGACAATGGCTTTAATGTTTCAGTCATTACGGAGGATGCGCTCAATCCTCGTCGTTTGGAGCTAGGGCAAATTGATCTGTGGATTTCTGATGAGCTAGTAGGCCCTTACACCGCCTCGGACGCTGGTGACATTGACGTTGAGAACGTACTGACCTTCAAAACAGTGCCTTTGTATTTAGCCATCAACAAAGATACTGATAAAAAAATTGTCGAAGCCCTACAAAAAGCCGCACGCAAACTGATGGAAGATGGATCGTTCCGCAGCATTGAAAATATCTACGGTCGCTAAAGCGGTGCGATTCAGTGAGGCACTGAAGTGTTCAGAGGAGCCTCACTGAACCGCATCGTCATTAGGCCTCATTGGTCGCCTGGGCGCTCAGGAGCGGCATCGGCAAATGCGGACAGCGTTAAGCAATGCTCATATACCGCCTGGATTTTCGGAAACGCTTCCATGGGCACATCAAAGCGGTGGGCGTTATACACTTGAGGAATCAAGCAAACGTCGGCATACGTCAGCTTATCTCCCATACAATAAGGGCCGTCGCCCAGCTGCTTCTCCAGAGCTGAAAAACCAACGCTGACCCAGTGGTGATACCACTGGGCTTTCTTCTCTTCCGATACGCCCAGATCATCCACCAGATATTTCAGCACCCTTAAATTATTTAAAGGATGAATATCTGCCGCAATTTGATTCATCAGGCTGCGAGTTTTGGCACGCATGATCGCATCTTTTGGTAACAAAGCTGGCTCAGGATACTCTTCCTCCAGCCACTCCATAATCGCAAGGGACTGGATCAAGCACTCATCATCATTAACTTGCAAAGCTGGAACCAGCCCTTGAGGCTGGCGACTGAGGTGAGCTTGCTGACGTTGCTCACCGAGTCGCAGATCAACCGGGATTTGCCCGTAGGCAATGCCTTTCAGGTTGAGCGCAATGCGCACCCGATAGGCGGCCGACGAGCGCCAATAGTCATAAAGAACCATCATGACTGCTGGCCTTTGTACTCAACGACGGTTTGATCAATGGCACCAAAAATGGACTGGCCATCGCTGTCCAGCATTTCAATGCGCACCTGATCGCCAAAGTGCATAAAACTGGTTTTTGCAGCCCCGGTATTGATGGTTTCAATCATCCTCACTTCGGCAATGCAGGAATAACCAACACCGCCATCACTAATGGCCGAACCGTGCTCGGTATTTTGCTTATTCGAAACAGTTCCTGAGCCAATAATGGCACCGGCTGACAGCGGGCGTGTGCTGGCCGCATGAGAAATTAAACGAGCAAAATTAAAGGTCATGTCTTGACCGGCATTAGCACGACCAAAGGGCTGACGGTTATAGTCAACATTGAGGGGCAAATGCACCTTGCTGTTTTCCCAAGCAGGGCCTAACTCATCAGGGGTGACGGCAACGGGAGAAAAACTGCTAGACGGTTTCGACTGGAAAAAGCCAAAGCCTTTGGCCAGCTCGGCGGGAATCAACCCCCGCAGAGAAACGTCATTCACCAGCATCAGTAGTTTAATATGCTTTTCTGCTTGCTGTTCGGGCACCCCCATTGGCACATCATCGGTTACGACAGCGATTTCCGCTTCAAAATCGATGCCCCACTTTTCTGAAGCCAAAGGAATATCATCACAGGGGCCAATAAAGCTGTCTGACCCGCCTTGATACATGAGCGGATCCGTCCAGAAGCTGTCGGGCATTTCACTGTTGCGAGCCTTGCGCACCAGCTCGACGTGATTGACGTAAGCACTGCCATCCGCCCACTGATAAGCCCGCGGCAGCGGCGAGGCACAGTCCTGTGCGCGAAATTCAAATACGCCCGCTAACTCAGAGGATTTTTGATTAAGCTGCTGATATACCTCTTGCAGCTTGGGCTCTGTTTCTGCCCACAAGTCCAGTGCTTGCTGCAGGGTACCGGCAATATGCGGCACCTCAACAGCAGATTTAAGATCACGGGACACAACAATCAACCGACCGTCGCGCCCTTGTTTAAGACTGGCAAGTTTCATACAGACCTCTTAAATAACACCACGGGCCTGCTGATCCCGCTCAATGGATTCAAACAATGCTTGGAAGTTGCCTTCGCCAAAGCCAAGGTGCTCTTTGCGCTGAATCAACTCGATAAAAATGGGCCCAAACAGGTTTTTAGTGAAAATCTGCAGCAGGTAACCTTCCTCGTCGCCATCCACCAATACTTGGTGCTTTTTAATGCGGGCAGGGTCTTCGGTCACATTCGGCACACGGTCGAACACCTGCTCATAATAATCATCATTAATATCCAGTGTCTGAATGCTGGTTCCTTCCATAGCATCCAATGAGGCCAACAGGTCTCTGGAGGCAAACGCCAAATGCTGAACACCAGGTCCTTGGTATTCATCCAAGTATTCATCAATCTGGTTGTTTTTATCGTCCTTGCCTTCGTTAATCGGAATGCAGAAGCTGCCATCAGGCGACTTCAGAGCATTGGAGATCAACGCCGTTTTTTTGCCACGAATGTCAAAGTAGCGAACGTCGGTAAAGCCAAAAACGTCTCGGTAGAAATTGGCCCATTTGTCCATGGTGCCTTTATAAACGTTATTGGTCAGATGATCGACGTTCATAAAGCCTTTTTCAGCCACCTTAACCGGCTGCTCTAGGTCTTCAAAATCCGTCTCGTAGATGGAGCCCTTGTCACCAAACAGGTCAATAAAGTAAATAAGACTGTCGCCAATGCCATAGATGGCCGGATAGGGTAAATCTTTGTCGGCGTCATCCGCCGGTTTGGCACCGCGCTTGACTGCTTGTTCATAGGCGTATTTGGCGTCATCAACGCGCCAGCCCATCGAACAAATCGCCGGACCATGGCGTTCAGCAAAGCTTTTAGAAAAGCCCTTGCGCTCGTTATTCATCAGAAAGTGAATATCGTTTTGATTGAAGTACAGGATATCCTTGTTTTTGAATGTCTTCAGCTTGGAAAAGCCAAAGTCCAAAAATACTTTTTCCATAAAATCACTGTCGGGTGTGGCAAATTCGGTAAATTCAATACCACGCAGCCCCAGTGGGTTGCTCTGTGCATCTTCAGCCTGGTTTTCTGGTGTAAACTGAGTATTCATGGTGCTACCTCGCTTGCTGTCTTTGTTATTTTTAGCTGTGTTATTTATTTAAGTTATTCAGATTCGAGCCAAGACTGGTGATAGTCGCCAGCCATGGTGTTTTTAACGTGCTCAGTCAGCTGTAACGGTGCAAAGGTATCCACCATTACGGCATATTCATGCGTTTCTTTGGCGCCGATGGACGCTTCTGTTTTGCCGGGCTGAGGCCCGTGTGGAACACCGCCCTGGTGCAATGTGATGTAGCCAGCATCGATGCCGGTGCGGCTCATAAAGTCGCCGTCGACGTAATACAGCACCTCATCACTATCAACATTGGAGTGATAATAAGGCGCCGGTATGGCTTCAGGGTGGAAGTCGTACAGACGGGGCACAAAGTTACACAGCACAAATCCCCGGCCGCCAAATACCTGATGAATGCTCGGCGGCAAATGAATTTTGCCAACAATGGGCTGAAAGTCCTGAATATTAAATGCCCAAGGATAGAGATAGCCGTCCCAACCCACCAAGTCGAACGGGTGCCATTGCAGCTGATGCGCCTGGTATTGATCGCGGTATTTACTGATAACCTGGAAATTGCCCTGCTCTACGATGGGGTCCGTCAATTGTGGCGCTCGAATATCGCGCTCACAGTAAGGCGCGGTTTCCAGCAGCTGGCCGTATTCATTGCGATAATGCTTGGGAATCTCCACCATGGAGTTCGCTTCGACAATAAACAGACGAACATTGTCGTAATTATTAAAGTGGAGCTGATATATGGTGCCGCGTGGAATCACTAAATAATCCCACTGCCGCACTTCAAGGCGACCGTATTCCGACAGCAATTCACCTTCGCCCTCGTGGACAAAAATAATTTCATCGGCGTAGGCGTTACGGTAAAACTGATCGGTAGGCTCCGTTACTCGCGCCGTGTGAATCGACAGGTCTTGATTGAAAAATAAGCGATTGCGGGCGTTATAAAAGTTGCCTTGGCGGTCCGCTTTGCGACTGTCCAGTTTATAGTTTTGTACCAAACTGTCTTGCCACAAGGCACCGTGCTCAATATGCAGCCGCTCAACCGCGGGGCTTTTGGTGGGCATGTTGTGGTGATACTTGGTGCTGTACAGACTGGCAAAGCCATGAGTCGATACCAGCTCTTCGCGGTATAACTCCTCCTCCTGTCCCGCCTGAACACCTGGGTGGTGGGCATCCTTATAAAACGTAACGTGGTGCTTGGCAGGCAAATCACCTTGTTTGACATAAAACGGCATGCGTACAGCCTCGTCCGTAAACTGATCGATGCCTTCATTGTGTGGCGTTCACGAACTAAAAAAAGAATAATATTTGCATCATCTCTATCTATTCGTTAGATATAGTTCGATACTCATGGAGATTGACAGGTACGCCGATGAAAGTGGATATGGAAGCGCTGAGGGTCTTGGACACCATCATTCAGCAAGGCAGCTTCGCCAAAGCCGCCAGCAAGCTGCATAAAGCCCAGTCAGCGGTGAGCTACCAGATCCGCAAGCTGGAACAGCAACTGAACATCGAGATCTTTGACCGCAGCCGCTACCGTGCCACCCTTACGCCCAAGGGGCAGGCACTTTGGGCCGAGGCGCAACGCATGCTGCAGCTGGCCGAACGCATCGAGAATCTTGCCGAGCGCTATACCGAAGGCTGGGAGCCGCGACTGGAGCTGGTGATCGACGGCGCATTGCCCATGGTGCCCATTATGGGCGCGCTTAAGTCTTTGGCGGACCGTGACATTCCGACACGCATTCAAGTCAAGGTGGAGGCTTTGGGCGGCGTGCAGATGCGCTTTGAAAAAGACAACGCCGACATCATGCTGGCCAAGGACTATACCCCGCACCCTTCCCTCACGGCGCTGCCACTAACGCCTGTTAGCCTGGTGCTGGTCGCGGCCAGCCATCACCCTCTGGCCGGTGTGCAGAACATCGCGCTGGATCAGCTGCACGACCATGTCGAGTTGACCATTAACGACACCAGTGAGCACGCGCCTTCCCGATCGGATTCCATGCAATTTGGTGGCGACCGTGTGTTTTATATGCACAGCTTTTCAGCCAAGAAAACCGCCATTGAAATGGGTCTTGGATTTGGCTGGATGCCGGTATTCCAAGTGTCAAAAGAGCTGGCCGAAGGCAGCCTGATCGAGCTTGATTATCACGCCGGTTCACGGGTGTCCTTTACCCCCATGTTGGTGTATCGCAATGAGCCACCGCTGGGCAAAGCCGGCGGCATTATTGCAGACCTGGTGGGCAAGGCATTTCAGCAGTTTGAAGGCTGAAGAGTGCTTGTAGCGGTTCTCGAAAACGCTTTCAAACACTCAACTTACCAAGGCAGTTCAGGCTTTAGGAGGAAACTCCGGCTCAAACATGCCCAGCTGTTCGGCTTTTTTCATTTCTGTGAACAGGTCCATGTGCGCAACTTTGAACAAATCATCGATGCTTTCCAGCACATAATAAATGGGTTGCATAATATCGATGCGATAAGGCGTTCTTAACACATCCAAAACATTGAAGGGGCGCAAGTCCGGTGTGTCACTGCAGGCGTACTGGGTTTCGCCGATGGATGACAAAATGCCGCCACCATAAACGCGCATGCCCTCTGGAGTTTTTAACAGCCCAAACTCGACGGTAAACCAGTACAGTCGTTCTAGGAACTTTCTTTGTGCGTCATTGGCTTCCAGCCCAAGCTTACCGTAGGCCTCGGTAAACGCCGCGAAACTGGGGTTGGTGAGCATGGCACAATGACCAAACACTTCGTGAAAAATATCCGGCTCTTCTAGATAATCCAGCTCTTCGCGCGCACGAATAAAGGTCGCGCAGGGAAAGCGCTTATTGGCGAGCAAATGACAGAAGGTAATAAAGGGAATCAGTGCAGGCACCGCCGCTGCACTCCAGCCCGTGGCATAAGCAAGTGGCTCTGACACCTCAGTTAACTGAGGAATACGCTCTTGCGGTAATTTAAGAAGCTCCATGCCATGGACAAATTCCTGGCAAGCAACGCCCTGAATGGCGATTTGCTGGCGTTCAATCAGGTCTTTCCAGACCGCGTCTTCTTCAGCTGTGTAGTGGATCAGGCCGTTGGCATCCGGCTCTTTGGCCGTGTATTTGGAGCCGGGAACGGCTTCGATAACGATATCGTGTGCAGTGCTGCCCATAGTTAACACCCTCAACGCTCAGGATGGGTAAACCCTATGCGTCCTTGACTATATTATGCGTCTGTAACCTGACCTACCATCCGAGCAATCAGCCGATCAGAGCTACAGACATTTCTTGTAAAGTCGGTGACGTTCGCTTGTGGCGATCATCGACAGTTATGAGGTCGGAAGGTTATTTCCGGCCGGGCCATATGTTTGTGAAAACGTACATCACATGCTTATGAGTTAAACGCTTATGGAGGGGAATGTCTAGCTTGCTATGTTTTATAAAGTGCCAAAAAATTGCTTTCATCATTCATAATCAGTGACAAGATATGACGAAATAATGGCCAGTCATAGCAGCCTTTTCTTATGCCAAGTATTTGAATAATTCATCAACTGGCTTATAGCGTCGATGAGGATTATTTGAGGTGCTCGTAAAGAACTCGTCACCTAGTTTGAATCACAGAAGCACTTAATATCAAGACGCTAGCCTATCACCCTAGGGCAACAGCGAGCAAAAACTCTTTTCTCATTGTAACTTAGAGAAAACTGTCTTTACGTTTTTTAGAAACCGATTCATATCAACGTATATAAAAAACCCGCTGTCTATCACTAGAGCAGCGGGCTTAAGGCTAGATCAGAGGACCTTGATGTTTAGTTTTCCTCACACCACACTCGGGCGTTACGGAACATACGCATCCAGGCGCCGTCTTCACCCCAATGATCGGGTGCCCAGCTATTTTGAATGGTGCGGAATACCCGCTCTGGGTGCGGCATCATAATAGTAACGCGGCCATCGTTAGCGGTAAGGCCGGTAATGCCCTGCGGTGAGCCATTTGGGTTGGCTGGGTATTGCTCGGTCACTTCACCATAATTATTGACGTAGCGCAGAGCGATTTGACCTGCCAGTTCGTCAATATCTGACTCGTTAGCAAATTCAGCTCGACCTTCGCCATGGGCAACGGCAATCGGGATATGCGAACCGGCCATGCCTGCCAGGAAGACAGAGTCGGATTCTTGCACTTCCACCATGGCCACACGGGCTTCAAATTGCTCGCTCATATTGCGCACAAAATGCGGCCAGTGCTCAGCACCTGGAATCAGCTCATGCAAGTTCGACAGCATCTGACAGCCGTTGCACACCCCGAGAGCAAAGGTATCGCCGCGTTCAAAAAAGGCTTTAAATTGCTCACGCGCCTGGTCGTTAAACAGAATCGACTTGGCCCAGCCTTCACCCGCACCTAATACGTCACCGTAAGAGAAGCCGCCACAGGCCACTAAGCCACGGAACTGATCTAAGGTAACGCTACCTGAGAGAATATCACTCATATGCACGTCGATGGCGGTAAAGCCGGCACGATCAAAAGCTGCGGCCATTTCGATTTGGCCGTTCACACCCTGCTCACGCAGAATCGCTACTTTTGGCGCCTCCGAAGAAGAATTAGAGGCTAATAATTCTTTCACCGGGTCTTCGTTAATATCGAAAGATAATTCCGCCGTTAAACCTGGATCATCGGCATCTAACAGCGCATCAAACTCTTGCTTGGCACAATCAGCGTTATCACGCAGGGCCTGCATTTCATAGCTGGTTTGCGACCATAAACGCTGCCAGTTAACGCGCGATTCACTAAGGAATTCTTCGTCCTGGAAGCTAAAGGTAATTTGGTCGTCGTCATTAATGCTACCAATCACCTGAGTGCAATCGCCCAGACCGGCCGCTTCAAATTGCGCTAACACTTCTTCTAGATCGTCGCGGCGTACTTGAATCACACCGCCCAGTTCTTCGGCAAATAGCGCCGCTGCCAGCTCGTCTTCGCTGTCGGCCAGCAGGTCCATCTTAATGTCCAACCCTAAGTGACCGGCAAAGGCCATTTCCGTTAGGGTGGCAAACAAACCACCGTCGGAGCGATCGTGATAGGCCAGCAGCTTGCCATCTAGGTTGAGCCCCTGCATAACGGCAAAAAAGGCTTTTAAATCTTCGGCGTCGTCTAAATCGGCCGGCACACTGCCCACTTGGCCATATACCTGAGCCAAACAAGAAGCGCCCAAACGATTTTGGCCACGGCCCAAATCAATTAACAACAGGTCAGTTTCGCCCTGGTCAGCGCGCAATTGTGGCGTTAACACTTTGCGTGCATCGGTGACGGGCGCAAAACCGGTAATAATCAGCGACATTGGCGCAGTAACCGCTTTTTCGATCTCACCTTTTTCACCAGCTTCCTGCCAACGGGTTTTCATCGACATCGAGTCTTTACCCACGGGAATGGTCACCTGCAATTCAGGGCACAGCTCCATGCCCACAGCCTTGACCGTGTCGTACAATTTTTGGTCTTCACCGTCGTGGCCAGCGGCGCACATCCAGTTAGCCGACATTTTAATGTCCGCCAATTTCGCAATCGGCGCTGCCGCCAAGTTGGTAATGGCTTCAGCCACCGCCAAACGGCCCGATGCCGGTGAATCCAGCAGTGCCACCGGAGTACGTTCACCCATGGCCATGGCTTCACCGGCGTAGGTGTCATAAGAGGAGGTTGTCACCGCCACATCGGCCACCGGCACCTGCCAAGGGCCAACAAATTGATCGCGCGCCACGGTACCGGTAATAGAACGGTCGCCAATGGTAATCAGGAAGCTTTTCGACGCCACGGTCGGCAAGGTTAATACACGCTTGGCGGCTTCGGCCAAATCAATACTGCTGCTATCAAAGGCTTCCGCTTTGACCTCACGTGAAGTGGCCTCACGGTGCATACGTGGTGGCTTGCCCAGCAATACTTGCAACGGCATATCAACAGGCTTGTTACCGAAGTGGCTGTCGCTAACGGTTAAATGCTCTTCTTCCGTAGCAATACCCACCACCGCATAAGGGCAACGCTCGCGCGCGCAAATGGCATCGAAGCGCTCCATATCGGCTTCGGCCACGGCCATCACATAGCGTTCCTGGGATTCGTTACACCAAATCGCCAGCGGGCTCATGCCCGGCTCGTCGTTAGGCACATTGCGCAGCTCGAAGTTACCACCGCGACCGCCGTCGGAGACCAGCTCAGGAAAGGCATTGGACAAACCACCGGCGCCGACGTCGTGAATAAAGGCAATGGGGTTGTCATCGCCCAACTGCCAGCAGCGGTCGATCACTTCCTGGCAGCGGCGCTCCATCTCTGGGTTTTCGCGCTGTACCGAAGCAAAATCCAAATCGGCATTGGATTGACCCGACGACATACTGGATGCCGCACCGCCACCGAGGCCGATTTGCATGGCAGGGCCGCCAAGGGCAATTAGGCGTGCACCAACGGGAATGTCACCTTTTTGCACATGCTCGCCGCGAATATTGCCATAGCCACCGGCAATCATAATCGGCTTGTGATAACCACGAACTTCGCCGTCATGCTGCAGTTCAAAGGTGCGGAAATAGCCGTTCAAATTCGGACGGCCAAATTCGTTATTAAAAGCAGCACCACCAATCGGGCCTTCCAGCATAATATCGAGGGCCGATGCGATGCGCTCGGGTTTACCGTACTGGCTTTCCCACGGCTGTTCAAAACCTGGAATTTTAAGGTCGGAGACGGTAAAGCCGGTCAAACCTGCTTTTGGTTTAGAACCACGGCCGGTGGCACCTTCGTCACGAATTTCACCACCGCTGCCAGTGGCGGCACCCGAGTGTGGGGCAATGGCGGTCGGGTGGTTGTGGGTTTCGACCTTCATCAAAATATGCATATCTTCTTGGTGATACGCATAGCCTCTATTATCTGGATTAGGGAAAAAGCGCCCGGCTTTATGGCCGCTGATCACAGAGGCATTATCTTTATAGGCCGATAAAATATTGTCGCTGTAGCACTCGTAGGTGTTTTTAATCATCTGGAACAGCGATTTATCTTGCTGTTCGCCATCGATGGTCCAACTGGCGTTAAAGATTTTATGGCGACAGTGCTCTGAGTTTGCTTGGGCAAACATCATCAGCTCAACATCGGTGGGGTTGCGATCGAGCTTGATAAAACTCTCGACTAAATAGTCGATTTCATCATCGGCCAGTGCCAGGCCCAAGTGCTGATCGGCGGCCACCAAGGCATCACGGCCACCCACTAAAATGTCGATGCTTTCCAGCGGCGCAGGCTCAGCGTGGGAAAACAGCGCTTCAGCTTCGCCGGCTTCGGCCAACACCACTTCCACCATGCGATCATGCAGGGCGCTGGCAATGGCGTCGCGGTTGCCAGGCGTCACACCCTCTACGTAATAAAGGATACCGCGCTCTAAACGCAGGACTTTTTCCAAGCCACAGTTATGAGCAATGTCGGTGGCTTTTGACGACCAAGGAGAAATGGTGCCAAAGCGCGGCACCACCAAAAAGGCTTCACCTTGCCCCTGCTGCACCTCGGCTTTAGGGCCGTAGCGCAAAATACGCTCCAATACCTGCAGCTCATTATCTGCCAGCGCAGCAGAGAGATCGGCAAAATGAACAAACTCAGCATAAACCGAGGTAACAGCGGCATCGGCCTGCTGCAACTTGCTCAGAATCTTGTTTTGACGAAAGTCGGAAAGCGCCGGCGCGCCACGCAGTGTCAGCATGGTATGAACTCCAGAGGGTTGGGAGCGGTGGTTCGGAAAGACGCGAATCATACTGGATTGACCCTGTTTTCTCCAGCCGCTTTGCCGACGCTTGGCAGCCGCCTAGACAGCTGCAAGCACCGTCATTGCTGGGCTGATCAGTGATTCGAGCTAACCATTTGGTCAGGATTCAGGCGCCGGTGAAACCTTGCTTATCGATGCACCGATCCTGATTAACCCTTTTATAAATAACAGCACCACAACCCGACCAAAACCGCCTTAACTGTCAGTAATGACGGATCAGTCATACCTGTCGAGCCTGGTTTTGTTGCTGCCACAGCAACATAAAGTTTGCTGCAGGAAAAAACATTCTAATTCAATGACTTAGCTCACACTGCTAAGAGCCTACTAGCAACCACTGGTCAGATTTACAGCGGTCATGATTGTTTTTTAGGCAAACGCCACGCTAGAATGGTCGCCCGTTGTCTGTTGTGCACCAAAATAGTGCAAAATATTAGGGTTTTCATGCTACGCGGCTTATTTGGTCTAACTGCTAAAACATTGGTGGCAATGCTGTGCTTGCTGGCACTGACCGGCAGCATTCGTCCAACGCAGCTGGAAACGATCCAGGCGCGCGGCGAGCTGGTGATGGTCACTCGCAACAGCCCCACCACCTATTACCAAGACCGCAGTGGCGATGTTGGCTACGAATATGAGCTGGCCAAAGCTTTTGCCAACAACTTGGGCGTCGAGCTGCGCGTCGTGGTGGCAGACAGTCTCACTGAGGTTTTCACCCTACTGGATAGTAACCAAGCAGCCTTTGCCGCCGCCGGCCTGACCATCACCGCTGAGCGCCAGCGCTGGGTGCGTTTTGCCGAACCTTATATGTATGTCACCGAGCAGGTGGTCTATCGCCGTGGCCGCGGCAAACCGAGCTCCATCGCCGATTTGGCTGCAGGCAACTTAGTCGTCAGTGCCGGTTCTAGCCACGCGCAGCGCTTGCGCCAAATTCAGCGCGAGCAAGAGCCAGCCCTCACCTGGCGCGAAACCGACGATCTTGGCGTGACTGATTTATTGCACCTAGTAGAAGCCGACCAAGTCGATTACACCATTGTCGATTCTAACGAGTTTGACCTGCTGCAAGCCTACTTCCCCAACTTGGCGGTAGCATTTGAGCTGGTGTCGCCACAACCGATCGCCTGGGCTTTTCCACATAGCCGCGATGATAGCCTCCACAAAGCGGCCAATGATTTTTTTGCCCAGCACCCAACCCAAGTGCGCTTAGCTTGGCTAGCAGAGCGCTATTATGGCCACTTGGAATCTCTGGATTACGTAGGTGCCATTCACTTTTTGAATCAGGCCGATCGCAAGCTGCACAAGTATCAAGAGCACTTTAAAAAAGCCGCTGACAAACACGAGTTTGACTGGCGCTTGTTGGCTGCCGTCGGCTACCAAGAAAGCCACTGGCGCGCCAATGCGCGTAGCTTTACCGGTGTGCGTGGCCTGATGATGCTCACCCGCACCACCGCCAAAGAGCTGGGTGTGCGCAATCGCCTAGATCCATTGCAAAGCATTGAAGGCGGCAGCCGCTATTTGGCGCAATTACGCAAGCGCTTAAAAGGTGTCAACGAACCAGACCGCACCTGGATGGCGCTGGCCGCATACAACGTTGGCTATGGGCATTTAAGCGATGCGCGCAAAATAGCCCGTGAAATGGGTGGCAACCCCAATAGCTGGATGGACGTTAAAGAAGCCTTACCCTTGCTGACGCAAAAGCGTTACTACCGCCACACTCGTCATGGCTATGCACGCGGCCACGAGCCCGTGGAGTATGTGCAAAATATTCGCCGCTACTATGACGTACTGGTATGGAACGACCAGCAGCCGCAAACCGTTACCACCGACGAGCAAATGCTGTCATTGCTGACCAAAGAAGTACCACCACTACTGTAAAAGCTTCAGTTGTGTTGGCCTAAAAAGGCCTGCACCAACTGCGCGCTTAACTGCGGCACTTCTAACATTGGCGCATGCCCGACGTTGGGCAAAATATAACTCTCGGTGTTGCTCAGATGTTGGCGAAATATTTCGACACTGCTGACATCCAATACCCTGTCTTGCTCACCCCAAATAATCAGCACGGGTGCAGTGATTTGCGCCAGCCATTGCAAGTTTTCTTCACTCACTCGCAGCTGCTCCGTCTCGGCCATGATGTCGGCAAAAATCTTACGATTAATAGCACTGCGCGCCATCGCTCGCTGCGCTAGCACATCCGTGGCTGGCCACGGCAAAAACGGCGGTTGCTCCAACGCAAACGCCTGCAACTCTTTAAAGTCTTGTTTGGAGTTCACCACCAAGGGATTATCGCCCGTCGCTGCCAAGCGCTGCTGAAACTCGCTTTGCTGCGGTGGAAACACCCCCGCCGCATCCATCAAGATCAAACTGTTAACCGCTTGTGGCTGCTGCTGTGCCAACAATAAAGCCACGCCACCGCCCATGGAGTTGCCCAACACATTTACCGAGGACAGCTCTAACTGCTGCATAAACTGCCACAACCACTGGCTTTGCTGAGAAAAGCCATAGGTCAACTCCGGCAAATAACTGCTATCGCCGTGGCCAGGAAAATCCGGCGCAATAATGCGGTAATCGGATAAATGCCGCGCAAACCGCAGCCAATTGTCTTTATCCACGGCAAAACCGTGCAATAGCAGCAATACGGGGCGCGAGTCATTTGAGTGGCCAGAATCCAAATAGGCCCAGCGATGCGGCCCGGCTTCCACATAATGCAGATTTAAATCCGACATCGAGCGTTCCGCTTGCAACCCCCAATCGAACAACTGCTCTTTCACCGGCGCACAGCCAGCGATGAGCACCAAACTGAAAGCCAATAGCGTTTTTAAAGCCTGCGTGGTCATGCTAGGAGATGTCATTATTGTTATTTCCCCAAAGTGTGGGGGCTTACTTTACTGGCGGTGGGGAGTGATGGCAAAGGTGGCGACTCACGTGGCTTAACAGCCTGAGCAAGCTACAAGTGCTTTTAATCCACGCAGGTTGCATTCGAACTTGCTTAGGCCCTATGCCCTCCTTGAGGTTATCCCTCACGCCGGGCCGGCGAGCGACTGAAAGCGTACATCGAGGCAGTTTCTGTCAGGCGAAAAGTAACAAAAAAGCGCAGCTTACAAATTGTAAGTGTGACTCGCGCACGAGCGTTTTTTGATGCGCCCCTGCATTTTTCCGACAAGCCCTATGCCCTCCTTGAGGGATCTTACCTCACGCCGGGCGGGCGAGCTCCCTGCTTTGCGCTGCGCAGGCCGTGAACCCTGAGTTGCCAATGCTGTGGTCGCCGCAACGCCAACAGCCTGCATCCCGGCAGGATGTTGGCTGGTGCTGCCATCCGGGCAGCCCCTGCGGGCACAGCCATTGCCAACTCAGGCGGCCTGCTAAGGCGCGGAAAACCTGGGCGCTAAACCTAGAACCTGGCAAGCAGATTAGACTGCTCAGGGTTTGTATTGCGTGTGTTGTTTGAGCTAGTTAGCGTGAAACTCAGCTGTGTACTTAGGCGCATCGGCTGAAGCGTTTTGTTAGCATTCGTCGTTAAACCTTGGAATCCAGAAACTTCCCTCGGAGTATGCGGCGAACGGACTTGTTTGCGCTGACCTATGATAATCCGCAACATCCGCCAAGATATTCTCTGCAACAACTTGGAAGAAACCGGTCGGATAGAGCAACTCCCATCTACTAGTGAAGGTAAGTCCCGCATCTGGGCAATAGTCATCAAACTGCGATACCTTCTGATAGAATGGGATACTTTCTTTCACACTCCACTCCACCGCTCTCCCCGGGATACGGCACTCATGCATGAGGGAGTTCCTATACTGCCAAAGCAGACTTTTGTGCGTAAGCTTATCCAACGATATTGAGCCTAGCTTGATCGGGCGACCCTTATCATCGCGTGGCCACCGAAGCAAAACCTCTTCAGGCATTGGATCTTTTTCGATATCAATTTGATCCGAAAGAGCACTATCGCTATTTGGGAAATCACGGCGTACGGCATCCTCCGCCCAGGCATTTAGGTCCGCGAATTGCTCGTCTTTTTGCTCAACCTCAATTGCTCGCTTTAAATGGAGCAAACTAATGCGATCACAATTCGACCAGTTCGCGGAAGTCTTAACAGTCTTCTGGAATCGAGCACCATTAGCCTCACCTGGAAAGCGGCTTTTTGCTAACGAGTCAATGATTGAGCAAAGTAGGATCTTTGCATTGACACCTTGGCTTTCGAGATTGCTTCCGGACACTGCGGAAGTGATCATATCTTTATTGAACTCAACGAATCGATCTATCTTTTTCTCAAGAGTTTCGCGCATGTAATATCTCCGCAGTGACTTTTTTTAGCGAATCATTAGTGAACATACCTGTTTTTCCGGATAGAATTAATCGATAAATTCACGCCAAGTTTTTGGTTCAATACTGGCTTTTTTCTCTCACATCCTCTCTGGCAAAGTGCACGCTAGTAATATCAAAACAATCATTAGCATCTAAGATCGGACGCCTGACTGCTACTGATTTGTTTATTTTTATTGAAGCTATCACCCTACAGAGATACAGACAAGCCGGTTGGAAAAGAACGTCATTATTTGTCGCTTATGAACACAAACGAACCACCACTCCCTACTCTAAGCGCGGTCTTGCGCTCAGGTTTTCCGCGCCTTAGTAGGCCGCCTGAGTGGGCAATGGCTGTGCCCGAAGGTGCTGCCCGGACGGCAGCACCAGCCAACATCCTGCTGGGCTACAGGCTGCTGGCGTTGCGGCGACCACAGCGTTGGTAACGAAGGAGAAACGGCCTGCGCAGCGCAAAGCAGGCTGAAAGCTATCTACGTTGTTTCTGCTGCGTTAAAAAGCGCTCGTGCGCGAGTCCGACTCGCAATCCTCGCTTACAGTTTGTAAGCTGCGCTTGTCGAGGATGCTTCCGCTCACTTTTTGCCTGGCAGAAACTGCCTCGATATACGCTTTCAGGCGCTCGCCCGCCCGGCATGAGGGATAACCTCAAGAAGGGCATAGGGCTTGTCGGGAAGGGAGAAACTGCCTAGATGAACGCTTTCAATCGCTCGCCCGCCCGGCGTGAGGGATAACCTCAAGGAGGGCGTGGGACTTTGCGTAAAAATCCTATCTAGTCAGCCCCCAAATACTTCTCGGCTACTTTTTCGATGACTTCTTTTTTAGGTTTCGACGCTGTTTTTTCACCACCCCCGCCGCATCATCACTATGAATGGCACCGCTGGCAGCCAGGCCGAGCAAACGCCTAAATTTCGGGCAATCCATATGACTCGGCGCCGAGCACACAGCGGCATGCCTAAGGCCATCGCGCATTTTTTTGAGTTTTTGAATGGAGCGCTCCAGTTCATCGGCTTTATTTTCCAGCAAGGTGCGATCAATGTCTGGGCCGTCGCTATCGCCCAACATGGGGGCGATTTCATCCAGAGAAAGCCCGGCAGCACGCCCCAGCGCGATCAACGCCAGTCGTTCTAATATATCGGCAGCAAATACTCGGCGCATTCCCTGCCGCCCGACTGAGTGAATCAGCCCTTTTTCCTCGTAATAACGCAAGGTCGATGCCGGCACACCCGAGCGCTTGGCTACTTCAGAAATATCCATCAACCCTCCTTGACTTAAAGTCGACTTGAAGTAATAGGCTATCTGCTGTTGCACACCAAAACAAGCAAAGGAGAAGGTTATGAACGATCTACTCAGCGTCGTGTTAATTGGCATAGGCGCCACGCTCATCATGGATATTTGGGGGCTACTGCGCCAACGGCTACTCGGCATCGCCCCGGCAAACTACGGCATGGTCGGCCGCTGGATCGGCCATATGCTTCATGGGCAGTTCCAGCATGAAGCCATTGCCGCAGCGCCTCGCGTCAATGGCGAGCACGTCATTGGCTGGGCCGCACACTATTTGATTGGCATTGCCTTCGCTGCCCTGTTAGTCGCGGTAGCTGGCCGCTCATGGATGCTGGCACCCAGTATTGCGCCCGCAATCGCCGTCGGCGTTGCCACCGTTGTCGCCCCGTTTTTTTTGATGCAGCCGGGCATGGGCGCCGGCATTGCAGCCTCAAAAACAAAAAAACCGGCTTCTGCCCGAGTGCAAAGCCTGATCACCCACAGTGTGTTCGGGCTGGGGTTATACCTCTCTGGGCTGGTGCTATCTGGCCTGTGATAACAGCTCGCTCATTTGAACTAACAATAGTAAGGAGAAAAATATGCGTATGCCTGCACGCTTTGCCCCCATTTTATTCAGTGCTTTGCTGTCGGCCATTATGGTCAGTATTGTATCGGCGTTTGTATTGATACTGTCACAAGGCTTTCAACCTAACTTTGCCGCTCAGTGGCTCAAAAGCTGTATTACTACCTGGCCCATTGCTTTTCCAACGGTGGCCGTTGTCGCTCCATGGGTACGGCGCTTGGTTGGTCGAATGACAGCGTAAAAACGGAGCAATATAGAAAATGGCCTGCCGCTGCCATTTGTGGCAGGCTAGTTCGTCTTAAGGTCTGTAACTAAGGCCACTAAGTATTGGCTGGCCTACAGATCACATCAATTAAAAGGTAATGGTTATGACTAAGCACTCTGGTTCTTGCTTATGCGGGAAAGTAGTGTTTGAAATCACGGGCGATTTTGAAAGCTTTTATTTATGCCATTGCAGCCGCTGCCGCAAAGATACTGGCAGTGCACATGCATCCAATCTTTTTTCCATGTCAGCAACACTTAACTGGCATACGGGGGCGGAAGCAGTAAAAATCTTTACCCTGCCAGAAACACGGCACTCAAGAAGCTTTTGCATCACTTGTGGTTCCGCACTCCCGAGCGTGCAAATGAGTGGCAAGTTACTCGTCGTTCCGGCAGGCAGCCTAGATACCGACATAGAAATCAAACCATCATTCCACATATCAATGGCAGACAAAGCACAATGGGACGATGAGCTTGAAAAAACCCCGATGCTCACGGGATTGCCCAGTTAAAAATCAGCCGGCAGCGCTTAGCGCTGTTTTAATCGCTTCTTCGCTTCCCGCCGTAGTTGAAAAAAATCGCTCATGATGGTTGAGCATTCATCGGCCAACACTCCACCCTGTACCTCAATCTGATGATTGTAAAAAGGCTGTTGCAGCAACTGCAGGGCACTCTCTACCGCACCGGCTTTGGGCTCACGAGTGCCATACACCAAGCGGTTTATGCGGCTGTGAACCAAAAGACCGGTGCACATGGTGCAGGGCTCGACGGTGACATAGAGAGTGGCACCAGGCAGGCGATAATTGCCAATATTGCTGGCGGCATCGCGCAAGGCTTGCATTTCAGCATGAGCACTTGGATCCATGGTGGTAATGGGTTGGTTATAGCCACGACCAATAATGGCGCCATCTTGCACCACCACGGCGCCCACCGGCACTTCACCAGCGTCAAACGCCAAGCGTGCCTGTGCCAATGCGGCACGCATATAGGTTTGATCATTGTCATTAGTGCCTGCAACGGCTGCGGTAACGTCTTGCATATACTCTGCCCCATACATCTGTGGGCAGTTTACCACGCCAGTGATCGTTGCAACTCACGCTCTTTGCGCACCGCCACACGCAACAAGATGGTTTGTGCCATTAATCCGGTAATGGCGGCTACCATGCCGGCCACGGTAGATAATATGGCTTTGGAAATACCCGACGCCATCGCTTTCGGGCTACCCGCACCAAGCTGCATCATAACGTCAAAGACCTCTATCATACCGGTGACAGTACCGAGCAGACCTAATAAGGGACAGATAACGATCAGCATTTTGATGGTCGGCAAATCCCGCTGCAGCCCCATGCGAAAGCGCGCGCTCACTTCGCGATGAATTTGCTGTGCCGTCCAAGAAACTTTGTCTGACCTTTGCTGCCATTCCCGTACGGCGGCATTGGCTTGGCGGGGAAAGGTCCAGTACAAATAGAACAAGCGCAACAACACATGCAGCCAAATAAGAAAGATCACTAGCCCTATTGGATAAACGAGATCCCCGCCACGCTCAATAAAGGTTATCACTGCCTCCATATGCCAACTCCTCAGCCCCATTGAAGCCAGATTAGGGCGCTTTTTTGGCACTCTGGTGGCAGTTGCGTGGCAATCTGGTGACAGACTTGACGCTGTTATTGGCCACTAAGGCACTTGCCTGTTAGCCACCTTGTGCCATCATAGCGATCTTTTCAACTGGTGAGATAATCTATGTGGAGCCTAACAATTGAACCGCGTTTTGCTGAGACAGACGCTTTGGGGCATATCAACAACACCGTATTGCCCGTTTGGTTTGAGCAAGCACGCACGCCAATTTTTCGATTTTTTACGCCGGACTTAAATCCCAAAGATTGGCATTTAATCATTGCCAAAATCGATGTCGAGTTTGTAGGCGAGCTTTTTTATGGCAGCGAAATTGAAATTCGCACTTGGATAGAAAAAGTAGGCAATACTTCTTTTGTGATTTATCACGAAGCTTGGCAGGGCGATACCTTAGGCGCACGAGGCCATGCAGTGATGGTGCACTTCGACCATGACCAAAAAGCCTCTAAAGCCCTACCGCAAGAGATTCGTACTCAGTTAGAACAGCATTTAAAGCCAGAGTAACACTGCAATGCCGGGGCTTAGCCCCCGGCTTTTTTGGCGGTAAAGCCACGTTTCGTCAGCTCGGCCAGCAGCAAGTCACGTTGATCACCTTGAATTTCGATCACACCGTCTTTTAGCGCACCGCCCACACCGCACTTCTTTTTCAACTCTTTGGCCAGCGTCTTTAGCTCGGCACCGGCGAGCGGCACACCCTTCACCAGCGTCATCACTTTGCCACCCCGACCTTTGCTCTCACGACTGATGCGCACAATGCCATCGCCCTGTGGGGCTTCATCTGTGCTACAGCGACACTGATCTACCGGCTGCTGACAACCAGGGCAGGCGCGACCAAATTCAGTGGAGTACACCAAGCCACCAGAAGAAGATTTTTTCGCCATGTTTTAGATCCTATCTATGATTCGCGGCAACGCTACTGGATTACGCCAGTTTGCGCAAATGTGTGCACCACTTGTGACGTAGCCAGCCCCATCTGTGGCGTAGCCAAGAGCAGATCCGACTCACACCACTAAAAGCCAAGCCTCTAGCTATCAGAATTTAAATAGCCTCTGGAGGCTCACTTGGGCATAGCTGCAGCTGATAAAAATCGGTTTGTTCGTGCTTAGGGTTAGCGCGATAATATTCCCAGCCATGGCGCTGATAGAATCTTAACGCTCTTACATTGGTGCGGCTAACAGACAACACTGCTCGCCGGCAGCCGGCGCGAATTAATTCAGCCTCGACATAGGCCTGTAAACGACGACTGGCACAAGAGCCACGCACTTCTGGGACTAGGTAGAACAAGTGTACATAGCCCGTGTCTGGTTCAGTTGAGAACGAGCGAAATTCCAGCTGACCGATAAGCTTATCGTTTTGCCAAACGTGAATATAAAACCAATCGGTTTGCGCCTGTCTTGCTTCAATACGCTCGCGATAACCATTAACAAAATCATCGAAACCAGCGTAAGTTTCGAAACTAGAGTAATACGCATCTTTGCGAGCAGCAAAGCAAAAATCATAATTTTTTGCCAAATTGATTGGCCTAAACTCTACATCCACAGTAGTACATCCACTCTTCTGTTTACTTGACTGATAGCCGACAAGAAACTCAACCTTCCTAGCAGCCTAACAGGCGCCATGAAATAGCACTTGCCAAGTACAAAAAGGCTTCATCATCCTAAAACTTTTCACCAGATAAAGCTATTGTCCGTAAGAAATTCAACCGCCTCTTCATAAGTTAAAGCCTCCGACTTTACCTCCCTTGTGAAGTCAAACAGCTCACGCCAGTGGTTAGACTTATCTACATCCACTGTTAGCCCGTAAAGCCCTCGCTGGTATGCAACAGACAGCAGCACTTGGCCCAGCACCTGCCCCAGATTGGCTGCCCGCTGATAAAACTCAATTGCTTGGCCATCATCTTGATCGACATAAATGCCATGGTGATAGACATAGCCCAGCATAAAATAGGCGTACTTATTATTACTTTCTGCAGACTTGGCGAGCAGATCGAACACTCGCTTTTCATCAACAGGGTGAGGTCGATTCAGTAAGTACATACTCGCCAAAGACGTCATGGCCTCGGAATTATTTTGCTCCGCGGCTTTTCCATACCACTTGATGGCAAGGTCTAAATTTTGTTTACGTCCCTCCCCCATGCGATAGCAATTACCCAGATTAAACTGTGCTAACGGGTTGCCCGACTTCGCTGACTGCTCGAAGTAATCACAAGCCTTAGAACGATCAAGCTGAACTCCATTGCCAAACCAGTACTGAGTACCTTTGTTATACACAACATCATTACTGGCAGCACTGAGTACTGAGGCACTCAGAGCAAATATTACTGCTATTATTTTAATATGAGTTAATATCATAGAAAACCAACTAAATAGAAAAACCTTTCAGAAAATCCGACCTTTATTTATAAAATCTTGCTCATCGCTTAGTTCATCTCCCATGCCAAACACCGGTATCAGCCATGCAAGCCAGCCAATGGAGGGAGTATTAGGAATCGATATATCCCTTACATGGCTAAAGACCTAAACCATCACCAACGACAAAGATATTCGTCTTCGTACCATGCAATCGTTCTTGCGACATCAGCCAGTGGATACTCACAGGATGTATAGCGAACAAAGTAACTCTTATTAATATCATGATCAAATCCTGTTTGAGCGATCCGCCATGCATCAACCGATAGATTCAATGATAACGCCTGACTTAGCTCAACAAAGGTCATCAACTCATCACGTTTAACCTTATTGATATCAGCTTCGATAAAGTATTCTTCACCCACTTTCAAAGATATGCTATTACTCTCAGAATCACCTTCCAGTGACAGTGGTAGTGTTCAGAATTCTGTGTCATTTCTTTATCCTATGCAAAAAGAGACGACACATGACCCA
>NZ_BMYY01000011.1:1651-125361 GCF_014652515.1 Bacterioplanes sanyensis | reverse complement strand
CTGCCCTTGCTAACTGGAAGATGGATTATCGCCTATTTTGGGGTATTTTTCAGAGGTGCCCTAGCAACAATGATATGCGCTCTCTCTAAATGAGGGCTAGGTCATACACAGCATTGCGGAGGTCAATCGCGGCAGATCACAAATCATTGGTACGATCACGTCTGGCAGATAGGGGCATCTGCTCTCTAGAGGATACCCTTGCTGATCAAGATACAAACATAGGCACATCGCCGCCGTTGGCGAGGTAATCCTGCAGCCACAAAATGGCTTGGATGCTGCCCAAGGTGTGTACCTTGTGGGTGACGAGTTGATTAAACTCCTCGACGCGCGTGTCTTTTTCTACATCGTCATACATCAGGGTAATAAAGCGCATAAAGTGCTCGCCGTCTTCGACGGCATGAATGGCAATGCAGGGGCCATCGTATTCATACAGCTCGATCGCCAACGCGGATTCGGCCCCTAAATCCAGTGGGCTGACGATGGTGCCATAATCTAGTTCTTCGTCCTCGGCCGTCCACGCCAGTTGAGTGTCTGATAGTTGGATTAAGTGCTCGGCAAACCAGCGTTCGTCCATCGTTTCAAACATGCTGAGTTCTTCTGCGGGCACGTCGTCGTCAAACTCGGGGCGAGTGGCTTCGTTTAAATAGATTTCGGCCCGCGCCCGGGCGTGGGCGCTGGCAAATTGAGCCAGATAAATCACTTCTTTGCACATGGCTCGTCCTAGCGCTTATGCGGCGGTGGGGTTGGCGTTTTGGTGTAGCGGCGCTTGTAGGCCTCCATGCCGTTGCTTTTAACGGTTTGCCATAGGTTGCGCAAGTAAGCCGGCGCGGTGTCATCTTCAAAAATCTGAATCATTAAGCGTGCGGCTTTTAAGTGATTGGGATGGTAGATATCGTCGGCATTGTCTTGAAGTGCGGGCAAATAACCTCTAAGACCAGCTATGCTGCCACGTTCTTCCGGCTCTAAATCATAGGCAAATGTTGAGATAAACATTTCATGCAGCCATTGGTAGGGTGTGAATGGGCTGACATTCACATCCTGGCTAAAACTACCCAACCTCCCCAACACGCTGTAATAAGCCATTATTGGCGTATTCCATGGAACTAAGCGACATTCAGCATTATTTACAATAATAGTTTCATCGGTATATACCGGGCTTTGCACAAATACGGGCAGCATACGCTGCTCCAGACCGCCAAAGGCGCCAAAGTCGTAGTCGAGCAAGGGCTCGGCAGTATGACTCGCTCGCATAAAAAACTCTTGAGCTGGCAATTTATCATGCCCTAGCGGGCGATCCTCTCGGCGTTTAGGCGCCAGCTCTTGAGATATTCTCTGCTGCCAGCGCTGCTCGGACTGATCTGGGTGCAGAAACAACGACATCACCAAATCTTCTGACCAGGTCACGTAGTCTTTAGGTCTTGGAATAAAGTTGCCTTCTGCATCATAAAGCTCACGCCTGACATTGCCATACTCATCATACGGTGACTCAGGCACTCTTGGCTCATCGGCGATATAGTAGTTTTTTTTAATATCAGCCAATATTTTCCCGTCGTTGGTTAAAAATTTTTCTGAAAAAACATACTTGATCTGCTTCCACTGCTGTTTGCGGATTTTTTTCCAATTTTCGATATGGTTGCCCGGCAACACCGGTTCAATCGCTTCGTAGTCAAACATAGGGCTACCCTTCCGATGCTCTCAATATTAAATCGTTAATGCGCTGGCGAACGCGCTGCGGGTCTTAGGCAGCCAGCTATTGTCAGCGTCGGCAACTGCTAAGACGACGGAGCCATGGGCACTATACAGCCGCTGCTCAGGATGGGCTTTGGTGTGGGCGTGGGCCCCTCGCTTCCGCTCAGTTTAAGCATCAGCCAATGCCACGATCTGCACATCGATGTGGCGCTGCTTGTCGCCACTGACGACGCCGCTGTGCATAACGCCGCCATTCTCCTTGATGATATTCACCAGGCGCTGCTGCATCGTGGCCAGAAAGTCGCGTTCTTGTTGATAAAGGACATCATTAACAATCAGGCGAATGTCACCCGCAAATTGGCGATCAACGTCTGGGTCGCAATAGTCATCACCGTATTTATTAGCGACGTCTAATACAATCACATCGGCAAGACGAAAAAAATCGTGTTTATTGTCACTGTCGATATAAACATCGTAGGAAGACTTTCCACCTTGCTCGACCCGCTCTACGCGAAAGTTATCTTCTTCCGACAACAGTGAGGTCAGCGTCAAGGTATCATCAGGATTCCAGAAAGTGGCATGCTTCGAGCCAATAATACGCTGCTTAACACGTTCCAAACTGAGCACATTTAGCTCAGGCGATACTCGCTGAAAAGAAGCCCGATAGTTTTCCGGCAGGGCAACCCGGTGCTGTTCTTGCAGCGCATAGTCGTACACCACCAGTGCGCCCGCCTCGCGGTTAGCCACATACAGGTATCGATGATCGTTGCCGAGCAAATGATTGCCGGTATGCATATCGCCCCCACCGGCCATGGCTTTTTGCCCCAGCACCTGGCCATCGGCGGCAAAACTGATCACTTCGCTGCGGGTTTGTATGACCGTACGGCGATCAAACTCCAACAAGGTGAGCGGCAGCCCGGCTAATGAGTGCTGCCAGGCCAGTTGCCCGCCGTGGTAGTCGTAGCACTGCACTAGTTTATTTTCACATAAGTAAAAATGGTGCTGTCTAAACGGTGGATAAACACCATTAAAGCGTGGCGGAGGGTTAAACGGAACATTCCAAACCAGTTCACCTGACTTGATACCCAAAACAGCTTCATCAGCTATAGATTCGGCTATAAACACTCCCTTCTCATGCACCTTAACAAGTAAATCGTCATCATACCGGTGTGAGCCACTTTCATCACTTAAGATTGCGAAGTCGCCTCCTTCGCTCTCGACATAGAGAACCTGCGCACCAGACGTAAAAAAAGCGACATCAGTATAGTCTTCCCCCTTTATAAGCGCTGGCTTATCTCCAAGGACAGACCTTCTTCCATCATTGAACTCGATGGGGTTTTCGTTTTCATCTACAAGATAATCTAAATCAGTCAAAGCTGATGAAATAAAATCAACACGATATCTATCCCGTGTTACATGAATCAAACAGCCATCAAAGGGCATCCCCCCGATCCCATAAGCCTCGCCATTAAAAACTCGAAAAACACAAGATGGAAAGATCACACTCATATTCAAATATCCCCTAACATCGCAGTCACAGCAGGCCTTAGCTCTTTATCTACAAAGCGCCCATATTCCTTAGCACCTTTAGAAACACCTCCTGGACAGACTCGGCAGAGTCGTAGGGGGTAAACAGCAGTAAGGTGGTGCCGGGTAAATAGCCCTTTTTTTCACCGTAGACAAAATAGCTTTCTAGTAGTTTGAGCGATGCTGGCGCAGCTTTTTTGATACTGGCACGGATGTGCTGCCAATCGGCTTGGCGCTGTGCCAGCCACTGTTCATCCTCCACCCGCCAGAGTGGACGAAACGATTGCAGAATTTCATAGCGTGTTGGTGTTGGCATGGTGAGTCCTTTAGTGTGCTTCCTTGGGCTGCGTTACTCTGTCGTGTTTTGTGCGTCGATCTCAGCGGCTTTTTCGCCACTGAGCTGCCAATGATGACGAATCTCGCTTTCCCGTGCTTTTAAATCGTGGGCAAAGGTTTTGGCGATGTCGCTGGCCTCAGCGCCGGCCAAGATGCGCTCAACTTCGGCGAACATTGAGTCAAACTTCTTCGGCCGACGATGACAAGTTTTGCTGGCCTGTGCCAAGGCCGATACAAAATACTCCACGCAATCAACACAGCCCTCGTAGGCCACCTCCCCCGTCAGGATCTTATTTGCACACATCATATAGGCACTGCACCACCATGAAGGTTCGATTGAGATTAGTTTTGGTCGCGAGCCATGCTCGACATAAAGCTCTTGATAGCTCGAACCCATAACACCCTTAATAAACTGCTGAATATGGCGTCGAAACCAAGGTAAGTGGTAGCCACGCTTACTGATCCAGAACAAGTAGTCTTTGAACACATTTTCTTGTTCGGTTGGATCCAATAAGCCACTGTAAAAAACCTCTTTGGCAGACTCGGCAGAGTCATAGGGGGTAAAGAGCATGACCGTACTGCCGGGAAAATAACAGTCCTTTTCGCCATAAACAAAATAGCGCTCTAGACTTTTTTGTTTTGCTGGCGGTGTCTGAGTCATGGTCGCACTGATGTGCTGCCAATCGGCTTGGCGCTGTATCAGCCACTGTTCGTCATCCACCCGCCAGAGTGGGCGCAGGGATTGCAAAATTTCTTGTTTTTTACGCTTGGGCATAGTTACCTCTCGCAAATGTCATCACAACAAGTACAGACCTGAGTTAACCTCATATTTCAATAGCCTCAACCATTAACCCGCCCATCAAAGCAACACCAGCCTCAAACGTAGCGCCAGCTTACACTCAGTGGCTTGCGGGTGGCGGGCGCGATAAAGCCGTTTTGATAATGCTGGTTGTATAACTGCACCAGCAGGTCAATCTTACTGTCGTCTGGGTTATTCAGTGCAGCGCGATCAATGCTGAGCTGCAAGCGACCATCAAAGCGCTTATTAACCCGTTGCTTGACGTTTTTATCCATATTGCCAAAAAAGTTGTAAGAATGGCGCTGTGCAACTTTGCGCATTTCTATTTGACCAAAGCGCAGCACATCGCCTAACTCAGCACAGCTGATCTGGATGTCGTAATAGTCGGTATCGCCATCGGTTACGACGCTGTGGCTTACCCCCAGGTACGGCTCAACGTCTACGGTATAAGGCGGCCCCTGGCGCAAACGCTCGCGACTCAATACCATAACACCGGCATAGCTAAACTGCATGCCTTCGCCACCAGCACCGAGCATGACGTACACATAATCGTCAACCACCTTGGGAGGCACATGCGAAAGCGAAAACTCAGGCGGCATGTCGATGTCGGCGAGATGTTCACCGCTGGCTTGGTCGATCACGGTCAGGCGATCAAAGCCGTTATGCAGCAGCAAATACTCATCAAATGGCCATAAATAACGACAGCGAATGATATCGTCTTCACTGCCTTCAACCTGCTGTTGCAACAAAACATCACCTGTTTTAGCGCACAACACGCACCAATAACCGTGCAGCTGACTGCTTAAGTACAAACGGTCACCGGCTAAATGGAAGAACTCAATCAAATATGGCAGATGTTGCTGCCACAGAATTTCACCCGTCGCGTCATCTAATGCGACGATATCTGCGTCTTTATCATCCAGACGAAAGCTACTGAGCAACGCAATGATGCTGTTTTGATAATAAAACAGCTTCTGATTGGGCATGCCACCGCCTTGATTATCAAACTCTCGCTGCCAAATCGGGTTGAGCTGCAAGTCCAGTTTCAATATTTGCATTGGCGAATCATTACACAGAAAATACAGATACTCGCTGTTCCTAACTATCCTCGGCAAGCTAGCAGAAAACTCACTCTCGCTTTCAGATCCAATACGGGAGTACAGCTTCATTACGGATGGAGATTCTTTACCGTCAATACTTTCATTAACCAATAAAAAGTCATGAAAAGACCATACAAGCGCTTTCCGAAAGAAAGTACTGTGCAACTCACTTACCCCCCAAAATTTCGCTTTAGAGAAGTTAGCATCGTAGATCTGATATTTGTCATCATAATCTGAATATTCACCAAAGTATTTCGATGTAGAAACAAGACAAATCCATCCATCGGGGCATCTATACCAGCCCTTTACTTGATGCCCAGGCCAAAAACCATCTAAATCAACAGAAAACTGATCCCTCTCAAAAACTACAGCATGCAAAGGATTTCTTAATATCAGAGAATTAGTCTCTGGCACTGTCACATCCTGATCTAGATCCACCAAGTAATAGCAAGCAGTCATATTTCGCCGATCTCCACACTGAACTTCAAACCAATCTGTTTCTCGAACTCCGCAATAGCCCTATCATCAGTCTTTTTTATACCTGCTAACGCCCATATGCTCTCTTTGTTCTCCCGATACGCATCCATCACTTCATCCATCAGCTGTTGCTCATCAAACGCCTTTCTGGCCCGCGCATCAAAGCTCCAACGCACACTTCGCTGCTCTGTTCCTGCCGCTAGTAAATCACGCATTAACTGGCCAGGCTTTTTTATCAACCAATCGAGCCCGGTCCTTTTCGATATTACCCGTTCACGGCTTGCTGGCCCGGCCACTGCCACTTACCTTCATACCGCGCGTTGGCACAAACGCTCGGCCTTGCTCGTCGGCAAACTGATACGGCACAGAGAGGTTGCGAAAACCGGCGTTGCGTCGCACCACAAAATGCAAATGCGGTCCGGTGGAGTAGCCCGAGGTGCCGGAGCGTGCCAAGGCATCACCGGCTTTAACCTGCTCGCCGGGTTTGACCATGGCGCTGCCCTGTAAAATATGCGCATACACGGCGTAGGTGCCGTCCTTATGCAGCACAGATACGTAATTGGCTTTGTCTAAAAAGAACTGCTGGGCATCGCCTAAGTGATAATCGTCTTTTACCCATATCACGATGCCGCTGCGGGCCGCATGAATATAACTGCCAATGGGCATGGCGATATCAATGGCGTGATAACCACTGGGGTGGTTATGAGAAAACTGGCCACCAAAGCCTTGGGTGACCTGAAAAAATTGCTGCTCTGGCAAAGGAATGCGATACAACACATCACTGTGCTTGGCTTTGGGCGAGCCGATGGCATAACCCAACTCATAGGCCGGCAATGGCTTGTCGATTTCGCCTACCAAGGTATGACTGTTAGGCTCGAGCATCAGCACTTTATGGCCACGCTCAAACATATCGGAGCGCACCGCTGCCTGCACCGGCGCAAAATACGGGTTATGCAACCACAGTTGGCGCATTTGGCCTTGGCGTTTTTCATACAGTTCAGGCGTGTGTTGCGCCGGCTTGGTGATGTTGACTTCAACGGCTTCAACTGGCTGATCTTTTTCTGGCTTTTTGTCGCTAAACACCCAGCGGCCATTTTCGTCCTGGTAGCGATAGATCTCGGCATTGGCTGCGGCTACCAAGCACAATAGGCAACCCAGCCATACAATACGCGATCTTTTAACCCTGCTGTCCTTCGCCATCACCTACTCCAAACCTATTCTTCTTTATTTAGGGCACCTCTGAATAATTCGGTGCCCGCTCTGGATCGCCAGAGGGCTTCAGATCACGAAGCCGGTTTGCCGCTCTAGCCAGCTACAGCAAAAATCGGCGACACAGAGCTGGAGTGCTCTGGCGTTCCCCGTAGGGCGCGGGCCGCAGGCTTCCATAACGTCGTTGGCGACGTTGAAAAGGGCTGGCCATTTCCTGCCATCGCCGCCTTGTTCTGAAAGCCTGCTGCACTCGCGCAGAGCTGTGCAGAGTTATTCAGAGGTGCCTTAGACTAAAACCGCCAAGCAATTAAGCGACTGCGCTTTTGCCCTTGCGCCATTTCAACCACCCGCACTTCAGCAGCGTTAACGTCCTTAAGTCGCCCTTGCAGCACTGGAATGTTTTTATGGCTCGCCACCAAGCTGGTAAACCAGCCAACCTGCGCGGCAAATTCGACGCTTTCATCAATCATTTGGCGCAAAAACTGTGCTTCACCGCCGTCGCACCACAGCTCATTGTGCTGGCCACCAAAATTGCGCTGACCGGTTTTTTGCCCCAAGTTTTTCCATTTGCGCTGATTATGCCGCTCAGCTTCGGCCGCATCGCGATAAAACGGGGGATTACACAGGGTGGCGTGTATTTTTTCACCGTTTTGAATAATGCCGCGCAAAATGCCCTTGCCTGGCTGCTGACGAATGTCGATTTTGCCGCGCAATATCGGATTGGCAGCAACAATGGCTTTGGCACTCGCCACCGCCACTGGGTCAATGTCTGCGCCTATCGCCCGCCAGCGAAAGCTGCGAGCGGCGAGTATCGGGTAAATCAGATTGGCACCTGTGCCTATGTCTAACACAGTCACCGGTTTGGGCCAGTCCAGCTCGGCAATGATATCCGCCAAGCTATGAATATAATCTGCCCGCCCAGGAATCGGCGGGCATAAATAACCGGCGGGAATCTGCCAATGATCTATCTGGTAATAGTGCTTTAATAAGGCACGATTCAAACACAGAACCGCATCGGCATGGGTAAAATCAATGGTGGTCTGGCCGCGCTTACCCTGGCGAGTAAACTGCTGCAATTCAGGTAGCGCCTGCAGCAGCTCAGCCATGGGGTATTCGCCCTGGTGGGGGTTATTTGGGTGCATTGCTATTATCCAAAAAAAGAGCGGCAACGCCGCTCTTTTTTATTTATTCCCACTCAATGGTGGCCGGCGGCTTAGACGATACGTCGTAGGTCACACGGGAGACATGCTCGATCTCGTTAATAATACGGTTAGAGACTTTTTCTAACAGCTCGTATGGCAAGTGCGCCCAGCGTGCCGTCATAAAGTCGATGGTTTCCACCGCGCGCAGGGCAATGACCCATTCATAGCGACGCTGATCGCCCACCACACCGACGGATTTTTGTGGAATAAACACCGCAAACGCCTGAGACGTTTTGTGGTACCAATCGGCATTGTGCAGCTCTTCAATAAAGATGGCATCGGCTTCACGCAGAATATCGGCGTATTCTTTATTCACCTCACCCAAGATGCGCACACCCAAGCCTGGGCCTGGGAACGGATGGCGGTACACCATGTCGTATGGCAGCCCCAGCTCTAAGCCAATTTTGCGCACTTCGTCTTTAAACAATTCACGCAGTGGCTCGACCAGATCCATTTTCATGTCTTCAGGCAAACCGCCGACATTATGGTGCGATTTAATCACATGGGCTTTGCCAGTTTTGGCCGCTGCCGATTCAATCACGTCTGGGTAAATGGTGCCCTGAGCCAAGAAAGGAACGTCTTTTAACTTGGAAGCTTCTTCATCGAATACCTCAATAAAGGTATTGCCGATGACCTTGCGCTTGGCTTCTGGATCGCTAACGCCGGCCAACTTGCTTAAAAACAGCGCTTCGGCATCGGCACGAATGACTTTAACGCCCATGTTCTTAGCGAACATGTCCATCACCATATCGCCTTCGTTTTTGCGCAACAGGCCGTTATCAACAAACACACAGGTCAGCTGATCGCCAATGGCTTTGTGCAACAGCGCTGCCACCACGGATGAATCCACGCCGCCAGACAAACCCAGCAATACTTTATTGCTGCCAACCTGGGCGCGCACGCGCTCGATTTGGTCTTCGATGATTTTCGCCGGCGTCCACAGTGCGTCGCAGCCACAAATTTCCAGCACAAAGTGCTCTAACAGGCGCTTGCCCTGCAAGGTGTGCGTCACCTCAGGGTGGAACTGCACGCCAAAGAAGTTTTTCTCGGCGTGGTACATACCAGCAATGGCACAGCTTGGCGTGGAGGCCATCAGCTCGAAGCCTTCTGGCATGGCGACGACTTTATCGCCGTGGCTCATCCAAACATCGAGCAAGGATTTACCTGAGTCGGTATCGACGTGATCTTTAATGTCGTGCAATAAACGGCTATCGCCATCGACCTGCACCTGGGCGTAGCCAAACTCACGAATATTGGAGCCTTCTACTTTACCGCCCAGTTGCTCCGCCATGGTTTGCATGCCGTAGCAAATACCCAATACCGGCAAGCCCATTTCAAACACCGCTTGCGGCGCGCGAGGCGAGCCTGCTTCGGTCACCGACTCTGGGCCACCGGCCAGAATAATACCGCTGGGGTTGTACTCACGAATCTCTTCTTCGCTCATATCGAAGGCGCGAATTTCGGAGAACACACCAATTTCACGCACGCGACGGGCGATCAGCTGAGTGTATTGAGAACCAAAATCAAGAATCAAAATGCGCTGAGCGTGAATGTCTTGGGACATAAATTATTCCATCGAATAGAAGCAAAAACGGGGATGACGCATCATCCCCTGAGTTGTTTATTAACCGCCTTAAGCGGTGGCAGCACCGAATTAGCCTAGACGGTAATTCGGGGCCTCTTTTGTAATCTGTACATCGTGCACGTGGGACTCGCGCATACCGGCGGCTGAGATTTTGACAAACTCAGGCTTGGTACGCATTTCATCGACCGTGGCACAACCTGTGTAACCCATGGCAGCGCGCACACCGCCCATTAATTGGTGCACCACCGCAGAGGCCGGGCCTTTAACCGCGATGCGACCTTCAATGCCTTCTGGCACGAGTTTATCAACACCGGCTTTTTTATCTTGGAAATAACGATCCGATGAGCCTTGGCTTTGTCCCATGGCACCCAAAGAGCCCATGCCACGATACGACTTATAAGCACGGCCTTGGTACAGCTCAACTTCGCCCGGTGCTTCGTCGGTACCCGCCAGCATAGAGCCCACCATAATCACGCTAGCGCCAGCGACTAGGGCCTTGGCAATATCGCCCGAGTAGCGCACACCACCGTCGGCAATGACCGGCACACCGTACTCTTCCATGGCAGTCGCCACATTAGCGATGGCAGAAATCTGCGGCACACCGACACCGGCAACAATACGGGTGGTGCAAATAGAACCTGGGCCGATGCCCACTTTGACGGCATCGGCACCGGCTTTGGCCAGATCAATGGCCGCGGCTGCGGTAGCGATATTGCCGCCAATGACCTGCACTTGTGGGTAGGTCTCTTTCAACCAGCGCACGCGATCAATCACACCGGTGCCCGAGGCATTGCTGGTGTGGCCATGGGCCGTATCAACAATGATCACATCAACGCCGGCATTGACCAGCAGTTCACAGCGCTCTTCCGTGCCAGCACCTGTGCCCACGGCTGCGGCCACTAACAAACGGCCTTTGTCGTCTTTCGCAGCGTTGGGGTAAGCACGAGATTTTTCGATGTCCTGTACCGTCATCAGGCCGGTCAGCTTGCCTTGATCATCCAGCACCAGGACTTTTTCAATGCGATTTACGTGCAACAGCTTCTGCACTTCGCTGGGGCTGGTGCCCTCTTTGACGGTGACCAAGCGATCACGCTGGGTCATGACGCTGGAGACACTGGCGTCCAAGTTGGTTTCAAAACGCACATCGCGGCTGGTGACAATGCCCACCAGCTCGCCGTTATCGACCACTGGCATACCAGAAATATTGTGCTGCTCAGTCATGGCCAACAGCTCACGAATGGTGGTGCCACTGCTGACGGTGATGGGGTCAATCACCACGCCACTTTCGTATTTTTTGACTTTGCGAACTTCAGCGGCTTGTTGCTCAGCGGTGAGGTTTTTATGGATGACACCCAAGCCGCCTTCCTGCGCCATGGCAATCGCTAGGCGCGCCTCGGTGACGGTATCCATAGCAGCCGAAATCAGCGGCATATTGAGCCGAATATTTTTGGTCAAATGAGTGGCCAGTGATACCTGGTTGGGCAAGACTTCAGAGTAGCCGGGAACTAATAGCACATCATCGAATGTGAGTGCTTCCTGAGCGATTCGCAACATAGAGTGCCTTCCAGAACGGGAATGGAGAAGGCGCGGCATTATAGCCGAATGCCACCTCAAAATGAAAGCACTAATCGATACTAGACCTAGCCCGCAAGCCGCATAAAACCTGACCGAACGGTCACAAGAGGCGCATTAAGCAACTCAACCTGCTACCGCATACCTGGCCTGTTCAGCTAAAGCACTGGTTAATGTGCGCCAACCATGACCCAACGCAGTAGCCATCCACCTAATTACGACGATAGACTCAGCTCTCCCCAACTGGGGAGATTATTCACTGTTAATCAAAGGAAATGACCATGAAGTTAATCGCTAAACTGGCCGTCATTACTGGCATTGCTGCTATGTCTACCGGCTGTGCTCTGGCTCCAACGCCTGCCGGCGCGGGTCTGCTGTACACCGATGTTAAATATCAGGGCATGGCTGACGACAGCAATGCTGACGCAGCCAAAGAAGGCCGCGCTTGTGCGACCAACATTCTGGGCCTGATCGCTCAGGGCGATGCAACCATCGATAGCGCAAAAGCTGCTGGCGGCATTAAGAAGGTAGCGACCGTTGATTCGGAAGTGAACTCGATCTTAGGCTTGTTCACCACTTACTGCACCGTTGTTCGCGGCAGCTAAGTGAGCTTGGCCGGCGCTATTCTGGCGCCGGTTTACTGGCACAACTCTGATCACGCAAAAACATCAACAACGCCTCGCGCAGCTCAGGGACATACAAGCTGGCAATGTGAGGGCCACGACTCTCCAGCCAACACCCTGTCACCGTCAACCTTGCATACATTTTTCGCCCCTGCTCATACGGAATCACTTGGTCATGCGGGCTGTGCATCATCAGCACCGGCAGATGTAGCTGATGGATGTGTTCAATCGGGTCCCAACGTGTTGGTAGCAGCCAGGTACCCGGCCACAACAGCCAACCCACCACGCTGTGGCTCAAACCATGACGCGCCACTTGCTGGTAGCTCGCCAGTGGAGCGTCCAGAACCACAGCATCAATGCGGTACTGAGACTGGGCTTGAGCAACAAAAGGCACCGTCAGTGCGGCGCCAATGCTCTGCCCCAAAATAGCCAAACGCTTTTCTGGGTAATGCTGGTGCAGCCACAGCAGGGCCGCTTCAATGTCCATAAACACATCAGGCAACCTTGCCTGCCCCTGCGATGCACCAAAGCCGCGGTAATCCAGTGCCAGCACAGAGACCCCTTCAGCCGGCAACCAATCGACATTGCGAAAATGGCTGGAGATATTTTCGGCATTGCCGTGCAAGTACAACATGACCCACTCACCGGCGTGCTCAGCTGGCAGCCACCATGCGTGCAACCGAGTGCCATCAGCGGCATGCAGCTCAATGTCTTCATACGCCAAGCCGACGTTCGCTGGGGTTTGAATCCACACTTGTTGAGGGTAAAAAAACAAGCCTGTGAGCGAGCTGCAGCCACTGATGGCAAAGCAAAAACACAATAAGAAAACAGATTTCATGAAGGTCTCAATAATACAGCTGCCAACCCAAGCGCCATTCATGCAAAGCGTCGTCATTAAACCACTGACGGTGCCAGCGCAGCCGCAACTGTGACTGTGCGCCCGTAGCCACACCGACATGGCCTTGCAGCTCACGGCGCAAGCGCGCATCGCCTGCCAATGACGGCAACCATTGACCCTGCAGCTTGGCGGTCAGAACATCACTCTGAAACAACCAGCCAAGGCGCGCACCGGCACTCACCTGATAGCCTTTTTCCAATTGGTCATCGGCCAACAGCTCACTGTCCAGCAATCCATAAAGGCGGCCAGCAGCGAGCTCATAGGTGTAACCAAACCCATAATGCACTTGGCTGTGTAATTGCTGCTCGCGCCCTATAAAACGGCGCAAGCCAAACCCCGCTGCCCAAGACATTGGCCGCTGATAAAAACTATGCGGCGTCAGTGACACCACATCGACAACACTGAACTGGCGCAACTGTAACTCGCCATCCGACCATAACCGCCACTCATTGGCACCCATTTGGATTTGCGAGCCACGGGTATACCCCGCGGGTAAATCCAACAGATCATGATAAGACGGTCGCCAGTGCAGCTCTGCAAAACCGGTTTGCTGATGCCCAGCCATGGCACTCAGGCGTTGTGTTAAATGGCCTTGATCATCACGTACTGCAGGTTGCATGGGCGGTTGAAACGGGCTGCCTTCTTGACGACGCGCCCGCGCTGACAACAACGCGAGAGTACGTTGGCGCATGCGTGGGTTGCCCTGCTTCTTTTTTATCGCCAAGTAGCGCGCGTACAAGTGTGACAACTCCAACGCCTGCACTTGTTGCACGGCGGTTAGCGGCTGCAGCAGTGTTTCAATGTCCGCTTCACTGACCACGAGCTGACGTGACACCTGACGCACCTGCGGCGTCGCCTGCTGGCCCGCCGACTCCAATTGCGACGCCGCCGAGGGCCGATAATGCGCCTCCCCCACCAATCCTTGTTGCTGCATGACACGAATGGTATCGATAGGTATGGCGGTCAAAAAAAACTCGTTCGCCAAATCGGCACGCTCGCTGGCGGCGTCGATTAAGGCCAATAAGCGATATGAGCAATTTTCATCAAAAAAGAAGTAGTCAAACTCAGTGCCGCGCACTTCCCAGATATGGCGTACAAACTGGTCGACCTCGGCCGGCGTTAGGGTGAGCTGGTATTCCCAGATGTCACGGTATTCCATGTGCTGATATTCATTGGTTTTGGCGTAATAAGGCAGCACTGACACTACGCCAGGGTAGCCGCCAGCCAACCCTTTGTAGGTGTACACCAGCTCGTTGTCCGCAGGGTCGGCATTGGCAGCAAAGTTCACACTGTACGCCAACAACTCGCTACTGGTTGCATCCTCACGATCCAAACGCAGCAAGGTATGGCCAAACATAGAGGCGGGGGAGTTGATATGGGCAGCAGGGAAGATCAGAGTCAGAGCGTGGGCATCTAAGCGTTGACGCCACTGTTCAAACGCTGGGCATGGCACTCGCTTAAATGAATGATTAGGCAATTGAGTGGCCAACCAATGAAAGCGAGCAGGAAACCGGCATTGAGCTGCTGCCGCTTGAGCAAGTGGCACTTTCGTAAACGCCTGCACCGTTGCCGTTAGCTCCGCTAGCGCATCGTACTTGCCATGTGGATGCAAGAAGAATGCGTCCGAGTCGTTCTGACTGTACACCTCACCGTTCCAATGACGGCGGTAGTGCAGCAGGTGTAGCCATTGGCGATCACCTGCCAGCCGCTGAAGTTCAGCTTTTGCTTGGGCTTGCGCCCCGAGCTCAGCCTGCACACAACACGGTAGCGCCAACAGCATAAAGCACAGCGCTCGGCGCAGTGACGGCATGCAAAACTCCTTTTTTTATCGATAGCCAGGCATAAAAAAACGCGCCAGCGGCGCGTTTCGCGTTGCATGACGTTGCTTAACCCAAGTATTTTTGCAACTGCGCATTATTGGCCATTGCAGCAGTCAATGCCTGATGCGCCGTACCTGAGGTTGCCTCAGCGTGGAACATTTTGTCAAAGTTGGCTTGTACCGTACGGTTGAAAGCAGCCGTGTCTTGCGCCTGAACCCCCATCAACTCTGCCAATGCCGCCAAGGTCTCGCCCTCACCTTTGGCGGCATCCATCGCCAGCTGGTCCATATTGTCGTCCATAAACAGCTGCGACATCTGCAGTGGGCCACCTGCGCTCTTACAGTTCAACAAGCCAGACGTCATGCTCGACGTATTAAAAGAGCTGCCATTGGTCGTGGCCGCCAGCACATGCTCAGGCCAAGCGCTGGCATCTGGGAACACGATCGCCGTTCCGACACCACAGCCGGCTGGGCCACCATTATCGGCCATTGCCAAAGGCGCCACCGCCACAAATACTGCACCTGCAATCAGTTGTTTCATAGTTTCATCCTTTCCTAGTGGTTGCACTCAGCTGAGCTGATGTGATTTCAACCTAGTTGCAGATCATCCATCTGTCCAAAAAGCTATTCACACAGCCGCCTGACACGCCCAAACGCGACCCAGTCATGTGAAACTGATACCATTCACGCTTGTTACGTTTGACACAGCAGTCACCTGCCATGAGTAAGCACCCCGAATCATCGGCGGTTTTTTCCGTCAGCCAACTCAACGACCGCGCCCGCCAATTACTTGAAGTTTCTTTTGCACAAGTACGGGTCGAAGGTGAAATATCTGGACTGTCACGGCCCAGTTCCGGGCACTGGTACTTCACTTTAAAAGATGATCAGGCCCAGGTGCGTTGCGCTATGTTTCGCTCGCGCACGGCACAGCTGAAGTTTCAGCCCAGTAACGGCGACATGATTGAGCTGCGCGCGCGAGTGAGCCTTTATGCCCCGCGCGGCGACTACCAATTAATTGTCGATAGCATGAAACCCGCCGGTGAAGGCGCGTTATTACAGGCCTATGAAGCACTGAAGAAAAAGCTTTTGACAGAGGGCTTATTTGACGCCAGCCGCAAGCGTCCGTTGCCGGCGATTAAACGCATCGCGGTGATCACCTCTCCCAGCGGTGCCGCCATTCACGATATTTTGACCGTATTGCGACGCCGCGACCCTGGCCTTGAGGTGGACATTTACCCCACCCTGGTACAAGGCAAGGCTGCCGCGCCTGGCATCATCGCCGCCTTGCAGCGCGCCAATCGTGACCAACGAGCGGACGTCATCATCCTTGGCCGCGGCGGTGGCTCATTGGAGGATTTATGGTGCTTTAACGACGAAGGCGTTGCCCGCGCCATTGCCGCCTCCCATTTACCCGTAGTCAGCGCCATCGGCCATGAAGTAGACACCACCATCGCCGATTTAGTCGCGGACCTGCGGGCGCCGACGCCCTCTGCTGCTGCCGAGCTGCTTTCCAGTGACCGCAGCCAGCTGCGCCAGCGGCTGGTGAATTTGGCTCAGCGCCTATGGAACAACCAGCAGCGCCGTTTGAGCGATTACCGACAGCAACTCAATCAATGGCAGCAGCGCTTGCGCAGCCCACAGCAAGCTCTGCGTGATCGCTACCAACAGCTGGATCAGCTGGAAATGCGCCTGCAACGCAGCTGGCAATGGCAGCAACAGCAGCGTCAACAACGACTGCAAACACAGTCGCAGGCATTGCAGCACTGCCATCCCCAACGCGCCATTGCTCAACAGCAGCAACAACTGCAAGATTGGCAACAACGCCTGCAGCGCGCCATCGACACGCAACTGCAGCAGCGGCAAGAAAAACTGGCCCACCAAGCCCATGTGCTCAACACCCTCAGCCCGCTGCAGGTATTAACGCGCGGCTATTCCATCACTCAAAGTGAGGGCGGCGAAGTGCTGCAAGACGCCAACCAAGTTGCGGTTGGTCAGCGGGTCGTTAGCCGTTTACAACAGGGTCGTTTGGTATGTGATGTGGTTGAAATCGAAGGGGAGACAGGCGCATGAAGGCCGCTTTATTACTGCTGTTACTGGGGAGTTTTGCAGGCGCTCACGCCCTACCCGAGCACGCCCCCATCCCCGGTGGCATCTGGCGTCTGGAGCTTGGCCACTCAAATGAGCCGCCCAAGGTGACCTTTGACGATCGCCCGATACTGACTCTGCACACTGAACAGGGCTGGCAAGCCGTGATTGGCATACCCCTTACGCACAGCAACAGCATTGAGGTTATGGTCAATGGCGAGCCACGCCAGTTAGCGCTTGAGCCACACGCTTATGCTGAGCAACGGTTAACGGTCAAGCGCAAGCATGTAAACCCATCGCAGCCAGCCCTAGAGCGCATTCGCACTGAATTTGCCCGCATGAAGCCGATCTACCGCAGCTTCGGCGCATCCGCTCGTGCCGATTGGCCCACATTTCAATGGCCCTTGCACGGGCCGGTCAGCTCGCCCTTTGGCCTTAGGCGCTTTTTTAATGAGCAACCGCGCAAACCGCACAGCGGCATCGACATTGCCGCGCCCACCGGCACGCCCATCGTTGCCCCCGCAAAGGGTACCGTGGTGTTGACGGGGGATTTTTATTTCAACGGCAACAGCGTGTTTATCGACCATGGCCATGGTTTAGTCAGCATGCTGTGCCATATGAGCCGCATTGACGTACAAGAAGGCGAGGTCATCAAAGCCGGCCAGCCCATCGGTGCTGTCGGTGCGACTGGGCGCGTAACTGGGCCACACCTGCATTGGACGGTCAGCCTCAATGATGCGCGCATCGATCCGCGCTTAGTGGTGCAACAGCCACTTAACCCCAAAGCCGCGGAGCCCTCGCCATGAAGCACCCTGCCAGCACCCACACCTTGCCCGCCACAGGCTCAGGCTGTGGCCTGCGCCCAGACCCAGAGGCACTCAGCGATGACGTTGGCTTTGATTTTAGCGCTGCCAAAGCGCTGAAGCCCGCCACCACAGATGGACGGCAGCAACAAAAATCAACCAACAACTCAGCATGCCCTGCCTATACTGAGCGATGACATTTTCCGCTGACTTGGTGCTATGAAAAAGAAAGTATCCGTCGATCAGCTCCGCCCTGGCATGTATGTGGCGGACTTGAACTGCGACTGGATCCCCCACCACAACTACCAAAAAGAAGGCCGCATCCCAGATGAAGCGACCATTGCCGGTATTCGTAAGCGTGGCATTACCGAAGTCTATATCGACCCAGAGCGCGGCTTGGACGTTGACGGTATTCCAGAAACTGAAGTGGACCGTGACAACCAAAGCGCACTGGAAGTCGCAGCGGAGTTAAAGCCCGACCAGAGCGCTCGCGTCAGCACCCAACAAGAGCTACACAAAGCGAGCAAGTTACATGACGAAGCACTCGGCTTGGTCAGCAATGTGCTGCAAGATGTCAAGTTAGGCCGCCCCCTAGAACTGGATGCCTTTGATGAGCTATCCGGTGGCATGGTCGATTCCGTTTTACGCAACCACAATGCCTTAGCCTGCCTAGGGCGCATCCGCCAAAAAGACAATTACCTACTGGAGCACTCGGTCAACCTAGCGGTATTGATGGGGATTTTTGGCCGCTCGCTCAACATGGACCGTGACACCATGCAACAGGCCGTGCTCGGCGCCATGCTGCACGACATCGGCAAAGTCATGATTCCTGACGATGTGCTGCACAAACCCGGTAAATTAACCGAGGATGAGTTTGCCGTAATGCGCCAGCACGTGGTGCACAGCCGGGAACTGCTCAAGCAAACCCAGGGCATCTCTGAACTGACCATTTTAGTGGCGGCCCAGCATCATGAGCGTATTGATGGCAGCGGCTACCCAGATGGCTTACACGGTTGCGATATCTGCCGCGAAGGTAAAATGTGCGCCATCGCCGATGTGTACGATGCCATCACCGCAGACCGCGTGTATCACAAAGGCTTGCCGCCCACGGCAGCGATGAAAAAACTGTTGGAATGGAGCGGCACCCACCTAGAAGAGCACCTAGTACACCGATTTATTCGCTCGATGGGCATTTATCCCGTCGGCTCTCTGGTAAAACTGCGCAGCGGTCGCTTAGGTGTGGTGGTCGAAGCTGGCGAAAAAGATCAGCGCACCCCCATTGTTAAAGTCATTTATCACGCCACTAAGCGTCAATACTTACCGGTGGAGCTGTTAGATCTGAGCAAACCCAGCAATCAAGATGAAATCGTGCAAGCAGTAGACCCAGAGCGCTACAACATCCGGCTCAATGATTTTATGGTATAAAAAAACCGCTATGGCCTCAGCCACAGCGGTTTTTTAAGGCCTTAAACCAGGCCTTAGGGGCCTCTTAAAACCTCAGAGGCGAAGTCATAATGAGAAAAAGGGGTTAAAGATTGCCCTTGGACCAAGTTGTCCCCTCTGGACTATCACGCAGCACAATGCCAGCATTCGCTAACTCGTCACGCACCTGATCGGCGGTGGCGAAGTCTTTATTGGCTTTGGCATCGGCACGTTTTTGGATCATATCCTCAACCCAAGCCGCATCCACATCGTCACCTTGTAAAAAGGCCTGTGGATCATCTTGCAAGCAGCCGAGAATATTACCCAAGTAACGCAACTGACCGGCCAAGGCTTGCTGCTCGGCGCCTTCAGCCTTGTTCAGCTCACGCACCAACTCAAACAGCACGGCAATGGCTTCGGCAGTATTAAAGTCGTCATCCATCGCCGCATAAAATTGCTTTGAAAAATGATTGTCCAAGTTTGCCGCCGGCGCATCGGCGCATTGTGCCAAGGCGTTATAAAAGCGCTCTAGTTTTTGCTGCGCGTCTTTTAGGCTGTCTTCGCTGTAGTTAATTGGGCTGCGATAGTGGCTTGCCAATAATAAAAAACGCACCACTTCCGCCGGATATTTATCCAGAATCTCGCGAATGGTAAAAAAGTTACCCAATGATTTGGACATTTTTTCACCGTCGACGCGCACGGCACCGGCGTGCATCCAAGTATTGGCATAGCGCTCACCGGTCGCCGCTTCGGATTGGGCAATTTCGTTTTCATGGTGCGGGAATTTCAAATCTGGCCCACCGCCGTGAATATCGAAATTGTTGCCCAAGCAGCAGGTCGACATGGCCGAGCACTCAATGTGCCAACCTGGGCGACCAATGCCCCAAGGCGAATCCCAGTGCGGCTCATCGGCCTTGGCCGATTTCCACAATACGAAATCCAACGGATCGCGTTTTTGCTCATCAACATCCACGCGTGAGCCGGCTTCTAACTCATCCAGAATTTTGCCCGACAGCTGGCCGTAGCCTTCGAACTTGCGCACGGAATAATACACATCGCCATTGTCTGCCGCATAGGCGAAATCACGCTCGATCAGTGCTTCGATCATGGTAATGATATCGCCCATGTGCGCGGTCGCGCGCGGCTCAGCGTTGGGCGGCAAAATACCCAAGCGCTCAGCGTCTGTGTTCATTTCGGCAATAAACCGCTCGGTTAACGCATCAAAGGCTTCGCCGTTTTCGTTGGCACGCTGAATGATTTTGTCGTCGATATCGGTGATGTTGCGAATGTAATTCACCTCATAACCGCGATGACGCAAATAACGCGCAATGACATCAAAGGCCAACATCACCCGGGCATGGCCCAGGTGACAGTAGTCATACACCGTCATGCCACAGACATACATACCCACTTTGCCAGCCACCAGCGGCTTAAATGCCTCTTTTTGTCGGGTCAGGCTGTTGTAGATAGTCAGTGACATGCATTACTCCTTTTCGGGGGTTGGTTGTGACAAGGATTTGTCCTCACGCAAACCAATGGTGAGATTAAACACGGGTTTTTCCGTGCTGTGATCAAAGCGATCCGCCACAAAATAGCCTTCTCGCTCGAACTGATAAACTTGCTCCGCCTGCGCCTTAGCCAGCGCCGGCTCGACCCAAGCAGTGCGCACACTGAGCGAGTCTTTATTAACGTTATCCATAAAGTCGCCCTCGCCTTTATCCGGCGTAGGACTGGTAAATAAGCGCTCATACCAGCGCACTTCCGCCTCAACGGCGTGGCTGGCAGACACCCAATGCACAACGCCTTTCGGCTTGTCGCCATCAGCAGGGTCTTGGCCCAGGGTATTTTCAATTAACTTGGCACGCACCAAGGTCACGTTGCCTTGCTCGTCCTTGTCATAATCCACCGCTTCCAGCACGTAGCTGTGACGCAAGCGAATGCGCTTGCCCGGGGTGAATTTTTTCTTGAATTTTTTGCTGTATTCTTCTTTGAAATCGTCCTGGTCGATCAAAATTTCACGACTGAACGGCATTTCACGCTGACCCAGTTCCAGCTCGTGATGGTAATCCGCCTTGAGCATTTCCAGATGATCTTCCGGCAGGTTTTCAATCACCACTTTCAACGGGTTCAGCACGGCCATGGCACGCGGCGCATGTTTGTTTAAATCGTCACGCAAGGCGTGCTCCAACATCGCCACATCGACCATGCCGTCGCTGCGACTGACACCGATCATGTGGCAGAAATTGCGCACCGAGCGCGGCGTAAAACCACGGCGACGCATGCCAGAAATGGTCGGCATGCGCGGGTCGTCCCAACCGGCTACGACGGCTTCGTCTACCAAGCGCTTCAATTTGCGCTTAGACGTCACTGTGTAATTCAGGTTTAAACGACCAAATTCGTACTGACGCGGTTTCGCAGGCACGGGCAGGTTGTCGATAAACCACTCATATAAAGGACGGTGATCTTCAAATTCCAGCGTGCACACAGAATGCGTAATGCCTTCCAATGCATCGGACTGACCGTGAGTAAAATCGTAGGTCGGGTAAATGCACCATTTATCGCCGGTTTGGTGATGATGAATGCGGCGAATGCGATACAAAATCGGATCACGCAGGTTCATATTGCCCGACGCCATGTCGATTTTGGCACGTAGCACATGCTCACCGTCATTAAACTCGCCTGCACGCATGCGCGCGAACATATCGAGGTTCTCTTCAATGCTGCGCTCACGGAATGGGCTCGGCTTGCCCGGGCGATTAAAATCCCCCTTATATTCTTCCGCTTGCTCGGCGGTCAGGCTGCACACATAAGCTTTGCCGGCTTTGATCAGCTCGACGGCGTAATCATACAGAGTGTCGAAGTAATCCGACGAGTAGCGCACGTCGCCAACCCACTCAAAGCCGAGCCAGCGCACATCGTCCTGAATGGCATCGATGTACTCCTGGCTTTCTTTTTCTGGGTTGGTGTCGTCAAAGCGTAAAAAACAGTCACCGCCAAACTGCTGTGCCAAACCAAAGTTGAGACAAATGGATTTAGCGTGGCCAACGTGTAAGTAGCCATTTGGCTCGGGTGGGAAACGCGTTACCACCTTGCTGATTTTGCCACTGGCGAGGTCTTCCTCGACGATCTTAGCGACAAAATTATTACTGGTTGCTGCGGTGTCAGTCATAGTATCCGTCTTAATCTGGGTTTCTGTCCCGGCGCTGCGGGAGCGGCAAAAAGACGCTATTATACGCCCTCCCCCAGCCTGGGGGATACCGCATTTCAACTGGAGAAGCCTGTTATGATTCGTTTGCAGACCAATTTTGGCGACATTACCCTGGAACTTGACCACGAGAAGGCGCCGAAAACGGCCGCGAACTTCGAAAGCTACGTCCGCGATGGCTTTTACGACGGTGTGATTTTTCACCGTGTGATCGATGGTTTTATGGTGCAAGGTGGCGGCATGGAGCCTGGCATGAAGCAAAAAGAAACCAAAGCACCGATCGAAAACGAAGCCGATAATGGCCTCACCAACGACGTTGGCACCATCGCCATGGCACGCACCATGGACCCGCACTCTGCCAGCGCGCAGTTTTTCATCAACGTGGCTGACAATGCTTTCTTAAACCACACCGGCAAAGACATGCAAGGTTGGGGCTACTGCGTATTTGGTAAGGTGACCGACGGCATGGACGTGGTGAACCGCATCAAAGCCGTGAAAACCACCATGGTTGCCGGCCACCAAGACGTGCCCGTGGAAGATGTGATCATCGAAAAAGCTGAAATCATCGACTAATGACGCACTACTTCATCTCAGATCTCCATTTAGAGGCCGGCCGGCCGGCGATGACGGACGGTTTTCTTGACTTCCTGCAGCGCCTGCGCAGCGGTGATGCGCTGTACATATTGGGGGATTTTTTTGAGGTATGGATGGGCGACGATTACAGCGACGCCCTGACGCAAACCGTTATAGGTGAACTGCGCCAGCGCACCGAGCAAGGCGTGCAGCTTTTTTTGATGCACGGCAACCGCGACTTTTTGCTCGGCGAGGCATTTTGCCAGCAAACCGGTGGCACACTGCTGCCCGAGCCTACGGTCATTGAACTGGCCGGCCAGCCGGTATTGCTGATGCACGGCGACAGCTTATGCACCCGCGATACTGAGTACATGAAGCTGCGACAGATGCTGCGCAATCCGCAATGGCAGCAGCAGTTTTTGGCACAGTCGCTGGAGCAGCGCATCGCCTTTGCCCGCCAGGTGCGCAGTGAAAGCCAAAGCGGCCAGCAAATGAAAAGTGACGACATCATGGACGTCACTCAGGATGAAGTGGATGCTGTGATGACAGCGCACGGCGTGCGCTGGCTGATTCACGGCCACACCCATCGGCCACACGTACATCACTGGCAACATCAAGGTGAGGCACGTGAACGCTGGGTGTTGGGTGACTGGTCGGATAATAACGGCTGGTGCATCGACGATGCCGACGGCGAGTTTAAACTGCGACCGTTCAGCTTCTAAAAGCGCTGGGGCTCCGGCTCCAGCGCCACTTTAAAGCGCTGCCACACATCCGTTTGCACCTGGCGCACCAAGGCTTCGATATCGCCCAGGCTGGCACCGCCATAATTCACCAGCACCAATGCCTGCTGACGGTGCATCCCCACCTTACCCAGGCGTCGTCCCTTCCACCCCGCTTGCTCGATCAACCAACCCGCGGCAAGTTTAACGCCCCCTTGTGCCGGGTAGGTTGGCATTTGAGGCCAACGCTGCTGTAGCAGCTGTGCTTGCGGCTGCGCCACCACCGGGTTTTTAAAAAAAGAGCCGGCATTAGCAAGCTCGGCCGGGTCTGGCAGTTTGCTGCGGCGAATGGCACAAACCGCCTCACGCAAACTGTGCGGTGTCACCTGAGCGCCCGCGCTCCACTCAGCCAACGGCTGATAGCTTAAGTTAGGTTCAAAGCGGCGAGATAAGCGAAAGCACACCCGGGTAATGATGACATCACCACGCAGCTCACGTTTAAAGATGGAGTCGCGATAGGCAAAGCGACAGTCTTGCGCACTCCAGCGTTGCCACTGGCGCGTGCTGAGCTGTACGCCCTCAACCCAGGCCACCCACTCGGCCAGCTCAACGCCATAAGCACCGATGTTTTGAATCGGTGCAGCGCCAACCGTGCCGGGAATCAGCGCCAGGTTTTCCAGCCCATGGCCGTAGTGCGCGCTGTCGACCACCCATGAGTGCCAGTCACAGCCACCATCAACCAGTACCCAGCGATGGCACTCGGTTTCATGCACCACCTGCACTTGGCACATATCACTCTGCAGCACCAGCGCATCGACCTCAGGCGCCAACAGCACATTGCTGCCACCGCCTAATGGGCGCACAGCAACGCCTTGCTGTTGGGCCCAGCCCAACCACGACAACAGTTCAGAAGTAGACTGATAGCGACCGTAGTAGCGTGCCGTTGCAGGCAATGCCAGCGTACTGGTTAAAGAAATGTTTTGCTGCGGCGTCACAACCTGGCCTGAATATCGCGTAACAGCTCAGCACTGGCGTGCTCGATCAAATCCAACACATGATCAAAGCCTTGCTCGCCACCATAATAAGGGTCGGGCACCTCCAACTCATCGCCTGAGCCAAAGGCCTGCAAAAACAATTGCGGCTCGGCCTGACCCGCCTCGCCGCGATACCAAGAATTCAGTACCTGCAAGTTAGAGCGATCCATGGCCAGCACATAATCAAACTGGTTTAAATCTTGCGCTGTGACCTGACGCGCTCTCAGACCAGAAAGGTCATAGCCACGGCGCTTCGCCGCCTGTTGCGAGCGAGCATCCGGCGTCTTGCCAATGTGCCAATCGCCGGTGCCGGCAGAATCGACGCGAATGTGATCGCGCAAACCGGCTTGGTCGACATAATGCTGAAACACACCGTGGGCGGTGGGCGAGCGGCAAATATTCCCCAAGCACACAAACAATACAGATGTCATGGAGCAGGCTCTTGCTTCGCTTCTTTTGCCAACGCCAGTTTTTCATCTTCGGGCAAGCGCCGGGCTTCGTTTTCCAGCATCACTGGCACCTCATCACGGATCGGATACGCCAAACCATCAAAGGTACATACCAGCTCTTGCTGCTCTTTTTGATACTTCAGCTTGCCCTTGCACACTGGGCAGACCAGCATCGTCAGTAAATGTTTGTCCATGGTGTTCTCCTCAACACACTATTGTTCTGCCAGCTTCAGCAATTCGGTTTCTAACCGGTCGCGCGCTGCATCGGTGAGCACGGTGCCTACTTGCAAGTACCACATACGACGGCTGGCGAAAGGCCGTATCTTAACCCAATCCTTCTCAGTCATAACGATGGGGCTTGGGTCGCCAAACTCCAGATCAGCCGGCTTGAAGGCATGGTGGTCTGGAAACCAGTGCGAGTCGACCTGCGCACCCAGCTGCTCTAGCGTGGTTAAAAACCGTTGCGGGTTGCCAATGCCAGCCACGGCGTGGATGCGCTGGCCTTTTAAGGCTTTCGCTGAGCGCCTGGCGCCGGTAGCGGCGTTGACCAACGCCATCGGCCTCACACAAAAATCGATGCCGTTGCGCAGCTCAATATCGACCTCACGCCGGCGCCACAGCGGCTCCCGCAAAGGCCCCACCGGCAACAACCAACCGTTGCCAAAGCCGCGCTGACCGTCGATCACTAGAATTTCTCGATGCCGGCGCATGGCATAGTGCTGCAAACCATCGTCACTGAAAATAACATCCGCATGCTGCTGCGCCGCCTGCACCGCTCGGGCACGCTTTGGGTCCACCCATACTGGGCAGTTCAAGCGTTGAAACAACAGCATGGGCTCATCGCCGCACTGCTCAACCGGCGTTTCGGCACTGACCTGCAAGGGGTAAGACGGGGCTTTGCCGCCATAGCCGCGACTGACCACCGCAGGGCGCAGCCCAAGCTGGCGGGCGCGCTCGACCAACCAAGTAATCAAAGGGGTTTTGCCGGTGCCACCGACGGTCAAGTTACCGACCACCCACACCGGCACTTCCGAGTCGGACTGCCGGCGCTGCTGGCCATAACGCCGCCAGCGATAACGTACCAGCGCCCAGCTCAGCGGCTGCAGCGGCAACAAAGCGACGTTGTGCCACCAAGGCCGATACCAATTGCTGCTAATGCGCTCACTCAGCCGAGTCATGCCTCGCCTTCACTGAACTGCAAACGGTGCAGGCGCGCATAAGCGCCGTCCAGCTGCAGCAATTGACGGTGACTGCCCTGCTCGACGATGCGTCCATTTTCCACCACCACAATGCGATCGGCGTTTTCAATGGTGCTTAAGCGATGGGCAATGACCAGAGTGGTACGATTTTGCATCAGTTGCTCCAGCGCCTGCTGAATGTGACGCTCGGATTCGGTATCCAAAGCCGAGGTGGCTTCGTCCAGAATGAGCAACGGCGCGTCTTTAAGCAGTGCCCGCGCCATGGCGATGCGCTGGCGCTGGCCACCAGACAACATGCTGCCACCTTCACCCACTTGGGTGTCGTAGCCATGTTGCAGTTGCTCGATAAACTCGTGGGCACTGGCAGCCCGCGCCGCCGCTTCAATTTGTTGCTGACTGCAGCCTGCCAGCTCACCGTAAGCAATGTTATCGCGCACCGTGGTGTTAAACAGGGTGACGGACTGGCTGACAATGGCAATGTGCGAACGCAAATTAGCCAGCTGATAATCGTCAACCGCATGACCATCGAGCAAAATCTCACCGCCATTGTGCTGATAAAAGCGCGGAATCAAGTTGACCAGCGTACTTTTGCCACTGCCCGAAGGCCCGACCAAGGCGATGGTTTCGCCAGCCTTCACATGCAAATCAATCTGGCTTAAGGCGTCCTGCTCACTGCCTGGGTAGCGAAAACTGACCTGCTTAAACTGCAACTCGCCCGCGACTTTGGCCGGCGCATGATCGCCACCGGCGGGTTCTGGCTCGGCGTCAAGCACGGCAAAAATCGACTGTGCTGCGGCAATGCCTTTTTGCACAATCGAGTTGATGTCGGTCAGCGCTCGAATCGGCTTGGCGATGAGCGAAGCGGCCGTCATAAACTGCAAAAACTCGGCCCCACTCATGGTGCCACTGGCGACGCGCTGAAACATCAAATACACCATCACGCCGAGGCCCAGGGCAACAATCTGCTGATTAAGCGGCACATTAATGGCGTTGGTGAGGGCAAATTTCAGCGTCTGTTTTTGGTTATAGCGACTGGCGGCCTCAAAGCGTTCGCGCTCGTACTGCTCACCGCCAAAAGTGCGGACTTCGCGGTAGCCGCTGACGCTTTCGTTGGTCACCTGAGTGACTTCACCCATGGAGTTTTGAATGCGACGGCTGTAGCGACGAAAAAAGCGACTGGCCAGCGATACCACCACGCCAATAATCGGTACCAAGGCTAAAAAAATCAGCGTCAAACTGGCATCTAGCCACACCAGATAAGCCATCAGGCCGACCACGGTCAGGCCTTCCTGCACCAAGGTGGTAATGGCGCGCGTCGAAGCACCGGTTACTTGCTCAACGTCGAAAATCACCCGAGAGATCAAACGCCCGGAGGATTCACCATCGTAAAAATGGCTGGGCAAGCGCACCATTTGAGCAAACAAATGGCTGCGCAAGTTGTGCACCACGCCTCGGGCCACCACCACGACAAAGTATTTGCCCAGAAAGGTGCCTATACCGCGGTAAAAGAAAACGCCGACCAGCAGCATCACCAACAGCTCGACATTTTCTGGGTGCGGCAAACGCAGGGTCTTTTCCACCAAGCCCATCAAATGGGCCAGCGCTGGCGCCGAGCTGGCATACAGGGCAAAGCCAAACACAGACACCAACAATGCCCATTTTTGTGGCCAGACGTAGCTCAATAAGCGCCGATACACCTGGCCCGTCGATAGCTCGCTCATGCGTTATTCACTGCTGCGTGGCTGACGTGTGGTAATACTCAGATTCACCAAGCCAACTTGGCCAGCGGCATCCATGGCCCGCACCACGGCTTGGTGTGGTGTATTGGCATCGGCGGTAATCACCACCGGCGCATCATCACGACCCGCCAGCGACTTTTGTAAACCGCGCTTTAATGTTTCGAGCTGCTTATTCAACAGCGCCTGGCCATTGATGCTGTAATCGCCCTGAGCGTTGATGATGATTTCAACCACGCTGTCCGGCTGATTGACCGGCTCAGCCGAGGCTTCAGGCAAATCCAGCTTGAGGTGATTTTCTTTGGTAAAGGTGGTCGACACCATAAAGAAAATCAGCAGCAGAAAAACGATGTCGATCAGTGGCGTCAAATTGACTTCCACCGGCTCCCGGTTCTGGCGCTTGAAGTTCACTGCTTGGCTCCATTGCCGTCCGCCACTTCACGATCGCCGTGCAGCACATCCACCAATTTCAGTGATTCTTGCTCCATAAACACCACCAGCTCATCCACGCGACGCTGCAAAATACGGTGACAAATCAACGCCGGGATCGCCACCACCAAGCCAGCGGCCGTGGTAATCAGGGCTTCCGAAATGCCACCGGCTAACACATTGGCTTGGCCAGTGCCGGCGACCATGATTTCCGCAAAGACCTTAATCATACCGATCACAGTACCCAACAGGCCCATCAACGGCGCGACGGCTGCCACTGTGCCCAGAGCATTGAGGTAGCGCTCCATTTCATGAATTTCATGGGAGGCCACTTCTTCGATGCTTTCTTTCATGATTTGGCGGCCATGACGCGAGTTCATCAGACCCGCTGCCAACACGCGACCCAACGAGCTGGACTCACGCAGCTCTTTCATGCGCTGGGCATCGAGCTGCTTGTTCTTCATCCACCCCCAGACTTTGGCCAGCAAATCCGCCGGCGCCACCTGCGAGGGCCGCAGCGTCCAAAAACGCTCGACCGTGATGGCCAGGGCCAGGATTGAGGCAATAATGATGGGGACCATCATCCAACCACCGTTTTGGATGATTTCTAGCATATTCCGTTACTCCAACGCTGCGTCAGACAAGTTAAAAACGGGCGCTACTCTAGCACAAGCCCCGACATGGCATAAGGTCTCGCTGACGATGAAAAGTGTCGACAAATCAACGGTTTTGCCAAATTCTTAGCGACCGCTGACGCAGTGCTTGCCACTCGCCTGCGGGCGTAATCGCCAAACCGCCTTGCAGGTCCGTGCGCCACACTCGCACCCCTCGCTGTGCCAACCGCGCCAGCACCTCAGCATGTGGATGCGCAAAGGGGTTATTCCAGCCGGCACTGATCAGGGCAAAGTCAGGGTCAACCGTTGCCAGCCAGACAGCAGAAGAGCTGCTGCGGCTGCCATGATGCCCGACCACCAAGCCATCTGAGCGTAGCTGCTCGCCATAATACTGCACCAATGCTTGCTCGACACTGTGTTCAATATCACCTGGCAGCAACAGCGTCAGATCGTGCCAGCGCAACTGCATCACGCAAGAATGGTTATTGTCATTCGTGCGAAGGTGAGCCGGTACAGCAAAAAAGCGATAAAACAGCTGAGGGCCACTCACGAACCAAGGCGACACGCCCTGCGCATGACAAGAGTCCATGCCTTCTTCTGGCTGCCCAGCCCAGATACGCTGAGGTCGATACCAATGGCGCAAGCCCTCAAAGCCGCCGGCGTGATCATTATCAGAATGGCTCAGCACCAAGGTTGCCAGTTGCTGCACACCCAACTGTCGCAAGCTCGGCGCTACCACCGCCTCACCCATATTAAAGCGCGGCGACCAACGCGCACCGACGTCATACACCAGCGCTTGCTCACCACTGGCTACCAGCGCCAAGCCCTGACCGACGTCCAACAAGCGCAGTTCGTGCTTCGCCGGCGATGGCAGCAGCCACCAGCTGAGCAACAGCCAAGTGCCAACCGTGGCCAGCAGCGCCGGCAAACCACGCCATAACAGCCAACCCCAGCCCCACCACAGCAGCCAGCCCCAGGCAGGCAACATAGAAATACTGGCTGGCGCTATGTCTTTAACACTGCGCAACCACGTGCACAGCCCATCAATGAGCAGCAGCAAGCCCGCATCCAACCACCAAATCAGTGCGCCATCGGCCCCCGCCAACGCCACCAGCGCCCGCAGTAGAAGCCCCGGCAGCAGCAGTAACGACACCAGCGGCACGGCCAGCGCATTGGCCAACAGATGCGCCACACTGAGCGGCTGCAACCAAGCCATCAATAAAGGTGCCAGCGCCCACCAGGCAATCCACTGCGGCCACCACAGCCATTGCACTGGGCCGGTTTTGCGCCCAGACAACAACATCATCAGCGCCGCCACCACCAGCAATGACATGGCAAACCCCGCCTGCTGATGGGCCAGAGGATTGGCCAGCAGCAACAGCACGGCCGCCCAACACACCAGCAGTAAGGGCTGCCAGCGACGTTGGCTCAGCGCCCAAACCGCCGTTAATACCACCATCAAGGACGCCCGCCATACGGCAATGCCGTTCGACGCTAGCCACAGATAGGCCCCTACCACAGAGACGGCCACTGCGACTCGCGGCCACATTAACGGCAGCGACCTGACCTTGAGTTGCACGCTGGCAGGCTGTCGCAGGGCCAACAGCCGTGCCAGCAGCGCTGCCAATGACCAGCCCGCCAAGGCCACCAACCCCAAGTGCAAGCCACTGACGACAAACAAATGTACCGTGCCCGTCGCCTGCCCGAGACGCCACCAATGCGAGTCCAGCGCAGCACTGTCAGCAAACACCAAGGCATTCAACCAAGGCCTGAGGTCAACGGGCAGTTGCGCACTCCAATAACGGCGTAGGCGCTCACGCAGCGGCAGCTGGCCAGGCCTTAAGGCTTCAATGCTGCGAATATAGCCGCCAGCGTCAATGCCCTTGGCAAGCATCCAGGTTTCGTAGTCAAAGGCCAAGCCGTTCGCCAAATTGCGCGGCGCCCTTAATTTGACGGTTGCCTCTAGCCGGTCACCGACCTGCAAGGAATGATCGCCATAATAACTGGCGCGAATGCGCCGAAGCTCAGGGCTTTGATTGTTATCGCCTGGCAATACGGTTAGCACCATGCGCTGTGAGCGCTGGGCTGAGCGGTGTTGCTCGACGATGAGAGAGAGCTGGCGCTGCTGCTGATCCTGGTTCAAGGGCAAGCGATGCTGCAGCCCTTCGTCGACGTGCCACTGCGCCCAAGCCGCGGCCATAGTCATAACAACGATCAGCGGCGCAGCCACACGGCAGCGGTTGCCCAACAGCCGGAATAGCAAGGCCAGCAGTAGCAAGGCTGGCAATAGCCAAGCAGCCATGATCGAGCTGCCCATGATAAAGCCGAGCAGCAACGCCAGTGGTAAACCACGATAAAACCAGCAAGATAAGGTTTGAATTGACTGCAACACCGCGCCATCCTTGGCTTTTGCCGTGCATTGGAGGCATAATCCACGCGCTGTCTGAGTTAGGCGATTCTCATGCCCAAAAAATTGTTAAAAAAACTCTTCCCATCGCCTGAACAGATTCAGCAAAACGAATCATTACGCTTGCTCAAGCCCTTGTTCAGCAAGCCCAATCTTTGGCACTTAAACCGCCGCTCTGTTGCTCGCGCTTTTATGGTCGGGCTGTTTGCTGCTTTTTTGCCGCTACCATTTCAAATGGCCATTGCTGCCGCCATCGCTTTTTATGCCAACGCCAATGTGCCCATTTCTGTTGGCTTGGTGTGGATCAGCAACCCCATCACCATACCACCGTTGTTCTACTCAACTTATCGGCTGGGAGTATGGATGTTAGACGCTCCTGACCGCGGCTTCTCCATCGAGTTGTCCCTCGACTGGTTGCTAACGGAGCTGGGGCAGATATGGCAGCCTTTGTGGGTGGGGTCGCTGACGGCCGGTTTGATACTCTCAGCCTGCGGTTTCTTATTGGTGCGTGCCGCTTGGCGCTGGCACGTAATCAGCAATTGGCAGCGCCGGCGTTTAAACCGCCAGCGACTACACCAAAACGACGACTAAGCCAACGCTTACTGGCGCATTAACCGACGACAAAGACTGCACCAAAACGATGATTAGTCCAGCGCTTGTAAATGCAAATCCTTTAACTGCAAGCAGCGATCCATACGCTTAGCCAGCGCGGTGTCGTGGGTCACCAACACAAACGCTGTGTCTTGTGCTTGCGTCAGCTCTACCATGACAGCTTCAACCTGCGCGGCGGTGTTCTGGTCCAGGTTGCCCGTCGGCTCGTCCAGCAATACCAACCGCGGCCGATTAACAATGGCGCGCGCAATGGCGGTGCGCTGGCGCTCGCCGCCCGACAGCTCCGCTGGCTTGTGCTCCGCTCGCGGCGCCATGCCCATTTGCTCTAAGCATTGCAGCGCGCGCTCACGCGCCGAATGCTTATTTTGGCCCGCCAGCAGCAATGGCATCATGACATTTTCTAGTGCGGTAAATTCTGGCAATAAGTGGTGAAACTGATAAACGAAACCGATTTCACGGTTGCGCAGCTCGGTACGCGCCCCCTCGGCCAGTTGTGACAGATCTTGCCCTGCCACCAGCACTTGGCCCTGATCCTGTCGATCCAACCCGCCCAACACATTGAGCAAGGTGGTTTTACCCGAGCCCGATGCGCCAACAATGGCCACCGACTCACCCGCCGCCACGGTTAAATCCACGTCATGCCACACAGTGACGGATTGTGGCCCACTGGTGTAGACCTTCTTTAAATCGCGCGCCTGTAAAACCGGCTGCATGGTTACATCCTTTTTCAAATGGGTCGCCTCACTCATAGCGCAGCGCCTCCGCCGGATCGACTTTCGCCGCTCGATACGATGGGTACAAGGTTGCTAAAAAGCTGAGCAATAACGATGCACTGGTAATAATGGCGACGTCCTGCCACAGCAGCTGCGATGGCAAGTACGAGATAAAATACACATCGCCATTTAAAATCTGAAAGCCAAAAAACTGCTCCAGCCAGGCGATAAAATCAGAAATGGTTAATGCCGCCAAAATCCCCAACGCACTGCCCAAGGCGACGCCGACAATGCCAATGGCCAAGCCTTGCACCATAAAGATTTTCATAATGGTGCCGGGGCGAGCGCCCATGGTGCGCAAAATAGCGATGTCGGCTTGCTTATCGGTCACCACCATCACCAAGGTAGAAATAATGTTGAAGGCGGCGACGGCAACAATAATCAGCAGCAGCAGGCCAATCATGGTTTTTTCCATGCGAATGGCCTGAAATAAGTTGCCGTGGGTGCGCGTCCAATCGCTGCCACTGAACTGGCCGTCTAACTCGCCTATTAACTGCCAAATGTGCCCAGGTGCATCGAACAAATCATCAAAGCGAATGCGCAGCCCTTGCACCTTGTCGCCCATACGCGCTAGCTTGCCGGCGTCTTCGATGTTGATCACCGCCAGGCTGCTGTCTAGCTGAGCTCCCACAGAAAAGATACCGGTAACGGTTAAGCGGCGAATGCGCGGCAACACACCGGCCGGTGACAAGGTCGCTTCGGGCAGCATCAGGGTGACTTTATCGCCCACCACCACATTGAGCTGGCGTGCAACCAACTCGCCCATCACCACGCCATAACTGCCCGGCGTCAGGCTTTTTAAATCGCCGCTGATGATGTGCTGCGGCAAAATAGAGACTTTGGGCTCCTGCTCCGGATCGATGCCCGTCACCATCACCCCCTGCACACGGCCACCGTAGCCCAGCATGCCTTGTAGGCGAGTCAATGGTGCCGTCGCCTCCACGCCTGGGTGCTGCTCAATTTGCTGAGCCAGTTCTGGCCAGTCAGACATACCGCCACGCTCATAAATAACACCATGAGGCACCATGCCGAGAATGCGCTCGCGCAGTTCGCGGTCAAAGCCATTCATCACCGACAACACCAAAATCAGCACCGCTACGCCCAAGGTCATACCGACCATGGAGGAGGCTGAAATAAAAGAAATAAAGTGATTTCTGCGCTTGGCAGCCAAATAACGTAAGCCAATCCAAAATGGCAATGAGCGTTGAGCAGACATGAGTTCCCCGGAGCTGTCAGTCGCCGTCATCATGCCGCCAGCCAGGCTGGAACGCGACGGCAAAAATAGCCGGCTTTGTACAGATGCGTAATGGCGCCGGCCTGATTACAATGCGCGGCATTCTAACAGCGCGAGGCCATCATGCCAGCTTTCAATCATGCTCCTGTGCGTATGCCCGCAGAATGGGAGCCCCAAACCGCCGTGATGCTGACCTGGCCACACGCCAACAGCGATTGGGCCGAGCATTTAAACCGTGTTGAGCCGGTGTTTCACGCCATCGTGGCTGCCATCGCCAGCCAGCAAAACGTGATCATTGTGTGTGACAACAGCGAGCTGCAGGCTCGTTTGCAGAAGTGGTATCAGCACCAACCACAGGTGCAATGCCAACTGGCTGGCAGCGATGACACCTGGGCACGCGACCATGGCCCCATCAGCGTGTATCGCCATGGCCAGCTGCAACTGCAAGATTTTGTATTTAATGGCTGGGGCGGCAAGTACGCCGCCCATCAAGACAACGCCATCAGCCAACAACTGCACCAGCAAGGTGTCTTTGGTCAGGTCAACCTGACTCAGCATGCACTGGTACTCGAAGGCGGCAGCTTAGAAAGCGACGGCCAGGGCACCTTACTCACCACTGAGCAGTGTCTGCTTAACCCGAATCGCAACCCGACGCTTAACCGTGAGCAAATCGAGCAGCAATTGCGCGACGCCTTGGGCTTTGAGCGCATTCTGTGGCTGCAGCATGGCCATCTGCAAGGCGATGACACCGATGCCCATATCGACACCTTGGTGCGCTTTGCCGGCCCCGACACCTTGCTTTATTGCCAAGCCCAAGCCGATGACGAGCACTTTGCTTCGCTCAATGCCATGGAGCAGGAGCTCAAAGCACTGCGACAACGCAATGGCGAGCCCTACCGCTTACTGCCCTTGCCACTGCCCAGCCCGCAATACAGCGCTGAGGGAGACCGCCTGCCCGCCACCTACGCCAACTTTTTAATCATTAACCAAGCCGTGCTGGCGCCTATTTACGGCGTTGATGAAGACCACGCCGCCATCAGCACCTTGGCACAGGCATTTCCGCAGCACCGCATAGTGCCCATTAATTGTCGCCCGGTGATTGAGCAATATGGCTCACTGCACTGCCTCACCATGCAAATTCATACTCCGGAGGATGCCTCATGGCGCTAACCCTTGCCTTGGTGCAACAAGCATTTATCGATGACCGCCACACCACCTTAGAGCGCACTGGCCAACACATTCGCGCCGCTGCCGCCCAAGGGGCTGAGCTGGTATGCCTGCAGGAATTACACGCAGGGCCCTATTTTTGCCAGCACCAAAGCGCCGAACTGTTTGATCTGGCCGAGCCCTTGGATGGCCCAACGGCGCAGTTTTTGGGCCAGCTGGCGGCGGAGTTGAATCTGGTCATCGTCGGCTCTATTTTTGAGCGCCGCGCCAAAGGCCTGTATCACAACACCGCCCTGGTATTTGACCGCAGCACTGAGCTGGCTGGCTTTTATCGCAAGATGCACATCCCAGATGACCCAGGCTTTTATGAAAAGTACTACTTCACCCCAGGCGACGCCGACCAGCCGGGTTTTGAACCCATCGAAACCTCCGTCGGCAAGCTGGGCGTATTGGTATGCTGGGATCAGTGGTACCCAGAAGCTGCTCGACTGATGGCATTGGCCGATGCCGATGTGCTGATTTACCCCACCGCCATCGGCTGGGAGCCGCCAGAAGACGACGCCGAAAAACAGCGTCAGCGCGATGCCTGGATGCTGGTACAGCGCGGCCACGCCGTGGCCAACAATCTGCCGGTGATTGCCATTAACCGCGTCGGCCACGAAGTTGACCCCAGTGGCGTGACGGATGGCATTGATTTCTGGGGCAATAGCTTTGTTTGCGGCCCACAGGGCGAGCTACTGCTGCACGCTGAGCATCAACAAGAAACCGTGCTGATGACCGAAATCGACTTACAACGCTGTGAGCAGGTGCGCCGTATTTGGCCTTACTTGCGTGATCGGCGCGTCGACGCCTACCAGGATGTCACACGGCGCTTTCGCGATTAAGCCCTCTGAACCCTTTAAGTACAACCTACAGGCTGCGACATTGGCGTGATTCACGCTAAGCGCAGCTTGTACTGCGCGGGTACTGCTCTAGGCTTGTGCTGGGTTCACGCAGGAGCGCGCCGTTATGCTCAATCACCGTATGCACAGCCAACGTCTTGCCATCGTGCTGGTATTGACTGGCCTAAGCCCATGCAGCCAGGCCGATATCGAAGAAATTCCCGCCGAGGAGCTGACCGAAGCGTACATTCGCGACACCACAATCATCGTGCCGCATGCGCAGCCTCAATCGGCCAAGCAACCCGTGAATCTGAAGGTTTCGCCAGCGCAGCCAGGCTATAAAGCCGCTCAAACCGCCCGCGACAGCGCCGCCATAAAGCAAGGTGTGATATTGCCACCCGACATGAGCGAACAGACCCAGCAGCAATTGCTCACTACTCTGTCTCAGCAGTTCGATAACCCAGCCCTGAACCCCAACCTAGGCCTGAGCGAGCAATATTTGCGCAACGCCCTCAATCTGCAAGGCGGCGAGCCGATCAACCTAAACGAGCTGCGTTTTCCTACCAACCTGACCCCCAATCAACCGCTCACCGGCGGCTTGGGCTATATGATTACCCCTAGCCAGCTGACCATTTCGATTCCCAATAGCAATCAGTATCCAGAGCGCAGCTACACCACGCCAGGCGGAGAATACCAAGTCAATGTGACCGACCAGCGCATTGAGTTCACCCTTGATATCGGTAGTCAAACTGGGCCATAAATGCGCCATTCATGACACATTTTTTAACAAAAGCGCTAAAACGGAGCCTTTTCAAAACCAGAAACTTTCATTTTTCTTTATATTTTTCAAACACATAAGCCAGAAAATCGCTCTCTGCAAAGAAAACATACAAGTGTGGCGATCTGTCTATTTTTTCGGTAAGGTCGTCTCACTATAAGAATAAGAGCGATCAAGCCATGGATTTCTCACCCTTCTCCGTAGCCAGCCTGCGAGCTGCCCCAGACACTGTTTGGGTCGGTCAATACAAACTCGAGTACCTGTCCTTCAGCCAGCCGCATAACAGCGAGCAAACACCGGTGATTTTTCTAGGCGGTGCTTTTCAAAGCTTTGGCTCTTTTCGCCATGAAGTAGAGCAGGTATTAGAGACCCACCCAGTGATACTGCTGGACCTGCCTTCGCAGGGGAATAACCAGCAGTTAGCGCCGGAGCTAGGCTTGTCGGATTACGCCGACTTGCTGCATGCCTTTATCGAGCGCCAGCAACTTGAGCAGGTCATCTTACTGGGCATCAGTTACGGCTCAGCCATGGCATCTCTATATACCGCCGCATACCCACTACGGGTAGAAAAACTGCTGCTGTCAGGCATCACCTGTTTTCGTCGGCAAAGCCTGATCACCTTATTGGAAGACTCCTTGCAGCTGCTGGCCAGCGGTCAGATGGAAGCCTTTGCCACCACCGCGGTCTGCAACTTGATCAACCACAGTCGCTTGCAACGCACGGAAGTGAGCCCCACCTATCGCAAGTTGCTGTACCGGCAAATTGCTCGCTTGGACAACAACGAACGTGCACGCTATGAGCAAAACACCCGTCGCTTGCTGGAATTTGAAGGGTTTACGCAGTACCCCAGTGTACCGACACTGGTCGCCACGGGTGAGTTTGACAACTTCACACTGCCATCAGAAAACGCCGCGTTTGCCAGCCAATGTGCGCAAGGCCAGTTTGCCGTCATTCATAACGCCGATCACTTAGCTCAGTTTGAGCGTCGCGAAGCGGCCTGTGCCTTGTTCCATCGCTTTATGTGCGGCCAAAGCATTGATGCCATTGACGGCGTGACGCTGCACGATGCCGCCCACTACCAACGCCAAGATCAACGCCTGCAAAGCCGCCAGCGGCCATTAGAGCAACCCTATCAGCTAGTAGACGAAGCCAGCGGCAAAACCCACACGGTACGCATCAGCAACATTAATTTTGCCGGCTGCGTGATACAGCAGCTGCAGCCAGATCTGGCTCTTAATGAGCATTGCCAGCAGCTTTACCTAGAGTTGCCCGAGGCTGGCGGTCGCTTCCATGTGCGTATTTTGGAGAGAGATCGCCAGCAACTGCGTTGCCTGATCATTCAGCGTCAGCTCAAGCAAGCTGACCAGCTGCTGGCTTACTTGCAAGAGCACATTTTGATGATTCGCTCTGAGCCTAGCGCTTTGGACAGCCAACTGGCCTAGCAGCTAGATGCGCCGCAGCGGCGGTAACGATTCCACCAGCAAGCGGCCATAGCGCTTTGTGGTTAAGCGCTTATCGAGCACGCTGATGCGCCCGCGGTCGCTTTCTTTGCGAATTAAGCGACCACAGGCTTGCACCAGCCTAATCGATGCCGCTGGCAGGGTTAAATCCATAAAGGCGTTGCGACCACGACTTTCTAGCCACTCACTGGTGGCCGCCTGAATCGGATCATCGGGTACGGCAAACGGGATTTTCACAATCACCACGTGAGTGACATAGTCGCCCGGTAAGTCGATGCCCTCAGCAAAGCTGGCCAAACCAAAAATGACATTGCCACCGCCATCGTCAATGCGCTGTTTATGCCGGCGCACGATTTCCGCTTTGGGCAAAAAGCCCTGGCACAATAAGGTTTCACGCCAATCGCTCAACACGGCGTCGCGGGTCGCCTCAAGCTGAGCACGCGAGCTAAACAGCACCAAAGTGCCACGGGCCAAATCAACATGCTGCTGCAACCAGGCTTCTACGTCTTGCTGGAACTGCTCGCTTTTTGGGTCTGAAGCCAATGACACCAGCTCCAGCTCGCCCGCCGCGGCATAGTCAAATGGGCTGGCAACGCGATGGTAGGATGCCCAATCCGGCAAGCCAGCCTCCCACTGCAACTTGCTAAAGCTGTTCAATGCCGTCAGTGTGGCCGATGTCACCACCGCGCCGTAACAACGTGACCATAGATTGCGCCTGAGCTGATCGGCAATGGCAATGGGCGAGGCGCTGAGGCGAATATCCCAGTCATCGCCCATCGGCACACGACTAAGCCAGCGTGCCACCGGCAGTGCGCCCTCTTCTTCCTCCGCACACAACCAAGACAAGGCTTCGGATAATTGCTCAGCGCGCGCCAGCATCATCGCCATGGGTGTTTGCCAGTTTTCGGCGACGTCGCGGGCGAAATCGCCGGTTTCTTTAGGGTCAAGGGAGGTTTGCAAACTGTCATTGAGCTTATCCAGAGTCTGCAATAACGGCTGCAATGGGCCACGCAAGTTGGCCAGCAAATCGCGTAGGTTATCTGGCAAGCGACCAAACTCGTAACGCAAGCGCTCACGATCACCGAGCTGCTCCATCAGCAGCGGCCACAATAAGCTCAGGCTTTGGATCAACGACTGAATTTGCCCCGGCGCTTCGCTCAGCGAATGCATCAGAGCCGGTGGAATGCCGGCATCGCCAATAAACTGCTCTAAGCCCTTTTCGAGTTGGCGCAGCCACTGGCGCTGCGCGCGGGCGCCGATTTCCAAGCGAAAATGGTTGAGCGCTTTGTCGGCCAGATGATGGCCTTCGTCAAACACGTACAGGGTTTTATCCGGTGCCGGCAATACAGCCCCGCCACCTAAGGATAAATCGGCCAGCACTAGGTCATGGTTGGCGACGATGACATCGGCGTTTTCCATCGCCTCGCGGGCTTTAAAAAAGGCGCAATTATTAAAATGCGGGCAACGCCGATTGGAGCACTCGCGATGGGTCGCCGTCACATGCTGCCATTGGTCCGGTTCGATTTCATCGGCCCAGCGATCACGGTCGCCGTCCCAGCTACCACGGCCGTAGGCGGTGAGCATGGATTCGTAGAGTTCTTTATCTTGCTCTTCTGGGCTTTGCTCAAATAAGTCGATGGTGGTCGATAAAATGCCCGACAACTGTTGCAGCGCTTTATCCAGTTTGAGCAAACACAAATAACGCCCCCGCCCCTTGGCAAGGGCAAAGTTAAACGGCATGGACAGAGTTTTCTTCAATGCCGGCAAGTCTTTATCGAGAATTTGCTCTTGCAGTGCCACCGTCGCCGTCGACACCAACAGTTTTTTCTCGCGCTCGATGGCAATGGGCAGCGAAGCCAGCAAGTAGGCCAGAGTTTTACCCGTGCCGGTGCCGGCTTCCACCACGGCAATGCCTTGGTCATTGCTGCGCTGACCTTTGTCGTCTTCTTGAACAGCCCCCAGGGTTTTGGCGATTTCTGCAATCATGACGCGCTGCCCGTAGCGCGGCTTTAAGCCCATATCGGCGATGCATTCACGGTACAAAGCCTGAATGCGTTGTTTGGTCTCGTTGTTCAGCATGTTTAGTCCGAAAGGCTTTGCCAGCCGCGGTTGCGGTGAATCGTGAGCGGCCAGCCGGCCACATCCAGCTCAATGCCATCATGGGTAATGGTGGTCAGTGTGACATCTGTGGCGATGCGATCCCCCTCGCCCCACACTCGGCCATTCATGGTGACTTGCCGAGCACTGGCCTGGGTCGAATAAATGTGTCCGGTGATGATCAAATCTGGAATTTTGCGCAGCTCCGACAAAGGCGGCAAGGTGCGCTGCGTGACCTGACCGCGAGCCGAGGAAGTCCGAGCAGACGGCGCAGTAGATGACACAGAGGTTGAAACAGAAGTTGGAGCTGAGGGCGAAACCTCCGTTTTGGCGGCTACCACAGATTGCGTCGGCACTTGTACTGCCAGCTCTGGAGCAACCGCGTCGCTTTCAGGCGCGGTCCCAGGTACGAGGCGCGGGGCAGCACTCACCTCAACCACCGGCTGCGCAGGCACGACTACAGGGCTCTCCCTTTCGGGTGCAAGCCGCTGTTCTGCTTCTCTCCCTGACACCATAGGCACCACATCGTCTGATACCTGCGGCACATTTTCTGACAGCGTCCAGCGATACAACAGCAGCGACACCAGGATGGTGACCAGCAATGTCACGGCTAGCCACGGCCACAAAGACCGTTGCGGCGAGCCAGGTTGAGGCCATTGCGTGAGCAGATGAGGCGCCAGTGGTGCCTCAGTGGTTTGCTCAGGTGAGCGCTCGGATTGCTGCTCCGCCTGTTGCTGAGATTTTTTCAGCGCTTCGAGGATATAAGACACTAGCCTTCCTCCCCGGCCATGCGCGCCTGACTTTGCAATGCGATCACAGTGCGAGGGCCAATGATGCGATCAGCACTCAAGCCTTGCCGCGCCTGAAACTGAGCCACCCGATTGGCCAGCAGCGGGTCGTATAAATCTTGCGGCAAACTCGCCGCCTGGCCGGAAGGCGCAATGGTTTGCCAGCCTTGCTGCCACTCCATGCCCAGGCGCTGGCGCAGCCAGGGCACCAGCGCACTCCGCTCACCCGGACGCAGCAAGCCGTTATAGCCCGCGGGTGGCTGCCATAAGATCAATGCCTGACCCTGATAGCTGCGCGGAGAGTTGCTGGCTTGCTCAGCACCACGCCAGCGCCGGTCAACGCCTTGCACCAGTGCCGGAAAGCGCTGGGCGCGAATGTCGGCCAACGGCCAGTTCACCCAGAGGCATTGCCAGCCAAGGGCCGCCAGCTCATCGCAGGAGCGAGCCGCGAGCCCTTGCTGATGTGCCAGGCGCGCGACTGGATCGGCGCTGTCAGCGTCGAACTCGGCATCCACGTCAGCAGCCACTTCAGCAGCCACTTCAGCAACTACGGCGTCAGGCTGCATGCTCTGCCAGCTCGGCAACTGCGCTAAATACGGCAACACCAGCGCTGCCATAGCCACGGTTGCAGCCACGCATACAACCAGGGTTACCGGCCGCCAAGACCAAACCGGCTGAGCACTAGCAGAACGAGCAGCAGCCTTGCTCGGCAGCACCTCGCGCTCTGCACCCATCGCTTGCGCTCGTGTCACTTGCAGCTTGCCATGGGCGTAGGCGCCCAATAAGGCGCGATCGGCCAAAGCGTTCAGCAGCCGTGGCACACCGCCACTGGCGCGCCACATGCGCATGGCGGCGGCGCGACTAAAACAACCCGCCTGAGCGCCCGCCGCCTGCATGCGATGATCGAGGTAGGCCATGACTTGATGGCGCTGCAAACCCTGCAAATGATAACGCGCAGTAATGCGCTGATTGAGCTGGCGCAACTGCGGCTGTTGCAGCCAGGTATTTAGCTCCGGCTGGCCAACCAAAATCAGGGTCAGCAACTTGGCAGAATCGGTTTCTAAATTGGTGAGCAAGCGTATCTGCTCTAATAAGCTCGGCGGCATCGATTGCGCTTCATCAATGACCACAATGACGCGCTCACCGTTGGCATACCAAAGCAACAACTGTTGATTAAGGCGATCATACAGCTGTTTTTGCGACGCCTCGGCGCTATAAGCAATGCCCAATTCATCACACAAGGCTTGCAACAGCTCGATGGCCGATAACTGCGGATTAAACACATAGGCAGTGCGCACCTGGCCCGGCGTTTGATTCAAAAATGCGCGGCACAAGGTAGTTTTGCCCGTGCCGACCTCACCGGTTAAGCAAATCAGTCCACCGTGGCCCGTCAGGCTGTATTGCAGATGCGCCAAGCCTTCCTGATGCCCCGGCAAGGGAAACAAAAAGCTGGGGTCAGGGGCAATGGTGAACGGGAAGCGGTCGAGGCCAAAGTGCTCTAAATACATGCCAGGTCGCAGGCTAACAACAAAGGCGCCATGATACCGGATTCAAACGCTGGCGTAGAGCGCGGCTGTCACTACACCAGCCACTGCGACCAACATTAGGACTACCACTGATAGCTCCAAGCCAGTTGCAGCTGCGTTTGGCGGACGAAATGCGGTCGAATGTCATCGGCCAGCACACTGACCTGCAACCGCTGCTGCCATACCGTGCCTTGCCACCCCAACTGCCATTGTTTGTCGGTGTACAAAGCGGTTAGCCATTTACCAGCACCAGGCCAGCGCCAGTGCTTGCGGACACCCAAGCGCTGATAGCGGTCATGATGCAACAGCTGCAACTGCCAGTCCTGATACGCCAGCGCCAGTTGATAGCGGCTGGCGATGCGCTCGGTTCGATCACGCTGGCCTGAACGGCCCGATGCCAGACCGTCGCTGTTGCAGACGCGGGTACCGGCGTCACCAAAATTAATGCAGCCCTCGGTAAATGCTGCGTCTTGCAGCCACAGACGGTTCCAGCCATCGCGGACCTCAAAATCCAGCCGCCACTGCTGCCAGGCCTTGCTGACGGCTAAATCCAACGACGCGCCCTGCCCGGTCGGCACATCGGCTTGATAATCGAGAATTTTGTCGTCGTTAAAGGCGTAATCCAATGTCGATGACGCCTGACCGTCACGGATCACACCGCGCAGTTGGCCGAACTGAAAATCGCTGATTTGAAACAGGCTCACCCGCGGCTCAAGACGCCAGCCATCGACATCAAAAGCCACGCCCAAGCGCAGTCCTTCACTGCGAAACTGCTCCACCGCCAGCTGCAAACGTCCTTCGCCCTGATGGTCATCACCCTGCTCCAGGTCGCGATAAAAGCGCGCCGTCGCCGCATTAAAGCGCAAGGCGTAATATTCACGCTGCTGCCAGGCAATGTGTGCCTGCAAAGCGCCGACGTCAAACTCAAAGCCCAGCCGCCGCTGTAAATCCGCATAGGCGTTATCGCCACCTTGAAAGCTGCTGTCCCAACCGTACAGCATGGAATGCAGCGGCACCGGCTCTGAACTGGCCAGCCAGTCCAGCTCGGCAAACACACCCTCAGCCTGACTGACAGAGCTGGCCAGCAACAACGGCAGAAAAAAGCGCATCAGCCCCCCAGCACCATAAACTCGCCGTCGGCAAAGCGCGCCACATACACGCCGTCTTGCTCTTCGCGAATAATGCCCACCAGGGCGCCACGGAAATTAATGTAAGCCAGCGCATCACAGTCTTTGGCCACGGTTTCCTTGCGGTTAATTAAGCCGCAAGCACCGCTGGCGTCGTCAGCGTCTTTGTCACGCTGATACTCCACCCGACTGGCGATTTGCATACCGATGTTTTCACCACTGTCGCTACCCAGCAAGGTAACGCCGCCGCGAAACACCACCAAAGCCCCCAGTTCAGTGGCGACAATAATGTCCTCGTCGTCGCGCGTGGCAGCGGATAAACGTGTTAAGTAAGAAAGGTAAAGGCTTTGCGCACGCTCACCGGTCGGCAAGACATCAACCAAATAGTCGTAGTCGTAGCCAACGGACAGTGCCGCTTCCCATACATCGGCCTGCTTACGACTCAGGCTCAAACGCGCGATGCCAAATGGCGCACGTTCAGCATCGGCACCCGTGCCATCAACAAACTCATGCGCCAGCTGCACGCTGAGGCTATCAATGCCCTGAATCATGGAGGCAACTAAGGTGCCATCGAGGGTTTGATCAAAGCCACTGACCAAAGCACCGTGCTCATCTTGGCGGTAGTCAATGCGATACACTCCGCGTGATGGCATTACAAAACTGGATAACTGGCCGTCGTCTAAGATCGACTGAAAGCTAACATCGTCTTCCACCACCACACGATCCGGGCAAGCCACAACCTCATTGTCACTGCTCAGCAAGCACTTGCGCAGCACCTTCTCACCGTCGAGCTGGAACAGCTCAAAGCGATTGGCGCCAATGCCTTGGGTGGTGACGGTCATGTATTGCAGCGCCACTTGCTGACCGTCCACTTCGGCGCTGTCATCGCCCACTTGCAAGCGAAATAAGTCCGGCTGCAAATCCGGCACCTCTGCACTGGAGCGGGCGACAAAAAAATCATCCAGCTCAGGCCAGACTGAGTCTGAATAATAATCGGGGGCGGCGCTGGCTTTGCCCTCAAAGGTCAACTCCATTTGATCGCGCAGCTCCACTTCTTCGCCTTGTTCAGTAATCACGCCCACCACTGGACCTTGTACCCGCAGCGCCAACGAGGCCGTGGTGATGTTGTAGTGATAGCGCAGCTCTGGCTGCAGTGGGTCTTTGACGCCGATCAGCGAGGCCTCAAACGCCAAGCGCAGGCTTTGATCGCCATAGCCTAGGCGTACGCGCGGCCAATTGAAGGTGTAGCCCAGAGCATCGCTGCAGGGGATCTGAGCGCACAGGGCGCCATCCAAATTCGGATAAGCCGGCAGCGCCCGCGCCGGCTCCTCATCACTGAATACCAAGCGCAAGCGATTGAGCTGTTCAACTTCCTCACCGCTGGCGTCCACTTCCATGACAGATTCAAACTGCAGCGTGGTACCCGCTGCCTGTAGTTGGCCATCGACAAAAATATCAAAGGCGTAATACAGCCCTTCATCTTCACCCGCGACATCTAACAAAGCCGGCGCAAAGCTCAGCGTCAGGTCGTGACCATTGCCTTGCAACCGCAGCTGCTGAGTATCGGCGTTATATGACGCGCCTGCCGATAGGGTTGGGCACTGCTCATTCAGGCAAGCGATGAAATCTTGGCTTAAGTCCAGTAACTGCTCACGTGCACTGGCAAAGGTGGGCGATAAGCCGTCATAGACCTCGTCAATGCGAGCATAATAGGCCCGCACGCGATCGGCGTATTGCGGGTCGACAAAGCTGGGCAGGCAATCTGCGCCGGCACCGGCGCGGCCGCAGGTATTGGCATTGTCACCGCTAAAGTTGACCAAGCGGTCGTTGAGATCACGAATAAACAACTTGGCGTTGGCCAGTTTGTCGAGCCACAGACCGACATCTTCGGAAGAGACGGCCACTTGCGTCATGGCACCCAGTTGCTGGGCGTCACGCTTTTGTGCCAGCAGCGCCAGGGCGACATCGGCTTCCGCCGGAATCTGGGTTTGCATCGAGCGCAAGTGCTCAAGATTGGCGGCCAGCACCTGGTGGGCAGCTTGGTAAAGATCGAAGCGAGAGAACACGTCGGCCTGATCGTCTTTTTGCGGCAACTGGCCGCCGGCATTTAACACCTGATCGATCACGGCATTCAGCCAAGCCGGCACACTTTGCTGTTGCTCGGCTGCCAGTTGCTGGGCCGCCGCCACCAAGGCGCCCTGAGCGATGGCCTGGGTCAGGCCCGCCGAGTTCATATCGGTAGGCTGAAATAATTGCGACGGCGCAATGGCCTGAGTGGCGATAACGTCGGGCACATCCAACAAACGCGACACCCACAAGTTACCGAACTCCATTCGGTAGGGGCTGTATAAACCCGCCGTTGGCTCAGTTGGGTTATCTAGCCCGGCTGACTCCTCATCAATGTAATGGGTATAGGCCACGGCACTGGCCAAATGCGTGAGCCAATTGATATTGATGCGCATACCATTGTCGATGCTGCCCACCCCGGCACGCAGCTCCAGCGCTTCACCGTTGTAGCTGACCTGGCCCAAATAGGGCACGTCGCCACAACCGGATACCACTTCACAGCGCTGCTGGGTGTCATCATCACTGCGCAGCAGCAATATATACGGTCGACCGCGATGCTTGGCATCGACGGACACCTGATAGTACGCCGTCGGCGCAGTACTGGCTTTATAGCCCGACAACAGCGGGTTGCCGGCTTCGTCGGTTTCTTGGCTCAACTGCCCCTGGGCATTGAGTGGCACCGCAAACACCTGCGCCGAGGCAATATTGCCCGCGCCGCCATAGCCGTTAACAACATCTGGAGTGGGCGTAGAATCGCCACTACTGGAAGAGGAGTTGCCGCTGCAACCTGCCAGCGACACCAAGGTAGCCACAGCCACCGGCAATAGACGTGAGAACATAATTATTCTTCTAGTTATGAGGCCCTGCTGACACGCATTAAGCAAGCCTGTTGTTGGTGTTGGGTTGTTATCTGGCCATCCTTCTAACGAAACACAGCGAACTGGCTCAGCTCTTCATGGTAACGGCAGACCCTGTCCATGCGTGTCCATCGAGCCTGCTGAGTTCGTCGATTGTAATGACTTTCCACCACGGGGTTAAAGCCCCGAGTGCACTTTACTGACCGCTTACTCACAATGGCCAGGGTATCATCAGGCACAAAAAAGCCCGGCGCTAAGGCCGGGCTTTGTTTGCGCTTAGTGCGCGGCTTTGAACTTCAAGCGGTACTCATGCAGCAGTGGCTCGGTATAACCACTGGGCTGCTCCTTGCCTTTGAAGATCAGGTCAGAAGCCGCCTGGAAGGCAATGCTGTTAAACTCAGGCGCCATGTTGATGTAGGCCGGATCGCCCGCATTTTGCTCGTCGACAATGGCTGCCATGCGCTTCAGGCTGTCTTCTACCTGCTCACGGGTGCACACGCCATGCGCCAGCCAGTTGGCCAAATGTTGAGAGGAGATGCGCAAGGTCGCGCGGTCTTCCATCAGGCCGACATGGTTGATGTCAGGCACTTTGGAGCAACCAACGCCCTGATCTACCCAGCGCACAACGTAACCCAGAATCCCCTGGCAGTTGTTGTCGATTTCGTTCTGGATAAACTCCGGCGTCAGCGCTGCAGTGTCATCAGCGCTCATCACCGGCACACACAAGATGTCGTCAACCGAGGCATGTGGGCGCTGCTTGAGTTCTTCCTGCACGGCAAACACATCCACTTGATGATAATGCAGCGCATGCAATGTCGCGGCCGTGGGCGATGGCACCCAAGCGGTATTGGCACCGGCTTGCGGGTGACCAATTTTCTGCTCCATCATCATGCCCATTTCATCCGGGATCGGCCACATGCCCTTACCGATTTGCGCACGCCCCGATAAACCGCAGCGCAGGCCAACGTCGACGTTCCAATCTTCGTAGGCTTTGATCCAGGTTTGCTGCTTCATCTGGGTTTTGGCGATAAACGGACCGGCCAGCATGGAAGTATGAATTTCATCACCGGTGCGATCGAGGAAGCCGGTGTTGATAAACACCACGCGGTCTTTGGCAGCGCGAATGCACTCTTTCAGGTTAACCGTGGTGCGGCGCTCTTCATCCATGATGCCCATTTTTACGGTAAAGCGCGGCAGACCCAAAGCGTCTTCAATACGGCCAAACAGCTTGTCGGCAAAGGCGACTTCTTCAGGGCCGTGCATTTTCGGCTTCACAATGTTCACCGAGCCGGTGGTTGAGTTGCGAAACGGTGCATTGCCGTTAAGGTCGTGCATGGCGATCAAGGTCGTCATCATGCCGTCCATGATGCCTTCCGGCACTTCGCTGCCATCGGCCAACAAGATGGCCGGATTGGTCATCAAGTGACCCACATTACGCACAAACAGCATAGAACGGCCTTTCAGGCTGAAACTGCTGCCATCGAGGGCGCTGTATTCGCGATCTGGGTTCATCACGCGAGTAAAGGTTTTGCCACCTTTGCTTACTTCTTCCGCCAGGTCACCTTTCATCAGGCCCAGCCAGTTGCCGTAAGTAGTCACTTTGTCTTCTGCATCGACGGCGGCGACAGAATCTTCGCAATCCATGATGGTGGTCAGCGCAGCTTCCATTAATACATCTTTAACGCCGGCCGCATCGGTCGAGCCAATCGGGCTGCTGGCATCGACTTGAATCTCGAAGTGCAAGCCGTTGTGTTGCAGCAAAATGGCACTCGGCGCCAGTTCTTCACCTTGATAGCCTTGCAGTTGCTGCGGGTTTTTAAGACCAACGGTGCTGCCGTCTTGCAGGGCAACCTGCAAATGGCCATCGACAATGCGGTACGCCATGCTGTCGACGTGACTGCCGCTGGCCAGAGGCGCCGCTTGGTCAAGGAAGTTACGGGCATAGGCGATCACCTTGTTGCCACGCACTGGGTTGTAGCCTGAGCCTTTCTCCGCACCGCCCTCTTCGCTGATCACGTTGGTGCCATACAATGCGTCGTACAAGGAGCCCCAGCGTGCGTTGGCAGCATTCAGCGCAAACCGCGCATTCATCACCGGCACCACCAATTGTGGCCCAGCCATGGTGGCGATTTCTGGCTCGACGTTTTCGGTGCTGGCGCTGAAGTCTTCACCCTCTTCCAGCAAATATCCGATTTCTTGCAAAAAGGCTTTGTATTCTTCGGCGTTGTGAGGCTGGCCCTGGCGCTGCTGGTGATACGCGTCAATTTTGGCCTGCAGCTCATCACGTTTGGCCAGCAATGCTTTGTTTTCTGGCGCCAGCTCATTGGCAATGGCATCAAACTGAGCCCAAAAATGCTCAGCATCGACACCCGTGCCCGGAATCGCTTGATCGTTGATGAAGTCGTACAGCGCTTGAGCGATCTGGAGTCCGCCCTTTTTAACATATGCTGTCATGGTTAAGCCTCAATCTTCAGATGGCTCCGTCAGAGCCAAGCCCACTTTGTGTAATGTGCCTGGGTAAGATTTTCCCTACAGGCACTTTCCGTGACGCGCGAGTATACATGCACAGGTATTCTTGAACCATACGCGTACGCATTTCTACCAGCACCCTTATACATAGAGCAAAGATTAATTTGACTAAAGCTATACAATAGCTATACATTAACCCTGTCACTAACAGCATTCATGTGCGGAGGTGGTTATGGCCAAGAAGCAACAGCCAGACGCCGAACAACGGCGTCAACAAATCGCGGCAGACGTGCAGCGCTTCCTTGAACAGGGCGGGCACATCACTCATGTCGACCCGTTTGTCAGCGGTGAGACTGGCTGGCAACGACAGAGCAGTTTTCGTCCAGCCACCAAAGTACAACTGAACCAACGCATCGCACCTGGCGTGATGCTATGAATCTGAGATAGAAAGACCCAGAGTTAGAAAGACCCTGCCTAAAGGCGTCCCCTTTGCCACCGCCGCGCGGTGGCTTTTTTATGCCTGCCCCATTCACGCCGCCAGCCCAGTTAGCCATCATCCTTCAAGGCGACCACTCATACCGTAACGGTACAGCTGCCTCCTAAAAGATAACGGTATAAAATCAATATCTGTCAGAAAACTGATACAGTGCCGCCTTCGCTAACCCCATCTGCCTGGACTACTCATGGAAGCCATTGCTGCTTTAGTGCTCGATGCCGGTCGCGCCGCCGTTGAGCTGGCACTGTTTATTCTGCTGCCCATCATGATTTTAATGCTTAGCCTGATGCGCTGGCTCGATGCCCGCGGCTGGCTGGGGCGACTGGTGCGCTTGCTGACACCGTTTTTGCTGCCGTTCGGTCTTACTGGCCTGGGTGTATTTGCCTTTTTACAGGTGGGTCTGGTCAGTTTTGCCGCCCCCATGGCCACCTTGGCACTGATGGCCAGTAGCAGCAGCAGCGACCGTCACATCGCTGCCACACTGGCGATGGTGTTGGCGATGAGCCAAGCCAATATTGTCTTTCCCATGGCCACTCTGGGGCTCAATGTGGCGGCCACGTTGGCCATCGCGACCTTGGGCGGACTGCTGGCAGCCGTATTGAGCTTTTATGTCTTTGGCCGGCACTTGTCGGCTCAAAGTCACGATCAAACTGCCGCCTTTGAACAAGAAGCAGCATCCCCCGCGTCACTGTTGGAGATTATTCGCCAAGGTGGCCGCGATGCTTGGGATATAGCCATGAGCGCCCTGCCGCTGCTGGTGGTCGCCTTGGTGGCGGTTAAATTGTTCGATCACAGCGGTGCCATCGGTTGGCTCACTCAAGCACTCAAGCCCGCCTTAAACTGGCTAGGCTATCCGGCCGATAGCTTAACGCTGATCGTTACCAAATATGTGGCTGGCGGTACCGCCATGATGGGCTTAGCCATTGAGCAAATGCAGGCAGGATTATTAAACAGCCAAGACATTAACCGCTTGGCCGGCTTGCTGGTATGCCCATTAGACGTTGCCGGTGTCGCCATTCTGGCGTCGGCGGGCAAACGGGTAATGGCCGTTGTGCGCCCGGCAGTGATGGCGGCTTTGTTGGCGGTGATTGCACGTGCCGCAGTACACGGCTGGTTATATTGAAGGCGGGAAAACGGAAAGCGACGCCTGCCAGCAAATTGGCTGACAGGCGTAGGGCGTGACTACATCAAGGTCTCAAAAGTGCCATCAATGTAGCGCACCACCCACACACCGTTTTCATTACGGACCTGGCCGTAAACGGTATCGCGGAAGTTAAGGTTGAACACCATGTCCTCCAGCTGGGTGGTGGTGTCAAACTCAGCTTGGTTGGCAATCACACAGCGGTCGTAGTTGCCGTCGTCGTCAATCACATAGCGATACGGCAGTGGCGTCAGCTCACGATCTTGCACACCGACCAGAGACAACTCGCTGTCGATGTTATCCACTTCACCATCGGCCAAGGTGAGATCAACACCGTCCTGATACACCGCCAGACTGCCACGAATATCAAAGGTGCGATTGGTCGCATAGGACACAATAATGCGGTCTAAGCTGCCGCCAGCACCGACCAGCAAATCCGAGCCCGACACTGAGTTGTAGTCGTGTGACAGGGCCACAGACACACTGTAATCTTCCAGCGTATTGGCAGTCACTGAGGCCGAGAGCAAAGTGCGCGGCTCACCACTGATGCCATATTCAAGGTCCAACTCAGTCGAGAAACGCAGCGAGTTCAAGCCCAATACCATAGGCTCATACAGGGTGCCAGACATCACACCGCTATCAGCAATGGGCGCCAGCTGCAGGCACTGGTCAGCGCCTTGTTCGGCTGGCCAGTCGATAAAATAGATACCGCGACCAGGCACTTGCACCCGAGAGAGTACGCCGGCTTTCCATAAATCATTGAGTAAGTCGTCACGATCCCGAGGCTCCAACGCACGCACTTTCGGCTGACAGGTATCGACTTGCCAACCATCGTCAGACTCCACCAGGTCACACACTTCGCGGTCGTGAGTCAAATAGGTCTCGTTGCGGTCGTCGTCGTTATCACGGTCTTTATCGTCGGTGCGTTCAACGGTTGGGTAAAAGCGATAACGCTCGGCATCGCCACCGCGCACAATAAAGTCGAGGTATTCAACCTCCTGCCCGGCAATGATCTCAGAGCCCAGCTGGTATTGAACCAAGTCAGCAACCACACTGCCCTTTTCATAACCTTCACCGCCGTGCGGCGTGAAAAAGCCATTAAAAGAAGCAAAGCGCTTGGCAGGATAGAACTCATCGGCGTTTACCGCCGACGCGGTCAGACTGATCACCGACTTTTCATCGTCGTCGTCATCGTCATCGCTGACCACATCGGAAATCCGACCGTTCAAAATGACGCTGTCGATGTTAAAGCGACGTTCGCTGTCTGGGTTTTGCGGATCTTTTACTCCGCGCAAAAACAGAATGTAGCTGCCACTGACTTCGGTTTCTTGAGCCGTCTCTAGGTCGGTCACGTCATACAACTGGAAATCTGGCCAACGCAGCTCATAGGCGATGACTTCATTGCCCGGCTGCACACCTGCGCTGGCTTGGTTGTAATACAAACGCACGCCAGCGGGCGATTCAATCGGCTCATCGCTGTCGTCATTTTCATAGAAATGATCGACCACAAAGCGCAGGTCGCCTTGCTGATATTGGCCTTTGATCAGCACGTCAATGGCTTGAGACTGCGCCGGCTCATCGTCGTCATCGGTGGCGTTAATGTCGGCCGGTTTTTGCGCCACTTCAATGGCTCCACCGTTGAGCCGCAGGACCTCACCGTCAAAACCATCAACGCTTTGCAGCCATGGCCAGTCGCGGCCATCGGTGCTGCACTGAGCGGCATCGGCATGACAAGCGACGTACAGTTCTTGCGTTTGAATAAAGGCCTGCACCACCGCATCTAAGTTGTCGGCGTGCTCATCACCCAGGGCTTTCATCTGCTCTAAATAGGCATCCAACTGCGGCCGATAGCCTTCTTCAAAGAACTGGCCTTCTAGGTTTTGCAAGCGCTGCACAAACGCCTTGGTGCGCGCCAAGCCCAGCGTAAAGTCTTCTAGGTCGCCACCTAACAACTCAGTAACAGATGCGGGGTTTACCGCCGTCAGCTCGCCCATTTGCTGTAAGGCGACAATGTCTTCTTGCAACGCCGTGACGACAGCGTTGCGATATTGAACGGCGCGTTCGGTTAAATCGCTCAATTGATTGAGGTTGGCAATGGCGGCCTGATAAACAGACACCAAGGTGACGCCATCGCCGCTGGTGCGCAATTGGCCATCGTGCTCCACTAATTGTTGGCGCAGCTCAGCCAAAATATTCGGGTTGTCGAAAGCCATGCCTTGCAACGCGGCAATAATGGCGCCGTAGCGCAGCTTATCTTGGTTAGCAACGGCATCGCTGCCATCCCAGCTCGCTGGATCGGTCAGGTCCGCGGGCGCACTGGTTTGCACATTGAGAATGCCGAACAAGCGCGACAGCTGAGAAATGGATTGCTCGACGGAATAATCCGTGTAGTAGCCACTGGCCACCCAAGCACCTGTGCCATCTTCAACCGAGCCCAGATATTGCCGTTCAAACGCCAGCTCGGCGGCCAAATCCGTCAGCGGCGTCACACGAATGGTTTCATCGCGACTTAAATCACGTACCACGCTGCGCCAGTCCAGCTCTGTGGTAACCGGATACCACTGGGCAAAAGGCGTTTCACCGCAGCCCGCGACCCACTGGCACAGACGCCGCGTAGGGTCGATGTCCGACTCGGTTTTTTCGACTCGGCCTAACACCCGAAACAGTTGAATCTCGTCCGACGGCACCGATACCGATACCCGCCCTTCATCGTTGGTTACATAGGACGCCGATGGCGATAACCGCCCCTCGGCATCGACCGCGGGCAAGCCCGACTCTTGCACGGCGATGGAGCGCACCAGCGCAGCATCGATATCCTCATGGCCGACCTTCACCACCGCAGACACACTGCTGCGGCTGGAATCGTTATCACTGCAACCGCTCAGCATCAGGGCTAAACACACCCCACCTAATGCCAGCTTATTTCGGTACTCCATCAATTATCTCTCTATACTTCGGACCGTTAGCTCTGGCGCCACCAGAGCATAGATATCAGCATTCATTGCGGCCTGCTGGCCAGCGGCGGCTATCATAACAGGGATTTTCCTCGCCGACGCCCATCAACCACCACCTGACCTTCCAACACACATTGCGCTTGGCAGATGCAGCCACCGCCAGACTCCGTTATCATGCGCGCCCCTGCGATTAGTACGATTGAGAACCCCCATGCAACTCTTTGTTGATCAGCTCACCAATGTCGATTTCAGCTACTTGGACGCGCAGCGCGGCTTGGTAGGCGAAACTTGGTGGGCCAGTGCCCGTCTCGACGGCGCCTTGGACGAGCAAGGCATGATTTGCGATTTTGGCCAGGTCAAAAAAACCTTACGCAACTGGCTGGATGACGAAGTTGATCATCGCCTATTAGTGCCGACCCAAGCCGCCGAGCTGAGTTTGCAACACCACGACGACGGCATCAGCCTCGAATGGCAAAGCCAGCAAGGTGTGATCAGCATGCGCGCTCCACGCCAGGCGGTGGCCTTGATCGACAGTGACCGCATCGATGCCGACAGCGTCGCCCACTGGTGCCGACAGCAGCTCAAGCCATTTTTTCCGGTGAACGTCGAGCAACTGCAACTGGGCTTTGTACCCGAGCAAATTGAAGGCGCGTTTTACCACTACAGCCATGGTTTGAAAAAACACCTAGGCAACTGCCAGCGCATTGCCCACGGCCACCGTTCGCGCATTGTGATTCAGCTAGATGGCCAGCGCAGCCACAACGAAGAACAACGCTGGGCCAAGCGCTGGAGCGACATTTATTTAGGCAGCGACGAAGACGTCGTGGCACGCGACGATCAATACATTGATTACGCCTATCAGGCACAGCAAGGTGAATTTCAGCTGCGCATGCCAGCTCAACACTGCTACCAGATGAATACCGACACCACGGTGGAATTCATCGCCCAGCACCTTGCCCAGGCGATAAAAGCCGAGCATCCGCAGTGCGAAGTCACGGTGCAGGCGTTTGAAGGAGTCAATAAGGGCGCCATCGCCAGCGCTTAGGCTGGCGATCTGCTTAGGACACCTCTGAATAATTCGGTACCCTTAAGCAGTCTGCTCGACGTTTTGCCGCAAGCGGCGCTGACCGATGAAAAACAGCAGCAGCGCCACCGGCAACAGCCACCACAGCCACTGCTGCAAATCCTCGGCGTAGCGGTTACCCAACCAATAGGCCACGCCAAATAAGCCAGCCGCCCACACCAGAATCGATACCACATTGGCAATGGTAAAGGTCGAACCGGGCACCCGCGCCAAGCCACAGGCAATGTAACCAAACGAGCGCAGGCCTGGCATGCAGCGAATTAACGCCAGCTGATGCCAAGGCGCCTGCTGCAACGGCACCACTTGGCGTTGAATCAAATCATGCTGCATGCGCGCATTGAGCCAAGGCCACACCAGCGCCAAACGGCCAAACAAATAGTGCGCAGTATCGCCGACAAACATACCGAAACAGGTGGCTGCAAAGGCCAGCTCCGGCGCTATTCTGCCGCTGGCGGCCAGCAAAGCCGCACCGATAATGGCCAAATCTTCCATGGCAAAGGTGGAAACAATGATGATCAACACCAGCCAGGCCGGATGACTTGAGTAGCTCAGCAGCGATTCCAACATGCCTGAGACCTAAGCGATAAAAAGGACGGCCATTTTAGCAGGTCTGACCACCACCGCCAGCGCTGCGCTGGCGGGTAAAATCCGGTAAACTGCGCGCCTTTCATTTATGCTCAGCCGGGAACTGCTATGTCCACTGCGAATCTGGAACTGTCTGCGTTAACCGCAATTTCACCCATCGACGGCCGTTATGGCAGCAAAACCAGCGCTCTGCGTAGCGCCTTTTCTGAATACGGTTTGATCCGCGCCCGGGTCGAAGTAGAGATCCGCTGGCTACAACAGCTGGCCAATCATGCCGGCATTGCTGAAGTGCCCGCGTTTTCTGACAGCGCCAATGCGCTGCTGAACGCCATCGTTGACGACTTTTCCGTCGCCGATGCCGAGCGCATCAAAGCCATCGAAGCCACCACCAATCACGACGTCAAAGCGGTGGAATACTTCATCAAAGAGCGCTTTGCCGGCAACGACGAACTGCAAGCCATTAACGAGTTTGTGCACTTTGCCTGCACCTCAGAAGACATCAACAACTTGTCTCATGCGCTGATGCTGCGCCAAGGCCGCGACCAAGTATTGCTGCCTGCCATGCGCGACATCGCCAATGCCATTCGCGCCCTGGCCCACGAGCACGCCGAACTGCCAATGCTGTCGCGCACCCATGGCCAGACCGCCTCCCCCACAACCCTGGGCAAAGAGATGGCGAACGTTGTCGCGCGCCTAGAGCGCCAGATTCAGCAACTGGAAGCTGTCAGCTTACTGGGCAAAATCAACGGCGCCGTCGGTAACTACAACGCGCACTTATCGGCCTACCCGGACGTCGACTGGCAAGCCAATGCCCAGCAGTTTGTCGAGTCTCTCGGCCTTAGCTGGAACCCGTACACCACTCAGATTGAGCCACACGATTACATGGCCGAACTGTTTGATGCCATCGCCCGCTTCAACACCATCGTCATCGATTTCGACCGCGATATTTGGGCCTACATCTCGCTGGGCTATTTCAAACAGCGCACCATTGCCGGTGAAGTGGGTTCATCAACCATGCCGCACAAGGTCAACCCAATTGACTTCGAAAACTCTGAAGGCAATCTTGGCCTGGCCAACGCCGTGCTCGATCACTTGGCCGCCAAACTGCCAATTTCACGCTGGCAGCGCGACCTGACCGACTCTACCGTATTACGCAACATGGGCGTTGGTGCCGGCTACAGCATGATCGCCTACCAGGCCACCATGAAGGGCATCAGCAAGCTGCAAGTCAACGCCGAGCGCGTGGCTGCAGACCTCGATAACGCCTGGGAAGTACTGGCCGAGCCGATCCAAACCGTCATGCGTCGCTACGGCATCGAGCAGCCATACGAGAAGCTCAAAGCCTTTACCCGTGGCAAAGCCATTACCCAAGACGCCATGGGTGAATTTATCGCCAGCTTGGAGCTGCCAGACACGGTCAAAGCGGAGCTAAACGCCATGACGCCGGCCAGCTACATCGGCAATGCCGCCGCTCAGGCAAAAGCCATTTAAGATCGATCATCGCGACTGGGCAGCTTCGGCTGCCCTTTTTCATGCCATCAAAGAAGTTTATGTATGCACGTATTGGGTGATATCAGCGTAGAAACCTTTCTGCGCGACTACTGGCAAAAAAAGCCGCTACTCATTCGCAATGCCTGGCCAGGTTTTGAGCCGCTATTAAGCGCTGAGGAACTGGCAGGCTTATCACTGGATGAAGAAGTCGAAAGCCGCCTTATTCAAGAACACGGGGAAGATGGCCCTTGGCAGCTGAAATGTGGCCCGTTCACAGAAGACGACTTTCGTCAGCTGCCCGACAGCCACTGGACCTTGCTGGTGCAAGCCGTTGACCATTGGCTGCCCGAAGCCTGTGAACTTTTGGAGCAATTTCGTTTTATTCCCGGCTGGCGCCGCGACGATCTGATGATCAGCTATGCAACAGACGGTGGCAGTGTTGGGCCGCACTACGACCAATACGATGTTTTCCTGCTACAAGCAGAGGGACAGCGCGAATGGCGCCTTGGCCAACACTGTGATTCACACTCCGCTTGCCTGCAAGGCCCCGCCATTCGTGTTTTAGAGCAGTTTGAGCAAAACGACAGCTGGATCCTCAACCCTGGTGACATGCTGTATTTACCGCCACAACTGGCCCACTACGGCATCGCCCGCGGCGAGTGCATGACCTATTCCATTGGCTTTCGTGCCCCCGCCGCCAGCGATTTAGCCGATACATTGGCCGATCAGCTGTCGATGTGCAAAAACGAAGACTGGCGCTACCAAGACCCTGACCTCGAACCACGCCAGGACGATGCTGAGATTACCGCCAGTGACGCCCAGCGCATGCTAAAAGCCTTGCAGCAAGCACCCATCGATCAGCTGCAAGCTGCCTTGGGCCAACTGATGACCGAAGCCAAATATCCGGAGCTGGTCCCTGAAGACTTGCCCGACGCTCAGCTCAGTGACGCCGAGCACTGGCAGCGACCGGGTTTTGTGCGCATGGCCTACAGCCAGGACACCTGCTTGAGGCTTTACGTCATGGGCGAAGCGTATGCCATTGATGCCAACGACCTCGAATGGGTGCGCTACCTGTGTCAACAGCGGCGCTATACTGCCGATAGACTGCATCCGCCTGAGTTAACCACCGACAGCCGCCAAGTGCTGGATACACTGATTCAGCGTCAGCTGTTGCAACCGGAGGACTAACCATGGAAATCGACGTCGTCAGCTGGCAACAGCAGCGTGAAACCCTGCAAAATATTCGTCGCCGCGTCTTTATCGAAGAACAAGGCATTGCCGAACAAGACGAGTGGGACGATGACGATCTTCATGCCAACCACTTTCTTTGCTATGACGGCAAGCGACCAGTGGCCTGCGCCCGGCTGCTGAGCGATGGTACCTTTGGTCGCCTAGCGGTATTACCCGAGCATCGTCAACAGGGCTGGGGCTCACGCCTGCTGCGCGCGTTGGAAAAACACGCGCGCGAAAAACGACAGTGGCGCCAAATCAAAGCCAGCGCACAAACCTCGGCGTACGAGTTTTATCGTCGCAACGGCTATCACCCAGAGCCAGAGTTTTACTGGGACGCGGGCATTGCCCATATGAGCATCCGCAAAGTGTTGGCGCGCACCGAAAGCGATAGCCAGCGCTTTGTGCCTGGCCAAGATGAACACGCGTATCGGTTAGAAGGGGATGCCGCTGCCGCAGGCTTAGTGCAGCTGGCATTGCGCGGCGGCCAACGCCAAGCCATGCTCAGCATTGTCGACATCAACCAACCTTTGTGGCGCAGCCGCGATACCCTCGACAGCATCAGCTATTTTGTTCGCCACGGCCGCCAACGCCGTTTACAACTATTAATACCCGGCGAATATGCCGGGTTGGCCGACCATCCTCTCATGCAATTGCAGCAGCGCCTTACCAGCCGCTTTGAAGCACGCCAGTTTAGCGGCGTCGAACGTAACGAGCTGATTTTGATGCCGGGGTGCCATGTGCGATTAGACGCAGATCGCTCTCTGGCTTCATTCAGTGATCGCGCCGCCGCCAGCAAAGCGCGTGAACAGTTCGAGGAGCAATGGCGCAGCAGCCAACCGTTACGCGAGGCCAAGCGCTTACGGCTCTAGCGGCTGCCGACCTGAGCGTTTTAGCACCCTCAGCTAAATAAAAACACCAGCACGTGCAGACTGATCACCACGCCCGTCAGCACTTTGCGCAGATAGGAATAACGGGCGTTATAGTGGCTGGCAACATTGCTGTCAGTGTCCAGCCACAACAGCAAGCCATAACCAATCACCAACAGCGGAATCGCCACCGCAAAAGGAATAAAATAAATCATCAACGCCCACAGCGACGTGCCAATCGACAAAAACAAATCAATGGAAGCGGCTTTTTCTCCCATGGATTGCAACGCCCCCCAGCAAGCCCCCGCCATAAACGCCAGAATCACCACCGAATAAAGCTTAAATAATGCCTCACTGCCCTCAATACCGAGCAACACACCCATCGCGGTTAAAACGAAGGGCAGCAACCCAGCATAGCCAAGACGCTCGGTCAGATTTAGTTGTGCCAGCCATTGCTGCATAAATGCTCTCCTATATATAACTGCGCCAACATCACTGTGATGTGCGCAATAATTCTGCGACGCGCTCCGCATCCGCTTGGGTATCAACCCCGTGTCCAGGTGCCTGATCGATTACCGTCATATGAATCCGTGTGCCGTACCACAATGCCCGCAATTGCTCGAGCGACTCGGTTTGTTCCAATGCACAGGCCTCCATGGACTGATAGTGCTGTAAAAAAGAAACGCGATAACCGTACATGCCAATATGACGGAACACCGGCATTTTATTGGTGATGGCAGCGCCATCAGCGTACTGATCCCGATCCCAGGGAATCGGCGCACGAGAAAAATACAGGGCAAAATGCTGGCGATCGAGCACCACTTTTACAATATTCGGATCAAATACTTCACGTGCTTGCGTCAAGGGTGTACACAGCGAGCTCATGCCAGCCTCAGGATTATTTAATAATCCAGCCGCCGTCGCTTCCACCAAGGCTTTGGGAATCAAGGGCTCATCGCCTTGTAAATTCACGATGACATCATCGGATTGCCAACCCCGTAGTTTGGCCACCTCGGCGATTCGCTCGGTGCCATTTTCGTGATCTGGTGCCGTCATTACGACGTCCGCACCGAAATTACGCGCCACGGTCTCGATACGCACGTCATCAGTAGCCACCACGATGTCACGCACACCCGTGCTCAAAGCACGTTCGTAAACGTGCTGAATCATCGGCTTACCCGCCAACTCCAACAACGGCTTGCCTGGCAACCGACTGGAGCTGTAGCGCGCCGGAATCACAATTTTATAATCAGACATACTCATACCTTATAATAATCACGATACCAACGGGCAAAATTTTCCAACCCCGTGGCCAGCGATGTATTCGGTGCAAACCCCACATCGGCCATTAAATCATCGACGTCGGCATAAGTGGCCAGCACATCTCCGGGCTGCATATCGACGTAATTTTTCTTGGCTTTTTTACCCAGCACCTGCTCAATGGTGTCAATAAAGGTACCTAGCTCTACGCTGTTGTGGTTACCAATATTGTAAATTTTGTAAGGTGCACTGCTGCGACTGGCATCGCCAGTGCTGACCGTCCAGTCAGACTGTGGCTGCGGTATTTTTTCTGCCACACGACACACCCCCTCGACAATGTCATCGACGTAGGTAAAGTCGCGTTGCATCTTGCCGTGGTTAAAAACATCAATGGTTTCTTCGGCGAGAATTTTGCGGGTAAAACTAAAATAAGCCATATCCGGCCGACCCCAAGGGCCGTACACCGTAAAAAAGCGCAACCCGGTAACGGGTAAACGGTATAAATGCGCATAGGTATGAGCCATCAGCTCATTCGACTTCTTGGTAGCCGCATACAGAGAAACCGGATGATCCACTCGATCACTGGTTTGATACGGGATGCGATCATTCAAGCCGTAAACAGAACTGGACGATGCAAACACCAGGTGCGGCGTTTGTTGATGGCGACAGGCTTCCAAAATATTAACAAAACCAACCAGGTTGCTGTCGACATAGGCGTGAGGGTTTTCAATGGAATAGCGCACGCCCGCTTGCGCAGCCAAATGAATAACGCGGTCAAACTCGTGCTGCGAAAAAACCTGATTAACGGCTTGGCGATCAGACAGCTCAAGCGTTACAAACTGAAAAGCTGGGTAGTGAGCTAGCCATTCCAGCCGTCCATGTTTTAGGGAGACATCATAATAATCATTCAGATTGTCTACGCCGATGACCTCGTGACCCTGCTCTAACAGCGAGCGAGCGGTAAATGCGCCAATAAATCCAGCGGCGCCAGTAATCAGGTATTTCACGAACTGCGTTCCTCAGAAGACTGCTCAAATTCTGGCAGCATGGCTTTGATATAAGCCTCTGCCAATGGCATGCGGCTGCCCAGAATAACATCTGCGACCTCCCTTGCCACGCCCCGGCCACCCAGACTGTCGGTAATCAGATCGGCGTGCTCTCGTACCAGCCAGTAACCATCGGCAGGGGCAATACTCAGCCCTACTTTTTTCATGACCTTTAAATCAATGACATCATCACCGACATAGCAAACCTGCTCGGGCGATAGCCATAGCTCATCTAGGAGTAAAGATAACTGTTGCCATTTGTCATGGCAGGCGGGGTAAAAATGAGCGATGCCAAGATCTTTTATTCGACGGCTCAGAGGTGCAGATGTTTTGGCAGAAATAACAGCGGTTAAAATATCAAACTGACCCAGCAGTTTAATACCAACACCGTCTTTTACATTGAAGTGCTTAACTTGCTCGCCATCGGCAGAATAACTCAGCGTGCCATCAGTCAACACACCGTCGACATCAAATACCACCAATTTGATTGCGCGAGCTTTTTCTTTGATTGCGTCAGGAAGATGAACCATGATAATTCCCGTTATTAATCTCCATAATTGCATTGTACCGCGTTATGGAATTAATCGGGAAAAGATGGCATCCCCAAGGGGATTCGAACCCCTGTTACCGCCGTGAAAGGGCGGTGTCCTAGGCCTCTAGACGATGGGGACGCTAAGAAAAGGTTTTGGTGGAGCCTAGCGGGATCGAACCGCTGACCTCAACACTGCCAGTGTTGCGCTCTCCCAGCTGAGCTAAGGCCCCGTCTCAAAACGTGGGCGTATAATACGTAGCGCCCTGGTGGGTGTCAACAACTTTTTTTAAAAAAATTCTCTAAAACAATGACTTACCCCACCAGAGCGCGATGACGCCCTAGTTCGCGTGCAGTTCGGCGGTGACGGCGGCATCCAGCTCGCGATATTTGCGCTCCATCTTCTTCAGCCGTTTCTTGCCGACGCCACCGAGTACATCAATGGCATGGCGAATACGCGCGCGGCTAATGTCTGGCCCCAGCAACGCCATGGTATCGAGCACAGAGATGGTTTGCGACGTTCCAGCAATCGCCATAAAGAATGGAAACAGAAAATCTCTGACTTTCAGCTCCTGCAATTTGGCCAGCGCAAATAACCGTGCTTCGATTTCTGGTTTGTCCCAGTGACGAATGGCTTCCAACTGCCACAGACCAAACTGCAGTGTTTCCAGCAGGCTTTCTTCATCAAACGCCTTGTGCTCAAAATCCGCGGCAGTTAATACCGGCATGCCAGACAAAAAATGCCCAGCCAAAGGCGTCACATCAGAGAACACCTCTACCCGTGGCAATAAATGAGGAATTAATGCTTCTACACGTTGCTGATCAAAACCCCAGCTTGTAAAGCGCTGCACAAATTGCTCGGCATCCAACTCACGCAACCACAAACTGTTTAACCAGCGTAATTTTTCAACATCAAACACTGGGCCACCCAGTGATACGCGAGAAATATCGAAATGCTCGAACATTTGCTGGCGAGAAAACTTTTCTGCTTCATCCGGCATAGACCAACCCATGCGCGCCAAATAGTTCAACAGCGCCTCTGGCATAAAGCCCATGCGCTCATAATACAAAATAGACGTCGGGTTTTTACGCTTACTGAGCTTGCTTTTATCTGGGTTGCGCAGCAGCGGCATGTGGCAAAGTACCGGCATTTCCCAGCCAAAGTATTGATACAGCAAGGCATGTTTTGGCGCTGAGCTGATCCACTCTTCACCCCGAATCACGTGGGTGATTTGCATTAAATGGTCGTCGACGACATTGGCCAGGTGATAGGTCGGCATGCCATCGGACTTTAATAGAATCTGTGCATCGACTTGCGCCCAGTCGAGTTCTATTGGGCCGCGCAGCATATCCGTGACAACACAAACGCCATCCTCTGGGACCCGCATACGTACCACAAAGGGCGCACCTTCGGCTTCACGGCGTGCTTGCTCCTCTGCCGGCAGCTCTAGATCGGAAGGTTTTAAGGCTGTGTGCTGGCCTTGCTCCTGACGTTGAGTGCGCAACGCCTCCAGTTCTTCCGGCGTGCGATAACACTTAAACGCATGGCCAGAAGCCAGCAGTTTTTCAACATGCTCGATATAAACGTCTTTGCGCTCACTCTGGCGATAAGGTCCGTGCTGTCCGCCAACATCTGGACCTTCGTCCCACTCCAGCCCTAGCCAACGCAGACTGTCCAAAATGGTTTTTTCGGAATCCGCCGTACTGCGAGCCTGATCTGTATCTTCAATACGCAAAATAAACTGGCCACCATGCTGGCGCGCAAAGGCCAAATTAAACAAGGCGATGTAAGCGGTGCCTACATGAGGGTCGCCGGTGGGCGACGGAGCGACACGAGTGCGAACAGTCATAACGGTCCTTTTCGGATAGGGTTGGATAAGGCGGCGATTATAGAGAAATCGCTGCCATCACGCACCAGCCCCGCCGTCTTGTTCTATCTCCGCCTCCATATCACTGAGAATGGCGACCACCCGCTCGCTGGCCTTCTCCATTTGCTCCAAATGGTTAATGGCTTGCGGTGAATTGCCACTGCGATGCGCTTCCAACGCTTTAAAGCCTTGGCGATGTACCGCCGAGTGGGGTTCTTCTAAGCGCGCATAAGCAGTTAGATGACGGTAACGCTGAAAACCTAAACCCTCGTGATACCAGCGCCCCAAGCGACAACTGGTATCATCGGCCAGGCCTGCTGCGGCGTCCTCATCCTGACTCCAAATCGCCTGATATACCTTGGACTTCCACACCACATGATCGAGCTTCACGGTCTCAATAAAGCTGCTGTTGGCCGTGGTGGTAAAACTTCTGGATACATGCTCAGAAACACTGCCAACGGAAACCACCTGAGCCGCCACTTGTTGTACATTTTCAGCCAGCTCGCCGCTGCGGCTGCCGACGGTGCTAATGCCATTGGCGACCAAATCCACTTCACCGCCAATCGTCGAAATTAACGAACCGATTTCTGCTGTGGCGTCGGCCGTGCGCTGGGCCAAGGTGCGCACCTCATCGGCCACCACGGCAAAACCTCGACCCTGCTCCCCTGCCCGCGCTGCTTCAATGGCCGCATTCAGCGCCAACAGGTTGGTTTGCTCTGAAATGCCTTGAATCAGCCCCACAAAATTTTGGATGCCACTGGCGACTTGCTTGAGGCCAGACACCGCCTCCGATGCCGTTGCGGTGTCTTCGCCAATACTGCGCAACTGGGCCATTAAATGATCCAATGTCGTGCCAATACCGGCCACTTCGTTGATCGCCCCTACCACTTCTTTGTTTTTTTCTTCCATCATCTCAGCACTACCTGCCATGGTGTTGCGAATATCATCCAACGCAGTCGATGATGAAAACCACAAATCGCGCAGACTCTCGAGTTCCGTCAGTTGCGCTAGGCTGTATTCGGTGCGCATATCTGCCACCTGCTTAACCTTGCGTAACAACTCGTTGTCACGCTCCAAACGCTGTACGCGTTCTTTTAACCCCTCGACCTCTGCCGACGTCTTCGGCTGACTTGCTTTAAACCACACAGTTGCTTCCTCCCTTGGTAGCGACAGCTATATCTGGTTATCGACCACCTTCTTGGTTTACTTCAGCTTAGCTAGGGATTGGCTGCGGGCATAAAAAAACCGGGGCATGCCCCGGTTTTTTCAATCAACTAGCGGTATTACCAGCCAGTGACTTCTTTCAATGCGTCGCCGATTTGCGCCAAAGAGCGCACGGTTTTAACACCGGCATCTTCCAAAGCAGCAAATTTTTCATCAGCGGTACCTTTACCACCTGAAATGATCGCGCCCGCATGGCCCATGCGCTTACCTTTGGGTGCAGTCACACCAGCGATGTAAGACACAACCGGCTTGGTCACGTTTTCTTTGATGTAAGCCGCTGCTTCATCTTCTGCAGTACCACCGATCTCACCGATCATCACGATGGCTTCCGTCTGTGGGTCGTTCTGGAACATTTCCAGAATGTCGATGAAGTTAGAACCTGGAATCGGATCACCACCGATACCAACACAGGTCGACTGACCGAAGCCCGCGTCTGTGGTTTGCTTAACGGCTTCATAGGTCAGGGTGCCGGAGCGAGATACGATACCGACTTTACCTGGCAAATGAATGTGGCCTGGCATAATGCCGATTTTGCATTCACCTGGAGTGATCACGCCTGGGCAATTAGGGCCGATCAGACGAACACCCAGCTCATCACACTTGACCTTACATTCCAGCATGTCCATCACTGGAATGTGCTCAGTGATGCAGACGATCAGCTTAATGCCAGCGTGAGCGGCTTCCAGGATAGAATCCTTACAGAAAGGTGCTGGTACGTAGATAACAGACGCTTCTGCGCCAGTCGCTTCTACTGCTTCGGCAACGGTATTAAACACTGGCAGACCCAAGTGCTCAGTGCCGCCTTTGCCTGGCGTTACACCGCCAACCATTTGCGTGCCGTAAGCAATGGCTTGCTCAGAGTGGAAAGTACCCTGACCGCCAGTGAAACCCTGACAGATAACTTTGGTGTCTTTGTTAATCAAAATAGACATGTCTTAGTTCCCCGCTGCCTTAACTGCTTGAACTGCAGCGTCTGTTAAACTTTGTGCCGCGATGATGTCGAGACCTGACTCATCCAGAACTTTTTTGCCCAGATCGGCATTGGTGCCTTCCAGACGAACCACCACAGGAACGTTCACGCCGACTTCTTTTACGGCACCGATGATGCCTTCAGCGATCATGTCACAACGCACGATACCACCGAAGATGTTCACCAATACTGCCTTCACTTTGTCGTCTGACAGGATCAATTTGAACGCGTGCGCAACGCGCTCTTTGGTCGCACCGCCACCAACGTCCAGGAAGTTAGCAGGGAAGCCGCCGTGCAGAGCAACCATGTCCATGGTGCCCATCGCCAGACCAGCACCGTTGACCATACAGCCAATGTTGCCATCCAGCGCGACGTAGTTCAGATCCCATTCCGCCGCTTCGGCTTCACGCGCATCTTCTTGCGAAGGATCGTTCATTTCTTGCAGGTCTTTATGGCGGTACAACGCATTGCCATCAACGCCCAATTTGGCGTCCAAGCAGTGCAGATCACCGTCTTCTTTGATCACCAGCGGGTTCACTTCGATCAGCGCCAGGTCTTTTTCAACAAACAACTGCGCCAAACCCATAAAGATCTTGGTGAACTGCTTGATTTGATCGCCTTGCAGACCCAGCTTAAACGCCAGCTCACGGCCTTGGTAAGGCTGCGCGCCCGTCAGCGGGTCGATGATTGCTTTGAGGATCTTTTCTGGCGTTTCTTCCGCCACTTTTTCGATCTCAACACCACCTTCCGTTGATGCCATGAAAACAACGCGACGAGTTGAGCGGTCAACTACCGCGCCCAAGTACAGTTCGTTAGCGATATCGGTGCAGCTTTCTACCAGAATACGGCTGACAGGCTGACCGTTTTCGTCAGTCTGATAAGTCACCAGGTTTTGACCCAGCCACTTTTCAGCGAATTCTTTGATCTCTTCTTTGCTGGAAACCAGCTTCACGCCACCCGCTTTACCGCGGCCACCGGCGTGTACTTGTGCTTTTACGACCCACTTGTCGCCGCCGATTTCATCGGCTGCTGCTACAGCTTCGTCTGCAGTTTGGGCTGCCACACCTTTTGACACAGGCAGACCATACTGAGCGAAAAGCTGCTTACCCTGATATTCGTGAAGGTTCATCGCTTTCGTCCTGTCTATCAGTTTTGTCGGAGTACCCGACGTTTGTGATGCTGAACAACCGAACAACCGCCGGATAGCGGCGGTCGGTTCAGCTATAAAACAAGGCCCGGTTATCCGGGCCAGTGCCTTACTTCTTCTTCGGGCGACGATTCGCTTTGTGAATCGCCGCGTTATTGACTGCCAACGCAGCCTCGTGCACGGCTTCTGAAACCGTTGGGTGTGAGAACACCATCATGCCCAGATCTTCAGCACTGGAGCCAAACTCCATCGCCACTACGACCTGCTGACACAAGTCACCCGCACTTGGGCCAATAACACTGGCACCTAAGATACGGTCGGTTTCAGCATCGGCGATGATTTTCACAAAACCATCGGTATCTGCGGCTGCCATGGCACGACCGTTGGCCGCAAATGGGAACATGCCCACGTTATACGACTCACCAGCAGCTTTCAGCTCTTCTTCCGTTTTACCCACCCAAGCAATTTCCGGATGGGTGTAAATCACGGATGGAATCACATCGTAGTTCAGTTGCGCTTTGTGGCCAGCGATGCGCTCCGCCACCATCACGCCTTCTTCTGAAGCTTTGTGCGCCAGCATCGGGCCACGCACCACGTCACCAATAGCCCAAACGCCTGGCGCGTCGGTCTTACAGGTTTCGTCGACATGAATAAAGCCACGCTCGTCCAGCTCAATGCCAGAATCACCAGCAAACAGGCCTTCCGTATATGGGCGACGACCCACAGCGACGATCAGCTTGTCGAAGACTTCTGATTTTTCGCCTTCGGCATCTTGGAAAGTCACAGTGACTTGACCATCTTTTACTTCAGAGCCGGTCACACGCGCACCGGTACGAATGTCCATACCCTGCTTGGTGAAGAGTTTTTTCGCTTCTTTAGCGACAGTTTGGTCAACCAGATGCAGGAAGTTGTCCTGCGCTTCCAGAACGACAACTTCAGAGCCCAAACGACCCCACACGCTGCCCAGCTCCAGACCAATCACACCGGCACCGATCACACCCAAGCGCTTAGGCACTTCGGTGAATTCCAGCGCACCGGTAGAGTCAACGATGATGTCATCAGTCAGTGGCGCTGGTGGAATGTTCACCGGCACAGAACCGGTGGCAATGATCACGTTTTCTGCTTCCAACACCTCAGTGGTGCCAGAGTGAGCCGTGAACTCAACCTTTTTACCGGCCAAGATTTTGCCCGTACCTTCCAATGGCGTGACACCATTGGCTTTGAACAGAGTCGCCACACCCATGGTCAGGTTCTTAACGATTTGCTCTTTGCGCTTGAGCATATCGCCAACGTTCATGCTGACGTCGCCGACGCTGATGCCATGCAAAGAGAACTTCTCTTTGGCTTCTTCGTACTTGTGCGAGCTGTCCAGCAGAGCCTTGGATGGAATACAGCCAACGTTCAGACAGGTGCCACCAAAAACGCCTTTACCGTCTTTGTCCAACCACTTGTCGATACACGCGGTGTTCAGACCCAACTGGGCGCAACGGATGGCAGCGACGTAACCGGCAGGGCCACCGCCGATAACAACCACATCAAACTTTTTGCTCATCTCAAATCCTTAACTCTAAATTAAATGTCCAACAGCAGGCGAGCTGGGTCTTCCAACAGGTCTTTGATGGTCACCAAGAACTGTACTGCTTCTTTACCATCAATCATGCGGTGGTCATATGACACTGCGAGGTACATCATCGGCAAAATTTCTACCTGACCGTTCACCGCCATCGGGCGTTCCTGAATTTTATGCATACCCAGAATGGCGGTTTGCGGTGGATTCAGGATTGGCGTTGACATCAGCGAGCCGAAAATACCGCCATTAGTGATGGTAAAGGTACCGCCCTGCATATCCTCGATGCCCAGCTTGCCTTCACGGCCGCGTTTGGCAAAGTCGCCAATGGTGCTTTCAATTTCAGCCAAGCCCATGCTGTCACAGTCGCGCAATACTGGCACGACCAAGCCACGATCGGTAGATACCGCCACGCCAACATCTTGGTAACCGTGATACACCATGTCGTTACCGTCGATGGAAGCATTCACTGCTGGGAAGCGTTTCAGCGCTTCAGTGGCTGCTTTAACAAAGAAAGACATAAAGCCCAGTTTCACGCCGTGCGCTTTTTCAAACTGGTCTTTGTACTTCTTGCGCAGCTCCATGACCGGCTTCATGTTGACTTCGTTGTACGTGGTCAACATGGCGGCATTTTGCTGAGCGTCCACCAGACGTTTAGCGATGGTGGCACGCAGGCGCGTCATAGGTACGCGCTTTTCAACGCGCTCACCTGCTGGCACAGCCGGCGCTGCAGCAGCTGGCGCAGGCGCAGCAGCGGGTGCAGATTTAGGCGCAGATTTCAGGTGGTTCAACACATCTTCTTTGGTGACACGGCCGTCTTTGCCAGTCGCCTTGATATCAGATGGGTTAATGCCCTTCTCATCTGCCAGCTTACGTGCCGCAGGGCTCAGGATGATGTCACCAGCAGCCGCTGGTGCTTCTTCTGCTTCGGCTGCCGCGGGCGTTGCTTCTGCTGCCGGAGCAGCCTCTGCTACCGCACCCTCAACAAAGATACCTAGGACTTCGTCGCTCAGTACCACATCACCTTCTTGCTTGAGGATATCCTTCATGGTGCCGTCCGCTGGAGCGACAACCTCCAACACGACTTTATCCGTTTCAATATCAACCAGCAGTTCATCACGGGCGACCGCTTCACCCGGTTGCTTGTGCCAGGTTGCGACGGTGCCGTCAGCGACGGACTCAGGAAAGGTGGGTGCTTTAATTTCGATGCTCATTTAGAGTTTTTCCTTCGTATTCTGCGTTTGCCTAGCCCTGAAGCCCCAGAGCGTCACGGATCAATGATTCTTGCTGTTCAAGGTGCAGTGCCATGTAGCCTGCCGCCGGCGATGCCGATGCTTTACGCCCAGCGTACTGCAAGTGAATGCCGTCGTTGATCGACGACAACACACGACGCATGTGATGCTGACTGCTGTACCAAGCACCCATGTTCATCGGCTCTTCTTGCACCCAGAACACCTCTTCGGCATTTTCGTACTGCGACAGCACACGCGTTAAATCTGCAGCTGGGAATGGGTACAACTGTTCAATGCGAACAATGGCCACATCGTCTATTTCTTCGCTGCGGCGACGCTCCAGTAAGTCGTAGTAGACCTTACCGGCACACATCAACACGCGCTTAACTTTGTTTTTATCCAGTTCATCAATTTCATCAATGACGGTCTGGAACTTGCCATGAGCGAGCTCTTCTAGCGTGCTGGTCGCCAGCTTATGACGCAGCAAGCTTTTCGGCGACATGACCACCAGTGGCTTGCGCAGCGGTCGAATCACCTGACGGCGCAGCATGTGATACACCTGTGCTGGGGTCGATGGCACACAGATCTGTACATTGTGCTCAGCACACAACTGTAAGTAGCGTTCTAAACGTGCCGAGGAATGCTCTGGACCCTGACCTTCATAACCGTGAGGCAACAGCATGGTCAAACCGCATAAGCGGCCCCATTTGTGCTCACCACTGGAGATGAACTGGTCGAACACCACCTGTGCACCATTCGCAAAGTCGCCGAACTGTGCCTCCCATACCACCAGCGCCGTTGGCATAGTGGTCGCGTAGCCATATTCGAAGCCCAAAACGGCCTCTTCTGACAGCAGCGAATCGTACAGGCTGAACCGCGCCTGACCATCCGCAATATTGGCTAGCGGCACGTAACTATTACCGTCTTTTTGGTTGTGCAAAACCGCATGACGGTGCGAGAAAGTACCACGCCCCACATCTTGACCCGTGATACGCACAGGGTGACCTTCGTGAATAAGGGTGGCATAGGCCATGGTTTCAGCAAAACCCCAGTTAATCGGCAAAGCACCGGCAGTCATCTTGCGGCGATCTTCTAGGATTTTATTGACCTGGCGCTGCACAGAGAAACCTTCCGGTACTTCCAACAGCTTGCTGGACAGCTCTTGCAGGGTTTTCAAATCGAAGGAGGTGTCAGCATCGGCTGTCCACTTGTGACCAACGTAAGGTTTCCAGTCGACAAACAGGGCCTCGTTCGGCTCTTTCACCAAGGCACGGGCGACATGCTCGCCGTTATCTAATGCCGTACGATAGTCTTCTTCCAGCTCTTTTGATTTAGCAGCATCCAGTACGCCTTGTTCAATCAAACGATTGGCATACAGATCACGAGTCGTCTTCTGAGTCTTGATCTTGCTGTACATCAACGGCTGTGTACCGGACGGCTCGTCGGCCTCGTTGTGGCCACGACGGCGGTAGCACACCAAATCAATGACAACGTCTTTCTTGAACTCGTTGCGATAATCTACTGCCAACTGCGTCACAAACAGCACGGCTTCAGGATCATCGCCGTTCACGTGCAAAATTGGCGCTTCAACGATTTTGGCAACGTCGGTGCAATATTCGGTCGAACGCACGTCTTCGCGCTTAGAGGTGGTAAAGCCAACTTGGTTATTGATCACGATATGAATCGTGCCACCGGTTTTGTAGGCACGTGTCTGAGATAGCTGGAAGGTCTCCATGACCACGCCCTGACCCGCAAACGCCGCATCACCATGAATCAATACAGGCACGACTTTATCACCCTGTCGATCTTCACGACGATCCTGGCGCGCCCGCACGGAACCCTCAACAACAGGTGACACAATCTCCAAGTGCGATGGGTTAAACGCCAGTGCCAAGTGCACTTCACCGCCCGGCGTCATCACATTGGAAGAAAAGCCTTGGTGATACTTCACGTCACCATGACTGTGATATTCCGCTTTACCATCAAACTCGTCGAACAGGTCCGATGTTTTCTTGCCCAATATATTGATCAGGGTATTAAGGCGACCACGGTGAGCCATACCAATGACGATTTCTTTAGCGCCATAAGAGCCACTGCGCTGGATCAGCTCATCCATCAGTGGGATAAAGCTTTCGCCACCTTCTAAGCCAAAGCGCTTCACACCGGGATAACGCGAGCCTAAATATTTTTCCAGTCCTTCAGCGGCAGTCAGTCGCTCAAGCAAGTGCAGTTTCACTTCTTCGCCATATTTAGGATGCGAGCGCACGCTTTCTAGGCGCTGCTGGAACCAACGCTGCTCAGCCGTATTGACAATGTGCATGTACTCAGCACCGACGCTATCACAATAGGTGGCCTCGAGTGAGTCAACGATGTCCTTTAACTTGGCTTCGTCATTACCAATGAACAGAGAGCCGGTCTGGAACAGAGTATCCATATCGGCTGCAGACAAGCCGTGGAACCCCAAATCCAGGTCTGGGACATTTTCTCGCTGCATCAGACCCAAAGGATCTAACTTGGCGTGCTGGTGGCCGCGACCGCGATAGGCATTAATGAGCTGCAGTACCTGAACCTGCTTGCGCTCATGTTCTGAACTCACACTGGCAGCCGACGCAGGACGCGCCCGATGCTGATTTTTGGAAAGTAACAGAAATTGTTCACGGATCGGTTTGTGGGGAATGTCGACGGTGGCGTTGTCATCGACACGGGGAAGCTGGTCAAAGTAGTTACGCCATTCTTCGGGCACCTCGTTGGGATCTTTGAGGTAGATCTCGAAGAGCTCTTCCACGTAAGCAACGTTGCCACCCGCTAATTGCGAGGTGCTCCAAAGTTGCTCCATTGTCTGCTCGTGCATTGTGTATGACACCCTGATCATTGTGACTGCGAGGGGAACACCACAGAGTGCACGCACCAGCTCTAATGCAAGGCATGGTAGAGGGTCAACCGGTCAGGTCGCGTTTCCTCTGAGGCGAAGCGGCTGTTTCCGCCCCCTCAAATTAAGGACTAGCTTAGTAAAAATGGCGCATTATAAGCGCCATTCTTGAAAAATTGTCAACATAAGTGGCCTGTGTGTCCAGCCCACTTATGTCTAATGCCGCCGGATGACGACAACACGACCCGATTATACCTGCTGTGATAACAACATGTTACGGATGTGGCCAATTGCCCGAGTCGGGTTTAGACCTTTAGGGCAAACGTTGACACAGTTCATAATACCACGACAACGGAAGACGCTGAATGGGTCACTCAGCTCCGCCAAACGCTCTGCTGTGGTGGTATCACGGCTGTCCGCCAGGAAACGGTAGGCTTGCAACAAGCCTGCCGGACCGACGAACTTATCCGGATTCCACCAGAACGATGGGCATGAAGTTGAGCAGCATGCACACAGAATACACTCGTACAGGCCATCCAGCTTCTCGCGTTCTTCCGGCGATTGCAGACGCTCAATGGCAGGGGCCGGTGTATCGTTACGCAAGTATGGCTTGATCTTCTCGTATTGCTTGTAGAACAAGCTCATATCGATCACCAAATCACGAATCACCGGCATACCTGGCAATGGACGCAGCACCAGCTTGTCCATCTTACCATTGGTCGCCTCAGAAATCGGGGTAATGCAAGCCAAGCCGTTTTTACCATTGATGTTCATACCATCAGAGCCACACACGCCCTCACGGCAGGAACGGCGATAAGCCAAGCTCGAGTCTTGCTCTTTCACCATGGCCAAAACATCCAGCACCATGACGTCACGGTTACCCGGAATATCGATTTCATAGTCGCGCATTATCGGCGCTTCATCGGTCTCCGGGTTATAGCGATATATACTTACTAACATGTGATCACTCCCCGATTAATATGTACGTACTTTCGGCGGGAAGGCTTCCACCGTCTTCGGTGCGAAGTTCACCGCACGTTTACCGATCGACTTGGTCTGTGGGAAGTACAGAGAGTGGCACAACCAATTCTCGTCATCCCGCTCGGTAAAGTCGTTACGCGCATGAGCGCCGCGTGATTCTTTCCGCTCTGTGGCAGCTACTGCCGTTGAGTACGCCGTTTCAAACAGGTTATCGAGCTCCAAGGCTTCTATACGCGCGGTATTGAATGCTGCGCTCTTATCATCCAATACGGTGTTTTTCACGCGCTCGCCGATTTCATCCAGCAGCTTAAGGCCTTTTTCCATGCTTTCGCCTTCGCGGAATACGCCAAAGTACAGCTGCATGGTTTTTTGCAGGTCCGCACGAACGTCTGCTACCTTCTCGCCAGTCGTGGAGTTATTCAGACGATTCAGACGCGCCATGGCGCGCTCGATGTCTTCTTCACTGGCCGCTTCACTTTCGAAACCGTCACGGAAGTTTTGTTCCACCTGCAAACCCACAGAACGACCAAACACCACCAGATCCAGCAGCGAGTTACCACCCAAGCGGTTGGCACCATGCACAGACACACAAGCGATCTCACCAGCCGCATACAGGCCTTCAACCACAACGTCGTTACCGTTTTCATCTTGGGTCAAGGCTTGGCCACCGATATTAGTAGGAATACCGCCCATCATGTAATGACACGTAGGTACTACGGGAATCGGCTCTTTAACTGGATCAGCGTGAGCAAAGGTACGCGACAGCTCCAGAATACCCGGCAACTTGGCGTTCAGCGTTTCTTCACCCAAGTGATCCAACTTCAGGAAGACGTGATCACCGTTTTCACCACAGCCGCGACCTTCCAGAATTTCCATAACCATGGAGCGGGCTACCACATCACGCCCTGCCAAGTCTTTGGCATTCGGTGCATAGCGCTCCATAAAGCGCTCGCCATCTTTGTTGATCAGATAGCCACCCTCACCGCGACAGCCTTCTGTTACCAGAACACCGGCACCGGCAATACCCGTTGGGTGGAACTGCCACATTTCCATGTCTTGCATCGGCACACCTGCACGCAGCGCCATACCGACACCGTCACCTGTGTTGATCAGTGCATTGGTGGTCGACTGATAAATGCGTCCTGCACCACCGGTCGCCAGCACGGTCGCTTTGGCTTTGACGTAAACCGTCTCGCCCGACTCGATATCAATGGCGATCACACCCGCAATCTGACCCTTGGCATTCTTCACCAAGTCGACTGCGTACCACTCATTCAAGAAGGTAGTGCCGCCTTTCAGGTTGCCTTGGTAAAGCGCGTGCAACAGCGCGTGACCGGTACGGTCCGCCGCAGCACACGTACGCGCCGCCTGAGTTGGGTTATCTGGACCTTTCGACTGACCGCCGAACGGACGCTGATAAATACGACCTTCTTCAGTGCGCGAGAACGGCAGCCCCATGTGCTCAAGCTCAAATACCGCTTGCGGACCAACGGAACACATATATTCAATGGCATCTTGGTCGCCGATGTAGTCTGACCCTTTAACGGTGTCGTACATGTGCCAGCGCCAATCGTCATTGGGGTCAGCAGACGCAATCGCACAGGTAATGCCGCCTTGGGCAGACACAGTGTGAGAGCGCGTTGGAAAAACTTTAGTAATACAAGCGGTCTTGATGCCTGCTTCGGTCAATTGCAGCGCAGCACGCATGCCAGCACCACCGCCACCGATTACGATGGCGTCAAAAGACATAGTTCGGATTTTAGCCATAACTTACACACCCCAAAGAATATCGATACCCCAAACCAGGTAGGTGAACAGAAAACCTGCACACACAAACTGGAACGCAAACCGCATACCGGCGGCTTTGAGGTAATCGGTTGAGACAGTCCACATGCCTACCCAAGCGTGGGCACACAGTGAGATAAGGGCGGCCAAAGAGAACACTTTCATCCAAGTTTGCGCGAACAAGCCTTGCCATTGCGCATACTGCAAATCCGGCGATGCGATCAAAAAACCGAGCATGAACAGAGTGTAAAGAGCTAACACAACGGCTGACAGACGCTGAATCACCCAGTCATACAGGCCGCTACGGCCTAAGTTCGTAACACTTGCTACCATACCCACACTCCTGCAAGAACGATCATGATGACACCCCCTACTAGGGTAATGATGGCGCCGGTGCGACCGCCTTCTTTGGTTTCTCCGATACCCATGTCCATTACCAGGTGTTTAACACCGGCAATAAAGTGATAACCAAGGGCGGACAAAATGCCCCAGGTAATAAATTTGACAAGGCCATTATCAAAGGCCGCTTTAAAGTCTGCGAAACTGGATTCAGATTCGAGCGACATGGACAAAGCAGCCAGCATAAATGCAACAGCGACAAACAGGATCACGCCTGAAATACGGTGCAAAATGGAAGCCTTGGCCGGTAGCGGGAGCTGAATGGTAGTCAGATCTAGATTTACTGGTCTATTGCTATTCACGGCTCTAAACACTCTCTTATTGGCAACCCTGACAATTTTCCGCCGGGTAGCTCAGGCTCAAGAATTCAACCCAACCTTGTATAAGTCTTGCACAAGTTTTAGGTTGCGACAAATTATAGTCACCAGAGGCTAGTTTTACAATCGACAACACCTTCGGCAGTTACCGGCAAAGCCCGTGGGCAGGCCATCTTTACAGCCGCTGACAGTTGTCGAGAGGCTACTATACTGGAGCAAACCCGCAGCGCTAGCCCAACCCCCTGGTAATTGACAAACGAGGAACAGCACATATAGTTGGCCCCTCAAATTTAGGTCACACCCTGTTTTTCAGGGATAAAACGATAACAGCAGGAGGCCGTATTATGGCTGACAAGAAAGCAACTCTGAAGGTCGATGGCGTCGACGAGGCACTGGAACTTCCCGTTTACGAAGGCACCGTAGGCCCCGATGTCGTCGACGTTCGCAGTCTGACTGGAAAAGGCCTGTTTACTTACGACCCTGGCTTTGTCTCTACCGCAGCGACCGAGTCAAAAATCACTTACATCGATGGCGCCGCTGGCGTCCTGCTGCACCGCGGCTACCCGATTGAACAACTGGCGGAACACTCTGACTACTTAGAGACCTGCTACTTGCTGCTGCATGGCGAACTGCCATCCGACGAGCAAAAGAGCACCTTCGTCAGCACCATCAAGAACCACACCATGGTGCACGAGCAGTTAAGCCACTTCTTTAATGGTTTTCGCCGCGACGCTCACCCCATGGCCGTTATGTGCGGCGTAGTGGGTGCCTTATCAGCTTTCTACCATGACTCACTGGATATTCATGATGAGCATCATCGCCTGGTGTCGGCTCATCGCTTAATCGCAAAAATGCCGACTCTAGCGGCCATGGTGTACAAATACAGCATTGGCCAGCCGTTCATGTACCCGCGCAATGAGCTGAGCTACTCAGAAAACTTCCTGCACATGATGTTCAACACACCGTGTGAAGAAAAAGAAATCAGCCCAGTGTTGGCTAAGGCTATGGACCGGATCTTCCTACTGCACGCTGACCACGAGCAAAACGCCTCGACATCGACCGTGCGTCTGGCAGGTTCTACTGGCGCCAACCCATTTGCTTGTATTGCTTCCGGTATTGCCGCTCTGTGGGGCCCAGCTCACGGCGGTGCCAACGAAGCTGTGCTGAACATGCTGAATGAAATCGGTGACGAGTCCAACATCGATACTTTCATTGCCAAAGCAAAAGACAAAGACGATCCTTTCCGCTTAATGGGCTTTGGCCACCGGGTTTACAAAAACTTCGATCCGCGCGCCAAGGTCATGAAGCAAACCTGCGATGAAGTACTGGCAGAGCTGGGCATGGAAAATGACCCGCTGCTGAAAATTGCCATGAAACTGGAAAAAATCGCCACTGAAGATGAATACTTCGTTAAGCGCGGTTTGTACCCTAACGTTGACTTCTACTCTGGCATCATCTTGAAAGCCATCGGCATTCCAACGGAAATGTTCACCGTGATCTTTGCTACCGGCCGCACGCCAGGCTGGATTGCTCACTGGAATGAGATGATCAGCGAAGGCTACCGCATTGGCCGTCCGCGCCAACTGTACACAGGCTACGACAAGCGCGACTACCCAGCCTAATTAAAAGCCGCTCACTGAGCGGCTTTTTTTCATTCCCGACCCTCCTAAAAAGGATGACACATGGCCAAACTATGTTTTATTGGCTTAGGCACCATGGGCTACCCCATGGCCGGACACCTTGCCAACGCTGGGCACACAGTGCGCGTTTGGAATCGAACCCACAGCAAAGCTTTGCAATGGGCAGACAACCACAGCGGCCAAGCCTGTGAGTCCATTGCTGAAGCAGCCAAAGATGCCGACGCGGTACTGCTGTGCGTTGGTCGTGACAGCGATGTGCGCGAACTGATCAGTGCTGAAGGTGGCATCGCTACTCACTTAAAACCCGGCACCCTCATCATCGACCACACCACCACCTCCAGCTCGCTCGCCCAAGAAATGCACAGCTACTGCCAGACGCACCAGCTGATTTTTGCTGACGCACCTGTGTCAGGTGGTGAGCAAGGCGCCATCCAAGGCCAACTGAGCCTCATGGTCGGCTGTGATGAAAAGCATTTCGATACATTAAAAAGCCTCACCGCCCCCTACACCAAGGCCATTGAACGATTAGGCAATGCCGGTGCCGGCCAAGCCACCAAGATGGTTAATCAAATTTGCATTGCAGGTCTGGTGCAAGGTTTAGCGGAAGGCCTGCTCATGGCACAAGCACAAAACCTGGACATTGCCAAAGTCGTCAGCGTCATCAGCCAAGGGGCTGCGGGGAGCTGGCAAATGGAAAATCGCCATCAAACCATGAGCCAAGGCGAGTACAACCACGGCTTTGCCGTTGACTGGATGCGAAAAGACTTGGGCATTTGCTTGGACGAAGCTCGCCAAAGCGGCATCAGCTTACCTGTGACGGCGCTGGTTGATCAGTTCTATGCCGAGCTGCAGGCACTGGGCCAAGGCCGCAGCGATACGTCCGCCTTGCTGTACCGCCTGCAGCAGCTTAATCCATCATCGTAACTTGACCGCAGTCGCTTCTGGCTGCCTTGAGGAGCCTGGTCTAGGCTTGGTATTCAGCGAAAGGATATTCATATGACCAAGCCTGACCGCCGCAGTTTATCCGCCCCGTCCAGCGACAACGAACAACCGGATTGGAGCCAGATCAGTGAAACACTGACACTGCTGGCATTGGCGGTCAGCCAAATCGACACCTCATTGCATGAAAGCAGCGACAGCATCAATCAGCTCACCCAACAATTCAGCAGCATCGCCGACAGCACCCAACAGCTCCTAGCCTTATCAGATAGCCAGCAACACCCATCAGTGCGTGAACTGGCCGAGCACATTCAAGCCAGCATCGGGCAGTCTGTGGTTAGCTTTCAGTTTTATGATCGCCTATGCCAGCGTTTGGAGCATGTGAGCGATAGCTTGGAGCATATGGGTCATTTAATCGCAAGCCCAACACAGCGCTACCAACGCCAAGCTTGGCAAGCGCTGCAACAAGATATCAAGTCCAACTACACCATGGAGGCCGAACGGTTGATGTATGAATACATTTTATCTGGCCACTCCATTGCCGAAGCCCTGCAGATATATCGCCATCACTTCGAGACACAGGGCGCCAAACCACACACAGACGACAACAGCGACGAAATCGAGTTTTTTTAACGCACTACCGTCGCCGCCTGACCCACGCTTAAGCTCGTTATATTTCGATGCAAACCGTTCTGGCCAAAAACAATTTTGCCATCGACACGACAATCGTTTTTAAGCACATCCAGAAAATCCGCCTCTCGCTCTAACGTCGTCAAATCCCGAGTCGGAATAACACAGCGAGTGCACAATTTCACCAAATCAATGGAGCCGCCCTCAATGCTTAAAGAGCGCCATTGATTTTCCTCCAACGGGCTAAAATTCGGATCGTTTATAACAACATTGGGGCGAAAACGCCGCACATCTATTTCACGCCCTAAGCGCTCACTGAGAAAATCGACACTGGCCTGATTCACCACCAACAGCGGAAAGCCATCCGCAAAGCCAACCTGTCGCTCGACCGAGCCTACGTATTCTTGTGCAACTGCACGCTGACTTTGTTCGTCCATTTGCACCAAGCGGCACGCACGCCCCAAAAAATCGCTCAAAGCGCTGTGAGTGTCATCCGCTGCTAAGCGCGCCGAAACAACATCACCCCAAACCTCAACATCACAGCGTTCGTCGCGCATTGATACCGAAAACCGCGACTGCCCCGGCCAAGATAATTGCAACTCTCCACCGAACCATTGCGCTTCAATGCGAGCCATGGCCGGCAACTGACGCTGAGTAAGAAATTTCCCTTGCTCATTTACCAGCATAAAACGCCGGTCACCAACTGGCCCCAGCGCGTCCAGCTGCATGCTCTGAACCTCTACCGGCGCACACGATTTTACTGGATAAATAAATAATCGCTCGATACGGGCCATACTGAATCCTTAATAAACACAAAAAAGCCGGCGAAGCCGGCTATTTTGCGCGAATGCAAGACAATGTGCGAATCATCGAACTGGATCGGCAGCCGAGGGCGCCTCCATGCCGAGCTTAACACGAATTAAACGCTGCACTTCATCTGTCATAGCCTCGGGAGCAAACTTGGACAAAAAGCCGTCACAGCCGACCTTCTGTACCATGGCCTTGTTAAAACTGCCAGACAACGAGGTGTGCAAAACAATGGTGGTATCTTTGAGCTCAGGATCTCGGCGTATTTCTGTGGTGAGCATATAACCGTCCATCTCTGGCATTTCAGCGTCGGTGATAATCATCACCAAATCGTTGCGGATATCTTTCCCCTGCTCCTTCCAGTGCATTAGCATTTGATAGGCTTCGAGGCCGTTATTCGCAATAACAATATTGAGCCCCATCGGGGTCAACACTTGTTTCATTTGCTCTAACGCCACATGGGAGTCATCCACAATCAGGATATCTTTACCGCGGATGCGCTCCATCAGTTCCCTGTCATACAGATCCTCAGACAAGTTCAGGTCATAGGGCGCGATTTCTGCCAACACCTTTTCAACATCAATAATCTCAACGATGCGATCATCAATCCTTGTAATGGCGGTTAGATAGTGAGTACGGCCTGAGCCACCTGGAGGTGGCAAAATCTCGTTCCAGTTCATATTAACGATACGGTCCACCCCCCCCACCAGAAAGGCCTGCACCGTCATATTGTATTCGGTCACAATAATGGTGGCTTCATCTTCTGAAGTTTTGAGCGGCCCCATCTGGATAGCATGACGAAGATCCACCACCGGCACCGTTTGCCCGCGCAAATGCGTTACACCGCGCACGACTGGGTGACGATCTGGCATTTTGGTCAGTGTCGGTAGGCGCATCACTTCTTGGACTTTGAACACATTGATGGCAAACAGCTGTGTACCGCCCAAATGAAACAACAGCAACTCTAGGCGATTCTGCCCCACCAACTGGGTGCGGGCGTCAACGCTGCTTAGAACTCCACTCATACCGTGCTCCGCAATGCGATTTTCTTTAAAGTGTAGACAAAGGCCACAAAAACGCCTGTGAAAGCCGTTACAATAAGCACATAGCAACGACGGTAAGACCATGCATCAAGATCCGCCGCCTCTATTGGCCCGCCAGCCCATTTTAGATACCCATTTGCAAGTCGTTGCGTACGAGCTGCTGTATCGTCCGCTGCCGCCTCTTGACCAGCTGGCACAGTCATTATGTGGTGATCAAGCAACGCGTGATGTGATGGTCAGCGCATTTCAAGACTTGGGCATCGAGCAAGTAACCGGTGGTTTACCGGCCTATATCAACTTTACCGAGCACTGGCTACAAAACCCGCCACTACTGGCCCCCGACACTCTAGTGGCCGAAGTCATCGAGTATACCCAGGCCAACGCACAAAACCTTGACGCACTGCAGCGTTTAAAACGCTACGGATATCGCATCGCCTTGGACGACTTCAGCGCCAGCCCGCAACAGCTGGCCATGCTCTCCATGGCGGACATCGTCAAAGTCGACTTGCGCCTGTGCCGCAACCTAGAAGACAGCGCCGCCTTACTCAACCAACACAAACGAGACGGGCAAATATGGCTGGCGGAAAAAGTAGAAGATCATGAAGAGTTCAGTTTCTGCTTAGAAGCCGGCTACACCTTATTTCAAGGCTATTTTTTTGACCGACCTAAGCCTCTGTATGGCAAACGCTTGGCCGATAACAAAGTCGCCGTTTTACAGTTGCTGCAAGTGTTGAACCAGCCCGATGTCGACATGGCCAGTGTTGAGACTCTGCTGCACAGCGAGCCACAGTTGAGTTTTAAACTGTTGCAGCTGGTGAACTCAGCCGCCGTTGGCTGCGTTAGCACCATTTCTTCCATTAAGCACGCATTGGTGTTGGCAGGCTTAGATCGCATTCGAGCTTGGGCCAATATCCTGGCTTTGGGTCGCTTAGATGACAAACCTTTTGCCCTGCGCGAACAAGCTTTGGTGCGCGCTCACTGCTGCAGAGACCTAGCAGCCGATGCCGGCCTAGATACCGACACAGCCTTCACGCTGGGGCTGTTTTCATTGCTGGACGCCTTTACCGACCTACCAATGAGCGATATTTGTCAGCGCCTGCGCTTTGACGACGAGCTCACTCAAGCCTTATTGCATCAACAAGGCCGCTATGGCTTGCTGCTGCAAACCCTGCAATTGCTCGAGCGCGACCACTGGCCCGCCATTGATTGGCCAGCGTTGCAACAGCTCGGGCTTAGCCGCACGCACTTGCACGACCATTATCGCCAAGCCATCGACCACAGTCGCGAGCTGTTTGCCCAGCTAGGCTAAGGCACCGAACTTAAGAGGTGCCTCTAATCTGGGTAGCCTGTGATATCACGAATCGCGCGATACAAAGGCTGCATGCGCTTGTACATTTGTTGATACACCTCACGGTACAAGCGATCGTACAAGCGCACCGTGGGCAAATGCGGCTCAAACACCTGCCCCACCCGAGTCATGGCATCGGTGGCTTGGCGATAATCTCCATACCAACCCAAACCGACGGCACAGTTGATGGCAGCGCCCAAGCCCGACGCCTCAAAGGTGTGCGGCCGTTCCGCGCTCATGCCAAAAATATCCGCCGTCAGCTGCATCGCTGCATCGCTTTGTGAGCCACCGCCGGACACTCGCAGGCGAGTAATGGGCACCTTGCTGCGCTTTTCAATTTGCTCTTTGCCCTGGCGCAGCTCGTAGGCCAAGCCCTCTAAAATGGCACGATACACATGCGCGCGCTTGTGCACGTCACCAAAGCCAATCAAGGCTCCCTTGCCCTCCGGGCCAGGCTGGCGCACCCCAGGCGACCAGTAAGGCTGCATCATCAGCCCCATGGAGCCGGCGGGTACCTGATTGAGCAGGTCGTCAAACAGCTGCTCTGCTGGCACCCCTTGCTCAGCGGCTTTGCGCTGTTCGTAATGAGCAAACTCCTGCTTAAACCAGCTCACCATCCAAAAGCCGCGATACACCATCATCTCGGTGTTGTAATGACCTGGCACCGCTGCCGTGTAAGGCGGAATAAACGGAATGGTCTCTAAGTAGCGTGAGGTGGTGGTATTGATGGTGGCGGTGGTGCCATAGCTTAAGCAGCCAATGTGCGGATCACTGCCACCGGCGCCGAGCACTTCACAGGCTTTATCGGAGGCCGCAGCAATCAGCGGCAGACCTTCTGGTAAGCCTGTCAACCTAGCCGCATCCGCAGTAATGGCGCCCAACGGCTCACCTGGCTGCACCAGCTCTGGCATCATTTCCGGCGTGGCAGCCAGCAGCTTCCACTTCAAGTCGGATTTTTTCGCCCAGCACTGACGGCGATAGTCATAGGGCAAGTAACCGACAATCGAGCCCGCGGAGTCACGCAACTGGCCAGTGAGGCGATGGGTTAAGTAGGCAGATAAATTGACGTAGTAGCGCGTACGACGCCACACATCGGGCTCATGCTGTTGCAGCCAGTTATCCCGTGCCTTGGCACGCATGTCGTTAATCACCGGCGTTAGCCGCAATAGCCGAGTTAACAAGCCCCACAGACCGCCCAATGGGCGCTCTGGTGTGGCTTTGCGCTGGTCCATCCAAACAATCGCCGGGCGCAGCGGCTGAAAATGCTCATCCAGATTGATCATGGTGTAGCGCTGCGTGGTCAGCGCCACGCCGGCAATTTGCTCAGGTGCCACCAAGCCCTGAGACCATAGCCCGGCAAACGCCTGCTGCAGCGCCTGCCAATAATAATCCGGCTGCTGCTCTGCCCAGCCGGGGTGAGCCGACACATAGGCTTCCAGCTCGACCTTGCTCTTAGCCACTTCGTTGCCGTGGCGATCAAACACCAGCACCCGGACACTTTGCGTGCCGTTATCAATGGCCAACACATATTCCGACATGGCTTACTCCGGCAAGCTGTAGGCGCTGCGCCAAATGTGCTCATAGCGCTCACGCTCTTGCTGCCAGCGCGCTTCACTCCAGCCCAATGCCTCGCTGCAGATGCGGCGAATGCGATCGGCGTAAATCAAACCGCCCTGCTCCACCAGCAAGCCAATGCGGGTGCGCCGCAGCAACAGGTCATCTAAGTGTTCAACGGCCTCATGACCGGCGCTGTAGCGCAACTCGGCCCAGCAGCAGCGACAACCGGGTATCAGCTCCAGCTCATCATCACGCGCCTCGGCCAACAGAGTCGACAGCTCAGCGCCATAATGACCGAGCAGGCGCTTTTGCAAATACCCAGGCAAGCCGCGAAAGCGAGCGTCAGCCGGTGCTTGTGCGGGAGTAAATAAACGCTGCTCAAACTCGCCATCGGGAAAGCGCTGAATGTAGGGGCGTGCAGCGTTTAAAACATCAAGGGCAATCAAGCGAAAGGTGGTCAGCTTGCCACCACTGACACTCACCAGGCCGTTGTCATCCCAAACACTGTGGTCGCGTTTTTCTTTCGACGGGTTGAGCGCCCCAGAAGACACCAGCGGACGCACACCCGCCCAGCTGGAAATCACGTCAGATTCACTGAGCTCAGCCTGGGGGAACTGATAGCGCGCCACCTCCAACAAATAATTCAGCTCATCACGCGTCATGCGCGCTTCTTGGTTATCGAGTTTGGGGTTGTCTAGGTCTGTGGTGCCCACCACGGTGCGGCCTTCCCACGGGAAGATAAAAATTGGCCGCTGGTCTTTAGGGTGCAGCGCGGTAAAGGACTGCGCCACCGGTAAGCGCCAAGACGGCACCACAATATGACTGCCCCGCGCAGGGCGAATGCGTGGCGACGCCTGCATTTGACCGCGCAGCTGATCCGCCCAGGCACCCGTGGCATTGACCACCACATCGGCGCGAACGCAATAGCTCTCACCGCTGAGGGTATCCGTCAGCACCGCGCCACACACGCGCTCGCCGTCTTTTTGCAGTTCACTGACCCCGAGGTAGTTCACCACCACCGCACCGTCGCGCTGCGCTTCGCGCAACACCCGCAGCACCAGACGCGAATCATCGGTGACGGCATCGGCAAACTGAGTGCCACCGAGCAACGACTGTTGGCGAATCAGGGGGCTCAGGAACTGAAAAGCCGCACTGGGGAAAAACTGACGGTAACGCTTACCGGCAAAAAAGTCGTACACCCGCAGCAGGGTATTAAACACAAAAGGCCCAGGAAAACCGCCTTGGTAATGGGCCATCAAATAGCCCATGCGATCAACCAGACCCGGCAATTCGGTCATCAAGCGCTCGCGCTCCTGCACCGAATGCATGGTGGTTTTGATGTCACCGGCGGCAATGTAGCGCAAGCCGCCATGCACCATTTTGGAAGAGCGACTGGACGTGCCCCAGGCAAAATCCTGGCGCTCCAGCAGTAAGGTTTTCAGGCCGCGACGGGCCGCTTCACGCGCGATGCCAGCGCCAGTAATGCCACCGCCGGCAATAATAATGTCCCAGTGCTGCTCAGCCTTGAGCGTTGCCAACGCCTGCTCACGGCCACCTGTGTGCCACATTGAATTGGTTTGCATGCTGTCTCCGTCCATAGCCGGAACGAAAAAACGGCCGGCAGAGCCGGCCAAAAAATGAGAATGTAGTGTCGTTATGACTTTTATGGGTTGTTATTCAATCGTCCTGAATCAAGGTCTGCGGATTCAGGCGCTTATCCGGGTCGAACTGCTGCAACAATCCGCGAATGACCTCCATGCCCAGCTCGCCCTTTTCGGCCGGCAAATACGGCGCATGATCCTTGCCCACGCCATGCTGATGGGAAATGGTCGCCCGCCCCTGGGCAATCACCTCAGACGCGCGGCTCTTAAGCTTGCGCCAGCGCGCCAAGGTAGCGTCGTAATCTTCGCCGCAGCGGAAAAAATAAGTGGTGTAGATGCTGCTTCCTTGACCATACAGGTGCGATAAATGGGTAAACACCATCACCTGCTCGCCTTCATCGCTCAAGGCCGTTTTGATGGCCTGCTCGATGTCGTGCATCAGCGCATCGACGTTATCCCAATCGGTGGCGGTCTCCAGCGTATCGACGGCGATGCCTTGCTGCCAGGTGGTTTCACGCAAATAAGGGAACTTAAACCGACCTTCGGCCCAGATTTTGCCCATCATATTGGCAATCACACCGCCCACGCCGCCGTACTGGCTCAGCACCTGGCGAATCTGCTTAAGCGAAGTGCGATTTTGATACTTAGAGCCGGTCACACCGAAAGTCAGCATGCAGCGCTGATCATCCAGGCCACGAAATTTCAGGTAACGATCCAGCAGCTTAAACTGCGATTCAGAGGTGCCTAAATGAGCATGAGCACGGGTTTCGCTGGCGTTGCTGACGCGCATCATCGACAGCGGAATTTTCTGCTGCACCAACTCACGCACCGCCGCTTTGGCTTGCTGCCAGTTGGGCATAAACATGACAAAAAACTTTTCTTCCTGCGCCAGGCGCGTCACCCGCACCTTAACCTCGGTAAAGATGCCCATGCGCCCTTCCGTGCCCATGGTGACCTCACGCATGTCCGGCCCGGCCGAGCTGGCAGGAATGGTGGGAATATCCAAACTGCCGCGCAGGGTTTCCATGCGTCCACCGGCAAACATTTGCTCGATGCGACCATAGCGCAGCGATTGCTGGCCACTGGAGCGTGAGGCAATCCAGCCGCCAATGGTCGACAACTCCCAAGACTGCGGGAAATGCCCCAAGGTATAACCACGGGCGCGCAACTGGGATTCCACCTGCGGGCCTGGCGTGCCCGCACCAAAGGTCGCAATTTGGCTTTCTTCGTTCAGCTCCAGCAGTTGATTCATGCGCCCCATATCGACGGTCAAAATCGCGCGCTGACTCGCTACCGGAGTAATATGGCCAGCCACCGACGTGCCACCGCCGTAGGGAATGACATCAAAATCATGCTGGCGCGCCAAATCGAGCAGTTCACGCACCTGTGCACTGGTTTCCGGAAAGGCGACGCCGTCAGGGAAAGTGCCGAATTTGCCACTGCGCATGGCGAGCCAGTCCGGAAAGCTTTGGCCACGGGCATGGCGAACACGCTGCTCGGCATCCGTGGAAATTAACGCATGTTGCGGCAAACGCGAGGCCGGCACTTGCGCCACGACCTCGTCCAAGGTGGCGTCTTTAAGCGGCGTCGGCTCACCGATAATGGAACGAATCAATGCACCACCGTGGGCGGATACCTCTTTAACGTAACCGTCATCGCCCCAGCCGTTCCAACGTCGTGCCATAACTGTTGATTCCTTTTGGTTGTCAGATGTTGTTACAACATCCGCACTTTTTGATTCGGATAGTCAGCCAGTATACTGAGGCAAAAACCACAAGCACTGACTCTTGCGGACAGTCGCGGAGCAAATTCAGCCAGTTATTGGCTGTAACGGGAAAACCACTCATGAGCACTTCAGACTTGGGCACCGCTTCCGCCAATGCCATTCGCCAGTATCTACGCGCCGCTCAGGATTATCATATCGACCCAACTCTGGCACTCAAGGCCACCGGCTTGCCTGCCGGCATTCTGGACAACAGCGTGGCACGCGTTCGCGGGCGTGATTTTCAAACCCTGATTCGCTGGTTAATCGAGCAAAGCAATGACCCCCTATTCGGCCTTAAAAGCGCTCAATATGTGCAGCCAGGCTCCTACAGCCTGGTGGGCTACATGGCGATGAATGCCCGCACCGCGCGCGAGGCGTTGCACCTGACGCCAGAGTACGAAGCCATCGTCGGCGACATGGGCATTACCCGCATTGAAAAACATGGACCGCACATTGCCATGCGTTGGATTTGCCAATACGACGACCCGGTGGTGCGGCCACACATGATCGACAACGTGCTCGGCTCCTGGCTGATTTTTGCCCGCTGGCTGGCCGATTTACCCGAGCGCAAACCCGAGCGCGTGCAATTTGAATCCCCCACGCCGGCTGCCGAGCATTTGCTGGCTTATCAAGAGGTGTTTCAGGCACCTTTGGAGTTTGGCGCGCCGCGCAATGCCTTGATCATTCACGAGTCTGTGCTCGATACGCCCTTGCGCCAACCCGACCCCACCTTGCTGCGCACCTTGGAGCAACAAGCCGCCACCGTGATGGCCGAAATACGCCAGCGCCATCCCATCGTGATGCAAACCCGCTCGCTGTTGCGCAACCTGATGGAAGAAAGCCTGCCACGGCGGGAAAAAGTCGCCGAGCAACTCGGCCTCAATGAGCGCACGCTGCAGCGCCGCCTACAAGAGGCCGGCACCGGCTATCAACAGCTGCTGGATGATTTGCGTCGCGAAACCGCAACGGACTGGCTATGCCACAGCCAAATGCCGATCAGCGACATGGCCAGCCGCTTGGGCTTCAGCGAGGCACGGTCGTTTCACCGTCGTTTTAAAGCCTGGACCGGCATGACCCCAGGCGAATACCGCCAACGCCACAGCGAACCTTCTCCCTCAGATCAATAAAATTGTCACACAGTGCTGTGCTGCTGTACCGGCTGAGCTATCTTTGAGAACTCAAAGTCGCAGTCAGATCAATCTACATGCAGGACAGCCCTCCACACCACATCATCGCTATTGGGGCATCGGCCGGCGGCCTCGAGGCTCTGGAACAGTTCTTCGACCACAACGTTCTGCCAGACGATCTGGCCTATGTCGTCATTCAACACCTGTCGCCCACGCACAAAAGCATGATGCTGGAGCTGCTGGCGCGCCACACCAAAATTGATATTCGCATCATCGAAGATCAAATGACGCTGCAGGCCAACACAATTTATTTGATCCCGCCAGGCGTTACCGTCACCTTGGAAGCGCAGCGCTTTCATGTGCAGGAGCGCAACCAAGAAATACTGCCTTTGCCCATTGACTTGTTTTTGCAGTCATTGGCGCGCCAGCACGCTGATAAAGCCTTCGCCGTCATTCTCTCGGGTACCGGCTCGGACGGCAGTCGCGGTTTAATGGAACTCAAAAAAGCCGGCGGCTCTGTATTAGTGCAAGCGCCAGAGGACGCGCGTTTTAGCGGCATGCCAGACAGCGCCATCAGTACCGACTGCGTCGATGTCATTGCCTATGCCCGCGATCTGCCCACTCGCATTGCCGAACTCATCCGCCAGCCCACACCACTGTTTGGTGAAGAAAACATCGACGAAAGCCACATACTGGCGTTTATGCTGCAAGCCACCGGCGTGGATTTCAGCCAATACAAATACAGCACCGTCAGTCGCCGGCTACAGCGCCGCTACCATGCCACGCACCGGCATGAGCCAGCGCGCTATTTGCGCTATCTGGAAGAAAACCCAATCGAGCAGCGTGCGCTGTACGATGACTTACTCATTCCAGTAACCAGTTTCTTTCGCGATGGCGAGGTATTTGACTACCTCGCCGCTGAGGTCATCCCCGAACTGCTCAAACACACCCAAGATACCCAGTTACGCTGCTGGGTCGCCGGCTGCGCCAGTGGAGAAGAAGCCTACAGCCTAGCCATTTTGATTCATGAAGTGATGGACCGGCAGCAACGTCGCGGCAGCCTGAAACTGTTTGCCACCGACGTCAATGACGCCAATATTCAGCGTGCCAGCAGTGGTTTGTATCCCCACAGCATTGCCGATGAAATCAGTCGCGAGCGCCTACAGCGTTATTTTATTGCCACCCCCAGCGGCTACCAGATTCGCGCCGAGATTCGCGAAAGCATCGTTTTCGCGCGCCATAACTTGTTGGCCGATCCCCCCTTCACTCGCATGGATCTCATTTCTTGCCGCAATACCCTGATCTACTTACAAAGCGACGCCCAAGCGCGCGTACTGGCCGGGTTTCGCCACGCTCTCAAACCCACTGGCGTGCTGTTGCTAGGCAACAGTGAATCCACCCAGGGCATGGACGACAGCTACCGCTGTGTCAATGACAGCTTTAGCTTGTATCAACGCTTACGCGGCAACACGCATACCGATTTAAGTCCCACGACACCTGCGCTCCCTAAGCGCAGTTTGCCCGCCAGACCACGCCAGCCGGTCAACGACACCAGCGAGCCGATGTTAGAGCAGCTGCACCAAACTTTGCTGCAACAATATGCACCGCCCACTTTGGTGATCGAGGTCGACAGCGGCGAGGTACAGCGTACCGTTGGCCGGGTCGCGCCTTTCTTACGGGTGTTTGATGGCCCAGTGAGCACTCATATCAGCGACCTAGTCACGGCGCCCTTACTCACAACCGTGCAATCATTGCTGGTGCGCTGTCGTGGGCAGCAACAAAACTGCCGCTCTGCTGCCCTCAGTTACGACATAGATGGCCAAACCTGTCGCCTGCACCTAGTCGCACACCCTGTCGTCGACAACGCCTGCTTGGTGGCGATATGTTTTATTCACGAGCATATTGACCAAGACCAGACAGAATCTGCCACTGTGGTCGGTGATGACCCTTATGTACACACGCTGGAGCAAGAGCTGGCCGATACCCAGCAAAACCTGAAAGCCACCATTGAAGAGCTGGAAACCACCAACGAAGAACTGCAGGCCGCCAATGAAGAACTGATGGCCAGCAATGAAGAGCTGCAAAGCTCGAACGAAGAGCTGCAGTCCGTTAACGAAGAGCTCAACACCGTCAACAGTGAGTATCAGGGCAAGGTGGCACAGCTCAACCAGATCAACGCCGACCTAAAAACCATGATCAGTGCCTCTGGCGTGGCTACCGTGTTCGTCAATAGCGACCTACAAGTCACCCGCTTCAGCCCAGACGTCACCGATGTCTTTCGCCTACGTAATGCCGACATTGGTCGACCATTGGAGGACATTCGCAATACCAGCAACTATGATGATGTGATAGACGATTTGCGCCGCGCCATCGATACCCAGCAGCCGCTGGAGCGTGAGCTGCAAACCGAGCAACAACGCACCTTGCTGGCGCGCATCATGCCCTACAGCGAGCCAAGACTGCAGTTGCGCGGTGCCGTGGCCACCTTCGTCGATATTACCGATGTGCAACGCGCCCAGCAGCTACAGGCGGTCATCGATGCTTTGCCTGAGCACATTGCCCTACTGACGTACGATGGGGAAATTGCCATGGTCAACCGCGCCTGGTCTCGCTTCGCTGCACTCAATGGTGACCCCCAATGTCGCCACTGCGGCGTTGGCAGCAACTATTTGCACACACTGGAAACCTCCATTGCTCAAAGTGACGATAACACGGACCTGCTGCTGGACATTCGTGACGGCATCAAAGCAGTCATCCTTGGCCATCGTAACGCCTATTTTGTCCAATATCCCTGCCATTCTCCCACTGAACAGCGCTGGTTTTTGATGTCCGTCGCGCCGGTGGCGGATGAGGGCTATGCCGCTGTTGTCAGCCACTTCAACATCACCAACTGGTATCGGGACGCTCTCCCCGGAGGCTGTCCAGATGATGAATAACCCACGCTTGGAAGCACTGCGCAAAAAGGCCCTGCAAACCCTCAGCGAGCCGCTTAATGCCGAGCAGCTGAACCTAGTGCAAGACTTACAGATTTATCAGGCCGAGCTAGAGCTGCAAAATCAAGAGTTGGAAGAATCACAACAGCGCTTGGCTCAACAGCGCCAACACTTTCAACTGCTGTACGATCTGGTGCCACTGCCGATTGTGACCCTCGATATCCATGGCAATATTCATGACAGCAATCAGGCCAGTTGCGATTTATTGCAACACCAAGGAGCCTTACGTGGTCGCGCCTTGCATCGCTTTTTAACTCAAGATGACGGCCATTGGCTGTATCAGACACAGCTATTGCACAGCGATGAGCTCATCGTCAGCCCACCGCTGCAGCTGCGCCATCAAGCACGCATGGTGGTATTGTCAGTGCTGTTTACGCCACACATCCCCACAGATAGCGGCGGCTTTTTGGTGGTGATTGATGATCAAACCGCAGAGATCAAAGCCCGCCACTCGCGCCGCATGCTGGATGCCTTTGTCGACCATGGCCTAGCCATGGTCGCCTGCATTAACCCCAAAGAAGGCATTGAACACCTGAGCAGCCATTTAAGTGAGTTATTACAGGTTGATCATGACTATCAGGGCAAAGACATGACAGAGGTGTTACCTCTGGAAGTCGCCGACTGTTTTCGCCAACAAATCCAAAGGGTTCATGATACGCAACAGACCTCGTCTTTTGCTCTAAGTCTGAACACCGGGAGCCATCGTTACTTTAGTGGTCGCGCCTTGCCGCCGGACCCAGTCAATGGCTGCACCAGTTTGTTTTTGTACGACGTGACCGATCAGCACGAGTCAGATGAGCAGCTGCGGTTGGCCATGCGGGTATTCAGCGAGGGCCACGAAGGCATTATCGTCACCGACGGCGATCAACGCATCATTATGGTCAATCGCGCCTTTGAGGCCATTACTGGCTACAGCTTTGCCGAGGTCCAAGGCCATACCCCAGCGCTGCTATCATCTGGCCTGCACTCACCAGCGTTCTATCAGACCATGTGGCAACGCCTAAAAATAGAAGGCGCTTGGTCGGGTGAAATTACCAATCGCCGCAAAGACGGCACGCTGTACCCACAGTGGTTGCAAATCAGCGCCGTAAATACCTCAGAAGGCCAAATCTCTCATTACATCGCCGTCTTTAGCGACATCACCGAGCGCAAACGCAAAGAAGAGCAAATTCGTCAACTGGCGTTTTACGACGCCCTAACGGGCTGCGCCAATCGCAACCTACTAGAAGACCGCGTAGTGCAAACCATTACCAGCAGCGAGCGCCATCAGCGGGTGTTTTCGCTGCTGTTTATCGACTTGGATCACTTTAAAGACATCAATGATATCTACGGCCACGACGTGGGCGATGTGGTGTTAAAACAAGTTGCCCAACGCATTCGCACCGAAGTACGCGACAGCGATACCGTTTGCCGCTTTGGTGGCGACGAGTTTGTGGTGTTGCTGCCAGAGATTTCCGATTACAACGCCCACCTCAAGGCCAAAGATATTCTTAACCGCCTAGCCACCGCCATTGACTTCCCTGGTTATCAACTGACACCCTCAGCATCCATTGGCATCACCAGCTATCCCAAAGACGGCGACAATTACGCCGATTTAATGCGCAAAGCAGACATCGCCATGTATCAGGCCAAACACTCCGGTCGCGAAACCACGGCCCTGTTCGATGAGCAACTGGCACAACAATACGAGCGCAGTGTGATGGTGGATACCAGCCTGCGACGAGCGTTAGAGAAAGAAGAAATCCGCGTCGAATACCAACCACAAATCGACCTGCGCACGGGTAACGTCGTGGGTGTGGAAGCGCTGGCGCGTTGGCACTCAGATGCACTGGGGGACATATCGCCCAGTGAGTTTATTCCCATCGCTGAACGCTCCCAAGCGATTGAATCCTTAGGCTTGTATGTGCTGACAACCGCTCTGCACGACATAGGCCAGCTTAACCGCCAGCTAGAGCAGCAGTTACACTTGAGCGTCAATGTGTCATCACGGCAGTTCTGGCACAGCCAGTTTTTGTTTTTTGTGCATCAGCAACTGAACAACGAAGGGTTTCCTGCCAACTTGCTATCGATGGAGCTCACCGAAAGCTTGGCCATGGAAAACCCACAACGAGCCTCGCTGGTGATGCGAGCAGTGCGTGAATCTGGCATCAAGCTGGCGATAGATGACTTTGGCACTGGCTACTCTTCCCTCGCCTACCTCAAGTCACTGCCTTTTAATACCCTGAAAATTGACCGCTCTTTCGTGCAAGACATTGGCGTTGACGGTGACGATGAAGCCATTTGCAAGGCCGTGATCTCACTGGCCGACACTCTCGGTAAGCAAACCATCGCCGAAGGTGTTGAAACGGCCTCGCAAGCTGAGTTTTTACTCAAACATCGGTGCTACTACGCTCAGGGCTTTTTATACTCGCCGTCGCTACCGATTGCCGAGCTCATCCCTTTCGTTAAAGACCGCCAGTAAGCTGCGCCTGCAGATGCTCAAACACCCGCTGCGGTGGCACATCTCGATAGCAAGGCGGCTGAATCGCGTCGTCATCCGCTTGCAAGCACTGCTTAGATAGGCATGGAGCGCAATGGCGCTGGCTGCGCATCACCGTCACTTGCGGCCCTAGCACCCCGGTAAGATCGGCATCCGTGGCGCCGTAAATGGCCACCGCCGGCACTTCAAGGGCGGCCACCACATGCGACAAGCCGGTATCAACGCCCACCACGGCCGTCGCATGAGCTAGGTACGCATTGAGCTCGTTCAGCCCCATTTTAGGCAGCACCTGCACCTTGTCGCGCCCACTGGCGATGCGCTGAGCGCGCGCAAACTCTTCGTCGTTGCCCCAAGGCAACACCACCGACGCGCCGCAGGCCGTTACTTTATCGGCCAGCTCGCACCAATAGGCCTCAGGCCATAATTTGGTCTCCCAAGTCGTGCCGTGCAAAAACAACCAATAAGCACCGGGTATGTCTGGGCGCTGCCAACGCTTACGATCAATGCCGTAGGACAACTTAGGCGGCAGCGCATAATCTAGCACCTGGCTCAACAGCTGGCGTACGCGCGGAATGGCATGCTGACCTTTGGCCACGGCTTGCGGATGTTGATAAGCCTGAGCGGCCAGCGGCTCACGGCAAGAGTGCTTATCTAGGCCATAGCGCGGGCCGCGCGCCAAGCGAGTAAACAGCGCGCTTTTAATCAGGCCCTGGGCATCAATGACGGCATCGTATTGCTCAGCGCGCAGCTCGCGCACAAAGGCCGCCAACTGCTGGCGATGCTCTTTACGCCACAACTGTTTGCGCCAGCGCCGCCAGCCCACGGGAATCACCTTAGTGACCGCCGGATGCCAAGCGGGAATGTCGGCAAACGCTTCTTCTACCAGCCAGTGAAACTCAATATCGGGTCTTTGGCGGTAGGCATCTTCAATGGCAGGCAAGGTATGAAACACATCGCCCAGCGACGAGGTTTTAACAATCAGTACTTTCAAGGGCATGTCCAACAAGGTGAGCGCTGGCGAACTTTACGTGATCTGCCCTTGGATTCAAGCCGTTGGCTTGACTTTAAACCGTGCTGGCGCAACCATCCGCGGCTTTAACCGTCGGCGGAGCGCCCTGTGCTGTCATCGTGGAAATTCTGGCTTGGCCTGCTGTTGTTGCTGGGCTTGGTGTGGGTGGTCGAGCAAAACTTTGGCTGGCTGGCCGTGTTAGCTGCGTGGCAAGCCATTCCACCCACATCACTGGCCTTGGCCGTCGGCTTGATGCTGCTAAGTTACTGGCTGCGCGCGCTGCGCTTTTTCGATTTTTTTCATCATTATTGTCAGGGCCAGTTTCCACGCCTGCTGCACATCACCGTGGTGCACAACTTTTTCAACAACTTATTGCCCATGCGCAGTGGCGAGTCGGCGTTTCCATTATTGATGAAGCGCCACTTCCAACTGCCCTATCGACATAGCGTGCCGGCTTTGCTGTGGCTCAGGCTGCTGGATTTGTATGCACTGCTGGCGCTGGCGGCCGTCAGTTTGCAAAGTCTGTTGCCCCTCGACGCCCACTGGCGGTTCGCGCTCAGTGCCTTGTTGATCATCGCCCCGCTGCTGGTGCTGCCGCTGCAAAACGCCTTAGCCCATTGGCTGCAACGCCACCCGTCTAACTGGTCAGATAAGGTGGTGGAGTTGCTGCATGCACTGCCCAAGTCGCCGTGGCCGTTTACCCGAGCGCTGCTGTGGACGCTGTTGAACTGGTCTTTGAAACTGGCGGTATTTGCCTGGCTGCTGGGCCAATTTTTGCCCATTCCTTACCATCAGGCTTGGATCGGTGCTACCAGTGGTGAGTTAAGCAGCGTCTTGCCCATTCACGGCGTGGCCGGTGCCGGTACCTATGAAGCCGGTGTTCTGGCAGGCTTACTGCCTTGGGGCATCAACCGCATCGACGCGCTGGCCGCAGCGGTCAACCTGCATTTGTTTGTATTGGGCTGTACCTTTGCGCTGACAGGGCTGTTTGTGGCTGCACTGCGCCCTTGGCTGTCGCGCACTGGCAACACCCATGCAACACACCATTAAGCCAGCTCGCCCTTAGTTTTACCGATCCGACCTTTTCGGTATGATCGCGCATCGGCGGGCGTTTGGTCTGCCATCGCTGTTACTAACCAAAGTGGAAATCGTTTTGAGCCAGTCGCCAACTCCCTCCCTGTCTGTTGTTATCCCTATGTTTAATGAGGTAGAAAACGTTTCTGCCATGGTGGCCCGCGTGCACGAAGGGCTGGCCGATTATCGCGGCAGCTGGGAATTGCTGGTGGTCGACGACGGCAGCTCAGATGGCACGCCCCAAGCCTTACACAGCGAGGCCGAGCGCTATGGCCGCCATGTGCGCGTGGTGGAACTGCGCCGTAACTTTGGCCAGACCGCGGCCATGCAAGCCGGCATTGATGAAGCGCGCGGCGAGCTGATCGCCACCCTAGATGGCGACTTGCAAAACGACCCTGCAGACATTCCGCGCATGGTCGACCACTTGCTGGCCAACGATTTAGACTTACTGACGGGCTGGCGCAAAGATCGCCAAGACGATCTGGTGCTGCGTAAAATCCCTTCCCGCATTGCCAACCGCTTAATCGGCAAGATTACTGGCGTGCGCATCAACGACTACGGCTGCTCACTGAAAATTTATCGTTCTTCGGTCATCAAACAAGTGCGCCTATATGGCGAAATGCACCGTTTTATCCCTGCCTGGGTGGCTGCCGTCGTGCCACCGAGCCGCATCGGCGAAATTGTGGTGACCCACAATGCCCGCGTGGCGGGTGAATCTAAGTACGGCATTTCACGCACTTTCCGCGTTATTTTGGATTTGCTGTCGGTGTATTTCTTCATGCGCTACCGTGCCCGCCCTGGCCACTTCTTTGGCTCCATCGGCTTGGCGCTCGGTTCCATTGGCGGTTTGCTGATGCTGCATTTGGGCTTTGTGAAATTTATTTTGGGTGAAGACATCGGCACTCGACCGCTATTTTTAATTGCCGTGGTGTGTGTCATTGCTGCCTTGCAGTTCCTGACAACCGGTGTCTTGTCTGAGCTGATTTCGCGCACATACTTCGAATCGTCCCAGCGCCAGCAATATGCCATTTACCGTCGCGAAGAAGACGAACACGGTGAGCAACCCGAGGCCGACTGGGCGCAACCTAAAGCGACGAGCGAAGGCGACGACACCTCTAATGCGTAAGTTACAGTTTCCCTGGTGGCTGCTGCCGGCATTGGCCGGCTTGTTTTTCTTAAACCTGAACGGCTATTTGCTGTTTGATCACGATGAAGGTGCTTTCAGCGAAGCGACCCGCGGTATGTTTGAGCGTGGCGATTTTATCACCACGTATCTCAATGATCGTTTGCGCTTTGATAAGCCGATTTTAATTTATTGGCTGCAAGCGGCTTCTATTTACGTGTTTGATATCGAGGTATGGGCCTTTCGCCTACCCTCTGCTCTGGCTGGCATTTTCTGGTGTTTGGCGATTTTCTTCTTTACCCGCCGCTACCTGAACGAAGCCACCGCTGTCGCTGCCGCTCTGATGGCAGGCACCGCTCTGGGCATTAACGCCATCGCCCACGTGGCCACTGCTGACGGCGTGCTCAATATGTTTTTGGCAATGACCTTATTGTGCATTTATCACTACAGCCAAGCGCCATCGCGCCGTTTGCTGCTGGTCATTTACGCTCTGATGGCGCTGGGCACGCTAACGAAAGGGCCGGTGGCCGTGGTTATTCCATTGCTGACCGCGTGCCTGTATTTCCTCAGCTCAGGCCTGCGTCCACAGCTAATCAAAGCCTTGTTTTATTTTCCGGGCTGGCTGCTGTTTTTGGCCATTGCCGCGCCTTGGTATGTGCTGATTTATCTCGACCAAGGCCAGGCTTTTATCGACGGCTTTATTCTCAAGCACAACGTCAACCGCTTTAATGACGCCATGGAAGGACACGACGGTGGCCTGTTGTTTTACCCCCTAGTGCTGCCGTTTGTACTTGCGCCCTTTGGCGGCTTGTTGCTGCGTATTTTGCCGAGCTTAAAACATCTGCGTCATGGCGATGAAGACGGCAAAAACACGCTGGATCGCTTTTTATGGATCTGGTTTTTAGTGGTGTTGGTGTTGTTTTCTCTCGCCAGCACCAAACTGCCGCACTACATTCTGTATGGCTGCACACCGCTGATCATTTTGATGGCGCGCCACCGTGAGTGGTTGCGCAGTCGCTGGCTGGCCGCTGCCTTCCCGGCCTTGTTTTTTGGCTTGATGGCGGCCTTTCCATTGCTGGTGCCGAGCATCGAAGCGCGCTTAACCAACCCGATTGAAGTCGCTGTGGCACAGCGCGCAGCGGAGTACATCAATCTGCAGTTTGCTGCCATCGCCGCTGGGGCGGGCATTCTTTCGCTGCTGATTATCTTCTTGCTACGCCGAGCAGCGCCGTGGATGACGCTTATTTTGGTGGGCGGTATTCAAGCCATGTTTGTATGGTTGGTCTTGGTGCCCGCCGCCAGCGAAGCGCAGCAACGCCCAGTGTGGGAAGCGGCGCAGTTTGCTCGACTGTTGAACGAGCCTGTGTACACCCAATCCATCGATATGCCCAGTTTTAACGTGTATTTGAATCGCGTCACCGAGCGCCGTGATTTAAACCCTGGCGAAGTCGGTTATGGCCGTGAGGATCGCGTTGAAATGGAGCAGCATGAAGTGCTGTTTCAGTCCGGCCCGATAGTGATTGTGCGCCGCTTAGACGATGGCGCTGTACCAGCCAAAGACAGCCACCATGACGGATAAGCTATCGCCACTGCTGGCACTGGCGCTGCTGCTGATCGCCGCTTGGGTCTATGTCACAGGCAACGACACTGCCAGCTTTTTATGGCTCAACCAGCAGACTCAGCTATTACCAGATTGGCTATGGGCCAACTTGACCCTGCTGGCAGATACGCTTTGGGCAGTAGCAGCATTGCTGATTGCCGCCAGTTATCGGCCACAGCTGTTCGGCCAAGCACTGCTGTTGCTGTTGCTGGGTGCGGTGGTCGTGCATGCAGGTAAGCAGGGCTTCGACTTAGGACGCCCAGCACAAGTGCTGGGTGCGGATGTGTTTCATATCATTGGGCCAACGCTTCGTAATCACAGCTTTCCTTCCGGCCATTCCTTCACCGCCATGGCAGCAGCTGGCTTGCTGGCGCTGCATTGGCGCTCTTGGCGAATATTGATTTTAACCGTCGGCGCCCTCGCCGCCTTCAGCCGCATCGCCGTCGGTGCTCACTGGCCATTGGATGTGTTGGTAGGCGGTGCACTGGGGTTGCTGACGGCCTGGATCTGCGTTTGGTGGTCACAGCGCCAAGCTTGGATCAACAGCAACGGCTGGCGCTTTACCAGCCTGCTACTGCTGACACTGGCCAGCGTCGCCTTGATCTTTCACGACGACCGCTACCCAGATACGCAGCTGCTCACCGTTGTCAGTGCGCTGCTGGCACTGGCCGTCGCCATGCGTAAAGTCTGGTGGCCGCTTTGGCAGCTTATTCGCCAAACAGGTCGTAGCTAATACCACCGTCATCGCCTTGGTCGAGCCAGCCTTCAGGCTTGCTGAAGGTTTGCTCCATCAGACGGGCGAGTTTGTCGGGAATAGCGCGGCGAGGGTCAGCTCCGAGCATTCCCTCCAGTTTGTCCTCTGCCTGCCCTAAGCAGGCTGCCATGGTGGCCACATCTAGGGCATTTTCGTCCAGTAACTGCTGTGCTTTGTGCCAGCGCATATCTTGACCATTCATCACAAATACCCCTCAAGCTTTCCGATTAATTCTTAATACTTAACAATATTTTTCTTTTTGCCCGTTTCGTCACTGCTTTATAGTGACCGCCATGTGGCAGAACCCGCCAACTGTGGATGATTCGGCCTTATCACATGCGGCTGCAATATTACCTCAATCCAGCCGTATTATGCTGGGCGCGTCCGGTGGGTTCCGGAGCAACCAATACACTTTAATAAGAGTTACATTATGCGTCGCGTGGTGATCACAGGTATCGGCATCGTTGGGTGCCTAGGCAATAACAAGGATGAGGTGCTGGCCTCACTGCAATCTCAGCAATCGGGTATCCGGCACATTGCTGAATACGAGGAGCTAGGCTTTCGCAGCCAGGTTGCGGGCCGGCCGCAAATTGATCTGGATGAGCACATCGACCGCAAACTCAAGCGCTTTATGGGCGACTCAGCGGCCTACGCGTATTTGTCGATGAAAGAAGCCATTGCCGACTCCGGCCTCAGCGAAGAGCAAGTCAGCAACCTGCGCACCGGCTTGTTAACCGGCTCTGGCGGCGCCTCCACCAGCGACATCGTTGAGGCCGTCGATATTTTGCGCGCCAAAGGCATTCGCAAAGTCGGGCCGTATCGCGTGACTCGCACCATGGGCAGCACCACCTCAGCCAACTTGGCCACGCCCTTTAGCATCAAAGGGGTGAACTACTCCATTACCTCAGCGTGCGCATCCAGCGCCCACTGCATTGGCCACGCCATGGAGCTGATCCAATTAGGCAAGCAAGACGTGGTGTTTGCCGGCGGCGGTGAAGAAGAGCACTGGGCACTGAGCATGCAGTTTGACGCCATGGGCGCACTGTCGAGCAAGTATAACGATGCCCCAGAGACCGCTTCACGCCCTTATGACGCCGAGCGTGACGGCTTTGTTATTGCTGGCGGTGGCGGCATGGTGGTAGTCGAAGAATACGAACACGCCGTGGCGCGCGGCGCCAAAATCTACGCCGAACTGACCGGCTATGGCGCCACCTCAGACGGTGCCGACATGGTCGCGCCCTCGGGCGAGGGTGCAACTCGCTGCATGCAAATGGCATTGCAAATGGCGGGCAACCCACAGGTGGATTACCTCAACACTCACGGCACCAGCACGCCAGCGGGCGACATCACTGAATTGAAAGCCTGTGGTGATGCCTTTAACGGCCAGTGCCCACCGATCAGTTCAACTAAGTCACTCAGCGGTCACTCATTGGGTGCTGCCGGCGTGCAAGAAGCCATTTACACCCTATTAATGATGGAACACGGGTTTATTACCGGCACCGCCAACCTTACTAATCCGGACGAAGGAACCGCAGGCTTTGACCTAGTTACCCGCAATCGTGAGGCCCAGTTACGCACGGTAATGTCGAACAGTTTTGGTTTTGGTGGAACCAACGCGAGTTTGGTTTTCCAAGCGGTACAAAAATGACATACTCGGGCGTCCATAGGGGCGATTAATGCCTACCTGGCAACGAGTGGTCACTGAACGGTGGCCACCCGCCTAGGCGACGCCAACCTGACCAGACGCACACATAAGCGGTTCTGTTTCATCGGACTTTGGCTGCTTATTTGTGCGTGCTTTGTTTTGTATGGATATCGGACACAATGACAGCACAGAACAGCGACACACAAACAGACCAACTCTTTTTGATCGCCGAGCAATTATCGGCGGATTTTTCACTTTTCCCTGAGTACGAAGACAACGCCGTTGACCACAGTGTTAAAGGCTTGGTGGCGCCAACCCAGTGTGAGGCCGAGCTGAAACGCTTACGCCAGCTCAACATCGACGACTACATCGAACAGGTGGTTGCGCCCAGCGAAAGTGCCTCACGCACCAGCGCCAAGGCCATCGTCAAACATCTGATTTTGCGTACCATTACCGAAGTCGAAGATGGCCCTTTGTACACCTGCGAAGCCGACATGGATTTTGCTGGCCAAGTGCGCCGTGTCGGTTTTATTTGTCAAAACCGCGAGCACGCCAACGGTGTCTGGGGCCCGCAGCATCATAATCGTGCCGCCCAACAGGCGCGCGCATTCGCCCGCCGTGCCATGCCGATTGTGACTTTCATCGACACGCCTGGGGCCGATGCTGGCGAAGTGGCCAATGCCAATAACCAAGCGCACTCGATTTCGCACTTAATCACCGAAATGGCCAACAATGAAGTGCCGGTGCTGGGCATTATTTGGGGGGCTGGCTACTCCGGCGGCGCCATTCCTTTGGCCACCAGCAATATTTTATTGTCGGTCCGCGATGGCATTTTCAATACCATTCAGCCGCAGGGCTTGGCGAGCATTTCGCGCAAGTACAATTTGTCTTGGCAAGAATGTGCCAAGTACGTCGGCGTCAGCGGTTATGAGCTGCGCAAAGCCGGCATCATCGATGGCATTATCGATTATGCGCCCACGGATGCCGATGAAAAACGCTTTAATCTGCATCAAGCCATTGTCACCGGCATTCAGTCCATTGAAGCCAGTGCTGCCGATTTTGCTCGCAGCAACCCCTATTTAATGGAACATTATCAGCGCTCGGTCGAGCGCTTTTTATCGCCATCAGAAAAATTGGTCGCGCTGGAACAGGCCTCTAATTTCTTTCTCGCGCAAACCCCGACTGAGCACCTGAACATTTTTGGCCTGACCTACAAGTACACTCGTTACCTCAGTTTGCGTCGCCGCATTCATGCCACCACGGTGGAAAACTACGGCCGTTTGGCTGAAAACGAGGTGCCCGAAGGCCAGTTGCAACAACGCCTGGAGCGCGAGGCTCAGCGCAAATTCCGTAATTGGCTGCAAGCACCCGAAAAAATCGTTTACGACGATACGCTGCACAAAAGCTGGAAGTCGTTCTGGAGCAAGTATGAAGAGCGCGATGAAAGCCGCTCGACCATTGCCCGCTTATTTTTGGGCGAGCCCAAAAACAACTACTTAAAAGCCAAGCAAGAGCTGTGCTTCAACCTCGGCTTATATTTATTTAATCGCTGGAAATCCGATGCCAGCGTGAACTTCCAAGGTTTGCTCAACTACCTGGAAGACTACAAGCAAAGTCGCTTTATGCTGCGCGCCAACGACATTCTCGATGCCGTCGCCGTAGCCGACTTTATTGAAAAAAACCCTCACCCGCTGGCGGTCTATATTCGCGACAGCCTGCCGCATGAAACGCGCCAAGACATTACTCAGGCGCTGGCCCAAGAACGCCAAAAAGGGGATTTAAAGCAGTCTCTGGCTGCGGCGCTCAACAGCGTATTGAACAGCGACTTAATTCCAGAAGACATTCGCAACGAACTGAAACTGTCGACTCGCACCCAAGCCTTGGTGGGCAGCATTGTCAGCGTCAAAGTCGAAGCCAACCGCCGCATTTTAGAAGAAGCGCTGGCGCCTTATATTCAGTTCCGCCAAGAAAGCATTCAAGACCCAGCGCATCCAGACATCACCATTTTGGATGCCATTTTGCACGATGAGCTGCGCTATGAGTTCAGCCAGGTGTGTCAGAACATGCTGGTGTTTGGCCGTTTGTATGACAACTTCATCAGCAATCTGGTCAACGTGGCGAAAGAAGCCAATGAAAGCCGCAGCCTGTCACGCGAGTCGGTGAAAGCGTTATTGGATCAATCGCTGGCCGAAGCCACCTCAGGTGATAGCTATACGCCGCAAGAACGTGAATCCTTTAACCACTGGTTGAGCTATTTCATTAAGAGTGGCAACCGTGGCGCCTTCCTGAAGTCGGTTGAAGAGTGGAAAAAACTGGCCTTCCCCCGCTTATCCGACACCCTGTTTGTGGTCATCACCTTTATTTTTGAAAAACTACTGGCGGAGTATCACGCGGCCGAGCAAGAAGGCAAAAGCTACAACGGCCGCATTATTCCTGTGTCCATTGGTCGCCGCAAAGACTTCTGGAACCGCTTGACCATGGCCTACCACGACCTGTTGATTCAACAGGTTCTGGATAACACCAAGCGCCAGAAAAAGACCTCGGCCAACGCCTTGCTGGAGCGCTTCTTCGGCGATTTCGAAGAGCTCAATGCCAATTTAATGTCGGCAGATCCGGTCGGCTTCCCAGGTTTTCGCGCTTCCATTGAAGCAGCACTGAATAAAAACATTAAACCTTGCGGCGTCATTACCGGTATTGGCACTATCAAAATCGGTGAGCGTGAGCAACAAGTCGGTGCACTGGTGTCTAATCTGGATTTCCAAGCCGGTGCTTTTGATATGGCCAGCGCCGAGAAATTCTGCAAACTGATGGTGGAGTGCGCCAAGCGTCAACTGCCCATCGTGTGCTTTGTTTCTTCTGGTGGCATGCAAACCAAAGAAGGGGCAGCAGCCCTGTTTTCTATGGCCATCGTTAACGATCGCATTACACGTTTTGTGCGCGATAACGATTTGCCCATCGTCATTTTTGGTTTTGGCGATTGCACCGGTGGTGCACAGGCCAGCTTTGTGACTCACCCACTGGCGCAAACCTATTATTTCTCTGGCACCAACATGCCATTTGCCGGACAAATTGTGGTGCCGTCTTACTTGCCGAGCACTTGCACACTGTCGAATTATTTGTCGGTGTCGCCGCACGCCATGCATGGCTTGGTGCAGCATCCATTCTTTGAGGATTTGGATGAACAACTGCGCGCCATCGACCCAGACATGCCCGTCGCCCGCCATACAGTAGACGACGTGCTAGAGCGCGTACTCGAAGGTTATGTAGACGCCGAGCGCCTAGTACCCGATACCGGCGAAATGGCCAACCAGCAGAAAAAATACGGCAAAATCGATAAAGTCTTAGTGCACGCACGTGGCTGTACTGCGGTTAAGCTGGTGCGCAAAGCGCAAGAAAATGACATTAAAGTGGTGCTGGTTCAGTCCGACCCAGACATGGACTCAGTGCCCGTCGATATGCTGGGGCCACAAGACCGCGTGGTTTGCATTGGCGGCAATACGCCAGACGAATCGTACCTCAATGCCAAATCCGTATTGCGCGTTGCTGCCCATGAGCAAATCGACGCCCTGCACCCGGGCATTGGTTTTTTATCTGAAAGCAGCCAATTTGCTGCGCTATGTGGCAACCACGATATCAACTTCGTTGGCCCGCCAGTGTCGTCGATGGAAACCATGGGCAATAAATCCAACGCCATTAACACGGCCATGGGCGTTAAAGTGCCGGTCGTGCCAGGCTCCCATGGCATTTTGACCAGCTCCGCTAACGCCGCCAATGTGGCGGAGGAAATTGGCTACCCAGTATTATTAAAAGCCGTGCATGGCGGTGGCGGTAAAGGCATTCAGGTGGTGGAGTCGGCGGATAAAATTCACGCCCTATTCCATCAGATTTCCACCGAAGCCAAAGCAGCGTTCGGTAATGGCGATGTTTACCTAGAAAAATACGTTACCTCGCTGCGCCATATTGAAGTGCAGGTACTGCGTGATAGCCACGGCAATACCCGCATTCTTGGATTACGTGACTGCTCAGTACAACGCAACAACCAGAAGATTTTCGAAGAGTCAGGCTCAACCATGCTGCCACGCGAGCTGGAGCAGTCGGCCTATGACTATGCCGAAAAACTGGCCGATGCCGTTAATTATGTGGGCGCAGGTACCGTCGAGTTTATTTTTGACCTCGATAGCATGTCGATTTACTTCATGGAAATGAACACTCGACTGCAGGTCGAGCACCCGGTAACAGAGCTGGTGTCTGGTATTGATATTGTCAGCGAGCAATTCCGTATTGCCGAAGGCAAAGACATTGCTGAACTGCAACCAAAATCCAATGGCTACGCCATTGAGGTACGGGTCAATGCAGAAAAAGCCGTGATCAAAGGCGATAAAGTTGAATTTGTGCCAAACCCAGGCACCATTCGTGAATGCGTATTGCCAGAGTACGATCATATTGAGCTGATCTCGATGGCAGCGCCAGGTAAGCAAGTATCGCCTTTCTACGACAGCATGGTGGTGCAAATCATCTGCTACGGCAAAGACCGCGCCGACACCATCGCCAAGCTGCGCAGCTATTTGGATGAAGTACGCATCACTGGCGTATGCACCAACATCGCCCTACTCAAACGTGTGCTGGATGACGACGTGTTCTGCCACGGCGAGTACGACACCGGCTACTTACCTAAACTGCTGCAGCGCTTAGACGTCGATGCATTAATTGCCGACATCGAGCAAGCAGCCGACTTAAGTGCCGACGCTGTCGATGCCAGCGCCCTGCGCATCGAAGGCTCGGATGAACTGAAAGTGCTGTCGCCATCCACCAGTATTTTCTACGGTACCCCCTCTCCGACGGAGCCAGCCTTTGTGCGTGAGGGCGATATCATTGAGGTCGGCCAAACGCTGTGCCTGATGGAAGCCATGAAAATGTTCACGCCGATGACGCTGGCACAGTTTAACCGCGCGGATGCCGAGCTGTATCCAGCCACACAGCGCTATAAAGTCACTCGCATCATGAATGCCGATGGCCAACAAGTGAACCAAGGTGATCTTTTATTCGTTGTCAAACCAGTTAGCAACAACGAATAGGCCTCTTTAGCCAGCCGTGTTACCAAGCGCCCCAAGAGGGCGCTTTTTTGTGCGCAGAAACTGCACACCCTTCTTCCATTTGCACCATCATTAAACAACAACCGGCTTTTTTTGCCGGTTGACCTGTCGCAGGTCTGCGTGTCTAGTGAACAACAGCACAATCGTGACTGTGCTGGTTGAGTGGTCCCACTGGGCTTAGTCGCCCGAAAACCCAAAAACAGATCACAAAACAACCAACCAGCAGCGATGACTGCAACAGAATAATAACCTTGGCACTGTATTTGATACTGCCTTCGATAAGGCTTCAAAGTCACAGAGCAACAGCCCTATTCTGGGCACATAAAAACCATGGAGAATCACAGCATGAAAAAACTGGCTTCTATTCTGACAGCCACCCTGGCACTGGGCATCAGCACCACCGCCACCGCGGGCACGCTGGAGGACGTCAAAAAGCGCGGCACCCTTTCTTGCGGTGTGAGCACAGGCCTAGCAGGTTTTTCGCAAAAAGATGAAAAAGGTCAATGGAGCGGCATGGATGTTGACGTGTGCCGAGCTGTGGCAGCCGCTGTGTTAGGTGATGCCAGCAAGGTAAGTTACAAGCCATTAACGGCCAAAGAGCGTTTTACCGCACTGCAGTCAGGCGAAGTCGATGTCTTGTCGCGCAACACCACCTGGACTCATACCCGCGACACCTCATTGGGGCTTAACTTCGCTGGCGTTAACTATTACGACGGCCAAGGTTTTATGGTGTCAAAAAAAATCGGGGTTAAAAGTGCTCTTGAGCTGAATGGCGCTGCAGTCTGTATTCAGGCCGGTACCACCACCGAGCTGAACCTGGCCGACTATTTCCGCGCCAATGACATGGAATATACCGCCGTCACGTTCGACACCTCAGATCAAACCCGCGCCGGTTTCGAAAGCGGCCGCTGTGACGTGCTGACTTCTGATCAGTCACAGCTGTACGCCATTCGCATTGGCCTGAAAAACCCATCCGATGCCGTGGTATTGCCAGAAGTGATTTCCAAAGAGCCACTGGGCCCTGTAGTGCGCCAAGGTGACGACGCTTGGTTTAATATCGTCAAATGGTCCCTAGCCGCCCTGATTGAAGCCGAATATTTAGGCGTTACCAGCGCCAACGCCGAGCAAATGGCCAAAAGCGGCAGCCCTGAGCAACAGCGTCTGTTGGGTACCACAGGTGACAGCGGTGAAAAAATGGGCTTAAGCAAAGACTGGGCTAAAAACATTGTCATGCAGGTCGGCAACTATGGCGAAATCTTTGAACGCAATGTTGGCATGTCCTCACCACTGCAAATTGCACGCGGTCTTAATGCGCAATGGAATAAAGGCGGCATCCTCTACTCCAACCCAATTCGCTAAACACTGCTAACACAGTTTGCCCGCTCTTTTTTAAGGGCGGGCTTTATTATTGGGCCCAAGAGAGGACACTATGAGCGCAGTCAAACGCCCCGAAGGCAGCAAATCGGCTCCGGCGTTCTACAACAACCCCAATGTACGCGCCGTGTTTTATCAGCTTCTGCTGGTGGCAACACTGGGGTACTTGGTATTTTTAATCATTGCGAACACCTTGGCCAACATGGAAGCTAGGGGCATTAAAACCGGCTTTGATTTTTTAACCACCACCGCCGGCTTCGACATTTTAATGTCGTTGATTCCCTACGATGCCACAGACACCTACCTACGAACCTTCTTTGTCGGCTTATTGAACACCATTTTGGTGTCGGCCGTTGGCATAGTGTTGGCGACCATGGTCGGCTTTATTATGGGCGTTGCCCATTTTTCCAAAAACTGGCTGGTTACCCGACTGGCCGTTGCCTACGTGGAAACCTTTCGCAACATTCCACTGCTATTACAGATTTTCTTCTGGTACTTCGCTGTTCTAGCGGCGCTACCCAGCGCCAGAAACAGCATGAGCCTGGGCGAGGCCGTCTTCCTTAACGTTCGTGGCTTGTATTTACCCGCCCCCGTAGAAGAAGCCGGCGCTACTGTGTTCTACATCGCGGTAGCCGTTGCCATTGCCGCCATCATTTGGCTGCACCGCTACGCCAAAAAACGCCAAGATGACGAAGGTGTGCAGCTGCCGGTATGGCGCTTGTCACTGGGCATCTTGATCGCTTTACCCGCGCTGGCCAGCGTGATCGGCGGTGCGCCTTTTTCCTTTGAATACCCAGAGTTGCGCGGCTTTAACTTTCGCGGCGGCATTACCGTAATCCCTGAACTGATGGCCCTAGCCTTAGCCTTGACGGTGTACACCGGAGCCTTTATTGCCGAAGCGGTGCGCGCCGGCATTCAAGCCGTGCCCCACGGACAAACCGAAGCCGCCCGCAGCATTGGCCTAAAAGAAAGCAAAATCATGAAGCTGATCATTGTGCCCCAAGCCATGCGCGTGATTGTGCCATTGCTCAACAGTGAGTATCAAAGTCTGGTGAAAAACTCGACCCTAGCGACCGCCATCGGTTACCCAGATTTGTTCACCGTGTTTGTCGGCACCTCACTCAACCAAACGGGCCAGGCCATTGAAATTGTATTTATGACTCTGGCGGTTTACTTCGCCGTGAATATGACCATTTCCTTGTGCATGAACCTGTTTAACCGTCGTGTCAGCCTGGTGGAGAGAAAATAGTATGTCCAGTAGCTCCCATCACACTACCCGGGTATTTGAACCCAAACCGTCACAGCCGGCGCCCGTTACCGCCGCTGGCCCGATTGCCTGGCTGCGCAACAACCTGTTTGCTGGCCCACTGAACAGCATCACTACCTTGGTGATTGTCGCTTTCTTTTTATGGGCGATTCCGCCGCTGCTGGACTGGCTTTTGTGGTCAGCCGATTTTTCTGGCACAACGCAGCAAGACTGCACCAGCAGCGGTGCTTGCTGGGTATTTATTCAGGCTTGGTCACAGCAGCTGTTTTATGGCTCATTTCCCGACACAGAGATCTGGCGTATCAATCTGACTCTGGTGCTATTAGCACTGGTGCTATCGTCACCCTACTGGCTGCCGCATCATTTGCGTAACCGCTTAGACTTGGCGCTGTTGGTGATTTTTCCGTTTGTGGCCATCGCCATTTTGGATGGTCGTATCTTAGGGCTGGAATACGTCAGCACGGATTTTTGGGGTGGCTTTTCGCTGAACTTATTACTGGCCTCTGCCAGTATTATTCTCGGCATGCCGCTGGGCTTTTTATGGGCCCTTGGCCGCCGCTCTAACATGCCAATGGCGCGCTCGATCAGCGTTATTTTGATTGAGTTTTTCCGTGGCGTGCCGGTACTGGCCTTGTTCTTTATGGGCTCAGTCATGTTGCCGTTGTTCTTCCCCGAAGGCACTAACGTCGACAAACTACTGCGGGTGTGGATCGTGCTCACCCTGTTTATGGCCGGCTACATGGCCGAGGTTTATCGCGGTGGTTTTCAAGCCATCCCCAATGGCCAATACGAAGCTTCCGCTGCGCTGGGCTTAAGCTATTGGCAAACCACCTTATTGGTGATTTTGCCGCAGGTGATCAAGGTCTCTATGCCGAACATTTTGGCCACCTCGATCATGCTATTTAAGAACACCACCTTCTTGCTGATCATTGGTATTTTCGAGGTGCTCAGCACGGCACAAACCGCTTTAACCAACTCAAACTGGCTGGGCGGCTATGCCACCGAGGCCTATTTATTTGTTGGCGTGGTGTATTGGATATGCTGCTTTGGCATGTCGCGCGTTGCCGCCAACATCGAGAAAAAACTGGATACCAGCCACCAATCTTGACGGAATTACACCATGACTGAAGTAAACAACCGCCCAGAACAAGAAGCTCAGGACGACGTCATCGTCATTTCCGACCTGAACAAATGGTATGGCGATTTCCATGTGCTGAAAGACATCAACCTCACCGTCAAAAAAGGCGAGCGCATTGTGATCTGCGGCCCTTCTGGGTCTGGTAAATCCACCATGATTCGCTGCATCAATCGCCTGGAAGAGTTCCAACGGGGCTCACTGGTGGTCGATGGCATAGAAATGATTGATGACGTAAAAAACATTGAAGCCATTCGCCGCGATGTCGGCATGGTGTTTCAGCACTTTAATCTATTTCCACATTTGACCATTTTAGAAAACCTCACCCTCGGGCCTATTTGGGTGCAAAAAAAGCCCAAAGACGAGGCCGAAGCCATCGCCATGAAATATCTGGAGCGGGTTAAAATTGCCAATCAGGCAAGCAAATACCCAGGCCAGCTGTCTGGCGGTCAGCAACAACGCGTGGCGATTGCCCGCTCACTGTGCATGTCACCACAAATCATGTTGTTCGATGAGCCAACCTCAGCACTGGACCCAGAAATGGTTAAAGAGGTACTCGATGTCATGATCGAGCTGGCCGAAGAAGGCATGACCATGCTGTGTGTGACCCACGAAATGGGCTTTGCCAAGAAAGTTGCTGATAGAGTGATCTTTATGGACGGCGGCGAAATTGTGGAGCAAAACACTCCTGACACATTCTTCGCCAACCCAGAAACCGACCGCTTGCAGTTATTCCTGAGTCAGATTCTGGAGCACTAAATTAAACAAGGGCGCCTAGGCGCCCTTGTTTAATTCCCAACTAGAAACCTAATACCACCTGATGCTGCTCTTCGAGCTCGGGTTTGCACAAGGTAATGCGAGCCGCCAAGGTTTGATCATTGTCATCTTGTGACTGCGCCAAATACTGCTTGATCCATTGCGCACGCTGAGTGGCCAGTGCTGGCCAGTTATCTGGGGCATCGGTTTTAGCAAACTGCGGACACGCTTTTAATTCCAGTTCGGTTTTTTCTTGCATAATGGCCGCGACTTTATCGAGCTGTGCGCGCTGCTGGTCATTCAGTGACTCTTGCTCGGCGCTGAACACCACGGCATCTAAGCGTATGGCCATCAGCTTCGAGCCGGCATAATCCGCCAGGCTCAACAAGGTTCCGTAAGGCACTAGGCTTTGCTTTAAATAATGCATGGTCGCTGTGCGCAACGCCAAGGTCGCCAGCTGTTTGCTCAAATCATTTAAACCAACATCTGGGCTGGCTAAATCGCCCGACAATGGCACGTTTAAGCGAATATTGCCGTTATCGTCACGCAGCAGCGACAACGCCGTATCCACTGGCATCGATATTTGCTGGCTGACCCGCTCGATGACTGCATCATTTTCCGGCTCGAAGCGCGCATTGCGCAGCAAAATATCCACATCACCTTGCAGCTGTCCCTCATCAAAGCCGACTTCGGCCTTAAGGTTAAGCTGGCCGCGCTCGGCGTGATAGCCCATTGCCCGAGCGAGATAGCCGTTATACGGCACCAGATTTAACTGCTCCACGGTAAAGGTGAGCTGGCCTTGCGGGAAAATCACCTGCTCGCGTTTAAAGGTGGTGAGCTTGCCTTGAGAGTGAATACGGTTGTAGTCGTCCAATGCCAGCTCAAGGTTAAAGTCGAGGGGCTGTTTCAAGCCACTGGGCTGTTGCGAGCCACTGGCCTGCCATTGCAACGGGCTCACTTCCAACGCTTTGATCGACACGCTTTGCTCCAGCGTCGGCATCACCGACGCATCACGCAGCTCAAGGCGCGATGGCTCACCGCGTTGGCGCAATCCAGCCAGCTCAATGTTGGGCGTGCTTGGCTCAGATGTGCTTGGCCTAGGTGTGTTTGACTCGGTCGCGGCTGGCTCAGATAGCGTTTGCTGAGCCTCAGGCTCATCAGTAACGCTCTGCTCTGGCGCTGCGGAGGCCAACTCTGCATTAGCAGCCTGTGACTGGGGCGGCAAGCCAATCAGCTCACCTTGCTCATCCAGCGTGAGGTTCAGCTCCAGCCCCTGATATTCATGCCAGCCGGTGCGAATTTGCTCGGCACTCAAGGCCAACTCATCGACGGCGTAGCTGGCCAAACTCAGCAAGGGTTGCTCGCTGTCACCAATGCGCAATTGCTCTAACTGCAACGACTGAAGTTCAGCAGCCTGTGGCTTTGCCTGCTGCCAGCGCAATTGCGCCAACGACAACTCAGCCAGCGCTAAGGGCGGCGCTTGGCTATGGGCCAGGGCCGCCTCACTTAAACGCACGTCACCTTGCCAGTCTGACATGCCTGCGCCGAGCTGACCTTGAACGTGCAAGTTAAAATCGGCCGTTAACTGCCCATCGAGATTCAAACCACGCAATTGCAGTTGCAGCTCGTGCGTCATGGCCTCGCTCAAGGGCCAAGTCAGGTTTTTGCCAGTCAGGCTCAGCGCCACTTGACCCGCGCTGGCCGGCGCTTGCGCGGCCCGCCAGCGAATATCAGGGGTCAGTTGCCATTGATCGACGCGAACACGCCACGCCAAAGGGGCGGCTTCTTCGGCTTCAGCTTCAGCTGCGGCAGGCGGCTCGCCGGTTTCGGCTAATGGCAGGTTAAGGCCAGCAACCATCAGCTGCGGCTTACTTTCGGGCGCATTGATGTCGCCGCTTTGCTCGACTTGCACTGTCAGCCCCAGCAGCTGTAAGTCGGTAATGTGCAGATATTGCTGCCATAAAGAGGGCGTGTGCCACTGCAGTTGCAGCTGCTGCAGTTGGGTTTGCTCGCCGCTGGCATGGCCCGGATGGCGCAAGGTCAGTTGGTGCAAAGTCAGTTCACCGGCAAAGGGCGAGAAGGTCCACCGCTCGGCATCAATGCCGTAACCGTCGCCTTGTTGCTGATACCAGCGATCTGCCCACCATAGCCCCAACCCCGGAGCCAAATACAAGCCCAGCAGAGGCACAATGACCATCACCGCCAACAGCCAGCCGATCCAGCGCAAACGCATCACTTCTTATCCTTCGCTTTAACAGGCGGCTACTCTAGCATGCGCCTCTGACGTGACCAATGTCGCCATGAATGAGCACAAAAAAGCCGGCGTCAGGCGCCGGCTTGGTTTTGCTCAACCTAGGCCGAGCCAGTTCAGTCGTAATCAGGCTCGACCAAATGCGGCATGGAGCGCACGATGTAGGTGTACATGGTGGGCACCACGTACAGCGTCAGCAAGGTACCAAAGGTCATACCACCGACAATGACCCAGCCAATTTCCTGACGGCCCTCGGCACCGGCACCGGTGGCCATTGCCAGCGGCAAGGTACCCAGCACCATGGAGCCTGCGGTCATCAAGATAGGGCGCAAACGCAATACCGAGCCTTCGATAATGGCTTCGAACTTCTCTTTGCCCTGCTCACGCAGCTGGTTGGCAAACTCCGTCATTAAGATCCCGTGCTTGGTAATCAGACCAATCAAGGTAATCAGGCCAATCTGGCTATAAACGTTGAGCGTACCGCCGGTCATGTGCATGGTCAGCAAGGCACCCAAAATCGCCAGCGGCACGGTTAGCATAATGACCATGGGCGAGCGGAAACTCTCAAACTGCGCGGCCAACACCAGGTAAATAAAGCCCAGTGCCAATACGAAGGTGACCATCAGAGTATTGCCAGATTCGATGTACTCGCGAGCTTGGCCGCCGTAATCGAACTGAATGCCCTGAATATCCATGTCAGCGGCGGTCTCCTCCACCACACTGCGCAGCCAAGTCAGCGCTTCACCTTGGGTGATGCCAGGCGTCAAGCTGGCCTGAATGGTGGCCGAACGTAACTTGTTAAAGTGGTTCAGCTCTTTCGGCGCCACCGACTCAGTCACCGTGACCAGGTTCGACAGCTGCACCATGACGCCAGTGTTGTTGCGCACATAAATCTCGCTCAGCGCTTCTGGCGTGGTACGGGCACTGTCTTCAACTTTAACAATGACATCGTACTGCTCATTGCCCTGGCGATAGCGGTTGACCGTGGTGCCGCCCAGCAAGGTCGATAGCGTGCTGGTGATGTCGGTGATTTGCACACCCACAGCCGCGGCTTTATCGCGGTTCACATTGACCACCAGCTCAGGCTTGTTGAGCTTCAAATCGACATCCGGGTTGGCCAACTTGCCACTGGCGTACACCTTGCCCATTACCGCACCGACCAAGCGTTGCAAGTCGGCAAAGTCGCCGGTTGACTGAATCACCAACTCCACTGGGCGTGCAATTGGGCTTTGCCCCAACGATGCCGGCAACACCGGAAACGACATAATGCCTGGAATGCCCGCAAACATAGGGCCACGTAGCTCGCCGGCAATGGCTTGCGCTGGACGCGCGCGCTCATCCCAATCTTGCAGGCCAGCAAAGGCAATGATGTTGCTCTCGGTAGGGAACAGGCCAGTGATAACGAAGTAGCGCTCCACCTCTGGCACGCCGGAGAACACGCCTTCCAACTGGCGGCTGTAGCGATCCAAAAACTCGGTGGTCGAGCCTTCTGGGCCAATACCAAAGCCAATGATGGTGCCACGGTCTTCCGTCGGTGAGAGCTCAGATTTCAAGCTGGTAAAGCTGAAATACAACCCCACCAAGCAAGCCAAACCAATGGCCAGCACCACTGGACGCGCTTTTAACGAGACCTTGAGCGAGCGACGATAAGCGTCTGCCATGCCATCCAATACGCGCTCACCCCACAAATAGAATTTGCCGTGGTTTTCATGTTTCAGCAAACGCGAGCACATCATGGGCGACAAGGTCAGTGCCACAAAACCGGACACCAACACCGCACTGGCCAAAGTCAAAGCAAACTCAGCAAACAACTTGCCGGTACGGCCTTCGGTAAAGGCAATGGGCGCAAACACCGCCACCAGGGTGATGGTCATGGCGATGACGGCAAAGCCGATTTCTTTCGAGCCTTTAAACGCCGCCTGAATCGGGTGCATGCCCTCTTCAACGTGGCGATAAATGTTCTCCAGCATGACGATGGCGTCGTCCACCACCAGGCCAATGGCCATCACGATGGCAAGCAAGGTCAAGGTGTTGATGGAGTAGCCCAGCGCGAACATAAAGATGAACGAACCAATCAAGGACACCGGAATGGTCACCAGTGGAATCAAGGTCGCTCGCGCAGAACGCAAGAACAGGAAAATCACCAAAATCACCAAAATCGCTGCTTCGATAATGGTGCTGTATACGGCTTTAATCGAGCGATCGATAAAGATGGACGAATCGTACGCCACCTGAATTTCCATGCCCTCGGGCAGCATCGACTCCACCGATGGAATCATTTCACGAATGCCTGCCGACACATCCAACGGGTTAGCCACCGACTGCTTTACAACCCCGAGTGCAACGGCAGTTTCGCCATTAAAACGCACGCTGCCGCGATCTTGCTCCGAGCCAATGCGTACACGAGCCACGTCAGAAAGACGCACTAGGTAGCCATCGTCATCGCGCAAAATCACTTGCTCAAATTGCTGAGGCTGAGTCAGATCCGTTTGCGCCAGCACGGTAAACTCACGGGTTTGTGAGCGAATGCTGCCGGACGGCACTTCCAAGTTCTGACTGCGCAATGCATTGGCAATGTCGACCACGGTTACGCCGTAGGCGGCCATGCGTTGTTTATCCAGCCAGATGCGCATGGCGTAGCGACGCTCACCAAAAATACGCACCTGCGCAACGCCTTTCACCGTTTGCAGCCGGTCTTTTACCAAACGGTCAGCAAAATCCGTCATTTCCAACGGGGTATGGTTGGGGCTAGAAAACGCCAGATACATAATCGGCTGAGCGTTGGCTTCTACTTTCGCCACCACCGGCTCATCGATGTCGTCGGGCAACAAGCCACGCACACGCCCTACCCGGTCACGCACATCCGACGCCGCGGTATCGGCGTCGCGATCGAGGTTAAAGTTGATGGTGATCTGACTTTTACCTGAGCTGGACGACGAGGTCATAAAATCGATGCCCTCAATGCCGGACAACGAATCCTCCAGCACATTGGTCACCTGCGATTCGACAATGCTGGCATTGGCACCGTCGTAAATGGTTTCTACCGACACCGTCGGCACATCAATGTTGGGGTATTCGCGCACCGTCAAACGCTCGTAAGCGATGAGGCCAACCAACAAGATCAGCAAACTCATCACCGTGGCCAGCACTGGGCGACGAATGGATATTTCCGATAACACCATAAAGTGTCAGCTCCTTATTGCTGCTCAGGCTGAGGCAAGTTAACAGGCACAGCAGGCGCACCCGGTTGCAGTTTCATTTGACCGGCGGTGACCACAATGTCGCCAGCGGCCACACCTGAGGTGATGCGAGCGCGACCTTGTTGGCGCAAACCAACGGTGACCGGGTTAATCTGCACCTTGCCATCGACCAGCTTATAAATCAGTTGCTGCTTGCCCTGGGGCACCAAGGCTTCTTCGAGCACCATCAGGGCGTTGTCGATGTCCGCCAGGTTTAACTCGACGCGGGCAAACAAGCCCGGCTTTAACAGCCCAGCGTCATTATTAATGGCCGCCAAGACTTTAAAGCTGCGGCCATTAACATCCACGGCGGGAGAAATGGCGTAAATTTCGCCTTGGAATTTCTCACCGGGCAAGGCATCAACGCTGACCGCTACTGACAGGCCTTCGCTCAACTCACGCACGTACACTTCTGGCACGCGAAACTCGAGCTTCAACGGATTAGTAGCCACCAAAGGCGCCATGGCTTCGCCGGGCGAGACGTATTTGCCAACGCTGACCTGACGCAGCCCCATCACGCCAGCAAACGGTGCGGTTAACGTCATTTTGGCGACACGCTCGCGTGCCAGCTCAACTTCCGCTTCGTCGATACGCAGTTTGGCCAGTGCGGCATCACGGTCGGTGGCGCTGCCGACGTTCTTTTTTAACAGCTCACTGGCACGACGATATTCCAACTCATTGAGCGCTCGGCTGGCTTGCGCCTGCGCCAACTGCGCCCGTTCGATGGAGCTGTCTAAGGTAAACAGCACATCGCCGGCTTGCACCGCTTGACCTTCTTGAAAATGAATTTTGCTGATGCGCCCTGCCACTTCCGGGCTGATGGTGACGCTCTCGTCGGCACTTAAGGAGCCAACGAGTTCAATCGTGCGGCTCACCGTTTCAGCGTTAACCACTTGGGCTTCGACCGGCATGGGAGGCCGTTCGGCGGCCGTGGCCGTGCCACTGACGACTGTCAGTGCCATCATGAATGTCGGGAACAACCCCTTAAATAGCGGAAATTGCATACCTGTGCCTCTAGCTCTGCGTTTTCTGTGTTGACCTGGCCACCGCGCCCGGCCGCGTTCGGTGCGGTAATAAAGCCTTAGCCCACAGACTATGAATGATGAAAACCTACGACGAATGGACGCCAACATCGCGCCCACACAGCCCCGGCCAGCGTGCGGAGCCGCAGGAGGCGCTACATTACCCGCAATCGGTAACGGCTGGCCAGTAGTGAACAATCTATGCCAGTACGCGAACAATAACAGGTTTATCAAAGGCGCCTTTTTACCAAAGGCACCTTTAAGTAACCCGGCGCCCGCCCTGGATCACCAGCGAACTCAAAATCACGAGCTTTGTGTGCCGCTCAGCAAAAACCAGCGACACCGAGTTGGAGTGCTATGGCGATTCCTGCACGGCACGGCAATCCTCTGGGTTGCGCAGCGGGCAGTCGGCTAAGGATAGACAGCCACAGCCAATGCAACTGTCGAGTTGCGTTTGCAGTAGGGTTAGGTCGGCGATTTTTTGTTGCAGCAATTGTTGCCACTGGCGCGACATCGCTTGCCACTGTTCAGCACTCGGTGCTTTGTCTTGCGGCAACACAGCCAAAGCCTGGTGAATGTCTTTCAATGCAATGCCCGTGCGCTGTGCGACTTTAATCACCGCAATGCGCCGCAGCACATGGCGACTGTAACGGCGGTGGTTGGCATTGTTACGCCAGCTCTTTATCAAGCCTTGGGCCTCATAAAAATGCACCGTCGACACCGGAATATCACAGCGCTGTGCCACATCCCCCACACTGAGCGCACTTTTGCTGGCGGCGAGTGGTTTCACCATCTTGTTGACCTCAAGTTATATTGAGCTTTTAGAGTAGCGCCAACTTAACTTATTGAGAAGACTATTTATGACGAGGGTTATAACCAACGCGTCACTTTTACCCACCGCCGAGCGCGCCGCTGCACACGCGCCCAGCTCACACTGGAAACTGATGGCCGTCGCCATGCTGATTGGCCTTAACTTGCGCCCGGCCCTGGCCGCCATTGGGCCATTGGCAGACACCTTACAAGCCGACTTGCAGCTCAACTACACCGCCCTTTCCTGGCTGACCTTGTTGCCTGTATTGGCCATGGGGCTGGGGTGTTTTCTCACTCTTAAACTTCGCCAACACATAAGCACCCATCGCTTAATACAGCTTTCACTGGGTTTATTACTGCTGGCCAATGGCCTTCGCGGCGTGGATGTTGGTCAATGGAACTTTGCTTTATTGGTGCTGACCTCGCTGCTGGCAGGTGCCGGCATCGCCGTCATTCAGGCCGCCATGCCGGTTGTGATCAAACAACTGGCCGGCCCGCACAGCGCCCGAATTATGGGCTTTTACGTGGCCGCCATCATGGCCGGTGCCGCTTGCGCCGCCAGTTTAACGCCCTATGTATTCCAATGGAGCGACAACTGGCACTTAGCCCTGGCCAGCTGGGCCGTGGTGGCCATCATCGCCCTATTTATTTGGTCGGATTGGCGCGACGCATTCCCCACCCCAGGCTCTGTGCCAGCCCAAGCTTACTGGCTGGCCACACCGCGTTTGCTGTCGCTGACGACCACGTTTACGCTGGCCGCCGCCGGCTACGTCTGCGTATTGGCCTGGTTGCCGCCGTTTTTACTCGACCAAGGCTTGGATGCGACCCAGTCGGGTTTGTGGCTAGGCTATTTGACCGCCATCGAAGTGGTGGCGGGTTTTATTTTCCCTTACCTGGCCAGCCGCAGCGATGATCGACGCTGGGCATTATTTACCGTGCTGGCACTGTCCATCAGCGGCTTTCTCTGGCTGGCGTTGGCGCCCTCACACGCCAGCGTGTGGATTCCCATGACCTTGCTGGGTTTAGGCATTGGTGGTCAGTTTCCACTGGTCATGATCATCACCATGGACCACCACCCCGACGCGCAAAAAGCCGGAGCGCTGACTGCATTAGTGCAAGGCTATGGCTATAGCTTGGCTGCCTTTATGCCGTTATTAATGGGCGCACTGAGGGATTATTTAGGCAGCTTTAATAACGCCTGGCTGGTGCTGGCGCTTATGTATGCTTTGGTGATCGTCTTGATAAGCCGCTATAACCCCAAACACTACCCGGCACTGCGGAGAACGAGCGAAGGCACGTAACCTCCAAACGCCAAACCCTATGCGCTCCTTGAGGTTATCCCTCACGCCGGGCAGGCAAACGACTGAAAGCGTACATCGAGGCAGTTTCTGCTAGGCGAAAAGTAATAAAAAAAGCGCAGCTTACCTGTAATATGTGAGCATTTTTTGAGCTTTTTAACGCAGCAGAAACAACGTAGATAGCTTTAAAATTCTCTAAGCCCTATGCCCTCCTTGAGGGATCTTATCCCTCACGCCGGGCGGGCGAGCTCCCTGCTTTGCGCTGCGCAGGCCGTGAATCCTGAGTTGCCAATGCTGTGGTCGCCGCAACGCCAACAGCCTGCATCCAAGCAGGATGTTGGCTGGTGCTGCCGTCCGGGCAGCCCCTACGGGCACAGCCATTGCCAACTCAGGCGGCCTGCTAAGGCGCGGAGAACCTAGGCGCGAGAGCGAGTTCAAATCTTAGAATGAATACCGTGCGAAAGCTACCGACATACTATGTCGCTTGACAGCCTTGCGAGCAGAATTCCTTCCTGGTAGCTTAATTATCAATAACATCAAAACACTGATAATTGTCGCTTAGCTTTGATACCACTGTTGGCCTGAAAACTAGGCAGGCACACTTTTCCAATAGGAAATATGAGAAAAACAGGGATATCCAATCGTGACTCAATGGACTAGTAGAAAGTCCTCGAATAATTCCAGCTGGAAAGGCTGACACTAAGGCCAATAGTCTATTGGCCCTAATTGATGATGCCAAGGTAATAAAATGAGTAGAAAATTAATAATATTTGGAAATGGATTGGGAATGGCTTTAGACCCTGATCACTTTTCATTAACGACAGCACTTGAAGACATATGGAATAAAGAAAATTTCTTAACACCGGAGCAGAAGCAATTAATTGAACGATGCCTTGGGCGCACGGGAGCTCCAAAAGGCGAGCATGAACTAGACACCTTGCACCAAGCTGTTACGTACTGCAAAGCTCTAAATCGAATTGGACAAGGAGATGTTCACTGGCTTACTGAGGACGGCCGGGGTTTTCCTGAAATTACAGCCCAATACATTCATAAAGTAGCAACTAAACTCCACAACTATGATGGAAACTTACCTGACCAGTTCGAAAACAACCTTGTTAATTTCATCAAAAATACTCGTTCACATGTTGCAACGCTCAACTATGACAAATTGCTATACAATTCTTTCATAGACAATGATATTGTCACTGGCTATGACGGCTATTTAGTTGATGGGATGTTGAATAGTGGTTTTTCACCCGATGCACTTGAGCGTAAGTACGATAAAAAATACGGATACTACCTGCACCTCCACGGCTCCCCTCTTTTCGTTAATGACGGCCAACAAACATCGAAGCTAAGTCGAAACCAATTAACTGTCGACAGGAATGAGGCTAGCGAGCATATAGTCTTGACCCATGTAAAGCATAAGCCATCTGTTATTGCAGCCTCTCATGTTTTATCAACATACTGGGATTACTTACAGTTTGCTCTTTCTGAGGCCGATGAAATAATACTATTTGGATATTCAGGCCTAGACAAACACCTAAACCTGCTTCTTCGTCCATATTTAACTGCAAAATCTATACGAGTTATTGAGTGGGATGGCGCCGGCCAACAAGATGAGCGAAATAGATACTGGAGTGCAACACTAGGTCATACAGCTGAGATCGTAAGACTAGAAAATGTTACTGATTTTATAAATTGGTAAACAATAGGGTTAACAAAGCATTTAAGAAATAAAAGCGAGGCAGCATCACTAAACAAAATAATCGGGCAGTCACCACAGGGGCAGCATCAAAGAAAAAGCTATTGCCTTGACGATCAAATACTGGTCAGATTAAGAATCATATATGCTCTCCTAACCATATAAAAACCTCGTATTAGCTACGGGGTTTTAACCATCACATTACTGACAGTGAAGACCGCTATACGGCTTCGCTTCAGGGGTCATATGAATGCTGGTGGTAAAGGTCTGCATGCCAAAGTCTAAGCTAAACAAGCTTGCACGATAACCCGACTCAGGTGCCTCGAGCGGCTTAGAAAATGCGTAGTACATTTTAGAGCGGCCATCACCATCCGGATCTTTAAACTCGACTTTCATATGCTTGGCGCGCAACGTCTTGCTCTTCCAAGCCTCATCGCCAGCGACGTTTAAACGATAATCCAGTGTTTCGTTATCAGCCGTCCAAAACTCAACGTTCATGGGGATCTTAGAAGAGTACACAGTCAATACGTTGTTTTCGCGATCAGCTTCCCAAAAGATATGCGGCGCAGAGCGTCGACCATTGCGATCCAACACCTTACTCGCAAATGCAAAGCCCGACATAATGGCGTCTTCTGGAAGATTGTGACTGGCATTAGGAACAAAGCGAATGTTCTTAGGGCCAGACACTTGGTCCCAGTAGTTCAAACTGTTGGTATTTTGAAAGAACTCATCCGAGGTACCATTCAGAATGAATTTTGGCAGACCGGCCATTCTGTCCTGATACTCGATCGGGTCCACGATGTCGAGCAACTTCTGACCGTCTTCGGTTTTGAAACGGCATGGCAAGTTTTTGCCGGTATAGGTGTGCAAGATTGGATAGTAGTCGCCAATGGCTTCGTACTGATTTTCCAGCGACTTATCAATATCCAATACGTCGATAACCGCCGGCACAATGCCTTGTACGCGATGATCAACGGCGGCGGTTAGCCAAGTAGTCCAACCACGCTTAGAGCCGCCCACCATAGAAAAGCGGTCAACATAAAGGCCATGGTATTCATCCAAAAACTCAGTACTGGCATCCATGGCTTTCACCACGGATTTCACCATCGGCAAATACAGCGGCCATTCCTCATTGCCCGTATCTAAGAACAATTCAAAAGAGCGCGAGACCAAATTGTCTTCCTGCATTTCTTTGGCACCTTCACCATCGACCACATAAGACCAAGGCTCATTGGGTACCTGGCGAACTTCAATCACGATTTTATTAAACTTTGCCGCCACCTTGCCGAACAAGTCATCAAATTTAGAGTCACGCAAGTGCGTTCCACCCGCCACGTAAACAATGGCTGAATCGGTACGCCAAGCCAGCTTGCCATACGGCTTATCCGCTAACTTCTTAGGGAAGTAAAACATCACATCGTGCTGCCAGATCGGGCGGGTTGTTTCTTTTTCCGTCAGCCACTGCTGAGACGTTACCAATACCTCATGGCCAACGTAAAAACCCTTGTCTTCTGTGCGAACATATTCCCAATCGAACTTGCCATCATCCTTTGCCAAGTAGCGATCTAATGCGGTTTCCGCTTGCGCGAATGCTGTTAGCATCAGCGAGACAGCCAGCAGAACTGCCGACCTGAAAAACATCACTGTTTTCATGGTATTCCTTATATATTTTGAATCGAATTGAGCAAAAATCAGACTGATACAGCCTAAAATTCGGGCGGAATTATAGACATAAGGGAAATAGATAGACAGCCAATTAGGCAGTGGTTTTTAGCCGGCAGAAACATGATAGCTATGCAAACACCTCGCTAAACGCCATGCACTCCTTGAGGTTGTTGTAGTGGTCTAATTCACCCGGACACCTCGTTAAGATAGTATTCATACCAACCGAGGTGAACGATGACAACAGAGAAAAAACGGCGCAAGTTTACGCCTGAGTTCAAGAAAGACGCAGTAGCTTTGATTACCGAGCAAGGCTACTCCTTTGCCAAAGCAGCCCTGGCGGTTGATACCAGTGAGAACAACCTTCGACGCTGGAAAAAAGAACTGGAACTCGAAGCTTCAGGCGAGTCTTTAGCGGCCGATGAGCGCGCAGAGCTGAAGCGCTTGAGGCGTGAAAATAAAGAGCTGCGCTCAGAGAAGGAAATCCTAAAAAAGGCCAGCGCCTTCTTTGCGAAAGAAATGAAATAAAGTACGACTTTATCCGTCAGTGGGAGGATGATGGCAGTGTCACGC
>NZ_BMYY01000011.1:0-1600 GCF_014652515.1 Bacterioplanes sanyensis | reverse complement strand
CCAGTGCCTATTACGACTGGCTCCGACGTGATGACAAACACCCTGATAGCCAAACGTGGCACCTGAAACAGCGCATGAAGACGTTGTTTAACGAGTCGCGGCAAAGCTTGGGTAGCCGTCAACTGATGACATTACTGCGCAAAGAAGGCTTTACCATAGGTCGCTACCGGGTGCGATCGCTGATGAAAGCACTCGGCCTGAGCGTCCGGAAGAAGAAACGGTTTGTGCTGACCACCGACAGTCAACACGCGCTGCCGGTGGCAGAAAATGTGCTGGATCGAGCGTTTTCTCCGAGCGACAAAATCGTGTATGGACGACGGACATTACTTATATTTGGACCTTGCAAGGCTGGGTTTATCTGGCGGTGGTGATCGATTTATATTCGCGCCGAGTGGTAGGCTGGCATTTGGATCGCCATATGGAAACCGCGCTGGTCAGTCGAGCCCTGATGATGGCCATTAACTTGCGCCAACCGCCTAAAGGGCTGCTCCACCACTCGGATCGTGGCAGTCAGTACGCCAGCCATGCCTACCAAGCGCTGCTGAAACAGCATGGCATGGTGTGTTCAATGAGCCGCAAAGGAAACTGCTGGGATAACGCACCCACAGAGCGTTTTTTCGGCAGCCTTAAACGCGAGTGGCTAACGGGAAATATTTACGCGACTCGAGAACATGCCGTGGCCGATGTGAGAGAGTACATTGGCTACTACAAATTCCGCCGTTTGCACACGACGCTGGGCGATGCAACACCGATTGAATTTGAAAAATGTGCTTAGAAAAGTGTCCGGTTTGGGTTGACCACAACATGTCCCTCACATCGGGCGGGCGAGGGACTGCAAGCCTACATCGAGGCAGTTTCTGCTAGGTGAAAAGTAATAAAAAAAGCGCAGCTTACCTGCAGTAAGTGAGCATGTGACCGGGCTCGCGATCGAGACACTTTTAACGCAGCAGAAACAACGCAGATAGCTTTAGAATTCTCTAAGCCCTATGCCCTCCTTGAGGGATCTTATCCCTCACGCCGGGCGGGCGAGCTCCCTGCTTTGCGCCGCGCAGGCTGTGAATCCTGAGTTGCCAATGCTGTGGTCGCCGCAACGCCAACAGCCTGCATCCAAGCAGGATGTTGGCTGGTGCTGCCGTCCGGGCAGCCCCTACGGGCACAGCCATTGCTAACTCAGGCGGCCTGCTAAGACGCAGAAAACCTAAGCGCCAGAGAGCTTAAGATGGGTGTCCCAGCTAGAAGCGCAGGCGGGTAAATCGCTACAATTACCGCATCCCAGTTCTGAGGGGGAGGCGTCTGGATTGTTATCTATTCCTAATCGTGTTGCACCTTCCAACTATATCATCATAAAGATAATCACCATTAGATATAAACCTCAGGCAACGCTGGTAATATAGCAGAGCATCATCTTTATCATTAGCATCAAGTTCTGTGGCTTTAAGGTAGTAGTATACGTTTTCAAACACAGCAGACCGAGGCACTCCATGAGTAGAGAAAAGCCCACCCCCTCCTCCACCATGTTTTATAGACATCAGGATCTCTAGGGCACCTCTGATTTTCACCTGAACTCGCCGAACCTAACCAGGAAATCAGAAAAAGTTGG
>NZ_BMYY01000010.1 GCF_014652515.1 Bacterioplanes sanyensis | reverse complement strand
AAGTACGCGGAAATAACGCCTTGGCAAGTTCGGCAGATCTGGGCAGCCGCAGATTTACGCCCATACCGATTGAAAACGTTCAAGATCAGTAATGATCCAAAGTTCTCTGATAAGGTAGTAGATATCGTGGGTTTGTATATGAATCCACCAGAAAACGCCATTGTTCTAAGTGTTGATGAAAAAACACAGATTCAAGCTCTGGATCGAACACAACCAGGCCTTCCCCTCAATCCAAGCCGGATTGGAAGCCAGACGTACGATTACAAAAGACACGGAACGGTCAGTTTGTACGCAGCCTTTAATACTTTGACGGGCAAAGTGATCGGAAAAGTAGCAGACCGGACAAACAGCAAGGAGTTTTTATCCTTCTTGAAGCTGGTTGATCGGCGTACACATTCGAATAAAGATCTCCACATAATCTTGGACAACCTCAGCGCGCATAAAACAAAAGAAGTTCGGGAGTGGGTTGAAGCTAATCCTCGCATCCATCTACACTTCACTCCGACCAGCTCCTCGTGGCTGAACGCCGTGGAGGGCTGGTTTTCTCAACTGGAACGCCGAGCGTTGTATCGCGGAGTATTCACCAGTGTTTCAGAATTAAAGATGGAGCTGGAGAACTTTATCAGAGCCCATAATGCGGAGAGTGCGAGTGCGAAGCCGTTCAAATGGACGAAGCCTGCCGGCCAAATTCTGGCTTCGGTCGAGCGGGCAAAACAATCGTTACAGAATTAACCGCATGGACCACTAGCTCTTCTAACTGCACAAAAGCAAGCGGTTGCTCAGAGCAGGAAGATGTTACCAAAAAAATAATACTGTGCTCGTCTGCAATTGCGTTTTGCAGCAGTTGCTGGGCACTATCCCTTGCATGCTATTTTTTACCATGATAAGGCCAGCTGCTATCAAATAATAATTGTATCAGTTGTTCGCTATGCTTAGGGAGGGCGGGGGTGATCTGTATGTCTTCTATGCAGGGCATTGTTGTTCTTGGGCTCTGAATTAAAGAACACAGTTTATTAAATGGCTGCTTTTAAAGATGGTATTGGAATGGAAAAACTAAACATGGGAAGGCCCATATAGGGCCTCCGTTGCAAATATAGGAATGTAAGGCCGTCATGAAAGGTATCCTTAGGTTAAGCTAAATCTGATAATTGAATGCTCAGTAGGGTGTCATCGTCGTAGTCTTTACCGATTACTTGGAAACCAATTTTCTGGTAAAAACGAGCCGCTTTTTCTGCGTCAGGGTGGTGTGCCACGCGCAGTTCGGTATGGCCTTGCAGCATGAGTTCTTGCGCAATTAGGCGAAGGCTGTCTTCCCCAATGCCTTGGCGCTGGTATTCAGGCTTGATCACCAAGTGATACACAGTGGCTATATGAGAAGCATCAGCTTCAAGCAGGTAGTCGTCTTTATAGGCTGGGCCGTAGGCGGTAAAGCCAACAAGCGTGCCGTTGTGCTCAATAAACTTACAGCGAATGTTTGCATTGGCAACGCCATGGCCAATCCAATGGGTGTTGTAATGCAAGAAGTACAGGTCTGGTTTGTCTGCACGAATATGCAATGCTGCATGAGCATTGGCTTCGGTAACAGTAATCAGTGTCGTCATGTGTTGCTCTTTTTTGATATTAATCGAATGCCATCGAACAAAGCTCGTTAACTACTAAACCGATCTTTTTCAATATGTGCAGATCGACTGCGGGCGAAATAAGATGTGTTAATGCACGCTGTGCGAAGGCGGCGGGATCATAGCACGGCCATGAAGCTCGTGCTTTTTTCGATTCAAGAAGGGTGATGGGGAGATTTTCTGTACAGAATCTCTGCGAGCGATTTTAGGGAATGCCGTCGCCATCAGGTAAGAAGCGACCAAATATACGGTCTGCTGTGCCGTTGGCCTGAAGCTTTTTTATGGCCGCATTAAAGTCATTTAATAAAGACTCTGACCGTGGTGAAGAGCGGGTAATCCAATAGTGCATATGATCCGGTTCAATGCCTGGCAGGAGTCTGTGAACAAAAACGGGGCTGGCTTTTAGGTTGCTGAGTGCAATACCGCCCTCAACCACTTCGTAGGTTGTTAGCAATACCTCGCACTGTTTATTAATTACTCGGTCAATGGCGTCTTGAACTGTGGTTGCCGGGGTTTGAATTGTGGTCGTCAAACCCGCGTCGATCACATCCTCATAGTTGTAGCCAAGAACACCGCACACTTGCATGTTATTCAAATCTGTAACATTGCGAATATGGTCAAATTTATCGGCATGATCGCGGTGAAATGCATAGCTGCGACGCACATTAAACACCGGCACAGTACGGTGATATTTGCTCACTCGCTCACGGTTAGAGCTGCCGTTGATAAACATCTCCATGCCAGTTTGTGGGTAAGAGTAGACCTGCGCTAAGCAGCGCTTCCAAGGCAGAATGTGAAAGTCGACTTGTAGGTTCAGCTCCTGTGCCAGTGCTTGCAGCAACTCGTAACTGACGCCATCAAGGCGTGTCGTTCCGGCCTTGCTGATTTTAAAAGTGTAAGGTGGCCAGACAGCGTCTTCACACACATTCAGGCTGGTCGAGTTCGCTGCCCAAGCGTTGAGGTTGGTCAGACAGCCGATGACTAAAAAGGTCGCTAGAAGGTGGCATTGCCGAGCTAGTTTGTCGGCGATTAACGCCGTGGCGTCTGTCATAAGCCATCCCGCTTATTGCAAGCTGAAACCAAGAAACTGTCAGTTTAGCTAATGCCTGAGGCGGCGTAGGGGAGGAGGGGGGGGGGCAAAGTACACCATGACCCGCGAGACGCTGGCTCTGGGCATGATTCACTGTGCTAGACAGCTTCAGGGGCCAGAAGGCACCCCTGAAACAAAAAAATCCGCGCCGCGGATTTTTACATGTCTTCGAAATAGTGTTCGTCGAAGTTTTTCTCCAGGCGCTTGCGTTCTAAGTGAGCTTCAATCGCCCGCCGTGCCATCAACTTCTTGGACATCTGACAGTCCTTATTAACAACGACGTTGCCTTCCTGGTCGAACGATACAACTTCTTCATGGGCTGCATTTTTCAGAGCTGCTTCCATTGTATTTTCCTTTTTGGGCTTCACAGAGTTACTCAGAGTTGTCTGGGCCTAGCTGCTGTGATTGTTATTGTTATTGGTTGCAAAAGCATGACAGCAAATCCCCACAGAGCCAATGTGGCAAAGTAGGCACGAGCGTCCGGCATGACTTTATAAATTGCCCGTAAGTTGTTACATCTCAACGGTTTTTGTTGCGTACTAGTACCTTAGTGTGACGGTAAAATCCGCATGAGTGGGAGTGACAATCACGACAAATGTCGTGATTTGTCTAGCTGGGAGGGGTTAGCTTTCTATGCGTAAAGAGCGAATGCTGCGTTTGATGGCATTGAGGTGTTCTGCGAACTCAGGCCCACGGCGTTGGGTTACCGCCACCGCCAGCATATCGATCACCATCAGATGGGCAATGCGCGAGGTCATCGGGGTGTACTGCTCAGTGTCTTCTTCGATGTCGATATAAATCGGCAACTCAGCCAGCTGGCTTAGGGCCGTGTTGGCGGGCGCTAGACTAACGACGCGGGCACCATGTTGCTGGGCTAGTTGAACTGAATGCAGTAGGTCTTTGGTGCGTCCGCTTTGTGAGATGGCGACCACCACATCGCGGTTGCTCAGGGTCACCGCCGACATGGCTTGCATATGGGGGTCGCTGTAGGCTGCGGTGGCCACTTGCAGGCGAAAGAACTTGTGCTGGGCATCAATGGCGACGGCTCCGGAGGCGCCAAACCCATAAAACTCCACTCGCTGAGCCGCACTGATGGCGCGTGCGGCTTCGCCGACCTGCTCGGCTTGCAGCTGGGATTTGACCTGGTGCAAGCGCTGAATGGTGGTGTCCGCGATTTTTTCGACGATATCGTCGATGCCATCGTCTTCAGCAATGGCAAACTGGCCGATGTTATTGGCAATGGCCATTTCCTGAGCGATGCGCACTTTGAACTCCTGAAAGCCATTGCAGCCAATGGCGCGGCAAAAGCGCACGATGGTGGGCTCGCTCACTTGCGCCTCTTGGGCCAAATCAACAATGCGCATGTGCATGACTTGCTGTGGTGCTTTGAGCACAAACTCAGCCACTTTTACTTCTGATTTGCGCAGCTCGGGAATGGCGGCGGCGATCTCGCTCAGTATGGGACGGTTACTCACAATCAACGTCTCTTTTAGTCTGCTGCCCCTACTTTATCAGACCCAGGGGCTGCGCGGCTTAAGGGGGTTGGATTATAGAGCGCTCTGGTGCTCAGGCGCATAGATGTATAAATGTACAGCCTTTGGTAGACTGCCACGCGGCCAGAGCAGTCTGGTTCAGGTCTGTAACCCCGGGGCTTCTATGGAAATTGAATTACTTCTCGACCAATTAAACGATGGCCAGCGCAATGCGGTGGCTGCCAGCTCTAAGCATCAACTGGTGCTGGCCGGTGCCGGTTCCGGCAAAACCCGGGTGCTGGTGCAGCGCATTGCCTGGTTGCTGGGGGTTGAGAATGTATCGCCGTTTGCGGTGATGGCGGTGACGTTTACCAATAAAGCCGCGCGCGAAATGCGTGGCCGCCTTGAGCAGCTGTTGGATGTGCCCAGCAATGGCATGTGGGTGGGAACGTTTCACGGCTTGGCCCATCGCTTGTTGAAGCAGCACTGGCGCGAAGCCAATTTGCCGCAGTATTTCCAGGTGCTCGATAGCGATGACCAACTGCGCTTGGTAAAGCGCATCATGCGGGCCAACAACTATGATGACAGCCGCTATCCGCCCAAACAGGTGCAGTGGTACATCAATGGTCACAAAGATGAAGGCCGTCGTGCTGCCCATGTGATTCCCTCATCGGACCCCTTTGCCCGTACCATGCAGGAGATTTATCAGCTGTACGAGCAAAACTGCCAGCAAAATGGCTTGGTCGATTTTGGTGAAATCCTGTTGCGCGCCCACGAGCTGTGGCTCAACAACCCTGAGCTGTTGGCGCATTATCAGCAGCGCTTTCGCCATATCCTGGTGGACGAGTTTCAAGATACCAACAACATTCAATACGCCTGGATTCGCCTGCTGGCCGGCAATCAGGTGTCTGTGATGGCGGTGGGCGACGATGACCAGTCCATTTACGGCTGGCGCGGTGCCAACATCGACAACATTCGCAACTTCCAGCAGGACTTTGTCGGCGCTGAGCTGATCAAGCTGGAGATGAACTACCGCTCCACGGCCACCATTTTGGCCGCCGCCAACGCCGTGATTGCCAATAACCAAGGGCGACTGGGCAAAGAGCTGAAAACCACCGGAGCAGACGGCGATAAGATCGCCCTCTACAGTGCCTTTAACGAGCAAGACGAAGCGCGCTACATTGCGGATTTGGTCGACGATTGGGCCCGCAACGGCCATGATCGCCGCGATTTTGCCGTGCTGTATCGCTCCAACGCTCAGTCGCGCACGCTGGAAGAAGCATTTTTGCGGGCCGGCATTCCTTACCGCATTTATGGCGGCCAACGCTTCTATGAGCGCTTGGAAATCAAAAACGCCACCGCCTATTTGCGCTTATTGCTGAACCGTCACGACGATGCCGCCATGGAGCGAGTGATCAATGTGCCGGCGCGTGCCATCGGCGAAAAAACCGTCGATGTGCTGCGCTCCCATGCGCGTGAACAGGGCTGCTCTATGTGGCAGTCGGCCAGCGAAGTGGCGTCGTTGGGGATGTTGCCCAAGCGTGCCAGCAACGCCATTCAGACCTTTATCGATCTGATCGAAGAAATGAGCGTCGGCATCGACGAGTTGGAGCTGCATGAAATCGTCGATCGCACCATTGAGCAAAGCGGGCTGATCGATCATCACCGCAAAGAAAAGGGTGAAAAAGGTCAGGCACGCCTGGATAACCTGGACGAACTCATCAACGCCGCGCGTCAGTTTGAAACCGATGATGAGGTGGATGCCGACGACGACGTCAGCGATCTGGCCGTCTTTCTGGATAACGCCGCTTTGGATGCCGGTGATGCACAAGCGGATGAGCATGAAGATGCGGTGCAAATGATGACCTTGCACTCAGCCAAGGGCCTGGAGTTTCCGCAAGTGGTGCTGACCGGCATGGAAGAAGGCTTGTTCCCGCACAAAATGTCGATGGACGATGCCGACGGTCTGGAAGAAGAGCGTCGTTTGGCGTACGTCGGCATTACCCGTGCAATGGACAAGCTGGTACTGACCCACGCCGAAAGTCGTCGCCTGCACGGTCAAGAAAACTACAGCACGCCATCGCGCTTTATTCGTGAAATTCCGTCCGAGCTGGTGGAGGAAGTGCGCCTTAAAAACAGCATCAGCCGGCCACTGACGGCGCGTGAAAAACCGCGCAGCGAGCGTCCGGCCATGCTCGATGCTGGCCTGCCGTTTCAGTTAGGGCAACGGGTGTTTCATGAAATGTTTGGCGAAGGCACGGTGCTGCAGTTTGAAGGCCAGGGGCCTGGGCTGAGGGTGCAAATCAACTTTGATGATGCGGGCAGCAAGTGGCTGGTGGTGAGCTTTGCCAAGTTGCAGACACTCTAGCCTGTAACTTCATCCCGCAACTCTAGCCCGCACGCTTAGCCCGGCGACTGTACCGCTGGGCGCTGCGCTAGCGGCAGCGTTGTTGCGGTCGTTATACTGGCGCGCAGTTGTCTCGGAGTTGTTTTGTGCGTTATTGCCTGTACTCGCCACGCGGTTTTACCTTCATTGAGCTGCTTATCACACTAGTCCTTGTGGGCTTGCTGGCGGCGTTGGCGCTGCCACGCTTTAGCGATGTCAGTGACGAGGCCGAGCTGGCGCAGGTTCAAGGTGTGGCTGCTGCTCTGCACTCGGGCGTCAAGCTGGCACGGACGGTATTTCTCAGTCAGGGCCACACCACTCGGGTGCAGAACTTGCCCGGCTTTGGTGCGGGCAATGTCGACACCAACAACAGCGGCTTTCCCATCGGCATTGATAAGGGCAACGGCAACGAAAACATCGGCCGAGGCCCACGCGGCTGCGCGGGCGTATGGAACGGCGTGCTCAACATGGCGCCCAGTGTGGCGCACAATACCTCGGCCCTTGATTATCAGGCCTATCGCCATACGGGCAATCGTGTGTGCTCGTATGTGTATCGGGCCGGTGGCGACGGCGGTAATCGCAATACCGCCCAGTTGGTCATTGAATACGATTCACGCGATGGCAGCGTGCGCGTTTGTGGTCAACACCCTCGTCTACCGGGCTGTTAACCGACGCGAAAGCCACTGACATCGGGCTCAACCTCAAGCCATTGCAGCTCAACCTGATCGACGCGCGCATGGGGCGGCCCTTGGTGCAGATATTCCAACAGCCGCTCCAGCTCATCTCTGGGGCCAATTACTAGAACTTCTACCCGACCATCGCTCAAGTTGATGGCATGGCCCTGTAGGCCCAAGCGCTCAGCGACTTGGCGCGTGCTGTCGCGAAACCACACGCCTTGTACCTTGCCACTCATAAGCGCCTTAAACGCGCTCATGGTTGGCGCCATTTGAGGTTGTAGAGGTCATGGCGACGGTCTTTGAGGTTGTTGACCGAGCCTTCGCTGCGCACCAGTTTGAGTTTGTCGATGTCCAGATCGGAGAACATGATCATCTCGGTATTGGGCGTGGTCTCCGCCATTACCGCATCGTGTGGAAAGGCGAAGTCCGACGGCGAGAATACCGCCGATTGCGCGTACTGCACATCCAGTGCTTCAACTTGCGGCAGGTTGCCACAGCTGCCGCAAATCACCACGTAGCACTCGTTTTCGATGGCCCGCGCTTGGGCGCAGTGGCGCACGCGCAAGTAACCGTTTTTGGTGTCGGTCCAGAAGGGCACGAACAAAATTTCTAGACCTTCGTCAGCCATCAGCCGGCTCAGCTCTGGGAACTCAACGTCGTAGCAGATCAAAATCCCCACCTTGCCAGCATCGGTATCGAATACTTGTACCTGATCGCCGCCCTGGATGACCCAGTCTTTGCGCTCGTGGGGGGTGATGTGAATCTTGCGCTGCTCTTCTACCGTGCCATCGCGACGGCACAGGTAGGTGACGTTGTACAGCCGCTCGCCTTCCAGCAAAGGCATGGAGCCGGTAATCACGTTGATGTTATAGCTCACCGCCATGCGCGACATTTCATCGCGAAAACGCTCGGTAAAACCGGCCATAAAGCGAATGGCATCGGTTTGTTGATGGCTGTTGTCGATCAAGCCCATCAAGGGCGCGTTAAAAAACTCGGGGAACAGAGCAAAGTCGCTTTGGTAGCCGGCCAGGGTGTCGATAAAAAACTCGACTTGTTGCAGCACGTCCTGCACCGAAGAAAACGGTCGCATTTGCCACTGCACGGCGCCGACCCGCACCTGGGTTTTACGGCTGTCGATGACGGCATCGTAAGGCTCGTAGAGAATGTTGTTCCATTCCAGCAAGGTGGCGTAGCCGTGGGATTTTTCGTCTTCCGGCAGGTATTTACCTAACAGGCGTTTGACTTGAAAATCATTGGCCAGCTGAAAACTCAAAATGGGGTCGTATTCTTCGCGGCGACTGACGGCGGCGATGTACTCCATCGGCGTCATGTCATCGGCATGGCGGTAATAGTTGGGAATGCGACCACCGGCCAAAATGGCACGCAGGTTGAGCTGGCGGCATAGGTCTTTGCGTGCGTCGTACAAGCGCCGGCCCAAACGGTAGCCGCGAAACTCTGGATGAATTAATACGTCCAGACCGTACATGGCATCGCCATTGTCATTGTTTAAAATGGTCATGCGCCGACCGATCAGATCGTCGTAGACGTGCGGATTGCTGTAGGTCTGATAATCCACCTGTACCGACAGCGCGACGCCAACGATGTGCTCACGGTCGAGCACCACAATTTGGCCATCGGGAAAGTCGTGGATGAGCTTGTCGATGGTGTGCTTGGGCCAGGCGCCATCAAGATCGTGATAAACATGATCCATCAAGTCCTTTAGCTGCGGGTAATCTGTGCTTTCCAGATTGCGAACAATCAGATGCAAATCGTCGTGCATGGCCACTCCTAGGCTTCGGACTCTACTTGGTACAGGGCGAAGCAAAATTCTTTAGTGTCTTTGCGTTTACGTAGCTGCCAATGGGCGGGTATGTCGGGCTGCAAGCCTTGCTCATGCTCAACGTAGACCAAGGCGCCGGGCAGCAGCGTCAATTGCTGCAGGGCTGGCTGCAGCAGCTGCTGGCCAAACGGCGGGTCGAGAAAGACCAAATCATAGGGTTCAGGGTTATCGCTTAGCCACTGCAGCGCATCGCCGGCCCACACTTGCGCGTTGGGTGCTTGTAGGGTTTTGAGGTTGTCTTTGAGTTGCAGCGCGGCTTTGGGGTTCTTCTCTAAAAAAACCACCTCTTTGGCGCCGCGAGACAGGGCCTCCAGGCCGAGCGCGCCGCTGCCGGCAAAGGCATCGAGGACGCGCGCGCCTTCAATATCAAACTGCAGCCAGTTAAATAGGGTTTCACGTACGCGGTCCATGGTCGGCCGTAAGCCATCGATGGCCGGAAAGCGTAAGCGGCGTGAGCGCCACTCGCCGCCAATAATTCGTAACTGCTGGGTGGGTGTTTTACTCACGGGTGTCACTCGAAGTGGATGTCGTCAGCAAGCATTGTTGGGCCTGCTGTGGTGCAGTGCGCTGACTATCGCCTAACGCCTGATACAGTTGCTGGTAAAGATCGTCAGACCAGCGATGGTAGGCAAGATGGCGACGAATGTCGATCTGCCCTGTTGTTGATAGCCAGTTTTGTCGTAGCTGGCGGGCCTGCTGCTGACGCCATTGTTGCCACTGTTGGCGGTCTGGCCAGGTCGGCTCGGTAAGAGCGCCGAGTTGCGCCAGCTGATGCCACTGCTTGTTTTGCTGTTGCGCCAACCACAGCGCACCGGGCAGTTGCTCAGACAAGCAAATCAGTAAGTCAGAACCTGGGTAAGTCAGTGCGGTGAGGCGCTGACGCTTAATCACATAGGCGCTGATGGCTTGTGCTTCACGCCGCGTCCAAGGGCCTTGCAGCAGCAGTGTTGCTGCGGTGGACATGGTTGGGCGGGGCAGTTGCGCCAGCTGACTAGCCCAGTCATCGCTGGGCAGGGTTTGGCGAGCACTGCTGCCATCGTCATACAGCCACATCAATTCGCCTTGTTGGCCGGCCTGCATGGCGTGCCAGACTTGCACACCTTCTTGGCTGCGCCAGCTGTGCCACACCTGCTGCGGCAGTGGTGGCAGGTTCAACGGCTCCAGCGGCATGTCTTCCTGATGCTGGTAGCGCAAATTAATGACCACAATCAGCAACATACTGCTGAGCATAATGGCGGTCAGGGTGGGGCGACTAAAGCGCACACCGTCTCCTTTTGTTGATTCAAGCGCAGATGCTCGCACGCGGTGGATTCAGAGCGGGGGCGGTTGGTGGTAGGATAACGCCCTTATTTTTGTTTGTACCAGCGACATTGTCGGTGGTCGCCGAGCCAACCGAGACCGTGACCTCATGTTTGATTTTTTTAAGCGTAAAAAGAAGAAGGCGGCAGAACAAGCGCAGCCTCAGCCGGCGGTGGAAGAAAATCTCAACCCTGCTGACGATGCGCCTGTCGAGGCTATACCTGATGAACCACCTGCCGAATCACCCGCTGAATCCGCGCCTGCCGCATCGGCTGAGGTAGCAGCAGAGCAAGTGCCGACAGTCGAGGCAGAACCTGCTCCTGAAGCCATGCCAGAGCCCGATACTCAAGCCGCAGAGCCTGTTGTTGAGCCGGAGCCAGTCGTTGAATCGGTAGAGCCCGAGGTCGTTGAGCCAGAGCCCGCTGCCATCGTTGAGCCAGAGCCAGAAGTAACTGTCGAGCCAGAGCCTGCTCCGCAAGCGCCGGCGACGACGCAAGAAAAGCCGAAAAAAGGCGGCTTCTTTAGCCGTATTCGCGAAGGCTTGAGCAAAACCCGCAGCAATTTGACCGAAGGCTTGGCCGACCTGCTGATCGGTAAAAAAGAGATCGACGACGATTTGCTCGAAGAGCTGGAAACCCAGCTGATCATGGCCGATGTCGGTGTCGAAGCGACCACACAAATCATGGACGGGCTGACCCGTCGCGTGAGCCGCAAGGAGCTGAGCGATTCCGACGCACTGTACGACGCCTTGACCGAAGAGTTGGCCGCCATGCTGGGCCAGGTGCAGCAACCGCTGAATGTCGAAAATGGCAACAAGCCCTACGTGATCTTGATGGTTGGCATCAATGGCGTCGGCAAAACCACCACCATCGGCAAACTGGCCAAGCAGTTCCAGCGTGAAGGCAAGAGCGTTATGTTGGCTGCGGGCGATACTTTCCGCGCCGCGGCGGTGGAGCAGCTGCAGGTGTGGGGTGAGCGCAACAGCGTGCCGGTGATTGCCCAGCACACCGGCGCCGATTCTGCCTCTGTGATTTATGACGCCGTGCAAGCGGCGCAGTCGCGTGGCACTGACATTTTGATTGCTGACACCGCTGGCCGTTTGCACAACAAAGACAACTTGATGCAAGAGCTGGAAAAAGTCGTGCGGGTTATGAAAAAGCTCGACGACACCGCGCCGCATGAGGTCATGTTGGTCTTGGATGCCGGCACCGGTCAAAACGCCATCAATCAGGCTAAGCAGTTCCAGCAATTGATCGGTGTAACCGGCCTGACCCTGACCAAGCTCGACGGCACCGCCAAAGGCGGCATCATCTTCGCTCTGGCCAAGCAGTTTGGCCTGCCGGTGCGCTACATCGGCGTCGGCGAAGGCATTGACGACTTGCGGCCGTTTAACGCCGAAGAGTTTACCCGCGCGCTGTTTCGCAACGACGACTAAGGCTATTTATGTCCGCCCAGGATCCGATGGTGCGCTTCGAGCGCGTGAGCAAGCGCTACCCGGGTGGCCGTGACGCCCTCAGTGGCATCAACTTTGAGCTAGGCCGCGGTGAGTTTGCCTTTTTGACCGGTCACAGCGGTGCCGGTAAGAGCACCCTGTTAAAGCTGATGATGCTGATGGATCGGCCGACGCGCGGCCGGGTCATGGTCGATGGCGAGGACTTATCTCAGCTACGCCCCAGCCAAGTGCCCTACCTACGGCGCAAAGTCGGGGTGGTGTTTCAGAATCACCAATTGCTGTTTGATCGCACCGTGTACGACAACGTCGCTTTGCCGCTGCAAATTGCGGGCTTTAGTCCGGCGCAAGCGGCGCGGCGAGTGCGGGCCGCCCTCGACTCGGTTGGCTTATTAGGCAAAGAAGGGCGCACCCCGATCGAGCTGTCCGGCGGTGAGCAACAGCGTGTTGGCATTGCCCGCGCGGTGGTAAACAAGCCGCCGCTGCTGCTGGCGGATGAGCCCACCGGTAACTTGGACCCTGAGCTGTCGGCGGAAATCATGAACCTGTTTGTACGCTTTCAACAGGTCGGCGTGACGGTGCTGATCGCGACCCACGACATCGCCCTGATTGAGCGCATGGGGCATCGCCGGCTGATTCTCGATCATGGTCAGCTGGTGGCTGGTGGCAGTGCCGTGGAGGACGATATTTATGGCGGATAAACGCCCGCGCCAGGGCGGCCCGCGCCAGGGCGCTTCTGAACAGCGCATCGGCATCTTTCATCGGTTGCAGGCATGGCTGGCCAATCATCAGTTAGTGGCGGTTGAAACGCTCATCAAGCTGCTGCAAAAGCCCACGGCGACCATTTTGACCTGGCTGGTGGTGGCGATTGCGCTGACCTTGCCCGGAGCCTTATGGATGACGGTGGACAATGTGCAGCAGCTCGGTGGCCAATTGCAGCAGTCCGGACGGCTGTCGGTGTATTTGCAACCCGGCAGTGATCTGAATGAGGGTCGCCAGCTGGCGCAGCAAGTGGGCAGCTGGCCGCAAGTGGCAAGCAGTGACTACATCAGTGCTGAGCAAGCATTGGCGGAGTTCCAAGCCAGTACCGGCCTGGGCGGTGCCTTGGAGCTGCTGCCAGAGAATCCTTTGCCAGCGGTAATTCTGGTCGAACCGCCGCTGGGTGTGGCGCCAGCGCAATTGCAGGCCTTACGGCTCAAGCTGGAGCAGCAGCCGCTGGTGGATGAAGTACAGCTGGACATGCGCTGGGTGCAGCGTTTATTGGCGTTACTGCAATTGGGCGAGCGCTTGATCTGGGTATTGGGTTGCTTGCTGGCATTGGCCATTGTGCTGGTGGTGGGCAATACCGTGCGTTTGTCGATTGCCGCACGTGAGGATGAGATCCGCGTGATTAAGCTGGTCGGTGGCACCAATGCCTATGTGCGGCGGCCGTTTTTGTACCTTGGCGTTTGGATTGGCCTAGTTGGTGGCCTCATGTGCTGGCTGTTGCTGGTATTGTGCTGGTGGTTGCTCAGTGGCCCGGTGGCCGAGCTGTCGCAGCTTTATGGCTCGGCGTTTGAGCTACAGCCACTGTCTGCCGGCGCGGCGTTAATTTTGCTAGCAGCGGCAGTGTTAATGGCATGGCTGGGCGCTTGGTGGTCAGTGAGCCGTCATTTGCACCACATTGAGCCGCAGGCCTAATTCTGACAAAACTGTACGGATTGTTCCAAAATGGAACTCTCCGCGGGCTTGGCGGTCAGAAAACGCCAGTGCTAGACTAGCGATCGCTAATGCAATCCTGCATTGGCGTTGATGTGATCCTTATTTTGGGAGTGTTCGATGAACAAAGGCTTGCAAGCCATTAATGCGATGTCACCGGGTGCTAACCTGGAGTCCTACATTGCGACGGTGAATGCGATCCCTGTGCTGAGCCCAGAGGAAGAAAAGTCCTTGGCTGAGCGTCTCCACTATGAGGGCGATCTGGAAGCAGCTCGAGTGCTGGTCATGTCGCACATGCGCTTTGTGGTGCACATCGCGCGCAGTTATTCAGGTTACGGCCTGAACCAGGCTGACTTAATTCAAGAAGGCAACGTTGGCCTGATGAAGGCGGTGAAGCGCTTTAACCCAGAAGTGGGGGTGCGTTTGGTGTCCTTTGCTGTGCATTGGATCAAAGCCGAGATTCACGAATTTATTCTGCGCAACTGGCGCATCGTGAAAGTGGCCACTACTAAGGCGCAGCGCAAGTTGTTCTTTAATCTGCGCAGCCAGAAGAAGAGCCTAGGCTGGTTAAGCAATGACGAAGCCGAGGCCATTGCCAACGATTTGGGCGTGGAAAAGAAAACCGTGTTCGAAATGGAAGGCCGCTTGCACGCCTACGACGCCGCCTTTGATGCGGGCGTTGATGACGACGATGAAAGTGCTTACCAAGCGCCGGCCTACTACCTCGAAGATCATAGCCTCGATCCTGCACGCGTGGTTGAAGACGACAATTACGAGCAAGATGCCAACGATCGTTTAGCACAAGCCATGGGTGATCTCGATGACCGTAGCCGTGCTATTTTGCAGCAGCGCTGGCTGAATGAAGAAAAAGCCACACTGCACGATTTAGCCGCGGTTTATAATGTGTCGGCCGAGCGCATTCGTCAGCTGGAAAAGAACGCCATGAAAAAGCTGAAGAACGCCATTGGTACGGATTTGGTACTGACCTGATCCAGGTCTCGCGCAATAAAAAAGCCGCTGATCTCAGCGGCTTTTTTGTGTCTGCAAGCAACGTGAGCGCGGCTTATTTACCGCGCATGGAGTCGAAGAACTCGTCGTTGGTCTTGGTCTGACGCAGCTTGTCGAGAATGAACTCGATGGATTGCACGTCTTCCATCTCGCTCAGCAGCTTGCGCAAGATCCACAGGCGCTGCAGTTCACCTTCTGGGAACATCATGTCTTCACGACGGGTGCCAGAGCGGCGAATGTTGATGGCAGGGTAGATGCGCTTCTCGGCGATCTTACGGTCCAAGTGCAGTTCCTGGTTACCGGTACCTTTAAACTCTTCGTAAATCACTTCATCCATCTTCGAACCGGTGTCGACCAGCGCGGTGGCTATGATGGTCAGTGAGCCGCCTTCTTCGACGTTACGCGCCGCACCAAAGAAACGCTTGGGTTTTTCCAGCGCATTGGCATCAACACCACCGGTCAGGACTTTACCTGAGCTAGGGATCACGGTGTTGTAAGCACGTGCCAAACGAGTGATGGAGTCCAGCAGAATCACCACGTCACGCTTGTGTTCAACCAAGCGCTTGGCTTTCTCGATGACCATTTCCGCCACTTGCACGTGACGCGCTGGCGGCTCATCAAAGGTCGAGGCAACCACTTCACCGCGCACTGAGCGGCTCATTTCCGTAACTTCTTCCGGGCGCTCGTCGATCAGCAGAACGATCAGTTCACTTTCTGGATTGTTGCGGGTAATGGACTGCGCAATGGTTTGCAGCAGCATGGTTTTACCCGCTTTCGGTGGCGCTACGATCAAGCCACGTTGGCCTTTGCCGATGGGCGCGGTCAGATCGAGTACCCGTGAAGACAGGTCTTCAGTAGAGCCGTTGCCCACTTCCAATATAAAACGCTCATTGGGGAACAGTGGCGTTAAGTTTTCGAACAGAATCTTGGATTTGGCGTTTTCCGGCTTATCGTCGTTGATCTCTGCCACTTTGAGCATGGCGAAATAACGTTCGCCATCTTTAGGAGGGCGGATCTTGCCGGCAATCTTGTCACCTTTACGCAGGTTAAAGCGGCGGATCTGGCTGGGCGAGACATAGATGTCGTCTGGGCCGGCCAGGTAAGAGCTGCTGGCGCTGCGCAGAAAACCAAATCCGTCCTGCAGAATCTCCAATACCCCTTCGCCGTATATGTCCTCGCCGCTTTTGGCGTGGTTTTTGAGAATGGCGAAGATGATGTCTTGTTTACGAGTACGGCTGACGTGTTCCAGCTTCATCGACTTGGCGATTTCTAGCAGCTCAGGAACGGATTTGAGTTTCAGATCGGAAAGATTCATAAGAATATGGGTAGGTTAGATTGTTCGTTTTACTAGGGAAAAATTGCGCGAGCAATTAGGGGGGTACGCCAAGGGAGGGCGTTAGGTCGAAAGTGACTATAGACCCATAAACCATAGGTGTCTATAGAAAAAAGGGCGCAACTGCGCCCTTTTTGACCAATTTATAGAGACTGTTCGATAAAGGCAGCCAAGTCAGACTTGCTCATGGCGCCAACTTTGGTTGCTTCAGCGTTGCCGTCTTTGAACAGAATCAGCGTTGGAATGCTGCGAATACCAAACTTAGGCGCAGTGGCGTCGTTTTGGTCGATGTTCAGCTTGGCAATTTTCAGTTTGCCGTCGAAATCTTCGGCCAGCTCTTCCAGGACTTACCAATACAGGCAGCTCTGAGTTGAGCACGTCTGCTTCAAATGAATCGTCGGTCACGTTAATGATCTTATCGCTCATGGTATTCCCCTGTGGAAGTCGGACACCGGTGTTAGTGTCAATAATGGATGTCAGGCCATCGGCGTCGCCGCCGGTTTGAATGAATTCACAGCATTGTACGCGTCGCTTGCTGGGAATCAATTTCTGGCGTCGGTACCAGACTGTTGCTCTGGACGAACGCTTCAGGCCGTTGCATATTCGCCTGTATGCGGCCTCTGCCCCTACTTTTCAAGCTAGGAATCACAATGTCAGAACATGCAGCACAACGAGAGCAGCTATTGGCTGCCGTCGATATCGGCTCAAACAGCTTTCACATGGTCATTGCGCAAGAACTGCAAGGCGATATTCGCACGCTGGAAAAGCGCGGCCAGAAGGTGCAGCTGGGTGCCGGTTTGGGGCCAGATGGCTATCTATCGGCAGAAGCTTGCCAGCGAGGTGTTGAGTGCTTGCGCGAGTTTGCCCAGCGCTTGCAAGGCATGGACCCTAAGCGGGTATCGGTACTGGCCACCAATGCCTTGCGCGCGGCCCGCAATCGTCAGCAGTTTATTGATCAGGCGGAGGCGGTGTTGGGCTACCCCATCGAGGTGATTTCGGGGCGTGAAGAAGCGCGGCTGATTTATCTGGGCGTATCACACACTTTGGCCGATGATCGCGGCAGGCGCTTGGTAATAGACATTGGCGGGGGCAGCACTGAGTTTATTATCGGTGAACGCTTTGAGCCGTTGGAATTAGAAAGCTTGCATATGGGCTGTGTGTCGTTTACGAGGCGTTTCTTTGCCGACGGCCAAATCACGGCTGCGGCGTTTGATGAAGCGGTCGCAGCGGCGCGCCAAGAGCTGCTCAATATTGAGTCCAACTATAAGCGCCAAGGCTGGAATAATGTGGTGGGTTCTTCGGGCACCATTCGCGCGGCTGAGCAGGCCATCATTGCTCAAGGTTGGGCGAGTGAAGGCGTGAGCCGGCAAAACCTGAAAAAGCTGCGCAAGCTGATGCTGAATTTTGCCACCACTGACGACGTCGATTTACCCGGTATTAAGCCAGAGCGACGTCAGGTGTTTATCGGTGGTTTGGCGATTCTGCAGGCCGCTTTCGACACCCTGGACATTCAACACCTGCAGTATTCCGATGGTGCTTTGCGTGAAGGCGCGCTGTGGGATTTGGTCGGGCGCTCAAGCCATGAAAATGTACGTGAACGAGTGGTGAACTCGCTGGCCGAGCGCTTTCATGTCGATCTCAGCCAAGCGCAACGCGTGGCTCATACAGCCACCGCACTGCTGCGCCAAGCGGCACCCGACTGGCTGATGTCCGAACAGGCTTGGCAATCCTGGCTGAACTGGGGCGCACATTTGCATGAAATCGGTTTGAGTTTGACCCACAGTGGCTTTCACAAACATGGCGCCTACTTGCTGCAGCACAGCGATTTGCTCGGTTTTACCCGCCAGGGCCAGGCGGCGCTGGCGATGCTGGTGCGCAGCCATCGACGCAAGTTTCGCATCGAAGAGTTCGACGGTATTTCGCAGCAGTGGCGGCGGCAGTTCGTGCGCTTGGCCATGTTATTGCGCTTGGCGGTATTGCTGAATCACAGTCGCGGCGCACATGAAGTGCCAGAGCCTAGTTTGCAGGTGACTGAGCAGGGACTGCGGCTGACGTTTCCATCCGGCTGGTTAAGCGAGCATCCACTAACGGCGCGGGATCTGGCCAGTGAACGCGACTACTGGGCGGCTGCAGGATTGGAGCTGCTGATCAGTGATGGAACTGAAGAATAAATAGAGGCTCTGGGTGAGCCTCAGTCGTCACTGCGGAAGATGCAGTGCTTGGCGTAGTCGGTCGCTTGGTTGGCGGTCCAGTCGCCTTTGGGTTTTTCATCCATCATTTTACACCAGGCTTTGCTGCCGACTTCGGGTGTGCAGCCGCTTAGCAGCCATAATCCCATCACCAAGGTCAGGGCTTTTGTCATTGTCTTCATACTGAGCTCCAATTACGAAGCGCAGCATGCTAACACAGGCGCTGCTCTACCCTGCAGTCGCCGCCAGTTTTTCCAGCAACCAAGCCTGAGCACTGATGGCATCCTCGCCGTCGGCAGGCGCCACTAACGCGTATTGGCCATCGCTGCCCAATACCCAAGCCTGGGTAGTGTCGCGCATGTACACTTCTAACTCGGCTTTCATGCGCTCTTTGAGTTTGTTGTTGTCGACGGGAAAGGCGGTTTCCACCCGGCGCAGCAGGTTGCGCTCCATCAGGTCGGCACTGCCGGCGTAGATTTCGTCTTTGCCATTATTGTGGAAGTAGTAGACCCGAGTATGTTCCAGAAAGCGGCCAATAATGGAGCGCACTTCAATGTTCTCCGATACGCCGGGCACGCCCGGACGCAAACAGCACATGCCGCGAATGATCAGCTCCACTTTGACCCCAGCCTGCGACGCCTTATACAGGGCTCGAATCAGCTTGGGTTCGGTCAGGCCATTGGCCTTCATGCGAATTAGCGCCGGTTTGCCACTTTCGGCGTGGGCGCGTTCACGATCTACCAGTTCGATCAGTTTTTTGTGCAGGGTAAAAGGCGCGTGAATGAGCTTTTTGATGCGCAGTGCTTCCCCCATGCCGGTCAACTGCTGGAATAACTTGTGCACATCCTCGCCAATCGAATCGTCGCAGGTCATAAAGCTGTAGTCGGTGTAGGCGCGGGCATTGCCGGCGTGATAGTTGCCGGTGCCCAAATGCACGTAGCGCTTATATTTGTCGCCTTCTTTGCGCACGATCAGCATCATTTTGGAGTGGGTTTTGTAGCCCACCACGCCATACACTACTACCGCGCCGGCTTCTTGCAGGCGGTTGGCTAAGTAGAGGTTTTCTTCTTCATCAAAGCGGGCACGCAGCTCGATCACCACGGTGACTTCTTTGCCATTGCGGGCGGCATCGACCAGGGCATTGACGATTTCGGATTTGGCGCCGGTGCGATACAGGGTTTGCTTGATGGCGCGCACATTTGGGTCTTTGGCGGCTTCGCGCAGCAAATCGACCACTGGCGTGAACGATTCGAACGGGTGTAAGAGCAAGGTGTCGCGGTCGCGAATGCCTTCAAAGATGCTCTTCTTAAAGCTCAGGTTCTTTGGCAAGCCGGCGGTAAAGGGCGTGTATTGCAAGTCTGGGCGATCGATTTGAGCAATGACTTCCATCAAGCGTGACAGGTTCACCGGACCGTTGACCTGGAACAAATCTGAGCGGTCGAGGTTGAACTGCTTGAGCAAAAACTCGGTGAGCTCTTCTGGGCAGTTGTCGGCGACTTCCAGCCGCATTTCTTCGCCAAAGTTGCGTGAGTGCAGTTCATCCTCTAGGGCCGAGGCTAAATCAGCAGCGTCGTCGTGGTCGATTTCTAAGTCGGCGTTGCGCGTTACGCGAAACTGATAGCAGCCCTTTACTTTCATACCGGGGAAGAGCTCATCGGCGTATTCGTGAATCACCGACGATAAAAAGATAAAGTTATCGCCGCCGTCACACAGTTCGTCTGGCAAGCGAATAATGCGGGCCAGCGAGCGCGGTGCTGGGATGATCGCCAGCCCTGTCTCACGGCCAAAGGCGTCTTTGCCTTCTAAGGCGACAATAAAGTTCAGGCTTTTGTTAACCAGCCGTGGGAAAGGGTGCGAGGGGTCAAGGCCAATGGGGCTGATCAAAGGCTGCAAATAATCAAAGAAATACTGCTGCACCCAGGCGCGTTGCTCTTTGCTCCAGTCGGCACGACGTAAAAAGCGAATGCGCTCCTGCTCCAGCGCCGGCAGCAATACGTCGTTGAGAATATGATATTGGCGCTCAACGGTTTCGCTGCACATCTGATGGATTTCACTTAACACCTGGCGCGGATGCTTGCCATCGACGCCGGCTTGCTCACGGCCGTAGGTCAACTGCTGCACCAGGTTGGCGACGCGCACCTCGTAAAACTCGTCGAGGTTTTTGCTGAAAATGCACAAAAAGAACAGCCGGTCGAGCAGCGGATGGCGTTCATCCAGGGCTTGTTCCAACACCCGAATATTGAACTGTAAGTGACTCAACTCACGATTGAAATACAGCTCTGGGCTATGCAAATCCGTAATGGGGGTTTCTTGTTGTGGCGCGTCAGACATGCTTATTCCTTAAACCAGAAAGCGGCGCATCGCGCCGCGAGTGATTAGCGATCCAGCCATTCAGCATACTGCTTGGCGTAATAGGTGAGAATACCGTCAGCGCCGGCGCGCTTCATGCACAGCAGCGACTCTTGCATCACGGCCTCGTCATCCAGCCAGCCGTTTTGTGCAGCAGCTTTGTGCATGGCGTATTCGCCACTGACTTGATAAACAAAGGTGGGCGCCAGCAGCTCATCTTTGATGCGGCGCACCACGTCGAGGTAAGGCATGCCGGGTTTCACCATCACCATATCGGCACCTTCGGCCAGATCTAAGGCGGCTTCGTGCAGTGCTTCGTTGCTGTTGCCTGGGTCCATTTGATAGGTTTTTTTATCGGCTTTGCCTAGGTTGGCAGCAGAGCCGACGGCATCGCGGAAGGGGCCGTAATAGGCTGAGGCGTACTTGGCGGAGTAAGCCATGATGCGTGTATTCACAAAGCGCTCGCCCTCTAATGCTGAGCGAATATCACCAATGCGACCGTCCATCATGTCGGACGGCGCGACCACATCTGCACCGGCCTCGGCGTGGGATACGGCTTGCTTCACCAAGGTTTCTACGGTGATGTCGTTCAGCACGTAGCCGGTTTCATCGAGAATGCCGTCCTGACCGTGCACGGTAAATGGGTCGAGGGCGACGTCAGTGATCACGCCCATGGTCGGTACGGCATCTTTAATGGCGCGCACAGCACGTTGAGCCAAACCGTTGGGATTAAACGCTTCTTCTGCCAGCTCGGACTTAGCATCGGCTGGTGTCACTGGAAACAAAGCCACGGCGGGAATGCCTAGCCGATCCAGATGGCGGACTTCAGCCACCAGCAAATCAATGGACAGGCGTTCGATACCCGGCATGGAGATCACTGGCTCGCGCTCTTGATGCCCTTCGAGTACGAACATTGGGTAGATCAAATCATCGACGCTGACCTGATTCTCGCGCATCAAGCGACGGGAGAAGTCATCACGGCGCATCCGGCGCAGGCGGGTTTCCGGGAAAAAACGTTGGGCATCGTTAAAAGCCATGGTGATACTCCTGTTGATTGGATCAGCAAACAAACGTGCAAGGATGAACTTATGGTTCGGTGGTTGCGGGCAGCGCTTAGGTGGGCTGCGAGTACCTGCTCCGCAATGCTGCCGATTGTAGCCTGATGTGGCGATGACGTGCGGCAAGTTTGACGGTCTTTTACTTCCCCAAGACACGTCACCGCCAGCGAATGAGCCATTCGGCCAGTGTGATTGGGCGTTTCGGCAATTGCTTGCTGGCTGGCGGGTCATAACATGAAGCACAGATGTGACAGCGGTATTAACTCCCTAAACCGCCAATTAACAGAGGATGCAACATGACGACGGACGCCGTGCAAACCGAAGGCTTTAGCCAAACCGAGCTGAACCTGGCACTTAACTTTCTTGAGCAAATCCCCTTTAACAAGGTGTTGGGGCTTAAACCTAAATTGCTGACTGCCGAGCGCTGTGAGTTCAGCATGGCGATGAAGGATGATTTAGTGGGCAATTGGCTGCAGGGCATTTTGCACGGCGGCGCCATCTCGACGGCACTGGATGTGACCGGGGGCGCGATGGCATTGATCGCTACCTGGCAGCGCTTGCACCGCGACGATGTGCCCAAAGAAGAGCGCCCTAAAAAGCTATCTAAGCTCGGCACCATTGATATGCGGGTGGATTTTTTGCATCCGGGCAAAGGCAAGGAGTTTGTCGCCAGTGCCACGCTGCTGCGCATCGGCAACAAGGTGGCGGTAACGCGCATGGAGTTTCATAACGAAGACGGCGAGTTGATTGCTGTCGGCACCGGCACTTACCTCTGTGGCTGATACTTTTGCTCTAGCTCCTCGACCAGATTTTGCGTGACACGCAAGCTGTGAAGCAGATCCAGCAGGTTGTAATCCAGGTTGATGTTTAGCTCGGTGGCTTGGCCGTTAAAGAATGCCGGGTTGTTGCCAGCAAACAACAGCCCCAGGTTGAGAGCGCCATCGGGTTGGTAGCGAATGTCAGATTCTAACTGGTGATAGTGAAAATCACTGAGCAGGTTCATGGCCATGGCGACGCCATCGTGGCTGCTCCCCAATGCTGCGCTGGCCTGGCTTTGCACTTGCAGCTTGCCACCGGGGGCGCGGGCGAACAGCTTGCCGGCGGGAATCGACGGCCCTTGTGGCCCGATGACGATGGGGAGCACGCCGTCCATCACGCCGCTGGCGTTCACTTGTGCTTTGGCTTCGAGGGCGGCCAGTTGTTGCAGCTCAATGTGATCGACCACAATGCCAAACGCGTTGATGTCTTTGCGGCTGTCAAAGCGCGCTTCGGGGATGCGCACGCTGCCACCCAACAACCGGGTGCGACCTTCGTGCAGCTCGGCAGTGATGTACTCCAACCCGTGCCACGGTTGGTTGATATCGATGGGGGTTAGCTGTGCACCGAGGCGCAGCAGCGAATCCGTCAGGGCAATGCCCGGATTGAGTTGATCTCCAGACAGCTGTGCTTGCAATTGCAGTTGCTGCTGTTGGCGTCGCAGGGCTGCAAAACCATGCCAGCCTTCGATCGCCACGCGGTTGTCATAGCTCGCACTAACACCTGTTAGCCTTAGCGTCGTATCTGGGTGCAGCTGACCATTCGCTTGCCAGTCCAGCCAGCCCTGACCAGACACCTGGCCAGCTAGCCACTGAACACCCGTTAGGCTGCGCCATTGGTTCAGATTGAGCTGAGGGTGAGCGAGTTCGGTGGGCTTTAAATACCATTGAATATGGCCTTCGCCAGCGTACTGCTGGCGCACGTCGGCATGCAGTTGCAGCGCACCTTGCCCTGCTCGCCAGTTTAGCTGCCCCTGCAGTTGTTGTGGCGATAGCATGAGTTCAGCTTGCAATTGGTTATCCGCCAGCTGCCAGCCCTGCCATTGTGATTGCGCCAGTGCGGCGGTCAGCTGGCAATGGGCCAGCCAAGGCGATTGCCGAGCCGCCCACTGGCAATGAGCGTGACCGGCGAGTAAAGGAAACTCAGTGGTTAAGGCGGCATCAGGCTGCACCAGAGTGACGGGCTGCCAACTGAGCTGCAGCGGCGATGTGAGCTGACAATCGGGCTGACACTGCAGTTGCAAGTCGGCCAGCCATTGGCTGCGCCAAGGGGGTAATTGCCAGCCTTGCAGCTGTCCAACAGTGGTTAACGCCAACCCCTTCGTGCTCTGCAGAGCCATGCCTTGATCAGGGTGCCAGTGCAGTTGCCATTGGCCGTGGGCATCAAACTGCAAGTTGTTTTCCTGCGTTTGCCACTGCGCTTGCAGTTGCAGCGGTAGTTGCAGCGTCAGGCCATCGCTGCTGTTCCAGTCGCCGCTGCTGGCCAGCGTGGCACTTACCTCTACACCCGTTTGCTGCCAGTGCAGCTGCTGCTGACCATTGAGGGTGCACTGGTTGAGGTCGCTATGACAGTGCAGTTGCAGCTTGGGGAGCCAGCTGAACTGCGCCTGCTGATAGTGTCCTTGTTGGCGGGCGCTACTGAGCTGTGCCTGCCAGCCTTCGCGGTTGCGTTTATCGAGGCTGAGCTGCCATTGATTGGGCGGTAAGGCACCATCGGTCAGCTCAATGCGGTTGCTATTGAGTTGCCAGGATGCTTGCGCCTGGATGTCGTCGGGCAACCGTGCTTGGTTGGGTAGGCTGAGCAGTATGTTGCCCTGCAAGTCGTCGATGGGCAGCGATTCCAATGCCGGCAGGCGTTGGCGCAGCAGCGCCAGATCAGCAAATTGCTGGATTTCGAGTTCGGTGCGACCTTCTTGTTGAGCAATATGGCCATGCCATTGCAACAGCCGCTGTTGCTGCTCCGAGAGCAGCAGCAACCAGGCGCCGCCTATTTGCAGCTGTGCTTCCAGCTGCCAGGGCAGAGGCGCGTTATCGAGCTGTATGGCACCGTGCAAACGCCATAGGCCATCATCAAAACTGGCTTTAAGGTCGCTGCTGACATGCGCATTGTTGAAGTTCAAACGATCAATCTGAATGCGACCCAGAGGGACCTGCAGCCATTGCTGCAGCGGTGGAATATCGAGCTGGCGTTGCAGCAGTGCCGCGCCGGAGCGCTGGGCCTGGCGCTGGGCAGCCTGAGTCAGTTGTGCGCTGGCTTGCTGCACGCTGAGGCGAGCAATGCGCAGCTGTTGAAACTCGCCCTGCAGTAAAGCTAACGGGCGATAGTTTAAGCGCAAATCGTTTAGCTGCAGCTGACTGCCATCAACGAGTGTGAGGTGTAAGCGGTCGATGTGAAGCTGATACCAACTCCAACGGCGAATATGCACTTTGCCTTGGCCTAAGCCGCTGAGTTGCAGAGCTTGGTTGGCCCACTGATTGAGTGTGGGTTTCAGCAGCCAGGGGGCAGCCACGACCAGGGCTGTTAACAGCACTAGGCTGGTGACTAAGCTCCAGCCTAACCGTCGTAGCCAGCGCCGCATCGACTAGCGTTGGATCTGCTGTACGCCTTGCTCCGTTCCGAGCAGTAGCAAATCCGCTGGGCGCTGAGCGAACAGGCCGTTGGTGACGACACCGACGATTTGATTGATGCGGCTTTCGAGACCACGCGGGTCGTCTATGCGCAGGTTGAACACATCCAGAATCTGATTGCCATTGTCTGTCACTACGCCGTCTCGATACACAGGGTCGCCACCCAGTTTTACCAGCTCGCGTGCTACGTATGAGCGCGCCATGGGAATCACTTCCACCGGCAGAGGGAACTCGCCCAACAGCGTCACCTGTTTGCTGGCATCGGCGACACAGATAAAGGTTTTCGCCACCGCGGCGACGATTTTTTCGCGGGTGAGAGCGGCGCCGCCACCTTTGATCATTTCCAACTGAGCGTTGATTTCATCGGCGCCATCAATGTAGAACTCCATCTGGCCGATTTGGTTGAGGTCATAGACCTCAATTCCGTGCCCACGCAAGCGCTCGGCCGAGGCTTCAGAGCTGGCAACAGCGCCGGCAAAGTCGTGGCGCAGATCCGCCAAGGCATCGATAAAGCAGTTTGCGGTAGAGCCAGTGCCTACACCGATGATGCTGTCTTTCTCCAGCTTAGGGCGGATATAGTCGGCGGCGGCCTGGCCGACGGCTTGCTTCAGTTGGTCTTGAGTCATGTCATTCACTTGCGTTGTCAGCGGGTTGCGGGTTCCTGTGCCGGGAATTATATGCATGACTGAGTTACAATGCGCGCTTTGAATTTGCCCCGGCTGGCTGCCGGATCACCCATGAGACCTGTCCATGTTGAATCAGTACCTGAAGAAAATTCTGTCGGCGCGGGTTTATGACGTCGCCATTGAGTCGCCTCTGCATCAAGCACCGTTTCTCAGCGAGCGTCTGGGCAATCACATTTGGGTCAAGCGAGAAGACGAGCAGCCGGTGTATTCCTTCAAAATTCGCGGCGCCTACAACAAGGTTGTGCAGCTGAGCGAAGAAGAAAAAGCACGCGGCGTGGTGGCGGCTTCCGCCGGCAACCATGCCCAAGGACTGGCGCTGGCGGCAAAAGAGCTGGGCATCAAAGCCACCATCGTCATGCCGCGGACCACGCCGGAAATCAAGGTGAAGTCGGTGAAAGCGCGTGGTGCCAAAGTGGTGTTGCATGGCGATGCTTTCGACGAAGCCTTTGCCTATTCGCAAAAGCTGGTGGAAGAAAAAGGCATGACCTACATCCACCCCTATGACGACCCGGAAACCATTGCCGGCCAGGGCACCATCGGTATGGAAATCCTGCGCCAGATGCGTGACCCGGTCGATGCCATTTTTGTTCCCGTCGGTGGCGGTGGCTTGATTGCGGGGGTGGCCGCTTACGTTAAATCATTGCGTCCAGAAGTGCGCATCGTAGGTGTGGAAAGCTCTGAATCAGCATCGCTGGCGGCGGCGCTGGAAGCCGGTGAGCGGGTAATCCTGCCGCAAGTTGGCATCTTTGCCGACGGCGTGGCGGTGGCCCAGGTCGGCGAAAACACGTGGGAAGTGTGCAAAGACCATGTCGATGAAGTCATCACGGTGACGCCGGACGAAATCTGTGCCGCCGTCAAAGACACCTTTGATGATACCCGTGCGGTGTGCGAACCCGCCGGAGCATTGAGCGTTGCCGGGCTAAAAAAATACGTTGAGCGCGAAGGCTGCGAAAACCAGCATTTGATCGCCATTCTCAGCGGTGCCAACGTCAATTTCGATCGCTTGCGTTACATCTCGGAAGTGGCAGAAATCGGTGAAGGCCGAGAAGTGATTTTGGCGGTGACCATTCCTGAGCAGCCCGGCAGCTTCCAGAAATTTTGCAGCTTGCTGGGCAAGCGTCCCATCACTGAGTTCAATTATCGCTACGGTGATGACAACCGGGCGCAGATTTACGTTGGCGTAAAGGTCAGTGCAGAGCCAGGCGCGCAGCAAGCATTGCTGGATGAGCTGATTGCCCACGATTACCCAGTAACGGATTTGACCCACAACGAGATCGCCAAATACCACATTCGCCATATGGTCGGTGGCCATGCCCCGGTGTCGGTGGCAGACGAACATTTGTATCGTTTTGAGTTTCCTGAGCGTCCAGGCGCGTTGCTGAACTTTCTGCGTACGTTGGGCAAGCGTTTTAACATTTCGCTGTTCCATTACCGCAATCATGGTGCGGCTTATGGCCGGGTACTGGTGGGACTACAGGTGCCCGAAGGCAAAGAAGCGGAGTTACGTAAGTATTTGAAAGCGCTCGGTTACCGCTATTGGGACGAAACAGATAACACCGCTTATCACTTGTTTTTGCGTTAGTTTTTAGGCAGTTAAGGTCAATGTGACGAAGCTGTCCGCTTTCATCTTGTTACATTGACCCGATTGCTGACACTGTCATTCATGTCAGGCGAAGTTGGCGGGCCTTGGCCGGCAGCCGTGGTTGGGCGAACTACTATTAGAGTGTCAAAACGCTCATTAACTCTCGCCTGTTTGTGCCGGCCAGAGGGTGGTAATGGAGACTCGTCGTGAAGCTCATAACCTGCATGCTGTTGTTATTACTGCTGCCACAGGCGTACGCCAGCACGTGCCAGCATTTCACTGCCAGCGGTAATGCTGAATACCCGCCTTATCTTTGGCGTTCGGCGGACGACTCTATGAAGTTGGTGGGTGCCAACGCCATGCTGATGGACTACATCGCCGAGCAGCTGGGTGTGACCATTGACATCGGCTATGTTGGCCCTTGGGGGCGCACTCAAGAAGAGTTGGCCAAAGGCCATATCGACTTTATTGCCGGCGCTTTTTATACCGAACCCCGCACCCAGCGTATGGATTATCTGAGACCGGCCTTTCAAATGACGCAAACCGCCGTTTGGGTGAGTGAATTTCGCCCCTTTGAGTATCGTGAATGGCGGGATCTGATCGGTCGGCAGGGCGTTACTGTTATTAACAACAGTTTCGGTCAGGAGTTCGACGAGTTTGCGGCGCAAAACCTCACCATTCACGAAGCCGTTAAGCTGGAGCAGGGGCTGCGCATGTTGCAGGGTGACCGGGTGGATTACTTTATTTACGAGTTAAACCCAGGCAAAGCGTATGCCTCGCAGCTCGGTATTTCAGAGGTGCGGCCGTTGGCGGTGCCGGTGTCACAGGAGCCGCTGTATTTAACCATGTCGAAGAAGTCGGTGTGCAATACCCCTGAGTTTCGCCAGCAGCTGCAAGCGGTATTGCAAAAAGCCCAGCAAGAAAAGGTGATGGAGGGCTTCTTGCGACAAGCCATGCGCGATTGGGAAAAACGCGGATCGACCAGTTTGGAATAATCTGCGCTGCTTTTACACTCTGCCTTTCGTGAAGCGCTCACGGTTAGCCTGTTTCTTGCGGTCGCTTTTGCGCAGCAACACATAAAAGGCACCGGAGCCGCCATGATGCAGTTGGGCGGTGTGAAAGGCTTGCACGTCGTCCAAATCCTGTAGCCAGTGCACCAAATAGCTTTTTAGTAGTGCTGGGTCTTCCATATTGCGATCACCCTTGCCCGGCATCATCAGCACACTGCGTAAGTCGTGCTCTAGGCAGTCGTTGATAAAGCGATATACCTCTCGACGAGCCTGGTCAATGGTGCGACGGTGCAGATCCAAGCGGGCCTCAATTTCATATTTACCTAGGCGTAGCTTGCGAAACACGCCGTCCTGAATACCGGGACGCTTGTAGCCGATGATGTCGTGTGGCCCCACGCGTTCAACTTCGGATAGGCGTAAATGGTTAGGGTCATGTCCTTGGTTTTCGCTCACAGCCGCTTGCTGGCGCGCGGCGGCGTTGGCTTTGGCCAGGTCCGGGCCGCGTCGCAGCTGCACCTTGGGGCGCTGGGGCAAACGCTTTACCCCCTGCATTTCCTGTAAAAACAGATCGTCGTCAGACTCAGCCATGGTTTCACCTCTTAATACTGTCTTCGCGATGAAGCTCGCTGCATCGCTGACCTATGATACCGCAGCTAACACACTTCTTTGCGTGCCCAGACACTACTTTTAAAGCCCCTGTTTTATTGTGGAAATGCGAGCCGTGATCGCATTAACTCAGAGGACTTTCAATATGATTCGCTTTAATCACAGAAGTGCCATCGTCGCCATGGCAGTGATGGCACTCAGCCAACCGGCGTGGGCGTTTAAAGGACAGCATCGTGAGTTGGACTGGGCACAGCAGCTGCAACTCAGTGAGCAGCAGCAACAACAGCTGCAGCAACTGGAGCAGCGCCATCGTAAAGATGCACAACAGCAGCGTCAGGCGCTGCATGCAGAAATGCGCGCCTTGCTGACACCGGAGCAACGCCAACAAGCCGATGAGCTGCTGCAGCAGCGTCAGCAAAAAATGCAGCAACGACGTGTGTCACAGCTCAGTCAGAAGCTGTCTCTGACTGCAGAGCAGCGTGAACAGCTACAGCAATCGCTGCAGCAAAGCGGAAACTGGCCGCCAACATTGCAGCAAAAACAGCAGCAACGTCAGCAGTTACAACAACAGCTCAACCTGATTTTAACGGCTGAGCAACAGCAGCAATGGCAGGCTCTGCAGCAGCGCCAGCAAAAACGCTTTCACCATCACCGCCAGTCACTTTGACGGTGAGCTGGCCAAAGCCCTTCTTTTAGAAGCTGTATACCAAGGTCACACCGAACTCACGATCGGTGTTGACCTTGTCTTCAGGCACTTTGTCGGTATAGCTGACGCTGTAGCTGATCTTGGTTGCCAAGGTGCCGATAACGGTGCTTTTTAGACTGGTCTCAGATTCATAAACACTGTTGTCTTGACCGGGCTCGGCGCTGATTTCTTGGATCAGTTGTACCGTTGGAGCAATGCCCCAGGTAAGCTTGCTGGCCAATCTACCGATCCACTCTTCATCGACTAAATCGCTGTCTTTGATTTTGTCGCGACGATAACCTGGGCCGGCCTCAATGTGCCATTTGAGCTCGTCTTGGGTAAAAATTCGATAGCCATAACCGATGGCTGCCGTGGTTTGGTATTCAAAGCCAGAAAAGCGATCCCGCTCTTGCTTCAGCACCGATGCCAGATAGGAGCGTTTGCTGAAGTTGCGGTCTAGCTGCAGCTCGCCACTGTACTTTTCTTTTGACGTTTCGCCATCTTCCTTGCTGCTACGGGCCGTGAGCTTGAGTGCTTTATCCCAGCGCTGGCCTTCATGTTTGACGTTGAACTTGCCATTCAGGTTGCTGGTATCCGTATTGCCTGAGGTGAATAAATAACCCAGCTCAGAGGCGCCGCTCCAAGCGCTTTGTGGAGCGTCATCGGCAGCAGCGGTAACGCTGGCTAAGCACAGAGCCAAGCCGAGGGAGGAAAAAGCGTTCATGAATAAATCCTCAGGACGGTCATGCAATAAAAAAACAGGCGGCAGAGTAACCAGCCATGCTGCTGCCTGCAACAGTCTGTGTCGGGCAGCGCGCAAGCGCTTCGTCTACAGTGAGCCCCGCAGCTAAACAGGGGTAGCGTGTGCGTGAGGCAATTTTAACGGCGCCGGTCCAGACGGTGCTGATCCAGCTGACTCGGCCCATGGTGGTGGGGATTCTGGCGGTATTCTTTTTCAACTTGGTCGATACCTGGTTTATCAGTTTATTGGGCACCGATAGCTTGGCGGCGGTGGGCTTTGCCTTGCCGGTGACCATGTTAGTGATGAACCTGGCGATTGGACTAGGCATTGCCGCGGCGGCTCTGGTTGCTCATGCCGTTGGTGCTGACGATGCCAGTGCGGCCCGCCAGGCCAGTAGCACGGCATTGCTGCTGGCCTTGTTGTTAGGGCTGCTACTCGCGCTGCTCGGGATGTGGCTTCATCCTTGGCTGTTTCGCTGGCTGGGGGCTGCCCCTGCCTTGTTGGCAGATATCTGGGATTACATGCGCTGGTGGTGGCTGGCCAGCATATTGATGATGCTGATGATGGTTCAGAACAGCACTCTGCGCGCCAGCGGCAACACCCGCTTACCAGCACGCATGATGATGGTCGCCGCGGTATTAAATGCCGTGCTCGATCCGTTACTGATATTTGGCTTGGGGCCGCTTGACGGCATGGGTATTGGCGGTGCGGCTGTGGCCAGTGGCCTGTGCTGGTTATTGGTCATTGGTGTGATCTTAATGCGTCAATGGCGTCAGGGCTTGCTGGGTTTGGCTGGTTTGAGCTGGCGATCCGTGGTGGCGCTCTGGGGGCGCTTATTAAGGCTGGGCATACCTGCCATGGTGACCAACATGCTAGTGCCATTGGCAGGGGTAATGCTGCTGACATGGGTGGCCCCTATGGGGGAGCAAGCGGTGGCTGGGTTTGGCGTCGGCATGCGGTTGGAGCCCTTTGCCATCGTCGTCATACTGGCTTTAACGTCGACGTTGCCGACTTTTGTAGCGCAGAACCGTGCGGCTGGTCATTGGTCGCGTATCTGGCAAGCATTAGCGCTGTCGTTTCGGTTTCTGCTGCTGTGGCAGGGGCTTATTTGCCTGTTGTTATGGCTGGGCGGCGGTTGGCTGGCGCAGTTGTTTTCTGATGATGCCGAGGTGCAAGCTTACATCGTTGACTTTGTGCGTTGGCTGCCGCTGGGCTATGCCGGCATGGGCGTTGTGCTGTGTGTCAATGCCGCGCTGAATTCACTGCAGAAAACCCAAGTGTCGATGTTAGTGAATGCCGTGCGCTTATTTGCATTGTATGTGCCTGCGGCCTGGCTGGGCATGCAGCTGGGCCAGCACTGGGGTTGGTCTTATCAGGGGCTGTTACTGGGAGCTGCTGTGGGCAATGCCATCGCCGGCTGCTGGGTATGGTGGCTGGTGCAGCGCATACAAGCCGGTGGCCAAGTTGGCTTGGCCGGCCGGCGGTTGAGGCTGGAGTGAAGCCGCAGTGTCATATCTGCTTCGATTGCTCGCGCAAAATAAACTTCTGGATCTTACCGGTGGAGGTTTTCGGCAGCTCGCCAAATACCACATAGCGCGGAGTTTTGAAGTGCGCCATGTTCTCGCGGCAAAACTGGATAACGGCTTCTTCGGTAACGTCAGCACCCACACGTAGCTTAATGAAAGCGCAGGGGGTCTCGCCCCATTTGTCGTCGGGCTTGGCCACGACGGCGGCTTCTTCTACATCCGGATGACGGTAAAGCACATCTTCCACTTCAATGGATGAGATATTTTCACCACCTGAGATGATGATGTCTTTGGAGCGGTCTTTGATTTCTATGTAGCCGTCCTCATGCCAGACGGCTAAATCGCCGCTATGAAACCAATCACCTTGAAATGCCTGCTCGGTAGCGGTTGGATTCTTCAAGTAGCCCTTCATCACCAAGTTGCCGCGAATCATGATTTCGCCAATGGTTTCGCCGTCTCGTGGTACGGGCTGCAATGTATCAGGGTCGGCTACCTTTAAGTCTTGTTGCATAGGGCTTTTAACGCCTTGGCGCGCTTTTAATGCAGCTCGTTCAGCCAGATCTTTGTTGTCCCAAGCGTCGTGCCATGCGCAGACGACACAAGGGCCGTAGGTTTCGGTTAAGCCGTAAACATGCGTCACTTGGAACCCCATGCGCTCCATGCCTTCAATCACGGCAGCAGGGGGAGCGGCGCCAGCTGTCATGGCATGCACCTGATGATTGATGCCAGCTTTCATGTCCTCAGGTGCATTGTTAAGAAGATTTAGAACAATAGGAGCGGCGCAGAAATGGCTGACACAATGGTCTTTGATGGCTTGATAAATGGCATCGGCACGCACATGGCGCAATGAAACACTCACGCCGGCAGCGGCGGCAACACTCCAAGGAAAGCACCAGCCATTGCAGTGAAACAGTGGCAACGTCCACAGGTACACCGGATGTTGGCCCATGTTCCAAGAAATGATGTTGCTGGCGGCGTTGAGGTAGGCACCGCGGTGGTGATACACCACGCCCTTGGGGTTACCTGTGGTGCCCGAGGTGTAGTTGAGGGTAATGGCTTGCCATTCATCCGTTGGTAGCTGCCAGTCGAAGTCAGGTGAACCTTGGGTTAACAGCTGTTCATACTCCAGTTCGCCTAGCAGTTCGCCATCGGCATAATAGGGGTCGTCAATGGCGATGACTTGGGGTTTGACCGCCAGCATCTTCAGCGCTTTGGCTGCCACAGCGGCGAACTCTCGATCAACAAATAGAATCTTTGCTTCGGCATGTTGCAGAATAAAGGCGATGGCTTCGGCATCGAGGCGGGTATTAATGGCATTGAGTACTGCGCCGCTCATGGGGACGCCAAAGTGTGCTTCGAATAATGCCGGTATGTTGGCACACAGGAAGGAGACGGTATCGCCGCTTGATATGCCTCGTTGGTGCAGAGCGGACGCCAGACGCACGCAACGGTCGTAGGTCTCAGCCCATGTATAGCGGGTATGCTGGTGGATTTGCGCGATCCGGTCTGGGTAAACAAATGCAGTTCGTTGTAGATAGCTGATTGGGCTCAGGGCGGTGTAGTTGGCTGGATTGGCTTCCAGCCCTAGCTCATAAATATTGTGATGCTGCATAGCGACTCCGGCATTATCCCCTTTAGGCTGGGAGTCGTATTAGCAGCTTAACAGAGCTGCGCAGCGCCCCCAGATCGCTGTTATTGAGAAAATCATTAAAATGCCCGATTCGTCGCCTGCAAATCCGACCTAGGTAGTAGTCGCAAGTAAAAACCACAGTTAGGGCTTGTGTCGGTCAGCAAGGAGCCGTGGGAGGCGGCCACTGAGCCAGTCTTTGAGCATCACCCAGTCACCCATAAAACTCCACAACGGGTAGCGAAAGGTGGCGGGCTTATTGTGCTCAAAAAAGAAATGGCCTATCCAAGCCTGGCCGTAGCCCAGTAGCAGAGCCAGTGGCAACCATAGCCACGCAGCACTCATCACACAAAACACCACGACCGCTAAAGCACTGAGGCTGCCACTGTAGTGCAGAGCCCGGCACACTGGGTGGTCATGCTCGGCTAAGTAATAGGGATAAAACTCGGCGAAGCTGGAAAACTCTTTGGAATCGCTCATAGCGCACCTTCGATATTGTTATCTGTAGGCATCATAGTAGCGGCCCATGTCGCCCAGAACAGGGCCTTGGGTGCCACGCGAGCACCTGACAATAATGCCATTGCAAACGGCATGCCTTGATCAAAGATATCGCTTTAGCGATGGCATGCTGGCCGTCTTGGTGGCCAGCAATACCGAAAAGCGCTGCTAAGCTGCTGCAGTTCATTGGTCAAACCAGCGTTTGCCGATGCTTATCCTGCCTGACGAGGTGCGCGATGCTTTATCAATTGAATGCCGGAATGACCCGTTTTATGCAGCCTTTGCACGTACTGGCGCGACAAAGTCGCCAATGGTTATATCAACCTTGGAACCCGGCCAATGCCAGCTGGAGCCTGCGCTCATTGCGGGCGTCGGTAGAGTTGTTGGAGCGGCTCACCGATTCCTATGACAAACCGGATTGGCAGTTGGATGCCACTTGGGTTCAAGACCAGCCGTGCGAGGTACATTACGACTGTGTGCTGAGCAAGCCCTACTGTGATTTGCTGCATTTTCGCCGCCAGCCACAGCCTGAAGGCCAACCCAAAGTATTGATGCTGGCGCCGCTATCGGGCCATTACGCGACCTTATTGCGCGGCACAGTGCGCGAGTTCCTGCCAGACCATGAGGTCTACATCACCGATTGGCGCAATGCGCGTGAGGTACCGGTCGAAGACGGGGGGTTCCATTTCGATGATTATGTCGACTATTTGATCGAATTTTTGCGCTTCCTCGGCCCTGAAACGCACGTGATGGCGGTGTGTCAGCCATGTGTGCCCGCTTTGGTTGCCGCCGCCGTGATGGCGGAGCGTGGAGTACCCTTGCCGCGCTCAATGACCTTGATGGGCGGGCCAGTGGACACGCGTATCAGCCCAACGGACGTCAATGACTATGCCTCAGGCAAAGATCTAGCTTGGTTTCAGCGCAATGTTATTTGTCAGGTCCCTGCTGGCTTTGCCGGCCAAGGGCAGCTGGTGTATCCCGGGTTTATTCAGCTCACGGGGTTTATGTCGATGAATCTCGATAATCACATCAGCAAGCACTTTAAGTTTTTTAATGACTTGATTCGCGGCGACGGCGACAGTGCGGAAGCCCACCGCAGCTTTTATAACGAGTATTTAGCTGTAATGGACATGCCCGCTCATTATTATTTGGAGACCATTCGGCGCGTCTTTTTGGAGCATCAGCTACCGCGTGATTGTATGCAGCATCGCGGCCATCCTGTCACCCTAGCGGCCATCGAGAACATGGCGCTGATGACGGTGGAGGGCGAGCTGGATGACATTACTGGCCGCGGCCAAACCGCGGCGGCGTTGGTTTTATGTCGCAATGTCGATAATGCGCAGAAGCGGCATTTTGAGGTCGAAGGCGTGGGGCATTACGGCATTTTTAATGGCCGTCGCTTTCGTCAGCACATTGCACCAGAGGTCAAAGATTTTATGCATAAACATCAATGAGTTAGGATGCCTCAGTGCTGTTCAGCGTGCGCTGAATTTGATTGATCAGCTTGGTCGGGTTCAACGGCTTAACCACCACGTCGTCCATGCCGGCTGCCAGGCAAGCACTGCGATCTTCGCTCATTCCTCGGGCCGTCAGCCCTAAAATAGGTACCTGGGCATAATAGTCATCCAGTCGGCGAATAACCTGGGTAGCGCGCAAGCCATCCATCACCGGCATGTGCCAGTCCATCAATATCAAATCGTAGCGCTGCTGGGCGCAGCAGTTCACGGCTTGTTGGCCATCGTAGGCGGGTGTTACTTGCATGCCGGCGCGCTCCAGAATCTTGCGCGTCACCAGTTGATTGGTATCGTTGTCTTCGACTAAGAGCACATGGCCAGAAAGACGATGTGATTGTGACTGCTGGTGGTGCCCCCCTGAGAATTTTTCTTCACTTTGGTCTGAGCGATAGCCAATGATCACTTCAAACACTGAGCCCTCTCCAGGTGTGCTACGCATACTGATATGCCCGCCTTTGGCTTCAACCAGACCCTTGCAGATCGCCAGCCCTAGGCCATTACCGGAATATTCACGGGTGGTGCTGCTATCAACTTGATAAAAAGGTTGGAACAGACGCTGCTGATGCTCTGGCGCAATGCCAATACCATCGTCGCTTACCCTAATACGCACCTGCACTTGCCGTGGCTGCCGCTTGAATAAGTCTAGCTGCAGCTGTACATGGCCATTTGGGGCAAACTTAATGCCATTGCTGAGCAAGTTGAGCAAAATTTGCTGCAGTTTACCGCCATCACCGATTAGGTGCTGGGGTAGTTGCGGGTCAACCTCGCAGCTCAGTGTGACTTGGTTTTTGCGGCGCATCGGCTCCAGTAGAGAGCACGCCTGCTGAGCGACTTCAGCCAAGTTAAACGGCTGGTCATGTAAGTTGACATGACCACCTTCTAGCCGCGCAAAGTCGAGAATATCGTTGGTTTGCTGCGTCATTGCTTCTACGGATGACTGAATGATGGCGCATAACTGCGCTCTTTCTGCGGCATCATCGGTATGTTGCAGCAACTCGACAGCGCCGCTGATGCCATTCAGTGGCGTTCGCATTTCATGACTCATATTGGCTAAGAAAGCCATTTTTGCGGCGTTGGCGGCTTCCGCTTGGGTTTGCGCTAGCTTCAATCGAGTAATATTGCGCGAGACGCCAAAAATATGCGCCACCCTGCCTTGTTCATCAAACAGCGGCGATAAAATCGTACTCCAATGCTGCTCACGACCATCATGGCTGCTGAAGGATTCGCTTTCTTCGTACTGCAGTGGCCGGCGCTGATCCACACATTGCTGATAGCGCTGCACCAAATTCTGGTACAGCTCAGGTGGGAAAATTGAGCGCAGTGCTTGTCCTCTAGGTAAACCGCCCGTGAGCTCCATGGTGGCCTTTTGCGCGGTATTGGTGTTCACCAAATAAAAATCATCTTCACCCACTTCAAGAATGAACATGTTATCGGGTGAATTGGCCCAGATTTCAGAAAATAAATGCTGCTCTAGGCTCTTACTGCGCTCATCAGTCATGGTTATTGAGAGTCTCGATGGGAATATATTCTTTAAAGTTCATGCGCTCCTTGTATGCCTTGAACTCCGGGATGTCCAACACGTGCTTGATATCATCCGTAAAACGGCTGACCAGTGTTGCCTGCTGGATAACTTGTGCCGGTCCTGCAGTGCCCCAAAGGGTGATTCTCTGGCCTGCAGCAATCGATGCGTTAGAAATAGACTCTCGACCAGCATCTGTGTGCAGCAGCATATTGATGCAATCCGGTGCGATGGCTAAAAAACGCCCTTGGGTATCATTCCAAGCAAGCAAGCTTTCGTTGCGCATCACCACCCAATACGTATCACCGTCATCGCCGTTGATGATGGTAATGCCGTTATCGAAGCCATCGTCGGTGTTGCGCACGCTGTCTTCACTGATGGTGCCAGTCACAAAGCAATAATTAGTAATGGCCAAGTTATCGAGAGCATGGCTCAACTGAGCATCACTCGGATTTTGGCGCAACTGTTTGCCCACAGACATGGCCAGACTGACGGATTCTTGAACCAAATATTGCCGACCATAGCGATGCACGAACTTGCCCTCTAACGGGTATAAGGCCATGCCACCCACTTGGTTATAACCTGGCTGTGATACGACCTCGCGGGCTTTATCTTCCAGCTCGGTGGGGCTTAGCTGGGGATCGGTAAACTCGGTATAGTGGTAGTCTTTGTCTTGCAAGGCAGCATCTGTCTTAGTAGCGCCTGCTAAGGTATCGGAGGCGATGACCGCCGGACAGCAGCTAATACCGTTTGCCACGTCCAGCAATGTTTCATTCAACCTTGGATCGGCGCGGCCGCAGGGATCGGCATCTAAAACCAGCAATTTTTGTGTACTGTGGCGGGCAATATGATCGGCAATATAAAACGGCAGCAGGGTATTGACCGCACCGATTTCGCCCGGTAGCAAGTAGCTTGGGGTTTGCCCACATTCGGTTTTTAAATATGCACTGAGGCAGTCAAAGGCATTGACGGGGGCGGTAAGGCCGAAGCCTTGCTTGGCTTTGGCCGGTGAGCCGAGGTCCACCACCATTAAGCTGGAGTCGCCTGCCTGCATACTTGCGGTGGCGACCATGGTCACCGGACCGCGAAACTCTTCCAAAAACACATTGGCCATGTCTTTAGGGCCACCGCCGCCGGAGGCCAAAAAACAAGCCCCTTCAATCAGGTTTTGAAGGTCTGTGCGTTGAATCTCTATTGAGTGTGATGCCATCCCGTCTTTCCTTGTTTGCTAACAACTCAGCAGATGATCATAACGGGGAAAGCGGCGGCAGGCGATGGCCGCCGCAACAGGGTGTTACAAACCAATGACGACATTGGCGAGTGCGACCGGCACCTGGCCGAGCTGATACAGCGGGGTGAGCAAGAGAATTTCAGCCACTTTTAAGGCCAAGATAAAGATCAGGGGGGATAAATCCAAGCCGCCCATATCCGGCATTTTGGCCCGAATAGGCCCCATAACTGGCTCTAGTAATTGATTGATCAGAATCAACGCCGGGTTGTAGGAGTTGGGGGCGATCCAGGAGGCGATCACCACAATTAACAAGCCCCAAAAGTAAATATTGAATAGCAGGCTAACCAAGCCGATGGTGCCCCACACCAAAATGTTGGCCCATGGCAGCCCTAAGCCCAACATCATAGCGATGGCAGCGATATAAACGCACTGTGCTAACCAAGCGAGCAATAGCGAGGCCAGATCAAGCCCGCCAAAGCCGGGAATCACGCGCCGCAAGGGAATCAGCAGCGGATTCGTCACCTTCACAATAAATTGCGAGATGGGGTTGTAAAAATCGGCACGCACTAACTGCAGCAAAAAACGCATCAGTACCACCAATGCAAACAAGCTACCGATGGTATTGATCAGTAGCAGACCCACCTGAGTAAACGCTGACATAAGGGCTCCTTAGGTTTTAGGGTTGGCACCCAGCTCTTGGCTTAATTCTGCTGCCCGCTGGCAGGCGGCCTGCATGGCGGCATCGACAACATCGCGCAGGTGAGCGGCTTCGAAGGTGGCAATGGCTTGTTGGGTGGTGCCGCCTGGCGAGGTGACACGGCGACGCAGCTCAGCTGGGTCGACATCGGATTGACGCGCCATTTCAGCGGCTCCAGCAGCGGTTTGCAGCGTTAGCTTCGTCGCGGTTTCACGACTCATACCCATCTTTTCGGCAGCTTCAATCATGGCTTCCATCATCAGGAAGTAATAGGCCGGACCACTGCCTGAAACGGCAATCACGGTGTCAATCTCGGCTTCGGTTTGAACCCAAACGGTAATGCCAACGGCGCGCATTAAAGCATCGGCCAAGTTGCGTTGCTCCATGCTGACTGCATCGCTGGCAAACAAGCCACTGGCGCCAACACCAACCAAAGAAGGTGTGTTAGGCATGCAGCGCACAATGGCTTGGCAGCCGCTCCACAGCGCCAACGAGGCCAGATCGATGCCGGCGGCAATGGAGATCAATAGCGGCTGACGCTCTGTTAATTGCTCTCGCAGTGGCTCTAGCACTTGGCTCATGACCTGTGGCTTCACTGCCATCATCACGACGTCTGCTTGCGCAATGGCAGCAGCGTTGTCGGCATACACTTGCACGCCATAGTCTGCCGCCAAGCGCTCGCGTTGGTCGGCATTGGGATCACTGATATGAATCTGGTTGGCGGGCAATTCGCCCGTTTGAATCAAGCCGCCGACGATGCTGGCGGCCATGTTGCCACCGCCGATAAAAGCCAATTGCGTCATGTTGCTTCCTTCATTGAATTTGCTGCGAGTTTAGGTATCTGGGCCAGCGTCGGCAACAACAGACACACTTGCTGGCTGATCACGAGCACCAAAAATATCCGTGCCCACCCGCACCTGATGACTGCCATGGGCAATGGCGAGCTCTAGGTCTCCGGACATGCCCATTGACAGTGTATCGGCCTGCGGGTGATCCACCCTCAGGCTCTCCAGCAGTTGCTGCATGCGATCGAATTGTTGGCTGAGTAGCTGCTCATCGTCCGTGGCTTCGGGGATGCACATCAACCCGCGCACGGTCAGGCGCGGCAACTCAGCGACTTGGGCGGCTAGTTCGGGCACCTGCGACGGCAACACCCCAGACTTTTGCGCTTCTTCACTGATGTTGACCTGCAACAGCACCTGCAAAGGTGCCATGCCCTCAGGACGCTGATCGCTTAACCGCCGTGCCAGCTTGAGACGGTCAAGCGTTTCCAGCCACTGGAAGCGCTCGGCGACGGTCCGGCTCTTATTGCTCTGCAAATGGCCAATAAAATGCCACTCAATGTCGTCGAGATCCGCCAAGGCGTCTATTTTGTCCAATGCGTCCTGCAAATAGTTTTCACCGAAGGCGCGTTGCCCGAGCTGATAACACTGGCGCACCATGCTGGCGGGTTTGGTTTTACTGACCGCCAACAGTGCCACTTGCTGGCGGCTGCGACCGGCTTGTTCGCAGGCTTTGTCTATACGTTGTTGCACCGCATGGTAGCGTTGTTCGAGTGTGGACATTGCTTAGGCTTGGTTTAGGATTGTCAGCAACCAATGATAAAGCCAAGGCGCCGTTCGCGCACGGCGTGAAGGAGAAACTATGGATATTACCGAACTGTTGGCCTTTAGTGCCAAACAGGGGGCTTCCGACTTACACCTGTCGGCGGATTTGCCTCCCATGATCCGGGTTGACGGCGACGTTCGCCGTATCAACCTGCCGGCGCTGGGACACAAAGAGGTGCACGCGCTGGTGTATGAAATCATGAACGATAAGCAGCGTAAGGATTTCGAAGAGTTTTTGGAGACCGACTTCTCTTTTGAAGTGCCCGGTGTGGCGCGCTTCCGGGTTAACGCCTTTAACCACAACCGTGGTGCCGGTGCTGTGTTCCGGACCATTCCGTCCAAAGTACTGACCATGGATCAGTTGGGCATGGGGCAGGTGTTTAAAGATTTATCCAACATTCCACGCGGCATTGTGCTGGTCACTGGGCCGACAGGCTCGGGTAAGTCGACCACGCTGGCGGCCATGATTGACCATATTAATGAGAATAAATACGACCACATCCTCACCATTGAAGATCCGATCGAATTTGTGCATGAATCCAAAAAGGCCTTGATCAACCAACGGGAAGTGCACCGCGACACCTTGGGTTTCAACGAAGCCTTGCGCAGCGCACTGCGGGAAGACCCGGACGTGATTCTGGTGGGCGAGCTGCGGGACCTAGAAACCATTCGCCTAGCGCTGACCGCGGCGGAAACCGGTCACGTGGTCTTTGGCACCTTGCACACCAGCTCGGCGGCCAAAACCATTGACCGTATCGTGGACGTATTCCCAGCGGAAGAGAAATCCATGGTGCGGTCAATGCTGTCAGAATCGCTGCAGGGCGTGATTGCCCAGACCCTGTTGAAGAAAAACGGTGGCGGTCGAGTCGCGGCCCATGAAATTATGGTGGGTACCCCGGCGATTCGTAACCTCATTCGTGAGGACAAAATTGCGCAAATGTATTCGGCGATTCAGACCGGTGGCGCCTACGGCATGCAGACCATGGATCAATGCCTGCAGAACCTGATGGCGAAAGGCCTGATCTCGCGTGAAGCAGCGCGAGAAAAAGCCAAAGTGCCGGATAACTTCTGAGGTAAGCCACTATGTCTATGGACAAATTTTTGCGCCTAATGGTGGAGAAGAAGGCCTCCGACCTGTTTATCACCGCGGGCGTTGCCCCCTCCATGAAGGTGCACGGCACCATTATGCCGCTCAGTCGCAACCCACTTGGGGCCGAGCAAGCCCGTGATATTGTGCTCGGCTTAATGAATGACAAGCAGCAAGCTGAGTTCGAAGAAAAGAAAGAACTGAACTTTGCCATCAACGCCAGTGGTATTGGCCGTTTTCGTGCCAGTGCGTTTTATCAACGCAATGTTGCTGGCATGGTATTGCGGCGCATTGAAACTGACATTCCCAAGGTCGACGACTTAGGCCTTCCTGATGTTATTAAAGACTTGGCGATGGAAAAGCGTGGTTTGATTATTTTTGTCGGTGCTACGGGTACCGGTAAATCAACCTCGCTGGCGTCCATGATTGGTCATCGCAATCACAACAGTAAGGGCCATATTCTCAGCATTGAGGACCCGATTGAGTACGTGCATCGCCACGATAACTGCATCATTACTCAGCGCGAAGTGGGCTTAGATACCGAATCGTTTGAGATCGGTCTGCGCAACTGTCTGCGTCAGGCGCCGGATGTCATCATGATTGGTGAGGTACGTTCACCTGAGACCATGGAACACGCGGTGACCTTCGCCGAAACCGGCCACTTGTGTTTGGCCACCTTGCACGCCAACAATGCCAACCAGGCGTTGGAGCGGATTATTCACTTCTTTCCGCCGGCACGACATAACCAGATTTGGATGGATTTATCCCTTAACTTGAAAGCCATTGTGGCGCAGCAATTGATTCCGACGCCCGATGGTCGGGGGCGCCGAGCTGTGGTGGAAGTATTAATCAACTCGCCACTGGCCGCTGACTTGATTCGCAAGGGGGAGGTGCATGAGCTCAAGCCATTAATGCGCAAATCCACCGAGTTGGGTATGCAGACCTTCGACCAGGCACTTTATTACCTGTATGAGCAAGGTGAAATCACCTATGAGGACGCCATTGCTCATGCGGACTCGCCTAACGACTTGCGCTTGATGATCAAACTGGGTTCAGAAACCGACCTTGATCAGCTGGATGGCGCCACCCGCAATCTGCGTCTTCAGGACTGATCTCTTGACTGCGCTTGATATGTGTCAGGCGCAGTCATCGGAAATCGGCGCGGCTCTGTCATTTGACTATCCTTATGCGACAATCCGCGAGCTACCCTCACGGCTAGTTGTCCTCATAAAAGGTGGTTTTGTTTGGCGCTGATGCGACGCAATATCTGGAGCCTGTTTGTTTTTATCGTGCTTGGCGGGTTGGTCTTGCTGGCTGCGATTGTCGGCTATGGCTGGCATGCGCAGCTGGATGAAAACCTGCGCACCTACAGCAATCGGGCCGAGCTGATGGGCGAAACGGTACGCAGTGTATTGGCCGCCGAAGAAATGCTATTGGATATACTGGGTGATGAGTTGCTGGATGCGCCTGATGCTTTGCAAGGCAGTCGCCCAGTCCCACTACTCGATCGGTTGTTAGAAGTGAATCCGGTATTAGTTGGTTTCGGCTTGGCCAGCCCGGATGGTGAGTTTCTGCAAGCTAGCAGCAATGCTTTAGGGAGTAACCAGCCCAACTTATTGCAGCATCCAGATACCCGCGATTCCTTTTTACGCGCTTTGCACAGTCGTCACATGGTACTGGGTCGAACCTATTTGATGCCGTCCCTGCAACGCTGGATTATTCCGCTACGCAAAGCCTTGCGCGATGACCGCGGAAACGTGGTGGCGGTGATGACCTCTGGTATCGATCTGAGCACTGCTTCTGATTTGTTTCAGCAGCGCTTGAGCGATCAAGACCGCACCTGGATTTTGCGTACACACGATAATTATCTGCAGTTTACGACCAGCGCGGGAGGCAGCAACAACTATGCTCAGCCGCTGGAAACAGCTGTCGTACGCGCCATTGAGCGAGCATTGCAGCAAGATAATGGCGTTGACCTAGCGACGGTTCGCATGGGTAAAGGTGCTTGGGGATATCGATTGCATCGCGATGGTGAGCCCGTGCTGGGTGCCGCCATGTTTTTGCCTATTTATGACTTATGGGTATTTACTGAAACGCCTGAGCAGCCGCTGCGCACTGTCTTTTTGGGGCGTGTCGCGATTTATGCTGCTCTTTACGGTGTTGTAGTGTTGGTATTGTTTGCGCTCTTTCGCGCCATCGCTCGTGCCGAAGACCTGCAGCGTCAGCAGTTGTTTTTTACCGCCAATCACGACGGCCTTACCAACCTGCCAAACCGCAATTACTTGTTGGAGCACGTACACGGTTGGATGGACGAAGATCGTGGTTTTTTTGTCATGTTTATCGACATGGACAACTTTAAAGGCGTTAATGACAGTTTTGGTCATGATTGCGGCGATCAGGTGCTGATCGAACTCAGTCATCGTCTGCAGCGCCATGTCGAGGATGGGGAGGTGCTGGCCCGTCTGGGCGGTGATGAGTTCATTCTACTGTTAACAACCACAGACCAAGATCGCGTGCGTCAGCGTGCCAACGCCATTATTGATTCGGTCTCGCGTGATTACACCGTCTATGGCTTCAACTTTCAGCTCGGTGCCAGCATTGGTGTGGCGCGCTATCCACTGCATGGTCGTAGCATGAATGATCTGTTACGTGCCGCCGACATCGCCATGCATGAGGCTAAAAAAGCTCGTAACTCAGTGCACTTTTATCACGATGAAATGGAAAGCGGGTATTTGCGCAAGATCCGTATTGAGCAGCGGTTGCGCTCGGCGCTGAGCGGTGGGCATTTGTTTATGGTGTATCAGCCCCAGGTCAGCCACGATGGTCGCATGTTGGGCGTTGAGGCCTTAATCCGCTGGAAAGACGACGAGCTGGGCTTTGTGCCGCCAGATGAGTTTATTGGTGTGGCTGAATCCACCGGCCTAATGCCTGCTATTGGTGAGTTTGTTGTCAGCACGGCAATGCGGGAGATGACACTGTTACAACAGCATCTGGGTGAGCGCTTCGATATCGCCATCAATATCTCAGTGAAACAGTTTCTCCAGGCGGGTTTTGCCGAGGGCGTGCGTGAGCAAATCAGCCATTACCGCTTGCGGCCGGAGCTAGTGACATTGGAGATCACTGAAAGCGTCTTTATTGAGGACCTGCAAATGGTGCTGCCGATTCTCAATGAACTGCACGATATGGGCGTGCGCATCTCTCTCGATGACTTTGGTACCGGCTTTTCATCGCTCAGTGTGTTGCGTTTGTTACCGATTGATGAGTTGAAAATTGATAAAAGCTTTATCGACGATATTCGCACTGATCAAACCGCGCACAAAATGGCGCAAAGCGTGATTGCCATCGGTAAAAACTATGGCATGTCAGTGTTGGCGGAAGGTGTTGAAACCGCCGATCAAAAAGAGCTGTTGATGGCAGATGGTTGCGACCGTTATCAGGGCTACCACTTTGCCAGGCCCATGCCGGCTGCGGAGCTGGCGGTGTTTATTCGTGAGAGTCCAGCCATTTATCTCTAGCTTGCTGGTCGCAGGCTTTGGCTTCCAGCCAGCGTTGACCGTCGCGTGTGTGCTCTTTTTTCCAAAAGGGTGCGTCGGTTTTCAGCCAATCCATAATGAACTGGCAAGCGTCAAAAGCGCTTTGCCGATGGACGCTGCTGACGCCGACCAGCACGATTTGCTCGCCCAAGTTTAAATAGCCATAGCGATGAATAACTCTAACGCTCGTTAGCTGCCAGCGCTGATGTGCTGTGTTGACGATGTGCTGCAAGCTGCGCTCGGTCATCCCTGGGTAGTGCTCCAGCTCCAGTGCTTGCACATCCGAGCCTAGGTTCATGTCGCGTACCTGGCCAACAAATAATGCGATGGCGCCGGCTTGCGGGTCGCGGCTTAAGGCGTGATATTCTTCCGCCAGGTTAAAGTCCTGCCGTTGCACCTGGATGCTATCCACGCTTAGCCTCCGGTCATGGGTGGGAAAAAAGCGACTTCGTCGGCATCATTCAGAGATTGCTGTTCGTCGTGATTCAGTACTTGATTAATAGCCACTAACGCCTGTTCGGCTGACAGCAAGTCGGCATGCTGGGGCCAGCGCTGCCGCAGTTGTTGGCGCAGTGCCGCGACCGTGGTGGCTTGCAGCTCCAGTGCATCACACTGCAGCTGCTCGCGTAAGGCGGCAAAAAACAGCACTTTCATTCGGCACTCCAGTCGCCACTTTTGCCACCGCGTTTTGATAAAACACGGATGCCTTCGATGCGCATGCTTGGGTCGAGGGCTTTGCACATATCGAACAGCGTTAAGGCGGCGACAGAAACCGCCGTTAAGGCCTCCATTTCAACACCGGTTTGCCCTGTTAACTTGCAACGACCGATGATGTGCACGCGGTGATGCTGGGGCTGGCATTCAAACTCAACCGCGACCTTGCTTAGCATGAGAGGGTGGCACAATGGGATCAGCTGTGCGGTTTGCTTAGCGGCCTGGATGCCAGCAACCCGAGCGACAGCGAAGACATCGCCTTTATCGTGGCCGCCATCGACAATGCGCTGGAGGGTGTCGGCCTGCATGCATACGAAGCCTTCGGCGATGGCTTCGCGCTGGCTGTGATCTTTGTCACTGACGTCAACCATATTGGCTTCGCCATCGGTATTGATGTGGGACAGTTCGCCCATGTTAGTTCTCCGTCACAGGTTTCAACCGCAGCACAAAATTGCAGGGGCGGTGCTGGCTATCGAGTTGCTCGCGAATGATTCGATCCCAAGCGGTGCGGCAGGCATTGCTGGAGCCTGGCAGGCAAAAAATAAGCATGTCGTTGGAAAAGCCTGCCACAGCGCGGCTTTGCACCGTAGAGCTGCCAATTTCTTCATAAGAGAGCTGTCGAAACAGCTCGCCAAAGCCTTGTACTTCTTTGTCGAACAGTGGCTGCACAGCTTCAGGGGTGGCGTCGCGCTCAGTAAAGCCGGTGCCACCCGTGATCAGCACCACTTGGGTGCGATCATCAGCAGCCCATTGGGCGACCTGGGCACGAATGCGGTATTTATCATCTGCCAGAATGCGCTTATCACTAAGGTTATGACCAGCTCCCGTTAGGCGCTCAACTAACAGTTGTCCACTGGTATCCGTGGCTTCGGTACGGCTGTCAGAAACCGTCAGCACGGCAATATTCAGAGCAATAGCCTGGTCTGTGTAGGTGTGTGCCATTGATTAGCCTCCAATCATGGCAAAGTGTCGAATAGCGCCGCTGTTTCCCTGGTGTAAGTCATGGCCGGACGCTTTGAGTTGCAGCAGTTGTTGTAGCCGCTGTTGCAGTTCAGCTTGATGCTGCGGGTGTAGCAAGTGGCGCAAATCATAGCCCTGCTCGCCAAACAAGCACAAATGCAGTTTGCCGGCAGCAGAGATGCGCAGACGGTTGCAGGAACTGCAGAAGTTGGGGCTATAGGGCATGATTAAGCCAATGCGGCCGGCATACTCTTGGTGTTGATATTCTTGCGCAGGGCCGGCGTGGGGGCCTCGTGGCAGTGCTTGCCAGCCTTGCTGTAGTAACTGTTGGCGAATGACGTCACCACTGATGTGGTGACGTTTAAAGTAGTCCGGCTGACTGCCGGTTTGCATCAGTTCGATAAAGCGCAGGGTCACGGGAGTGTGACGCAGCCAAGCGAGAAACTGCGGCAGTTGATCCAGCTGGTCGCGCAGTAATACGGCGTTGACCTTGACCGGCAGTTCCAGCTCTAACGCTCGTTCAATGCCGCTGAGGATTTCGCGCAAGCGATCGTGGCCGGTAATGGCTTTGAACACCCGTGCATCCAAGCTATCAATGCTGACATTGAGCTGGCTTAGGCCGGCGGCTGCCCAGCTATCAATATGCTGTGGCAGCTTGTAGCCGTTGGTGGTGATGGCCAGCTGCTCGATACCTGCTGTGGCGGTTACTACTTGCAGTATCTCGATCAGGTCACGACGCAGCGACGGCTCGCCTCCAGTAATGCGCACCTTGCGCGTTCCTAAGGCGGCAAAGGCCGTGACTGTTTGCTGGATTTCCTCCAGGCTCAAAGGCTCTGGTTCACCATCACCTTGGTAGCCGTTCGGCAGGCAGTAGTGGCAGCGAAAGTTGCAGACATCCGTAATCGACAGGCGCAGGTAAGTAAAACGGCGCCCGTGATTGTCGTGCAAGGTTTGTAGTGGAATGGGCTGGTAGCTGGTCATGCCGTTCTCAGAGTTTGGCTACCGAGCCATTGTAGAAAGCCCAGCGCTTGGGTGAAAGGCGTTTTGACCGATCTGTTCTAGTTGGCGTTGCCGCCAGCCTAGGCTCGGCCACTTATTAGCACAGTCAAAGGGTTTAGGCTTCATCGGTTGTTATTGTTAGCGCCACCGCAGGGGCAGCGCTGGGGGCGGTGTGCAACCGCTGGCTATTAGGCCTGCGCTGCTTGGATCAGAGACGGAAGCGATTAACGTTCTGTTGTAGCTGATCGGCAAGGTTGAATAGCTCAGAGACCGACTGACTGGTGGAATCCGTGTGCTGGCGCGTGCGGGTACTGAAGTCGACAATGCGGCCGAGGTTACGATTAAGCTCGGCAGCGGTGGCGCTTTGCTCTTCTGTGGCAGCAGCAATCTGGATGTTCATGCCTTCTATATCGGCAATGGCTTGGCTAATAGCATGTAACGCCTGTTCAGCTCGCTCGGCTTCTGCCACGGTCGAGGCTGAGTGCTCGTTGCTTTTGTGCATGGATTGCACCGCATGCTGAATACGCTCTTGCAGTTCATCGACGGTGCGCTGAATTTGCTCGGTGGATTCGTGGGTGCGGCCGGCCAGCTGCCGCACCTCATCGGAAACCACGGCAAAACCGCGACCGGCTTCGCCTGCGCGTGCAGCCTCAATGGCGGCATTGAGAGCGAGCAAGTTGGTTTGCTCGGCGATGCCGCGAATCACATCCATGACCTGACCAATTTGCTCGCCGGACTGACGTAAAGCTTCGACTTCATTAGCGCTGGCTTCGATCATTTGTGCCTGATCAGAGATGGTCTGCAATACGGCGGCCACTCGTTGCTGGCCCAAGGTGGCTTGCTGGCTGCCGTCTTGGGCGGCCCCTGAGGCTGTTTGTGCATGACTGGCGACGTCTCTAACCGTGCTCTCCATTTCATTCATCGCGGTAGCAATTTGATCGACTTCGTCTTGTTGCTCGGCCGCGGTGTTGTTCATATCCACCGAGCCACTCTCTAGCTGACGCGCTTGGTGTGCCAAGTCACTGACGATACTGGCAATGCCTTGCATTAGGCTGTGGATCTGGTCAGTAAAGCGGTTGAAACCATTAGCCAGTTCACCTATTTCATCTTTACGCTCAGAGGGTAGACGCTGCGTCAGGTCGCCATCACCATCGGCAATTTCGTGCAACAGGGCCACCATTTGTCGGATAGGGTGGGTGATTTTATGGGCAATCACCACCAAGACCGCCACCAGTAGCGCCAGGCCCAGTAGCATCAGCAACACAATATTGCTTAACAGGCTGCGCGCTGAAGCAGTAAAGCTATCAGTTGGTAGGGAAGCTCCAATGCGCCAGCCGGGTGTGCCTGCAATGGTGGCATAGACGGTGGTCATGTTGGTGCCGTCGGCGAGCTCGAAGGTTGCCACGCCTGAGTCCTGGTTAAGCATTTGCCGAGCGATATCGTTCATGCCTCGATAGCCCAGTTGCTGGTCGGCGTTGCTGAGCTTGGTAGCTAAAATACGGCGACTATCTGGATGCGCAATCACGGTGGAATCTGCCGTTACTACCCAAGCGATGCTGCCTTCACTTTCGGCCAGTTGCTGCACGACCTCAGTGAGTTTTTCCATGCCTAAAGCGATGGCCAGATAGCCATATAGTTGGCCCTCTTGGCGCACGGGTACGGCTAATACGGAAACTGGTCGCTGATCAACTGAGGAGCGCACAGGGTCTGCGATAAGACGTTGCTCGCCGTTGCGTAGCTGTCGGACATAGTCACGCTGGCTAAGGTCAAGGCCGGTCTGGCCGCTGTGAGTCACCGTCATACCGTTGGGACGAATCAGAAACAAGCGGTTGATGGCTGGGTCGGCAGGTAAGTGGCGACGCAGGAACTGCACCACGCTGGCATCATCTTGGCGTAACTGCGGTGCGGCGGATAGGCTTTCTAACCAGAGGTGGTAACCGCTCAGCCAACGGCTGACCTCGGCACCTCGGGCCTGGGTTTCCGCCGTGGCAGCTTGTTCATGCATGATAGGCAATGATGTATTTAACTGTTGGCGTACTAGCAACAGCAGTAATGCAAACACCAGCGTGACGGGCAGAATTACTGCTATCAGCAAGCGCCCGGATAAGGAGTTTAGATTCATAGCATTGTCCTCATGCAGTAGGTGCTGTGATGGCCATTGATCTTGCTATTTAAAAATATTTTTATTAACAGTTTATATTATCGATATTGGTGGGTATTGAATACTGATCTGTGTCGTGTCCAGACAATGATTCCGATGGTTCACCACAGCACCGCCCCAGAGCTTTGAGGCGGTTAATCAGGTGCGGAACTATGAAGTGTGGGTATGAATAAGCTCTGGGGCGGGTGTTTCTAGCAGGGCTGCGAACGTACGCACCATGTCGAGCTCGACATCGAGTAGTTGCTGGTCGGCTTGGGCACAAGCCACCAAGGCTTTGATGATGCGCGCTTTGACGTGCGGGTAGGCCTGCTGCAGTTGCACTAAGGCTTGGTTTAGCGGCTTTAACTGGGTTGGCCTCGGCAGCAGACTGAGCTCCACTCCTGCAGCTTGGCAGCCTTGCTTGAAGGCATTTTGAGCTGCTGGCTCGTTACTATGACCATAGTAAGCCAAATAGCTGAGTACGATCGCGGCTGGTTCCATAACGGTATCGATGCGGCCATAGCGTGCTTTGGCTGGGCGCACATCGCCGTGCACGGGTTCAAGGTATTGCAGGATTAAGCGATACAGGCACCACTCAAAAATATCGATGCTGCCATCGGCTTTGGCCAACTTGACCAAGGTGGTACGAAAGGCTTGGTACTGACTGGCGGAGAGCTGCTTCAGTGCTGGAATGGCCGTTTCAACTAACGGCAAATGATGTTGCCGTGGCAGTGCTTGTACCGCTTGATGCAGGCGCAGCAACCAGCGGTACACATCTTGGCCTTGATGCTGACGCACTATGTCTAACTGTTGCTCGTGTTCATTGGCGGTAGGGGCGGCCAGCAACAAGCTATAAATTAGCGCTCGGGCGGTATAGGGGTCGCGCGCAGCATCTTGCAGGGCCGTGGATGGCGGCTGAGCTTGGGCGTTTGTTGGTGACTCTGGCTCAGTCACGTCAGTGCTGGTGTCTTGGCTACCTGCACTGCTATTGGCTGCAACCGCGGCCGCCGCCACCATGCCAACGGTCTCGGCCAGGTTTGAAGACTTTGCTAGCTCTGGGTCGGCAGCGGTGGCGGCTTCGGGAGATTGCGGTGGCAAGAAGCGACCATCCCATTGCTTATCTAAGCGCCGAATTCGCTCTTCTAAAGGCGGGTGGGTATGAAACCAGCCAAAGCGCCAGGGCACGGCTTGGCCAAAAAACAAATGGGCGGTTTCTTCGCGCTCGGTGCTACTGATTTCGCTGCCGGAGCCATGGCCTATGACTTTGAGTGCTTCGGCAATGCCTTCTGGGTTGCGAGTAAACTGCACCGCTGAGGCATCGGCTAAGAACTCTCGTTGGCGCGAGACGGCGGCCTTGATGAGATTGCCAAAAAACACGCCACTGTAGCCGATGGCGATCAGTGCAATGCCGATGGCCCACAGCGGCAAAGTATTGTTTTCTTTGCTGGAGCGACTGCGGCTATGTAGCGCGGCATCCAATATCATTCGGCCGATCAGGCCGATAAATAAAATGCCGAACAGCATCGCCATCAAGCGAATGTTAAGGCGCATATCGCCATTTAGGATATGGCTGAATTCATGGGCGATCACACCTTGCAGCTGCTCGCGCGATAGTTTTTCAATGGCTCCACGGGTAACGCCAATCACCGCATCGGACGGCTGGTAGCCAGCGGCAAAGGCATTGATACTGTCGTCGGGCAGAATGTATACCGGCGGCACCGGCATGCCTGCGGCAATGGCCATTTCTTCCACCACATTAAGCAAACGGCGCTGATAGAAATTGTCGGTATTGGTGGCCGCCAAACGTCCACCGAGCATTTCAGCCACACGCTGACCACCGCCTTTAAGCGATAACCATTTGAACAGGCTGGCGCCGCCTACCACGGCCAATACGCCCGCACTGATCGCCAACCATTGCTGCCAGGTAACATAGGCGAACAAGCCCAGACGGCCGGGCATATAGCCGCGCCCCGCGGCGGCTGTGACGTCCTGATACTGACCGACTAAATGTTCATCAAAACCCCACAGTGCCGCGGCCACCACTAGGTTAACCAGTACGGTCAACACCGCGACTGCTAACACAAACAGCAGCACCAGGTGGCTGGTGCGCTTGCGGGCCTGGTCCTGCTGCGAGAAAAAATCCATCGTTAAAAGGATACCTTGGGTGCTGCCTGAATTTCGGCAGAATCGGCGAACTCCAGCAGCTCTGCATCGCTGCCATGACCAAACATACCGGCGAACACAACCGGCGGGAACGACTGGCGAAAGGTGTTGTAAGTGGTTACCGCATCATTGAATGCTTGGCGCGCAAACGAGACCTTGTTCTCGGTGGTGGTTAACTCCTCGCTGACTTGCATCATGTTCTGATTAGCTTTCAGGTCTGGGTAGGCTTCCATCACCACGTTTAAGCGCCCCAAAGCGCCGCTGAGTGCGCCTTCTGCGCCGGCTAGCTGTTGCATGGCGGCTTTGCCACCTGGTGCCTGTGAGGCGGCTTTTAGGCCTGCGGCGGCTTCGTTGCGGGCGCTGATCACGGCCTCCAGCGTTTCGCGCTCGTGCTGCATATAGGCTTTCGCGGTTTCGACCAGGTTGGGGATGAGGTCGTAGCGTCGTTTCAGTTGCACCTCAATTTGCGCAAAGCTGTTTTCGTAGCGGTTTTTATAGGTCACCAGCTTGTTGTAGATGCCGATGACATACACCACCAGCAAAGCGATGACGACCAGAATGACAATGGTGGAAATATCCATGTGTTGTTTCTCCGTTATTGGGCCCACTGGCCATCAGGGGTTTGATAAGGGGTGTTTTCTTGTGCTGCACGGGCGGTGAGTTTTTCGCCGGCGATGCGTTCAATATTGGCTAGCGCCGTGTTTTGCTGATCGGCGATTTCCAAATATTTTTGTTTACGCTTGTGATTGATGCGTTGCACCAGCTGCGCCGCTTCGCTATGGCCGCTGGTGACGACGCCTAAGTAACCATCACGTTGCTCGCCAACTAAGCCGTCGGCTTTGGCCTGATCAAGGTCGAGGGCCAAAGCTGAAACGCTCAAGCATAGGCTTAGTAGCAATAAAAAAGGTCGTAGCATATCTATCTCCCGCCTCAGAACAGCTCATCTTCTTGCTGGAACAGGTCGTCCAGTTGTTTTTCTACTTTGACTCGGACCTCGTGCTCAATTTTGACATTGAGATTGATGGTAATGGGTTTTTCAGGCGCCGCCATCTGCACCGTGCAAGCACAGGTCAGCAGCGGTAGCGCGATCAGCAACAAGGCTTTCATGGCGTTGATTCCAAGTAAAAAAGTCACTCTAGCGAGGCCGGTTATGAATGCAAGCATTGGTGCTCGCCTAACCGCGCCTTTGTGACTTAGAGCGCGATCAGTTAACGCCAGCATAGGCCGACAATGCTTTCTCTACCTTAACGATATAGCGCCGAGTCTCGGCATAAGGCAGGTGCTGGTGCAAATGTTGGAACACTTGTGCCGGTGTGAGGGCATTGATGCGCGCTGCCGCCGCCGCTACGGAATGATTGCCGCGAAAGGCGCGAGCGACATTGCCAGCGCCTGTGTTGTAGGCCGCAATCACGCACCAGCGGCGGCTTTGTGGATGCTGTACCGCTGCCAAATAGCGGCGCTCTAACAAGTTTAAATACGCACATCCAAGTTCAATGTTCAGCGCTGGCTGCATTAGCTCTCCGGCTCTCAGTAACCGCTCTTGCCCTAGAGCATGTTTGCTGGCATCTCGCCCAGCCGTTGCTGGCACGATTTGCATCAGGCCAAAGGCGGGCACAGGGCTGCGTGCCATTGGGTTAAACGACGATTCCGTTTGCATAATGGCCAGCACCAGAGGAATGGGGATTTGCCATTTGTTGGCTGAACGCCGTATCAGTGGCAGTAAGGTTTGCGCCTCGGGAGGTAACAAGCCCTGAGATGCGGGCAAATCAATGCTGATATGAATGCCATCGCTGTCTGTATTTTGCCGCGCTTGGCTAAAGTCAGGCTGCCAGTCGGGCAGTGCCAATACTGGGGTCTCGGGTAGGCCCTGTGTTGGCGGGGTTAGCAAGGTTGGATCGCTGGCGACCGCCTGGCGGTAGCTTTGTTGTTGTAATGCTTTCAGCTGTTGGCGCCACTGTTGTTCCAGCTGCTGCTGGTTCATACCGGGCTGGCGCAGGGTCATGTCGATTCGACGTTGTTGATAATCCACCCGGACGCGGCTTTGACCATCATCGCTGTGACTCACCCACTGGCGACGACTGCTGAGCCAGACGTGTTGCCACTGCTGCTGCAGCTGTTGTTGGTGGCGAGCAACGGCTTGCTGGTAGCGCTGGCGGTATTGCGTCCAGTCGTCGTGGCGTTGCTGAAACTGCTGCTGCAGCGTTTGCTGGTAGTCGGCAAAGCTTTGTGCTGTTGCTTTGGTACCCCAAGCCGCTAACAGTCCCAGGGCGGTCAGGCGGGTGATGAATTGTCGTCGCTGCATGGTGATATTTCCCTGTGTACGAGTTGGGTCAATTTAAACCCCCACCAAATGCCGTTATAATTGCCCGACTATTAATCAGGAGTCTGTCCTGACGGTGCGGTTTCCGTTCCGGCGTTCAGACGCCATGCCGAGATAGCTTAAGAGAGGACAGTTACGTGAAACAACTGAAAGCACTGATTCTGGCAGCCGCGACGGTTGTCGCTGCTCAGGCGACTGCATTGACCGAAAGTGAAGCCGAAAAAATCCGTGAGCGCATTAAGCCAGTAGGTGAGGTTTGTGTCGGTGCCGATTGTGGCGGTGCTGCTGTGGTTGCTGGCGGTGAGCCGCGCTCTGGCGAGGAAGTTTATCAATCTGCCTGTACCGCTTGTCACGGCATGGGCGTTCTGGGTGCGCCAAAAACAGGCGATACCGCTGCTTGGGATGAGCGTTTGGCTAAAGGCATGGACACCACTTGGCAAAATGCCATTAACGGCATCAACGCCATGCCGCCTAAAGGCAACTGCATGGATTGTTCTGATGATGAAATCCTAGCAGCCATCAAGTATATGTCAGGCCGTGAATAAGCGCCTCGCCGCATGAAAAAAGCCGCTCACTGAGCGGCTTTTTTGTATCTAATCGAGCTGCAGCGAGCGCTTCATAAACTCGGGTAAAGCCAGGGCGGCGGCGTGGATTTCGGCATTGTAGTACTGGGTCTTAAACGGCTTGCTGGCGGCGTCTTCAATGCGAAACTCAGTGGCATCGCCGCCTTTGCTGGCTAAGGTGCAACTCCACCAGCCGGATGGGTAGATGACCTGAGGGAAGGGGAAGGTATGACTGCTGCTGGCCCCGGCCTCGCCCATATCGAGGTGGATTTTTTTGATGATGCTGTCGCTGTGGTACAGCGGTGATTCACTTTGCTGTACCACAACGCCGTTGGCCGCTAAGGCGCGCATGCAATCGCGGTAAAAATCGACCGCAAACAAGCCTTCTGCAGGGCCGACGGGGTCGGTGCTGTCGATGATGATGACGTCCAATGAGCCGGCTTCGCGCTGTTTGACCCAGTCGATGCCGTCAGCAAACAGAATTTGCGCGCGAGGGTCTTGGTTGGACTCACACAGCTCCGGAAAGTACTTCTCGGCCATGCGCGTGACTTGCTCATCAATATCGATTTGATAAGCCACTTCCACCGTCGGATGCTTAAGTACCTCGCGCAAGGTGCCGCAGTCACCGCCACCGATAATGGCCACGCGCTTCGGCGCAGGGTGCGCGAACAGCGGCACATGCGCCATCATCTCGTGATAAACAAAGTTTTCGCGGCTGCTGACCATGGTACAGCCATCAATGACCATCAGCTTGCCGAAGGTCTCGGTGTCGTACATATCAATGGTCTGGAACTCACTGGTGACCTGTTCCAGATGCTGTTTTACCTTGAGCGAAAAGGCCGAGCCTTGTTGGTCGAATACTTCGGTAAACCAGCCTGCGGCCAAAGGGTGTGTCATAGCAGCTAATCTCACAGCAGTTCAGAAACAGAGCGGCAGATATTGCTGCCGCTCCGGTGGGGAGTACAATTGGCCGCCACAATAACCTAAGCCCCAAAAGACGCCAAGCGTCGCTGGGCCCCTGCTGAGTTGTTCGCTATGTCTGAAGCTGTGCAAGATTACAACCTACCTTACTGGAGCGATGGTTACGTCAGTGTTAATGCCGATGGCCAGCTCTGCGTTCGGCCGCAACCACAGCAGCCACCGGTGGTGTTGCAGCAGGTCATACATCAAGCACAGCAACAAGGTTTACGCTTGCCGTTGCTGGTGCGCTTTCCCGGTATTATTCATCATCGTGTGCAAACCTTGGTGGACGCCTTTGCTGAGGCGCGCAATGAGCTGGGGTATGACGGCCCATTTGTGCCTGTGTATCCGATCAAGGTGAATCAGCAACAACCGGTAGTGGCCGAGGTAGTACAGGGTCAGCGCTTGGCCGGTTGTGAGCGCGTTGGCTTGGAGGCGGGCAGTAAACCTGAGTTGATTGCCGTGTTGTCACAGTTGGGTGAGCAGCCGGGTTTGATTGTGTGTAACGGCTATAAAGATCGCCATTTTATTCGCTTGGCTTTGCTAGCCGAAAAGCTCGGCCATCAGGTGTTTTTGGTGATCGAGAAACTGTCCGAGCTGCCGTTGATTTTAGCCCAGGCAAAAGAGCTGGGGGTGAGCCCGCGCTTGGGCATTCGTGCCCGCTTGGCAACCATTGGCAAAGGCAATTGGCAGAATACCGGCGGTGAGAAATCCAAATTTGGTCTGGCTGCCGATCAAATGCTGGCGGTGGTACAACAGCTGCAGCAACAGGGGCAGCTGGCGTGTTTGCAATTGCTGCATTTTCATTTGGGCTCGCAGTTGGCCAATATTCGCGATATTCACACTGGGTTGCGCGAGTGCAGCCGCTTATTTGCGGAGTTAGTGCGCTTGCAGGTGCCAATCCAGTGGCTGGATGTGGGCGGCGGCTTAGGTGTGGATTACGAAGGTACGCGCTCGCGCAGCTACTGCTCGATGAACTATAGCGTGACCGAATATGCGCGCAACGTGGTGTCTGCCTTTGCTGATGTTTGCCGTGAGTTAGACGTGCCCATGCCTGGCCTGATTACCGAATCCGGCCGTGCCATGACCGCTCATCACGCTGTATTGGTGGCTCAAGTCATCGACCATGAAAGCCCAGCAGCCGAGACGCCAGAAGCACCCGCCGCAGAGGCCCCGACGGAGCTGCAGCACTTATACACCGCTTGGCAGCAGTTACAGCAGGAGCTGAGTCCACGCTCGTTGGTGGAGCTGTATCACGATGTGCAGCATTGGATGAGCGATGCTCAAACGGCATTCAGCCATGGTTTGTATCGACTGCACGAGCGCGCGCAAGCAGAGGCACTGTATCGCAGCGTTGGGTTGTTGCTGAAGCAACGCTTAAATCCGAGTAATCGCAGTCATCGACCACTGCTCGATGAGTTACACGAAAAGCTGGCCGATAAAGTCTTCGTGAACTTCTCACTGTTCCAGTCGCTGCCGGATATCTGGGGCATCGATCAGATCTTCCCTGTGGTGCCCTTGGCACGGCTCAATCAGCCTGCCACAGCGCGCGGCGTACTGCAGGACATTACCTGTGACTCGGACGGCCGTATCGATCAGTATGTCGACGCCGACGGCATCGCGGCCTCATTGCCTTTGCCAGGCATCGAACGTGGTGACTGCCTCGGGTTCTTTATGGTCGGCGCTTATCAAGAAATTCTTGGCGATTTACACAACCTGTTTGGCGACACAGATTCGGTCGTGGTTGATAGCCAGCAGGGTGAGATCCGGCTGCAACACGCGCAACACGGCGATGATTTGCAAACGGTGCTGGCCTACGTCAACTACGCCGCCGACGATATTCGCGAGCGTTTGCAGCAGCAGGTTGCCTCATCGGCGCTGCCAGAAGGTGACCATCAGCAGTTATTTGCTGAGCTCAGCGAGGCGTTGACGGCCTACACCTATTTGGGTGAGTAGCCTGCGGTTGCACGTTGGTCGGAAATTGATCGCCAGCTTGGGCAAATCGCTGGCGAAGTGTGATGGCTGGTCTATAACTACAAAGCCGCACACGGCAACTTTCCAACAACGTCTGCTGGGAGGGGCATATGGCCGAAGAACTGAACTACCAAGACGACGATAACAAGGGTGACAGCGTCACCAGCCGCGAGCAGTTACGCAAAGCTGTGCAGAGTGATGTCGAGGCATTTCTGGCGCGTGGCGGTCAAATTCAAAAGATCGACAACAACGTGATGGCCGATCCACCACGTAAGCCACAAAGCAGTTATGGCAGTCGGCCGATTTGATGAGGCCCGAGCGGCCAACCGGCCCGATGTCGGGCCGGGCCACTGTTATTTACCGGTTACCTTGCTAAGCTGCAAAGCCAATCAACGATTGAGCGCTTGCTTATGCCTTCGCAACAAGCCCGCAAACAACGCCAACGTCTTAATGCCATTCCCGCGGCGATTGCGCTGCTGGTGTTTTCTGCTTTTTGGATGCTACACCAGAGCGGTTTGGCCTAGCGGTCTACTAGATGGCAGCAATGGCCGCAGGCAGCTGGCTTAAGTGATTGATTTCCTGATCCGGCCGGCATTCACTTTCAGCCCATGGCGCGTCGCTGAGATTCACCCATACGGTCTTCATGCCTAGCCGCGCCGCCGCGACAATATCTTGCTCTTGATGATCGCCCACGTGCACGCTGTTAGCCGCACTGGCGCCGCAGTGCTCCAATGCCGCGAGAAACAGATCCGGCTCGGGTTTGGCTGCACCGATTTTTTCGGCAGAAAAATGGCCGCTGAATAAGTGATCGATGCCAGCAATACTGAGGTCGGCATTGCCGTTGGTCACCGCTACCAAGGGTGCGTATTGCGCCAATTGTTGCAGCGCATCGGAGGCGCCATCAAACAAATTGACCTGGCTGCGGGCGTGATAAAACACCGCAAAGGCTTTGTGCGCCATCAACTCGGCCTGTTCATTTTGCAGGCCCGCTTGTAAAAATACTCGCCGTAACACTTCGCGGCGCAGTTTCGACACTTGATGGCGCCACTGCGGATAGCTTTCAGCAATGGCGTTTTTGTATTCGCGCAGTGCATCCAAGGTGTAGCACTCGGCTGCCGTTGGGCAGTGCGTAGCGATCCAGTCGTAGGTGGCGTGCTCAGCCGCCACAATCACAGGGTCGGTATCCCACAGGGTATGGTCGAGGTCGAGGCAAATAACGTCTGGCTGCATCACACCACCGGAATCTGTGGCAGGCGCAGCGCCAACAAATCGGCGATGTAATCCAAAAACAGCGTATCCATTGAGCTGCGGTAGTAGTTTGGGTCTTGGCTGGCGATGGTCAGCACACCATTGTTGTCTTGGCCGCGAATCTGCACCGCCGCCACGGATTGGCAGTCGGTGCTCTGATTGCCCAGCAATGCGGCGATGTCTTGACCGGGAAACTGACCGCAGACGGCGCGGTGGCCTTTAAACAGCCGTAAAATTTGCCGTTGTCGCTCGGCTGAGCGCAGGGTAATTAAAGGGGCTTCGAGCTGGCGCTCAGTAAAGTGCAACATGGCCCAACTATCGACGCCAAAGTCATTGCGCAGAGAATCGTCCAGCGCGGCTTGTACACCGAGCCAGCTTTCCGCTTCGACCAACGCCAATACCAAGCGCCGGCTTTTGGCGAACAGTTGATCGTTGCGACGGGCATTTTCCAGCAGGTCGGATAAGCGCTGGCGCAGCTCCACATTGCGCTCGCGATGAATCGAAAGCTGGCGCTCAACCAACGATGTCGCTGGGCCGGCGTTATGCGGGATGCGCAGTTGCATCAGCAGGTCGTCTTTGCCGACAAAAAAGTCGGGGTGATCCTGCAGGTATTGCTTTACATCGTCATCCGTCAGGTGGAGCTGGCTCATGCTGTCCTCTATACGTTCATTCGACCTTCAAATACAGGCGTCGCTGGGCCGGTCATGTGCACATGACCCTGGTCGCCATCCCATTCAATCCATAAATCGCCACCTGGCAGTGAGACTTTAACGCCAGGTTTGAGCCAACCGCGCAGCTGACCAGACACCACGGCGGCACAGGCACCGGTTCCGCAGGCCAAGGTTTCACCGACTCCGCGCTCAAACACGCGCAAGCGCACTTCGTGCTCATTGATGACCTGCATAAAGCCAACATTCACCTTATTTGGGAAGGCCGTATGCGGCTCGATCAAGCTACCCCAGTGTGCCACTGGCGCCTGGTCAATGTCATCGACACGAATCACAGCATGGGGGTTGCCCATGGAGACCGCGCCCAAGTTAACGGCACCGATGCCGTCCACCTCGATGCTGTACTGCGCTGCAAACTGCTCGGCGTTAAACGGAATTTGGGCAGGTGTCAGAATGGGTTTGCCCATATCAACGACGACGTCTTTGTCATCGGTGAGTTTGAGCTCCATGATCCCGGTCGCCGTTTCAACGCGGATTTGGCGTTTACCGGTCAGGTGCTGATCGAACACAAAGCGGGCAAAACAGCGGGCACCATTGCCACAGTTTTCGACCTCACTGCCGTCGGCATTGAAAATGCGATAGCGAAAATCGACTTCCGGCTGAGTTGGCTTTTCGACCAGCAATAACTGATCGAAGCCAACGCCCGTATGGCGGTGGGCCAAAGCGGGAATCTTATCGGCATGAATATGACCGTTTTGGGTGATCAGATCGACCACCATAAAGTCATTGCCCAGGCCATGCATTTTACTGAATTTAAGCCACATGCCGACTCCTTAAGGCAACGGTTGCTCGTGAGCAAACTGCTCGGCAATGGTTTCACGCTGGCGCACCAAGTGGAGTTGATCGCCATCGACCATGACCTCCGCTGGTCGACCACGAGTGTTGTAATTGGAGGCCATTACAAAGCCATAGGCGCCGGCAGACATGACGGCCAATAAGTCGCCTGCCGCAATGCTTAGATCGCGGTCTTTGCCGAGAAAATCGCCAGTTTCACACACTGGACCAACGACGTCGTAGCAGCGTGGCGCTGCGTCACTGTGCTCGACAACGGGCACAATGTTCTGCCAGGCGCTGTACAGCGACGGGCGAATCAGATCGTTCATGGCACCGTCGATGATGGCGAAGTTTTTGTGTTCGCTGAGCTTTAAATACTCGACCCGAGTCAGGAACACACCGGCATTGGCGGCAATAGAACGGCCGGGTTCGAACAGCAGTTGCAGTGAGCGGCCTGCCATGCGCTGTTTTACGGCGTGAATAAAGTCGCCAATCGATGTTGGCTGTTCGTCACGGTAGGTGACTCCCAAGCCACCGCCTAAATCGAGGTGCTCAATGTTGATGCCATGTTCGGCTAATTGGTCAATCAGCAGCAGTAGGCGATCGAGGGCATCCAAGAAGGGCGCAATGTCGGTGAGTTGGCTGCCGATGTGGCAATCCACGCCCTTGATGATCAAGCCCGGCAACGTGGCGGCGTGTTGGTAAATGCGCACCGCGTCATCAATGGCAATGCCGAACTTGTTGTCTTTCAGGCCGGTAGAAATATAAGGGTGGGTCTGGGCGTCGACATCCGGATTGATGCGCAGTGATACCGGGGCAACTTTCCCCATTGCAACAGCCACCTGGCTCAGCCGCTCCAGCTCTGCTTCGGACTCAACGTTAAAGCAATGTACGCCCACTTCCAGCGCTCTTTGCATTTCACTGGCTTGCTTGCCGACACCGGAAAAAACAATGCGGTTAGGCTCGCCACCGGCGGCCAGAACGCGCTCCAGCTCACCCTGGCTCACAATGTCAAAGCCAGCTCCTAAGCGGGCCAAGACATTGAGCACGGCCAGGTTAGAGTTGGCCTTTACCGCATAACAAATCATCCCCGGCCAGTCTCCCAATGCTTGCTGGTAGTCGCGCATGTGCTGTTCTAGCGCTTGGCGAGAGTAAACGTATAACGGCGTGCCAAACTGCTCGGCGATCTCGGTGAGGGCGATGTTTTCAGCGTGCAAAGTACCATCGCGGTAAGTAAAAACTGACATCAGGGCTGCGATTCCGTGGCTGGTGGCGGAGTTTGATCGGGCAGATACAGGTCACCTTTTTGGCCACAAGCCGTCACTGTGACGATACAACTCAGTAGCAACAACAGGCGTATTGGCATCAGACCCTCCGGAACAGCGCCGCCACTGGTACACAGGGCGGCAGCGAAAAGGGCTTAGTATAAGGACAAAGGCGCAGTGTGTCTCGGCGTTACTTACTCGGCATTGAGGACCAGATTCAGCTGCTGCTCCAAGCGAAACTTAGCGTTGAGGTGGTCAATCACCTGATCATTACCAGACAGTTCTACGTCTGTTAGGTAGCAAGGATAATCACTGCCTGGGCTGCGTAGTTGCATGACTTTAGCAGCGACGGCGGTATAAAGATCGTGACCGTACTGCCAGATGCTAAATTCTTCGCTGTTGCAATACAGGGTGGGTTGCTGGTGTTGGTCGAGAATGGCGCGCAGATCGATACTGGCAGTCTGCTCTGCCACTTCAGGTAAACGCTTGCGCTTGAGCTCAAAGGCGTGACTGTTAGGGCGGCGCTTTAGCTCAAACAGCATCAGTTTGCGAGCACTGCGCTGCTGCTGCAGCTGCCAGCGCTGATCCAGCTGACGCAGGAAGCGCAGCACCGGCAATACCGGGTGCAAGGTGTCATTAACTTCGACGGAATGGTGTAAGAGTGCGCCACGTTCATCCAAAAAATAAAAATGCATCATTTGCTTCTGGTGCCAATAAAACAGTTGCCACAGCCCTCGGCGACTGCGTTCAAATACCCAGCGTAGCGGGCTGCCAGGCAACGCAGCGCGATCAAAAACGTAGGCCGTATATTGCTCACGCGGGCGGCGCAGCAGTTGCAGTAAATGACGACTGCTATCGGCTTTGAGCAACTTGGGGCCATCATGCTGGCATTCGAGTAAATAGTATTGCTCTGCCACTTCGATTAAATAAGGGCTACGAGGATGCTCAGCAAAGTGAGGCAGTACGTCGGCCAGCAGTTGCTCGACACGCTTGGCAATGGCGCCAGCATGGGTGCGGGAGAGGCTATGGCTGACAATACTCGGCCAGCCTTGGCGGCGCGCCAGTGGCAGCCACTGCAGCAAGTGCTGTAAACAATTGAGCATGGCCGCTTCACCACTAAAGCGATGCAGATGCCACTCGCCCCAACTGTTAATGGTTAATAAATCCACCGTCATGATGAGGTTGTCGTGGGCGGCGCTGTAGCCCAAAGCGTCATCACGATTAGAGACTTTTTGCATACCTCTGCGGCTTAGTTGATGCTGCGGATCAATGCCGACATTGATAAACAGATGCCAACTGCAGGGTTGAGCTGGCTGTTGTAGGTCGCTGCTGGTGGCGGGCTGATGGTGTAATGCCAGCACTCGCTGTAGCAAATCCTGTACATGGTAGCTAGACAGCGGGTTGTTGGTTGGATGAATGCGCAGTCGCGTATGCGGCGTTACCAAACCATTAAACTGGGCAAAACATAAAAGCTCCATCAGACTGGGTGATTGCTTGAGAACTTGCTGCGGGCGAATTTGTTGCTCTTGCCAGTGGCCGACCACTAACTGCCAGTTGGGATGTTGATCATCGTTATTGCACAGGTTCAGGTGTAAGGTTTCTTGCCCTAAGTTGCTAACAATACCAGGGTTAATGTCGAGGATTTTACCGGGTCTGGCATCGAACGCGGCATACAAGCGATTGCCGAGCAGGCGCATATCGCGGCGACTCACGCGCACTTGATGGCTATGTTTTTGGCTGAAGTTGGCGATCAGGCGATAACTGCTGAGCATTTCGCTGATCAGGGCGTGACGCTCCTGCGCTACCTGGGTGGGCCACCATTGTTCGCGCTGATCGAGATCCTCCAGCTGATATTTGTTCCAGCCCCACTCTTGGGTGAGCTGGTTTAGCGTCTGTGCCCGCCAGCTGTTGCTTTGCTGGCGCGATAACTGGGTCAGGCGCAGGTGAGCTTTAAAGTAGAAGGCACGTCGCGCCAGTTCGATGCGTTGTTGATTGCCCTCTTGTGCCAGTTGTTCGCTGATACGGCGCAAAACCAGGATATAGGCGTCGCACTCATTGGCATCGGCATTGCCCGCGTGCACTTGGTCTTTGAGATCCCAGCACAGTGGCCGAATATTCGGGTATTGGCTGGCGTAGTGGCGATTGAGCAGCAGTTTTAACAGTGCTTTGTAAGGTGCACTTAGGCCTTTGCTCAGCTGCCATAAAGCGGCGCCGATGAACTCAGCCACTGGGATGGTTGGAATGGCACCAAAATCCAGCCACTGTTCTGGATGAACCTGCATTTCATTGACCAGAAACTGCCAATAAAGCTCTGCCTTGCGCTCGTATTCGTTGGGTATTAACCACCAGCGCGGTTGTCTACCGGCTAGCCACACGGCGCTGCGATAGAACTCATCGAGCAGCAAAATATGCTGGGTACTGCCACAGTCTTCGCCCTCGGCAGAGCGATGCTGCCCTTGGCGAAACTCGCTTAAATTCATTAAAAAAATATGCAGCTCACAGCCTTGTTGCTTGGCCCAGCTTTCGATCAGCGCGCATTTGTCCTGCAGCTCTGCTAGTTCATCCTGGGCCAATGCTTCGTCATGGCACAGCCAAACATCGAGATCACTACTAGAACTTTGTGCTACCGAGCCGACACTGCCCATTAAATACACGCCGTGGAGCTTGGCGTCGTAACTGCTGCGCGGCAGGCTGATGCCGCGAGCCAGTTGCTGCAGAGCCTGTTGTTGCTCGCTGGTGGCGCTAAATTGGCTAATGCCAGCAATGACTTTATGGTGAATAAAACCAGGCAAGCGCGGGTGGTTGATGTGGAGCAATAAGGGGAGGGCGTTGAGTACCAGCTGCTGACGGGGTGTCATACGATCCCGGGCTCGCTGCAGTCGAGCCCGGTTAAGTAGCAGAAAAGACTGATGCCAGCGGTGTAGGTCGTTGGCACTGACGGCAGGGGAAAAATCCATGCCTTCAGTATAGTGTCTGAGGGTTAGTCTGCCTGATAAATCCAGTGACCGTTGCGCATAACGGCCGTTGCCTGACCGGTCAAAACCTCGCCCCGACAGCTGATGTTACCGCCGCGTGACAGCAGCTCAGAGCGCCTTGCTGTGAGTGACTGCTGCGGGTCGATTAACACTAGGTTGGCTGCACTGCCTAGCGCCAGATTTGCCTGGCGGCCCAGTACCTGCGCTGGCAACTGCGTCAAACTGCGAACCAACGCACTTATGTCGAGCTGCTCGCCCAGCAATGACATTGCTAACGGTAAAAAGTAGTCGTACATGCTCAGGCCGGCTTCGGCATCAGCAAAGGGCGCTTTTTTGGCAGCAATTTCGTGTGGGCGATGGTTGCTGCTGATGGCTAACTCGCCCGCTGCCACGGCTGCCAATAAAGCTTGGCGATCGTCTTCACTGCGCAGTGGCGGCTGCACGTGAAACTGGCTGTTATAGCCGTGCACTGTGTCTTGTGTGTACAGCAGGTTGGCCAGTGGCACATCGGCGGTAATGTCGTGACCGCGGCTGCGGGCATTGCGCAGCATGGCAATGCTGCGGGCGCAGCTGATTTGGCTGATGTGCAGGCGCACCGGCACTTGCTCGGCGAGCAATATAATCTGTGCCAGTGCAGCTGTTTCTGCGGTTTCTGGAATGCCTGCCAGGCCCAAACGAGTGCTGACTGGGCCTTCGTGCATGCAGCCGCCGGCGGCGAGCGCAGCATCATTGGCGGTTAAGAAAACGGGCAAATCGTAGGTGGCTGCGTACTCAAGCAAGCGACGCAGCACATAGCTGTCTTTGATTGGCTGGCGCGCGTTGCTCATCGCCACGCAGCCGGCTTCAGACAAGCTAAACATGTTGGCCAGTTGCTCACCTTCCAGACCTTGGGTTAGGGCGCCTAAAGGCAATACTTCGGCGCTTCCGGCTTGCTCGGCTTTTTCTCGAATCAGCTGGATCACAGCAGCGCTGTCGGCCACTGGCTTGCTGTCGGGCAAAGCGCACACATGGGTAAAGCCACTGCGGCTGGCGGCCTTGGTTTCGCTGGCGATGCTGCCTTTTTGGGTATAGCCAGGCTCCGCCAGGTGGCCACCCAGGTCGATAAAGCCAGGCGTCAGCCAAAGGCCGGAGGCATCAATGCTGTTGCTGCCGCTGAGGTCGGCGCCGATGGCGTCAATTTTTCCGCCGGCAATGCGAATGTCGGTGATTTCATCGCGTTGTTGGCTAGGGTCAATCAAGCGAGCCTGACGAATGACAAAACTGCTCATTGGGCATTCTCCTCGGTTTGCTGGCCGCTCATGGCCATGGCCATGACTGCCATACGCACGGCGATGCCGTAACTGACCTGATTTAAAATAACGGATTGCTCGCCATCGGCAACGGCGGACTCGATTTCAACGCCGCGGTTAATGGGCCCTGGGTGCATCACGATGGCATCGGGTTTGGCCAGTGCCAGCTTCTGTTCCGTTAGCCCGTAGAGTTTGAAAAACTCACTTTCGCTGGGCAGCAGGGCGTTTTGCATGCGTTCTTTTTGCAGTCGCAGCATGATGACCACGTCGCAGTCTTTCAGACCGTCTTCCATGCGGTAATAAGCTTTGGCACCCAAGGCTTCGATGTCGCGTGGCAGCAGGGTCGCAGGACCAATCACCCGTACTTCTGCGGCACCTAGGGTGTTTAATGCGTGGATTTGGGAGCGAGCAACGCGTGAGTGCAGTATGTCGCCGACGATGGCGACCACTTGGCCCTCAATCTGTTGTTTGTGACGGCGAATGGTCAGCATATCCAGCATCGCTTGGGTGGGATGTGCATGGCGACCATCACCTGCGTTAATAATGGCGACACCGGGCGTGACCTGCTCAGCAATAAAGTGGGCGGCACCAGAATCGGCATGGCGCACGACAAACATGTCGCTGTACATGGCCTCGAGATTCCACAGCGTATCCATCAGGGTTTCACCTTTGGACGTTGCCGAGCGGGCGATGTCGAGGTTAAGAATGTCGGCCGAAAGCCGTTTGGCTGCCAGCTCAAAGGTAGACCGGGTGCGAGTGCTGTTTTCAAAAAACAGGTTCACCACGGTTTTGCCGCGCAGCAAAGGTACTTTTTTGACCGCCCGCTCTTGCGTGCTGATAAATGAGTCGGCGGTGTCGAGAATTTCGGTTAACAGCTCACGGCTTAGGCCTTCCGTTGTCAGGAAGTGCTTTAGCCGGCCGTCGGCGGTCAGTTGGACCTGGCTCGGATGGGTCATGTGGTGTCTCTCTATCAGCGTCAGGACAGGCTAAGGGTCAAAGGCTGTGGGCCGCTCAGCTTAACGATTTGCCCGTCGTTGAGGGACAAACGATGGCCACAGATGTCGGGTTGTATTGGTAACTCGCGCTGGCCCACATCCAGCAGCGTTAGCAAGCTGATGCGGGCTGGGCGACCGTAGTCAAACAGCTCATTCATGGCGGCACGTATGGTGCGGCCGCTTTTGATGACATCATCGATCAGAATGATGCTGCGGTCTTCGATGCTATCGGGCAGTTCTGAACCTTTGACCTGCGGATGCAAACCGTGGCGAGTAAAGTCGTCGCGATAAAAACTGATGTCTAAGATGCCCAGCTCGCCTTCCAATTGCAGGCGTTGTTGCAGTTGTTCGGCTATCCAAACACCACCGGTACGAATACCCACCAGCAGTGGTTGTTCAATTTGATGATGATTGAGGTGTTCTCGCAGTTGCTGTTCAAGGCTATCTAACAGCTGGTCGATATCAGGCAGGCTCATCGGAACTCTCTTCGGCTAAAGGCGGCCAGGGGTGCTCGTTCATCCAGCTTTCTAAAATCAGCTGGGCGGCCAGGCCGTCGACGGAATGTTTGCCAAAGTCACGTTCACCGCTGTCGGCCATGACCATGCCTTTGGCTTCGAAACTGGTTAAGCGCTCATCGTGAGTCACTGAAGGCCGGTGGTAACGCCCTTCTAAACGTCGGGCAAATTTATCGGCGCGCTGGCTCATCTCACTGCGGCTGCCGTCCATGTTGAGTGGCAAGCCGGTGACAAAGCCATCGGGCTGCCACTCGTTTATGATTTGCTGCAGTTGTTGCCAGTCGGGAATACCGTCGCGGGCTTTGATGGGCGTTAGCGCTTGTGCTGTGCCTGTTAGACGCTGACCGACGGCGATGCCGATACGCTTGGTACCAAAATCAAAGGCCATCAATCGTTGTAACTTGGGGTGGCTCATTAAGCGTGCCCGGCCTCCTGGCTTAAAAATTCGGCGCTGATGCCCAGACGTTGCAGGGCTCGGTCGTACAGTACTTGGGTAGGGGTGCGAAACAACAGCTCATCATCGGCTTCAACCGTCAGCCAAGCATTGTCGCGCAACTCGCGCTCCAGTTGCTCGCCATCCCAGCCGGCGTAACCCAGTGCTAGGTGGAACGATTCCGGCCCGGTGCCAGCAGCAATGGCGCGCAGAATATCTTTCGATGAGGTTAGATGGCAGTGCTGGCCGATGCTCAAGGTGGAAGTCCAGTTGCCCGGCTCACGGTGCAGAATAAAACCCGTTTCTGGGCTGACTGGGCCGCCACACAAGACCGCAGGCTGCACACCGGGTTGGCGTTCAATCTCGAGCTGCTCGCAAATGTCGTGAAAGGTGACGGGCATGACGCGATTAAGCACTAAGCCCATGGCGCCGTCGTCGCCGTGCTCACACAAATACACCACGCTACCGGCAAACCAATCCTGATGCAGGCCAGGCATGGCGATGAGTAGTTGGTGTCTGAGAGTTTTCAGTTGCTGCATTAACCGGCTTCCGAAATGTAGCGATTGCCTTTGAACTGCCAAGTTCGAATAATCTCTAGGATATCAAAATCGCGACGCATTTCGTCAGTAAAAGGTGCAAAGGGGGCCGACTGACGTACGATGCGCTTGGCGGCATCGTCCAAAACCTTGCGCCCAGATGATTCCAAAACGGTCAGCTCAGCAATGCTGCCATCGGGGCGAATGGCGACCAGCAGTCGCAGCTGGCAGTCGTTCACACAGTCTTTTGCTTCACGCGGGTAGTTGCGTGCGCCCGCGCGTTCAATGTCACGGCGCCAATTATTGACATAATAAGCGTCGCTGGCCTTCATGGTGGAAGCGGCGGTTAAGCGCTGCACGCGTGGGCGGCGAGCATAAGCTTGGCGTTGGCTGTCTAGTTTGGCCTCTAAGCTGGCCATTTCTAAGCTGCGCTGCAGTAAAGACTGCTTGGGGCCATCGGGTAAATCCGTGCTCGGTGTTGGTGCTTCGCTATTGAGCTCACGCACCTTGCGACGATTATCACTGTCGGTATTGACTTGTTGTTGCTCGGTCAGCTGCTTTTTAGGGGCGCTGGCGAGCTGCTCTTCCGGCGACGTTTGGCGAATGTCGTTGTCGTGGAAGTCTGCCTCTTTGTCGGTTGTCAGCAGCTTAGCTTCTTCTAAAGTACCGCTGCCCTGCTGGTTTTCTTGGGCGATAAAATCGGCTTCATCAGGCGCTTTGTCGCTTTTGTAATTGGCCAGCGTTACTTCCAAGGTGGTCGCCATCTGACTGTCTTCTTGCGGCGCAAAGGTAACGCCAAGAATCAGTAGCGCATGGACGGCAAGTGCCAAAAATAGAGCGAAGCTAAGGCGATCCGGCACATTCGTTGTGACAGTGGCGGGCAATGGCTGTACGTCGTCAGCCAGGGTGAAAGCAGTGGACATAACCTAAGAACAGACCTGCAAAAATAACGGCAAAGTCTGCGCTTTAGGTTCGAGTTTGTCCACCGCTATGGTGCGGCCAAGCACGGATTGTTAGCGGATTTGTGATGCCAAACACTCAATCAACTGGGCGGCGACATCAATGCCTGAATCGCGGCTGATCTCGCGCACACAGGTTGGGCTGGTGACGTTGATTTCGGTGAGTTGATTGCCAATCACGTCAAGGCCAACAAAATACAGGCCGCGCTCGCGCAGGAACGGTCCGATCTCTTCTGCCAAGGCTCGGTTTTCATCCGACAGTGGCTGCGTGACGCCGCGCCCACCTGCTGCCAAGTTGCCGCGCGTTTCGCCGGAGGCTGGGATGCGAGCCAAGCAATAGGGAACGGGCTTCCCGTTAATCATCAGGATGCGTTTGTCGCCAGCGCTGATTTGCGGAATAAAACGTTGCGCCATGATCTGCTGCTGCCCCTCGTTGGTGAGGGTTTCAATAATCACGCTGACGTTGGGGTCATCCGCTTTTAAGCGAAAAATCGACGAGCCACCCATGCCATCGAGGGGCTTAAAGATCACATCTTGGTGATCGCGGTGAAATGCCTTTAATAAATCAGGGCGTCGGGTTACTAGAGTTGGGGTCATCAAGTGCGGAAAAGCCGTGGCGTACAGCTTTTCATTGCAATCACGTAAGCTCTGCGGTTTGTTGGCAACCAGTACGCCCTCTTGCTCGGCACGCTCCAATATATAGGTGCTGTAAATGAACTCGCTATCGAAGGGGGGGTCCTTGCGCATTAGAATGATGTTGAGATCCGCCAGTGGTGCCTCGCGATACTCTCCACGCTCAAACCACTGCCTTTCGTCCATAAAAACCTTTAAAGGTGCCATGCGTGCCATGGCGCGACCATCAGATATGTATAAATCCGCTTGTTCCATGTACCAAAGTTCAAAACCGTGACTTTGTGCCGCGTTTAACAGCGCCAAAGAGGTATCCTTGTGATAATGGATGTCCTCAATCGGATCCATGACCACACCCAGATGAATAGTCATGCAGTGGTGCTCCGCCAGTAGTGAAAAAAGCGGCTACAGTGTAACCCATTGACGCAAGTTAATGGTGCAACAGTGTTGGCGTTGATCGCTTCTGGTTTGGTATACCAATGTGTGATACAAAAGTGCGCGAAGGCGTCACCTGCGTGGTCACAGTGCTTCAATCAGTTTCAGAACGGATGGTTAAGGGCCCTCTATGGACGACAACTTTCAGAATGTTAAGGTCATGGTCATCGACGATAGTAAGACGATTCGTCGTACGGCCGAGACTCTGTTGAAAAAAGTAGGCTGTGAAGTCATCACAGCGACAGATGGTTTCGATGCCCTCGCCAAGATTGCCGATACCCATCCCGATATCATTTTTGTCGATATCATGATGCCGCGTCTCGATGGCTACCAGACCTGTGCCCTGATTAAGAACAATTCCAAGTTCAAGTCGACGCCTGTCATTATGCTATCCAGTAAGGATGGTTTGTTTGATAAAGCGAAAGGTCGAATCGTTGGCTCAGACGAGTACCTGACCAAACCGTTCAGCAAAGAAGAGCTGCTGAGCTCAATTCGCCAATACGTTAATTCCTGAGTCGACAATAGTTTAATGAGGAAGTAGGCATGGCCCGCATCTTGGTAGTTGATGATTCTCCCACCGAAATTAAAGCATTCAGTGCAATGCTCGAAAATAACGGCCATGAGGTGATCACGGCTGAAAATGGCGCCGATGGTGTTGCCAAAGCACGTCAGGAAAAGCCTGACGTGGTGTTAATGGATATCGTGATGCCAGGTTTGAATGGCTTTCAAGCGACTCGCCAATTGACCAAGGATGACGAAACCAAAAATATCCCGGTCATTATTGTGACCACCAAAGATCAAGAAACTGATCGAGTTTGGGGCAAGCGCCAAGGGGCGGTGGGTTACTTGGTGAAACCGGTAACGGAAGCGACGTTGCTGTCTGAAATCGACTCGGTAATGGCAGGCTGATATGACTCCCTTTGCGCAACTTCTGGATATTGCCGAAAGAAGTCGGCGCAATGCCTCTGACCTGCCACAGCAGGTCGAGGCCGTCCGCTATTGGCGGGGCGTTGGATTTATGGTAGCGGGGCAAAGCTTCGCTGCCGACATGGAGGATGTGGCTGAGATTCTTCAGCCGCCGCGTATGACGCGTGTCCCAGGTGTGCGCAGTTGGGTACTTGGTGTAGCCAATGTCCGTGGACGTTTGGTACCAGTGATGGACTTGGCCGGTTTGCTGCAATTGCCGTCAAAAGCTAACTGGCGTAATCGTCGTGTGCTGGTCGTGGAAGAAGGCGATCACCTTACCGGTTTGATGGTTGATGCCGTGTTGGGCTTACAGCAATTCCCTGAAGACGATGTACAGTCACCTGATAATCTCGATTCGGCCTATGCTGGTTACGTCGAGCAGTGTTATCTACGCCAAGGTAAAACTTGGCCAGTATTTCAACTCCGGCAGCTGATCCAGTCGCCGGAGTTTTTGCAGATTGCGGTCTAAACACCGCGGTGAACATGATTCTACAGTGAATGCTGTAGCTATCAGAAAACAAAGCATGCAGTGATTGTGGAGAGAACGGCATGAGCGGAAAACAAGGAAACGTCGTAGCGGCGGTATTCCGAAACCGTCTAAACGGTGTCTTTGCGGGTTTGCTGGTTGCGTTCCTAGTGGCCTTTATTGGTATCACGGTGTACGTAAACAACGAAACCAGCAAAGATGAGCAATACATTGAGCACGCTAACGAGCTGCGGGTTTTGTCTCAGGAGCTGGCAAAGAACGCTACTGAGGCTGCGGGCGGTAAAGAAGAGGCTTTCCGCGAGTTGCGCACCGCTCGTGAAAACTTCGAGCAGCGGTGGCGTTACCTGACCTCTGGTAATGATGCGGCCGGCCTGCCTCGCGCGGATTTTGAGGGCATGGATGCTGTCCAGACTGTATGGGACGACGTTAACGAAAACGCTGGTCAAATTGTACGCTCGCGCGACATTATTCTTTCTCTCCACGAGGTTGCCGCCACATTGTCGGAAACCATTCCTCAATTGCAGGTGGAATATGACGAGATTGTAGAAATCTTGCTCGATAATAATGCCCCTGCTGAACAGGTGGCTGTTGCTCAACGTCAATCTTGGCTGGCAGAGCGTATCGTCCGCTCGGTTAACAAAGTATTGGCGGGTGGTGAAGACGCAGTGATGGCCGCGGATGCCTTTGGCCGTGACGCCTCCTTGTTTGGACGCGTATTGAACGGCATGATCGACGGCAACGTGGCCATGAACATTTCTCAGGTGACGGACGAAGAAGCGGTCTTTGCTCTGGGTGAGGTTGATGAGCTGTTCGCCTTCGTAAATGGCTCGGTCGATGAAATTCTGGAAACGTCCCCAGAACTGTTCCAAGTGCGTGAAGCATCTGACCAAATCTTTGACGACTCCCAGAAACTGCTGCAGTTAACCTCAGACTTGGCAGTGCAAATACAAGAAGATGCGGGTGATCGTAACCAACTGCAGATTGCAGGTTATATTTTCGCACTGTTGGCGATTGTCATGATGGTCGCTTTGGGTGTGGTCTCATACCGTGAAACCCGCCGCGACTTAGAGGAAACAGCTAATAAGAATGAGCAAAACCAGATGGCGATTCTGCGTCTGCTGGACGAAATTGCTGACCTTGCAGACGGTGACTTGACCGCCTCTGCGACGGTAACCGAAGACTTCACTGGCGCGATTGCCGACTCCATTAACTACGCCATCGACCAGATGCGCTCGCTGGTATCGGCGATTAACGAAACAGCGGTACAAGTGTCGTCCGCTGCCCAAGAGACTCAGGCGACGGCGATGCACTTAGCGGAAGCATCTGAGCACCAAGCGCAAGAGATTGCTGGCGCTTCTGCAGCGATTAATGAAATGGCGGTGTCGATTGACCAAGTATCTGCCAACGCCTCTGAGTCATCAGCAGTTGCGGAGCGGTCGGTTGCGATCGCTAACAAAGGTGCCGAGGTGGTACAAGCCACCATCAACGGCATGGATAACATCCGTGAGCAGATCCAAGAAACCTCGAAGCGGATTAAGCGCCTGGGTGAATCGTCACAGGAGATTGGTGACATCATCTCTCTGATTACCGACATTGCTGACCAAACCAACATTCTGTCATTGAACGCTGCGATTCAGGCATCGATGGCGGGTGATGCCGGTCGAGGCTTCGCGGTGGTTGCGGATGAGGTTCAGCGTCTTGCGGAACGCTCTGCTGCGGCAACAAAGCAGATTGAGGCGCTGGTTAAAACGATTCAGAACGATACTAACGAGGCTGTAATCTCGATGGAAACCACCACATCTGAGGTGGTGCGTGGTGCTCGTCTGGCCCAAGACGCCGGTGTGGCACTGGAAGAGATTGAGAATGTATCGAAAAACTTGGCCGACTTGATTCAGAACATTTCGAACGCAGCCCGTCAGCAGGCTTCTTCTGCGGGTCATATTTCCAACACGATGAACGTTATTCAGGAAATTACTTCGCAAACTTCGGCGGGTACGACTGCTACGGCGAAATCGATTGGTAATCTGGCTGAAATGGCGAACCAGCTGCGCGAATCGGTTGCCGGCTTTAAGCTGCCTGAGAGTGAAGCAGAGCACCACGACGAGCAGCAAGCGCTGTAGTCAATGCGCTGAGCGGATGAGGCTGAATGAGTCACTCTTTGTATACAGGCTTGGGCAGCGTACCAGAAATGGACGATGTCCAGTTCAGTCGCTGGCAGTCTTTGCTGGAAGAGCGCACAGGCATGTGTTTGCCAACACAACGGCGCTCTTTTCTGCAGACCAGTCTTGGCCTGCGTATGCAGGAAGTCGGCTGTGACAGCTATCAGGAATACTATGATCGGGTTTTAAACGGTCCGGCCGGCGCCATCGAATGGAGCACGCTGGTTGATCGTCTGACCGTACAAGAAACCCGCTTTTTTCGTGACCCTGATGCTTTTGCCTTCGTTGAACAACATATGCGTCAGTTGGCCCGCACTTTGCCAGCAACCAGCACGCTGGAGGCTTGGAGTGTTGGTTGCTCCTCCGGTGAAGAAGCATACAGTCTGGCGATGATGGCGGAGCAAGTGCTAGGAGAAGCGGGGCGTCGCTATGCGATTACCGGTACGGACATTTCTACCATTGTATTGCGCAAAGCCCGCGCTGGGCGTTACTTGGCGCGCTCCCTGCAGTGGTTACCTGATTTTTGCCGTGATTCCAGCATGCTCAGCCTAGAAAATGGCCATATTCAGATCAGCGATATGCTGCGTAAGCATTGTTGCTTTAGCCAAGTGAATATCCTCAATTTGGATACCTGCCCCTTGGAAGAGCAGCACATCATCTATTGTCAGAACGTGTTGATTTACTTTCGTCGCTGGCGGCGTCGAGAAATCTTAAACGCACTGGCCCAGCGCCTGGCACCGGGCGGCGTTCTGATTATTGGGCTGGGAGAAATGGTAGATTGGCAGCACCCGTTACTTGAGCCGGTACGCAGCAGCCGGGTATCGGCCTTCGTACGCAAGACAGAGAATTCGACAGGGGAGACCGCAAGGCGATGAGTCAGGACTACATCGCCCTTGAATGGGTAAAGGGTGAGATAGGCGAGACACTGCAGCAAGCCCAGCAGGCTCTGGAAGTGTATGTCGAAAACCCAGAAGACAAGAGCAGGCTGAAGTTCTGTCTCAGTTATCTGCACCAGATTCATGGCACCTTGCAAATGGTGGAGTTCTATGGTGCTGCTCTGTTGGCGGAAGAAATGGAGGCGGTAGCCTCAGCGCTGGCACACGGTGAACTTAGTAACGAACGTGATGGGCTGGAAATTCTGATGCAGGCCATCATCCAGCTACCGCACTACTTAGAGCATGTTAAGGTCGGACGTCGTGACTTACCTGTAGTCTTGTTGCCAATTCTGAATGAGTTGCGCAGTGCCCGAGGCGAGGCCTTTCTATCAGAGACGGCGCTGTTCAAACCTGCTATTCCTACCGCATCTGAGCTGACAGCAAAGCAGACCCAAGTTTACAACGGTGCTGAGTTTAAGGACTGGGCGCGTAAAGTCCGGCAAATGCTGCAAGCTGCAATGTTGCAGCTGCTACAAAACAAGCAGCCGGAAGTAGCTAAAGGTTACCTCAATAAGAGTTTCGCTCGTTTACACAAAGCCTTACAAAATACACCGCAAGGACGTTTATGGCTGGCAGCGCTTGCCTTTAGCGAATGGCTGTTAAAACAGCAATCCCTACCAGCCAGTGCCAAGCATTTGCTGCGCGAGTTAGATCATGTTCTCAAGGAAACCTTGGAGCAGGGCGCAGCCCTAGTGGCGCAGGAACCTTCCCATGAGTTGATTAAAAACCTGCTGTTTTATGTTGCGCGCACGGATGTCCAGGGCGAAGGCATACGCGCCGCTCAGCAAACCTTTGGCCTTAAGCAGGCGCTGCCAACTGAGGACGAGCTGGCAGAAGAGCGCAGTGCCCTAGCTGGTCCAGATAAGGACACGGTCACCAATGTTCTGGGCGCCTTGATCGAAGAAATAGCCTCAGTAAAAGACCGTTTGGACTTGCTGGTGCGCAGCGACGAAGATCGCCTGCAAGTGCTGTCTGAACAACTGCCGGCATTGAAGCAGTTGAGCGATACCATGGGCATGTTGGGCATGGGCATGCCTCGCAAGGTCATGCAAGAGCAGTTGGGCCAAGTTAGTAAAATGCTGGATCAGCAAAACGCTCCCGATAGTGACTTGCTCGATATGGCCGGCGCCCTGTTGTATGTCGAAGCCACGCTCAGTGGTATGCAAAAAGACGGCGACTTACGTCAGCAATACGAAACACCGCTTTCAGATGCACAGTTAGCCGTGTTACGTGAAGCGCGTAATGTACTCGAACAAGTGAAAGAAGCCATTGTTGAGTACATAGCCAAGCAATGGGACACCGCAGAAATCGACGATGTACCGCGCTTGTTGCATAGCATCGAGGGCTCATTAAACATGATCCCTTTGCCGCGCGTGGCCAACATTTTGTCGCGTGCTGCAGCCTTCGTCAGCGATCAGCTGATTGCAGCGGGGATGCAGCCTCAATGGGCGGTGTTAGATGTATTGGCCGATGTACTCTCTGGTACGGAATACTATCTTGAGCGTTACCGCCAAAGCACCAGTAATACCAGTGACGAGCTACTTGATCGGGCAGAAGAATCGCTAGCACAGCTGCCTGTCACAGACAAAGCCGAAAAAGAAGTCAGCGAGGATGCGCCTGAACAGTTAGGGAATGACCCAGTGACCTCATTCAGTGAGGCTCTGACCATGACTGCAGATGGTGCAGATGCGGAAGAGGCCGACGACAGTAGTTCTGCTGTTGAGGTCAGTTATGACTCGCCCTCGATCGCACAGAAAGAAGAAATAACGCTGGCAGATGTTGCGGCACCTCTTCAAGCTGAAGAGCCAGAGCCAGAGCCAGAGCCAGAGCCAGAGCCAGAGCCAGAGCCAGAGCCAGAGCCAGAGCCAGAAGAAGAAAGCCTGATCGACGAGGAAATTCTGGAAATTTTCCTCGAAGAAGCCGAGGAAGTGACGGAAACGCTGAACGAGTTTTGGCCACAGTTTGTTGCTGACCAGAATGACCAAGAAGCCCTCACCACAGTGCGCCGTGCTTATCACACCCTGAAAGGCAGTGGTCGCATGGTCGAGGCGCAGGATATTGGCGAGTTGGCCTGGTCGATCGAGAACATGTTCAATCGGGTGCTCGATAACACCATTCAGATCAGTCATGAGCTGATCGCTTTGGTGGATCACGTGATGGCTCAGTTACCTGCTCTTATTGATGATTTCCGATGCCAACGTGCCGCCTCCATCAATACGCAGCCGCTGATGGAATACGCCTTTGCGCTTGCGGCGGGTGAGTCGGTAGCGCCATTGACAGCTGTACTGGGTGCAGCTCAGCCTGAAGCCGAAGCCGAAGCCGAAGCCGAAGCCGAAGCCGAAGCCGAAGGCGAAGCCGAAGCCGAAGCCGAAGCCGAAGCCGAAGCCGAAGCCGAAGCCGAAGCCGAAGCCGATACTAAGGGAGAGAGTGATGAAGAGCTCATTGATATCTTTGTTACTGAGGCAGCGACGCACTTAGAGTGTGTAAAGGACTTTATCGCCGAATCTCGCCAAGAGCAGTGCAGCAACACCATTAGTGACCACCTGCAACGCGCTTTGCATACCTTGAAAGGCAGTGCCCATATGGCGGGCCTAACTCATGTCGCTGAGATTGCAGCGCCATTAGAGCGCCTTATCAAAGAGTTGCGGGCCTACCAAGTGCGCAACACTCCTGGGCTGGTCGATTTGCTTGAGCAAGCAGTTGGGTTATTGAACTCAGTGCTTGACCCAGATGTTTTGGTGCGCACCAATGAAATTGACGGCAGCAAAGAGTTTCTGCAGAACTTAACCGAGCTAGAAACCTTGTTGCTTGAGCCGTTACTGCAAGCGGACATGGCTCGCACTACACCAAACCCTCATGCTATTGCTCAGTTCTTAGCCAGTGGTATGGATTCGTTATTAGAAGCTGATGACTTACTGCAGCAGTGGCGACGAGGCGAGCAGTCCGTACTTGATGGGTTGGTGGATGATCTGAATGACGTTGCTATCGGGGCTAGCGATGCGGAAATTCCAGCCATCCAAACCCTCGCAGAAGCACTCGATGGTTTTTATGAGCGAGTGCGCCAGCAAGGTGTTAGTGCTAATGATGAACTGGTTACAGTAGCGGGCAATGCGCACGAAGCGCTGTTATCAATGATGGACTGCCTCGCTGCTGGCCAAGAACTACCGTTATCGGAAAGCGTTATTGAAAGCCTACTGCGCTTACCCACCGTAGAAACAGCGGATGATGATGCCGTAGCTACTGACACGACAGACCAAGACGATCAAGGTGGCGAGAGCATAGAGCTCTCCGCGCTACCCGAAGCCTCCCCGACAGATGAAGAAGCTGAAACTGAAGAACAAGCCAAATCAGTTGTAGATGAGTCGACCCAAGCTGCAACCCAAGCTACAACAACTGGCGAGCCTGTCGTGGATGAAGAGGCGTCTCAGGCAGATGATTTGCCCGTGCTGGAGCTGGAGTCGGTTGACGAAGGCGACAGTGACGATGGGGAAGGTGAAGACAAGTCCGACCTTCTCAGCCTTGAGCAGGAATTAGAAGAGGCTACGGAGGCAACCTCCGCTTCACCTAGTGCCGATGACAGCGATTTAAGCATGCCGGAGTTTGAGGGTGTCAGTAGCGAGCCTTTAACGCCCCGCTCCGAAGAAGACGATGAGCTCTTGAACATCTTCTTGGAAGAAGCCCAAGAGATCACAGAGACCGTCGAAGGAGCATTGCAGCGCTGGCAGGATCATCCTGATAACTTACTAGAAGTGGCACAGCTACAGCGTGAGTTGCATACCTTGAAAGGCGGCGCGCGCATGGCAGAACTGCACACGGTTGCTGACCTGTGCCATGAACTGGAAACCCTGTACGAGAATGTGAATGATGGCCGTCTCAGCGTTTCCGATAAGCTCTTCCAGTTATTGCTGCGCTCTCACGATACCTTGGGCGAACAGCTGGATAACGTACGCACTGGCATGAATCCACCGCCAGCGACTGCGGTCGTAAAGGCACTGCAAGACTTTATTCGTGGTGAAAACAAGGCATTGGTGCTCGAAGAAGAAGCAATAGCGCCGAGCCTTGAAGCGGCTGACTCGGTTCAAGTTACTACGCTGGATGAGTCGGATCGTGAAATCCTTGAGATCTTTGTTGAGGAAGCGCAGGAGCTACAGGAGGCTCTGGATCGTGCCCTGCATGACTGGGAGCAAACGCCCGAAGATAATGAAGCGCCAGCAGAAGCACAGCGTGTGCTGCATACCCTAAAAGGGGGAGCACGCTTGGCTGGTCTAACCGAAATCGGTGATATGGCCCATGCCTTCGAAGCCGATATTTTGCGCGGCCAGCAGGGCTTGCTCGCTACCGACCAAACATTTTTCCAAGATGCTTACTTGCGCCAAGACCGGCTAATCAATCAGGTCGAGTCGGTCGCCGATATGCTAGCCAATGATGGTTATGTGGTGCTGGGTAAGAGCGAGCTGGTACAGCCTGAAGCAGAACCGCCTTTGACGCCTGTCGCCGATGCGCCGGTAGAGCCGGAGGAAGAGCGGCGCTCGGATGCACCAACCGAAAAAACAGCCAGTGAAGCGTCCACCAATGTGGTTCCTCTGCGTCCACAAGCGCCGGCAAAACCGGCAGCGCCAGACAATGAGGCTGCAACTACGCCGGTACGCAAGGCACCGCAAGAGCTGGTTAAGGTTTCAGCTGACCTACTAGATACTTTGGTTAACTTGGCCGGTGAAACCTCGATTGGTCGTGGTCGTCTTGAACAGCAGGTCTCGGACTTTACCGTGACCCTCGATGAAATGGAGATGACACTGGACCGTTTGCGGGACCAGTTGCGACGTCTTGATATTGAAACCGAAGCCCAAGTGCTGTTCCGCCAGGAACGCCAAGGCCCTGATTACGATGACTTTGACCCGCTGGAGATGGACCGCTACTCAGCCATGCAACAGTTGTCGCGTTCCTTGATGGAGTCGGCCTACGACTTGCTCGACCTGAAAGAAACCTTGGGTCTTAAATCTCGAGACGCCGAAACCTTGCTGTTGCAGCAGAGTCGCGTGAACACCGAGCTGCAAGAAGGGTTGATGAAAACGCGCATGGTGCCGTTCCAGCGCCTCGTGCCACGTTTGCGTCGGATTGTGCGCCAGATTGGTCTAGAACTCGATAAGCAAGTGGAGTTCCGAGTCATCAATGCTGACGGTGAAATGGACCGCACCATTCTTGAACGTCTCGTCTCGCCATTAGAACATATGGTGCGCAATGCCATGGACCACGGCATTGAGGACAAACAGCAACGCAGCGCCGCCGGCAAATCGGATAACGGTAACATCGAGCTGGAAATCAGCCGCGATGGCGGCGACGTGGTATTGAAGCTGCGTGATGACGGCCAAGGCATCAATATTGATGCCGTCCGTCGCAAAGCCATCGAACGTGGCCTAATGGATGCCGAATCGCAACTGCCTGATCACGAGATTATGCAGTTTATCTTGCAAGCGGGCTTTTCAACGGCGGAAGCGGTTACCCAGATCTCTGGTCGTGGCGTTGGTATGGACGTCGTCAGCAGCGAAATTAAACAGATGGGTGGCACGGTCGAGATTCTCTCTGAGCCGGGCCAGGGCACCGAGTTTGTTATTCGCTTGCCGTTTACCGTATCCGTTAACCGCGCTTTGATGGTCAGCTTAGGCGATGACTTGTACGCCGTGCCTTTGAATAACATTCAGGGCATTGTGCGCATGCCGATCAAGCAGTTGCAGGCTATGTACGATCAGCCAGCGGATAAGCGTCGCTACGAATATGCTGGCACTGGCTATCAGCTTGAATACTTAGGTGTGCTCATGGACACGGATGCACGGCCTAAAGTTACTTCACAGAGCCTGCCTTTACCTGTGCTACTCATTGGTGGTGCCAATCCGTTTGCATTGCAGGTGGATGCACTATTGGGTTCACGTGAAATTGTGGTGAAAACATTGGGGCCACAATTCGCCTCGGTCATGGGCGTGTCAGGCGGTACCATTCTCGGTGACGGTAGCGTGGTGATCATTCTCGATTTGCCAGCCATGATTCGTACCCAGGCCAGTCTAGAGTACCAGCAGGCCAAAGCTCTGGATGCTCAGGCTGCCGAGCGTCGCCACGAGTTAGAACGCCGCTTACCGCGCGTATTGGTGGTGGATGATTCGGTGACGGTACGTAAGGTAACCACGCGTTTGCTGGAGCGTAACGGCATCGAAGTCTTTACCGCTAAGGACGGCGTCGACGCCATGGCGACCATGCAAGATCACAAACCAGATTTGATCCTGCTCGATATCGAAATGCCACGCATGGATGGCTTTGAGGTGGCCTCGCAGGTCCGCCATGATTCACGCCTGAAAGAAGTACCCATCATCATGATTACTTCGCGTACCGGTGATAAACACCGCGAGCGAGCGATGTCGATTGGTGTGAATGACTATCTCGGCAAGCCGTTCCAAGAAGATAAACTGCTGGCTGCCATGAACCAGCTGTTGGGTAATGGGGATCAGTAACCATGCCGGCACCGCGCATCGGCATCTTGTCCGATGACCGCCTGCAGCAGCACATTCTCAACAGTGCGCTGCGGGACTTTGGCTTTGACATTGCCGTTAATATGGATCCTCAGCGCTTACTGCTGGGGGGCACGTCGGTGCCAGTGGTCGATGCTTGGTTAGTGGATGTACGGCACGAAGACGACGACAGCGATGTCGACTGGCTAGAGCAGCTGTTAGATGGCGATGCACCTGTGCTCATGGGTATGGGCAAAGCACCGCAAACTCATTGCCCGACCTTCCCACGCTGGGAGAAGCGTCTTTACGCTAAGCTGCGCAACGTACTGCGCGACACACCTGTGGTGACAGAAGACGCCTCTGTTCTGGCTGAGTTATCGGCCAAAACGGTTCCCAAGATTCTTTTACCAACTGTGTTTGCGCAACAACAGCCGCGTGAACCTTTGATGGTTTGGGTGTTGGGTGCCTCACTGGGTGGCCCAGAGGCGGTAAAAGCCTTTTTGGATGCGCTACCTGCCGGACTACCGCTGGCGTTTGTTTATGCTCAGCATATTGACCCGAGATTTGAAAGCAGTTTGGGGCAAACCATTGGCCGCCATTGCGATTATCAAATGCGTTCTTTTGTGCCTGGTTATCGTTTACGCAGCGGCGATGTGTTGGTGGCACCGATTCAGCATGAGTTCTGTTTTGATGACCAAGGCCTGACGCAGGATAAAGGCTCTGATTGGCCAGGCCCATACGGCCCATCCATTGATCAAGTGATGATGAACATCGATCAGTATTATGGTGAGCGGGCCGGTTACATCTTGTTTAGCGGTATGGGTAACGATGGTAGCGAAGCGATTGTCAGTATGGCAGATGGGCATGGCCCGATTTGGGCTCAGTCAGCGGCCAGCTGCGCTAGTGCTTCCATGCCGGACAGTGCCCGAGAAACCGGCCATATCAGTTACTCTGGTGACCCTTATCAACTAGCGCTGCAGTTGGTCAACTTTGTGAAAAATTATTGGATGGAAACTCATGAGTCAGCTTCCTAAAACCGAAGGCCCCGTACAAATCAACTGTCTGATGCTGCCATTGAAAGATCGCAACATGCTGTTGCCTAACGTCACAGTGGCAGAAATTGTGCCGTTTTCTCACCTGCTGACCACCAATTCCAATGTTGATTGGGTATTGGGTCGAGTCGATTGGCGCGGTGTGACGGTCCCGGTTGTGTGCTATGAAATGCTCAACAAGCAGGGCGCACCGGCACCTAACCCAAACGCGCGTTTCGCCATCATCAATGGCGTTGGGGCCCATGCGCGCATGCCGTTTTATGCCGTACTGATTCAGGGGATTCCAAAATTGGTGCAGGTGGCCGAAAACGCCCTACAGGAAGTAGACGCCATGAACATGGGCGAGTACGATGCGCGCGTGGTAACGCTCGAGCAAACCCCAGTTGTGATTCCTGATTTGGATCATATCGAGCAAACGCTACTGAACTGTACCTGATTGCTAACCCTGCTTGCCAGTAAGAGATCCCTGCATGAGCCAATTTGTCGTCTGCGCTTTCTATACGCCCAATTACGAGGAAGACGTTAGGCGTCTGGAGATATCGCTAAAAGCCTTTGGCCATGAATACTATTTGAAACCCTGCGAGCGGTTACCCACTTGGGAGCAGAACACCGGCATTAAGCCCGGTTTTTTATTGGAATGTTTGCAGCGCTTTCCCGATAAAGATGTGCTCTACATCGATGCCGATGCTTTTGTTCGCCGCGAACTGGAGGGGTTTGATCAGTTTGAGGGCGATATCGGCATTCATTTCAATGAAAACGGTGGTTCGCATAAGATTCGTACTGGCACCATCTATTTGCGCAATAACCCGCGCACGCTGAGCTTTTTGCAAGATTGGACGGCCGCCCAGCAAACCAATGTGAATTTTAATGACCAAGACAGCTTTGAAGTGGTGCTGGCCAATAAGCCGGAGGTAAGCTTCTTTCAGCTGCCGGTGGCGTTCGTCAAAATTTACGATCGGGCTGGTGATGATGTGGCACCCTACATTGAGCACTTTCAGTCCAGTCGCCTGAGCGAAAATATAAAAATCCGCGATGGGAAAGCCCGCAAGCGTAAAAAGTACCGGCGTTTATTGATCATTACCAACCTAGTGTATTTGGCTATTATTGCAGCGCTGGTGCTATGACTATGCCATCCGTTTCGATTCTGATGTATCACCAGGTCGGTGAGTTCAGCGATGTTAAGCGCTTAAAAGCTAACTATTGCCATGTTCGTCACTTTGCCGCGCACATGGCTTTTTTACGTATGGCGCGATATCAGGTGGTCAGCTTAGACACCGCAGTTAAAGCACTGAAAGGTGAGGTTGAGCTGAGTGGTCATGCCGTTGCCATTACTTTCGATGATGGCTACGAAAACTTTTATCAGTATGCTTACCCAATTCTGCAACGCTATCAGTTGCCGGCCACGGTTTATGCTGTCGCTGGGCTGTTGGGGCAAAGCTCTGATTGGCTGTATGAAGATAAACTGACACCTGCGCCCTTGATGAGCGTCGAACGGATGCGCGAAGTGCAGCATAACGGCTTGATTGAGTTTGGCTCTCACGCCATTACTCATCCTCGCCTGACACAGATTTCGACGGCAGCTATGCAGGATGAAGTCGTGCGCTCTAAGCAGCTATTAGAAGACGCCTTGCAGCGCCCAGTTGATCACATTTGTTACCCTTACGGCGACCATAACGAAGCCGTGGTCGACGCTGCCAGAGCTGCGGGCTATGCCAGTGGTACCACCATTGTAAAAGGCATCGCTACTGCTGCTCATGACCCTTTGGCACTGCCGCGCAAAGCCATGTCGTTTAATGAAGGGCGTTATCGTTTGTGGCGTAATTTGCACTTTAAAAACGGTGATCTGGCCAAAAATATTGTGTTGCAGCCGTGCCAGGAAAGCGCATGAGTACCTCCCCCTCTTTTTTAGTCGCTGTTCCTACTTTCAACCGCGCTCATTTATTACCGCGGGTGATGGAGTCCATCGCTCGCCAGGATTATGACAACTGGCGCGTACTGTTTGTTGATGATGCCAGCAGTGATAACACCGCCGAGGTGATCGCTGGTTATCAGCAGCAATACCCTAATCGCATTCACTATGTTTGCATGGCGCAAAACAGCGGTGTTAATGCGGTACGCAATCGTATTATTGAAGAAGCCATGGCCATCGCTGCAGAGGATTTTATCGTCTGGATCGACGACGATGACTATTTGGCGCCGCAATGCTTGGAGCAAGCTGCTGCTGCCATTGAAGCGCAGCCGGGGTATGTGTGGTACACACTCGATTGCATTCACGAGGACGGTTCTTATATTTCCCGCATTCGTGAATACGGAGAGATGTCTTACCTGCGCGATTATATGTTTGGTAAGCGTATGCGTGGCGACATGACCCATGTTGTAAAAGCATCTGCCATCGGCGATGTGCGTTTTTGCACCCAATTTCGCAATGCTGAAGTCTGGTATTTTTGGTCGCAGCTGGCTGCATGCTACCCGTTGTATGCCGTCGCCAAGCCAGGCTCAGTAAAGGAATATTTACCCGATGGCATCACCCAAAAGGGATTTAATCGCGATAAAGCCATTGCGGTATTACAGCTAAAAATAGCGACTCTTGAGCCACTGGTAGGGCGCAAACCGCTGCTGCATCAATACACCACTTTGGCCAAACATTACTACAACGCGGGTGATTTTCGCGCTGCGCGTCGCTGTTTAACTCAAGTGCTGACTAGCAATCCGGGCTATGTGCGCCAGTACCCGCATTGGCTGAAGCTGGGGTTAAGGTCGCTGCGGCCGGGCTAAACAGCAGTTGCTCTATGGGAGCAAGTGAGCATGCCGCTGGCAATTGCTGGCGGTTGTTGTCAATAAACTTCCTCAGCGCCTGATTATAGGCAGGCTCAAAACGCGCTTGTTGGTGGGCAGCAAAGTGTTTGATGCCGGTATCAATCCAGGCGCTGTTGCCCTCGGCATTAATGTAGATATTACGTTTGTTGATATCAGAAAACACGATGCGGTGTTGTTTCATGCGCTGTAAGTCTGCTGCCACGCTGAGCATGGCCTGGCGCAGCAGGGTGGCCGATGTCGATGAATCGTCAATTAGAGCTTCAAATTCGCGGTAGCCTGCTTGAGTTAGATCTTCCATGGCGTAGTAGCCTAGGTAAGAGGGCTTAGCAAATGGGCGCAGGTTGATGCCGGTTTCATAAATATGCGGCACTCGTACGCCAATCTGCTGCAACACGCGGTTGCCCTTGATCTCCTTCGATAGGCGGCTGTGATTCCACAACAGTTTTACATACTCATGCCAAGAACGAGCCTTGACCAGTTTAACCACCTGCTGCTGACGGTCTACCGCTGCCACCAGTGACGGTTTATGGTCAATCAGAATCGAGCTTAAATGCTCTTGCTGACGTGATAAGCAAATAAAGCGCTGTGGCTTGCCATCGGCTGCCACATTGAAATAGCGAAACAAAACAATCCCCTAGCGGGCCACTGCCGCCGTCCTTGAGCACAAAATAAGTGGGGATTTTAAATGAGGTCGCGGCGATCACCACCATAAAAGTGTAACAAAACCATGATAAACGCCGTTCCAGCCACATTAACTAACGGGCTGATACGGTGTCATAGCGGCGTGGGCGTAATGCTCTGATGTTGCTTGCTGGGCCATGGGGCGTTGCAGGATGCTGCTGATGACCTGGCTGGGGTGGCAATCTTCGTGAATGACGCCAAGGTCTTGCAAGCAGGCTTTGTACTCTGGTGTGAGCACTAAGCGTCGGAATTCTTGCTCCAGTTTATCGTCCTGCAACATGGCGACCCAGCGGCGATAATGATCGCCCATTTTGCGCACGCCCTTTTCTAGCAGTTGGGCGCGATTTTCAATATTGGCGATAAAGCTGGCTTTGCTGCGAATGGGATAGTGGTAGACCGTGATGTTGTCGCACTGGCGTTGGTTGAGCCAGCCCCAAGCATGCCAAGCACGATGATTGCCGCCTTTAATACGCAACATACCCAGCGAGCGCACCATAACTTTGCCATGGATGTTGCCCAGCATAATGGACATATGGTCGGTTTGACGCTCGCTGCCTTTGCGATATAGCACCGGGAACTGCACGCAGTTGGTTTGGCTGTAAAAAGGTGCGTTATTTTCGAATGCGTCTTGCTCAAACAATACGTTGCGACGCTGGCAGCCAATAATTGAACCGGTACGGGTGAGCTCATCTTTCAGGCTCCCGGTTTTGGGGATCCAGAACTCGTCAGCATCGTTAGCAATGGTCCAGTCAGCGCCGTGCTCTTTGCGGGCGATGCGGGCCATTTCTGTTTTCCAATTGCTTTGCTGATAGTCCAGCTCTGGCCGCTCGATCAAGGTGATGTCGTATTGCTTGGCCAGCGCTTGAACCTGCTCCCGAGTGCCATCGGTGGAGCCATTATCCATGACAACAAAGCTATCAACGCCAAGGGCTGCATGCACACGAATGTTGTCGGCGATGATGTCCGCTTCGTTTTTAACCAGCAAATTCATGGTCAAGTGCATGGTAAGAGTCCTATATCGATGGCGAGAGTTGTTGTTTCTGGTACGGAGATGCTCTCCGCTAAACCATTGTTCCGTTTGTGGATCTGATTGTTCCGCAATATTAGCATCTTGGCGGGGTAGCTCAATGACAGCTGCATGAAGATTTGTTCAAGTTGGCAAATTGTCAGCTGTGTACTGGGGTGGATAAGGGAGGCTGGGTGGCAATCTAGCGGTGATAGGTCATGGAGGCGTGCAGAAGCAGCCCGTCACGAGTAGCTGGACCGAGTTACAGAACCTCAGCTCCTTCGGTAACAGACGTTACTGCTGTTTGGCTAGGAGACGTTGAGCGCTTTGCGAAAGGTTTTACAGTTGCTGCAGTTTGCGCTCGAACGAGCGCCAAGCTTTGCCCAGATAATAGCGGGCAAGTGCTGGGCAGCGTAGGTTGAGAGGATTGATGCCTGGGTTGCTGACACCGTCGATCACCACCAGCCGCTGCTGCTCACCTTGCCGTTGCAGCATTAGGTTGTTGGGGCTGAGATCGCGCACGCAAATGGCGTTGCTCATTAAGTAATGCTTGAGATCTGCGACCAGTGCTGAGCACTGCTGTGGCGACAGTTCACCCTGCAGCAAAGCTTGGTGCAGCGTGGGAGCACTGCTACCGTCACTTTTGCAGACACGATCAAACACCGCGGCCGGTCCCAGGTTGGTGTTCACCATGCCGCGATAAAGCGCCAGGCGGCTGGTGTCTTTGCCTTGTTTTTGTAGCAGCTGAAAGTAGGCCCGCTCACGACGGGTTTGCTTTTCGGGCCGCCGTGCCACCTTAACGCACAATTGGGTGTTGTCAGGGTGCTGATAGCAGTCGCGATCGCGGCCTTTTCCTAACAGTAGCTCTGGCGTCAGAGTGAGCATGTCAGCAAAGCTTGTAGATTGTCAGTCAGTTCGTCACTGCTGCAGACTTGCACCTGCAGCTTGGCAAATAACTGGCAAAACGCTTCATAGTTGTCGACGTTGGGGTTAGCGATCGACAGCAAGCGGGCATCAGGCCTTAACCAGCGACTATTAATCAACGTCGACGAGACATCGCCGATGATCAGCGGGTTGGCTGGCAGCAGTGGCAGTAAGGCCTCAAACGGAACTCTGTGTGGTAGTAGTACAAACCCATCACGTTCAGCGGCGTTGAGAATGTCTGGGTTGCTATTGCGAGGGTGGTATTTGATGCCGGTGCGCAGGCCAGCTGCTTGCAGTGTTTGCACGGTGCGTAGCATGGCGTCCCGGTAGCCGGGCAAGCGCTCAATGATGGACTCATGCGGCAAAGTCAGAATGCAGTCCAGTTCGCCAACATCGGCCGTATTGGCGGCAAAAAAGTTTAATAGCTGCTGGCAAAAATCCTGCACCACGGTATTGCCTTCAAACAGCGGCTGCAACGGCACGGCCTGTTTTTGCTGCAGCAGCGGATGCACCAACTGTGGGAAGGCAACAAAAATCTCGTCAATCCAGGCGGAGCCGCCAATGGTCGGGGGGCTTTGCCACCAGCGGCCGTAAATCAGTTTCTTTAGCCCGCTGTCGATGATGCGATCAGAGAAACTGGCCGAGGCCTTGCGCCCAACGTAAGTAAAGGTGCCTTCATCCATGTAGACGCCTTTGGCACAGCGCCCAGTTTGCTGGGCACAATGCATGGCATACTGAAACTCAATGCGGCGGTCATTGCCGGTAAAAATGGTGGCGGGGCGATACTGCTCGACCCATTGCTGCAAACGAGCAAAGGTCTGGCGGCGACTGTTGAGCTTGGCGCGTTGGCTGCCGTGTTGTCCGCCACTGATATGTATCTGGTTAAACGGCGAACCTTGCCAATGATTAAGCAACTGGTGGTAGGGGTTGTCTGCCACAACGGGTTGATCAATCAGCCATAGATCGGCGTTTATATCCGCAGAGCGACTGGCTATGGCTACTGAGTTCAGCAGGTGCAGTGGAGTGGAGGCAAGAAAAAGCTGATGAGCCATGACAAAACCGGCAGTGGAGTTAACGGCGCCATAGTACTGTGAACCATGCGCGCATTAAACCGTTCAGTGACCGCGGGAGCGGGCTGGAATAATCCGTTGCAGCGGCGGTTATATTGGCGCTTTGCGCTGGCTTGGTAAACACAATAATACGGTGAGCCAATACAGGCTAATCGACGCAGCACGCACCGACGGCGCATTGGTCAAGCCGGAGAGTAAAAAGCAAATACCGACCAACAACCCGATCAAAGCGCGACTGTCTCTGTGGTGACGTAAGCGCCGTGCGAACAAAAACAGTGGCAGCCACAGCGGCAGCAAGTACAGCACAGCTCGTGGAATACCAAACCAAGCTAGGGCGTTGAGGGTATCGTTGTGCAGGTGATCAAACACCGTCGCTCGTGGGTGAATGATGGGCTCGCCATCATCTCCCGTCTGCTGTAAAAACGTGCTGTGCTGGCCAATGCCGACTCCGGTCAGCGGTTGCTGTTGCACGATTTCAATGGCGCCCTGCCACATCAATAAGCGCAGACCGCTGGAGGAGTACGCCATATTGCCGCGGTTAACTTCTTCATAGGCCAAGCTAAAGCGATGGGGCAGTTGGCTTTGGCTGACCGCTACCAAAGCCAAAGCCGAAATGGCCAAGCCAATGCCTAGCGCGGTACGCCAACGTAGAAAGCGCAGCCCCAAAATGATGAAAAAAACCAGCAAGGTCACTGCCAGTGCCAGCATTGGGCCGCGCCCGCCGGTCATCACCAGTGCCGCTCCGCCGAGCAATAAAGCACTGATGTTCAATAGTAAAAACAGCAACTGTCGTCGTTGCCGGCTCAGAGCGAGGCTGGCGCAGGTCGCCACCAGCATCATGGCGAGGCAGGTGGCGTAAATCAGTGGCATATTGAGGTTGCCATCGGTGCGATAGGTGAGCGAACTGTGCTGAATGAAGTCGATCACCCCCGGCAGCGCCATTAACAGTAGCGCGATGGGTAACCCCCACTCTAACCAGCGCAATGGCGCTGGCCTCATGGTCGCTGCGGCCAGTGCCAAGCATAATGCTGGAATGGCGTAGCTATCGAACAGTCGGTCGGTTACCTTTTCAACACCGCCTCCGGCGCTAGCAAACACCATCAGGCTGGCGGCGAATAATGCCAAGGCAAAGTGGCGTCGATCTGTGGCCAGTGTTGGCAGTGATTTATGCCGCAGTAGCTCGCCGGAGAGCACCAGCAAGGCCAACAGGCCGGCAATGTGAACCAGAGACTTGGTGAGATGGTAATGCAGACCTAATACCACCATCCCTGTGAGCAGCAGAGCGGTAATGAGGGAAGGCAGGTGTTTGAAATTCGGTATGGGTAATGTCACGACAACCTGCCTGTGCGGTATGGGCGATGGCCTGCCAGCTGAGGACATCGCCACCGAGTTCTAGCGCAACTCCCGCCATACCGCCAAGCAAGGTTCTGCCTGGTTCAAGGTATAAAAGTGAATACCGGGAGCGCCGCCATCCAGTAAGCGCTGACACAGCTCAGTCACGACCTGTTGGCCAAACTGGCGAATGCTGTCGATGTCGTCGCCATAGGCTTCCAGCTGTTTGCGAATCCAGCGCGGAATTTCTGCGCCGCAAGCGTCGCTAAAGCGGGCCAGCTTGCTGTAATTGGTGATCGGCATGATACCCGGGATGATGGGAATGTCTACGCCCTTGGCCTGTGCCCGTTCAACAAAATGAAAGTAGCTATCCGCGTTAAAGAAGTACTGGGTGATGGCACTGTCGGCGCCGGCTTTGACCTTGTTTACAAAGTTGTTGAGGTCGCTTTCAAAGTTATTGGCTTGCGGATGCATTTCCGGGTAGGCCGCGACTTCCAAGGTAAAGTGGTCGCCGGTTTCCTCGCGAATAAACTCCACCAGCTCATTGGCGTAGCGCAGTTCGCTGCTCGCCAGGCCCGCGCCGGAGGGTAAATCACCGCGCAAGGCGACGATGCGATTGATACCTAACGCCTGATAGTCGTGTAGCAGTTGGCGTAGGTCGTCTTTGCTGTCACCAACGCACGACATATGCGGTGCTGCGCTGATGCCGCTGTCTTGGATCGCTTTAACGATGGCATAGGTGCGGTCTCGGGTAGAGCCGCCAGCACCGTAGGTGACAGAAAAAAATTCTGGGTTGTGCTGCGCCAGTTCATCACGCACGCGCAACAGCTTTTGTGTGCCTTCGTCGGTCTTGGTAGGGAAGAACTCGAAACTCAGGGTAGTCATAAATATTGGCCACGTCGGTGTCAGCAGTCGGCCTCTGCCCAAGGGGCCGACTGCTTGAGCGGGTTAGTATTTGTAAGCGTCTGGCTTGTAAGGGCCATCAACGTTAACGGCGATGTAGTCCGCTTGCTCTTGGGTCAGGCGGGTAATCACACCGCCAAAGCCCTCGACCATGTCCTTGGCTACTTCTTCGTCCAGCTTCTTCGGTAGCACTTTCACATAGACGTTCTCGGCTTTTTTCTCGGCCGGCAGGTCAGCGAACTTGTGCTCGTACAAATACATTTGTGCCAATACCTGGTTGGCAAAAGAGCCATCCATGATGCGTGATGGGTGACCCGTCGCGTTGCCCAGGTTGACCAAGCGGCCTTCGGACAACAGGATCAGGTGATCATTGCTGGCTGCGTCGCGCACCACTTTGTGTACTTGTGGTTTGATTTCATCCCACTGCCAGTTTTCACGCATGTAAGCGGTGTCGATCTCGTTGTCGAAGTGACCGATGTTGCACACCACGGCACCGCTCTTCAGCGCTTGCAGCATGTTTTTGTCACACACATTGACGTTGCCGGTGGTGGTCACGATCAAGTCGGTATTGCCCAACAGCTCTTTGTTGATGCCGTCTAAAGTGCCGGTGTTCACGCCGTTTTTGTAGGGGGAAACAACTTCAAAGCCATCCATACAGGCCTGCATGGCACAGATGGGATCCACTTCGGTCACTTTGACGATCATGCCCTCCTGGCGCAGGGAGGCGGCAGAGCCTTTACCCACGTCGCCGTAGCCAATCACCAGCGCTTTTTTACCGCTCAGCAAGTGGTCGGTAGCGCGCTTGATGGCGTCGTTCAGCGAGTGGCGGCAGCCGTACTTGTTGTCGTTTTTCGACTTGGTCACGGCGTCATTGACGTTGATCGCCGGTACTTTCAGCTCACCCTTGTTGAGCATGTCTAACAGGCGATGCACACCGGTGGTGGTTTCTTCGGAAATACCGTGAATGGCGTCCAGCATTTGCGGGAAGCGTGTGTGAACCATCTCGGTCAAATCGCCGCCATCGTCGAGAATGATGTTGGCGTCCCAAACCTGCTCGCTGTCTTTTTCTGCGCGAATGGTTTGCTCAATGCACCACAGGAACTCTTCTTCGGTTTCACCTTTCCAGGCGAATACCGGAATGTTTGCGGCTGCGATGGCAGCGGCAGCGTGATCCTGGGTAGAGAAGATGTTGCACGATGACCAGCGCACTTCGGCGCCCAGGTCCACCAGCGTTTCGATCAACACGGCGGTTTGAATGGTCATGTGAATGCAGCCCATGATCTTGGCGCCGGCCAGCGGCTGCTCGTCTTTGTACTTGCGGCGCAGCGCCATCAGCGCTGGCATTTCACCTTCGGCGATGTCGATTTCTTTACGGCCCCAGTCGGCCAGGCTGATGTCGGCGACTTTATAATCGGTAAATTGAGTCATAACTATTGCCTCTGCTTATACGTTGGCCGCTGCTTTTAATGCATCGACTTTGTCAGTTTTTTCCCAGGTAAAGGCGGTGAAGGTTTTGCTCTTCTGCTCGCCGTTTTCCTCGTACTCATAAGTGTGCTCGAACGGCTCGCGACCAAAGTGACCGTAAGCGGCGGTCAGTTGGTACATGGGGTAGAGCAGTTCCAGCTGGTTTTGAATGGCGTATGGGCGCAGGTCGAACACTTCGCGCACTACCTTGGCCAACTCGATGTCGCTGATCTTGCCGGTGCCAAAGGTGTTGATCGAAATTGACGTCGGCTCGGCCACGCCGATGGCGTAGGACACCTGGATTTCACAGCGATCTGCTAGGTCTGCGGCAACGATGTTTTTAGCCACATAGCGGCCCATGTAAGCGGCACTGCGGTCAACTTTGGAAGGGTCCTTGCCAGAGAAAGCTCCGCCACCGTGGCGCGCCATGCCGCCGTAGGTGTCGACGATGATCTTACGACCGGTGAGGCCGGCATCACCCACTGGGCCACCAATCACAAAGTTACCCGTTGGGTTGATGTGATACAGGGTATCTTCCGTCAGCCACTCAGCTGGCAACACAGGTTTGATGATGTTTTCCAGCACGGCTTCGCGCAGGTCAGCCTGGTCGATGGACGGATCATGCTGGGTCGACAGCACTACGGCATCGACTTTGGGCGTGCCACCCTCGTAGTTGATGGTGACCTGAGATTTTGCATCCGGACGCAGCCACGGCAGCATGCCGTTGCGGCGCAGCTCAGATTGACGCTGCACCAAACGGTGCGCGTAATACACAGGCGCAGGCATCAGGTTTGGCGTTTCGTTGGTGGCGTAGCCAAACATCAGGCCTTGGTCCCCGGCACCTTGGTCTTCGGGCTTAGCGCGGTCAACACCTTGGTTGATGTCCACCGACTGTTTGCCAATGCCGTTCAGCACCGCGCAGGTGGCGCCATCAAAGCCGACATTGGAGCTGTCATAGCCGATGCCAGTGATGACGTCGCGCACAATGTCTTCCAGGTCGACGTAGCACGAGGTGGTAACTTCACCCGCGACCACGGCCATGCCGGTTTTTACCAGCGTCTCTACCGCCACACGCGCGTAAGGGTCACGAGCGATGATGGCATCGAGTACGGCGTCAGAAATCTGGTCGGCAACTTTGTCTGGATGGCCTTCAGACACAGACTCAGAAGTGAAGATGGAATATTCGCTCATAGCGTCCTCTCTAATGTCGGTCCGCGCTGGGCGCGGGGCGATAAAACAGACGGAACTGGATTTGGAAGCCGTTTCGCAGTCCCAAAAATTGACTGGCGCCGGCGGCAAAGCCCGCCGCTTGCGCCCAGTCGGTTAAATCTTGCGGCTCAAAGCCGAGCCATAAATCACCGCAGGACTCTTTGGCCCAACTTTGCTCATGGCGACATAAATCGGTAATCAATAACACGCCGCCCGGTGCCAATAGCTCAAACACATCGGCAAAAATCGCCTGCGGTGCCGGCACATGGTGCAGCACCATATTGGCGACGGCAAAATCAACGGCGACATGCTGCTGCTCTAGCAGCAGGCTCGTATCGCCCAGCTCACAGTGCACGTTGCTTAACTGCTGCCGCCCGATCGTTGCTTGGGCTTGGGCCAGCATTTGCGGCGAAATATCCACCGCGGTGACCTGCTTAAAACGCCGTGCCAGAGCCGGTAAAAATGCACCTTCGCCGGGGCCGACTTCCAGAGCGTAGCGGCTCTGTCCCTGATAACCAGCGAGCAAATGCTCCAGCGCTTCGCCGTACTGATCGTAAGACGCGATTAAATCTTGCTGTTGCTTAAAGGCATCGGCGTTGCGGGCGAAAAAATCGGCACAGGCACGTGCGCGCTCGGCCAGTACCTGCGCCAAGTTTTGCTGCAGCTGTGGCTCTAGCAGGGCATCGCTGGCATCGATGGCGGCAAAGGTCGCCCGTAGCCAGTGACTCCAGTCGTCATCGCCGCTGAGCAGCGGCCGACGATAAAAAATACTGGTGCCTTCGCGCTGGGTGCTGACCAAACCAGCTTGCGCCAACACTTTAAGGTGATGACTCATACCGGATTGCTTGACGTCAAACACTTGGCTGAGTTCCAGCACACCAAACGAGCCACGACCTAGCAGTTTGAGAATACTCAAACGCAAAGCATCACCTGCCGCCTTTTGAGCTTGCGCTAGGCGTTGGTGGTTCAGTTGGTGGGTGTGTGACTCGACATTCATAGGCCGCAGTGTAGGCGGCTTTTTAATCTATATCAATTTTTTTTGATATAGAGGTTTGGTTCACAGCCTGCAGGCATCGCTGAGCCAACGACTTGGGTGCTGGGCACTAAGTCGGCATACTCAACTGCCCTGCTGCAAACCGAGGAAAAACTCATGTCCCCAGCCGCTGCCAGCCAACCGGCGACGAGCAAAATCCAGGCGATGACCAGCCAATTGCAAACCGCCCTGGCGAGTGTGGTGCAGGCTCAGCCTGAGACCCTGCGTTTGGTGGTGGTGTGCTTATTGTGCCGTGGCCATTTGCTGCTAGAAGATGCACCTGGGTTGGGCAAAACCACCTTGGCCAAAGCGCTGTCGAAAGCCTTGGCGCTGCGTATGAAGCGCATCCAATGCACGCCGGACTTAATGCCTTCCGATATCACGGGTATCAGCGTCTACAACAGCGAGGAGCATCAGTTTCACTTTATGCCGGGTCCGGTGTTCAGCAACCTGGTGCTGGCGGATGAAATCAACCGTGCCACACCACGTACCCAAGCAGCGCTGCTGGAAGCCATGGCCGAGGGCACGGTCAGTGCTGATCGCAAAACCTATCAGCTGCCGAACCCCTTTATGGTGATGGCGACACAAAACCCAGTGGAGTTCAGCGGTACCTTTCCATTGCCAGAAGCGCAGTTGGACCGCTTTTTTATGCGTTTGAGCCTGGGCTACCCCAATGAGGAGCAAGAGGTGGCGATGATGATGGCGCAACAGCAGGGCCACCCACTCGATGCTTTGAAGCCGCTGCTGAACGAAACGACCTTGCTGGCGCTGCAGGCACAAGTCGACAAGGTCACCTTGGCAGAGCCCATGGCGCGTTATATCAGCCAGCTGGTGCGGGCGACGCGCGAGCAGCCTGGGGTAAAACTGGGGGCCAGCCCGCGCGGTTCGCTGGCGTTGATGCAAGCCAGCCGAGCACTGGCCTTGATATCCGGGCGCAAGGCGGTGACGCCGGATGTCATTAAGCCATTGTTAGAGCCCATCTTGGCCCATCGCATTCTATTTCGTGATGCCGCGTTGCAACGCATTGAGGGGCGTCAGGAATTTTGGCAGCAGCTGCTCAGCAGCGTCGCGGTGCCGGATTACGCCAGTGATGACAAGCCTGCTGCCCAGCCTGATAGCGACGCTTATAACAACACCGATCATTCGGCATGAGCCAAGGCAACCTCGAAGCCCAGCTGCGGCCCGTGCTCGATTGGCTCGGACGCTACCTAAACGCCCATCGCTTTTTGTGGCTGATGTCACTGGCGTGTTTTTTGATGGCTTGGAATCGTGGCATTGCACTGCTGTATGGCGGGCTGGCACTCATGTTGGCGTTGATCGCCATCAGCTGGATTTTGCCCTGGTGGGCACTGCGCGGTTTGCAACTACAGCGCCAGCAATGGGGGGAAGCCAACAGCGGTGGCGAGCTGGTGCTGCAATACCACTGTCAGCCGCGCCAAACGCTGTTTTTTGTCAGTATCGAAGAAACCCTGCCAGGCCAGCGCCAGCAGCACTTTATTCCGCGCTTGCAAGCGGGGGCGTTGCGGTTAAGTTACGCCAGCCCGGCGCGGGGCATTTATACCTTGCCGGCACCCACGGTTAGCTGCGCTTGGCCATTTGGCTTTGTGCAGCGGCGGGTGCAATTGCTCAGCCCGGCGTGTCAGGTGCGAGTGCAGCCCAAGGTTCATGCCATTCGCACGCTGCCTCAGCCGTGTGCGGATAACCCCTTGATGGCGGGGGCGGATTCATTGATGAGTCGCGGAGCGCACAGTGAGTTTGCCGGCATTCGCCCTTACCGCGACGGCGATTCGATGAAGCATGTGCACTGGAGCGCTTCGGCGCGGCAGCAGCAGCTGGTGGTGCGCGAGTTCCATAGCTTCGATCAGCCGTCCTGGCTGGTGGTGGTCGATGCCAACGCAGCCAACCAAGTGGGCGATGAGGTGGAGAATACCTTTGAGTTTGCCGTGCAAATAGCGGCATCCATCTTGGAATACGCACGCCAGCAGCAGTTAAGCGCCAGCGTGGTGGTGGGTGGCAGCGAGCGCACACAGCTGAGCATTGACCCCGGGGCGGCAGACATCGGTGATGCCCTGTGGCAGCTGGCGGAAGTGCAGGCCGATGGCTTGCAAGACTACAGTGAGTTGATTGCCACGGCAGTGGCCGAGCGTCAGGAGCCACCGATTGTCGTGACCATTCGCAGCGACCAACACAGTATCCAGCTGCCGCCGTGTGGCGGTCATTTGGACATAGTGTACGCTGCGGCCAGCTTCGATTTGCCCATGGCCAATTACGCTCAAGGCTGGCAGCAGCTGCGCAGTGACCACTGGCAACTGAGGTTGCATCGACTCAGCAAACTGCATCAGGTGTTGTCGTTATGATTGCGCGGCAGGCGGTATTTTTCTGGTTGGCATTACAGCTAGCGGTGGTGACCGGCGGCGCGCTGTCGACCTTATTTGGCGTTGCCATCGGCGTGCCTTTGGGCCTGTTGGCGCTGTTGGCCAACGGCTGGGTGTTACGCCAAGCCTGGCAGCAACGAGACGACATCCGTGCCAACAAGGTGCTGAGTGATGGCCTAGCAGCGGGCGGTTTAATGGCTTTTCTGGCCTTGCTATTCACGCTGGGGCTGCTGGAGGCATTAAGCGTTTTGCTGATCATGATTCAGCTGGCTTTGAGTGCCATGACCCAACGTTACCGGCAGTTTTATTTGCTGCAGTTGGTGAGCTTTGTGCTGTTGCTGACCGGTGCGGCGGAAGCCACCAGCGGCGGCTATTTGCTGGTGATGCTGGCGTTCTGCATTTTGGCTGCCTTTTCGCTCAGTGAAGCTTGGCTCGATCGTGGTGAGAGCCAACGGCAGGTGGTGGGCCCCGGCATACGGCCACGGCTTAAGGTCAGTGCCTTGGTCATGTTGCTGGCGTTTGCCTTTTATTTATTGGTGCCGCGTCTGGCGCCACTGAATTGGGGTGGCCAGCAGTCTTCCAGTCCTGACTTTTACCACGATGAGCAGTGGCAATCTCAGGCTCGAGACACGCCGCCCAGTGATGAGGGCAAGCAGTATAAATCGCCACAGGAGCGCAGCAGCCAAGAAGGCTATCAGGAGCTAAACCAGATCAGTGAGCTGTCGGACTTTGGCGATGATTATAGCTACGATGGCTTTAACGAGCAGTTTGATATTCGCGACGGTGAACGCAGTGGCGCCGTTGATCTCAATGCCATCGTCGCGCGCATGAAAGCCAGCCGCGGTGCGTATTTGAAAGTACGCAGCTTTGACACCTTTGACGGCATTCGCTGGTCGTCCAGCAGCGAGGATATTTCTCGCAAGCTGCGCACCGACAACAGCGGCAAGGTACAGCTGCGCGCCGGTGAAGGCAGCTTCCTGCAGGTGATCGAAATCGAGCAGCCGATGCCTGCTTGGCTGCCCGTGGCGCCTGACCCCGTCACTTTGTGGCTGCCGGCCAGCTCGGTGGCCTTGGATCAATATGGTCATCCGCTGCTGCCCGCCACCTTGACGCCGGGCACGCGCTACAGCGTGCGCTCCAGCGATGAGCGCCGCGATGGCCGGCCGCTATCCAACAGTGCTGGGCCTGATGATTTTGATTTGCAGTTGCCGAACGGTTTTGACCCGCGCATTCGCCGCCTGGCGCGTGAGGTCACGCAAGCTGGGCAATCGCCCTATCAGCGCGCGGTGTTGCTGGAGCAGCATTTGCGCAGCGAATACGACTACAGCTTTGAGTCGATTTTACAGTCCCAGGGCGAAACGCCATTGAATCGCTTTTTGTTCGAAGACAAGCGCGGCCATTGCGAATATTTTGCCAGCGCCATGACCATCATGCTGCGCAGCCTGAACATTCCGGCACGCTTGGTGACCGGCTTTAGCGCCACCAGCCAAAACCCGCTAACCGGCTACTTTGAGATTCGTGCCATTGACGGCCATGCCTGGACCGAAGCCTGGATCGACGGCCAATGGGTCACCTTTGAGCCAACGGCGTATTATCAACTGCCGCGTCCGCAGCCCAGCGCGTTTGCCGGTGAGCAACTGCAGCAATACGCAGAAGACATTGCCCGGCGCAGCCAAGTCGCTGAGGGCGACTGGTCGTTGGCCGCCATGCTCAGTGGTCTGTGGATGCTGATTTACAGCGCCTTGATCATGCTGCTGGCGGCGGTTAAGTGGCTTATTTTAGGTTTATGGCCGCTGTGGCTGCTGCTGACGCTGTTGGCCTGCGTCGCTTATTGGCAGCGCTCGCGCTGGTGGCCTTTAGCGCAAGCTCATTACAGCCGCTGGTGCATTGAGCGCTATCAACCGCAGCAAGCAGAGCAAGCCTGGCCGTTTTACGTTTATCACTTGCAACGCATCGGCCTCTATCACGGTGTGACGCGTCAGCCGCAGCAAGGCATTGAAGCTTGGGCGCAGCAACTGCCTTCTAAGGCTTTGCAGCAATTGGCGCAGGGGGTGTGTGAGCAGCTTTATCACCATCAACCTATGGCGCTGGCGCAACTGCAGCAGTGGGCACAAGAGGCGGCGCAGGAGTTGCTGCAGCGACCTGGGGATAAGTCATAAACTATAAGTTTGGTTGAATTTATTGATTTCTACAATAAAGGTGGGCGGCGTACTCTGAATGAGTCCATTACACGGAGAGCCGTTATGAACCTTATTGAAGTCATCTTTCACCAGCTGCTGAACCCACCTGGCCATGCGTTACAGCCGCAGCGCCGTAGCCAGTGCAATTACGATAACGATTACTACGGCGATCGTATGTGTCGTTGAACATGCCAGAGCGTGAGAAGCCGAGCTGAGCCGATCGTGGGGTGGCAATTGCGTAGATATAAAAAAATCCAGTGACGCAAACGCTACTGGATTTTTGTCAGGCTAATCTGAGGCCAACCGTTTACGCGAATCGCATGGAGCCTAAGTCTGCCTTTTAATTAGGCCTATCGCTGCTTACAGAGGAACGATGTTCTCTGCCTGAGGGCCTTTGGCGCCTTGAGTCACGGTGAACTCAACATCTTGGCCTTCAGTCAGGGTTTTGAAGCCTGAACCGACAATGGCTTTGAAGTGTGCGAACACATCAGGGCCAGACTCTTGCTCGATAAAACCAAAACCTTTGGTCTCATTGAACCACTTAACTTTACCTTTCACTGTGTTAGACATAACAGTCATCCTGTATCAAAAATATAAAAAGTGCCAAAACTGGCGTAACGCTTAGAAATTTAGGACGGAACTTAGAAACTGCAGGACGGTGTATTACGAATAAAACAGCGAAGTGTAGGATATAAATTGGAGTCTTTTCTCTAGCTGCAATCACCATACGCTTGCAGCAGCTTGGCGTCTATATATTTCGCTGTTTATTTTCATACTGGCTCACGGCTGTGATATTGGCGATACTGTATGGATGTACACGTAAAGTGATTTGCCATGCGTTTGTTTATCGCCGAAAAGCCCAGCTTGGGGCGTGCCATTGCTGCGGTGCTGCCCAAACCGCACAAGCAAGAAGACGGTTGTATCAGAGCCGCCAATGGCGACGTGGTGAGCTGGTGCATTGGCCATTTGCTCGAGCAGGCGGAGCCTGAAGCCTATAACCCGAGCTTTAAGCAGTGGCGTTTGGATGTTTTGCCCATCGTGCCGCAGCAATGGCAGCTGCAACCCAAAGCCAATACTCGCAAGCAGCTTAGTGTGTTGCGCAAGCTGGTTAAACAAGCCGACCAGTTGGTTCATGCCGGCGACCCTGATCGTGAGGGCCAGCTACTGGTCGATGAAGTGATTAATTATCTGCGGGTGAGCAAATCTAAACAGCAGGCTATGCAGCGCCTGTTAGTCAGTGACTTGAATCCCGCCGCGGTTAAAAAAGCACTGCAGCAATTACGCAGCAATCGTGAGTTCTTACCGCTGTCAGTCTCGGCTTTGGCGCGCAGTCGCGCCGATTGGCTGTATGGCATTAATCTCACGCGTGCCTGCACGGTTCGTGGTCAGCAAGCCGGTATGCGCCAGGTGCTGTCGGTTGGGCGGGTGCAAACACCGGTGCTGGGGCTGGTGGTGCGCCGTGATCAAGACATTGAGCAGTTTACCAGCAGGCCGTTTTATCAATTGCGTGCGGCCATTCACCTAGACGCACAGCAGCCACTGAGCTTTTACGCCGTGTGGCAGCCAAGCGAAGCCTGTGTGGACCATCAGGATGAAGACGGGCGCGTCCTCAACCCTAAGCTGGTGGCCAATGTTGCCAGCCGTATACGCCAGCAGCCGGCGCAGATTAAAGACTCACAGCAACAACAAAAGCAGCAGCCTCCGCCTTTGCCTTATAACTTGTCGGCCTTGCAAGTCGATGCCGGCAAAGCCTTTGGTTTATCGGCAAAGCAAGTGTTAGATACGTGTCAGGCTTTATATGAAAAGCACCAGCTCATTACTTACCCTCGGTCGGACTGTCGCTATTTACCGGTAGAGCATTGGTCTCAGGGCAGCTCCATTGGCAATGCCATCGCCCTCACTGCTGATGAGCTCAAGCAAGCCTGCGCTGGAGCTGATTGGCAGCGGCGTTCAAAAGCCTGGAACGATGCCAAAGTGGGCGCTCATCACGCCATTATACCGACGGCGAAAGGAATGCAGGGTGGGCGTTTAAATCAGCTTGAGCAGCGAGTGTATTTGCTGATAGCGCGTCAGTACTTGATGCAGTTTTATCCACCACATCGCTATTGTCAGCGCCACATCGACGTCGATATTCAGGGCGGACTGTTTCGAGCTAACGAGCGTTATACCTTGGCGCTAGGCTGGAAAGAACTGCTGCCGAGCGCGAAAGAGGCAACTGTGGCTCAGCAGGCTGTGCTGCCAGATGTTCAGCCAGGACAAGCGGTGTGGAGCGGTGAACCTGAAATAGACGAAAAGCACACCGAGCCACCGAAGGCCTTTTCTGATGCCAGCTTGCTGGCCGCGATGACGGGGATCGGCCGCTTTGTGCAAGATCCTGAGTTGCGCAAGGTGCTGCGAGAAACCGACGGCTTGGGCACGGAAGCCACCCGGGCCGGCATCATCGAGCTGTTGTTCAACCGTGGCTTTTTACAACGCCAGGGCAAAAGCATACATGCGACGGCGCTTGGCAAAGCCATGGTACAGGCACTACCACAAGCCACGACTGTGCCGGATATGACCGCACAATGGGAGCGGCAGCTTAACGACATCAGCCAGCGTCAACTGAGCTACCAACAATTTATGCAGCCACTAGAGCTGCAACTTCAGCGCTTGGTGAACGATGCCAGCCAGCTCGACACTCAGGTCTTTCGTGATTTGCCTGCGGCGCCTGCCAAGCGCCGTGCGCGGCGAACTAAAAGCCGAGGTAAACAAAAGTAAGGTAGGCCGTATGCTGCACGCTACGGGCGACCAAGGGGCTGTCTTGCAGTGTTTGATCTAACCACTCGGCACGATACTTAAAGCGCATTTGCCAGTACTCAGTGAACGGCCACATCAACTGCATGCCAACTAACGGGTTGCTGGCGGCTTGGGTTTCGTACACAGGTAAATCGGCGCTGGCATGCTGCTTCTCGATACCAAACACACTTTGGCTGTAACTTTGGCTCAGCCAACGAGCACCGGCAAACCATTGCGATTTGGGCGTAAAGCGCCCGGGCCAAGCATACAGGGTGCGAGTCAACATCAACTCTGCTGTGGTGCCATCCGAGTGCCCGGATATGTCTTGCGCGATGTTTAAAGAGAGTGAATGCCATTGCGCGCCGAGATTTGCGGTGACCTCTAAATCACCGCCATCAAAACCGTCATAGCGTTCGTCATCGGCATCGCCCCAGATATCGCTGTTCACGCTTTCGTCGCGCAAACCGATGCCCGAACTTAAGCTGCCGTTGCTGCCTTGCCAGCGGTAAGTAATGAGACCATCCCCGGTCCCTAACTCCCAGCCACCGTAGCGAGCACTGAACATGGGCACATTGCGCTGATGTGTTTCTTGCTGATGCCACGGTGCTTTGCGCACCAGGCTGGCGCCTCCCAGTTCGTACTGCCACTGCTGCGTAGAAGTATGCGCAGGCCCAGCCAGCAGATCCAGGCTTAGCCACCACAGTAGTAATAGTCGCCAGTGCTTCATGGTCAATCCTGATTCAGTCGAGAAGAAGGGTCATGATGACGCGCGAGCAACGGCACTCTCATGTGGCAAATGTCACGACAGCGCATGACATTTGCCCTATTCTGCTGCTTTGGTTTGGCCGGCATAGTGAGCTGCAGAAACGTATGAATCAGGAGCATGACGCCCTGTTTAAGTGGATGGATTTTGTACTTGCTGCACTGACGATCGGCTGCATTGCCGGCTTGTTGTTGTATTTGTGGTTTACCAGTGCCAGTAGCCCAGCCCTGATACAACCAACGTTGCCATGGGTGACCGTGGCGTTGTTTACTCTCAACTGGCTAGCCAACTTGCATTTGCGCTTGCCGCACATCAAACGGCGTGCCGATATGCCCGCCAGTTTAGTTCTGGCAGCCGTGTCAGCCATCTTGTTGATGTTGATGTTTGCTCCCGGCGTGTGCGCCATCTTATGGTTGTTGGTCGTTGGACAAATGCCGCGCTACCTCTCATTGCGCACCAGCGCCTTGGCGGCGATTGTGATTCCGCTGCTGATTGGTGGGTATCACTGGCTCGGGTTTGGCGATCCCTACGCGATGATCAATGTCGGTTTGTATACGCTGTTCAACCTGTTCGTGCTGTATCTGAGTGTGACGCTGGAGTCGGAAAAGCAGGCGAGGGCGCAAGCGTCGCGCCTGGTGGCCGAGTTAACCGCGACACAAGAGCTACTGGCGTCGACCAGCAAGCGCGACGAACGCCTGCGCATTGCTCGCGAGTTGCATGATTTGTCGGGGCACCACCTCGCGGCGTTAAGTTTGCAACTGGAAATTGCCCGCCATACCGAAGGTGCTCAACATGATGGTGCGTTACAGCGTGCCGGCGTGATTGCTCATTTGCTGCTGAGTGAGTTGCGCGACACGGTTTCCACCTTTCGTGAACATCGTGGCTTGGATATTCGCACCGCCTTGCAGACCTTGGTTCGAAGTTGGCCAAGGCCACAAGTGTGGCTGCAAATCGACCCCAAGCTACGCCCTGATGACGTGCGCTTGGCAGAAACTTTGTTGCGCTGCGTGCAGGAGGCGATGACCAACATGGTGCGCCACAGTCATGCCAGTCGAGCAGTGATCAACATCAAGCTGGTGGAAAACCGAGTGCAAATGACTCTGATCGACAACGGCGGCTGCAAACAATTGCCGCGCCCGGGCAATGGGCTGAAGGGCATGCAAGAGCGGGTCGAGGCGTTACAGGGCAGTTTGACGATGAGCCTCACAGACAGTGGGCTGCAGTTGTGTATCGAATTACCGTTAGATAATGGACTGGTGGTGTGATCAAGATTGTCTTGGTGGAAGATCAACAGCTGGTGCGCGAAGGCATCAGTACCCTGCTGCAGCTGCGACCTGGCTATCAGGTGGTCGCGACTGCGGAAGATGGCCGCATTGGTCTGGATATGATTCAACGTCACCAACCGGATTTGGTGCTACTGGATATACGCATGCCCGTCATGGGCGGCATCGAAGTGCTGGCCGCACTGCAACAACAACGGCATCACTTGCCGGTGTTGGTTCTTACCACCTTTGATGACCATGAGCTGGTGCGCCAGTGCATTGAACTTGGGGCGAAAGGGTATTTGCGCAAAGACGTCGGCTTGGATGAGCTGTTAGCGGCGATAGACACCCTGCATGCTGGGGGCGAATGGCTGCAGCCGGCATTAACGCAGCGGATTCAGCGCTACCAGCAGTCGCAACGAAACACGCTGTCACCGGCCGTTAAGCTAACTACAGCCGAGGTGCGGGTTTTGCGCTTGGTGGCCGCAGGTCACAGCAATCAGGAAATAGCCAGAGCTTTACATCGTGCACCAGGCACCGTGCGTAATCAGGTGTCGGCAATATTAGAAAAACTGGAAGCCCGTGACCGCACTCAAGCGGTCTTACGGGCGATAGATCAAGGGTTAATTTAGACTCTGAAGCGCGACAGATTGCCAGCAATATTGGTGCTGAGGCTATGCAGCTGGCCGGACTGGTTCATGGCCTCTGCCACGTTGCCGGCCAGATCATCGGAGGCAGTCTGGATGGCGGTGGCGATGCGGCTGATCTCCTCAGTCGCGGCATGCTGCTCGCGAGAGGCATTGGCGATGTTTTGTGAACGTTCGGATATATCGCTCAGAGCCTCGGCAATGACCGACAGGCTTTGCGTTACTTGAGCAGCACTTTCGGCCGTTTCTCCGGTTAATGCTTTGCTGGTCTCCATGATGTTGACCGCGCTTTGACTGTGTTGCTTGAGGTTGTCGATCATTTCCTGGATTTCACCGGTGGCTTCGTGGGTGCGCTGCGACAGCGTGCGCACTTCATCGGCAACCACGGCGAAACCGCGACCTTGCTCACCCGCGCGGGCGGCTTCGATAGCAGCATTTAACGCCAACAAGTTGGTCTGCTCGGCAATGCCCTGAATGGTGGCCAAAATACCAGTGATTTGCTGGGCTTGCTCATCCAGCTGGTTGATAACGCCAGTGGCATCGTCGATCTGGCTGGTTAGGCGTGTCATGCGGCGCTTGTTCTCTTCGGCATTGTCCATGCCGGACTGGCCCTCTTCCGTGGCATTTTGCGCCGCTCCGGCGGTATCCGAGGCGTTGGAAGCGACCTCAGACGACGTTGACGACAACTCGTTGACGGCCACCGCAACCTGGCTGATCTCTGTTTGCTGTACTTGTACCGCCTGATTGTTTTCCTCGGCATTGTTGCGTGCCGAACTGGACAGGCTATCTAGCTCTCGCGATGACTCCATACTTTGCGATACCAGATCATGTATCGAACTGACAAACACATTGAAGGAATGGCTTAGAGCACCAATTTCGTCGTTACGCTCAACGACTAAGCGTTTAGTTAAATCCGCTTCACCTTGGGCAATGTCAGACATGGCCACACTTAAATTGGCCAAGGGCCGCAGCAAGCGCGAGATAATGACGCCGGTAATGACAGTGACAATGATGATGGTGAGAATGCCCGTCACCCAACTGGACCAGCGCAATGCAGATAAGCTGGCATAGGCTTCTTTTTCGGGCGCGACCAACAGCAGTTGCCAATCGGTGCCATCAATGGGGTACAAACCCAAGAGACTGGTGTGATCACCAAACTCAGCGGTCACAATGCTACCTGCCTGCAAGCGAGTACCTGACCCCATCATGCTGCTGACCGGTTTGCCCAGCAGGTCTTCATCCGGATGGACCATGAACTTTTGTTCGGCATTAAGCAAAGCGGCATAGCCATGCTCGCCAAGGTCAATGTCTAACACTTGATTGACTACTGCCGTTAACGCGACGTCCCCTGCCAACACCCCATTATTAGTGGGTTGAGCAAAGGTAATAACAATTTCGCCAGTGCTGGCATCTACATATGGCGCGGTAATGACCTGTCGGCCTTGCTGGCGAGCCAGCTTGTACCAAGGCCGCACTCTGGGGTCATAGTCGGCTGGCAGTTCGTCATCGGGGCGCATCACCATGCCACCATCTTGAGTCCCGAGATACAAATACATAAAGTCGCCGGCGCGTTGACCTTGGGCGACAATATCGGTAGGGCTTAGGTTGCTGTTTAAGGAGGCGACTGCAGCCGACACCACCTGGCCTTTGCTTTTAATCCAGTGGCTAACAAAGCTGCCGGTCTTTTCACCTGTGATACGAATCCGTTCGCTGATCTCCTCCGACAGGCTGTTGCGCGCTTGCTGATAACTAAACAAGCTGCTGAGCGCTAGTAGCAACAGAATGGTGCCACCGACGGCCAGCATTAGCTGTCGACGAATGCTCATGTTCTTCATTATTACGTCCTCGTACCTTGTCATCGTAGAGCTTAGATGAAATCCATCGGCACGAATCCTTGCTGCGTTAATTGTCAGCACTTCGAACAATGAGAGTTGGTAATTTAGCGGCTGGTGCCCTCGGCAATGACCTCGCCGTTTTGCCACAGCTTCCAGTCGCCGGGCTGGTAGAGCGTCCATTGCTCGTCGGAGGTCAGTGGTTCGGTGGCAATGATACTGACCACGTCTTTGGGCGTTGTTTCAGCGGCAAAATCAATGCTGACTTCGGCGTCGCACAAGCGGGCCGGGCCAAAGGGCGCGCGGCGGGTAATGCAGGCCATTTTGCTGCTGCAATAGCTGAACAGCCAATCGCCATTGCTCAGCAAGCAGTTAAAAACGCCTTGCTGGCGGTAGCTGTCCGCCAGGTTAACCAACACCTCAGTGAGCTGTTGCGGCATGGCATCACGCGGCACAGCCTGGCGCACCTGATTCATTAAATCGCAAAAAATGTCTTCGCTGTCGGTATCGCCCACGGGCTCATACATGCCGATCCGGCGGCTGAACTGTTTGAGCTGACCGTTGTGAGCAAAGACCCAGTAGCGCCCCCACAGTTCGCGCACAAATGGGTGCGTGTTGGCGAGGTTAATATCGCCGACATTGGCTTGGCGAATATGGCAGATCGCAGTTTTACTTTTAATCGGATGCTGTTGCACCAACTCGGCAATGCGCGAAGAGGCACTGGGCTCAGGGTCATGAAACGAGCGCACGCCTTTGCCTTCGTAAAAACTCACCCCCCAGCCATCTTTGTGTGGGCCGGTGGCACCACCGCGACGGGTCAGGCCGGTAAAGCTAAAACATAAATCCGTGGGAGTATTGGCACTCATGCCAAGAAGTTCACACATGGAGCGGCTGCCATTGGTTGGTTTTGACGGTAGACTTGCCATTTTATGGAACCAACGAGGGCTTGGAAATGAAGGAATTAAAATGGATGACGCCAGTGGTGCTGGCGGTGGCCGTTGCGGCCTGCGGTGGTTCTGGCGGCGACAGCAGCCAGCGCGCCCCGCGCGTCGAGGTCAGCTTTCAGGATGGCATCAAAGGCCCGCAAGCGGCACCTGAACTGAAAAATGTAGAGATCACAACGGATGCCACGGTGGAGTACAACTCTCACGTGACGGGCAGCATTGGTCAAGACAGCGAGCTAGTGATCAGTTTCGTGGCACCAGAGGATAAGACTACCTTGGTGCGCTTAACCGGCTCAGCCCCTGATGCCGATCTAGACGTTGAAGGCACTGGCGTTGATATGACGTCCGCCTGGCTTGATACCTCGAATGAAATGCTGGTGTTTGAGGCCGTGGGCGGTCGTCAATACAGCGTGACGGTATCTAGTGAGGAAGGCAGCGGTGATTTTGCCTTGACCATTGTGGAAGCCAACCGCAGCAGTGCTGGCTTGAGCAGCCACGAATATTTGCTGGAGTTGGAAAACAGGGATAAATCCGAATGCACCGAGACCGGTGAAGAGGACAGTGGTGGCGAGGCAGTCTCTGTTGCTTACCAGGTTATTAGCTGGAAACGTGGTTACATCTATTGGGGCAAAGAAAAGCTGCCGTTTAAGTCGACGGATGGCAATACATTTACAACATCTATAAGTAAGTCTGAAAACGTCGATGGCTTGAACTTTAGCGAGGACTTCAATCACAATCTCTCTGTCACGAATGCTGGCAAGGTCTCTGGTAAAGGTGGCTCTGTCTACGAAGAAGTCAGTGACGACGGGACCTACCAATATCGCTGTGTTTATGAATACACTCTAAGCGGTGACGTCATCCTATAAATAAAAAACCCCGCAGAAGCGGGGTTTTTTATGGCTACTTACTTCACCAGCGTCTGCCACTCTGGCTTATAGTCACGCTTGCCGGTGACTTGGTCAAAGTAGAGGGTTTGCAGTTGCTCGGTGAGCGGGCCGCGGCGGCCTTCACCAATAATACGGCCATCAAGGGATTGAATCGGCAGCACTTCAGCCGCGGTACCGGTAAAGAAGGCTTCATCAGCGATGTAAACTTCGTCACGCGTAATGCGTTTCTCTTGCACCGTATAACCGAGGTTGTGGGCAAACTCCATAATGGTTTTACGAGTGATGCCGTCGAGGCACGAGGTCAGCTCCGGGGTGTAAATCACACCGTCGCGAATGACAAAAATATTCTCACCTGAGCCTTCAGCAACGTAGCCTTCGTTGTCCAGCAGCAAGGCCTCTTCACAGCCACTGTCGATGGCTTCGCGCAGTGCCAACATAGAGTTAATGTAGTTGCCGTTGGCCTTGGCTTTACACATGGTGATGTTGACGTGATGACGAGTGTACGACGACGTGCGAATGCGAATGCCTTGGGTTTTGGCTTCTTCACCCATGTACGCTGGCCATTCCCAGGCGGCGACCATGACGTGCACTTTTAAGTTGTCGGCGCGCAGCCCCATGCCTTCGCTGCCGTAAAACACCATGGGGCGAATGTAGGCGCTGTCGAGATTGTTCTCACGCACCGCAGCACGCTGCGCTTCGTTAATTTCTTCTTTGGTATACGGCATTTGAATGCCGAGAATGTGGGCGGAGCGGAACAGGCGGTCGGTGTGTTCCTGCAAACGGAAAATCGCCGCACCCTGATCGGTCTCATACGCCCGCACACCTTCAAAAACGCCCATACCATAATGCAGGGTGTGAGTTAGCACGTGGACTTTGGCATCGCGCCAGTCAACCAACTCTCCGTCTAACCAGATCAGACCGTCGCGGTCCGCCATGGAAGGTAGCATATCGACCTCTTTCTACACTGTTGGCCGCCATTGCCGGCAGCCCCGATTGTTAAGTTTCAGGCTGTTCGTGGTCAGCCTCTAACCAGCGGTTCCATAACCGCATTACTTGCTGGCGCCGCGCTTCAAAGCCTAGTGTCTGAACGCGCTCTTGCTCTAGCAGCAAGGTTTGTTTTTGCAGTGCTCGCCGGTGAGTTTCGGCTCGGTAGGACAGGTAGGTTTCCTGTAAGGTCTGCTGATCTTGTGAATCCATCAGACCCGTGGCTGCGAACGCATCCAGCAACCGCATGTTGTCGGTAACATCCAGTAACGGCGGGTGCTGGCAGGACCAGGCCAAGACTCCGTATTGAACCAGAAACTCGATATCAACAATACCCCCTGTGTCTTGTTTCAGCTGGAATTGTTGGCCCTGTTTGTCTTTGGAACCAAGGTGCTCACGCATTTTCTCACGCATGTGACGCACTTCTTTGGCAAGCTCGCTGACATCGCGCCGGCGCGCCAATATAGCGCGACGAATGGCGTCAAACTCCGCAGCAGCGCTGGCACTGCCACACAAAACCCGGGCGCGCACTAAGGCCTGGTGTTCCCAGGTCCAGGCGTGCTGTTGCTGATATTCAGCAAAGGCTTTCATTGAGGCGACGATCATGCCGGAGTTACCCGAAGGTCTAAGGCGCATGTCCACTTCGTATAAGTCGCCGGAACGTGTTTGCGTGGTCATGATATGAATGATGCGCTGGCCCATGCGGGTGTAGAACACGCCGTTATCTTGGCTGCGCTCGCCCGTGGTGTAGCGGTTACTGGCGCTGTTGTGCAAAAACACCAGGTCTAAATCCGAGCTGTAGCTCAACTCCAGTCCGCCGACCTTGCCGTAGCCAATGACGGCAAACTCAGGTTCAGTGACGGGCTCTTTGTCGGCGTTGGTCGGGTAGCCATATTTGGCGACCATTTGCTCAAAGGCTAAGCGCACAACCTTCTCTAAGATAACCTCGGCTAACCAGGTTAAATAGTCGCTGACCTGCATCAGTGGCAAAGCTTCCATCACTTCACAAGCCGCGGCGCGAAGCTTGTGCGCCCGTAAAAACTGACGCAGCTGCTCCATTTGCTGCTCCAGGTCATCGGCATCAATGCGCAACAAGCGCAGGTGCAGCTCTTCTGCCAGTTCGGCTTTATCAGGCAGGCGATAAAGTGTGTCGGGCACCAGTAGCTCATCAAGCAGCAGCGGCGTGGCGGCAATGTATTCGGCCACCCAGCTGGAGGCGCCGCACAAACGCACCAGTTGTTCCAGCGCTTGTGGGTTTTCGTTCAATAGCACCAAATACGCCGTGCGGCGCAGCACGGCCTCCAGCAGCGGGATAATGCGCTCCAGCGTCGTCACGGGCTGCTCGCCTTGCCACAGTTGCGCGAGCAATTTAGGCATTAACGCATCCAAGCGCTGGCGACCAATTTGCTGCATATTGAGCACGGCCCGCGATTGGCGAAAACGCTCTAAGCGTTGCTGTACTTCCTCTGAGCGCGCACAGGGAAACTGATCTAAAAAATCGAGCTCTTGCTGGCCATGCAATTCGCCCAGCCATAAGTCGTGCCAGGCATGATCCAGATCGGGTGTGTGCTCATCGTCGTCATCGCTGGCGACAATATGAGAAAAGTGCAGGCTAACGATGTCGCGATGTTGTTGCAGCTCGGCTAAAAAGCTTGCCCAGTCGTCAAAGCCGAGAGCGATGGCCAAGCGCAGCTGATCAAACTCGTTGTCTGGCAGCTGCTGGGTTTGCTCATCGTGGCGCGCTTGAATGGCGTGCTCGACATTGCGTAAAAACAAATACGCCTGTTTCAGCTCGCTGCAGGCATTGGCGGGCAAGTAGCCATCGGCGGCGAGAATATCCAGCACTTTGCACAGTTCGCGGGTTTGCAAATCGCTGTCTTGGCCGCCGCGAATCAATTGAAACGCCTGTACGATAAACTCCACCTCGCGAATACCGCCGGGGCCAAGTTTGACGTTCATCTCTAGCCCGCGGCGGCGCACCTCGGCATTGATCATGGCCTTCATCGAGCGTAGCGAATCAAAGGCGCTGAAGTCGACGTACTGGCGATAGGTAAAGGGCCGCAGAATGCTCAATAGCTCTTGCGCGGCAGGGTTGTCTTCGCCGGTCATCACGCGCGCTTTAACCATGGCGTAGCGCTCCCAGTCGCGGCCCTGCTCCTGGTAATAAGCCTCCATCGAGGCAAAGTTCATCACCAGCGGGCCGCTCTGGCCATAGGGCCGCAAGCGCATGTCGGTGCGAAATACAAAACCGTCGATGGTGACGGTATCTAACGCCTGTATGAGCTTTTGCCCGAGCTTAATAAAATACTCTTGGTTGCTGATGACTTTGGGCCCTTGCGTATCACCAGACTCGGGATAGGTAAAAATCAGATCGATGTCGGAGCTGAGGTTCAGCTCGTAGGCACCCAGCTTGCCCATGCCCAACACCTGCAGGTGTTGCTCGCTGCCGCTGTGTTTGCCCATAGGCGCGCCGTAGCGCTGCTGCAGTTGCGGGGTTAAAAACGCCAGGGTGCGGCTCACACACTCGTCGGCCAGTTCGGACAGGGCGCGGGTGGTTTGCAAGGTAGTGGCTGTGCGCAGCAGGTCGCGCCAAATAATGTGGCTTTGCGCCCTTCGGCGCAGTAAACGTAGAGCCTTATGCCAGTCTTCTTCGGTTTGTGCACCGTCACTGAGCTGATCCAACCACTGGCTAAAGTGCTGGCGTGTTAGCGGCACATCCAATTCAGCCTCGGCGAGGATGTTTTGCCAATAATCCGGCTCTTTGGCGACGGAGTCGGCGACAAAATCACTCAAGCACAATACCCGCTGGCACTGCTGCTGCCGCTGTTCACTCAGCTGTTGCCAAAAGCCAGGCCAGTCCGCCTGGCGCAGTTGCCAAGTATCGGCCAATTGCTCGAACACGCTTTGCCAGTGAGATTGCAGCGCCGGTGGCAGCATAGGTAGCAGCTCCAAAGTTTTACCCAGAAGCTGCTACTGTAGCGAGTTGCGTGGATTTACGCAGGTTTTAGATCAAGCCTGCCGCATCTCTTTGCGATACAAGCTAACGCCGGTAATGAGCACCGCTAACGCCACCACGGCAATGATAATGGTTGCCAAGGCATTGATTTGCGGACTGACCCCCAAGCGCACGCTGGAATAAACCACCATCGGCAAGGTGGTAGAACCCGGGCCGGAGACAAAGCTGGCAATCACCAAATCGTCCATCGATAGGGTAAAGGCCAGCAGCCAGCCAGCACCCAGTGCCGGTGCGATGAGTGGCAAGGTAATGGTGAAAAACACCGTCATTGGCCGTGCACCCAAATCCAGTGCCGCTTCTTCTAACGAGCGATCCATATGGGCCAGCCGACTTTGTACAATGACGGTGACGTAGGCCATGGAAAAGGTCACATGCGCCAGCAAGATGGTCAGCATGCCGCGGCCTTGCGGCCAGCCGAACACGTCTTCCATAGCCACAAACAACAATAACAGTGATAAGCCGATCATGATTTCTGGCATCACCAAAGGCGCTGTGACCATGACCCCGAGGCTTTGATGGCCACGCTGTTTGCGCAGCCGCACCAGTGCCAGTGCCGCCAAGGTGCCTAGCACCACCGCCAAGCTGGCGTTCAGGCCAGCGATTTTAATGCTCATCCACGCCGCTTCTAACAGCGGCTCGTTATTCATCAGCTCGCCGTACCAGCGCGTGCTAAAACCGCCCCATACGGTGACCAGGCGGCTGTCGTTAAAGGAATACACCACCAGACTGATGATGGGCGCGTACAAAAAGGCGTAGCCAGCCACTAAGGCCAATACCAGCAGTGGATGTTTTTTCAGCATCAGCCTTGCTCCTCTGCCAGACGTTGCTCGTAATGGCGCATCAGCACAAAGGGCACCACCAACACCAGCAGCAATACAGACGCCAGCGATGACGCCACCGGCCAGTCTTTATTGGCGAAAAACTCGGTCCACATCAGTTTGCCGATCATTAAAGTGTCTGGACCGCCGAGCAGATCTGGAATAACGAACTCGCCCATCACCGGAATAAACACCAGCATCGAACCTGCCAATACGCCAGGCAGCGACTGCGGCAAGGTAATGCTCACAAACTGGCGCCAGGGACGTGCGCCTAAATCTGCCGCTGCTTCGAGCAAGGTGTTGTCGAGGCGAATCAAGGTGGCGTATAGAGGCAGCACCAAAAATGGCAAATAGCTGTACACCACGCCGATATAGACCGCAGTGCTGGTGTGCAAAATGGCTAACGGCTGATCGATAACGCCGAGCCAGAGTAAAAACTGATTCAGCAGGCCGTTGTTTTTTAGGATGCCAATCCAGGCGTACACACGAATCAAAAACGACGTCCAAAACGGCAGAATGATCAGCATCAGCAGTGGCAGGCGCCAATGGGAGGGCGCCCTAGCGATGCCATAGGCCATGGGGTAGCCGATCAGTAGGCATAAGACGGTCGATACCAGCGCTACTTTGACCGACCCCCACAGCGCCTCACGGTACAGCGGGTCCTCCCACAATAAGGCGTAGTTGCCGAGGTTGATTTGAATCGTGACCAGGCCATCTTCGACGCTGCGAATCAAATCGGCGTAGGGTGGCTGCGCCAGCATCGGCTCTGATAGCGAGATTTTCACGACAAACAAAAATGGCAGCATAAAAAATACCGCCAGCCACAGCCAAGGCACGGCCATTAACAGTCGACGCTGATGAGGCATGAGCCGGGTCTGCAACTCCTTCATTGGGTTAATACCCCGCAGCTGTCGGCGCTCCAGCCAAGGGCCACTTCCTGGCCCCAGGTTAGCGGCTGCTCGGCCAGTGCTTGCACATTGGACTGGGTGAACTGAATGGTTTTACCGCTCGCCAATTTCACGTGATAAATGGAGACGTCACCCAAGTAGGCAATTTCTTCAATCACGCCATGGATGCGGTTGGGCAGGTCGCGGTGTTGCTCATACACGCGAATCTTCTCGGGGCGCACGGCGACGGTTACTTCCATGCCGCTGGCCAAGGGTTGACTGTGATGTACCTGTAAATCGCAGCCCGCTTCGTCGCTGTGCAGCGTGACCAGATCGTCTTCGTGCTCGGTGACATAGCCGCTAAATAAATTCACCAGGCCAATAAAGTTGGCGGCGTAGCGCGTCGCCGGGAACTCGTACATGCGTCTTGGGGTATCCATTTGCTCGATACGACCGTCGTGCATTAAGGCAATGCGTGACGACATGGTCATGGCTTCTTCTTGGTCGTGGGTGACGACCACAAAGGTAATGCCCAGGCGCTCTTGAATGTTCACCAGCTCAAATTGGGTTTGCTCGCGCAGTTTTTTATCCAACGCGCCCAGAGGTTCATCCAGCAACAGAATTTTCGGGTGCTTGGCGAGAGCGCGGGCGAGGGCGACGCGCTGACGCTGGCCGCCAGAAAGCTGCTGCGGCTTGCGCTCGGCCAGCTGACTGATTTGCACCAAGGCCATGACCTCGGCGACGCGCTCGGCGATTACCGGCTTGGGCATGCGGTCTTGTTTGAGGCCATATGCAATGTTCTGCGCCACCGTCATGTGCGGAAACAGCGCGTAGTTCTGGAACATCATATTGACCGGGCGCAGGTAGGGCGGCAGGTCGGTAACGTCTTGGCCATCGATGTAAATGCGGCCGCTATCGGGCGTTTCGAATCCACCTAACATGCGCAGCAAGGTGGTTTTGCCGCAGCCTGAAGAGCCCAGCAGGGAGAAGAACTCGCCGCGCTGAATGGTCAGGCTGACATCGTCGACGGCGTAGGTCGCGCCAAAGGTTTTGGTAACGCCTTCGATGCGAACAATGGGTTCTTCATCGCTGGCGGTCCAGACGTTGTCTGCTGGGCTGGGTGACATCGAGGCCATGCTGACAAGGTACTCCTGCAAAGTTGAAAGCCCCGCTGGGGGGCTAGATGTTTATTTACCGCTTTTGATGCGGGTCCAGGTGCGCGACATTAGCCGTGCCTGTTTGTCCTCGGGTAGCGGCAGGGTCAGTAAGCGCTGGCGAGTGGCTGCCGGCGGATAAATGCCGGGATGATGCCGGATTTGTTCATCCAGTAAAGCCGTTGCCGCTAAATTTGCATTGGCATACTGCACCGAGTTGCTGATATCGGCGATCACCTGCGGCTGCAGCAAATAACTCAGAAACTGCTTGGCGGCTTTGGGGTTGGGTGCATCCACCGGAATGGCAGCGACGTCCGTCCATACCACCGCGCCCTCGCGCGGCACCACGTATTCAATGTGCACGCCCTGGCCGGCTTCTTGGGCGCGACTTTGTGCTTGCAGCATGTCGCCGGAGTAACCATGCGCCACGCATAAGTCGCCATTGGCCAAATCGTTAATGGTTTGCGAATTGTGGAAGTAGCGCACCTGCGGGCGCACCGCTGCCACCACGGCGGCGGCTTGCTGCAGCGCTTGCTGGCTGTAATCAGCACGGCCCATGCCCAGGTAGGCTTGAGCTGCGACCAGTACTTCCAAGGCATCGTCCATCAAGGCGATACCACAGCCAGCCAAACGGCTGGCTATGGCGGGGTCAAATACCAGACGCCAGCTGTCACCTGGCATGTCATCGCCTAAGATGGCGGCGACTTTATCGCGGTTGTAGGCCAAGCCGGTGGTGCCCCACATATAGGGCAGCAAAAACTGGTTGCCTGGGTCCATGTCTTGCAACGAGGCCAAAATGTCAGCGTCCAGCTGTTGCCAGCCGCTGAGGCTGTGAGAATCAATAGGCTGGTACAGCTTGGCTTTCATCAGCCGCTCAGCAAACGGACGCGCGCTAGGGAACACCAGGTCATAACCGCTGCGGCCGGCCAGCATTTTGGCTTCCAGCATTTCGTTGGAGTCGTACAGGTCGTACACCACGCGAATACCCGTTTGTTGCTGGAAGTTGGCCAGCGTGTCTTCGGCAATGTAATCCGACCAGTTGTATATGCGCAGGGTTTCTTGCGCGGTCGTTGGGGCTAAATGAAGTAGGCCCAACATCAGCAGGCCAGTGGTTGCAACGCGTTTCAGCATCAGCTTGATCTCCTCACGGAAAACTCAATAAACAGGCCAACGGCCATGGAGGTCGTTTTCGGCCACCGCAGTGGGTTTGAGGGTCTGGTGTGAGGCCGCGCCCTGCTACGGCGCGCAATAGTGCGAACATGGCGGGCAAAAATACAGCAAATTGATTTGATCGTGACGATTACGCGTAATGATGCTGGCGCAGGCCGTTACGACCTGCGCCGCCAGCGCTAGCGATTGGTTTTGGCGCGCGTCCACATACGGTTGAGGTTGCGCAGCTCGCGCTCACCGGGGGGCGTCAGCACGATCAGTTTTTCCTGGGTCGCTTTGGGTGGATAAATGCCAGGATTGCTGCGAATGTCTTCATCGAGCAGCTCGGTGGCCGCGCTGTTGGCATTGGCATAAGCAACGTAGTTAGTGATGTCGGCAATGACCTCGGGGCGCATCAAATAGTTGAGGAACTGATGCGCCGCTTCAACATTAGGAGCATCGGCGGGAATCGCCACCACGTCGGTCCAAACCACGGCGCCTTCTTGAGGCACAACGTACTGAATTTGCACGCCATTGTCGGCTTCATCGGCGCGGTCTTGCGCTTGCAGCATATCGCCGGAGTAACCATGGGCCACACAGATGTCGCCGTTGGCCATGTCGTTAATGGTTTGCGAGCTGTGGAAATAACGAATGTGCGGGCGCACGGCGCTGATGGTGTCAGCCACCGAGTTGATGGCAGCGCGGCTGAAATCGTCCGTAGCTGCGCCTTGATAGGTCCGCGCCGCCATAAAGACTTCGATCGGGTCGTCCATCAAGGCAATGCCGCAATCTTTTAACTGCGCTGTGATTTCGGGGTCAAACACCAGGCGCCAGGTGTCCAGTGGCATGTCATCACCGAGAATGGCGGTGACTTTATCGACGTTGTAGGCAATGCCACTGCTGCCCCACATGTACGGGATCAGGTGCTGATTGTCTGGGTCTATTTTGCTCAGCGAGTTGAGTATCACTGGGTCCAGGTTGCTGTGTTGATCCAGCTGTTCCAGCTGCAACGGTTGCAGCAGCTCAGCGCGCAGCAGGCGGTCGGCAAAGGGACGAGCGGTGGGGAAAATCAAATCATAGCCACTGCTGCCAGCCAGCATCTTGGCTTCCAGCACTTCATTAGCATCGTATACGTCATAAGTGACGCGAATACCGGTTTCTTGCTCGAAGTTGGCAATGGTGTCTTCGGCAATGTAGTCCGACCAGTTGTAGATATGCAGGCTTTGCTCGGCGTGTGCCGTCAGGGCCATGCTGGCAGTTAGAGCGGTCAGCAGTTTTTTCATGCGGCTGAGTCTCCCCGGGTCAAAAGTGATGGAATGCGTTCATGGCGGGCATGAACGCGGCCAAAAAGGGCGCGCACGATAAAGCCAAACTGGTTATTTGTCATCCAATATCTGTTGATTGGCGCACGCTGTGAAAACGACGTGGCTGCCACGGGCAGCTGCTGGAAAGCTGGCCAGAGGCTGATATGATGCCGGCACCCTAGTTAACGGCACCTTAGTTATTAGCATCCTATGGCCGCTCGCAAACGCAAACCCACCACCGCTGCTAGCAAATCGCGCAAATCCTCTAGTGCCAGAGGCAGTAAAGCCAAGCGGCCGGCGGTACGCAAATTCTCTTTTTGGCGCTGGTTTTGGCGCTTATCGGCAGTGTTTAGTGTGTTGCTGGCGGCGTATCTGGTGTATCTGGATGCCCAAGTGCGCGAGCGCTTTGAGGGCAACAAATGGGATTTGCCGGCCAAGGTGTATGCTCGGCCGCTGACGCTCTACCCAGGTCTGGCGTTGTCGGCGCAACAACTGAAAGCCGAACTGCAGTGGGCGGATTATCGCAGCAGTGCCGATGCCGCCGTGGCAGGCAGCTTTGCTCGCCGGGGCGATGATTGGCTGATTTATCGCCGTGCTTTTCCTTTTTGGGATGGCGCTGAGCCCGCCCGCCAGTTGCGTATTGAACTGAAGCAAGGGCGAGTAGCGCGCATCTGGGACGCCCAGGGCGAGCAGGCGTTGGTGCGGCTAGAGCCGCAATACATTGGCGGCATCTTTCCCTCGCACAATGAAGACCGCGAACTGGTGCGCTTAGATAATGTGCCGCCCGAGTTAATCGCGGCGCTGATCATTACCGAGGATCAGAGCTTTTTTGATCATTGGGGCATTTCCGTGCGCGGCATTGCCCGCGCCATGCTGGCCAATATGCGCGCCGGCGGCATGGTGCAGGGCGGCTCGACGCTGACCCAGCAGCTGGTGAAAAACTTCTTTTTAACCTCGGAGCGCACCTTAAGTCGCAAGGCGCAAGAAGCTTTGATGTCGATTTTGCTGGAACTGCACTACGACAAAGAAGCGATTTTGCAGGCTTACCTGAATGAAGTGTATTTGGGCCAGGCGGGCCGCCGCGCCATTCATGGCTTTGGCCTGGCGGCGCGGTTTTATTTTGGCAAGTCCGTACGCGAGCTTACGTTGGCGGAGTCAGCGACCTTGGTCGGCTTGGTAAAGGGCGCGTCCTATTACAATCCGCGTCGTCATCCGCGGCGCGCCAAGCAGCGCCGTGATCTGATTCTGGGGCTGATGGCACAGCATGGCATTATTTCTGAGCAGCAGCGCATTCGCGCCCAGGGCCAAGCTTTGACCACGGCCTCGCCGCGCCGCGCCGGTCAGCGTGAGTACCCGGCGTTTTTAGAGCTGGCGAAAAAACAGCTGCAGCGCGATTACCGCCTGGCGGATCTGCAAAGTGAAGGGCTCAATATTTTCACCACCCTAGACCCCTGGATTCAGCACGCCGTTGAGCAGGCTGCGGATGAAGAATTGCAGCGCCTGGAGCGGCGCCACCCCAAGCATAAAGATCAACTGGAAACCGCCGCCGTCGTCACCAGCGTCGATGGCGGTGAAATCCGTGCTTTGCTGGGCTCGCGCAAAGCGGAATTTTTTGGCTTTAACCGCGCGTTAAATGCGCGCCGGCAAATGGGCTCGCTGGTGAAGCCAGCGGTGTATTTGGCGGCTCTACAAAGCGGGCGCTATCACTGGGCCACACCGATCAGTGACCGACCTGTGGTGGTCACCGGCCAGGGCGGGCAGCGCTGGGCGCCGAAAAACTACGATATGCAAAGCCACGGCGATGTCACTCTAGAGGCCGCATTGCGTCGCTCACTCAACCAAGCCACGGCGCGTTTGGGGATGAACATCGGCTTAGAAACCGTGGTCAGCACCTTGCGCCAGCTGGGTTTGGAGGGCGACATACCGCCGTATCCATCGATACTGCTCGGTTCCATTGATACCAGCCCCTTGGAAGTGGCAGGTTTTTATCAAACCATCGCCTCGCAAGGCTTTCATATGCCGCTGCGTACCATTGAAGCGGTGACCACAGTAGACGGACACACCTTGTCGTCTTATGCCATCGAAGCGGAGCAGCGCGTTGATCCAGCCTTGATGCAATGGTTGCGCTATGGCTTGGAGCAAGTGGTGGACTCGGGCACGGCTCGGGCATTGCAACAGCAGTTTAACGTGCCGCTGGCGGCCAAAACCGGCACCAGTGATGAGCAACGCGATGCCTGGTTTGCCGGTTTCGATAATCGTCATTTGGGCGTGTTCTGGGTCGGGCGTGATGATAACCAACCCATGCCGGTGGCGGGCAGCAGTGGCGCGCTGCCGTTGTGGCGCAATGCCTTTGCCCGCATCGGTGTAGAAGCTTTGCCTGAGGCTGCGGCGTTGCAGTGGTATCCGGTATTGGCCGATGGTCAGCTGCTGCCGCAAGGGTGTCGTGATCGTCGCGCCAGCGAGTATCCATTTACCGCACAAGCGCTCAAAACCTGGCAGCCGGACGTGGCGGCTTGCCAGTCGGAGGCGTCACCAACGGAGGAAAAATCATGGTTCGATTGGTTGTTCTAGCAGCGCTGCTGGCCCTGCTGGCGGGTTGTTCTAACCAAGCGGTATACCCGGTGGCGATGCAGCCAGAGGTTGGGGTGGAGCAGTTGCCGCGCTGGCATAGCGGCATGTTGGCGGCGCTGGATCAAGGCCAGCATCACCCGGCGGTGGCCGCTTTGTTTGCTCAAGCGGAGCAGGCACGCCAGCAAAGGCAATGGCAGCGCGCACTGACTTACCTCGACCAAGCCCGGCAGATTCAGCCGCGCAATGCCGCCATTTTGTATCGTCAGGCGTGGGTGAGTTTGCAGCTGAATGAGGCCAACCGTGCCGAGCAGCTGTTGCGCCGCGCGCTGGTGTTTAGTCAGCAGCCAGAGCTGAGTCAGCGGCTGCGTTTGTTGTTAGCCGAAGCCCTGGATGCCCAGGGCAAAAGCGACGCCGCCGAGCAGCAGCGTCGGCGAGTGGTCAGTCAGAGCTAGCCTCAGGCAAGCGGCGCACGGCGGTTAACACGGCACCGCTGGCCGCTAGCCACAGCCAGAGGGCGGCATGCTGTGGCATGTTCAGCGCCCAGAAACTGGCCAATACAAGCAACCACAATGGCAGTGCCAGCCAACAAGCGCGGCGCTGCTGCAGTGCTCCCCACAGCAAGCCTAGCCCCGCAGCGATCAACACCAGCAGTAGCCAGTAATGCAAATACGGGCTGGTGCGCAGCAGAGCGAACACGGCGCAAATGGCTAGCAATGCCCGCCCCCAAATCAAGCGGCTAAAGAAGTGACCCAGCTGCTCGGCCACCACAATGGCGGCCAACAGCGGCAAACCAGCGTACAAGCTCAGTTGCAGCAACAGCTGTGCGGCTTGGTGCAAGTCACCCGTTTGCGTACCGGTGGCCAGGGCATTCAGCAGCCCGGCAGGCAGCAGGATTACGGCGGTGCAAAAGCGTCCCGCGTCGCCGCCACTCCACTCAGAACGTGGGCGTGTCACCCAAGCCATGGCCAGCGCTGTGGCCATGGCCAGCAGGCTTCCGATCATCCACATAGTGCTGGCCTACAGCGTCGCCATCACTCGCTCGGCAGCGGCGATGGTATCGTTGATGTCTTGCTCGCTGTGCGCCGCTGACATAAAGCCGGCTTCAAACGATGACGGCGCCAAGTAGACACCTTGCTCCAACATGCCGTGGAAGAAGCGGTTAAAGCGCTCGCCGTCACAGTGCTCAGCGACGTCTTTAAAGCAACTCACTTGCTCCAGCTCGGTAAAGAACAAACCAAACATAGAGCCGGCACGGTTAGTGGTAAAAGGCAGGCCGTGTTTGTTGGCGGCTTGCTGGAAGCCGTCGGTCATTTGCTCGACGCGGGCGTTGAGCTGCTCGTAGAGGCCAGGCTTTTGAATCGCTTTCATCATCGCCAGGCCGGCCGACATGGCCAGTGGGTTGCCTGACAAGGTACCGGCTTGATAGACCGGGCCGAGCGGGGCCAAATGCTCCATGATGGCGCGCTTACCACCAAATGCCCCCACTGGCAGGCCGCCGCCAATGACTTTGCCCAGGCAGGTCATGTCGGGGGTGACGTCGTACCAGGCCTGAGCGCCGCCCATCGCGACGCGAAAACCGGTCATGACTTCGTCAAAAATCAGCACCACGCCGTGCACATCACACAGCTCGCGCAGGCCCTGCAGGAACGACTTGCTCGGTGGAATGCAGTTCATATTGCCGGCCACTGGCTCAACGATGATGGCTGCCACCTGATCGCCGACTTGAGCAAAGCATTCGCGCACGCTGTCGAGGTTGTTAAATTCCAGAGTAATGGTGTGTTCGGCGACGGACGCTGGCACGCCGGGAGACGTCGGTACGCCTAAGGTCAGCGCGCCGGAGCCGGCTTTCACTAATAGCGAGTCGGCGTGACCGTGGTAGCAGCCTTCAAATTTCACCAGTTTGTCGCGGCCGGTGTAGCCGCGGGCCAGGCGAATGGCGCTCATGGTGGCTTCGGTGCCAGAGTTGGTCATGCGCACCATGTCCATAGAAGGCACCAGTTTGCACACTTCGTTGGCCATTTCGGTTTCGATGCCAGTGGGCGCACCAAAGCTCAGGCCTTTGTCCATGCGCTCGCGTACGGCGTCTAAAATTTCTGGCGCGCTGTGACCCAGAATCATCGGCCCCCAAGAGCCGACGTAATCGATGTAACGGTTGCCATCGACGTCAAAAACATAAGCGCCTTTGGCATGGTCGAAAAAGATGGGCGTACCGCCCACCCCTTTAAATGCACGCACGGGCGAATTCACCCCGCCAGGAATATGTTGCTGAGCGGCATTAAATAAAGACTCGGATTGGGCAATGGAATAGCTCATAAACAGCTCTCAATCAAAAGGGTTTAACGACCGCCAGAATGACGACGGCGATCAAAATGAAAACAGGAATTTCGTTAAACCAGCGATAAAACACATGCGAGCGCTGGTTTTGGTCGTTGAGGAACACCTTACGCAAATGGCCGCAGTACAGGTGATAGCCCACCAAGGCCGCTACCAGAGTTAGCTTGGCGTGCAGCCAGCCGGCCTTAAGGTAGTAGTCTGGGCTAAAGCTGATTAGCCACAGCCCCAGCGCAATGACCGCCACCATCGACGGCCACATGATGCCGCGATAGAGCTTGCGCTCCATGATTTTAAAGCGCTCACGTGAGATTTCATCCTCAGCGCTGGCGTGGTAGACGAATAAACGTGGCAAATAGAAGATCGCAGCGAACCAGGTCACTACGGCAACGATATGAAAGGCTTTGACCCACAGCATCAGGGCTCCGTACGCATCGGTTGATAGCGGTAGAAGTGTTCGATTTGTTCGCGAGACAGCAGGCCAATGCACTGCGGTTCGCGTTCATGGCGTGTTACGGCCAGCCATTGTAATTGAGCCGACTGCATTTGGTCTAAGGCATCCTGAAGATTCGCGCGCAGGGCTATCCACTCGGTCGGTTGGCGCTCGGCTGGTATCGCTAGCAAGTCTATTTGCTCTGGCATCTGCTCTTGCTGCTCCAGCCAGCGCGCCAAGTCGACGGCGGGCAACAAGATGCGCTCTTGCTGTAACAGCAGCCAGTCAATGCGCTCGGCTAACACCCATTCCGCGGTGGTCATGCCAATGTGCCGGTCAACGGCAACAAAGGAGCGCTGCAATAGCGGCGCCACCCAAGTGTTGCGCAACAGTTGCTGCACTGGGCTGGGTTCTGCGTTGGCAGCGGGCTGCAGTTTGAAAACAGATGGCAAATGAAACACTTCGCTGACGACTAAGCTGGCGATCACAATGGCGAGCATGCCGGGCATGATGACATTAGGGTTGGCGGTTAACTCCAGCAACGCCACCAACGCCGCTAGCGGTGCCCGCAATGTGGAGCCCATTAAAGCGGCCATGCCGAGTAGGGCATAAAAGCCAATGCTCACTGCGTAATCTGGGTACCACTGCAACGATAGGTGGGCCAGCAGGCTGCCCAGCATGGCGCCAATAAACATCACTGGGCCAATCAAGCCCGCGGGAAAGCCGACGCCGGCCGCCCAGGCGGCCAACAACAGTTTGCCGCACAGTAAAATGATCAAGGTCGACAAGGCAAGCTCACCTAGCATGGCGGCATCGACGGTGTCATAGCCGATGCCCAGTAGCTGCGGCCACCAAATGCTGACGACTGCGGTTGCCAGGCTTAACCCGCCCCAGCGCAACCACAGTGGCCAATGTTGCAGTGCTCGAACGCGCCGCACTAAGGCGATAAAGCCGGCGGCGAGCAAACCAGCCAGCACGCCGAGCAGCAGAATGAATGGGATTTCCTGCAACGAGTGCATGTCCAGTGCCGGTACGGCAAATGCAGGCTCAGCGCCAAAGATTGCCTCACTGACCAAAGCTCCGGCGACGGAGGCCAAAATAATGGGAATAAAGCCGCGAATGCTGTACTCCAGCAGCACCACCTCCATGGCAAAAATAACGCCTGCCATCGGGGTGTTGAAGGAGGCGGCGATGGCACTGGCAACGCCGCAACCAGTTAAAATACGCAGTCGATGGTGAGCCAAACCGGCACGTTGGCCGATCTGGCTGGCGACGCCGGCGCCGAGGTGAATGGCCGGCCCTTCGCGACCGGCACTGTGGCCGCTGAGCAAAGCCACGATGGCAGCAAAAAACTGCACCATCAGATTGCTTAACGGCAAATAGCCTTGGTGCTGTTCCATGCGCTCCAGCACATGGGCGACGCCGATCTGCTGACGATGCTTGGGTAAGTTGTAAAACAGCAATAGCAGTAGGGAGCCGCCCAGCAGCACCAGGGCAGCACGGAGCCAGGGGGTGAGGCTTTCATAATCTTCTGGATGGGAAATCGGCAGCCATTGTACTAACGGCCATTCGATGGCGAGGCGAAACAAGGTGATAACCCCGGCACTGGCTAGCCCGACCAGCAATGCCAGCAACACCAAACTGACCTGGCTATCGGACAGGGCAATCTGCTGTTGCCAATGTTGGCGCAGGCCAGGCCATCGCATAAACATTCCATCGGTTGCGGGTAACAGGGGCCGGTGTGCACCGACATGCATAAGCTATATTATACGCTTCTTTTATAAGCATTTGGTTGAAGGGGGACGCTGTGATCAAAGTCGGTATTGTAGGCGGAACGGGATACACCGGAGTCGAGTTACTGCGTATTTTGGCGCATCACCCTCAAGCTGAACTGCGTGTGATTACCTCGCGCAGCGAAGAGGGGGTGGCGGTTGCGGAGATGTACCCCAACCTGCGCGGCCACACCGACCTTGCCTTCAGCGTGCCCGACAGCAAAACCTTGGGTGAGTGCGATGTGGTATTTTTTGCCACGCCCCACGGTGTGGCCCATGCCCTGGCCGACGACGTGCTGCAAGCTGGAGCACGCATTGTTGATTTGTCTGCTGACTTCCGTCTGACGGATGTGCCTACTTGGGAGGCTTGGTACAACCAAGAGCATGGCGCTCCTCACTTGTTGCCTGAAGCCGCTTATGGCTTGCCAGAGCTGTATCGCCAACAGATTGTTGAAAGTCGTTTGGTGGCGGTGCCGGGTTGCTTTCCGACCTCCATTGAATTGGGCTTGTTACCGCTGGTAGAGAAGGGCTTGTTGCAGGATCAGCGCATCATTGCTGACTGCAAAACCGGCGTCAGCGGCGCCGGTCGCGGCGCCAAAGTGGGCTCGCTGCTGTGTGAGGCCAGTGAGTCTTTGCACGCTTATGGTGTCTCGGGTCATCGCCACTTGCCTGAAATTCGCCAAGTGCTCAGCCATGCCGCGGGCAGCCCCACGGATGTCACCTTTATTCCACATCTGGTGCCTATGATTCGCGGCATTCATGCCACCCTGTATTGCCGTAGCGAGTTGAGTCAAGTGGAGCTGCAGCAGCTGTTCGAGCAGCGCTACGCCGATGAGCCGTTTGTGGACGTGATGCCTGCCGGTAGCCAGCCAAGCACGCGCAGTGTTAAAGGCAGCAACGTGTGCCGCCTTGCGGTGCATAAGTTAATCGATAGCGATCAAGTGGTGATCTTGTCGGCCATCGATAACTTGGTCAAAGGTGCTTCCGGCCAAGCGGTGCAAAACATGAATCTCATGTTTGGCTTACCCGAGAATACCGGTTTAGAGCACGTCGCTCTGATGCCTTAAACCCGCATTGATAAGGATGTAGCGATATGTCGGTAGTTAAAGGCAGCCAACAAGACCGTTTGGTGATCCAGCATTATCAGCCTGGGCAACGTTTACGACGGTTCTTTTATATCATTTTGCTGCTGGCGCTAACGGGTGGCGGTGGCTATTTCGGTGGTATTTACCAAAGTTTGGAGAAAGTTAACGCGCTCACCTTGCAACGAGATAGCTTGCAGCAACAGTTGCTAGAGGCGGAGCGCTCCATGGTGGAACTGAGCCAGCGCGTTAAAGTGCTGGAAAAAGGCGGCGAAGTCGATCGCAAAGCGGCGGAGGACATTCGCCAAACCGTTAAAGCACTGAAAGCCCAAGTCGCAACGCTGGAAGAAGAAGTCAGCTTCTACAAAGGTATTATGGCGCCTAGCTCTGGCGATGAAGGCTTACGAGTCAGCAAAGTAGAAGTGGGTAACCCAGATGGCGACCGCATCGGTTACTCCATCATGCTGACCCAAGTCGCTGATAACTCCAGCTACGTCAGTGGCTTGGCAGCCATTAATATCATTGGCCGCCAAAATGGCGAGCAGGTCATTTTGCCGCTGCGTGATCTCGACAACGAGGTTACCGAGTTGGGCATTAAGTTTCGCTTCCGCTACTTTCAGGAAGTTAAAGGTCAGCTGACCTTGCCCAGCGGCTTTCAGCCGCAAAAGATACAAGTGGTGTTGCAGGCCACAGGTAATAAAGCACAGCGCGTTGAGCGCACAGAAGATTGGCCGCAACCTCAAGGAGAGGCGTAATGTTTAGCAGTAAAGACAAGGGCAGTAGCGCCCATTTTGATACCCTGGTGTCGTCGAAAACGGAAATTGCCGGCGACCTCAAGTTCACCGGCGGCTTGCATGTGGATGGCGTGATTAAAGGCAATTTGCTGGCCGAAGCCGGCTCCGGTGCCATTGTGCGCATTAGTGATAAAGGCCGAGTAGAAGGCCAAATTCATGCTCCCAATATCATTATTAATGGCGAAGTGCATGGCGACGTACACGCCGGCGAATACATAGAGTTAGCGAAAAAAGCCCGTGTTACCGGCGATGTGTATTACCACGCCATGGAAATGGTGCTGGGGGCAGAGGTCAACGGCAAACTTAACCATCAGGCCAAAGGCCAAACTAAAAAGAAAGACCAAGCTCCAGATCCGGCTGCCATGAGTAATGACGGCGGTGCTCCAGGTAAAGTTGACTGATTTGGTCGGGTAAGCCGATAATGCCGTTCTTACGGAGGCGAGCCCCGTGAACGAATTAATTATCCAGGCCCATTGGGCCTGCAAGCGGAGTCCTTATGAGCGCTGTTGAACAAGCTGCACCTTTCGAATTAACTGAGGCTGCCAAGGACAAGGTGCGTGAGCTGCTAGAAGACGAAGCCGATGACGAGCTGTGCCTGCGGGTATTTGTCACCGGCGGTGGTTGCTCTGGCTTTCAATACGGGTTTACCTTTGACGACGAGCGTGCCGACGATGACGCCTTAATTACCGAAGGCAATGTGCGCGTTTTGGTGGACTCTCTCAGCTACGGCTACTTGGTGGGCTCGGTACTGGATTATAAAGAAGGCTTGGAAGGCTCACGTTTTACGGTGGATAACCCAAGCGCGACTTCTACCTGTGGCTGTGGATCGTCGTTTTCTGTTTAAAACAACTGCCGGAGGCGGTGTATGCGAGTATTGCTGTGTTGCTTGATGTTGATGTCAACCTTGGTGGTAGCAGAGCCCGCCTCGCAATCATTGATGCCACAGGTGAGTGCACCACAGAAACTGCAGGCGCTGGTGGAGCTACACACCGCCGATGAGCTGCAGCAGCTGCTCAGTCGGGCAGAACAAATCGCGGGCGGTGAGGGTCAATACCGCACCGAAGAGCCCATCGCCATCGTCCTGCATGGCCAAGAAATTCAACTGTTCAAACGCAGCCAATACAGCACTCACAAATCGCTGGTCGATCTGGCGGCGCGCTTGGACGCATTCAATGTCGTCGATTTGAAAGTGTGTCAGCGCTGGATGGGCGATCATGGCGTTGTGGCAGAAGAGTTACCCGCCTTTCTTGAACCCGTGCCGTTCGGCGGCGCTGAAGTTCAGCGCCTGCAAGAGGCAGGCTACGCATTTTTCTAGGCCGGATAAATCCCACCTAAAATTCGCCCACCACGAGCGCCGGTGACCGACGCCAGTGAGCCGGCTTGATGCGTCAGCGTTTGCTGCGCCAGCCAGGCAAAGGCCATGGCCTCGACCCAGTCCGGATCCATTCCCAGCACTTCTGTTGAGGCCAGCGCATGGTGTGGCAGTGCGGTCTGCAGCGCCTGCATCAGTGTGGCGTTGTGCACCCCACCGCCACATACCCACAATGGTCCTTGTGGCAAACCGTAGGCATTAATTGCGGCGGCGATGCTGGCAGCGCTGAATTGCGTCAGTGTGGCCAGCGCATCAGCTTCGGCGAGTGAAACCAGTTGCGGGTAGTGGGCCAAATGAAACAGCTCGCGGCCGGTACTGCGTGGCGGTGGGCACTGGAAGAACTCGTGCTGCAGCCACTGCTCGACCAACACCATGTCGGCTTGGCCCTGAGCGGCCAACTGGCCGCCTATATCGCAGCGCCCCAGCTGTTGTTGCTGGCAATATTCATCCAATAAGGTGTTGCCTGGGCCACAATCGAAGCCATGCACATCATCGCCTTGCAGCACGGTCAGGTTGGCGATGCCACCAATATTGAGCACCATGCCGTTGTGTTCAGCCATCATGGCACGATGAAAGGCTGGCACCAGTGGCGCGCCTTGGCCGCCGGCGGCAATGTCACGGCGGCGCATATCAGCGACCACGCAAATGCCAGTGTGCTCGGCAATCCAGCTGGGGTCGTCCAGCTGCCAACTAAAGCCCTGCGGTTGTGGCCGGTGGCGCAGAGTATGCCCATGGCTGCCGATCACACTCACCTCACTTGCTGTGACGCCAGCGCTCTGCAGCAAAGCATGAACACTATGAACACTGCATTGTGCCAGCTGATGCTGAACGGCCATCAGCTCATCGACGGCCACCTGCTGAGCCAGTGCTAACTGGCGCAACTGTTGGCTTAGCTCGCTAGAGTAGCGGTGGCTATGGCTGGCAATCAGCTGCGGTTGTGGGTCGAGTTTAACCAGCGCGGCATCCAGGCCATCGGCACTGGTGCCTGACATCAGGCCAATGGCCAGCGTCATGGCTGGCCATCCGCTGTGGCCAACTCACTCAAGCCAGACTGCAACCAGGATTGCATGTTCTCGGCATGCTGCAAAAAGGCAGTCTTTTGTGCTTTAGGGATAGAGCGAGCTTTGGGTAACTTGACGCGCAAAGAGTCGCGGTGCACACCATCCACACGGAATTCATAGTGCAGGTGTGGGCCCGTCGCCAAGCCGCTGCTGCCAACATAACCAATGACCTGGCCTTGTTTGACGCTACGGCCTTTGCGTGCGCGACGATGAAACTTGCTCATATGCGCGTACAGAGTTTCATAGCGCGTACCGTGTTGAATAATCACCACATTACCAAAGCCGCCTTTGCGGCCGGCAAAAGTAATCTTGCCATCGCCTGCAGCTTTGATCGGCGTGCCCGTTGGCGCCGCATAATCGGTGCCTTTGTGCGCTCGAATGCGGTTAAGGACTGGGTGCTTACGGTTCAGATTAAAGCGCGAGCTGATGCGGAAAAAGTCGATGGGGTTGCGCAAAAACTCTTTACGCATGCTGTGACCATCCGGCGTGTAGTAACTGCCATCGCCGTTGTCATCTTCAAAGCGCACAGCGGTTAAATCACGGCCATTGTTTAAAAATCGTGCGATCAGGATGTCGCCGTTACCAATCTTGTTGCCATCTAAAAAGACTTCCTCATAAATCAAACTGAACTGATCGCCTTTGCGAATATCCAGGGCAAAGTCGATGTCCCAGCCGAAGATACCGGCCAGTTCAATCAGAATTTCTTCAGGAATACCGGCATTGGTGCCATCGACAAACAGCGAGTTGTTGATGGTCGCTTTAGCGTGGCTGGGGCGATATTCGGCATCGCGCTCCAGTAATTGATACTGAAGCTCGCCCTGTTCGTCGCGCTCAAGGCTGTGGCGTGCGAGCGGCGAGATGAGAATCTCTAAGTGCTGAACACGGTCATCTTGCGTGCGCACCCAGCGCAGGGTTTGACCAGGTTGCAGTTTCAGCGCGTCCTTGGGCAGTACGGCAGCCACTTCTAACATATCGGCGGCACGCAACTTCTGGCGTTCAAAAATCGTCGACAAGCTATCGCCCGAGCGAATCTTGGTATCTTCCCACTGCAACTGTGGTTGGGTAATGACCGGCTCAATGGCGGAAGACTTAGCAACAGTTGGCGTTTCTGTGGTGACTGCACCTGTTGTGACTGGAGGTGAGGTATCTTCTGTGGCTGCCGTTGTGTCCGCAGCGGCAGTGCTGGCATCGCTAACTGAGGAGTTGCTCTCAGTCAGACTTATTTTACTGGAAACCGAACGTTTCTCAGATTGTGGCGAGGGCAAAACAAAAACAATGAAAAGAACAAAACACAATAAAGAAGCAGCAATCAGGTGTGGAGCGGGGAAATACTGCAAACGTCCCGGCAGCGGCATATCAGTAACCTTATAATCATTCTGACAACACCGGCAGTGTAAACAATCCGCTGAGGAATTACCGCAATCGCGACGGCTGGAATGGTTCAAAGTGTCAAGGTGACCGCCTAGACTGCCGCGTTCGCGCGGCGCTGGCTTGATTTTACCCTTTGTTCAGGTATGTTCAGCCTCCTTTCGAAAAACACAAGATTGAGTGCCGATATGACCGCTGCATTGATTGAAGACCTCAAAGCCCGGGGCCTGATTAACCAGGTCACAGCTGATGAAGAATTATTGGATCACCTGAACTCAGGCTCGCGTGCTTTGTATTGTGGCTTCGATCCCACCGCCGACAGCTTGCATTTAGGCCACTTGGTGCCGTTGCTGGTATTGAAGCGCTTTCAACAAGCCGGCCACAAACCCATCGCGCTGGTGGGCGGTGCTACTGGCTTGATCGGTGACCCCAGCTTCAAAGCGGCAGAACGTCAGTTGAATACGCCTGACATCGTCGCTGGCTGGGCCGACAAAATTCGTGGTCAAGTGAGCCAGTTCCTGGAGTTTGACGGCGTCGATAACCCAGCCATCGTGGTTAACAACCTGGATTGGACCGGCAACATGAGCGTGATCGACTTCCTGCGCGATGTCGGTAAGCACTTTTCCGTCAATGCCATGATCAATAAAGAGTCGGTGCAGCAGCGTTTAAATCGTGATGGTGCAGGCATCTCCTTTACTGAGTTCTCATACGCGCTGTTGCAGGGCATGGACTTTGCCGAGCTGAACCGTCTGCACGACTGCACCTTGCAAGTGGGTGGTTCGGATCAGTGGGGCAACATTGTTGGTGGTATCGACTTGGCGCGCCGTCAAAACGGTGCCCAAACCTTCGGTTTAACCGTGCCTCTGGTTACCAAATCCGATGGCACCAAGTTTGGTAAAACGGAATCCGGTGCTGTGTGGTTGGATGCAACGCGTACCTCACCTTACAGCTTCTACCAGTTCTGGATGAACACCGCCGATGCAGATGCTTATAAGTTCCTGCGCTACTTCACCTTCTTGCCGATCGAGCAGATTGAAGAAATTGAGCGAACGGATGCCGAAATCGAAGGCCGTAAAACCGTTCAGCCGATCTTGGCCGAAGAAGTCACCCGTCTGGTGCACGGTGAAGAGGCACTGCAGTCGGCAAAGCGCATTACCGAAGCCTTGTTCTCCGGCGATATGACCGAGCTGAGCGAGCAAGAGCTGGAGCAAATCAAACAAGATGGCTTGCCATCCAGCGATCTAGATACCAGTGAGTTGGCGGACAAGCCGTTAACTTCTGTGTTGTCAGAGGCGGGCTTGGGCCAGGGCAAGCAAATTAAAGATGCTTTGGGTCGCAATGCCGTCATCGTAAATGGCAACGCCTATGGCATGGACGATTTGATGAAGGGCGCCGAGATCTTCAGCAGTGAGAAGGCGATGTATGGGCGTTTCTTCCTAGTGAAGCTGGGTAAGAAAAAGTACCACTTGTTCGAAGTTTAGAATTAATGGTTGACGGCGCATTGGAACTCTCTATAATGCGCCGCTCCTGATCGCTGAGGCGCTCAGGCAACACAGGAATCTTCTTGTTTTTCAATAAGTTAACTAAGAGTCTAGAGCGACTCAAAAGTTACGAAAAACATTCAAAAAGAAAGTGTTGACGGCAGCATTAAGCTCTATATAATGCGCCGCTCTTGAGTTGAGGCAGCTTTCAAAAAAGCTGAGAAAACTTAAGAGAAACAAGGGGTTGACGCTGAGATTTAACGCTCTATAATGCGCCCCGCTCTGAGCGACAAGGCACAGCCAAATCGGTCAGAAAGAAAAGGTTGACATTGAAAAGTTACACTTTAAAATGCGCAGCCCGCTTCAGCGAAATGAAGCGTTGTTCTTTAACAAAGTATTTAGACAATTACGTGTGGGTGCTTACTGAGATGCTCTGGAGACAAAGCATTATCAAGTAAGAACTCGTCGAAAA
>NZ_BMYY01000009.1 GCF_014652515.1 Bacterioplanes sanyensis | reverse complement strand
GCCTTTCTGGCTTGGCAACCGTTAATTTCAAATATTTTCTAGTGAAATCAACGAGTTACTTAGTCGACCAGAAAACTCATTGAGCTAGCCAGTCTCGAATCAAGGCGGCGTATACTACGCTAAAAACCCAAAAGGTCAATGCCTTGTTTCGATATTTTTCAGTGCTTAGCGAGATCAAACAGAGCTCTCTAAGTCATTGAAAAACAGGGGCTTCTTGCCCACCTGCCGCGTCACAGCGATCAGGAGCGGCGCATTATAGGGAGTTGCTCAGCGCCGTCAACTGCTTTCTGAAAAGAACTTCATTAGCCAGAAAACTTCTCCTTAGAAGGTTGCAGTAAAGGCCAACGACGAAGCCCTAACAAGGCTAGTACCAAAATCGTATAAAGAACGGGTTCGAACCAAGAAGAACGAATCTGCAGTAAATAGTGCACCGCCATGAAAGCGGCGGCGGGATAGCTCCATTTATGCAGACTCTTCCAGCGCCGCTTTAGTCGGCGCTGCCATCCCTTCGTGGATGTCAGCGCCAACGGCAGCAATATCAGCCAAGCCAGCATACCTAGCGTCAGATAAGGACGTTCGATGATTTCTTGTGTGATCTCCATCCAACGCCACTCTAGCAACAGTGCGCTGTAGGCCAGCAAATGCAAGCTGGCGTAAAAGAAGGTGAATAACCCCAGCATGCGGCGGTGCAGTAACAACCAACGCCAACCTGTGTGTTTGGCCGTGGGGCTTACCGCCAGCGTCGCCAACATAAGATTAAAAGCCCAAGTGCCGGTAAAAAAGACGATGGCCCGCCCCGGCTCTGGACCGAGTAGATTCCACTCCCCTTGCTGAACGCGAATCACCGCTTGCAGCAAGTAGATCAACGGCAGCATTGCCAACAGAAAGACGACGAAACGCCTTACGGTAACTGGCATTAGTAATTAACCTCTAGGTCCATGCCTTTATATAGATGCGCTACTTGCTGTTGATAGCCGTTAAACATCTGTGTGGGAATGCGATTGGGGCTGAACAATGATGAAGGCAAGCGCCTTTCACTGGCCTGACTCCAACGTGGATGATCAACCTTCGGATTAACGTTGGCATAAAAGCCGTACTCATTCGGTGCTAAAAGATTCCAGGTAGTCGCCGGCTTGGTTTCACTGAAGTGAATGCGCACAATCGACTTAATGCTCTTAAAGCCATACTTCCATGGCACCACTAGGCGAATGGGCGCACCGTTTTGATTGGGCAACATCTCGCCGTATAAGCCGACCGCCATCAGGGTCAGATCGTTCATGGCTTCATCCATACGCAACCCTTCTATATAAGGCCAATCAATGGTGGCGAATACCGAGCGCTGACCTGGCATTTCTTTCGGGCGCTGTAAGGTTTCGAAAGCCACATATTTGGCGCGCGAGTTAGGCTGACACTGCTTGATCAGCTGGGCCAGCGGGAAACCAATCCAGGGAATGACCATCGACCAAGCCTCAACGCAGCGCAGTCGGTAAACCCTTTCCTCTAGCTGAACCTTGCTGAGCAAGTCTTCTAAGGCAAAAGTTCCGGTGTTGTCACACTCCCCAGAGACCGTCACCGACCACGGGTCTGTTGTTAGTTTATGGGCGTAGCGCGCTGGATCGCTTTTGTCAGTACCGAATTCATAAAAGTTGTTGTAACCCGTGACGTTGTTATACGGCGTGAGCGACTCCTGCAACTCACCCGCAAAGGGTTTGGCCGCCCCCACCTGCTTGGCTAGCCAAGCGGGAGAGCTCGGATCCCGCCCTTTATCGGCATCGATCAGTGCTTTGGCCGGACTGGCGGCAGCTAATAGTGACAGCGCCCCGGCCTGCATAAAGAGCCGCCGCTTTAAATAAACCGAATGCGGAGTAATTTCAGAGGAGGGAGGCGTAGAAAAGCGATCTTTACGAATTAACATAGCGACGGCACCTAACAAACACAGGAATGTTAGACACAGTCGCTACAAATGATTCATTTCTTACGGCGGGCCTTAATAAATTGCCAACCCTCAAAGCCAGGCCCCGACAGCGCATAAGCCATAAAGGCACCCAATAGCACTTTGGCCGGGTCAATGGAGACCACCACGAATACCATCACCACCGCCAATAAAGCCACAAACGGCACTTTACCTTTTAAATCTAGGCCTTTAAAGCTGTGGTAGCGGAAGTTGCTCACCATCAGCAAGCCCGCTCCCGGAACAATCAGCGCCATCAGCCAAGCAATATCGCCGCCAGGCATACCTGACTCGCTAAAGGCCCACACGGTGCCCGCAACAATCGCCGCCGCCGCTGGGCTGGCTAAACCAGTGAAGAAGTTTTTATCGGCCACCGCCAGCTGGGTGTTAAACCGTGCCAGCCGCAATGCGGCGCCGGCTACATAAACAAACGCAGCGACCCAGCCGACCTTGCCAAGATCTTGCAGCGCCCAACTAAAGGCCACCAAGGCCGGCGCTACACCAAAGCTCACCATATCCGCCAAGCTGTCGTACTCAGCGCCAAAGTCGCTTTGCGTGTTGGTCATGCGCGCGACTCGACCATCGAAACCATCGAGAATCATAGAAATAAAGATGGCAATGGCCGCGCTTTCGAAATGGCCATTCATACTGGCCACCACGGCATAAAAGCCAGAGAACAAAGCACCGGTGGTAAATAGGTTGGGCAGCAGATAAATGCCCTTGCGGCCTGGCCATTTGGCCGGCTTATGGGGAATATCGTCACTCATGTCTTGGGCGTCCTGGGCGGTGCCAGATGGGACATCCTTTTCAGCTTGCTCGTTGTCAGTCATAACCAATCTTATCGCCATTAAACGCCAGCATTATGCGACATCAAAGCCGGGCTGTCTTCCACAGCGCCTGCAATAACGGCGATTGCAACTGCTCAGTGGCGGCACATAGCCCCACCGCAAATGGCTCCAACTCAGGCTCAACGGACAATACGCGCACACGTGAGGCCATTGGACTGTTGCGCAGCACCAGCTCAGGTACCACCCCGACCCCAACACCCAGCGCCACCATACTCACAATGGCTTCATGGCCAGCTACTTGCGCATAGATGTGAGGCGTCATGCCACGCGCCGCAAACCAGCGGTCGACACGGGTACGGCCTAAGCCGCTTTCTGACAACACCATAGGAACCTGCGACCAATCAATTTCTGCGCGCGCCAGCTGTGGCACGGTATTAAGCCCACGTGGCGCTATAAACAGCAAAGGCGACGGCGCCATGGTCTTAAAACTCAACGCCTCAGGCAGCACATCTGGGCGGGCGGCGATGGCAACGTCGGCGGCTTGGCTTTGCACCCGGGAAATGGCATCGGCCGCATCGCCTGTGTGAATGCGCAGCTCAACGTTGGGGTAGCGCTCGCGAAAGCGCGCCAGCAGATCCGCCAGAAAACTGTAACTCGCGGTAACGGTGCAAAACAGCGTTAGGCTACCACTCAGATCACTTACTTGAGTGGACACGGCTGAGCGCAGTTGCTGAAAGCTTTCTAGGGTGTGCTCAGCGTGCTGGCGAAACAGCTCGCCGGCGTGGGTCAGTTGCAGCGGGCTACTGTCGCGCTCGACCAGGCGAGCACCGGCTTCTTCTTCCATCCGTGCCAGGCGACGGCTGAGAGTAGAAGCGCTCATATGCAGCTGCTGTGACGCTTGCCCTAGATGTAAGTGGGTACTGATGGCCAAAAAGGCCTGAAGGTCTTTGTAATCCATGATCTGTGCCTGAAGTTGTATTGCAAAAAATGCAATAGGTCGTGGCAATAATAGCATTTTACGCAATGTCGGCTTTGACCTAACATGGCTGTCGACTCTTTTTTTAAACCCCAACCGCATGAGGAATTGCTGTTATGGGTAACAACTATTTCAACACGCTCAATCTGCGTGAGCAGCTGGACCAACTGGGTCGCTGCCGTTTTATGAATCGCGATGAGTTCGCCAATGGCTGCGAATTTTTGAAAGGTAAAAAAGTCGTTATCGTCGGTTGCGGCGCACAAGGCTTGAACCAAGGCATGAACATGCGCGACTCGGGTCTGGACGTTTCCTACGCCCTACGTGAGTCGGCCATTACCGAGAAGCGCCAATCGTGGAAGAACGCCACGGAAAACGGCTTTACCGTTGGCACCTATGAAGAACTGGTGCCAACCGCTGATCTGGTGTGCAACCTGACCCCTGACAAGCAGCACACCAGCGTGGTGTCGGCCGTTATGCCACTGATGAAAGAAGGCGCCTGCCTAGGCTACTCCCACGGATTTAACATTGTTGAAGAAGGCATGCAGGTTCGCGAAGACCTGACCGTTGTTATGGTCGCGCCTAAGTGCCCTGGCTCTGAAGTGCGTGAAGAATATAAACGCGGCTTCGGTGTACCTACTTTGATCGCTGTGCACCCAGAAAACGACCCGAAAGGCGAAGGCATGGACATCGCCAAAGCTTGGGCGTCCGCCACCGGTGGCGACCGTGCTGGCGTGCTCGAGTCATCGTTTGTTGCCGAAGTGAAGTCCGATCTGATGGGCGAGCAAACCATTCTGTGTGGCATGCTGCAAACCGGCGCCATTTTGGGCTTCGAGAAGATGGTCGAAGACGGCATGGATGAAGGCTATGCCGCCAAACTGATCCAGTACGGCTGGGAAACCATTACCGAAGCGCTCAAGCACGGCGGCATCACCAACATGATGGACCGCTTGTCTAACCCCGCCAAACTGGTGGCATTTGACATGTCGGAAGAGCTGAAAGAGCTGATGCGTCCGCTGTTCCGCAAGCACCAAGACGACATCATGACGGGCCACTTCTCCAAAACCATGATGGAAGACTGGGCCAACGGCGATGCCAACTTGCTGAAATGGCGTGCTGAAACCGCTGAAACCGGTTTTGAAAAAGCGCCGGCGTCAGATGTGGCCATCGACGAACAAGAATACTTCGACCACGGCATCATGCTGGTGGCCATGGTCAAAGCGGGCGTAGAACTGGCGTTCGAGACCATGGTTGAGTCTGGCATTGTGGAAGAATCAGCCTACTACGAGTCGCTGCACGAAACACCACTGATCGCCAACACCATCGCACGTAAGAAGCTGTACGAAATGAACGTCGTTATTTCAGATACCGCGGAATATGGCTGCTACCTGTTTGCCCACGCTGCGGTACCGCTGTTGCGCGACAAGTTCATGCCGCATTTCAGCACCGATGTGATCGGTAAAGGTCTGAACGTGCAGTCTAACTCCGTCGACAACCAGCGCTTGATTGAAGTGAATGAGCTGATCCGCAACCACCCAGTTGAGTGGATTGGTCAGGAGCTGCGCGGCTACATGACCGATATGAAGCGCATCGTCGAAGCCTAGGATTTGACGCCCTAATTCTTATAACCAGTGCTCAGCTAACTGAGCACCCTGTTGCCCCCTTACCTGCAACTCCTTGAACCGGCCATTGGCCGGTTTTTTTTTGTACTAGTCTGAACAGGCTTCTGTGTAAAAAGGTGCTCGCTGCATGAGGCTTACTTGGGTTTTGCTATTGCTGTTGGCGTTTGTGCGCACATCGGCGGATGAAACCATCATTATCGCCAGTGGGGAATGGCCGCCCTATTTCTCGCAACAACTGCCTGAAGAAGGCGTCGTCAGTCATGTTATTCGCGCTGCCTTTGCCGCTGCGGAAACAGAAGTTCAGTTTGAATACTTCCCTTGGAACCGCAGCTTAAAGATGACTCGCGCTGGTCACTTTGCCATGTCACCGGGCTGGGCCCGCACGCCGGATAGAGAGCGGGATTTTAAGTTCAGTCACTCGCCGTTAATCACCGAGAGCAATGTCTTTTATTATCACAAAGACAACCCCATTCGCTTTGAGCAGGTGTGGGAGTACGACCCTGACAAGCCCATTCGCTTAGGTGCTACCCTTGGGTACAATTATGGCGAAGCGTTTGAAGCTTTCGATAAAGACAACCGCTTTCGTCTGCGCCGCAGCCCCAGCGATGTCGATAATCTAACACTGCTGTTACAGCGTGATATTGATGTTTTTCCCATCGATAAGCGCGTTGGCCGCGAGTTATTAAAAAAGCACTTCAGTGCCGAGCAACGCGCTCAACTAGCCATTATTCCCCAACCTTTACGCACCACCGAGCTGTATTTGCTGTTTTCTCGCCGTCACCCGCAAACACAGCAACTGCAGGCGGCATTTGAACAAGGCATGATGGCCATTCACGCGGACGGTACTTACCAGCGCATCGTGCAGCAGCACGGCATTGACCCCATCCTTAAATAGCTTTCCCAAATGACAGACCACCAGTGGCGCAGCTGCCATAGGTCTCACACACTCTCCTTGCCACACTGACACCCTCGTTACTCTTCACCCACAACATAAGTCACCCATAACAATAAGAGAGTGTCACCATGATCCAGTACCGCGCGCCTTTGGCAGATATTAAGTTTTTAATTAACGACGTGTTTGATTTTCAAAACCACTACCAAGCGATCCCCGGTGGCGAGGAAGCCACCCCGGAAATGGTCGACGCCATCTTGGGCGAGGCCGCTCGTTTTAGCGAAGAAGTGCTATCGCCTTTATATCAATCCGGCGACGAAGGTTGTGTGTTTAATGACGGCGACGTCACCACCCCCAAAGGGTTTCGCGAAGCTTATGGCCAATACGTTGAAGGTGGCTGGCAAGGCATGTCGGCACCGGTGGAATACGGCGGCCAGGGCCTACCATTGTCGTTAGGGGTGATCAAATCGGAAATGATCGGCACCGCCAACTGGGTATGGGGCATGTACCCTGGGCTGTCTCTGGGTGCCATGAACACCATTTATATGCACGGCAGCGAAGAGCAAAAACAAACCTATTTGGTACCGTTAACCGAAGGTCGCTGGACCGGCACCATGTGTTTAACCGAGCCTCAGTGCGGCACTGACTTAGGCCAGGTTAAAACCAAAGCCGTGCCCAATGGTGATGGCAGTTACGCCATCACAGGTACCAAAATATTTATCTCTTCTGGCGAGCACGACTTAACCGAGCAAATTGTGCACATCGTGCTGGCACGCCTGCCGGATGCGCCCCCAGGCACCAAAGGTATTTCGCTGTTTATTGTGCCCAAGTTCAACGTCAACCAAGACGGCTCATTGGGCGATCGCAACCCTGTGGTGTGCGGTTCGATTGAAGAAAAAATGGGCATTCACGGTTCATCGACCTGTGTGATGAACTTTGACGGTGCCAAAGGTTTTTTAATCGGGCCAGAAAATAAAGGCCTGATGTGCATGTTTACCTTTATGAACACCGCCCGTATTGGCACTTCTATTCAGGGGGTAGGCGCAGCGGAGTTGTCATTTCAGGGGGCCCTGCCCTACGCACGTGAGCGCCGTTCAATGCGCTCGCTCAGTGGCACCAAGCAGCCGGAGCAAATTGCCGATGCTTTAATTGTGCACCCGGATGTGCGTCGCATGCTATTAACGCAAAAAGCCATCGCCGAAGGTGGCCGCGCCATGCTCTATTACGCTGCCCAACTGGCCGATCAGATGATGGCGGCTCACAGCCGTGACGATCAGGCCGAGTACGATCGCATGGACGACAAACTGGGTTTTTTAACCCCTGTATTAAAAGCGTTTTTAACCGAGCTAGGTTATGAAGCAGCCAACCACGGTGTGCAGGTGTACGGTGGCCATGGCTTCATTAAAGAATGGGGCATGGAGCAAATCATTCGCGATACCCAGATCGCCAAGCTGTACGAAGGCACCACCGGCGTGCAAGCGTTGGATTTATTGGGGCGTAAAGTGTTGCTGGGCAAACTCAAGTCGTTTAATGAGTTTCATGCGCTGGTAAAAGGCTTTATCAAGCAGCATGAAAACCGCGCTGAAATGAAACCCATGATAAAGCAGCTGAAGCGCTACTTACTGCGCTGGCGTCTGGGCACCTTGCGCATTGCCTATATGGCGCGCAAAGACCGCGATATGGTGGGCGCCGCCTCAGTGGATTATTTGATGTTTTCTGGCTATGTGATGATGGCCTATTTCTGGGCACGCATGGCAGACAGCGCCTACAGCGCGTTAAAACAGCAACAAGGCGACGCCGCTTTTTACCAAACTAAAATTCACACCGCTGAATTCTATTTTGATCGCTTACTGCCGCGCGCCAAAGGTCACGCCAAAATGATGGTGAAACCGGCTAAAACCTTAATGCAAATAGCCGATGAGCACTTCAGTTTTTAGCCACCCAGTCCGTGCTGGCCTGCTGAGTAGAAGGCTGCCAACGGCGTAAAAATGCAAGCTCTGGCGCAAACCCAGGGGCCGGTTCTGGCGCTTGGGCGTGCGCTGGGCTCACACTCACGGCAGGTTGAAACACTGCCTGCCCAGCGGGCACCTGCAAACAGCGCAAACAATCGCTTTGATAGCGTGGCGAGCTGACAGTATCCACCACCCACCACTCCGCCTGCAGCCGCGTTGGTGTGATATCCAACAGCACATAACCGCGGTAATAAAAGTCGACAAACTCTAGGTGAGGTAGCAATGCCTGTAGAGATGAGGCCGCCAGCCGCGCTCGCGCCTGATGGTCGATGCCTGGCGAGGAGACCGCGGGTGTCACCAGCTCCAACGCCAAGGGCCGACGATTATCGGCAAATGGATCACGGTGCAACTCCAATGCCCAGCTGGAGTGAATGTCGCCGGTTAGCACCACCACATTTTCAATCGCGTCTTGCTCAATGGCATCAAATAAGCGCGAGCGTGCTGCCGGGTAACCATCCCATTGATCGTAATTAAACGGCCTGCTGTTGCTGCCCAGTTGCGCCATCATTACCTGCTGCCCCAGCAGCTTCCACGCCACACCTTGTTGCTGGGCCTGCTGCAGTTGCTGGCTGAGCCAGCGCTCTTGGCGATAGCCGAGTAGCGTGCGCGTAGGGTCATCCCGCTCGGCTTTGTTGTCTGCCGGTTGATCGCGCCCCGCCAGGCGCGTATCGAGCATGGCGACATCCGCCAAATCAGCAAAGCGAAAACTGCGATACAACCCCTGAGTTGGGCTCGGCTGCTCGCGCACCGGCATCCACTCTAAATACGCCTGCACCGCAGCGGATAAACGCGCGTGCCAACTGCCCTGTTGTGGTTGATGCTGTTCAGCACCACCGCGCCAAGCGTTGTTAGCGACTTCGTGATCATCCCAAATCAGTAAAAAAACATGCTGGCGATGCACGGCCTGTAAATCAGCATCGCGTTTATAGCAGGCATGGCGTTGGCGATAATCTTGCAAACTGACGGTTTCATGCGCAGGGCAATGCACTCGCCCGGTGTTCAGGCTGGCTTCAAGATTGTCGTATTCATAAATGTAATCGCCCAAATGCAGCACCGCATCAAGGTCGGTGCGACTGGCCAACTCTTTATAAACATTAAAATACCCCTGCGCATAATTAGAGCAGGAGGTAAATGCCAGTCGCAAATGCTGCAGCTGACCCACCGGCAAGGTACGAGTACGACCGACATCCGACTGCTGCCCCAGTGCTTCAAAGCGATAATAATAACTGCAGCCGGGCTGCAGACCGCTGATGTCTAACTTAACCGTAAAATCGCGCTGCGCGTGGGTAAAGCCGGTGCCCTGCTGCACTAATTGACGACATTGCGGATCCAGAAACAATTGCCAGCGAAAGCCGACCTGACGGCTGCCAGTGGTGGGAGTAATGCGCGTCCAGATAATCACACCATCCACTAATGGATCACCGCTGGCGACACCGTGTTGAAATACCCAATTGCGTGTTTGCCGTCGTGCCAACCCGGGTAGAGCCGTCACACTGGCACTGTCGAGTAAAAATTCGCGCCGGGTTAAAGGCATAGCAACAAGGCTCGCTGCGGCAAAAAAGGCATGACGCCATTGACGCGCTTGGCAATGACAGCGACATTGCAACCCCATGACAGTTTGATGGCAGCCCGCATGGCCGGGGCGGGCGCGCTCCTCTATAATCGCTGAGTCTCAAAAAACTGGTAAATCTTCTTATGTCGACCGTAATTGTTCATCAGCAAGGCGGCACACCGCTTAGCATCTTCGAGCCTCAGCAGTACGAAAACTGGCTGGAGCAACAATCACAAGCGACGCGCCAGTGGCTGAAAACCACAGGTTTCAGCGGCAAAGGTGTGGCGTTATTGCCAGCAGAAAACGGCGAACTGAGTCAGGCCATCGCCGTGGTCAGTGATTTGCAAGATATGTTTGCTTGTGGTGATTTATCGTCACAATTGCCCGAGGGCGAATATTGCATCGACAACGTCAGTGACCCCGACCGTATGGTTGCCATTGCCTTTGCTTGGGGCTCAGGTGCCTATCGCTACGAGCGCTACCGCAAAAATGACGACAAACTCGCGCGTTTAAATATTGCCGATGAAGGCATCGTACGCGAAGCCAACGACCTGATTGAAGCCACAGCACTCACCCGCGACCTCATCAACACGCCGGCCTCTGACATGATGCCGCAAGATCTGGCCACCGTGACCCAGCACTTGGCCGAGCGCTATAACGCCGTCTTCCGCCAATGGGTCGGCGAAGATCTGAAAAAAGAAAATTACCCCATGATTCATGCCGTGGGCCGTGCCAGTGTGCACGAGCCACGTTTATTGCAATTAACCTGGGGTAATCCAGAGCACCCGAAAGTCACCTTGGTCGGTAAAGGTGTGTGCTTTGACAGCGGCGGTCTGAACCTCAAGCCTGGCAACGCCATGCGCTTAATGAAAAAAGACATGGGCGGCGCCGCTCAGGTGCTGGGTTTGGCGCAATTGATTATGGCGCGCCATTTACCCGTGCGTTTGCGCGTGCTGGTGCCTGCGGTTGAAAATGCCGTCAGTGGTGACGCTTTCCGCCCCGGCGATGTCATCAATACGCGTCAGGGCTTGTCTGTTGAAATTGACAACACCGATGCCGAAGGCCGTTTGGTATTGTGCGATGCGCTCACCGAAGCCGCCGGTGAAAACCCGGATTTAATCGTCGATTTTGCCACCTTGACCGGCGCTTGCCGTGTGGCTCTGGGTACTGAGTTGCCCGGCTTTTTCACCAACCAGTTATCGCTGGTCGGCGATTTAATGCAAAGCGGCGAGCGCGTCAGTGACCCAGTATGGTCGTTGCCGCTGCACCAGCCTTATAACGACTTCCTCAAGAGTGACGTTGCCGACCTGGTTAACTGCGCTTCCACACCGTTTGGTGGTGCCATTACCGCAGCACTGTACTTACAGAACTTCGTCGCCGATGTGCCGTGGGTGCACTTTGATGTGATGGCGTGGAACAACCGTAAACTGGCCGGTCGCCCGGTTGGCGGCGAAGCCATGGGAATTCGCGCCGTATTTGAGTACCTGCATAACCGCTTCCAAGACTGACCCGTCAGCATCTTGATTGAGCCCGGCAATTAAGCCGGGCTTTTTGTGGCCCGAGGCTGTGACCGCTGTCGTCTGCTCAGCGGTCATTTTCTGCGAGCCCGGTAATAATCGGGCAATCTGGGCGCTCATCACCGTGACAGTTTTCCGCTAAATGAGTGAGCACCCGACTCATTTCCTGCAATTGTTGCGCTTTGCGCTCTAGCTCAGCCACATGCTGCAGGGCAATGCGCTTCACATCGGCACTGGCTCTGCTTTGATCGCGCCACAGTGCCAGCAAATCGTGCATTTGCTCGACCGAAAAGCCCAAATCTCGGGCGCGGCGAATAAAGCGCAAGGTGTCAATGTCGCGCTGACCATAGTTGCGATAACCCGCCTGCGTGCGCTCGGCTGCAGCAATAAGCCCGGTGGACTCGTAATAGCGAATCATTTTTGCCGAGACGCCCGAGGCCTCGGCGGCTTTGCCAATGTTCATAGGTTAAGCTCCGGCGGCCTCAGTATGAGGGTGCGGAGCCTTAAAGCGTCGCAAGCGCAGTGCGTTGGTCAATACAAATACCGACGACAGCGCCATGGCTGCGGCAGCAAATACTGGCGACAACAACATGCCCAAGGCGGGATACAATGCCCCGGCCGCCACTGGAATCAGCGCCGTATTGTAGGCAAAGGCCCAAAATAAGTTTTGTTTGATATTGCGCAGCGTATGTTGCGACAAGGCGATGGCATTGGCGACGCCCTGCACACTGCCCGACATCAGCACCACATCCGCCGCTTCGATGGCAATGTCGGTGCCCGTGCCAATGGCAATGCCGACTTCGGCTTGCGCCAACGCTGGGGCATCGTTAATGCCATCGCCAACAAATGCCAGCTGACCGTAGCGCGACTTGAGTTGTTGCACCGCATCGACTTTGCCCTGCGGCAACACCTCAGCCACCACTTCGTCGATGCCTAACTGGCGAGCAATGGCATCGGCTGTGCGCTGATTATCGCCGGTGATCATGGCCACTTTCAGCCCCAACTGATGCAGTGCCTGAATAGCAGCCGGGGTATCTTCTTTGATCGGATCCGCCACCGCGATTACAGCGGCCAACTTGCCATCGATCGCGGCGTATAGCGGCGATTTGCCCTCATCGGCCAAACGCGCTGCGGTCTGCGCAAATTCACTCACCTCAAGGCCCAGCTGCTGCATGTAGCGATCGGCACCGATGTGAACATCGTGCTCACTGACGCGCGCTCTAATGCCGAGGCCAGTGACGGATTCGAACTGGCTCACGGCTGCCAACTTAAGCCCTTCTTTCTCGGCTTGCTCGACCATCGCCCGAGCAATCGGGTGCTCGGAGCGTGACTCCGCCGCCGCGACTAAGGCCAATACCGTGTCCTGATCAAAGCCTGAGGCCACCTGCAAATCGGTTAAGGCTGGCTGCCCAGCCGTTAAGGTACCGGTTTTATCCAGCGCCACGACTTGCGCATCTTTTAACGATTGCAGTGCTTCGCCCTTGCGAAACAGGATGCCCATTTCCGCACCACGGCCCGTCCCCACCATGATCGACGTTGGCGTCGCTAGGCCCATGGCACACGGGCAAGCAATGATCAGCACCGCCACCGCATTGACCAAGGCAAAACTCAGCGCTGGATCTGGGCCAGCCAGCAGCCAAATGGCAAAGGTGATCGCTGCTGCCGCCATCACCGCCGGCACAAACCACAGCGTGACTTTATCGACCAGGGTCTGAATCGGCAGCTTTGAGCTCTGCGCTTGCTCCACCATGCGAATAATTTGCGCCAGCACGGTGTCACCACCTACCGCCGTGGCGCGCAGGGTTAACGTGCCCTGTTGATTGATGGTGCCCGCTACCAGCTCATCGCCTTCTTGTTTGGCAACGGGAACCGGCTCGCCACTGATCATGGATTCATCCACATAGCTGCTGCCTTCCAACACCTCGCCGTCGACCGGCAGGCGCTCACCCGGGCGCACCTCCAACACATCACCCAGTGCAACCTCGGCGATAGCGACTTCAATCACCTTGCCGTCGCGTCTGATACGGGCCGTTCTGGGCTGCAAACCCACCAAGCGCTGAATGGCCTGGGAGGTTCGACCTTTGGCGCGCGCCTCCAATAAGCGCCCCAGCAAAATCAGCGTGACGATCACCGCCGCGGCTTCAAAATACACATTGGCGGTACCTTGGGGTAACAGCTCAGCAAAAAAAGTCGCGACCACGGAGTAGCCCCAAGCAGCGGACGTTCCCAGCACCATCAAAGAGTTCATATCCGGTGCGCCGCGCAACAGCGCCGGAAGGCCGTGGCGAAAGAAGCGCAACCCCGGACCAAACAACACCAAACTGGCCAGTGCACACTGCAACAGCCAACTGGTTTGAATGCCAATGGTATTGGCGACCCAATGATGCACCGCCGGAATAAAGTGCCCGCCCATTTCCAACATAAATAGTGGCAAGGTCAGCACAAAGGCAATGCTTAAATCGCGTCGCAGTGCCGTGTATTCCGCTTGCTTGCGCGCATTAGCTTGCTCATTTTGACCGGTTTGGACCGTATCATTACTGGTCTGGCTTGCTTGATAACCGCTGGTTTGAACGGCATCCAGCAGTGCTTGCAGTTCAACATTGCCCTTAACCGTGGCGCGCTCGGTGGCTAAGTTAACGCTTACCTCCGTCACACCGTTAACCGCTTGCAAGGCGCGTTCGACCCGGCCCACGCAGGAGGCACAGTTCATACCTTCGATGCTGAGCTCGGTCACCTGCTGCGGCACTTGGTAACCGGCACGATGAATGGCATCAATCAAGGGCTGCGGATCGGCATTATGGCTGCGAATCTCTGCGCGCTCCGTCGCTAAATTGACCACCACCTGCTCAACACCATCGACTTTATTCAACGCAGCTTCGACCCGACCAACGCATGAGGCGCAGTTCATGCCTTCGATTGGCAAGCTGATATGTGCAGTAGGGCGACTGTTAACGGCCATGCTTAACCTCACTATTTACTGACCAATCAATATTGGCCAACGATAAACCTTCCCACGGTGGGAAGGTCAAGCAAATACCAAACTTAATGCAGTAAAGATCGTACTTGTGTGTTTTCAGAGCGAGGGAAATAGCAAAAAGCGCTGTGTGGGCTTTTCAAGAACAGTAACGCCAGAGACCTTTAGTGGCCCGCTAAAAGCATGCGAACTTCTGACTCAGTATAGGAGCGGCTTCGCGCACTTTTCCCAGATATTGATCCATACCCATGATGACAGCCTGTACCAACCTTGTACGTGATAAAAGTTGTCCCACATCAACAACGCCCTACTGCCTTCAGCGCTACCTTAATGTTTTGCCAACCATTCTTTCCTATTTAAGGAGGCTGCTTATGTCTGTCAGTGCTTTTTATATTCCCGCCGTCAACCTAATGGGCAGCGGCTGCCTGCAGGAAGCAGCCAGCGCTATTGAATCCTACGGTTTTAAAAAAGCGCTTATCGTTACCGATGCACCGCTGGTGAAACTGGGCATGGTGGCTCAGGTAACAGAGCTGCTGGCCAAACACCAGGTCAACTCGGTTGTCTATGACGAGGTCAAACCCAACCCCAATGTCGACAACGTTGAGCATGGCCTAGCAGTGCTGCAAGAGCATCAATGTGATTGCGTGATTTCACTGGGTGGTGGCTCGCCCCATGATTGCGCCAAAGCCATTGCCCTAGTCGCCACCAATGGCGGCGCCATTACCGACTACGAAGGCGTCGACCAATCAGCGAAACCACAGCTGCCGTTAATTGCCATCAACACCACGGCAGGCACCGCCAGTGAGATGACGCGTTTTTGCATTATTACCGACGACCGCCGTCACGTAAAAATGGCCATAGTCGATAAACATACAACGCCCATTTTGTCGGTAAATGATCCGGATTTAATGCTTGGCATGCCCGCGGCGCTTACCGCTGCCACTGGTATGGACGCCCTGACCCACGCCATCGAAGCCTACGTATCCACCGCCGCAACCCCCATTACCGACGCCTGTGCCTTGCAAGCCATTAGGTTAATCAGCCAGTATTTGCGCAGCGCCGTGAGCGACGGCAGCAATGGCGAAGCCCGTGATCGCATGGCCTACGCACAGTTTATGGCCGGCATGGCCTTTAATAACGCCTCACTGGGCTATGTACACGCCATGGCCCACCAACTGGGCGGCTTTTACGATTTACCCCACGGCGTATGCAACGCGATTTTACTGCCACACGTGCAAAGCTTTAACGCCCAAGTCGCTGCCCCGCGTTTGCGCCAAGTAGCAGCAGCCATGGGCTGTGATGTGCAAGATAAAACCGACGAGCAAGGCGCCGAATTGTGCATTGCCGCCATTCGCAAACTCGCCGCCGATGTCAATATTCCAGCCGGCGTCGCCGAGCTCGGCATGCAAGAAAAAGACATTCCGACCCTGGCAGAAAATGCCATGAAAGATGCCTGCGGCCTGACCAACCCCATTCAACCAAGTTTTGATGACGTGTGTCAGTTATTTAAACAGGCGCTGTAATCCGAAAATGCGCCTGCAAATAGCAGGCGCTTCTACTTTTAGCGATAGTTTTTTCGGACACCTCTGAATAATTCGGTGCCTGCTCTAGCGCTTCACGCAGGGAGCGGGCGGCAGGCCTCCATAACGGTGTTGGCGAGATTGACAAGGGTTGGCCACTTTCTGCCAGCACCACCTTGTTCTAAAGCCTGCTGCACTCGCGCTGAGCTGTGCAAAATTGTTCACAGATGCCCTTGGCACAAAAGGCATCCAAAGCTTAGGCTGGATGTTCAATAACAGGTTCGGTACTCTGTTGCTAATGCAGTAAACAAGAAAAATAATCATGCTGACCTATACCTCTTATTTAAAAATCGACGAGCTATTAGCACTACAAACACCAGAATCTGAACCCGTTGAACACGATGAAATGCTGTTCATCGTGATACACCAAACCTACGAGCTGTGGTTTAAACAGCTATTGCATGAGCTTGATGAGTTTAATCGTCGTATTGATCAAGGCGATACAACTCTCGCTGCAAAAACACTAAAGCGCTGTTTAAAAATTCTTAAGACCTTGGTGGGCCAAGTTGATATTCTGGAAACAATGACGCCACTGGAGTTCGCCAGTTTTAGGTCTTTTTTAGCAAGTTCTAGTGGCTTTCAAAGCTATCAGTTTCGCGCCTTAGAGTTTGTTCTGGGCTTTAAACGCCGGGCTCCGCTCAATCACCAGCCAGAAGGCAGTCGTGGCTGGCAACTACTAAACGAGCGCTTGCAACAGCCCAGTGTTTGGCAGCATGTATTAATGCTGTTAAGGCAGCGAGGGTTCCCCATTCCGGCTGATTTGTTGGAGGTGAGCGATCAACCTACTGCCAGCAACGAGCAGCTGCAAGCGGTATTACTCGAGGTATACCAAAGCGTGCCCGAGCTGGCGATGGTACTAGAGCTATTGGTAGATTTGGACGAAGGTCTGCAAGAATGGCGCTACCGGCATGTGCAAATGGTACGCCGCACCATAGGCAGCAAAATGGGCACAGGTGGCAGCGATGGTGTCGGCTATTTGCAAAGCACTTTATTTCAACCGGTTTTCCCTGATTTATGGGCGGTTCGATCGCAGTTTTGATGTTTTTAGTGAGCGCTAATTAACAATACAGGGGTGCTTTTATGAGTTTCGACTGGCACACAGCGGTGGCTAAACTAAAACCGCACTATCAGCAATTTTCGGTGGACGATCGCATACTATTAACAGGTCATTCCCATCAGGCATGGCCCGATGTTGCACTAGAAGGACAGTTACAAGCATGGCAGGATGCAGCACTGCACGTTGATGATAAATGGAACCTTGCTTTTAATCAGGCAGAACTCGTAAGACAAGGGTTTGCTCAGCGCTTAGGAGACGCCAGTGGCGAGTATGTGCTGGGTCAAAATACACAAGAGCTATTGGTGCGCTGGTTATCTGCATTGCCGCTGTTAGAGCAGCCAGAGCTCATCACTACTGACGGTGAATTTCACTCGCTACGGCGCTTACTGGCGCGTTTAGATGAAACCCAAATCAACCTTGTGTGCATCCCTACGGAACCCGTCGCCACGTTAGCCGAACGTCTTTGGCAGGCTCGATCGTCAAAAACGGCTGCGATTCTGTGCTCTATGGTGCTGTTTAAAACCGGCCAGCAGGTTCCACACTTGAATACTTTATCGCAGCAGTGTGCAACGGCGCAGTTACCACTATTACTCGACGCTTATCATCTGGTAAATATCATCCCTTTTAAATTTGCCGACACGCTGCATAACGATACCTTTGTCGTCGGTGGCGGTTACAAGTACTGCCAACTAGGTGAAGGCAATTGTTTTCTTCGCGTCCCACCTCAGTGCGATTGGCGGCCACTGGTCACTGGATGGTATGCCGAATTTGCAACATTGAACCAACCACCCCAAGGCGAAGTCGCTTATGGCACTGGCCGATGGGCATTTGAAGGCTCAACCTACGACCCCACCAGCCATTACCGCGCCGCCAAAGTGTGGCAATTCTTTGATGAGCAACAACTAGACGTAGACACTTTGCGCATCATCAATCTTGGTCAATTAGCCTATTTGCGGGCACAATTAGCCGATTATCACTGGCCGGATTCAGTCACGCTACCAAACGAGCCGCTGGAAAACTTGGGCGGCTTTTTAGTCATAAAAACACCCCATGCCGCTCAATGGGTTGAGCAACTGCGTGCCGCGAATATTTGGAGCGACAGTCGAGGCGATAACCTACGGCTAGGCCCTGCGCCTTATGTTAGCGCCCAGCATTTGTCGCAAGCCGTAGAGGCTTTGCACCGAATCGCTACTTAAATACACTAAGTCGGTAGGTTTATTGGCCTCAGAGAAATATAAAAATCAGTCCCACAACCTCGGTATTTACCTTAACAGGTGAGAAGTTGCGGGTGGGTTATGTTTGTACACCCTATTCTCGCTGAATGACCTTATACCTCCTGCTGAGCGGGAGGCCCGCCAAGACGCGAAGACTTGGACACAAAAGTGAGACCTTAGCCACTCAAGTGAAGAGCTTAGAAGAGTATTTGGCTTGAATGTTAGTCACTGATTGAGGTATGCAACTGCTCGATTTTTAAAGAAATCATCTTCGACCAATTTAGTAATTTTTCCTGGCTTAACACCAAAATTCACATACCCGACTGATTCAAGCGGCATCCCAATCCACCATGCAATGACGTAAGTGGCTGCAAAAGAATGTGTCGAAATAACTGCGCAATCAGGCAGTTCAATACTGTCTAAGTACTGATAGATCCTGCCTGCAAATTCTCTCTTGGTTTCAGCACCAGACACAATACGGTGATCAAGCCGATTGTCACCGTCTTCTGGTTTTATCCTCTCATTAAGCCAGGACTGCTCTTTACCCTCTGCGTCTCCGAAACTCATTTCTCTTAGCGCAGCATTTACTGTAACAGGTGCATTTAGAACTCTTGCGATGCATTCTGCAGTTGATCTAGCTCGTTTTAAATCAGATGAAATAATGGCCTCAACCTTCGCTTCTGAGTTTAAAAATTCGGCAATAGCATTTTCATCTGCGACGCCTTTTTCAGTTAACTCTGAGTCATACCAACCACCGACTAGATCACTAAGATGATGCTCGGATTCTGTATGTGATACTACGTAAATTATTTTCATTTATTTCTACCTGTACGCCGCAACCAAACGCGGCTATGCAATAGGGGCCAAACCAAAACGAAAAATCTTTGGCCATGTTTGGATTGATTAAACGCGCTCTGCATTGAAGTGCTCTCCAATAACGTATGAAGCTCCTACTTCGAGCACTTTCAGCGGGGGATAGGCCACAAACTCTGTACCAGTCCACTGTTTGGGAACGCTAACCGCAAGCGAATTTATTCGGATTGGCTGTTCTTTAAGTGCCTGTAGAACCCTGTCCGCCAATGGCCTAGGAAAGCGACCCAGCACCCCATACTTAGAAGCAACGATACCATAAACCGTAGGGTATTGATTTGAAAACCGAGGCAAATATTCTGCCCTGCCGAATACCTCAATACAGCTACTCAATAGTATTCCCAAAAGGCATGTGGGATCACAATGATTTTCAGAAAACATGAGGTCCACTTCGATTTCCCTATAGGGCATAAGAAGTGGCGACTCCTCGCTAACGGAAAGTGTCTCTTCATAAACCGAGACAATGCACTCCTCGACAACTCCAGCACAGGACACCTTCCAGATCTCAGGCTGTGAATCTTCGTGCGTAGATATCGATAGATTTAGGCACAGGTCATCCGCATACCAACTCGCATCGATTATCCGTACCCAACCTTCCATCTCGTCGAACTCTGATTCCAATCTTTTGAGAAGGTGTTCCATAGCTCCCCCAGTGTATGACGCTAAGCTAATGAACACGAACGTGGCACTATAGTGGCGAAGGCACGCCGTGTTCGTGTTCCAGCGAACAAAGTACGAGAGTCTGACGGCTATCAGCCGCAAACTGCTGCGAATTGCTATGCATTTTCACGCACCGCAGTATCTATGGCTGATCGCCACAGCACCAAATTAGGAAGCAATGCGCAGAGCATGATTTCGCTTGAACCTAGCAGCTTAGCAAGAACATTACTAAGAGGGTAATCCAACGATTCAGCTGTCTCGATTACAATTCTTTGTGTCCGTGATGCCAGCGTGCTCGTTGTTTCCTGCCCTACCCACTCGGCAGAATGCTTCCACCAGTTGGCGGCCGCATTCACCACGGAAATAAAAGTAAATTCCTTTGAGTAGCGAGGGCCGATGTCTAAAGCCTTTCTTTTACTCATGCCAGTCAAGGTAAGCGTATCAGTTAAGTATTGTTGTATCACGGAGAAACCAACGCCTATAAAATATTCCCCTCGATCAGTCAAACCATCTGACTCAGGGTCAACTGACTTGGAGATAAGGTTGCTAACCTCGGCTAGTTTCTCATCAAGGATGCTCAGTAGCTCTGCGAGCAACTGAAGTTCACGGTCTGCATAATCGTTCTCAAATTTCACATACATGCAAAGCAACTCCTTTTACGTGTAAGACCACCAATATAGGTTGAGAGGCAGCGAGGTCCATACGGAACTTATTGCATGCGCTGTACTTGGCCTTATTATAGGCGAAATAACAAATCACCATAACCAGATAAAATAGAACCTACAGCCATAATTATAAATGTAAGAATTAAACTGCCATTTACTAGAATTTTAAACCGCCGTTGCATATATATCTCACAGGTGAGTTGCGCTGGATGTATAACACTTGCAAGCTTGTTAATTTTACCGATAAAGAGCGCCTCACCTAGAACCACTACAAATGGAATAATAGATCCAGATCTTTGAATTCTTTTTTCAATAGGATCATCAACAATTTCGCTCAAGATAAAGCAGCCAAGAACAACCGATGCGGTTAATAAAAAAATACACCAAACGCCAAAATACACCCATACCTTAACAACTTGTTTATCAACCCATTCCTTTGTTTCCGTAGGAAGACTTTCGTATACCTCTTGCACTGGCTTTTGATAATCGTCCTTAACCGTGTCCATAACATTATTCCATTCTACGTAGCTTTAACTTACGGAGCCTATAAAAAATTGCTCATGTGCATGCATGAACCATTCGAGCTATCTCTGCCTCAAAGCCCAAGCGCTTAAAGACTAACTCACTGATTTATCGGGAATTAAAGCTACCACCTTGGGGTAAAACAGGCAAGCTGACTGGAAAGCATGCCAGCTTTTTTATCATCCTCGGAAATACACTGGTTGCACAAGTAACACCTCTTTACATTGCGTCTCTAACCGCTTCTTGGCTGCTTGCTCGCTTGCGGACCTTGGCTTTCCGCGCCTTAGCAGACCGTCGCAGTTGGCTATAGCTATGCCCATAAGGGCTAATATCTTGCCAAGATACAGACTGTTCGCATTGTTACGGCCATAGCATTGGCAAAGAGGGAGCACGCCCCACGTAACGCAAAGCAGGCTGAAATTCATCTACGTTAGTTGCGCTGCGTTAAAAGGCGCTCGTGCGCGAGTGCGAGCCAATCGCTTATTTAGGGTTTATAAGCTGTGCTTGTCGGGAGCGACTATTGCTCGTCCTCTACCTGGCAGCTGCTGCTTCAATGGCGCTTTTAGCCGCCTGTCCGGGGTTAGGTAGAGACCCAGAAAATAAAATTTTGGGGTCAGAGTTTAAACTCTGACCCTGGCTAAAAACGGGATAGCAATGCTTTTATACCGACAAAATCACAAACTAAAAAATCATTTAATATTATGCTTATCAAAAAATGGTTTTAGTCGCTCTAGCAGCTTGGGCTCTTTGCGCTTAGCTTCGGCTATCCCTATCTGAGCGCCCAACTGCATCAACTGAGGTCCTTTCTTCATAAATTTCTGACCAACTTCGGTTTGATAAAATTGGGTTATTGCTTCTATTTCTTCCTTTGAAAACTCCGCGGCATATAGCTCTTTCATTTCTCGCATCATCATGGCGCGGTCCATATCTTTATCAAACCAGACTCGGTATATGCCTCTTAGCTCTTGCTTTGCTGCATCATCCAGATTAAATTGAGCTGCCATTTCATCTATTACTGGAAGCATCGCCTCAAAGCCACCATTCATCTGTGCTTCCATATGCATAACATCAAACATCTCATCTACATCAGAGTCGCTTGCGTAGCTGTTACTCGTGCTTAGAACAAGAGCAAAGAATATAAGCACTAATTTTTTCACTTTATTTTTCCTTTTTTATGAAAGTACAGACTATAGATTTGACTACAAAAATAGCATTGTAAGCTTGCTCAGCACGGAGTAGAGGCAGCTATACCACGCCTAAGTCGCCACTATTCGTTTGAAGCAAACGGCGTTACTAAGCAGTTGGTGCTAAGGCAGCCGCAACGAGCTATAGTTTACACATTCTTATAGAGTATTGGCAGGCACGGTTTAAAATCTGGCCGTATTCCCCATGACACTTCCTCCACTTCTCGGTACTCTTGTCACCAGCAGAAGCCAGCATCACCGAGTCACTATGAACCTCATATTTCGCCCCGCTACCCTAAACGATATTCCAGCCTTATTGCAGCTTGAGCAAGCCGTAGTGGAAGCTGAGCGGCCATTTAACCCTCAAATCAAGCACTCTGGCGCTTGGTACTATGATTTACCAGCGTTAATCGCACAGGACGACAGTCTGCTATTGGTCGCAGTGCACGCAGATCAAATCATTGCCACTGGCTATGTGCAAATACGCGCTACCAAGCCGGCACTAACTTACCGCCAGCATGGCTATTTGGGTTTTATGTATGTGGCGGAAGACTTTCGCGGCCAAGGCATCAATCAGCAACTGATGCAAAACTTAATAACTTGGGCGCAAGAACGTGGGGTGAGCGACTTTCATTTAGATGTATACGCAGGCAATGAGGCCGCCATTCGCGCTTATGAAAAAGCAGGGTTTAAGCCCTGCTTAATGCAAATGACACTGCACCAAGAATAATCTACTCAGACGATTGCTCAGCGTCTTCTTGCGCTAACGCTTGCAACGCCTCGGCGTAGTACTCGTCGAACTTTTGAAATTCGTTGCTGTTATGACCGCAGCAGCGTATTTCGCCCGAATCAATGTGATACACCCAACCGTGCAGTTGAATTTTTTGCGTGGCTAATTTAGCCGCGACAATGGGGTGAGTTTTAATATGCTGCACCTGCTGCAGCACATTTTCTTCAATGGCTTCGTCTAGGTGGCAATCGTCGATGCGTCTGCCTGCGGGCAGCTGATGGCGCTCGCGCACAATTTCCATCGCTGAACGAGTATGGCTGAGCCATTCTTTGACATGCGGCAGGCCTTCTACCGATGCCATATCCAGCGCGCCTTTGACTGCACCACAATCGGTATGGCCGCAAATAATAATATGACGCACACCCAATACCGCCACGGCGTATTCAATGGACGCCGTCATGCCACCGGTTTCGTTGCTGTGCGGCGGGATAATATTGCCAGCATTGCGGCAAATAAATAATCGCCCAGGTGCTGAGCCCGTCAGCATGTTGGGGTCGATGCGTGAGTCAGAGCAGGTAATAAACAATACGTTAGGGTGCTGCCCCTCTGCCAGGGTGCCGAACAAATCCTTGTTTTGTGGATAGACGTCCTGGCGAAAGTGCATGACGCCGCGAATAACCCGTTCCAAATGACTGCCCTCTTGCGCTGATGTTATGACCAGAATACGCGAAAACAGCGTTCAGCCCTACCATGACTGTGCTCAATGGCGACTAACAACTGTGCCCTAGTTTCAGCAACCCTGGCCCACAGCGCCCCACCTACAAAACAGGGAGCCGCAGCTCCCTTGATGGGTCAATTATGGAATGCCCAAAACCTCACTCGATTTCGACCAGCACCTCGCCCGGAGTGACGCGATCGCCTTTTTCCACATACACAGCGATGACTTTGCCGTCGATGTTGGCGTGCACTTCGGTTTCCATTTTCATCGCTTCGGTAATCAATACCGCTTGGCCAGCGCTAACATTGTCACCCACGGCCACCAGCACATCGACAATATTGCCGGGCATGGCAGCCGTCACGTGGCCAGGCTCAGAGGCGCGTTTGCGCCCGCTGGCACCTTCGGCCACGTATTCGTTGAGGGATTCCACCGTGACCTCTTCTGGCATACCATCCAGCGACAAATACAGTTTGCGTTTGCCGCTTTGCGTGGTGCCAGCACCGGTAATGGCAATTTCGTATTGCTCGCCGTGCACGTCCACCAAAAACTCGGTAGAAATGGCATCGACTGGTCGGCCGCCTGCTGCGGGAGCTGGCTCCAGCGGTTCAGGTTGCAAGGTGCCATCGGCGCGCTGCTGCAAAAAGTCGCGGCCTAAATCAGGGAACATGGCATAGGTCAGCACGTCCTCTTCACTGGTGGCCAGCTCGCCAATTTCTTGGCGTAATTTATCCAGCTCTGGGCTTAGGGCGTCGGCTGGGCGCGCATCGGAATAAGGCTCATTGCCAATGGCTTTTTTCTGCAAAGCAGCGTCTACCTCGGCCGGAGGCTTGCCATAACCGCCTTTTAAATAGCGCTTCACCTCGTTGGTAATGGTTTTATAGCGCTCACCGGAGAGCACGTTATACACCGCCTGAGTACCAACAATTTGCGATGTTGGTGTCACCAAAGGCGGATAGCCCAAGTCTTTGCGCACACGGGGAATTTCATCAAATACTTCGCGAATTCGATCAAGGGCATTTTGCTCTTTTAATTGATTGGCCAGGTTGGACATCATGCCGCCCGGCACCTGATTAATCTGCACCGATACGTCTTCGCGAGTGAACTCGCTTTCGAACTGGTGGTATTTTTTGCGCACCTCGCGAAAATAATCGGCAATTTCGCTCAGCAGCTCTAAATCCAGCCCGGTATCAAAGGGCGTATCCCGAAACGCCGCCACCAAAGATTCCGTGGAGGCATGGCTGGTGCCACCAGCAAAAGCAGAAATCGCAGTATCAATGCGATCAGCACCCGCTTCGACCGCTTTCATTTGGCATAAGCCACCCAAGCCGGCTGTGGCGTGGCTGTGAATCACCAAGGGCAAATCCACCGCGCCTTTAATGGCTTTGACAATGTCGTAAGACGCAAACGGCGTCAGCAAACCGGCCATGTCTTTAATGGTCAGGGAGTCGGCGCCCATATCGCGCAAGTCTTTCGCTTGCTGAATATACATTTCAGTGGTGTGCACCGGGCTGGTGGTGTAGCAAATGGTGCCCTGGGCGTGTTTGCCGGCGTCTTTTACCGCTTTCATCGCCACTTCGAGGTTGCGCAAATCATTCAGCGCATCGAACACCCGGAAAACATCGATGCCATTTTCAGCCGCTTTATGCACAAAAGCCTTCACCACGTCGTCAGCGTAGTGGCGATAACCCAGCAAATTTTGACCACGCAATAACATTTGCAAGCGCGTATTCGGCAGTGCGGCACGCAGTTGGCGCAAGCGCTCCCACGGGTCTTCTTTTAAATAGCGCACGCAGGCATCAAAGGTCGCGCCGCCCCAGGCTTCCAGTGACCAATAACCAACACGGTCGAGCTTTTCGCAAATGGGCAGCATGTCTTCGGTGCGCATGCGGGTGGCAATCAGAGACTGGTGCGCATCGCGCAGAATCAAATCTGTGACTTCGATCGGCTTATTTTTCACACTCATCTTCTCTCTCCTGATTACCAACCGGCGTGGGCTGCCACGGCAGCGGCAATGGCCAGTGCAATATCACCGGGTTGACGTTTATTGGAATAACTCAAAAGCTCTGGATGGCTGGGCACAAAGCTGGTATCGAACAAACCACTGCGAAAATCTTCATTGCCGAGAATCTGGCGATAATAAGGCGCGGTGGTGCGAATGCCCTGCAAGCGCATGTCGTCTAGGGCGCGTTCACCGCGAGCGATCACTTCTTCCCAGGTCAAAGCCCACACCACCAGCTTTAAACACATGGAGTCGTAATACGGCGGAATGTCATAGCCGGTGTAAATGGCGGTATCGACGCGCACGCCAGGGCCGCCGGGGGCGTAATAATGCGAAACACGGCCAAAGCTGGGTAGAAAATCGTTTTGTGGATCTTCGGCATTAATGCGAAATTGCAGCGCAAAACCACGGTAGCTGATGTCTTGCTGGCGATAACTGAGCGGCAAGCCCGCCGCCACACGTAATTGCTCACGTACAATATCAACGCCGGTGATTTGCTCGGTAATGGTGTGCTCCACCTGCACGCGGGTATTCATTTCCATGAAATACACTTCGTTGCCGGTGAGCAAAAACTCCACCGTGCCCGCATTTTCATAACCGACGGCCTCGGCGGCTTTAACGGCCAGGCCGCCTATGTATTCGCGCTGCTCTGGGGTTAATTGTGGGCTGGGCGCAATTTCGATCAGCTTTTGGTTGCGCCGCTGAATAGAGCAATCGCGTTCGTATAAATGCACCACATTGCCCTGGCTGTCGGCCAGAATCTGCACCTCGATATGGCGCGGGTTAATGATGCATTTTTCTAAAAACACATCGGCACTGCCAAAGGCTTTGGTGGCCTCGGAAATTACCCGTGGAAACTGCTGCTCCAGCTCTTGTTCGTTATCCACTCGGCGAATGCCGCGACCGCCACCGCCTGAGGTGGCTTTGATCATCACCGGATAACCGATCTGCGCCGCTACTTGTTTGGCGTCCTCTATCGACGCCAAATTGCCATCGGAGCCCGGCGTGACCGGCACACCGGCGGCGCGCATGCTGTCGCGAGCGGCGGTTTTATCGCCCATGCGCTCAATCACGGAGGATTTAGGGCCAATAAATTTAATGCCTTTTTGCTCGCACAAATACGCAAAGCGCGAGTTCTCAGATAAAAAGCCATAACCGGGGTGAATGGCATCGCAACCGGTTTGCGCGGCCAGGTTAACGATTGCAGCTGGGTCGAGATAGCCCTGAATCGGGTCTTCGCCCAAGGAGTAGGCTTCGTCGGCGCGCTTAACGTGCAGCGCGTAGCGGTCAGGTTCGGTATAGATGGCCACCGAGCGAATGCCCATTTCGGCACAGGCGCGCACAATGCGCACCGCGATTTCGCCGCGGTTGGCAATCAGCACTTTCTTTAACTGGGACACGGTTGCGCCTCCATTGCAAAGGTCTGACCAGACTAGCCTAGGGTAAACATCACTCCTAATTGATATTTTTTTGGTATTCCATAATCTAAACCTTATGGATGAATAAACAAGGCGACTGTTATGCCATTGTCTGTGCAAAAACTGGTCAACCGTTTAACCCTGCGCCAGCTGCAAGTTTTTCAGGCCGTGTACGAACAACGAGGCTATGGCAAGGCAGCGCAACTGCTGGGGTTAACGCAACCGGCGGTCAGTGCGCAAATCCGCCAGCTGGAAAGCGCTCTTGACCAAACCTTGTTTGAGTACGTCGGCCGCAAACTTTACTGCACCGCTGCCGGCGAAGTGGTGGCACAGCGCACCCAAGCGCTGTTTACCCATCTAAAGGAAATGCAAAGCGATTTACACGCCCTGCAGGGGCAGCTGGCCGGCGACTTGCGCATTGCCGCCGTCAGTACCGCCCAGTATGTGGTGCCGCATTTACTGCAACTGTTTTTGCAGCAATACCCCGCCATTCAGGCGCGCATCGATGTGGTGAACCGCCAGCAAGCGCTGGAGCGACTGGCCAATAACCGCGACGATTTGGTGATTATGGGCTTGGTGCCCAATGAAAAGCCGCTGACCTCGCTGCCCTTTCTGGACAACCAATTGGTGGCGGTGGCTCCAGCAGGACACCCGTTAACACAGCGCGATGCCGTCAGCCTAGAGGCGTTTTTGCAACACCCTCTGCTGCTGCGCGAGCTGGGCTCAGGCACCCGCTTGGCGCTGGAGCAACACTGCCAACAGCGCCGTCAAAGCCTAGAGGCGGTAATGGAGCTGGGCTCGAACGATGCGGTCAAGCATGCGGTGATGGCAGGCATGGGCGTGGCGGTGCTGCCACGCATGGGCATTTTGGCCGAGCTGCGGCTGGGGCTATTGCAGGAGGTCGCCGTCGAGGACTTCCCGCTGCGACGTTCCTGGTGCCTGGTATACCCCCAGGCCAAGCAACCCAGCCCCGTCAGCCGCGCGTTCATTAGCTTTGTGCAGGCACAGTTGGCGCTGATAAGCCGCTATTTTGCTGAGCTTGCAGAGCCTCCGGTAAAGACTCCAGATGCAAGGTGCGAGTCGGGAAGGCACAGTCACCACCATGAGCATGAATGATGTTCATCACCTGCAGCAGCACGTCCTGTTTGATGGCGTGAAACTCTACCCAAGCCGTGGTTTTGGTAAAGGTGTAAATAAAGAAATCCAAACTGGAAGCACCAAAACTGTTGAAGTTCACAATCATGGTGCAGTTCTGATCAATATCAGGGTGCTGCTCCAACATGGCGCGCACATCATCAATGATGGGCTGCATCAGGCGAGCGTCTTGGTAGCGAATACCAATGGTCTCGTAAATGCGGCGATTGAGCATGCGTGACGGGTTCTCCACCACAATGTTGGTGAATATGGCATTGGGCACATACAGTGGCCGCTTATCAAAAGTGCGAATGCGGGTCACGCGAAAGCCGATGTGCTCTACCGTGCCCTCGATGTTGCGGTCCGGCGAGCGCACCCAGTCGCCGACTTTAAACGGGCGATCCATGTACACAATGATGGAACCAAAGAAGTTAGCCAGCAGGTCTTTGGCCGCCATGCCTACGACCAAGCCGCCAACACCACCAAAGGCCAGCAGGCCAGAAATAGAGATGCCCAGCATCTGAAACACAGGCAATACAATTAAAAAGGTCACCGCCAATTTGGCGACCTTGCCCACCATTTGCACCGTGGTGGGGTCGGCTCCACTGTCTAGCTGGCGCACCTCTACCCGATTGATTAAACGCCAGATGGCCCACGCCACCAAGATCAGCAATGACAGCTGGCGCACAATAGGAATGCTGGTGACGATTTCGGAAGCAAAATGACGCGCGCTGATGTCCGCCGTCCAAGTCGCGCCGATGGCGAGAATGCCCCAGTTAATCGGTACACCAATGGCATCCACTACCACGTCATCCCAGCGATTACGGGTTTTAGCGGCCAAAGCCAGCATTTTATGCCGCGCCAAGCGCCAGGCAAATGCCAGCACTAGGGTCAACGACAGGGCTATGCCGACATCCCAGAACCAGTCGTAATTTTGGTTGAGTAAGTCCTGCCACCAATCCACAGTGTGCTCCCGTTAGCTTGCCTAAAAAGTGTGGCTATTATTGCTGGCAGTCAAGGCCACAGCAATGGCAACCCGTGTGCCAAGGCACACAAATGCTCAGCTTCTCGAACGGACAAAGTGGCCGAAAATCACCAATCATACCGAGCGTTGCGTCTAAGTTGCCAAACCTGCCTGCTGCTTGCTTACTGTCATCGTAATTTCAAAGCTGGCTGCTAAGGTTTCAGTGCTTTCTTCCTTTATCATTCACTTGCACAGGGTCAATAGCCATGGATATTCAAGGCCTTTACCAGCAAAAACTCACCACCCCTACCCAGGCGGCCGAATACTTACGTGACGGCGATAATCTGGTCTTGGGTATGAGCGTCGCCATGCCGCCAGCACTCATGCAAGGCGTTGCCGACGCTTTGCATCAATCGCAGCTGAATGAGCTGAATCTGTATTACATGCATGGTACTCAGGCCTTATGCGACACGATTTTGGTACCAGAATTGGCTGACAAGGTCTGCCCACGGCCACTGTTTATGAGTGGTCACGATCGCCAAGCGTTAAAAAAATACCACCACAGAGCAATGATGGAGTTCGTCCCCGCCAGCTTTTCTCAAGTCGGCCGCCTGCTGACCGAATACATCGAACCGCACTGTTTTATGGTGACGGTATCACCCATGGACCGCCACGGTTACTTTAGCCTTGGCACCAATGCCGACTATGGCGCCAGTGTGATCCGCAAAGCGGGCAAGGTCATTGTGGAGGTCAATGAAAACATGCCGCGTACCTTTGGCGAGTGCTCGGTGCATATCTCTGAAATTGACGCCATTGTTGAAAACCACACGCCATTAATTGAGATTCAGCCTCACCCACCCAGCGATATCGATTTACAAATCGCCCGCCTCATTACCGAACGTATTGACGACGGTGATACCTTGCAAATGGGCGTGGGCGGCGTGCCCAACTCCGTTTTAGGCCTATTGCATGACCATAAAGACTTAGGCCTGCATTCTGAGCTATTCAGCCCGGCCATGGTGGGGCTAATTGAGCGTGGTGTGTTAAATGGCCGACGCAAATTATGGATGCAGCACAAACACGTGTTTACCCTCGCGCTGGGCGATAAAGCCATGTACGACTTTATGGATGACAACCCCTCCATCGTTGGCTATCCAGCCTCTTGGGTGAACAACCCAATGATTATTCAGAAGAACCAGAAGATGGTCTCGGTGAATGCCGCCATCGAGGTGGATTTAACCGGGCAAATCAACGCCGAGCAGTTGGCGGGCCAGCCGTTTTCTGGCACCGGCGGCCAGTTGGATTTTGTCCGCGGCGCCTTTCGCTCCAAAGGTGGGCGTTCCTTTATTGCGCTGCAGTCCACCGCCAAGGGCGGCACATTAAGCCGAATAGTGCCGACGCTATTAGGCGGCACCGTTACCGACACCCGCATGGATACCCAGTTCGTGGTTACCGAATATGGCTGTGTCGATTTAAAAGGGTTGTCGTTACCGCAGCGAGCGCGGGCGTTAATTAGCATTGCGCATCCCGCATTTCGCGATCAATTACATGAGCAGGCCAGAGCACTGGATTTGATTTAACCCTTGCAGGGGGCTTGCTGTTGCAGCAAGCCCCTAGCATTAACCGCGGCGCTGCCGTACCGCTTCAAACAAGCAAATACCGGTGGCCACCGAGACGTTTACCGAGCTCACTTCGCCCGCCATGGGAATATTCACCAGAAAATCGCAATGCTCACGGGTTAACCGCCGCATGCCCGCGCCTTCTGCTCCCATTACCAGGGCCAGCGGCCCAGATAAATCTTGCTGATAAATATTGGCCTCGGCTTCACCTGCAGCGCCACCGATCCAGATACCACGCTCCTGCAGCTCTTTCATGGTGCGCGCCAAGTTAGTCACCTGTACATAGGGCACAACTTCCGCTGCGCCACACGCCACCTTGGCCGCGGTGGCATTCAGCGGTGCCGATTTATCTTTCGGCGCAATCACCACATGCACACCGGCCGCATCGGCGGTGCGAATGCACGCCCCTAGGTTATGCGGGTCGGTCACGCCATCCAGAATCAGAATAAAGGCATTGCCGTCGATGGCGTCGAGTAAATCAGGTAACTGCTTTTCGCTGGTGCCCTGCAAGGGCTGGCGAAAGGCGATGATGCCCTGATGATTGCCATCGGCTTTTTGATTCATTAAGCCTTTATCAGCCTCACGAACGTCAATGCCTTGTTCCTTCGCCAGCTCCAACACGCGTTGCATGCGCTGATCAACACGGCCTTTTTGTACCCAAACTTCCGCCACTTGGCGCGCTGAGCGCTGCAACAAGGTGGTGACGGCATGCAAGCCGTATACTGCTTCTAACTTCATGCAATTCAGTCTCTACTTTTTCTTGGCCTTGTTAGCAGCCTTTTTCTTACTCGGCTTTTTACCCGCTTTATCGGGCGATTTTTTAGCGTTCAGCCTTTGGCGCTTACTGGGCTTTTTTTTGCCTTTTTTCGCTTTGCCGTCGCCATCTTTTGCCGCTGGCTTCTTACGCCCGGGCGCGAGCGGCTTAGCCTGTTCCCCTGCCGCTGTGCGTTTGCGCGGAAGGCGCGCTGGCGTAGGCATGTCCAGATCTTGGCGGCCCGGTTTTTTCGGCATAGATGTCAGTTCAAAGTCGACTTTGCGATCATCCAAATTAACCGCGACCACGCGCACCCAAACACTGTCACCTAGGCGGAAACTGCGGCGTGTGCGCTCGCCTGTTAAGCGATGCTTAACCGAGTCAAACTGGTAATAGTCGTTTTGCAGCGAGCTGACGTGCACCAAGCCTTCGACATACACATCTTTCAATTCAACAAACAAACCAAAACCGGTGACGGCCGAAATAACACCTTCAAACTCTTCACCCACATGCTCGCGAATGTATTCACACTTAAGAAAGTCAACGACATCGCGGGTGGCATCATCGGCACGGCGCTCGGTCATGGAGCAATGCTCACCCAGTTGCACCATGGCGGCTAAGTCGTACGGATAAATCTGTTTGCGATCTAGGTTAGGCGCGCCTTTTACCCGACGCACGTGGCGGCATTCTTTATCGCTGCGAATAATATGGCGAATACCGCGATGCACGAGCAAATCTGGGTAACGACGAATCGGCGAGGTAAAGTGGGTATAAGCTTTATACGCTAAGCCAAAGTGGCCTTCGTTTTCTGGGTCGTATTGTGCCTGGCTGAGCGAGCGCAGCATCACGGTTTGAATTAAATGCGAGTCAGGTCGATCTTCAATTTGCTGCAGCAAGGCTTGGTAATCTTTCGGAGACGGCTCTTTACCGTGGCGCATCGACAAACCCAACTCACCTAAAAAGGCATGCAAATTTTCTAACTTTTCTTCGCTCGGGCCTTTGTGCACGCGAAATAAAGCCGGCAACTCATAGCGCTCAAAAAAATCAGCGGTGCAGACGTTGGCGGCCAGCATGCATTCTTCAATCAGCATGTGTGCATCGTTACGCGAGGTCGGTACGATTTGTTGAATCTTGCGCTCGGCATCAAAAATAATGCGCGTTTCAACTGAGTCAAAATCCATGGCGCCACGCTGCTCACGCATTTGACGCAGTAATTTAAACAAGGTGTAGAGATTTTCTAAGTGCGGCACGATAGGCTGGTAATGCTTGCGCCAGGATTTGCCCTCTTCGCTAATGGGCTGCTCCAGCATTTGCCAGACTTTGTTGTAGGTCAGGCGGGCATGACTGTGAATCACCCCTTCCATAAATTTATAACCCGATAAACGACCATTTTTAGAAATGGTCATTTCACACACCATCACCAAGCGGTCGACTTCTGGGTTAAGCGAGCACAAGCCGTTAGACAGTTTCTCCGGCAGCATGGGCACCACAAACTCTGGAAAATACACCGAGTTGCCGCGCAAATGCGCTTGATGATCTAGCGCGCTACCAACTTTGACATAATGAGAGACATCGGCAATGGCGACATACAAGCGCCAACCACCGGTTTTTTTATTGACTTCACAGTAGACCGCGTCGTCAAAGTCTTTGGCGTCTTCGCCATCAATGGTGACAAACGGCAAATGGCGCAAATCTATGCGTTGTTGTTTATCGGCCTCGGCCACGCGATCGGGTAAGCGCTTGGCTTCATGCACCACGGCATCGGGCCATTCCGCGGGAATATTATGGCTGCGAATGGCGACGTCAATTTCCATACCGGGCGCTAAATGATCGCCCAGCACTTCCACCACTTCGCCCATGGGCAAACCACCAGGCTTGGGCTGCTGGGTAATTTGCACCAGCACAAATTGGCCGTGTTGCGCGCCGGCCCGACCATGCGGTGGCACCAGCACTTCATGACTCACCCGCTTATTGTCGGGTTGCACCACGCCCACACCGCTTTGGTCGAAATAACGTCCGACGACTTGGTGGGTATTGCGCTCTAATACTTCGACAATTTTACCTTCTGGCCGGCCACGGCGATCGTGACCCAGTATTTGCACGGCAACACGATCACCATGGAATACCTTGCTCATTTGGCGATTAGACAGGTACACATCGTCTTCGCCGTCGCGTAATACAAAACCAAAGCCATCGCGATGGCCCATCACCAAACCCTGCACCAGGTTGGCTTTGTCCATCGGCATAAATTGATTGCGACGATTGCTAATCAGTTGGCCATCACGGGCCATGGCAATCAAGCGACGGCGCAGTGCTTCCACCCGTTCCTCATCGCTTTCGTTTAGCGCCTCGCACACATCGGCGTGACTCATCGGCCGGTCGCTACGCTCCAGTAGCGCTAATAACGCCTCACGGCTGGCCACTGGGTTGTCATATTTTTCCGCCTCGGCGGCGGCATTCGGATCGTTAAGATTATCCGATTTGGAATTCGTCAAACTGACGCTCCTGTTGGGTCGCGCACTGTAACTTTTACAGCGCTTTAAATTGAATCTCGTTGGAGCTGCGCTCCTTGCCTGCAGCCTCTAACTGCTGCAGATACTCTTGCCACAAGCTCTGCTGATTCAGACACAAGTGGCGCAAATAATTCCAGTCGTACAGGCCAGAATCATGGCCATCGTCGAACACCAGTTTCAGGGCATAATTACCCGCAGGCTCAATGCGCAATAAGCCGACGTCTTTTTTGCCATACTGCAAAACGCCGTTGCCCGTGCCATGACCTCGCACCTCGGCAGAGGGCGAATAAACCCGCAATAGCTCAAAGCTCAGCTCATACTGACCATCTTCATAACCTAATACCAGTGTACGACTGGTTTTATGTACTTTTATTGACGTGGGAATCATAGCAGTTCCTACCACTGATAAAGGTTGGTCTAAACTCGAACAGTCGGCTGGCCATCATTAAAACGAACACGCCCAGCCCAGTGCCCTACTCTGACGTGGCTATTGTCGTAGGGTCATTACCTTCAGTGTACTATTTCAGAGGTCTGTCTATGAAGTCCTTGCGCTTGCTCAGCATTCAAAGCCGGCTGTGGCTCATGCTGGGCGTTACCACCTTGGTTCTGATCATTATCACGGTACAGGCTCTGCGCACAGAATACCGCTTGGTCATGGAGGAAAAACAAGAGTCGCTGCATCAACTGGTGGACGCAGCATACAGTCAGGTGCGCTACTTTCACAGCCTACAGCAACAAGGTTTGAGTAAAGACCAAGCCCAACAGCAGGCCAAAGATGCCTTGCGTCACTTACTGTATGGCGCGGGCGACTATTTCTGGGTCAACGACTCCAAGCCCGTGGTGATCATGCATGCTGCCAAGCCAGCATTAGAAGGTAAAAATGTTGATAGCGTCAAAGATCCTAATGGGCTCTATCTGTTCCGAGAAATCAATAAAGTCGCCAAAGCTTCCAGCGACGGTGGCCTAGTGGCCTACCAGTGGCCTAAAAAAGGCAGCGAAACCCCCGTCGATAAAGTTAGCTATGTGCGTCATTTCGCAGCTTGGGATTGGGTCATAGGTACAGGCGTTTATCTCGATGACGTACAGCAACAGTTTGCCGCTGAAGTGCGCCAGCAACTCATCATGAACGGCCTACTGTTGCTGCTGGTGGGGGTACTGCTGTTCTTTATCGTGCAAAGTATCCGCATTCCGCTGGCGAATCTCGCCGATGCCATGGCCAATGCCGCCAGTGGCGATGCCGACCTTACTCACCGCTTACCCAGCAGCGGCAACGATGAAATTAGCGGCATAGCCACTTCCTTTAATCGCTTTATGCAGCAACTGCACGATGTCATGACGGACGTGCGTCAGGCCACAGAATCAGTCGCCCTGTGTGGTCAAAAGCTCACCAGTATGGCCAGTGACACCCGTGCGCTAACCGAAGATCAGCGCTTGCAAGCCGAGCAAGCGGCCACGGGTGCCACTGAGATGACGCAAACCATTGAAGGTGTGGCACAAAATGCCGAGCAAGCGGCCGATGCCGCCCGTCATGCCGATGATAATGCCCAAGCTGGGGTCAGTACGGTTGAGCAAACCAAGCAGCGCATTGATCAGTTAGCTGAAACCATTGGTGAATCACAGCAAGTCGTTGATGGTCTGCGCAACGAAACCGAGTCCATCGGTTCGGTGTTGAGCGTGATTCGTGGCATTGCCGAGCAAACCAACTTATTGGCTTTGAATGCCGCCATCGAAGCAGCACGTGCGGGCGAGCAAGGCCGAGGCTTTGCTGTGGTGGCCGATGAAGTGCGTACCCTAGCCTCAAGGACTCAAGCGTCGACGGAAGAAATCGACACCATGATCAGCCGGCTACAGCAGCAAGCCGCTAGCGCGGTAAATGCCATGGCCGAAAATGCCGCGACGTCGAAAAGCACCGCCGAAATGGCCGATGAGGCAGCCGAGCGCATTCGCGCCATTACCCAAGCGGTCAGCACCATTATGGAAATGAACATCAACATCGCCAGCGCGGTGGAGCAGCAAAGCAGCGTGGCCGGTGAAATTACCCAAAACTTGGCCACCATTGCCGACTCATCCAACCACATTGCCGATTATATGAGCCAGTCCGACAGCAGCTCACATGATTTGGCCGAGCAGAGCGAGCGCTTACGCCAACTGGTGAAACGCTTCGGTGTATAAAAAAGCCCCGGTCATGACCGGGGCTTTTTTTGCCGAGATGCTTTACAGAATAAACTGACTTAAGTCCTGATCGGTGGCCAGCTGGCCGAGTTTTTCCTCAACGTACGCCGCATCAATGGTGATAGGGCCGGTTAAATCGGTGGCATCAAACGAGATGCTTTCCAGCAAGCGCTCCAGCATGGTGTGCAAACGGCGAGCGCCGATGTTTTCCGTGCTTTCGTTGACGTCAAAGGCGATCTGCGCCAAACGCTCAATGGCATCGTCGGTAAAGTCGATGTCCAACCCTTCCGTCGCCATCAAGGCTTTATATTGCATGGTCAGCGAGGCATTCGGCTCGGTTAAAATGCGTTTAAAGTCTTCTGGCGTTAGTGCACTCAGCTCTACTCGAATGGGCAGGCGGCCTTGTAACTCCGGAATCAAATCCGACGGTTTGGATAAATGGAACGCACCTGAGGCGACAAACAAAATATGGTCGGTTTTCACCATGCCGTATTTAGTGCTGACGGTGCAGCCTTCAATCAAAGGCAGCAAATCACGCTGCACACCTTCACGCGACACATCTCCGCCCGAGCCGCTTTCTTGGCGCTTGGCGACTTTATCAATCTCATCAATAAAGACGATGCCGTTTTGCTCCACCAACTCCACCGCACGCTCTTTTAGCTCTTCCATATTGAGCATCTTGGACGCTTCTTCATCGCGCAGCAGCTTCATGGCGTCTTTGATTTTCATGCTGCGCTTGGTTTTTTTATCACCGCCCAGGTTAGAGAACATGTTCTGCAACTGGTTGGTCATTTCCTCCATGCCGGGAGGTGCCATGATTTCAACACCGACCTGGCTGGCCTGAGAAACGTCGATCTCAATTTCTTTGTCGTCGAGTTCACCCTGACGCAATTTTTTGCGGAAGATCTGACGCGTACCGCTGTCTTCTGCTTTTGGCTCTTCGGTGGTGTCCCAGCTGGTTTGACGCGGCGGCGGCAATAGCACATCTAAAATGCGCTCTTCGGCGGCTTCCTCGGCGCGGTAAGAGACTTTTTCCATCTCCTGCTCGCGCAGCATTTTCAAACCCGTTTCGGTCAGATCGCGAATGATGGATTCCACGTCTTTGCCAACGTAGCCCACTTCGGTGAATTTGGTCGCTTCCACCTTAATAAACGGCGCATTAGCCAACTTGGCCAAACGGCGAGCAATTTCGGTTTTACCCACACCCGTCGGGCCAATCATTAAAATGTTCTTGGGGGTGACTTCGTCGCGCAGCTCTTCATTCAACTGCATGCGGCGCCAGCGGTTACGCAAGGCAATGGCAACGGCGCGCTTGGCATCATCCTGACCGATAATGTGGCGGTCGAGGGCGTGAACAATTTCTCTTGGGGTCATCTGGCTCATGCGCGCTCTCCGTCGGTCTGAGGTTCGTTGTTTAGCGTTTCAATGGTCAGATTGGTGTTGGTGAACACACAAATCTCACCGGCGATATTGAGGCTCTTTTCGACAATGTCGCGCGCGGACAAATCGGTGTTTTCCAGCAAGGCGCGCGCCGAAGCTAGGGCATAGTTGCCACCCGAGCCGACGCCAATTAAGTCATTTTCTGGCTGCACCACATCGCCGTTACCGGTGATGATCAGTGAGGCGGTATGGTCAGCAACGGCCAAAATCGCTTCTAAGCGACGTAAAGCGCGATCGGAGCGCCACTCTTTTGCCAACTCCACCGCTGCTCGCGTTAACTGCCCATGATGCTTTTGCAGTTGTGCTTCAAATTTTTCGAACAGGGTAAAGGCGTCTGCCGTACCGCCGGCGAAACCAGCGATGACTTGGTCGTTGTACAAGCGGCGTACTTTGCGGGCATTGCCTTTCATTACGGTATTGCCCAGCGACACCTGGCCATCGCCACCAATAACGACTTCATCGCCACGGCGAACGGAAACAATTGTTGTCATGCTTACATCCTGAAGGTGTGTTGCGTGTGTTCTGTTCTGCAATATTGGGCTTGCAGGTAGAATATCAAGCCAAAGAATCAAAGGAGCCCTTATGCACATAGCTCAAGACACCGTGGTGCAACTGCACTATGACCTCAGCGACGACCAGGGAGAGTCGATCGAAAGCACCCGCAGTGGCGAGCCACTGCTGTATTTGCAAGGCCACGGCAACATGCTGCCCGCCTTTGAGCAAGCCATGCAGGGACATCAGGCCGGTGAGCAGTTTCGTATTGAGCTGAGCGCCGAGCAGGCTTATGGGCCTGCCAGCGAACCTGTGATGCAGCGTGTGCCGGTGAAGCATTTGCAAGGCGCGAAGCGCTGGCGCCCAGGCATGGTAGGCGTGATTCACACCGACCAAGGCACGCGTCAGGTAACGGTAAAGAAAGTGGGCAAATTTATGGCCGACGTCGATATCAGCCATCCATTGGCTGGGCGGAATTTGTGTTTTGATGTCGAAGTCATCGCGGTACGCCCCGCCAGCGCTGAAGAAATTGCCCATCGCCACGCACACGGGGTGGGTGGCCATCAGCATTGATTTTGTGATGGTTCGCTCGTTGGAACACCGAGTTGCAGCTAACCCTACTTGGGCAGTGGAAAACACCGCTGCCTTTATTTATGCTGCCCAGACTTTACCTGTTTCAGGTCCCTTCAAGGAGAGAAAACGATGAAATACCGCGCCCTATTTGCTGCCGCTGTGACCGCAGCCTTAGTTGGTTGTTCTTCTAACGACACGCGCCCAGATTTAGCCGATTGTGTTTATGCCGACGGCTCTAACCAAGAAGCCCCCATGTGGGTGTGCGGTGGCCCAGTCGATGGAGTGGACTTATCCGCCGTCGGTTATGCCGACAAATCCGCAGCCGGCCCTAACTTTATGAAGCAAATGGCCGCCACGGCTGCCCGAGTTGAACTGGCGCAAATCATGCGCGTTGAAGTTCAAAACATGATCAAGCAGTTTGCTGAAACCACTGGCTCTGCCGACGACGAAACCGTTGATCAAGTGAACACTTCGGTCACCAAGCAAATCACCAAAGAAAGCCTGATTGGTTCTAAGATTTTCCGTCAAATGCCAACCCCAAGTGGCGGCATGGTGGTACTGGTGGGCTTAGATGCCGATACCGTCAACACGCTGGCTAAAGAAGCGCTGAAAACCTCAATGAACAACGAGCGTGCTTTGTGGCAGAAATTCCAAGCAGAAAAGTCGTTCGACGAAATGGCGCAAGAAATGGCCAAACTGCGCGACTGATCGACGCCACGATTGATTGATCAGATTGATCAACGCCCCTAAGACAGTGCAGCGCCCGCGTGCTGCACTGCGCTTGTTTTCAAAGGAATGACGACCATGCGCTACCCACCAGCCATGGCGGCCATCATCATCACCCTCGCCGCCAGCACGACCTTTGCTTCAGAGCAGGACTACCAGCAATGGAAGTCGTCCACCCAGCAAGCCTTTAACCAGTATTTGTCTGAACAAGACCAAGCGTTTTTAAGCTTTCTTAACAAACCTTGGCAAACCGTCGATACCGATCAGCAAGCACCGCCGGATCAAGCCCCTAAGCCCGACAGCGTGCCGGTGGCAACACCCGTGACCGAACCCAGCGCACAGCCACCCGTCGAGCCGGTGACAGCGGCCACACCTAAGCCCGCCACCCCCAAGCCTATTAAACCCAAGCCCGTCAAATCCAGGCCGGCAAAGCCCTTGCCGCCCAGTGGCGAGCCACGCGCTGAGTTCGACTTTTACGGCGAGCGCCTGGCCATTGCTTGGCCACAGCGAGTAAATACCCAATTTCATGCACGCTTAAACGGTGATGCCATCAGTGCTTTCTGGCAGCGCCTGGCCAGCAGCAATTGGCAGGCGACGCTCAAGGATATTCGTCATCATCAACAGCAGCTGCAGCTGAATGACTGGGCTGTGGTCATGCTGATTCAGCAACTGAGCCAACGCCACGCCGATGCGCGCAGCCAGCCGCTGCTGAGCTGGTTTTTGCTGCTGCAAGCCGGCTTTGATGCGCGCGTGGCCTACGATGCGCAGCAAGCCTACGTGCTGCTGGCCAGTGACGAGCCCATTTTTGGCGAAACCTTTTTCCAACTGGATGGCCGCGCCTATTACGCCTTGCTGCGCCAGCAACAGGGTAAAATTGGCCGCCTGACAACCTACGACGGCCAACACGCTGACAGCACACAAGCGCTGTCCTTTGCGGGCTTGGGTCAGCTGCACCTGGATGGTGACATGCGTCAGCGCCAGTTAAACGTGGTGCTCAACGAGCGCAACGTTGAACTCACGCTGGATTATTCACAGGCCTACGTTGATTTTCTCGACAGCGTGCCGCAGCTCAACCTACAGCGCTATTTCAGCGTCGGCTTGCCAGCCGTCAGCGAGCACAGCCTGCGGCAAAACTTTCAGCCCTTGCTGCAGGGCTTGGATCAACAGCAAGCGGTCAATCGCCTGCTCTACATTGTGCAAAACGCGCTGTCGTATCAGACCGATGACCAGCAATTCGGCTATGAGAACTATCTATTTCCACTGGAAACCCTGCACTACCCCTACGCCGACTGTGAAGACCGCGCGGCCTTGTTTGCTCACTTAGTTGAGTCACTGCTGGGGCTGGAAGTGATTATTACCGACTATCCGGGTCATGTAGCCACAGCGGTGGCACTGGATGACGAGGCCAGTGGCGATCGTGTGCGTTTTCAGGGACGTGATTATTGGATTGCCGACCCGACTTACATTAACGCTCGTCTAGGTATGACCATGCCGCAACTGGCCAAGGTCAAACCCAAGCTCAGCCAACCTTAAACCCAACTCCAAGCGCAGGCTTTGCAGCAGCCTGCGCTTGCCGTACCCTTGCGCCATACGCACTGGATCGGAGCCCTCATGTCGCTGCAAACTCATATTTTGCCCGTTACCCCCTTTGCCCAGAACTGCACCATTTTGGTTTGCAGTGAGACCCAGCAAGCCGCGGTGGTCGACCCAGGTGGCGAAGTCGAGCGTATCATTGCCAAGCTGGAGGAGCTGGGGGTGAGCGCCACGAAAATTCTGCTCACCCACGCCCACATCGACCACGCAGGTGGCACCCATGAGCTGGCCACACGGCTGCAACTGCCGATTGTCGGCCCACATCAAGGCGACTTATTTTGGATTCAGGGGTTGCCACAGCAATCGGCGATGTTTGGCTTTCCGGCGGTAGAAATCTTCGAGCCAGATCAGTGGCTACAGCACGGTGATGAAGTCAAAGTGGGAGCCGTTACTTTACAAGTGCTGCACACCCCCGGACATACGCCGGGGCATGTGGTGTTTTACAGTGCCGAGGATAAGCTGGCGTTGGTCGGTGATGTGTTGTTTAACGGCTCGATTGGCCGTACTGATTTTCCGCAAGGCAACCACGCAGAGCTGATTGCCTCCATTCGCGAGCGCCTATTCCCACTTGGTGACGACGTCACCTTTATTTGTGGCCACGGCCCCAACTCGACCTTTGGCCACGAGCGCCAGCACAATCCGTTTGTGTCTGATCATCGGGGTTAAGGCAACTGTGAATCATTCGGTGACTTAATCCAGATCCAACGGTTGCGCCTTGGGTAAGCGATCGGTTTGCAATGCCTGCAGTTGTTTTTGGCGGGCACGGCTTTGATCCAGCGCTTCGTCCATTTGCTCATTGTAGATTTCTAGCCAGGTGCGTGATCCAGGTACCATGCGTGCCAGATCACGCATGCCATCTTTCAAGGCCAGTAAATGAGTTTGATAGCTGCGCTCTTGATCGAGCAGCATGCGCTTAAAGGCTGTGGCGTGACTGGCATCCATGATGCGCTTGGCATCGACAATGCCTTGCTGGTATTCCGCCGACGCCTCAGTTAACACCTGAACCTGCTCTTGCAGCCTGACAAACTCGCGCTCATCAATAAACTCAGAGCTTGGCTCCAGACCTTTTACCACGGCAATGGTCAGCACCACAGAAAAGGTCACCACGGCCAGCAGCACCAACACCATCAGCGTGGTGCGGTTGGTAGCGACGTGTTTTTCCAGCCGCGCGATGCGTTGCTCTTCCGTTAGTTGTTCGCTTTCTTCTGACACTGCCAACCCCTTTATTTGCTGTGAACGCTGACCATACTAGAGTTCGTTCGCTTTCCTGCGCAACGTCTAAGGCTGTCGTTTGCGCCAGTCGTACACAAACGCAAAGCCTCGTCAGTCAGCTATGACAGTTATAAGATAGTCGCTATTGAGCGGTTTTTGCTATCAGGCAGGCATAAAAAAACCCGCCGCAGCGGGTTTTTTTAAACGTTGGCTTACTTCTTGAAGCTGCCAAAACGCTTTTTGAAGCGGTCGATACGACCACCTGTGTCAACCACTTTTTGCTTACCCGTGTAGAATGGGTGGCAAGAAGAGCACACGTCCAGGTTCATGTTGCCTGGCTTGGTTGAGCGGGTTTTAACAACATTGCCGCAAGAACAAGTCGCTTCCAGCTCAGCGTACTCTGGATGAATACCGTCTTTCATAAATCACCTCAAAAGTTCTTCACGCCGCCACTGGCCCGACTTTGGAGCAGCACCGCGCTACTGGCTTAAAAAAATACCGCCCTTGCATGGGCAATAAGGACGCGCATAATACCAGAGCCCTATTCAGCAGCAAGCCTTTCATGCCGTTTTTTGTCGTCGATGTCGCCCTGCCCGTACCGCTGCAACGCAGTTTTGATTACCTGCCCGCGGCCAATGACGAGCGCCGTCACTATCGCCCAGGCCAACGTGTGCGCGTCAACTTTGCCAACCAGCTGCTAACCGGCGTGGTGCTGGGCACCCGTGACCAAAGTGACGTTGCCCGCGATAAGCTTAAACCGCTATTACAACGTCTTGACGATGAACCGGTCATCGACGCTGAAACGCTGACCCTAAGCGAATGGCTGGCGCACTACTACCACCATAGCCAAGGCGAAGTGCTCGACCTGATGCTGCCTGCCATGTTGCGCCGCGGCAGCCATCTCAGCGAGGCCGAAGAACGCCACTGGCACAAGTGCAGTGAGCAGCCGCCCAGCTTGCGCGGCAGCAAACAGCAAGCCCTGTGGCAGCGCTTTGAGCAGCAGGCGTATTGGCCACACAGCGAGTTAACCGCCGCAGGCTTTAGCTTGGCGCAGTTGCAGCGCTTGGCCGAGCTCGGGCTAATCGTTGAGCAGCAACAAGTGCCCTTACCCGCCATAAACGCCGAGCCGCAAGCGCCGCTAACGCTCAACGAGCAACAGCAAAGCGCCCTCGATCAGCTCGACGAGCACGGCTTCAGCGTCGCCCTACTAGAAGGCGTCACGGGGTCGGGCAAAACCGAAGTCTACCTGCAATGGATGCAACGCCTGTTAGATGAGCAGCGCCAAGTACTGGTGTTGGTGCCAGAAATTGGCCTGACGCCACAAACCCTAAAGCGCTTTCGCCAGCGCTTTGCTGTGCCAGTGGTGGCATTGCATTCGGGCCTAAATGATCGTGAGCGCCTGCAAGGCTGGTGCAGCGCCAAAGACGGCAGCGCCCGCATCGTCATCGGCACACGTTCGGCGGTGTTTACTCCCATGCCAGAGCTGGGCGCCATCATTATTGACGAAGAACACGACGCGTCGTTTAAGCAGCAAGATGGCTTGCGCTACTCCGCCCGCGACTTTGCCATTGTGCGCGCTCACCAGCGCCAAATCCCGGTCTTGCTGGGCTCAGCCACGCCCTCGTTAGAAAGCCTGCACAATGCATTAACCGGCAAATACCGCCATTTAAAACTGACCCAGCGCGCTGGCAACGCCAAAGCACCGGGCATGAAGCTGCACAGCATTTTGCACCAGCCACTCACCGCCGGTTTTGCCCAGCCCGTGTTGCAACGCATGCAAGCGACCTTGCAAGCCGGGCAGCAGGTGTTGGTGTTTCTTAACCGCCGTGGCTATGCCCCTCTATTGGCATGTCGCCAATGCGGTTGGAGCGCCGACTGCCGCCGCTGCGATGCGCGCATGACCTTGCACGCTTGGCCGCGGCATTTGCATTGCCACCATTGCGACCATCAGCAGGCCGTGCCAGCGGTTTGCCCCAGCTGCCAGCATCCCGAGCTGGAAGCCATCGGCCAAGGCACAGAAAAAGCCGAGCAGCAGCTACTGACGTTATTCCCAGACTGGCCGGTGCGCCGCGTCGACCGCGACAGCGTGCGTGGCAAGCAGGCATTTGATCAGCTGTACGACGACATTCACGACGGCGGCCCCTGCATTTTGGTGGGTACGCAAATGCTGGCCAAAGGCCATCACTTCCCGGACGTGACCTTAGTCGTGGTGCTCGATGCCGACGCCGGGCTGTTTAGCGCTGATTTTCGCGGCATGGAGCACAGCGCCCAGTTGATATTGCAGGTCGCGGGGCGGGCAGGACGAGCAGAAATGCCGGGCGAGGTGTGGATTCAAACCCTGTACGCCGATCATCCACAGCTCAATCTGCTACTCGATAACGGCTATCACGCCTTGGCGCTGTCACTGCTGCAAGAGCGTCAGCAACGCCAATTGCCGCCTTATACGCACTTGGCGTTATTGCGGGCCGAGAGCGAAGACCGCCATCAAGCCGAGCAACTGTTGCAACAGTGTCGGCAACACATTCAACACTGGCAGCGCCAACACCCACGGGTGCGTGTCAGCTTGGTCGGCCCTTTCCCGGCCATTATGGAGCGGCGCAATGGCCGCTTTCGCCAGCAGCTGCAACTGCATGGTGCTGAGCGCTCCGCCTTGCATCGCATCCTGCACCAATTACGGCATTTTCTGCAGCAGCAGCGCCTGCCACGCAACCTGCGCTGGCATTTGGATATCGACCCGATCGATACACTGTAAATACCTCAGTTTACCGCTGTGATCTCAGCCAGTTATGATCGCACCCATCATTGAATGGACCGACTATGACAACCTCACCCAAGCCCAATTTACGTAACCCCATCCATTTACTCGCCTTTGGCCTTGGCTCAGGCCTAGCAAAGAAAGCGCCCGGCACCTTTGGCACGCTGGCGGCCGTGCCGGTGTGGTGGCTGTTACTGCAAGGTGTGCCGACCTTGCCCTACATCGGCGTACTGTTGGCCGGTTTCGCCCTGGGCGTGGTGCTGTGCGAGCAAACCTCCCGCGATCTGGGCGTGCACGATCACGGCGGCATTGTTTGGGATGAATGGATCGGCCTATGGCTCACATTGCTGTGGTTACCCGCAGGGCTCGGCTGGCTGGTGTATGGCGTGGCACTGTTTCGGCTGTTCGATATTCTCAAGCCTTGGCCCATTCGCTGGCTGGACAAGCACGTGCACGGCGGCTTTGGCATTATGATCGATGACGTCGTCGCCGGTGCGATGGCCTTAGCCGTGGTGCAACTGACGGCCTGGTGGCTGTAGCGCATTCGCCTGTGTCTAAGCAGACACACAAACGCACTTGTACACAAGCCATTGCCGCCCCATCAAAGTGTGCATAATTTTAATGTCAAGCTCGGGTTACTCCCAAAAACAGTGGATAACTTTGTGAGTAATCTGAGGGCATCCATCAATAGCCTTGTCATTACGGCACCTCACTCAAATTGCACAAACATTGCTCAGTTCAAAAAATTTTTAAAAAAGCCTTTGATATCAGTGCCTGGCGAGGTGCTGTCAGAAATGAGTAGATTTTGTAGTGGGGATAAATGTCAACCCATTGACAATCAATATCTGATGCAAACGGTCGTTTATATCTGGGGACTGTTTTTGAGGTTACTCACAGATTCTGTGGATACTTCTGTGCATTATCTGACGATAAGCGGCTGAAATGGCGATGGTGAGTCGCCTGTCGTTAAAATGATGCTTTTTTATCCAGTCAGACGTAATTGCAGCCCCTTGGCAATTCCGCTATAAACGCGCCTCTTAAACTGAACCTGCCACAAGGACGATGTTATGACCCCAACGGACACGGCTGCCCTGCCGAGCAAGACCTTTCCCGTCGAATTCTCCGGTACCAAAGCCGGCTATTTCAAGCTGTGGTTTGTCAACTTACTGCTCAGCATTTTGACCTTAGGCATCTACAGCGCTTGGGCTAAGGTGCGCAACAACCAGTACCTTTATGGCCACACTCAAATCGACGGCCACCGTCTGAACTATTTGGCTACGCCTTGGCAAATTCTGCGCGGACGCATTCTGGCGATCTTGGTGTTCGGTGGCGCGTATCTACTGGCGACATTAGTGCCGCCCATCATGGTGTTGTTTGTCATTGGTTATATCTTTGTGTTGCCTTGGGCCATTGGCCAAGGCCTGCGCTTTACCATGCGCATGACTTCCTATCGCAATGTGCGCTTTTCGTTTGAAGCCTCCTATGGCGATTTGTTTGTGCACTTTATTCTGTTGCCCATGGTGGCTGCCTTTACCCTTTACCTAACAGCGCCGTGGATTCATAAGCAAATCAGCGAATTTCTGCACCGCAGCGTTACTTACGGTGGCAAGCCATTAAAAATCAAACTCAGCACCGGCCACTTCTATTTTGCCGTTTTGTGTACCTTGTTCGTCGGTCTGATCGTCGGCTTGCTAGTATTGGCCCTCATATTATTAGGCACAGGTCTAGTCGAAATGTCCCCAGGCTATGGCGCAGCCTATACTGGCGCGGGCTTTATCTTGGGTTACTTAGGCGCCACCTTTTGCTCGGGTATTTATATGGCCATGATTCGCAACCATGTGATGAACAACTTGGAGGCCGAAGGGCTGGCAAGCTTTCGCTCCAATGTCGAGCCTCTTACCTACGCCACCATTGCAGCGAGCAACGTGCTGCTATTAATGCTCACCTTGGGGCTGGCCTTCCCTATTACCCGCATTCGTATGTTGCGTTACACCTGCGCGCACACCCGAGTGACACTGACGCCAGCCATTGCAACCATGCAAAATACCGTCGATGAGAAATACTCCGCCTTTGGCGAAGAAGCCGCCGGCTTGTTCGACAGCGACCTGTCGTTAGCTTAATGAAACAGCAAGCAATCTATGGCCACTATTTATTGGCCAACCAATCACGCAGCCTGGATGCCCAAGCGCGCTGTGACGATGAAGGCACTATCTGGCTGAGCCAACGCAGCAGCGGTGAGGCGCTGGCGCACTTCAGCGCCAGCGACATAAAGCACCAGCCCCTCATTGCCGGCTTGCCGGCAGAACTGGTGTTTGCCGACGGTAGCCGCTTTGTGCCGGATGACGTCAACCATCGATGGGCCGGCAGCAGCTCCGGCCAACGCCTGGCAGAATGGCTCGAAAGCCACTGGCTGGGCGTGCTGGTATCCGTTGTCGCAGTGCCGGCATTTCTCTGGTTTATGATGTTTCATGGCATTCCGCGCATGGCCTATGCAGGCGTCGAGATGATGCCGCGCTCGGTGGATGAGCAAGTAGGCCAGCAGTCTTTTAAAACGCTGGAATATCTTTATCTCGAGCCCACCAAGCTGGAGCCTGATTATCAACAACGCTTAAATGCCGATTTTGCCGAGCTGTTAAAGCGCCTCAACTTGCCTGCCGAGCGCTACCAACTGCACTTTTATAGCAGCATCATTGGCGCCAACGCCCTAGCGTTACCGGACGGCACCATCATCGTAACCGATGCGTTGGCCAAACTGATGGAAGACGAACCTCAGCAACTGCATTCGATTTTGCTGCACGAAATCGGTCATGTAGAGCATCGTCATGGCATGAAACAATTAGCCCAAACCACCGCCACCAGCTTCTTGTTTGCCATGATGTTTGGCGACATCGAAGGCATGGGCGAGCTGGTGATTGGTGCCGGCGGCTCGCTATTAGAAAGCTCTTTTTCCCGTGATATGGAGCGTGAAGCTGACGCCTATGCGCATCAGCATGCAACCCAAGCGGGGCTTTCCGCGCAGGACTTTGCCGATGCCATGCGCACCCTTGGCTTGCCGGAGTTGATGTTGCTCGGTGAAGACGGCCACTGGAGTGATTACCTCAGCACCCACCCAGGCATGGGCGAGCGCATTCGCACTGCTGAGCAGGCCGCCGAAGACGAAAACGCCGCGCAATAGCGCGGCGTTTTTTATCACGGCCATACCTGCCTACTTTGCCAACTGCGCCGGCACCACCGCCATCGTCAAACGCGAAATACAGCTTAACTTGCCGTCTTCATTTTCAATGCGAATTTCCCACACTTGCGAACTACGGCCACAGTGTATTGCGCGCGCGGTGCCGGTTAACACCCCGCTGCGCACGCCGCGCAAATGGTTGGCGTTGATCTCTTGGCCGACACAATATTGCTTACTGGTATCCACCACCAAGTTGGCCGCCATGCTGCCCAGCGTCTCGGCAAACAGCACATTGGCGCCACCATGTACTAAACCTACGGGCTGCAACGTGCGCTCATCGGCCGGCATGGTGCCACGCACGTAATCATCGCCCACCTCGGTAATTTCAATGCCCAAATTCGAGCAAGCGGTGTTTTGCATTTGCCGATTCATATCTTCAACATCTGGCGTAGCAAACCAAATAGCGCTCATAGCCACCTCAAACGAATTGTTATTTTGACGCACTGGTTTTACCAGAAAGCTGCTGATACTTCACTCACTCCTTGGTTAAAGAAGGTATCTGATGAATGACCAAGGTGCCCTTTAAACGATGGTAGGCCGGTTAGCCACAGTAACGCGCGCTTCTTGCTGGCTATAAATCGCTTGCTCAATTTCACCATCAATAAAATGCAAACCAGCATAGTCGCTCAAGCCGACACAGGGCACATCAGGATGAGCATGCGCGTATTGATGAAATAGCGCTGCTTTTTCATCATCATCCGTAAAGTGGGCGGCGGCTAATCCTGGCAACACACCTAACCCAGGTATCACACTGTAAGCCTCTGGGTTGCTGTCGGTAATACCGTATTCAAACCAGCAAATCGCACCGGCACTCATGCCACACAAAATGATGCCTTGCTGGTAACAGCGGCGTAAAATGTCATCCACGCCCCACTCGCGCCAAATCGCTAACATAGAGCGCGTATTGCCACCGCCAACGTAAATAATATCTTGCTGCAACAAGTGCTCACGCCAGTTTAACTGCGGCTTAAACAGCGGAAAGTGACTTAGGTTATCGCTCAATTTGGCGTCATAAAAGCGTTGAATCACTTCATCTGAGTCGCCCGTGGCTGTCGGCACGTAGCAAACCTTGGGGTGTGCCTTGCCACTTAATTGCAAAATATATTGATCCAATAAACTGGGCAGCTCGCCCATCATCCAGCCACCGCCACCCAGTACTACACAGTGTTTTTTCATTGCGTCCTTGATCCATTTTTATCATACAAAGGCTTGTTTCCTGCTTTAGCTGTTAAGCAGGAAATCCACCCCAAGGATACATGAAAGCAAACACAGAATGGGGCCCACCAACCTAGCGGCCCTGCACGCAAGTACGCCTGTCAGCGTCTGTAAGCAATGTGAAACTGTCACTGGCGTAAGAGCTACGCCACCCTTTATTATGCACATCAATGGCTGATGCGAAGGCTCGGCCATAACAACGACCCAAGGTTTTTCATGGACGATACCCTTTACCTGCAACAAGGCTTCACAGACGAACAGCGTCCCGCCGCTGCGGCCCTGTACGATGCTGCATTTGGTGCCAAGCTAGGCGTTGCTATTCCCGACCCAAAGCAACGTCTGAGTATTCTGGCTCAAGGCTTTCAGCCTAAGTTTTGCTGGGTGGCGATGCGCGGCGAAGCATTAGTGGGTATCGCCGGCTACAAAAATGCCCAAGGGTCATTAACCGGCGGTATTTCATGGCGCTTACTGCAAACAGAACTGGGCTATCGTGGCGCGCTACGCGCATTGGCAATTTTGGCACTGCTAGATCGTGAACACACTCCGGGCGAGCTACTTCTGGATGGTATTTGTGTAGCGGCCAATATGCGCGGCCAGGGCGTGGGTAGCCAATTATTACAGCAACTGATTCAGTATGCTAAGCGTGAAGGTTATCAGCGCCTACGCCTCGATGTTATCAACACCAACCCGGATGCTAAGCGTTTATATCAACGCATGGGCTTTAACGTCACAGCAACAGAGAGCTTTGCTTACCTGAGGTGGCTGTTGGGATTTTCAGCCACAACACGGATGACATACAGCCATTTAAACAAGGCTCAGAAGCCCAAGTCATAGGTTGCCAGCTGCTTGGTCATCACCCAACCGAAATAAAATTCACAAAGGAATTATTATTATCCATGAAGCAAGAATCGAGAAATTCGCAACGGAAAACCAAATGGTAGAGATTGATAGAATTTTAACTGGAATTTACAGCCGGCAACCCCAAAAAATTAATAGCATCCAAACTTGCTTTTTTTAAAGTCAAAAATTAACACCATAGAAGTAAAAAACAAGGAATTAAGATGATAAATCTGGAAAAGTCTCTAAAAATGGTACGACACAGAACTATGGATAGTATCCTAGAGTCTCTCGAAGAAATAAAGGACCCTAATGAACTACAAGAATCCTTCGACAATTTAGTCAATGCATCTGCCATAGCAAACAAGGCAGAATTTTTAGAACTTCTATGCGAAGAATACCACTTCCCAAAAATCGGATCGTTCCAAGGTAATATAAACAATAAAAATGACAGCGAAACACCAATATTTATTGCCGCTAAAAACAAGTCATACCAGTCTTTAGAATCTTTAATAAAGATAGGAGCAGACCTAAGCATAACTGATGAAAATGGAGAAAACATACTCGATGTAATACTCAAATACCCTGAGGCAGAGTACATACAGAAAAACCTCATAAGAATAGGAATAGAACCATCAAACTATAACAGCCTAACAATCAACAAAGAAAAGCAATTATTGGAAAGCGCCATCGATGCTGGAGAACCTTGGGCCGAAAAAGCTATCCAAGATATATCAGCTCTGAGTCCTGACGAAATCTCATTATGGATTAGTCTGTTCGATCATTGCTCTAGCTACAAATCTTCAAAGCCTTCGAAAAAATGGTTAGATCAAGCGAAGGACCTTGTCAATAAAGTAGGAGCTATAAAGCTCCATCAACATGTAACTGAATGGCTCCCTTTGATTGAGCTTGCTAGAACAGACGATATAGACCACTATCAAGATCAGCCTGAAGCTTATGAGAAAACTGGTTATTTATACCACCGCTCGTATCAACATTATCGAGAGGCGACCTCATACATCATTAGCGAAAAAAATTCACGCTTGATTAAAGGTTTACTATGGTTAATATCTGTTGAACCACAACCGGGGGTAGAGAAAGCCATTCGCTTTGTCGCTGAGCAAACTTATAAGAAGATATACAATGTCGGAGTCCGTAACACAGTCATTGCCAATGCCGCTTTATCAGCATTATGCATGTTACCGGAAGGCATGGGGCTGCAGGAGATCACAACCCTAAAGAACTCGACGAAATACAACCAAGCACTCAAACGTATAGACAAGGTACTTGAGGGCATGGCTGAAGTTCGAGATATTAAGCCAGAGCAGCTGGCTGAGCAATCTATATCGGATTATGGCCTAACGAATATCGGTGAATATTCTACGGTACTGGGTGAGTATGAAGCAAAAATAACTATATCAGGGGCTGGCAAATGTGACTTTGTCTGGATCTCGAAAAACAAGACTCAAAAGACTACCCCAAAGCAAATTAAAGCTGGCTTTGATTCTGATTTTAAAAAGATCAAAGCATTAATAAAAGATATAAATAAAGCGACCACCGCACACAGTCATCGAATCGAGTCATTGCTTCTTCGGAAAGAAGGCCTAGATTTTCCTAACTGGAATAAATTTTATATACAGCACAAACTGATTGCACCGCTAGCGCGAAAGCTAGTGTGGCGTATGAGCGAAGGCGATAGCCATACAGATATTATCTTCTACCAAGACCATTTTGTTGATGCCCAGCTGCAGCCCATTACCATTAATCAGCAAGCCAGCTTTCGTCTTTGGCATCCAAGCATGAGCAGCCCAGAGGAAATTCTCAACTGGCGCAACCTACTACTTGAGCAAGGCATCACCCAACCTTTTAAACAGGCTCACCGTGAAATATATTTACTCACGGATGCAGAAAGAGCCACGCACGATCATAGTTTGCGCTTCGCAAACCATGCGATCAAGCAAGCTCAATTTCATGCACTTGCTCAACAGCGTGGCTGGAATCAGCAGCGCGGTGGTGGCTGGGATGGCGGCCAAGACACTTCTGCTAGCAAGCACTATAAAGACTATGGCATTACTGCTTACTTTAATGCTCAGGGTATCGATTTAATGACCACAATATCTAACGTCTACAGCCTCTGCGAAACGGAATCGGTCGAGTTCTTCACTAAAGGTAATAAAGTCGCTCTTGAGGATGTGCCGTCGCTACTGTTCTCTGAAGTGATGCGCGATGTCGATCTGTTTGTTGGGGTTGCCAGCATTGGTAACGACCCAGCTTGGCAGGACCGCAATGATGAGCATTGGTTACTAGGAAGCTTCGGTGAATTATCCAATACTGCCATCACCCGCAAGGAAGTGCTCAGCACACTTATCCCCAAGCTAAAAATCGCCGACCGTCTTAGCCTTGAAGGTCGATTCTTACGCGTACAGGGCGACCTGACAGCCTACAAGATTCACTTGGGTTCATCTAATATTCTGATGGAACCGGATGACAGTTACTTGTGCATTATATCAACAAGAAAGAAGAGCAATGTATTATTACCTTTTGAAGGCGACAATACCTTATCTTTGATCCTGTCCAAAGCCATGCTCCTCGCGGAAGACAGTAAGATTAAAGACAGCACCATTCTTTCTCAGATTAAGCGCACTGCGTAATAGGAGTTGACCCTATGAGTATCATGGTCACGATTAAAGATGAGTCACTCGGCAAAGGTAGCAATCAAAGTACGGAGCTGTACTTTACTGCAGAACGCATGTCCGTCAGGGAACTTATTGAAGCCAGAATCACTCAGGAAGTTGAAAAATATAATGCCCATGCAACCGGCGAGTATATTGGCTTGGTACAACCAACAGAGTCTGAGGCCAGACTAAATGGTTATAGCTTAACCAAAGGGCAATTAATTGATGTTGAAAAACAGAAATCGGCAGCTGTTAAGTCTTTCTTGACCAACGAATTTTTTCTGCTGGTTAACAACCGGCAAGTAACCGATCTGGATGAAGAGGTCATTCTATTGCCTGAGTCTGAGGTCAGCTTTATTAAGCTGGTTCCTCTGATAGGCGGCTGACCGACCCATAGGCTGGTTTATCCAGCCCTTAACCATGCCCCATTTTGCTCAGCGTAGCGCTGGGCTAAATGGGCGGGCAGGTCATACACTTGTTGCAACAATGCCGCTTCGGTTAATAAATTCACATCGCCTTGTGCCCATACTTTTCCTTGTTTTAATAATAAAACACGGTCAGCCCAAGAGGCCGCCAAGGCAATGTCATGCAATACCGCCATAACCGCGACATGATCATCAGCAAACTGTTTTACCTGCTGCATCACCGCATGTTGATGCGCAGGGTCGAGGGCGGAGGTGCATTCGTCCAGTAATAATAAGCGCGATAATATTCGCCCATTTTCGTCCTGCGGTGGCTGCCAAATTTGCAGCAGTACGCGTGCAAGTTGCACCCGCTGTTGCTCACCGCCTGACAGTGATGGGTAGCTGCGCTGGCGCAAATGCCAAACATCCATTAATTGCATGGCCTCACGCTGCAGTGTTTCACTATGATGCTCATCACCGTGGGGAATGCGCCCCATTGCCACCACTTGCTGCACTTTAAAAGGAAAGGCCAATTCCACTTGCTGTGGCAATACAGCAATGCGTTTCGCCCGCAATCGCGCCGGATAGCCTGCCAGTAATTCGCCATCTAATAACAAGTTGCCTTGATCCGGCGAGCGCTCACTGGCCAGGGTTTTTAATAAGCTCGATTTACCAGCACCATTGGCGCCTAACACAGCTAAGCGCTCACCGGATTGCAGCTCAAAGCTGATGTTATTTACCAGTATTTTATCGCGGCTAAAAAGCGATAGTTCTTGCACCTTGATCATGCCATGACTCTTCTGGCTTGCTGCAATAACAAAGATAAAAATACCGGCCCGCCGATCACCGCCATCACCAAACCAACGGGCAAATCTGCTGGCGCCAGCCAGGTGCGAGCAATGGTATCGGCCAGCAGTAATAAAGAAGCGCCTAACAAAGCGCAGCCCGGCAATAAAGCTTTATGGTCTGGCCCCATCAGCAAGCGCAATAAATGCGGCACCACTAAGCCAATAAAACCAATCATGCCAGCAACCGCCACTCCCGCGCCCACCATCATGGCCGCGGCAATAATTAACCAGCGTTTGCCGCGCTGCACGGCGAAGCCTAAATGACTGGCGACGGCCTCGCCCATTAATAACGCATTTAATAAGGCGGCAAAACGCGGCAGGGCCAATAATGGCAATGCGATGCACAAGGCTAATACTGCTATTTCTGACCACTGGCCATACGCCAAACTGCCCATCGACCAAAAGGTCATGCTGCGCAGCTGCTCATCGTCTGCCATGTAGGTCAAAATGCCCGTTAACGCCCCGGCAATGACGTTAATCGCCACCCCGGCCAATAACAGCATCGCCATTTGCGTTTGCCCTTGGCGGGTGCCCAAGCGATAAATCAACCAAGTCACGATGAGGCCGCCAGCAAAGGCCGCCAATGGCAGCGCAAACACACCGGTCAGCTCGGCATAACCGGCCAATAATGAGCCCTGCAATACAATCACGGCCACCGCCGCTAAGGCGGCACCGCTGGATACGCCAATTAAGCCAGGGTCGGCCAAGGGATTGCGAAACACCCCTTGGGTAATGGCCCCAGCCACGGCCAAACCCGCGCCCACCAGCATCGCCAATAAAGCCCTGGGTAAGCGCAGCTCACGCACGATCCAGTCTTGTTGGCCGTGAATCTCGCTGACGCTGATGGCGTGCAGCAATGACTGCACGATCTGCACCGTCGGCACCGACACCGGCCCAGAAGCCAACGCCAGCACCAACATCACAGGCAGCAGCAATGCCAGCAGCGCCAATACGGTGCGGGTGCGATTCCAGCGCCAGACCAACGCAGGGTGCAGACGAGCCAGGGCCGATGACATATCAGTGCTCCGCCACCGCTGGTACAACTAACGCCTGCTCTAACTGTTGCAGAGCAGCCCCCAAACGTGGGCCAAAGCCCAACAGCAAGCCGGCGTCTAGCATCACCAACTGGTCGTTTTTCACCGCTGGCGTCAGCGCCAACTGTTGTTTGACGCTGCTGGCTTCCAGCGGCCCGGTTTGCGCCACAATCACGACCTCAGGCGCGGCCGCCAGGGCTGATTCTGGGCTCAGTGGTTTGTAGCCTTGATAGCCGACAACATTTTTAAGGCCGAGCATGTGCAGCAGTGCTTGCCCTTGCGTGCCCTGCCCTGCCGCCATCAAGCCGCGGTTACCGGCGCCCAACAGCAGCAAAGCGCGCTTGCCTGCCAGTGGCGCCAGTCTTTGGCGTGCTTGTGCAACTTGCTGCTCCACTTGCTGCTGCAAGGCCTTGCCTTGCGCTTCACGGCCCATCAGTTGGGCGACGGCAGCAATCTTGGCCTGCACACCGGCGACGCTCGCTTCGTCTTGCAAGCGCACCACCTCAACACCGGCGGCCTTAAGCTGGCTAAATACCGCCTCAGGCCCAGCGTCTTCGGTGGCAATGACGGTCGTAGGCGTGAGCGACAAGATGCCCTCCACTGAAAGCTGGCGCATGTAGCCAACATCGGGCAGCTGCGTGGCCGCGTGCGGATAGCGACTGGTGGTATCAACCCCCACCAATTGCTGCTCACCGCCCAGCGCATAAATGATCTCGGTAATGGAGCCATCAATGCTCACCAGGCGCATTTGCGCCTGGCTGCCCAGACTCAGCAACAGCATCAAGGCACTGGCAATGAGCCGCTTCATGCCGTTACTCCATCGTTTAGCAAATGCGTCGCTAGCAGCTTGTTCAGCAGTTGGCGCCAGTCGTCGCGTTCGGCCTGGCCGTTATGGCGCTCACCAAACATCAGCGCCAGCTGGTTGCCGCTCGCATCAAAGGCCTCCAGCGAAGTCACTATGCCGTCGTTGGTCGGCTTGCGTACCAGCCACAGCTGATCGATTAAGGCGGTGTTGGCGTGCAGGTTAAAGCCGGGGTCGAGCACGTTAAACCAGTCGCCGGTGCGCAGCAGCTTTTGCACCGGCCCAGTGTGGATTTGCACCACACCTTCACTGCCGACAAAAATCATGATCGGCTGCTGGCTTTCGGCGGCTAAAACTAACGCCTGTTCGAATGCATCGACTGCTAAGGGCTGGGCGTAATCTGGGCCTATGTTTTGATAGGCCGGAATGCGCTCAATGGTGTGTTTCTTCAGCATCGCATGAAAGTGATGCACGTCTTTTAGCTCGCTCCAGTCCTGACGCAGCTGGGTTAGGTCTAACGACTCAGGCACTGCCAATAAGTCATTTTTGGGCTCAGCAACGCTTACCTGTGGCGGTAACTGCTCGGCGGCGATATAGCGCTCGACCAGCGCTTGATACTGCTCGATTGAAGTATTGGCAGTGGCGTAGATTTTATGCACCGCCTCACCTTGGGCATTAAAGAACTGCAAGCTACGACGCACGCCCTGGCCGCTTTCTTCACTGACGGCAAAGCCGAACACAAAGCGCGAAAAGAACAAACGCAGGTCAATCACGCCCAGCGCCAGGCCCATCTGACCGTGCAAGCTGACGTCTTTATATTGACCGGTTTTTTCGTGCACCATGCCATCGTTGCGGGTCAGTGCCATTACCTCTCCCAGCGCTTCGACTTCGCTGATCAGGTGGCGAAAATCGCCTGCTAGCCGCGTCACACCTTGGCCCAGTCGCGTCGCCAGCAACTCAGCTTCAGACACCCCCAGCTGCTCAGCAGCGGTGCGAATGCGCAGCTTAGGCTGCTGTTGCTGCAGCGCTTGCCAGCGCTCACTCAAGGTCGCCGTCATGCTTATTCTCCCTGGTTAATTTGGCGGAAACGCAGCTCTGGGCTACCGGAGTCGCCGAGGCTGTAGTAGTTGCTGACTTGCACCGCGTACACAGGCGCACTGGCGTCGTCTTTGTTGGTGCTGATGGCGTAGGTGCGGAAGTTGGGCCACAGCTTGTGCTGCCCCGTCAGGTTGTAGGCGTACCAGCTGTGCTGGCTGAAGATGCTTTCGCTGCTGTCACTGACATACAGACGGCTGATGTCCCGGCCATTGCTGTTGGTAGCACTGGTGTAGCCGGCCAGTTCTTCACTGCTGATTGGGCCCAGAACGCCCGCGTTGCCGTTGCCATGCACCCCACCGTTGGTCCATAAGTTGATGGCACGGTTGGCCATATCAATTTCAAAGCGCCATTCCCAGTCAGCGTTAGCACAGTCGACAGCGCTAGCGCCATCAAAGTCGATGCACGCCTCGGTGCTGCCTTGTGCCAAAGTGGCTGTCAGTGTGTTTTCGGTCTCAGCAAACTGCTGTGTACCCGCCGCTTGGCTGGTGTAGCTAATGCTCACAGTGCTGTAGTCCAACTCGGTGATACGTACTTTGGAGTAGGTTTCACCGTCGGCGTGGCGCACCAGCCAGCCGCTTTGCTGTGGCGCGCTGATTTGGTGGGTAGTCGGGTTATAGACATACCAATCCTGCATCGCGGTGCGATGGCTATCGCTCACCCATTCGATGCTGCTGAGGTCATGGCTGGCCGCTAAGGCTTGCGCCTCGGTGTCGGCATCGGCATTGGTAAACACCGAGCTGCTGGCTTCACCGTCGACATAAAATTCATCCTGGGCATCCAGTAAGGCGCCGGCAACCTTGCCACTGCCAGAAACGCCACCATTGAGCTTAATTTCGGTGCGTTTTAGCGCCAGGTGCCAGTTGTCTTGCTGGCTGACGGTAGCGCCTTGCTCAAGGTTGAAATAAACCCAGGTATCGTGGCTGGCGGCATTGATTTGCGCGCTTTGAAAGGCTTCGTTAGCGCCTTGATCCGGCGTGCTGGTATCGGTATTGCCATCGCTATCATTGCTGCTGTCGTCATCGCCACCACAGCCCACCATCATCAAGCCGGCAGCGACAACGGCCAACCAGCTAAGACGGGGAGAAAAATGAGAATGTTGCATGAATCGCTCCTTAAAAAGTCAGAGATACGCCGAGGTAGGGTTTGCGCCCATAAACCGGTCGGCGATCGTCGGGTGCGCCTGGGTCGCGCACGGCGTCGGTGAAGTTGTTCACACCGCCATATAGGCGGAGTTGATCAGAAAACTGGTATTGGCCTTTGGCGTCCCAGCGCAAAATGGCGGGTGAGCTGGCCTGATAATCGCTGTTCACTGTGGTGTACAAACCGCGCTGCCAATCCGCCGTCAGGGTGAATTGCCAGTGCTGGCTCATATCCCATAGCCACATGCCTTTAAAGTGGTGGCGGGCGCGGTTAATCAGGGGTAAATCCGTGCTTAAATCACGCGCATCCAAAAAGCCGTAGGACAAGCGCTGCTGTAACCCCAGGCCTAGTTGCTGTTGGCTGGACAACTCGAAGCCTCGGGTTAGCGCACGGGCATAATTGCGATATTGATAAATCGCCACCTGGCCGTTATTGACGCGCTCACCGGTGTCATCGGCTTCGATCAAGTCACGGATTTGGTTATGAAAGGCCGACAGCTCAAATTGCCAGCGACGGCCGTCCGTCAGGCTCAACGAGGTCTGCACACTGCGTGATTGCTCCGGCTGCAAGTCGGCACTGCCGAGCACCATGTAGCCATTCACACTGTGATCAAACAGGTAATAGCGATTCTTTAAGTTCGGCACACGGTAGCCAGTGCCAATGGAGTTGCGCCACTGCAAGCGCCAGCCGCCGAGTTCAAAATGACTGCGTGCCGCCAAGTTCATGCTGGTGTGGCCGCCAAAATCACTGTCGTTTTGGTAGCGCAGCCCCGGCGACCACTCCAACCAATGGCTGGAGGGCACAGTGAGCTGAGCAAACACCTCGCCATTGCTGCGCCGCTCCAATGGCACTTCGTTGACATCAATCTGATACAAGCCACTGGGCAGCGGTGTCACCTGTGCATTGTCGGCATCGCTACTGACCAGGCTGATCTGGCGTTTATCCTGCTCTAGCTGCTCAGCAAACCACTCGACGCCCATGACCCAACGCGCCAGACCACCGCCCCAACTGCTCGGTGTATAGGTCCATTGATTGGCGATTTTGTGCTGCTGATACGCGCTGTCGCGATACAAGTTGCCCGCCGGCATGGCGGTATCGTTATTGAGCTGATCGGCTTGGTCATGCTGGCGTTCGTGCAAGGCGGTCAGCGACCATAAGCCACCGGCTAACGCTCGTTCGGCATTGCCACTGAGGCGCCAGCGCGTCAGCAGCTCTTGCTTAGTGCCCTCTGCACCGCCTTTGGTGTAGCGCCGCACTTCGCTGTCTTCGACAAAGTGATCGAGGTTTACGCCCCACTGCCCTTGCTCGCCACGCTGCACCAGCGCCAAGCCCACATTGGCTTTATCGCCGGCGTAGCCATCGCTGCTGTAGGTGTCGTCGTTAAGGTCGTAGCCGTCGCTGTGACGCCAATCGGCATTGATGCGTGCATCCACGCTGCCCAAGCGTCGGCCCGCGGATAGCGCCAGATGCTGCTCGCCCGGCCAGTCTTGCTGCTCGACTTGGCGCTCGCCATAACTGCCAACATCGCCACGCAGGCGAGCGAAGTTGCCATCCGGTTGGCGGGTAATGATATTCACCACACCGCCCATGGCCGCACTGCCATACAAGGCCGAAGCGGCACCGGGCACCACCTCGATATGGTCGATGTCCAGCGCCGATAACTGCGACACGTCCACGGTAGAACCGGTGGTGGCAGACACCGGCTGGCCATCCACCAGAATCAGTACGCGATCGCCGTTAAAGCCCTGCATGTAGACTTCTTCGCCGGTTTTGCCGTGAATCTCACGCAGCTGAATGCCGGGAATAACGCGCAACGCATCGCGAATATCGGTGGCGTGTAAGCGCTGAATGGTGGCGCGATCGAGCAACTGTGTGCGCACCGGCGTATCGGCCAGCGGCTGTTCTTGGCGGCTGGCGGTCACCACCACATGGCTCAGATTAAACGCATCCTCGGCCAGGCCGGACTGGCTCAATGCCAGTAACAACAACGACAGCGATGGCCGACACAGCAGCTTCATGGTTTCACCTGATTATGCATTTCATTTGTTAACAATTCTCAATCGTGCAAAATACTACACAAACGATAATCATTATCAATGCTGACAGTGTAAAGATACGCTCCACAACCCATCTCCGATCAGGCTCTGATATCCTTAGCGGCAAACTCAACCCCGTGAGAGCACCATGAAGTGGCGACAATGGCTGCGCCGCCGCGCCTACCAAGACAAAGCCAACCTGCGCTTATTTGTACTCGGCGCCAGCGTGTTTTTTGCCGGCCTCGGGCTGGTGGTGTTGGCCAACCGCTGGCTGCTGCCGTCATTGCTGCAAGAGCTGCTGGTGTTGCTGGGCTTGGTGGTAGGCACGTTAGGTGGCGCAGCGGCCTTGCTGGGCTATTTGGCGCTGGCGCTGTTGCGGGTCATTCGGATGATGGAAAAACATGACTGAACGCTTCCCCGACTTAGAAATCTACCTGCTAAAGCCCGACGCTGATGCCATCGAGCAATGGCTGCAAGGCTACTGGCCACAGCTGCGGCGTTTGCAGCAAGACCAGCGCTATCACTGGCAGGTCGATACCAGCCAAGGCACCATGGACATCTTTTTTAACCCGCAAGCCGAGAAAAACTTCGCCAGTTTGTGGTTTAAGCAAAACCATACCGACTGGGCCACCGACCTCGACTGCGGTCGCGCTGCCCACGCCGCGCTGAACGTTGAGGTGCGCTGCTCTGACGCTGGTTGGCAAGAAGACGACGGCGAAGACGACAGCGGCTGGATCAAACTGATTCGCGGCGAAGAAAAGCCGTTGACCTGGCGCTAAGTCATTCGCTACCCGCTCTGGATCGACAGGGGGCTCAATATCACGATGCCCGCCGGCTACAACAAAAATTGGCGCCACCGAGCTGGAGTTCTCCGGCGCCCCTAGGCCGAGTGCAGAGCTGTGCAGAATGATTCAGCGGTATCCTGATAGATTTTCTTGTTGCAAACGATAATGATTCTCAATATGGTATTTCCATGCACAGGGAGATACCATTATGGCTTCAGCTCAAATTCTGACCTTTCCGGCCACAACTCAAGCACACACACCAAAGCCAGCGCCGGATCCGCGCCAGCGTTTTGAAGCATTAGAGCAGTCCATCCGTGACTATCGCGGTGAGCAAGCGCAAGTGAGCTGGCTAGAGCAGTACCTGGATGCCGGCTTAGAGCTGGCGTGCAATGCAGGTCAAAAACAGTTGTGGGCATTGCAAGAAAGCTGGCTGCACCGTGTTTATCGTACCCTGCGCGATACCGGCCTCAACCTAGACGCCAGCAATGCTTGGCGGCGCGCCTGTTTAGAGGCCCTTTACCAACCTTTTTTTGCCTTACGCCACTTACCGCGCGGCCAGCAAGATCCACGCTGTGGCCAACGCTTGCACGTGATATTGCGCGACTTTGCCGTGATTTCACGCCACTTGGTGTAACGCTAACCGAATGGGACTGAGGGTGTGCAGGGACGCATTTTTCTCACCACGTTAATAGCTTAGGGGAAGGCCATGTACCGCATCGGACTGGTGTACGGCACCGATACCGGCAACACCGAAGAAGTTGCTTACAAACTGCAAGAGCGCATCGATTGGGCCGTGGTCGATGTGTATGACATCGCCAGCTGTTCACCAGAGGAGCTCAGCCGCTACAACATTTTGATACTCGGCATTCCCACTTGGGATTTCGGCGGTTTACAAGCCGACTGGGAAGATTTTTGGCCCATTCTCGAAGACATGAGCTTTGCCGGTAAAATCGTTGCCCTCTATGGCTTGGGCGATCAGTTTGGCTATGGCCACTACTTTCTCGATGCGCTGGGCATGCTGCACGATGCCGTGCGCGATCGCGGCGCCACCATTATCGGCCACTACGCCACGGCAGGTTTTGACTTTGAAGCCTCCAAAGCACTCACCGAAGACGGCAAGCACTTTGTTGGCCTGGGGCTGGATGAAGACCAGCAAATGGAGCTGAGCGACCAACGCATCAGCGAGTGGATCAACCAACTGCAGCAAGAGCTGCAGCTGGCGGACTGCGCCTAACCACTGTCAACCTAATAACCGCCAAACTAACGGCCGTTAGGAAATATTATAGCGGCCCGGCTTGTGGTTCATGGCGATGATGATATTAACGGACATGGCGCCCAATACCGATAATGCCAATACCCAAGGCGACACCAAAAAGAAGCCGACGCCAACAATGCAGGCATCAAAGCCCATTTGTAGGCGTCCGGCGTTCCAGCCATAGCGCTCCTGCAGGAACAGGCACAATATCCCCAAACCGCCCAAGCTGGCGTTATGGCGGAACAACACCAACATGCCCATGCCGACCAAAAAGCCGCCCATCACGGCCGCCAATACCGGCTCGACATGCTCCAAACGAATCACCAGGTGCGAGTAGTCACTCAACAAAGAGACCGTCGCCACACCGATAAAGGTGTTTAAGGTGAAGCGCTTGCCCATGCGTTTAAACGCCAGCCAGTAAAAGGGCATATTGATGATGAACAAAATCTGACCAAAACTAACACTCGTTAGCAGCTTGGACAGCACCAGCGATAAGCCGACGATGCCACCGGTCAGAAAACCCCCGGCTTTAAAAAACACCAGCCCCAAAACCACAAACAAACTGCCTGTAATCATGGCGGTGATGTCTTCTACCAGGGTATGTTTTGCCGTTGATTTCTCCACTGTATACCTCTGTCACAGTTGAACCGCGCCACTATAGGGGAACAGCCGTCACAGTCACAGTGGAGTGATCGCTTTGCTCCTGTCTTTTTCGTCGCTGCGAGTTTCCTCGTTAACGGTCGATCACCAGGGTTTTGAGGTTGGTGAACTCGCGCATACCGTATTGCGCCAGCTCACGGCCATAGCCAGATTGCTTGGTACCACCAAACGGCAAGCGCTGATCGCTGCGCACCATGCCATTGACCACCACGCAGCCGGCCTCAATATGCTGCGCCTGAGCACGAGCTTCTTGCTCTGGCCCCCAAATACTGGCGCCTAGGCCAAACCGGGTGGCGTTGGCGATGCGCACGGCATCTTGATCGTCTTGGGCACGAATCATGGCCGCTACTGGGCCAAACAACTCCTCCTGATAAGCCGGGCACCCTGCTGGCACCTGATCGAGCACGGTTGGCGGGTAATCGGCATAGCCACTGCCCGGCTGCCCACCCAGCAACAACTGTGCGCCTGCAGAGAGGCTGGCCTCGACCTGCTGCTGTAGCTGCTGACGTAAATCCTGGCGCGCCATCGGCGCCAGCTGCAAAGTGCGGGCTTTGGCAACAAAGTGCTCGATAAAATCGTCGGCAATGGCGGGATGCAAAATAAAGCGCTTCGCCGCGATGCAGACTTGGCCGGCGTTCATAAAGCGAGATTTAACGGCAGCCGTGGCAGCTTGCTCGATATCCGCACCATCCAGCACCACAAACGCATCCGAGCCTCCCAGCTCCAGCACGCTTTTCTTCAGTGCCCTGCCAGCACTGGCCGCAACCGAGCGCCCGGCCCGCTCGCTGCCGGTTAAGGTGACGGCGGCGATGCGCTCATCGGCGATGACCTCAGCACAAGTGTCGTTGTCGATAAACAGGTTGCTGAACACCGCCTTAGGGAAGCCTGCGGCGCTAAAGCAGTCTTCGATTATCTGGGCACAGCGCGGTACATTTTCGGCATGCTTCAACGCCAAGGTATTGCCCGCCATCAAGGTGGGCGCCGCACAGCGCATCACCTGCCAAAGGGGAAAGTTCCACGGCATAATCGCCAGCACAGTGCCAATTGGCTCAAACTGTAATTGCGCATCGCTGGGGCTGGCGTCTAATGGCTCCGGTGCCAACATGCTGGCGGCTTGCTCGGCGTAAAACTCACAGACGCGGGCGGACTTTTCGATTTCTATTTCGGCTTCCGCCGCTAACTTGCCCATTTCTGCTGTCATCATGGCGGCCAACTGAGGCTGCTGCTGGCGCAATTGCTGCGCCACACTACACAGGTGCCGACCACGCTGAGCGATGCCCAAGTGCGCCCAGGCTTGATTGGCAGCGGGTAGTTTTTGCAAACGCGCCTCTAACGCCTGCTCGGTTAAATAGTCTTGCTGCCACTCACACTCGCCAGTGGCCGGGTTGATACTTTGATACGCCATACAGACCTCCTGTTCAGCTGCGCTGATCAGCCCGCTGCTGTAGCCATTGCTCTACCAAACGGCCGGTGGCCGACTGCCAGCCCTGCAGTTTTTCCAACGGGATGAGTTTGTAATCGTCGAGCTCTTGCTGATCGAGCACGATGCTGCCCTCAGCATAGATGTGAAAGCCAATAATCAACTGGTTAAACACTGCACCACTGATGCCCTGACCGTCGAAGACTTCAAAGCCAACAAAGTTCACCTTCTGCGCCTTGAGCCCCAGCTCTTCTGCCGTTTCGCGTACCGCACAATCATGCGGATGCTCACCACGCTCCAAAAAGCCGGTAATAACGCTGAAGCGCCCTGCTGGCCAAGCCTTGTTGTGGGCTAATACCACGCCCTGTGGTGTTTCGACGATGACCGCCACCACGGGCGTGGGGTTATTCCAAAACACATAGCCACAATCGGCGCTGCAGGCGAGGCGCTGAAATTCATCGATGGTTTTGGGCTCAAGATCTGAGCGGCATTGCGGGCAATATTGCATGCGGATCTCCCTAGTAATGGCAGCAGCATGACAAGCCGACTAAAACGCTGCAAGCCAACGCTGTGTTGCGCTGGCTCACTCACGCCACCGAAGCTACAGCGACTCGCCCGCAATGCGCAGTGCTAGCAACTGCTGCTCCAGAAGGTCTTCATCTAACGGCTGTTCGGTAATGATTTCTAGTCGGCTTTCATCCAGTGGCCGCGTGGGCATTTCACTGGCGATGCCATCACGCAGGTTAAACACCATGGGACCTTGATCCGTAAGCAATAGCGCTTTCAAACGCACCACCTCTAAGCCTGCCATCCAGTCACGCACGGCTTGCAAGGCAAAGACGTGCTGCTGAGCAAACAGCCACCCTACAGAAAAGTGCCCCTGGCCGTGATTGCTAAAGCGTCGCCAGGGCTCGTTTGACGCCAATGTCATGGGCGCACTGGCGGCTTGCGGCTGCTCATGTTCGTGGGCGTGGGGGTGAATGGCTAAGCGCGTGGCATCGGCAGCCACCTTGAGTAACTCTGGCTGCAGCTCTCCCTGGGTCAGCCAAGCGGAGGCTGACTTAGCCGGTTGCGCCTTTTCGACAAAGTCGTTGAACACTTGTTGATCCTGCGCACTGGCCAAGTCGGTTTTGTTGGCCACCAGCACATCCGCCAGCTGCAGCTGATCGATAAAGGCCTCATGCTCCAGATAGCGCGGCTGTGACAAATGCCGCGGGTCCACCAAACATACGTGCGCCCCGAGCTGCAACACGTCTTGATAATGCTCGTTGCGCAAGGTTTCCAATACTTGGCGCGGATGCCCAAGTCCGGTTGGCTCAATCAGCAAGACATCCGGCTGCTCGCGACTGATCAACCAGTTCAGCCCCATTTGAAAAGGCAAACCCGACACACAGCACAGACAGCCACCCGGTACTTCGCGCACCACGGCGCCCTGGCTTTCAAGAATGGCGCCATCGACCCCAACTTCACCAAACTCATTGACCAGCACCGCCCACTTTTCACCCGCCGGCTTATGCCGTAACAAGTGCAAAATGGCGGTGGTTTTGCCGACGCCCAAAAAGCCAGTAATCAAGTGTGTGCGTACCCGAGCCATCTAACGCTCCTTAGAAAATGTTACAGTATAACTATTCTAGCGAGCGAAGCACGCCTAATGGCGACACCGTGACCGCACGGCGCATTAGCCACAAGCCCAACAATACCAGCACCACCACCGTCGCTGGCGGCAGCCATAACCACACCCAGCCCAAGCTCTGGTACGGGATGTCCAGTACGCCTTGATAAATGCCCAGCACAATGGCCTCGCCGCCCAGCAATGCCAGGCCACTGGCGAGCACCGCCAGCAGGCTGAACTCGACCATTTGCGAGCGCCGAATCAGCGCCGAGCTACCCCCCAAGGTGCGCAGCATGGCACCTTCGCGTAAGCGCTCACTGAGGCTGGCAATCAAGGCTGCCACCAGCACCAACAGCGCCGCCACCAGCACAAAAGCCAGAATCAACTCCACTGCCAGCGTCACTTGCTGCAACAGGGTTTGTATTTGCCCGAGTAAAAACTGCATATCCAGCAAGGTCACCGATGGGAACTGGCGAATCAACTCGGTCAACGCCTCGCTCTCACCCTCAGGCACGTAAAAACTGGTGAGGTAACTGCGCGGCAAAGCCTCCAATACATCCGGCGAGAACATCATGTAGAAGTTCGGGCTCAATGAGCCCCAATCGACCTCACGAATGCTGCTGATCGTAGCGTCAAAATCCACGCCACCGGCGCGAAAGCTGAGTGTGTCGCCCAGCTCAACACCGAGTCGGCCAGCCAAGCGCTCTTCAATAGAGACTTGCCCCTCACCCTGTTGCAATGCCTCCCAACTGCCTTCGATCAGGCGATTGGAATCTGGCAGTTGGCTGTCGGCGGTCAGCGCTAGATCGCGGTTAATGGCTGGGTCGTCCGCTACTTCTAGGGTTTGCACATCGGTGCCATTGATGGCCAGCAAACGGCCCGGCACCATCGGATACAAACGTTCGTGGTGGTAACCCGCCTGCTCCAGCGCTGCCACAAAAGGCTCAGCTTCGTACTGCTGAATATTGATGGCAAACACATTGGGCGCATCGTCGGGCAAGCTGGCCTGCCAGTCGGCCAGCAGATCATTGCGCACAGCACCGATGACCACCATTACCATTAAGGTCAGCGAAAATGCCAGAATTTGCCCCGCCGTTTGGCGCCGATGGCGGCTCAAGTGTTGCCAGGCAAAGCGCACCACTAACGGCAACTCGCGCCCTTGCAGCCAGCCTTGGGCCAAACTGATCAGCCCCTGCAGCAACAACAGCAACACCAGCACCACCAGCGAGCCACCCAACATGACCCCAACGCTGAGCACCGGATCTTGGGTAAACAACCACAACAGCGCGGTCAGTGCCGCCAGCGCCAGTGCAATCACCAGCCAGCCGGACAGCGGCACGGGCACCAAGTCACGGCGCAACACCCGCAATGGGCTGACACGTGCTAAGGGCAACAAATACGGCAAACCAAAACCGAGCAGTGTCACAGCGCCGCTGCTCGCACCCAGCAGCCAAGCACTCCAATGAGCTTCGGGCAGCTGCTCCGGCAGCACTTCAGCGAGAATACTCAACAGCGCCTGTTGTAACCCCAGTGCCAGGCCCATGCCGGCGAGCGTGGCCGCCAGCGCCAATAACAGCAGTTGCGCTGCGTACAGCTGAAACACCTGCCCACGCGCCAGACCAAAGGTGCGCATCAAAGCGCTGATATCAAAATGACGCTGAGCGTAGCGCTGGGCTGATATGGCCACCGCCACCGAAGCCAGCACCACCGCCAGCAAAGCGGCCAAGCCTAAATACTGCTTCGCCCGGCTCAAGGCCCGCGACATGGCCTGATTGCTGTCATCGAGAGATTCAAAGCGTTGATTGGCGCCCAGCTCGACCTGCTGGCGAAACCGCTGTAACGCGGCCTCTTCACCGCCCAACAGCAAGCGATAGCGCACCCGTGCGCCCGGCCCCAGCACTTTGGCATCGGCCAAATCCGCACGGTTCATCATCAGCCGTGGCGACAGGGTATAAAAGTTACCGCCGCGATCGCTTTCTTCGACAATTACGGCCGATACCAACAGTTTGGTGCTGCCCATTTCAATGCGATCACCCACCTTGGCATTGAGCAGCGCCAACAATCGCGACTCCACCCAAGCCTCACCGGGTGGCGGGCCCATTTTACGTTCACGCGGTGTACCAAAGGCCTGATCGGCAGTGGTTAAGCGCCCGCGCAACGGGTAAAACTCATCGACGCCCTTGATTGCTGCCAACGCCATGTCATCGCCGTTCAACACCACACTGGGAAAGGTCACCGTCTGGCTGTATCGCAGACCCAACTCCTCGGCCTGCTGCAGCCATTGGGGCGGCAACTCGGTGGTCGAGCGCACACGCAAATCGGCACCGAGCAAGTCGTTGGAGCGCGCTTGCATGGCTTGCTCTAGGCGCGAACTGAGCAGCGCAATCGCGGTGGTTGAGGTCACCGCAATCATCAGTGCCACCAGAATTAGCGTCAGCTCGCCTGAGCGCGCTTCGCGCCATAGCAACCGACTGGCCAACGCCCACAACCGGCTGAGCGGTATGGCATGGGGTTTCATAGCAACTCCTCCAGCTGGCCATCGGTCATACGCAGTTGGCGCTGGCAGCGCTGTGCCAGCTGCGGGTCGTGGGTGACCAACACCAAGGTGGTGCCGCGCTCGGCATTCATATCGAACAGCAGTTTTTCTACCTGGGCGCCGGTGTCACGGTCGAGATTGCCGGTGGGCTCATCGGCAAACAAAATCTGCGGCTCACCGGCAAACGCTCGTGCCAGCGCTACGCGCTGCTGCTCGCCGCCCGAGAGCTGAGTCGGGTAATGGGTCATACGGTGACCTAAGCCGACGGCTTCCAGTAAGCGCGTGGCCTCTTGCCTGGGTTGCTCGTGGGTGCGAATTTCCAGCGCTAGCATTACGTTTTCCAGTGCCGTCAAACCCGGCAATAACTGAAAATTCTGAAACACAAAGCCTGCACCTTGGGCACGCACCGCGGCGCGCTGATCTTCATCAAGCTGATCAATGCGTTGACCGAGTAAGTGAATTTCACCCGCGGTGGGGGCATCTAGGCCTGCCATAATGCCCAACAGGGTCGACTTACCACTGCCGGAGGCACCTATGATGGCAACGGACTCGCCTGGCTTGATATCGATATCAACGCCCTTCAAGATGGCCAACGGCTGACTACCGGCCTGTACCTGTTTTTCGACTGCACGAATTAGAAGTGAGGATGCTGTAGTGACATTAGTGGCAAGACTGACGCTCATAAGGGCTCTCTGGTTAATGGCTTTGTTCACAGTGGGCAACGCCCATGCGGCCACCGTGTTAGTCATCGGTGACAGCATTAGTGCCGGATTCGGCCTGCCGGTGCAACAGGGCTGGGTCGCTTTGGCACAAAGCTCGCTGCAGCAACAACACCCTGAGGTGCAATTGATCAACGCCAGCATCAGTGGCGATACCACCGCCGGCGGCCGCAACCGCTTACCGGCATTGTTACAACAACATCAGCCACAGCTGGTGGTCATTGAGCTAGGCGGCAATGATGCCTTACGCGGCACGCCCATCCAGGTGATTCGCAACAACCTCAGCGCCATGGTCGAGCAAAGCCAACAAGCCGGTGCCGATGTGCTGTTGCTTGGCATGCAGATCCCGCCCAATTATGGCGCGGCTTATACGCAAGCTTTTGCCAACGTCTTCCAGCAAGTCTCCGACGCCCACGATACCTTGCTGGTTCCCTTCTTGCTTGAAGGCATTGCTACGCAACCTGAAATGATGCAAGCCGATGGCATTCATCCTACCGCCAAAGCGCAACCCCATATGTCAGATATGGTCAGCGCCAAGGTTCGCTATTGGCTTAATACTCAGTAATTTGCCTGATGCCACGTAAGCACACCTCACACTGTGGCATGGAGCAACTAAACTCCCTGAACTAAGTATGTGTTTGGGGAGTTATGGACAATCACACCCACTCGCGGCCGCCCCTCCTCCTGCGCCGTATCAGACTAGCCTTACTCATCGCCACCCTTGCCATTAGCCTAGTGGTCGTGGCCTTGTGCGTGCATTTGTGGCTGGTTTCGCAAGAACAGGTGTTTCAAGAACTGGACCTCCACTTGGCACCAACGCAGCACCGCCTTGAACAGTTTCATCAACACATCGACCAAGCCCTACTTGAAAGCGGCCAAACGCTAACCCCATACCAATCCGATCAGTTAAACGCCGCCCTGCTGCGAACATTGACTGACTCGTCACTGCCGTTTGACTATCTAGCCGTTTACCGCCCCAGCGGCCGGCGTGTAGCCCAAGCTGCTAGTTTGGGGCAAGCCGGCGATGCCCCAGCCAGCCTCAAGGAAATCGACCTCAACTTTCTTAAACAACACGCCGGCAGTGTGCTTGGGGGTAACTACAGCATTGCCGACCAGCCACATTTGGCGATCTGCCGCCACCAGATATGGCAACGCAATCATGGCTATTTGTGTGCTTTTTCTGCGAACTACCCAACCGTCGCCGATGGTATTAGCGACACTAACCGTCAAAGCTTGGAGTTTGAGCTGATACGGGCAGATGGCGTGCTGCTGATCGCCAGTTCTGGGCGACTGGCGCAGCATCAATTATTACAGGGCGAGCTCGTGGCCATTAGCTTACGCCAAGCAGTTGAGCGCAGCATCGAACAATCACCGATGCGGTTGCCACCAGAGGCGAACCCGCTTAGTAACAATTATTACTACTTGTTGCAGTTTATTCCTGGGCTGAATGCCAGCATGATTCTGGAAGTACCGCAGCATCGTGCAACCACCAGCTATCTGCGCTATACCCTGCCGCTGATCGCGGGATGGCTGGTGCTACTGGGTACCTTGGGTGCCCTATTGCGTTGGCAACGCGATTGGCTACAAGGCCATCAGCAACAGCAACAAGCCATACGACAACGCAATAAACTATTGGAGGATGAAACGGCATTGCTGACGCGAACCTTACATGGCTGCGTGTATCGCGTTCGGCTTCCTAGCCTTGAGCTGCTGCATATTACCCATGATCAAAACTCCGTGCTCGGGCGCGAGCTGCAATTGCGGCTGGAGCGCCACAACTCTCTGCTAAGCCTGATCGCCAGCGAAGATCAAGAAACGTATTTGACCCAACTTGAGCAGCACAAAGACACACAGCAACCGTATGAGATTGTGTATCGCATGAATAGCAGCGAACAAGAGCTGCGCTGGATTCTCGATCGCGGTTGTGTGCAAGCGCGCGGTGAGAATCAATACGAAGCTGAAGGCTTCTTAGTCGACATTACCGATCAGACGTTATCACAGCAACATATCCATTATTTGGCCACGCGCGATCCCCTGACCGAGCTGGGCAACCGCTACTGGTTTAATGACGAGCTGATTAGCTATACCCGCCATCAGAGCAACCGCCAGCGGCTAATGGCGCTGCTGTTTATTGATCTTGATCGCTTTAAAACCATCAATGATTCTCTCGGCCATCAGTTTGGGGACCAGCTCCTGTGTGAGGTCGCTCAGCGGTTACGCCGCCTTATTCCAGAACATTACCCAGTGGCACGTTTGGGCGGTGATGAGTTTATGATCATGATGACAGATGGCCGTAATCGCGCAGATATCGAGCGCCTTGCCCAGCGTCTAATTAAAGCATTGGGGGATATCTATCGTATCGAGCAATTCAAACTCACCACCACCTGCTCCATCGGCATTAGTTTGTTCCCGCAAGACTCCAGCGAGGCGTTCGTATTGATGCGCAACGCCGATACCGCCATGTATCAAGCCAAAAGCCAAGGTGGCAACACTTTCCAGTTTTATACCGATGAGATGAACCAACGCGTTAACTCACGCTTGACCCTAGAGAACGAGTTGCGCCGCGCCATTCAGGCACAGGAGTTTGAGCTTTATTATCAGCCGCAAGTATGTACCCACACCAACCGCTTGCTCGGTGCCGAAGCACTTATTCGCTGGTGCCATCCAGATGCCGGCATTATTTCTCCGGCAGATTTCATCCCCGTTGCTGAAGATACTGGATTGATTACCGAAATTGGCGATTGGGCATTGTACGAGGCATGCTCAACCTTTCGCCGTTGGAACCAGCAACTCAACCAGCCATTGACCATCTCGGTTAATGTTTCGGTGCGGCAGCTGTGCGACAGTTTTGTGCTCAGGGTCAGGGACATTCTTCAGCAGACCGGCCTGCCTGCCGAGCAGCTGGAGCTGGAAATTACCGAAAGCCTGCTGATGGACAATGTGCAGCAAAACATTGAGTGGCTAACCAGCATTCATGCTCACGGCATCAGCTTTGCAATGGACGACTTTGGTACGGGCTACTCGTCGCTGAGTTACTTAAAGCAGTTTCCTATCAGCAAGCTCAAAATTGATCGGGCTTTCATTATGGACATCACCCAAGATGCCGATGACGAAGCCATTGTTAGAGCCATCTTGGCGATGTCTCATACCTTGCGCTTGAAAGTCGTGGCTGAAGGTGTCGAAACCACAGAGCAACTGCAACTGTTACAGCAACTCAGCTGCGATAGCTACCAGGGCTACTTTTTCAGCCGCCCAGTCGACAAACACACTTTTGAGCAACAGTTCTTAAGTTACCCAGAGAGCGCTACCCACGGTTAACTCAGTACCTTCAGCCGAATGATTCAAAGGTTCTTTAATATGATCTGGTGCAGTGCCGCAACCGGCCTGGCCCAATACCATAGCGCGACGTTTTATTCGGAGCACTACCATGTCTCTACCCTCCCTCGACTGGATCATCGCCTTAGCACAACAAGCTGGCGAGCTGATTCGCCGCGAGCGTCATCATCTGAACTGCAATTACAAGCACCAGACTGAACTGGTGACCCAGGCGGATGTCGCGGCCGATGGCATGATTCACGCGGCTCTCAGCAACAGCTTTCCCAGCCATGCCATTTTGTCGGAAGAATTGGCGCCCAGTGCGACCACGGAGCATGAGTTTTTATGGGTGATTGACCCCATTGATGGCACGGTCAATTATGCCCACGGCCATCCGCAAGTGGCGGTGTCGATTGCTTTGTACCATCACGGCAACGCCGTACTAGGGGTGGTGCATAACCCCTTTTTGCAAGAAACCTTTGCCGCACAAGCCGGTCGTGGCGCTTGGTTAAACCGCGAGCGCATTCAGTGCGCTGCAACCGATGATCTGCGGCGTGCAATCATTGCCACAGGGTTTCCCTATCACAAGGATGATGTTCCAACCTTGATGGTGCGTTTACAGCAGGTATTGAGTCACTGCGCCGACATTCGCCGCCTAGGCTCTGCCGCATTGGATATTTGCTGGGTCGCCTGTGGCCGTTTAGATGGTTATTACGAGAGCGTGAAGCCTTGGGACTTTGCCGCTGCGCGCCTGATCGCCATAGAAGCCGGTGCCAAAGCAGGACACTATGTCGAGCCGCCTGCAGGCAACCCACAACTGTGCGGGGAGCATTTGCTGGTCAGTACGCCAGCCTTGTACTCACAGCTACACAATTTACTCCGCTAATAACGCCAACGCCGCGGGCAAGCGCTTCTGCTCGGTGATGCTAAAGTGCTGCTGCTGATAGCGCTGCAACAGTTGCTCTTGCTCCTCAGTGCTGACACCGCTGCGCTGCAAGGATTGTTGATATTGCACCAAGCTCTGCAGCCGCTGCTGCCACTGCTGTTGGCGCTGATCCAGTTGCTTTAAACGCAATGCAGCATCGTCGCCGTATTGCTGCTGTCGCCAGTGATGCAAATCGTCATCTGAAACGCCATCCTGCATCAGAGACTGTTGTTGACGGCGATGCAGCAACACCAACTGACTGCGTTGCCGCTTCGCCGCTAACTCTGCCGGCAACTCATGGTGCGAGGACATTGGTGGCTCGTTCGCTGCTAACAGCTGCAGGCGCTTGAGCTGATAGCGATCCAGCACCTCGTCTTCAGCAAAAAAGGCAGCCACCGTGGCTGGGGCAAAATATTGGCGACGCAGGCGCTGCTGCCACTCCAAGCGCTGGGCCAACAACGCTAGGCTGGTATCTGAATTGTTGAGTTGCCGATGCTGCAACTGATCAAACTGTGCCAGGGCAGCACGATAATCGAGATAGCGTTGCAGCAACCGTTCAGCCTGCCCCTGACCGGGCTGTGGCAGTGCTGCAATTTGCTGCAGCATCAGGTGGTGAATAGCCTCCAAGCTGAGCTCGCCTAGCGCCGATAAGTGCGAATCAAACCAGTGACGCACATCGCGATTGATGATCAAGCGTTGCTGCTCATCCAGCGCCAGCTCGCCGTCCACGCTGGCGCCACGAAAGGTGTTGAGCTCATGTAACTGCCGGCGTGCTACATTGGCTTGCTGCACAGCATCGGCATCCTGCCAACTGGTCTGAGCTGGCCCAGCTGACGTGGCGGGCAACTGCTGCACATCAATGCCTCGCAGCTGCACAAGCGACCAAGTCACCAAAGTTAACAACAGTACAAACCACATTCCTTGGCGCACAGTCATGTTATAACCCGGCTTGCTGCAAACGATTAGCGTGGGTGCGGAACACAGTCAGCGGGTCGGTTTCGGTTAAATCGTGCAGCCCCAAGGTCATATTGACCTCATCCAAGTGATTCATCCGAAAATCATCGCGAATCACCATGCCCAAGCGACTGGCGCAGCTACCTACCAAGCCATCGTTTTTCTCTCCCGCGGGAAAGAACAAACGTGTGGTACCCGTGAGCAAGTCCAAGGGATCGAGCACATTGGTGAGCGGCTTAGCGCCGCTCCAAGAGTAATAACGCACGCCATTGTATTCATAATCGCCTTCACCGCATTCGGTGCGAGGAATGCCCCCCGGATGTTGCTGATTAAAGCGCGCTGTTTCAGCAAACGTCATGGATTGCATTGACGCCAAAATGTCTTGTGGTTGCCCACCACCCGACAACAAATCAATGACCTTCGCCAGGCTGTTGCCAAGGGTTGAGATCAGGCCGGCAAAGGCATCTGATCCTTCGCTCCAATTATGCAGCGCTTCGGCAACGGGGGTGCCTTTATTGACGCCGGCGATGGCAGTCACTGATGCTACTAAATCTGGGCGCACAGACGCCACGTAACGTGTTGTGGGGCCGCCATGACTATGTCCGATCAGGTTGACTTTATCGGCTCCGGTAATGGCCAAGATTTCTTCAATTTGGGGAATCAATTGCTCGCCCCGAATTTGCGGCGAGTTTGAGTTAGACACCTGAGTAACAAAAACTTCCGCCCCACCCTCTCGCAGGGTTTCCGGTACCTTGTACCAGTAATCAATGCCCAGCAAGCTGTCAAAACCGTACAGTCCGTGGGTCAGCACAATGGGATAGCGCGTCGCTGTGTAACCTTGCTCTGCAGGCGCTTTCGACATGGCCCACAAGGTAGAGTGAAACAGCAGCACGCTGATAAACATGATGAGCGTTTTGGCGTTCATAGGCTGGATTCCATGGTTATTGTTATTGGAACCACCAGACCGCGAACCGGTGGCGCGTTTACGACCATAGCCAGCCGCTTGCGCCACCTCGTAGGAAATATCAGGACAATCTTGCCAAAAAGTCTTGTCTTTTATGACAGTGCTGGGTTGTTAACGAAACAACTGCTGTTGTTGGCGGTGAATGGCCTCAGCGTCCGCCACCGTGCGTTGCAGGATATCAGCCACCGTCGGCATGTCCTCGATCAGCCCTTGAGTCTGACCGATAAACTGCACGCCATAATCCAAATCACCTTGCTCCGTCGCCGCTTTAAGCTTGGGCACGCTGGCACCGAAATAGGCCAGCAGTTTGACCTTATCCACCATCGCCAACATGCCCAGCAGTATTTTCCACACCGGCTGCTGCACCATTTTAGCGGCACGCATGGCCTGCCAACTGGCAATAAAAAAGTTCATTGGCCGTCGCGTTTCCTTAATGGAGCGCTGGGTGCGCATTACCCGTGCTGGAATGCCGTCAAAGTTGCGCGAGTAAATCGTGTCTTGCTCACTGCGAGCCACCACTGCCGCTTTGGTTTGATCATGCAGTGGGCTTTCTTGACTGGTCGCCAAGCGCGACCCCATGGCAATGCCTTCAGCCCCCAATGACAGCGCCGCCAGTAAACCACGACCATCAGCAAAGCCACCTGTAGCAATGACAGGTATCGATACCTTGGCGGCAATCGCCGGCACCAACACCAGCGATGTCACATCGCCACCGTGAGCCGCGGCTTCATGACCCGTAACCATCAATGCATCCGCACCGATGGCTTGTGCCGAGCGTGCATGCTTTTCGCTTACCACAGTAGCGATGACCTTGCCGCCATAAGCGTGCGCTCGCTCTACCAGCCAATCGCCTTTGCCAAGCGAAAAGTTAATCACCGGTACCTGCTCTTGCAGCGCGATTTCAGCGTTCTCTTGGGCCCCAGGCATCAGCAAAGTAACACCGATGCCAAATGGCTTATCCGTTAGCTCACGAATGCGAGCAATGGCCTGACGCGTTTGCTCAGGCGTTAATGGGCCACTGGCCAAGATGCCCAAGCCGCCAGCATTGGCAACAGCGGCCACCAGTTCAGGCGTGGAAATCCAGCTCATACCGGGAAGAACAATGGGGTGTTCGATGCCGAAGAGTTCGGTGATTCGGGTTTGCATGCAGTGCTCCGACCAATAATCAGGTCGGCCACTCTAGCGAGTCGAGGCAATCTGTCTATGGCCGAACTGCCATAACATAGAGGTGAAAAAAGGTGCTTATTGTTCTGCTTGCTGTTTTACGAAGTTCTTAAACATACGAGTACGCTGCTCGCTCGACATGCTGCGCAGCTGGTGCAAGCGCTCAACCCGATCGTCATAAAGATCAGGATCCTGCAAACGATGAGACTGTAACGAGCGGTAAAAGTCATCCAGCGCTTGACGCTGCTCTGGACGAGCGTTGTTCCACTCCAGCGACAAGCCGCCACGCGGGTCTGGTGCAGCCGGATCAAACAGACGCGCATCATCGCCAGCACTGTGCGGCGTGTCTGCTGCCGCCGTTGCCGAAGCCAGCATCAAGCTAAAAAACAAAAAGTGGCGCACGTTACATTCCATGGGATTCATCGAATTCCCGTTAAGGTTATGTTCAGAATGATAGTTTATCGTCGCGGCTCAAACCAGCGAACCCCTGTGCGGTAAACGCCAGGTAAAGGTCTCAACCAGCGCCAGCCAGAGGCAACATCAAACAGGCCTGCAGACCGCCATCTGGATGGTTGCTCAGCACCAGTTCGCCGCCATGATGAAGCGCGACCCGGTGAGCAATGGCCAGCCCCAAACCAAAACCGCGGTGACCGCGTCCTAACTGTTCGGTACTGCGCTCGCGAGCGTCCTCATTACGCACAAATGGCCTGACCAAATCCGGTAAAATGGACTCCGGCACCCCCGGCCCGCGATCTCGCACACAGATACGCACTTGCTGGTCAATGGCTTCGACGGTGACTGTCACCGCAGTGCCCTCATGGGTGTGCAACAAAGCATTGCGAATCAGGTTTTCAGCGGCGGCGCGAATTAACGCCGGATCGGCTTCAACCGTCAGCGCCATGGGCGGTGGCTGCCAGGCCAGCTGCCCATCGGGGTGTTCAAAGCGCGCATCGCTGACAATTTCATCCACCAAATCGCTCATGTCCAACCGCTGCCAGTGATCCAGATTCTGATCGACTTCCAGCCGCGCCATGCCTAGCAGATCGCCGATCAGCTCATTCAGACGCTGGTTTTCTTGCTCAATGCGATTGAGCGCGTCTTCCTGCTCCTCACAGGCATCCAGTCGCGCCAGCTCCAAGGCTACAGCAGAGCGTGCCAGAGGTGAGCGCAGCTCGTGGGAAACATCGCGAATCAACTGTTTTTGATCATCTAACACCCGTGCGAGGCGAGTCGCCATGGCATCAAACTCGCGACTTAAGGCACCGACTTCATCACCACGACGAATCAACTTGGAGGGCAAGGTCAAATGAAAATTACCGCGCCCCAGTGCTTGAACGTAGCGCTGCAAATCGATCAAAGGCCGTGTCAAATACCGAGAAAGCAACCCTCCCAAAATGGCAAATAGCAGAATGGCAGCAACAAACCCCCAAGCGAGGTATTCCGGAAAGTTAAACACCGCCAGCGGGTGAATAAACTCGACCACGAGCAAATAGATGCGGCCGTTATGGGCCACAATTGGAGCCTTGACTAAGATTTCAGTACGCCCTAACGGGTCGACTAACGCCTGATAGTTTTGAGATGAGTATGCATACTCCACCACCGAATTTGGAACCTGCGGTAGCAAACTGAGGCCACGATCATCAAACACATAGGCATTCACACTGGGGTGGCGCTCGAAAGTCAACAACCACTCTAGCAACAGCGGCTCTCCTCCACGCTGCAAAATCAGCTCGGCTGCTGAAATATAACCGCCGGTAGGTGCAATCAAATTGACAGAGTCATTCGACCAGTGGCGATAGTAAGCCGCCAACACCAGTGTGACGGCGGCAGCCACTAGGCTGGTCAGTAGAAAAGCCAAATAAATGCGAACAAAAACACCACGCACAAGCTATTGCTCAGGCTGGTACTGATACCCAACACCGCGAACTGTTTTAATGCGCTGCTTGCCTTGACTATTCGGGCCGAGCTTTTTGCGCAGGTTACTGAGGTGCATGTCTAGGCTGCGGTCAAACAAGGTTAGTGAGCGCTGCATACTTTGTTCAGCCAAGCGGTTTTTTTCCACCACTTTGCCGGCATCGCGCGCTAAGATGTTGAGGATATTAAATTCGGTAACGGTCAGCTCAATCTCTTCGCCGTTGCGCAACACGGTGTGCTGATCAAAGTCAATGGTTAGATCATCCAGCTCAACTTTCGAACTAACGACGTCCACTGGGCGGCCACGGCGCAGCACAGAGCGCAAGCGCGCCGATACTTCACGCGGGTTACAAGGTTTAGGCAAATAATCATCGGCACCGATTTCTAGGCCTTCAATGCGATCCATTTCTTCGCCCTTAGCAGTCAACATCAACACCGGTAACTCACTGCGTTGGCGAATACGGCGCAGGATATCGAGACCATTACCACCAGGAAGCATGATATCGAGCACCACTGCCTGGTATTTACCTGATAAGCTCTCTTGCAGACCTTCTTCTGCGGTGTGCACCACACTGACTTGAAACAGTTCGCGCTCTAAATAGCGCTTCATCAGCGCGCACAATTCTTGATCATCATCTACGAGTAAAACGTGCATAGTCCGTATCCGGCCAATATCCCAGCTGAAGTGTCTGCGAAACCGGCCAAGCGATGCAACTGCCTGACGTTTTTTTTACGCTACATCAGCTATCTGATTGGTCACGCTTATGCTGCTCAACAAAAGCGAGCGCCTGACTAACGGCTTGATCAACACGCTCATGAATGTCTTTTAGTTCATCCGGTGACATATAAAAAGCCATGTCGACTTCGTAACGAATGTATCTAGGGGGTAAGCGGTTAAGGGCGACGCAAGCAACGTCGGCCATATAATCACTGTCGTAGCGGTTACCGACACGCCGCAGAATCTCATCTGCCACTAGCTGCTCATAATAATTGCGAATATGGTTGGTAATACTCATGGACTTGATCACTCCCCACGCCAGCTGCGGTGTTAATGATACACAACCATAGCAGCCCAGCATTTTCCTGCTTTACTTACAAGATGGCATTACAGCCGTATCTGGGCCAACGACCGACGGACATAAGCGGCCACAGAATCATCAGCCCAATCATTGCTGGAGAGCATTGCATGAAACTGGTCAGCGATATCATGACCCCTGATCCCATCACCCTAACACCTGATAGCAACTTACAAGATGCGGAAAAGCTCATGGCTGAACGTCAGGTTCGGCATATTCCTGTCATCGACCCTGACAACAGACTGTGTGGCGTAGTCACCCAACGGGAGTTTCTGGCAGAGGCATTCCGCATCACAGATAAGTTCGGTGCCCACAATCTGGGCATGTATCTCGCCAAAACCCGCATCGGTGACTGCATGAGCACAGAAATAAATCGCGTGCAGCCGGATACTCCTTTGCGAGAGGCCGGAGAAAAGCTACGCAGTTTTAAAAAACGTGGTTGCCTGCTGGTGACGGACGATGACGAACACTTGTTAGGTATTGTCACCTCGCAGGATTTCGTCGCGTTGGCGCTTGAGCTGCTGCCCTGATCCAGTCACTGATATGCATCAACTGATGCGCGGACAGGATTGTCTATGCTCATGGGTAGCACAGCCCGGCTCGCTGGCTGTGCTCCATTTTCTGGCCAAAGGGATAAACACTATGAGTAATGAGGCCATTCGTCAGCAGCTACTTGAGCGTCGGCAACAATTAGCCGTGCGCGCCGATAAAACCGAGCGCGATGCCAGCCACCGAGATGAACCACTGTCATCGGACTTTGCCGAACAAGCGGTAGAGCGTGAAAATGACGAAGTCTTATCGGCCATTAGCCTAGAAGCTCGGCATGAAATTACCTTGATAGATAAAGCGCTACGGCGCATCGATGCTGGCCAGTATGGCGTGTGTGAGCACTGCGGCGAAAACATCGATGAGCGCCGCTTGCAAGCCGTGCCGTATGCTGAGCTGTGTATCCAGTGCGCCAGCAAAGCTGACCAACTTTAATGCCTGTGGATACAGACCGGTTGTTAATCTTTATCTAACAACCTGTCTATTTTCTTTTCCAGTCGCTGCATACGTTGCTCTAGCTCTCGCAGCTGTTGAGTTTGGTCGTGCTCTTCTGCTCTTTCTTCGGCGCGCCAGTCCTCTTCCTCTTGCTGCATAAAAAAAGCTGAGAAACTGGCAGTTAGCATGGCGAACAGGCCAATACCCATCAAGATCAGCACCGAGCCAAATAACCGCCCAGCGGTACTCGCAGGGACAATATCGCCATAGCCCACAGTGGTGACCGTGACCCACGCCCACCAAATACCGTCCAGTGGTGTTTTAACATTGGGATCAATCACCGCCATTAAGGTGCCAGCGATCACAATGATGATAAAACTCACCATCAGCGTCGGCCCTAAGTGATTGCGGCCCATGATTTTTTGAAAGGTACCAGACATGTTCATCAGCATGGTGAACATGGCCAACAAACGCAGCGCCCGCAGACCGCCAGCATGCGGATAGGCCTGCCACAATAACGGCATACCCGCGATAATAATCACCAGATTACTCCAGTTGTTGCGTAGGTAGCGGGCTTTATCATCGACGGCCCAAGTGAGGATGAGAGTTTCTAGTAAGAAAAACCCCCACAGTAGCCAGTCGGTAAACTGGGTGTAGGGCAAAGGTTGCTCAGCCCGCGCCTCTAAATACCATTCAAATACGATCCAAAAGGCGATGAGTATCATTGGCCATTCGACCATGCGCCCAAGGCGTCTGGCGCGCGGGTTTTCACTGTCGTCAACGCCAGACAAACCAACGACTTTAGAAAGATTGATGATCATGCAAAAGAAGGCCCCAGTTCACTGGGGCTAATCATAGCGTACTCGATCGTGCAGCCGGTCGACTGGGATCAAGTGAGTGCGATCTCGACTTCACAGCTCACGCTGTTGGCAATAAAGCAGTGCTGATGGGCTTTATCGTGCATAGCACGAATGGCATCCGCATCGGGCTGGGTATCACCACCAAACTGCACCTGAGGCGTCAAACGAATGCGATCGACATAGAACTTGCCATCGTCACGTTGAGCCAGTGTTGCCACAGCGTGATCCTGATAGCGCTCTACTTGCAAGCGCTTCTTCGCAGCCAGTGCCAAAAAGGTTTGCATATGGCAGCTGGCCATGGCCGCTGCCAGCATTTGCTCTGGGTCAGCACCAAAGTCATTACCTGCGCCACCGGCTGGTAGACTCACTTGGGGCTGAAACTGCAACTCGTGGCGGCGCTCAAACCCCTGATGGGAAAACTCGCCCTGGCGTTGCCAGTGCAGGTCGATACTGTGTTCCATGCAACCTCCTTGCGCACACTACCTCTCGGCGAGAGATTACTGCGGCGGATTAAGTGTTTTAGTCAATGAAAAAGCGCCGCGAAGCTGGCCAACATTAAAACCCGTTGCCAAGTCATCGGGGTACAAGCGCTGTATCGCTGTTTGCACCGGCTCACTGAGTTTCTCACCATGGCAAGCTAAACAGACAGGTCCTGTCGGAATCGCTTTCATATAGCGAAACTCACCATCTTGCTGGTGGCTTCGCTCAAGCGTAGCCGGATCTTTGCCAGCGGCCAGCTGCTCCTCGAAGTAAGCCAGTGTCTGCTGCTCCCACTCATCCGGTGCATTGTCAGGATTGCGGTAGCGGTCAGAAACACGCCCAACTTGCCAACCGTCATTGCTCAGTTGCGAGGCAATACCAGGCGCCTCGGTATTGCAGACTTCAATGGCCGCAACGGGGCCATCGCTCTGTAAACTGGCTTTCAGGGTTTGCTTTAAGGTTTTGCCAAACTGTTGGGTGAGTTGTCTCGCCTGCTGCAGCTCCTGCTCAGCAGCAATAAGTTGGAGACTGAAAACTGCCAACATCAGCCCCATTAAATAAGTAATCGTCCGAATGCTCATAACTGTGCTCACTGATAAATATTGGCGTCCACTTCAACGCGATGAACGTCACCAGCCCAACCATCAAAGCCACCACTCAACATGCGAACCTGGTCAAACCCCATTTGCTTTAGCGTATGAGCCGCCAGCGTGCTGCGACCGCCATTTTTGCAGTACAGCAGCAGCGTCGCTTGAGGATCGGACAAAGCCGGATGCTGGCCGACCATAAACTCAAGCAAACCGCGAGGGACATTTACAGCCCCAGGTAAGTGCCCCATGTCGTACTCCGCCGGCTCACGCACATCCAGCACCACCGGCTGTTGGCTTAGCAACTGCTCTGCCTCGTCAGCACTGATGGCATTTACCGATGGCTGTGCAGCAGCTAGCAGGTCTTCTTTTGTTTGTGCCATAGAGTCCCCCTTTAAATATAACTAATTCAGAATACAGTAATCTTGTTTGGGTGTTAGAGCAAGGCTGAAGTGGCGACAGCGCAATCAACCGTCAACTGCTGTCGCTCGCTTGTAGGTGGATACTTGCAGCAACTGACAATCTGCCCGAACCTTGCGGTCAAGAAGCGCTTAAGGCCTCCCGACCTATACTGGGATAGCACCTTAACGGGCACTTGTGAATTTGCGGAGACCTCCCCTCATGGCGGCAGAGCTAAGACACCATCCACGTTTTAACAGCCAGTTTAGTGCCTGCCTGCATGCCGCGGACGGCCACCAGTATGATTGCACAGTCTTGGATTACTCCCACTCTGGTATGAGGCTTTCTTGGCCTCACAGTCTGCAGCCCCCGTTAGGTAGTTTGCATACGCTGGCTTTACAGTTGGAAGATGGCACAGTTCAGCTGGATGTTGAGTGGGTTTTTCAACGAGGCAAAGAGGTTGGGCTCAAAGTTCAAAACCCAGATGATCGGGTATTTCTGCAACTGCAAGAGTCCAATCAACAACACCGTGCCAGTGGCGGCTTAACCCCAGAGCAGCGCCAACAACATCGCCAACGCGTTAGTCGTGACGCTACCGAGTTCGCCGACCGGCTGGTAAAACGCTGGCTACCAGATTACCTAGAGGCGCTATTTGAGCAGGCCAATGTCGCCCGCTCTACCGTAGAGCAGCAAGATTGGCTGCGTTTGGAGAAATACGTTAAACAACGAGCCAGCACCTTTTGTGATCAGTTTAAACAGCGCCTACAGCAGCAACTGCAGCGCTGGTTAGATGGCAAACCTAGGTTAATACGTGCCGGCCATAACGATTCTCAGGATGGCGACTGGCAACTGTCGCTGGTGCAGCAAACCGAGTTTGAAGACTGGTTATTGGCCAAAGTCACTGCTTCTCACCTGCAGTCGCGTCTGAGCCAGCAAAACTTTCAGGTCCGCCAAATCCTCGATGCGTTATCCACCGCTAGCAGTGTTGACGATTGTTTTAATCCGATCGGTGCCAACACTCTGACCGAAGCCTTTGTCGATGCGCTTGAGGCATTGCGACTGCCGGCTGCGGCGCGCACCTTGGCGTTCGAGCTGTTCGAACAACTGGCAGCGCAACTGATGCAGCATACGTACGAGCAACTGTGTCGAGACATTCACATCCCCATGACGTTTCACTACCGCAAGCCACGTCCAGCGGAGGTTGCCGTTAGCCAAGCGGAGCAGCGCCGCCCCGCTAATGCTGATCGTACTGCGGAAGCGGCAAACGCAACGCCCCACTCGCCTGAGCAAGCACCCAACCAAGGGTCGCAGCACTTACACAGTTTCCAGCAACATCAGCTGCAGGCGCGCCAAGCTTACGCCAATATTCAATCTTTGCTGCAATTGCGCCAACAGCATCAAAACCACGCCACGCCTACCATGGAGCCAGCTACAACACAGCAACCAGTGGCGGCCCCGCAAGCCGTCGAGGCCGCGTTGCATCAAGTAGCCCAGCAAAGCCGGCTCGGCAGCGGCAACATCTTGGCACAGGTCGAGCAGCAACTGGCGCAACAGCAAACGGCGCTATCGGCAGGCTCGCGTGATGCCATCGATACTCTGCAAAGCGTTACCCAACAATTACTGCAATCTGGCCAAATTGCTGACTTCGTTAAACCGCATATTGAAGCCGTCGGCTGGCCAGTTCTACGCTTAATGCTGGACGATGCCAGCTTGCTCTTTAACCCCCAGCATCCGGGACGCCAAGTGCTCAACCAGCTCGCACGGCTGGGGCAGCTGACAACCAGCGGCCAGCAACAGCTTGGGCAGCGCATCGAAGCACTGGTCGCCGAGCTGAAAACTCAAGATGTCCACGACGCACACGCATTTGAGCGCCTACTGGAGCAGCTGGAAGAGCTGGTCAGCCAAGCAGAGCGCAAAGCGAAACAAAACACCGAGCGTGTGGCGCAAGCGGCCGAAGGCGAGCATAAGTTGCAGCAATCACGCCGTCATATCGAGCAACTGCTGGGTAAGGACATGGCGGGTCGTACCTTGCCCCACTGCGTAGTGGAGTGGTTACAGCAAGGCTGGCAATCATTGCTGAGCTTGCTGTTGTTGCGCGAAGGCCAAGACAGTAAGCGCTTTCAGGGCGCCGTCAAACTGTATCGTCAGGTGTTAGTGTTGTTCAGTCGCCAAAATGCCGGCCGCCAAGAGCTGCTAGAGCGCTTCCGTCCGATGATGGATTTAGCACGCTATGAACTCGATCAGATGAACGGCCCACAGCCGCACCATCAGCAGTGGCAGCATGAAATCCTACAAGCAGCAGAGGAGCATCTGGCCCAAGGGCAAATGCGCTCTGCCGTCGATCTGCCCGACTTTGTCGTCAGTGAAGACGAGCCAGCCCCAGCTGGACGCGGGTTACGCAAAGCACGTAACTTGCAAGTGGGCGATTGGCTACTGCTAACGGAATCCGATCAAGCGATCTCGCTTGCCTGGGTAGCCAGCGACGCTTCTAAGTTCGCCTGCGTCAATCACAGTGGCATGAAGGTGATCGACTTCACCTTAGCAGAGCTGGCGCGTGCCTTTGATAACGGTCAGGTCAAACGCCTGTATGAGAAGCAAGAAAGTGCCGTTGACCAAAGCATTGACAAGCTGGTCGAACAAATCTATCGAGAGCTTTCAGACCAAGCCAATCAAGACGACTTAACCGGTCTGATCAACCGCGCGCATTTTGTGCGAGTCCTAGAGACCCGCTTCGAGCAGGCGGTACGTACTTCACAGCCCTTATTGCTGTGCTTGCTGGATGTCGACGGTTTTCGCGATATCAACCGCCGATATGGTCTGACCGGGGGCGATATCTGCTTGCAAGCGCTGGCGACCACACTTGAAGATCGCTACCCTGACGCCCTTATCGCTCGAAGCGGCAGCAATGAGTTTGCCTTGCTGCAAGCGCCGGGTGACGATGTCGACGTGCCGCAACAGCTGCAACAGCTACAGCAGCGATTACAGCAACTCGACATGCGCGTAGCTGAGCAAAGCTTTCACGTGCAAGTCAGCTTAGGCGCAACCATGCTGAGCGAGCAGGAGGACGCCGCCGAACTGCTGGAGCAAGCGCAAAATGCGTGCAGTAGCGCCAAAGAGAAAGGCGGGGCCGCACTGGTCTGGTATCAGGCTGGGCAAGACCATCCGCAGCATGATCCTTTGCACAAGTGGTACCAGCAAGTTATGCATGCCGAACCGCAACGACGAAGTCTGTTGGCCCTACCGGTTGAGCGTCTACAAGAGCATGGTGACGATATCCATCACTTTATGCTGCTAACGGGCCTAAGCAACAGCCATGGCCTGCAGCATCCACCCGCCGAGTCTTTGCACAGTGACTATGCCAACCGGTGTCCGCTGGCACTGGAGCAGTGGCAATTGCAACAAGTGTTGGCTTGGTTGGATAGCAACCGGTCAGACGCCATTCGTTTGGTTGTTCCCTGCTCGGGGGAGCTACTGCTGCACAGCAATACCTACAGCCTATTGCGACAAGCCTGCGATGATATGCTGCCGGTACAGCAACTGTGCTTTGAACTCAGCGATACCGACCGGCTGGATGACCTTGCCGAGGCCGCAGAGCAAATGCACCAACTGCGCAAGCTCGGCTATCGCTTTGGCTTGGGCGACTTTGGCACAGGGCAATCGGCTTTTGTCGCCCTTAAGCAATTGCCGGTGGACTACGTGCGTTTGGATTATCGTTTTATCGACCAACTGAGCAGCAGCGCTGCCGATTATGCCTTGGTGAAATCCATGCAGGACATCGCTCGCTTTATGGCAAAACGCACGCTGGCTGAGTACAGCGCCAATCAAACCAGCCGCGACATATTGGTGAGTCTGGGCGTGGACTATGCGATACAAGCGCCCGAACAGGCTGTTCTACTCACCAGCCTATAGCGCCATCGCCGCGATCTAGGCTGCCTGCGCCCAGTCACGAACATGGCTGGGCGTTTGAGTCACCCTTGATGACCACCGGCGTTAATGAAACGGCAAAGTCAAACGGTGTACAATCCGCGCTCTTTGTGACTGAGCATCCATTATGAAAGCATTCCTCAGCCTAATTGCAGTCAGCCTGCTAACCGCCTGCTCTGTTGGACACCTGCCTAATAATTTGTCCCGTTCGATGATGAACCAGGACAGCCCAGAGGTGGTGGCTGCTGGCGCCCCAGCATACTTACTGCTGTTGGATGCACTCATCCTGACTTATCCGGATGACGAAGACTACTTGCTCGCCGGCGCGCGCTTATACGGTGCCTACGCCGGTGTTTTTTCACGCGACCCCGAGCAAGCAAAACTGATGGCCGACAAAGCCATGAACTATGCGCGCCGTGCTTTGTGTGAATACGACAGCGACGCCTGCGAATTGGTGGATGGCCCATTGGATGACCTGCAAGTAGCGCTGCGTGATGACTACGACGAAGACGACCTAGATGTCTGGTATGCCTTTGCCGCCGCTTGGGCAGGCTGGATTCAAGCCAATAGCGATGATTGGAATGCCATCGCCCAGATCAGCAAGGTTAAAGCGCTGATGCATTGGGTGGCCGACTACGACCCGGCCTACGACAACGCCACCGTGCAAGTCTATTTGGGCGTGTTGCAAACCCAGCTGCCGCCGACGCTGGGGGGTAAGCCCGAGGTTGGCCGTCAACACTTCGAACAAGCCCTACAGCTAACGGAGGGGCGCCATTTGATGGCGAAAGTGCTGTACGCGAAACAATACGCCCGTTTGATGTTCAAACAGGACCTTCATGACCGGCTGCTCAGGGAAGTAACAGCGGCCGATCCCAAAGCAGAGGGACTTACCCTGATTAACCGACTGGCCCAGCGTCAGGCAGAGCAACTGCTCGCCTCCTCGGCCGACTATTTCGAGTGACTTCCATGATTCGACTCATTGCTCTAATGTCCGTCTTGCTTGCCCTGCCACTAAGCGCCCAGGCGACCACACTGAAGATTGCCACGCTGGCGCCGGATGGCACCAGCTGGATGAAAGAAATGCGCGCTGCCGCTAAGGAGATCAAGCAGCAAACGGAAGGGCGAGTAAAAATCAAATACTTCCCGGGTGGCGTGCAAGGCAGTGACAAAAGCGTGTTGCGCAAAATCCGTATTCGCCAGCTACAAGGCGGTGCCATTGCGGCTGGCGCACTGGCCAGCATCGCCAAAGAAACCCAGCTCTACAGCCTGCCGTTCACTTTCCGTAACTTAGAAGAAGTGCGCGCGGTGCGTGAGGAATTCGACCCCATCATTACCAAAGCGCTGGAGAAAAAGGGCTTTGTGCTCTTGGGTCTGTCAGAAGGTGGCTTCGCCTACTTGATGTCGGACCAGCCGCTGCATACCTCAGACGATGTGCGCCAACAAAAAGTGTGGGTGCCAGAAGGCGACATCATCAGTAAAACCACCTTTGAAAACGGCGATGTGCAACCCATAGCCCTGCCGGTATCGGACGTTTATACCAGTTTGCAAACAGGTTTAGTGGACACCATCGCCGCCAACATGACTTCCGCGATTGCCTTACAGTGGCATACCAAACTGACCCACGTCACCGACTTTCCACTGACTTTCCTGATGGGAACCTTGGTCGTCGATGCTAAAGCCTTCAACAAAATCAACGCGGATGACCAAGCCGTTGTTCGTAGCGTGATGGCCCAGGCGTTTGCCAATATGGATCAGCAAAATGAGCAAAACGAAGCCAAAGCGCGGGCGGCACTGGCTCAGAATGGCATGCAATTTGTTGAACTGTCAGCGGAGGATAAGCAGGCTTGGTATCAGCTGGCCAAGCGTACGATCAACGAACTCGCCGACCAAGCCGTGTATCCAGTTGACGAATACCAGCAACTGCAGCACCTGTTGCAGCAAGTACGTCAGCAAACAGCCGCCACTCCCTAATGAGCACACTGATTCGTTGGCTGCACCGTATCGAAGATGCGGTGCTGATTACTTTATTGCTGGCCATGGTGCTGCTGGCGGGCATTGATATTTTCGCTCGCACGCTGTTTGGCGGTGGCATTGGTTGGATTCCCCCTCTGCTGCGTGTGATGGTGCTGTGGCTTGGCTTACTCGGTGCCTTGTTAGCCACCCGCACCCGCGAACACATTGCCATTGATCTCATCAATCGACTCGGTGCCGCCTGGCTCCAACGCCTTAGCCGCGTTGTCACGTCGTTATTTGCCGCAGCCGTGTGTGCCATCATCGCCTGGCACAGCCAAGAGTACGTTCAGCTCGCTTACGAATATGGCGATCAGGCGTTTGCTCGTTTGCCGGCCTGGCCAATGCAGCTGGTAATTCCATTCAGCTTTGCCGTCATGGCGCTGCGCTTCCTGGTGCAGGCTGGCCAATCTTTGCGCCATGCGGAGGAAACGGCATGAGCCTACTCGTACCCTTATTGTTGTTATTGCTGGCGCTAGCGGGCGCACCGCTGTTTGCCGTCATCGGCGCCAGCGCTTTGTGGGGGTTTTATCAGACCGATGTTGATCTGATGATCATGGCGGTGGAGATTTACCGCGTCGCCGAAATGCCGGTATTGATTGCCATTCCACTGTTCACCCTGGCTGGCTATTTATTAGGTGAGAGCAAAGCGCCACAACGTCTCGTGCGCATTACCGACGCCCTACTGGGCTGGCTGCCGGGCGGGCTGGCCATTGTCGCTCTCGCCGTCTGCGCTTTGTTTACCGCGTTTACTGGCGCTTCGGGAGTGACCATCGTCGCGCTGGGAGCCTTGTTGGTACCGGCACTGCAAAAGGCGGGCTATCCGCGCCAGTTTAATCTCGGCTTAGTGACGTCCTCCGGCAGCTTGGGTCTGTTGTTTGCCCCTTCATTGCCGTTGATTTTATACGGCGTGGTGGCTCAACAGATGTCGCTGGGCACTCCGGTGAGCATTGATGATTTATTTCTTGCAGGCTTGCTGCCTGGCGGCCTGATGCTGCTGGCATTGGCACTGTACAGCGGCTGGCAGTCACGCCATCTGCCTGCCAATGATGCCCCGTTTAATGGCCGTGAAGCCTGGGCGGCCATCAAAGACTGTGGCTGGGAAATTCCGCTGCCGATCATCGTGCTGGGTGGCATTTATGGCGGCTTCTTCGCCGTCTCTGAGGCCGCCGCCATCACTGCCTTGTATGTGCTGATTGTGACTGTGGTGATTCGCCGCGAGATCAGTCTGAAGCATCTGCCCGTGGTGATGCGCGACTCGATGAAGCTGGTCGGTGCCATTTTATTGATTCTGGCGGTATCCCTAGCATCCACCAACTACATGATTGATGCGGGCATTCCCCAGCAAGTGTTTGCCTTTATTCAGCAGCACATCAGTGACCCGATCACCTTCTTGTTGCTATTAACCCTGTTTTTGCTGGTACTGGGCATGATGCTGGATATCTTCTCCGCCATCGTCATTATGATTCCCATCATTTTGCCGATTGCTATGGAGTACGGTATTCACCCGGTGCACCTGGGCATCTTGTTCCTTGCCAATATGCAATTAGGCTACTTTACCCCACCCGTGGGCATGAATCTGTTTATTGCTAGCTTTCGTTTTAATGAGCCGGTAATGACCCTGTATCGCGCCACATTGCCGTTTTTCTTTATTTTGCTGGCAACGGTATTGGTAATTACCTTCTGGCCCACACTGAGCCTAGTATGGCTGTAATATTAGGGTCATATAGGGTTGGCACTTCTTGACGACCCTTTGCCCTGACTGACGTGGACACGGGCTAATATTCAACACATGGTAACTGCGTTAGTCAGCGGACAGCGAGAGACCATGTTCATGATCGTTGCTTAAGGATGAGCCATTTTCTCTTCTGATAGACCCGTTTTAAGCCCCTCCCGTAGGGGCTTTTTTTTGCCTAGCAACAGCGTCGTTCGCCAGCAAATACGGTAAGCTGTCGACTTATTCAACCGCCACAGATCGGTCAAACACCTCGACATAAGCCCATGGCTGACGCGTTGTCATGGCATAAATAACAGGCATAAAAAAACCGCTGACAAGCAGCGGTTCTTTATTTAGCAGCCGGTGTTACTCGTCTGCCGCACCTTCGGTCTCAACGACGTCGGCTTCTTCAACTGCCACAGGGCGGTCAACCAGCTCGACATAAGCCATAGGCGCGTTATCACCAGCACGGAAGCCGCACTTCAGGATACGGATATAACCACCCGGACGCTCCTGGTAGCGAGGACCCAAATCGGTGAACAATTTACCAACTGCTGCTTTGCTGCGAGTACGAGCAAACGCCAAACGACGGTTCGCAACTGAATCCTCTTTTGCCAGAGTGATCAGTGGCTCAGCGACGCGACGCAACTCTTTTGCTTTTGGCAGAGTCGTCTTAATGATTTCATGCTCGAACAGGCTCACGGCCATGTTTTTAAACATGGCTTGACGGTGAGCGCTGGTACGATTGAAGTGGCGACCACTTTTACGATGACGCATGGTTTAATTCCTTACTAACTGAACGCTGCTTACGCCAGCACTTTGTCGTCGTTACGCAGACTGGCTGGTGGCCAGTTCTCTAAGTGCATACCCAACGACAAGCCACGGGAAGCAAGAACGTCTTTAATTTCAGTCAGAGACTTCTTACCCAGATTAGGTGTCTTCAACAGTTCAACTTCGGTGCGCTGAATCAGGTCACCGATGTAGTAGATGTTTTCTGCTTTCAGACAGTTAGCCGAACGCACGGTCAACTCAAGGTCGTCAACTGGACGCAACAGAATCGGATCAATTTCCTCTTCTTCACGCGCCTGCTCAACAACTTCTTCGTTTTCCAGGTTCACGAATACGGCCAACTGCTGCTGCAAGATGGTTGCAGACCGACGAATAGCTTCTTCTGGATCCAGAGTACCGTTGGTCTCCAAGTCGATGACCAACTTGTCCAGGTCAGTGCGTTGCTCAACACGCGCAGAATCTACGCTGTAAGAAACACGCTTAACCGGGCTGTAAGTGGCATCCAATTGAAGTTTGCCAATGGCTTTGGTCTCTTCATCGTTTTGGTTACGAGACTCAACCGTCTCATAACCGCGACCAGAAGCGACTTTCAAAGTCATTTTCAGATCTGTGCCTTCACTCAGGTGAGCAATGACGTGATCCGGGTTAGCGACTTCAACACCATGATCCAGTTGAATATCGGCAGCTGTGACCGCGCCAGGACCCACCTTGTTCAGACTCAGGGTTGCCTCGTCGCGTTCATGCAACTTGACCGCCACACCCTTCAGGTTCAGCAGGATTTCAATTACATCTTCCTGCACGCCCTCAATGGTGCTGTACTCGTGCAAAACGCCGTCGATTTCGCATTCAACGATGGCTGCGCCCGGCATGGACGACAACAAAATACGACGCAATGCACTGCCCAATGTGTGTCCGAAACCACGCTCCAGTGGCTCCAGAGTCACTTTGGCGTGGGTAGTGCTTACTTCATCTACCTGAATATGACGAGGTGTCAGAAATTCATTCACTGCACGCTGCATAGCTGCCCCTTAAATTCCTCTATTACTTAGAGTAAAGTTCGACGATCAGGTTTTCGTTGATCTCAGCAGGGAGATCAGCGCGCTCAGGAACGGCTTTAAACGTTCCTTCCATCTTGCTGGCATTCACGTCAACCCAGCCACAGTCAGGACGCTGACCGGCCAGTTCCAGTGCCGTTTTGATACGGTCCTGAGACTTAGATTTTTCGCGAATCGCAACCACATCACCACTTTTAACAGTGTAAGACGCAACATTAACCGTCTTACCGTTGACAGTGATGGCTTTGTGAGACACCAGCTGACGTGCTTCCGCACGCGTTGAGCCGAAGCCCATGCGGTACACCACATTATCCAGACGAGATTCCAGCAATTGCAGCAGTACCTCACCGGTCGCACCTTTACGACGCGCCGCTTCTTTGTAGTAGCCACGGAATTGCTTTTCCAGGATGCCATACAGACGACGAACCTTCTGCTTTTCACGCAGCTGCAGGCCGTAGTCAGACAGACGGCCACGGCCAGCGCCATGAACACCTGGTTTTGTTTCTGCTTTACACTTGGAATCCAGTGCTCGAATGCCGCTCTTCAGGAACAGGTCGGTTCCTTCACGACGAGACAGCTTACATTTTGGACCAATATAACGTGCCATTAATCTGCCTCCTTATACGCGACGTTTCTTAGGTGGACGACAGCCGTTATGTGGGATCGGCGTAACATCAGTGATGTTGCTGATCTTATAACCACAGGCGTTCAGGGCACGAACGGCAGATTCACGACCAGGACCAGGACCTTTAACTTCTACGTCCAGGTTTTTCAGGCCGTACTCTTTCGCTGCCTCACCGGCGCGTTCTGCAGCAACCTGCGCTGCAAAAGGAGTGCTCTTACGAGAACCACGGAAACCAGAGCCACCGGCAGTTGCCCAAGACAATGCATTGCCTTGGCGGTCGGTGATGGTCACGATGGTGTTGTTAAAAGAGGCGTGAATATGGGCAATCCCATCTACGACCTGCTTTTTAACCTTCTTTTTGGTTGATCTTTGTGGCTTAGCCATTTGATAAATCCTGCTTTTAATATCAACACTGCAACAAGCTGAATGCAGCTACACTAAAAGTCCGACCGTAAGAATTACTTACGGATCGGCTTACGCGGACCCTTACGGGTACGAGCATTCGTTTTAGTACGCTGACCGCGAAGAGGCAGGCTACGACGGTGACGAATACCACGGAAGCAACCCATGTCCATCAAACGCTTGATGTTCATTTGTACTTCGCGGCGTAAGTCACCCTCAACAGTGAACTTGCCTACTTCATTACGGATCTGATCCAACTGCTCCTCGCTCAACTCACCGATCTTGGTGTCTTCAGCGATGCTGGTCGCAGCACAGATCTCTTTCGCAGTTGTCTTACCAATGCCATAGACATAGGTCAGAGAAATAACTGCATGCTTGTTGTCAGGAATGTTGACACCGGCAATACGGGCCATGTCTAACTCCAATACACTTTACTTGATGAAAGGGCGCAAGATACTAATGGCGGCATGATCAAAAATCAAGCCGCCATTAGCATTACACCCGACCTTGTCAGGAAATTAACCCTGACGTTGCTTGTGCTTAGGATCTGTACAGATCACTCGCACACTGCCGTTACGACGAATAACTTTGCAGTTACGGCAGATTTTTTTAACAGATGCACGTACTTTCATGACGTTCTCCTAAATCTGGCTCAGCGAGCTGAGCCAAAATTCTTCAGGTTCGACTTTTTCATCACTGACTCGTACTGGTGTGACATCAGGTGAGATTGCACCTGGGACATAAAGTCCATCACCACCACCACTACGATCAACAACGACGTGCCGCCAAAATAGAAAGGCACATCCGCAGCGACAATCATAAATTGCGGCAGCAAACAGACAGCAGCAATGTAGATCGAACCAAACAGGGTCAGACGACCGAGCACACCATCGATGTACTTAGCGGTCTGGATACCCGGACGAATCCCCGGAATGAAAGCGCCAGACTTTTTCAGGTTTTCGGCTACGTCACGCGGGTTAAACATCAACGCCGTGTAGAAATAGCAGAAGAAGATAATGCCAGCAGCAAACAGCACGATGTACAGCGGCGAGTTCGGTGCCAACGCCATACTGATGTCTTGCAACCATTCCATGCCTTCACCTTTGCCGAACCACTGGCCCAAAGAGGCCGGGAACAACAGCAGCGAGGATGCGAAGATCGCAGGAATCACGCCGGCCATATTCAGCTTCAGCGGCAAATGACTGCTTTGCGCGGCCATCATTTGGCGACCTTGCTGACGCTTGGCGTAGTTAATGGTGATGCGACGCTGACCGCGCTCAACAAACACCACAAAGCCAATCACCAGCACTGCTAAGGCAGCAATCACCAGCAACAACAGAATATGCAGATCACCCTGACGGGCAGACTCAAACGCCTGGCCAATCGCGCCTGGTAAGCCAGCAACAATACCGGCGAAGATCAGAATGGAAATACCATTACCGATGCCACGCTCGGTTACTTGCTCACCTAGCCACATCATAAACACCGCACCGGCCACAAAGGACGGGATGGCGGCGATATAAAAATCGATGCCAGAAGAGAAGGTAACGCCCTGCCCTGCCAAGCCAGCGGATACACCGAAGGCCTGGATGGTAGCCAACAGTACCGTGCCGTAGCGCGTGTACTGGGTAATCTTGCGACGACCGGCTTCACCTTCTTTCTTGAGCTGCTCGAGCTGCGGGCTCACTGCCGTCAGCAATTGCATGATAATCGATGCCGAAATGTACGGCATGATACCCAATGCCAAGATACTCATGCGCTCCAGTGCACCACCGGAGAACATGTTGAACATTTCCAGGATGGTGCCTTGGTTCTGCTCGAACAGCCGCGCCAGTGATTCTGGGTTAATGCCGGGTACCGGAATGTGAGTACCGATTCGATATACAACAATCGCCAGGAATACAAAGCGAATACGAGCCCAGAGTTCTCCGAGCCCGGATTGCATCCCTTGCGGTAGTGAGCCTTGCCTAGCCATTAGTCTTCGACCTTTCCACCCGCTGCTTCAATGGCAGCTTTAGCGCCTTTAGTGACTTTCAGACCTTTTACGGTCACAGCCTTGTTGATTTCGCCGGACAGGATCACACGACCTTCGATGATTTTTTCACCGATGATGTCAGCCGCTTTAAGAGCAGCCAGATCCACCACGTCACCTTCAACTTTCACCAGCTCGTTCAGGCGGATTTCGGCCACCAGTGGAGCTTTGCGAGAGTTAAAGCCGAACTTAGGCAGACGACGGTGAATAGGCATCTGACCGCCTTCAAAACCTGGCGCTACTTTACCGCCTGAGCGAGACTTTTGACCTTTGTGACCACGACCACCAGTCTTACCCAGACCAGAACCGATACCACGGCCAACACGCTTAGCAGCAGGTTTAGAACCAGGAGCTGGGCTCAATTCGTTGAGACGCATATTACTCCCCTTCAACCTTAACCATGTATTGAACTTGGTTGATCATGCCGCGAACAGAAGGTGTATCTTCCAGTTCAACAGTGTGACCAATACGACGCAGACCCAAACCTTTCATGGTTTCGCGGTGCTTTGGCAATTTGCCAATGGTGCTACGAGTTTGGGTGACTTTTACGGTTTTCTTAGCCATAACGAATTACCCCAGAATCTCTTCGACCGTCTTGCCACGCTTAGCCGCTACTTGATCCGGAGATTGCATTTGCGCCAGACCTTTAACAGTCGCGCGGACAACGTTTACCGGGTTAGTAGAGCCATAGCATTTAGCCAAGACGTTTTTAACACCCACCATCTCCAATACGGCACGCATCGCACCACCGGCAATAATACCGGTACCTTCAGATGCTGGCTGCATGTAGATTTGAGCGCCAGAATGACGAGCCTTAACAGCGTACTGCAAAGTGCTACCGTCCAGCTGGACATTAATCATATTGCGCTTAGCTTGTTCCATCGCTTTTTGGATAGCGGTTGGAACCTCACGGCTCTTACCACGACCAAAACCGACACGACCAGCGCCATCGCCAACAACAGTCAAAGCGGTAAAGGCGAAGATACGACCACCTTTTACAACTTTGGCAACACGGTTCACTTGAACCAGTTTTTCCTGCAGTTCGCTTTCGTTACGTTCTACACGTTCATTATTTGCCATGATCTTTACCCTTAGAATTCCAGGCCGCTTTCACGAGCCGCGTCAGCCAGGGCTTTAACACGACCATGGTATTTAAAACCAGAACGGTCGAACGCTACTTTGGTGATACCAGCGGCTTTCGCGCGCTCAGCAATCAACTGACCCACTTTGGTCGCAGCACTGACGTTACCAGTAACTTCGCTACGCAGATCGGCTTCAACAGTAGAAGCAGTCGCCAAGACACTAGCGCCATTGGCAGAGATGATCTGAGCATAGATGTGTCTGGGCGTACGATGAACGCACAGACGAACCGAGCCCTTGTCACGGATTACTGTCCGTGTTTTCTGGGCACGGCGCAAACGAGCTTTTTTCTTCTCATTCATGGCCTAGACCTTACTTTTTCTTGGCTTCTTTACGACGCACATTCTCATCAGCATAACGTACACCCTTACCTTTATATGGCTCTGGTGGACGATAGCCACGGATTTCGGCTGCTACCTGACCAACCTGCTGCTTATCGATACCTTTAATAACGATTTCAGTTTGGCTTGGTGTTTCAGCAGTCACGCCTTCTGGCAGCTCGTAATCCACTGGATGAGAGAAGCCTAATGACAGATTCAGGGTCTTACCGGATGCTTTGGCACGGTAACCAACACCTTGCAGAACCAGTTTTTTCTCAAAGCCTTCGGACACGCCTTTAACCATGTTGTTAACCAATGCACGGAAAGTGCCGGCCAACGCCATCGACTGCTTGTCTTCTTTCTTTGGAGCAAACTTCAGTACGTTTTCTTCTTGGCTGATCGCCACGGCAGAATGTACGTCTAGGTCCAGTTGACCCTGCTTACCTTTAACACTGATCTTGTCTTCTGCCAGCTTAACTTCAACGCCAGCAGGAATAGAGACAGGAGCTTTTGCTACGCGAGACATTGTGACAACTCCTTAGAATACGGTCGCAATGACTTCACCGCCAACACCCGCAGCACGGGCAGCACGATCGGTCATAACGCCTTTAGAAGTGGAAACAATCGCCACACCCAGACCGGCTTCTACTTTTGGCAGCTCGGCAGTACCGCGGTACTGACGCAAACCAGGGCGGCTAACGCGCTCAATGCGCTCGATAACCGGCTTACCTTCGTAGTATTTCAGGTCGATGGTCAGCGTAGGCTTAACAGTTTCGTCGACAGAGAAACCGCCAATGTAACCTTCATTTTCAAGAACCTGTGCAACAGATTTCTTGATTTTTGATGACGGCATGCTCACATTCGCGTGGCCCGCTTGCTGGGCGTTACGAATGCGGGTAAACATATCCGCCAACGTATCTTGCATACTCATTTAAATAGTCCTCGGTTGTACAGCGCCCCGGCGACAACAGCGCGATGAATCATCACGCTGCGTACCGGGAATTGCTTACCAACTAGCTTTTTTCAGACCTGGCACGTTGCCCTTCATGCCTTCTTCACGCAGTTTAATGCGTGACAGCTTGAACTTACGGTAAACACCGTGTGGGCGACCAGTCATCTGACAACGACGCTGCAAACGGCTCGCGGAAGAATCGCGAGGCAGTTTTTGCAGGGCCATCTGTGCATTCCAACGCTCTTCGTCAGAAGAGTTTGGATTTTTGATGATGGCTTTCAGTTCTTCACGCTTAGCGCCGAACTTAGCGACCAGCTTCTCACGCTTCAGTTCACGCTGCTTCATGCCGATTTTTGCCATGAGTCAGTCTCCTTAGTTGCGGAACGGGAACTGCAGCGCTTTCAGCAGAGCGCGGCCTTCTTCGTTAGTTTCTGCCGTGGTGGTGATGGTGATATCCATACCGCGGACCTTGTCTACTTTATCGTATTCAATTTCCGGGAAGATGATCTGTTCCTTCACACCCATGCTGTAGTTACCGCGGCCGTCGAATGACTTCGGGTTAATACCACGGAAGTCACGTACACGTGGCAAAGAAATATCAACCAGACGGTCGATGAATTCCCACATGCGATCACGACGCAGGGTTACTTTACAGCCGATCGGCCAGCCTTCACGTACTTTAAAGCCAGCAACAGACTTGCGTGCTTTTGTAACGACAGCTTTCTGACCTGCGATGGCTTCCATATCGGCCACCGCGCTATCCAGCAATTTTTTATCACCCAGCGCTTCACCAACACCCATGTTCAGGGTCACTTTGGTGATTTTTGGCACCTGCATGATGTTGTCGTAACCAAACTCTTCTTTCAGCTTGGCTACCACTTCTTCTTTGTACAGTTTTTCTAAACGTGACATAGCAGTACCCAGTCCTATCAGGCGTCGATTTGATCGCCAGTGGATTTGAAGATACGTACCTTGGTGTCACCCTCGACTTTAAAGCCAACGCGGTCGGCTTTTTCAGTCTTAGGATTCCAGATGGCCACGTTGGAAGCATGAATACCTGCTTCTTTTTCAACGATGCCGCCCGGCTGCTGAAGGTACGGGTTTGGCTTCTGGTGTTTTTTCACCATGTTAATGCCGGAAACAACCAGGCGACCGTCTTTACCAACGGTGCGAACAGTACCGCGTTTGCCTTTGTCTTTACCAGCAATAACAACTACTTCGTCATTTTTGCGAATCTTTAACATACCGTGTCCCCTTCTCCCTTAAAGCACTTCTGGTGCCAGGGAAATGATCTTCATGAATTGCTCAGAGCGCAGTTCACGGGTTACAGGGCCAAAGATACGAGTACCGATGGGCGCATTAGATGCGTTCAACAGTACGGCAGAGTTGACGTCGAAACGGATGATAGATCCGTCTGGACGGCGTACACCTTTCTTGGTACGCACAACTACTGCGGTCATCACCTGACCTTTCTTAACTTTACCGCGAGGAATTGCTTCCTTAACGGACACTTTGATTAAATCGCCGATGCCGGCATAGCGACGATGTGAGCCGCCCAGTACTTTGATGCACTGAACGCGCTTCGCGCCGCTGTTGTCGGCAACGTCAAGCATGGTTTGAGTTTGAATCATGCTATCTCGCTCCTAACTAACTGCGCCCGGTCTTAGACCTTGGCGGCGCGCTCGTCGATACTTACCAGCGCCCATGTCTTGTTTTTAGACAAAGGACGCGACTCTTTTACTGTAACGATGTCGCCGATTTGGCACTCGTTATTAGCGTCGTGCGCCATTACTTTGGTAGAACGCTTCACGAACTTTTTATAGATCGGATGCTTAACAAAACGCTCTACCAGTACAGTGACGGACTTGTCCATCTTGTTGCTGACAACACGACCGCTGAGGGTACGGACTGTTTTGGTATTCTCAGTCATGCTCATTCACCTGCCTTTTGTGCCAGGACGGTCTTAACGCGAGCGATGTCACGACGAGCTTCTGTGATCAGATGAGTCTGACCCAGTTGACCAGTCGCCTTCTGCATACGCAGTTTGAACTGCTCGCCGCGCAGTTCTTCCAGCTGAGATTGCAGCTCAGCTACTGATTTTTCTTTCAGCTCACTTGCTTTCATCACAGCACCGTCCGTTTAACAAACTCAGTTTTGAAAGGCAGTTTCGCAGCAGCCAGAGCGAAGGCTTCACGTGCCAGTTCTTCTGACACACCTTCCATCTCATACAGCACACGGCCTGGCTGAATCTGAGCTACCCAATATTCCACGTTACCCTTACCTTTACCCATACGAACCTCAAGAGGTTTTTCTGTAATAGGCTTGTCTGGGAAAACACGGATCCAAATTTTACCGCCCCGCTTAATTTTACGGGTCATGGCACGACGAGCAGCCTCGATCTGACGAGATGTCATACGACCACGGCCAGTTGCCTTCAGGCCGTATTCACCGAAGCTCACTTTCGAGCCACGGATCGCCAGACCACGGTTACGACCGGTCTGTACCTTACGGAATTTCGTACGCTTTGGTAACAACATTACAAATTCCCCTTACGAACGACCGGATTTTTTCTTGCCCTGGCTCTTGGCGCGGTCACGAACTTCCTGAATACCACCCAGGATTTCGCCCTTGAAGATCCAGACCTTCACACCAATCACACCATAGGTAGTGTGTGCTTCGTAGGTTGCGTAGTCGATGTCTGCACGCAATGTGTGCAGAGGTACACGACCTTCGCGATACCATTCAGAACGAGCAATTTCAGCACCACCCAGACGGCCACCTACTTGAATCTTGATACCTTCGGCACCACCGCGCATGGCGTTCTGTACGGCGCGCTTCATGGCACGACGGAACATCACACGGCGTTCCAATTGGTTAGCAACGCTTTGCGCTACCAATTTGGCATCTAAATCCGGCTTACGAACTTCTTCAATGTTGATGTGTACCGGAATACCCATCATGTCGCTGACGTCTTTACGCAGCTTCTCAACATCTTCGCCTTTTTTACCAATCACGATGCCTGGACGGGCAGTGTGAATGGTCACTTTGGCGTTTTGTGCTGGACGCTCGATAACGACCTTGCTAACAGACGCTTTTTCCAGGCGCTTCTCGATTAAAGAACGCACCTCGATGTCAGTCAGCAGGTTGTCGGCGTACTTATCCTTACCGGCATACCAGACCGAGTTATGGTCTTTGGTGATACCTAAACGGATACCGGTTGGATGAACTTTCTGACCCATCTGACCAACTCCTATTTTTCTGAAACTTTCACAGTGATGTGACAAGTACGCTTGAAGATACGATCAGCGCGACCTTTCGCACGAGGGCGAATACGCTTCATGGTCATACCTTCATCGACGAACACAGTAGAAACATTCAGTTCGTCGACATCAGCACCGTTATTGTGCTCAGCGTTGGCGATGGCAGATTCCAGCACTTTCTTGATGATGTCAGCGCCTTTCTTGCCGCTGAACGTCAGAATATCGAGTGCTTCCGCAACATTTTTACCGCGGATTTGATCTGCAACCAGGCGAGCTTTTTGTGCAGACAAGCGAGCACCACGTAATACGGCGGCTACTTCAGACATACTTCACCCCTTATTAGCGTTTGGCTTTCTTATCCGCAACATGACCCTTATAAGTACGAGTCAATGCGAATTCGCCGAGTTTATGACCAACCATGTCTTCAGTTACGAAAACAGGCACGTGTTGACGACCGTTGTGTACAGCAATCGTCAGCCCCACGAAATCTGGAAAGATTGTGGAGCGGCGAGACCAAGTCTTGATCGGACGCTTGTCGTTCTTCTCAAGAGCGGCCTCTACCTTCTTCATCAAGTGATGGTCTATGAATGGACCTTTTTTCAATGAACGTGGCACAGTTCAATCCTCTCTAATTACTTCGCAGAACGACGACGTACGATCAACTTATCGGTACGCTTATTCTTACGAGTCTTGTAACCCTTAGTCGGCACACCCCATGGGGTAACCGGATGACGACCACCGGAAGTACGACCCTCACCACCACCGTGTGGGTGGTCAACAGGGTTCATAACAACACCACGGACGGTCGGACGAATGCCGCGCCAGCGTGATGCACCAGCTTTACCCAGCTCGCGCAGGGAGTGCTCAGAGTTACCCACTTCACCCAGAGTCGCGCGGCATTCGCTCAGCACTTTACGCATCTCGCCAGAGCGCAGACGCAAGGTGCAGTACGCGCCGTCACGTGCTACCAACTGAACAGAAGCACCAGCTGAACGAGCGATCTGGCCGCCCTTACCTGGCTTCAGTTCAACGTTGTGCACAACGCTACCTACTGGAATGTTACGCAGAGGCATTGCACTGCCCACCTTGATTGGGGCCTCTTCACCAGACAGAATCTGGTCACCTGCTTTCAGACCTTTAGGAGCGAGAATGTAGCGACGCTCACCGTCCAGGTACTTCAACAGAGCAATGTTCGCACTGCGGTTTGGATCGTATTCCAGACGCTCAACAACAGCATTAATGCCATCTTTGTTGCGTTTGAAATCGATCACACGGTAATGATGCTTGTGACCACCACCGATATGACGAGTAGTAATACGACCGTTGTTGTTACGGCCACCCGTCTTGGATTTCTTTTCTACCAGACCGGCGTGCGGTTTACCTTTGTGAAGGTCACCGTTAACGACTTTAACCAGATGGCGACGGCCAGCAGAAGTCGGTTTAGTTTTCACCAATGCCATGACTTAAGCTCCCTTATTCCGCGTCTGCAAAGTCGATGTCTTGACCCGCAGCCAGGCGAACGTACGCTTTACGCGTGTCGTTGCGCTTGCCCATACCGCGAGCAGTACGCTTGGTTTTACCTTTGATGTTGACGGTCTGTACGGAGTCAACTTTGACTTCGAACAGCGCTTCAACAGCCTTCTTGATTTCTGGCTTAGTTGCATCGGGTGCGACACGGAATACGTACTGAGAGTTTTTCTCAGCCACCACGGTTGCTTTCTCAGAAACGTGAGGAGCAACTAATACCTGATAAATACGTTCACGGTTCATGCGTAGGTCTCCTCAAGCTTCTTCAGAGCGTCTACAGTCACCAGAACTTTGTCAAAGGCGATCAGGCTAACCGGATCAATGGCAGACGCTTCGGTAACACCCACGTGTGGGACGTTACGAGCAGCCAGATACAGTTTTTCGTCGACTTCACCGGCAACGATCAATACGTTATCCAGTTCCAGTTCTTTCAGCTTGGCAACGAACTCTTTCGTCTTATGGCTTTCTACTGCGAAAGAATCCGCAACCACCAGACGCTCTTGGCGAACGAGCTCAGACAGAATCGACTGCATAGCAGCGCGATACATCTTTTTGTTTACTTTCTGGTCAAACTTGCGAGGTTTGGCAGCAAAGGTCACACCACCGCTGCGCCAGATTGGCGAGCTAGAAGTACCTGAACGAGCACGACCGGTACCCTTCTGACGCCATGGCTTGATACCGCCACCGCTAACTTCAGAACGGGTTTTCTGTGCTTTAGTACCCTGACGTGCACCTGCCAAATAAGCAGTAACAACCTGGTGCACCAGAGCTTCATTAAATTCACGACCGAAAGCGGCGTCGGACACAGCAACAGCTGTACCAGCGTTAGTTTTCAGTTCCATTGCTTACCCCTTAGCCTTAACAGCTGGTTTAACAATGACGTCGGAACCAGTCGAACCTGGAACAGCACCTTTAATCAGCAGCAAGTTGTTTTCTGCATCAACGCGAACGATTTCCAGACTTTGCGTAGTCTGCTGTTCTGCGCCCATGTGACCCGCCATCTTTTTGCCTTTCCATACGCGACCTGGAGTCTGACACTGGCCAATAGAGCCAGGCGCACGGTGCGACAAAGAGTTGCCGTGGGTTGCATCTTGAGTGCTGAAGTTCCAACGCTTAACGCCGCCTTGGAAGCCTTTACCCTTAGTCATGCCAGTAACGTCAACAGACTGACCCGCTTCAAACTGGGTTACAGTCAGTTCGTCACCCACATTCAGGGCTTCGTCGGTACGAAACTCGATCAAGCCGCGACCAGCTTCAACGCTGGCTTTCGCAAAGTGACCCGCTTCGGGCTTAGAGACGCGAGAAGCTTTCTTCTCACCATAAGTAACCTGAAGAGCACTGTAGCCGTCAGTGTCGGCGGTCTTAACCTGAGTAACACGGTTAGGCGTCACTTCCAGTACAGTTACTGCGACAGATTGACCTTCTTCGGTAAATACACGAGTCATGCCCGCTTTTTTACCGACAATACCAATTGCCATTTTGTATTTCCTCTCGTGTACGGGGCTTTAACCCACTATGGCCGCCCAGTTCAACGGGCGTTACACAGAGCACTGTGTAGGGGAAATTCCTTACGGATTAACCCAGACTGATCTGAACTTCCACACCGGCAGCCAGATCCAGCTTCATCAGCGCATCAACTGTTTTTTCAGTTGGCTCAACAATGTCGAGCATGCGCTTGTGTGTACGGATTTCGTACTGATCGCGCGCGTCTTTGTTGACGTGCGGAGAGACCAGAACGGTATAACGCTCTTTACGAGTCGGCAGTGGAATAGGACCACGTACCTGAGCGCCCGTACGTTTGGCAGTGTCGACAATTTCCTGAGTCGAAGAATCGATCAGGCGATGGTCGAATGCCTTCAAACGGATACGGATTCGTTGGTTTTGCATTACCAAACCCCAAAAGTAAAAGTTAGAGCTCGCGTTTCCCCTAGTAAAAGGGACGCGAATTGTATGCGGCTGTACAAAAAGTGTCAACCTTAGTCTTGAAACAACAAAAAAGCCCCACCATTTCTGGCGAGGCTTTCCTGTCAGAAAGAGCTATCTCTTTCTTATGCTTGCGCTGTTAAAGATCACTCGATGATCTTAGCAACAACACCCGCACCAACGGTACGGCCACCTTCACGGATCGCGAAGCGCAGACCTTCGTCCATCGCGATCGGTGCAATCAGCTCAACTTTCAGAGCTACGTTGTCACCTGGCATTACCATTTCAACGCCTTCTGGCAGCTCAACAGCACCAGTCACGTCAGTAGTACGGAAGTAGAACTGTGGACGGTAGCCTTTGAAGAATGGCGTGTGACGGCCACCTTCGTCTTTGCCCAGTACGTATACTTCAGATTCGAACTTAGTGTGAGGAGTGATCGAACCTGGCTTCGCCAGAACCTGACCACGCTCAACTTCGTCACGCTTAGTACCACGCAGCAGAACACCAACGTTCTCACCTGCACGGCCTTCGTCCAGAATCTTGCGGAACATCTCAACACCAGTACAAGTCGTCTTGGTGGTTTCTTTGATGCCGACGATTTCGATTTCTTCGCCAGTCTTAACGATACCGCGCTCAACACGACCGGTAACAACAGTACCACGGCCTTGAATCGAGAATACGTCTTCGATCGGCATAATGAAGTCACCGTCGATCGCACGCTCTGGCTCAGGAATGTAAGAATCCAACGCTTCTACCAGCTTCTTAACAGCGGTAGTACCCATTTCGTTTTCATCTTCGCCGTTCAGCGCCATCAGAGCAGAACCTGGGATGATTGGCGTGTCGTCACCTGGGAAGTCGTATTCAGACAGCAGGTCACGCAGTTCCATTTCAACCAGCTCCAGCATCTCTGCGTATTCTTCAGAGTCTGCACCGCCACAGTCTTCAGCCAGCAGGTCAGCTTTGTTCAGGAACACAACGATGTAAGGTACACCCACCTGACGAGACAGCAGGATGTGCTCACGCGTCTGAGGCATTGGGCCGTCAGTCGAACCACATACCAAGATAGCGCCGTCCATTTGAGCAGCACCAGTGATCATGTTTTTCACGTAGTCGGCGTGCCCTGGGCAGTCAACGTGCGCGTAGTGACGATCGTTTGATTCATACTCAACGTGAGACGTTGAAATCGTGATACCACGATCTTTTTCTTCAGGCGCGTTGTCGATACCGTCGAACGCAACGGCTGCACCGCCAAATACTTCTGAACATACGCGAGTCAGAGCAGCAGTCAGGGTAGTTTTACCATGGTCAACGTGACCGATGGTGCCTACGTTTACGTGTGGTTTGGAACGCTCAAACGTTTCCTTAGCCATAAAACACCTCTTAGATAGTTTTAAGAAATTAAGATCTATTAATTACTGCTTCGGCAACGCTTGAAGGTGCTTCCGCATACTTTTCAAATTCCATGGAATAGGTCGCACGGCCCTGTGAAGCAGAGCGCAGATCGGTGGCATAACCGAACATCTCTGCTAATGGTACCGACGCCCTCACCACCTTACCGGATGGCGAGTCATCCATTCCTGCAATCAAACCACGACGACGGTTAAGATCACCTACTACATCACCCATGTAGTCTTCCGGTGTTACCACCTCAACTTTCATCATTGGTTCCAGCAGTACGGCATTGCCCTCTGTCGACAGTCGCTTGGTTGCCTGCGAGGCAGCAATTTTAAACGCCATCTCATTCGAGTCAACGTCATGGAAAGAGCCATCGAACAGAGTCGCCTTGAGGCCCAGCAGAGGATAGCCGGCCAATACGCCGTTCTTCATCTGCTCCTCAATGCCTTTCTCAACGGCAGGAATGTATTCACGCGGAATAGCCCCACCGACGATTTCATTAACAAACACCAAGCCTTCTTCGCCTTCATCGGCTGGCTCAAAGCGCACCACGACATGACCATATTGGCCGCGACCACCAGACTGCTTGGCAAACTTGTTATCGATTTCAATGGTCGAGGTAATGCGTTCACGGTAAGCCACCTGAGGCTTACCGACGTTACACTCGACTTTAAACTCTCTCATCATCCGGTCGATGATGATATCCAGGTGCAACTCGCCCATGCCGGAAATGATGGTTTGCCCGGTTTCATGATCGGTTTCCACTCGGAAGGACGGATCTTCTTGCGCCAGCTTACCCAGCGCAATCGCCATCTTCTCTTGGTCAGCCTGCGACTTGGGCTCCACCGCCACCGATATAACGGGGTCTGGAAACTCCATGCGCTCTAACGTGATCACATTGTTTTGATCACACAAGGTGTCACCCGTGGTGACATCTTTCAGACCAATCAAAGCGACAATGTCGCCGGCACGAACCTCTTTGAGCTCCTCACGCGAATTCGCGTGCATCTGCACCATGCGACCAATGCGCTCACGCTTACTCTTTACAGAGTTCATGACCGCATCACCCGATTTCAGCACACCCGAATAAACGCGAATAAAAGTCAGGGTGCCAACAAATGGGTCGGTGGCAATTTTAAAGGCCAGCGCAGCAAACGGCTCATCATCGCCGGCGTGACGCTGCTCAACGGTTTCGTGCTTATCGTCCAGCACCCCTTCAATGGCCTTAACCTCGGTCGGTGATGGCATGTACTCCACCACCGCATCCAATACCGCCTGCACGCCTTTGTTTTTAAAGGCTGAACCACAAGCGACCAAGACAATTTCGTTATTGAGGGTGCGCTGACGCAGCGCTTGTTTGATTTCCTGCTCGGACAACTCCTCGCCTTCGAGGTATTTGTCCATCAGCTCTTCTGAGGCTTCCGCCGCGCTTTCAACCAGGTTTTCACGCCATTTTTCGGCGCTTTCCTGCAGCTCCGCCGGAATCTCTTCGTAGCTAAACGTGGTGCCCTGATCGTCATCATTCCACATGATGGCTTTCATCTTGATCAGGTCGACCACGCCTTTGAATTCGTCTTCAGCACCGATATTGATGTGCATCGGCACTGGGTTGGCGCCGAGCCGCTCTTTGAGCTGCTCAACCACCATAAAGAAGTCCGCGCCCATACGGTCCATCTTGTTGACGAACACGAGGCGGGGAACTTCATATTTGTTCGCCTGACGCCAGACCGTTTCGGTCTGAGGCTGAACACCAGAGGAGCCACACAGCACCACCACGGCACCGTCCAGCACCCGCAGCGAACGCTCTACTTCAATGGTGAAGTCAACGTGCCCCGGGGTATCAATAATATTGATACGGTGCTGATCAAACTGTTGCGCCATGCCCTGCCAGAAACAGGTGGTTGCAGCCGAGGTAATGGTAATACCCCGCTCTTGCTCCTGCTCCATCCAGTCCATGGTCGCAGCGCCGTCATGCACCTCACCAATTTTGTGAGAGACACCGGTATAAAACAGAATACGTTCTGTTGTCGTCGTTTTACCGGCATCAACATGAGCAACGATACCGATATTGCGGTAGCGCTCAATGGGCGTTGTACGTGGCACTCAGTGGATCCTCTGATCTAATTAGAAACGATAGTGAGAGAACGCTTTGTTCGCTTCGGCCATGCGGTGTACGTCTTCACGCTTCTTAACCGCTGCACCTTTGCCTTCAACAGCATCCATCATTTCGTTAGCCAGACGCTGTGCCATGGATTTCTCACCACGACCACGAGCAGCGTCAACCAACCAGCGCATGGACAGAGCCACACGACGAGAAGGACGCACTTCTACTGGCACTTGGTAAGTCGCACCACCGACACGGCGGCCCTTAACCTCTACCATTGGCTGAACAGCTTCTAGCGCTTGTTCGAATACTTCCAGCGGGTTACCGCCTTGTTTCTTTTCAATCGCATCCAGCGCACCGTATACGATTTTTTCAGCGACAGATTTTTTACCGCTGATCATCACGTGGTTCATAAACTTAGCCAGCGTGACATTTCCGAACTTAGGATCCGGCAGAATTTCGCGCTTCGCGGCAACTCTTCTTCTTGGCATTTGATAAGCCCTCTTCGGTCTTCAGGTCAGCCTGGGCATTGTTATCCCAGCCTTACTCTTATCGACGATGAATATTCAATTACTTCTTAGGACGCTTAGCACCGTACTTGGAACGGCCTTGCTTACGATCAGCAACACCAGAGGTATCCAAAGTACCGCGTACTGTGTGATAGCGAACACCCGGCAAGTCTTTTACACGACCGCCGCGAATCAGAACCACACTGTGTATGCCGAGTTAGGCTTTTTAGGGGTAGTGGTATATACACGGGTGCATACGCCACGACGCTGAGGACACGCCTGCAGGGCAGGTACGTCGCTCTTAGCCATTTTGCGCTTACGAGGCTGACGAACCAACTGGTTGATTGTAGCCATTTAGCAAACTCCCATATCGTTCAAAAAAGCATCAGAAAACTGATGCAATAAAAGGGGCCGCGAGGATACCCGCAGCGCCCTTATGCGTCAAGGCTGCTCACAATGCGAACAGCCTGACAGATTATTTATCGCTGAAGGCTTCGCTCAGTTTGGCTTCCATATCCTCAGCGGATACGTTCAAGCCTGCTGGCGTTGTCTTCAAGCGCTCGTTCTCACGATCCTGACGCTTGCGCTTACGCTCTTCGTGGTAAGCCAAACCAGTACCGGCTGGAATCAGACGACCCACCACCACGTTCTCTTTCAAGCCACGCAGGGTATCCATCTTGCCAGTCACGGCGCCTTCGGTCAGAACGCGTGTGGTTTCCTGGAACGATGCCGCCGAAATAAACGACTCGGTTGCCAGTGAAGCCTTGGTAATACCCAACAAGACGCGCTCGCCTTTGGCTGGGATTTTGCCTTCCGCTTCTAGCTGCTCGTTCTCTGCCAGGAAAGCTGAGTATTCAACCTGATCACCTGGAATAAAGCTCGAGTCGCCATTTTCAGTGATGTGCACTTTACGCAGCATCTGACGCACGATCACTTCGATGTGCTTGTCATCAATGCCTACACCTTGCAGGCGATAAACTTCTTGCACTTCGTTAGTGATGTACATCGCCAGCTGACCTACACCCTGCAGACGCAAGATATCGTGCGGGTTCAGCGGGCCATCCGAGATCACCTCACCTTTTTCAACGTTTTCACCTTCGAATACGTTGAGGTGACGCCATTTCGGAATCAACTCTTCATACGGCTCGCCACCGTCTTTCGGTGTAATCACCAGGCGCTTCTTACCTTTGGTTTCTTTACCAAAGCCAACGGTACCTGTGATTTCCGCCAGAATGGCCGGTTCTTTTGGCTTACGCGCTTCGAACAAGTCCGCCACCCGTGGCAGACCACCGGTAATGTCTTTGTTACCTGACGTCTCTTGTGGAATACGGGCGATGATGTCCCCCACTTCCACTTCGATGCCGTTTTCATGGTTTACCAAGGCGTTGGCAGGCAGCAAGTACTGCGCCGGCGCATTGGTACCTGGCAGCATGACATCGTTACCGGCAGCATCGACCAGCTTCACCATTGGGCGAATGTCTTTACCCGCGGCTGGACGATCTTTGGGATCGATCACCTCGATGTTCGACAGGCCCGTCAGTTCGTCAGTTTGACGATTGATGGTGATGCCTTCGTCCATACCGACAAACTCGATACGACCCGCCACTTCGGTCACGATTGGGTGGGTGTGTGGGTCAAAGCTTGCAACTTTTTGGCCCGCCTCCACCGCGTCACCGTCTTTGACCGAAATCACAGCACCGTATGGCAGCTTGTACAGCTCACGCTCACGGCCGTGCTCATCGGCAATGGCAATCGAACCAGAACGCGAAACCGCCACCAGCTCACCGCTGCTGCGCGTAACCGTTTTCAGGTTATGCAGGCGTACAGTACCGGCGTTTTTCACCTGTACACTGTCCGCTGCAGACGCACGCGATGCCGCACCACCAATGTGGAACGTACGCATCGTCAGCTGGGTACCTGGCTCACCGATCGACTGCGCGGCGATAACACCCACAGCTTCACCCACGTTCACCTGATGACCGCGACCCAGGTCACGACCGTAACAAGCAGAACAGATACCTACACGGCTTTCACAGGTAATGGCCGAACGAACCAGTACCTCATCGACACCCGCGGCTTCAATGATCTTCACCCAGCGCTCGTCGACCAGAGTGCCCGCTGGCGCGACCACTTCGTCACTGCCCGGTTTAACCACGTCGGTAGCCATCACACGACCCAGAATACGGTCACCCAAGGCCACAACCACGTCACCGCCTTCAATCAGCGGCGTTACCACCAAGCCACGCTCGGTGCCACAGTCACGGTCGGTAACCACCAAGTCTTGCGCTACGTCCACCAGACGACGAGTCAGGTAACCCGAGTTCGCTGTTTTCAGTGCCGTATCCGCCAGACCCTTACGAGCACCGTGGGTCGAGGTAAAGTACTGCAGTACGTTCAGACCTTCACGGAAGTTAGCGGTAATCGGCGTTTCGATGATCGAACCGTCCGGCTTGGCCATCAGACCACGCATACCCGCCAACTGACGAATCTGTGCTGGGCTACCCCGTGCACCTGAGTCGGCCATCATGTAAACCGAGTTGAACGACTCTTGCTCAACTTCGTTACCATCACGGTCGATGACAGGTTCGGTGCTGAGGTTGTCCATCATGGCTTTCGCCACCAGCTCGTTGGCACGAGACCAGATGTCGATCACCTTGTTGTATTTTTCGCCGTGGGTTACCAGACCCGCAGCAAACTGATCTTCAATCTCTTTAACTTCGGCGTCGGCGTTGGCAATGATTTCTGCTTTCGCATCCGGAATCACGAAGTCGTTCACACCAATCGAGGTGCCAGAACGGGTCGCAAATTCGAAACCTGTGTACATCACCTGGTCGGCGAAGATGACGGTGTCTTTCAAACCCACTTTACGGTAAGCAGTGTTGATCAGACGCGAAATCGCCTTCTTCTTCATTGGCTGGTTTACCAGCTCAAATGGCAGACCTTTAGGCACGATGCGGAACAGCAATGCACGGCCAATGGTGGTGTCGAACACATCCGTATTGACGGTGGTATTACCTTCGTCATCGGTCACGTGCTCAGTCAGACGAACTTTAACGCGCGCCTGCAAATGCGCGGCACCCGAGCGGTATGCGCGATCCACTTCGTCCAGGTCAGCCAACACCATGCCTTCGCCCTTAGCGTTCACACGCTCTCGGGTCATCCAGTACAGGCCCAGTACCACGTCTTGCGACGGTACGATGATTGGCTCACCGTTCGCTGGTGCCAGTACGTTGTTGGTTGCCATCATCAAAGCACGGGCTTCGAGCTGCGCTTCGATGGTCAGCGGTACGTGCACCGCCATTTGGTCACCGTCGAAGTCAGCGTTATAAGCCGCACACACCAACGGGTGCAGTTGGATCGCTTTACCTTCGATCAGCTGAGGTTCAAACGCCTGGATACCCAAACGGTGCAGCGTAGGTGCACGGTTCAGCATCACTGGGTGCTCGCGAATCACTTCTGCCAGGATGTCCCAAACTTCGGCGGTTTCGCGCTCAACCATCTTCTTGGCCGCTTTAATCGTGGTGGCTAGACCACGGTGCTCCAGCTTGGAGAAGATAAATGGCTTGAACAGCTCCAGTGCCATTTTCTTCGGCAGACCACATTGGTGCAGGCGCAACTTTGGACCCACGGTAATAACCGAACGGCCCGAGTAGTCAACACGCTTACCCAACAGGTTCTGACGGAAACGACCCTGCTTACCTTTGATCATGTCGGCCAAAGATTTCAGCGGGCGCTTGTTCGACCCCGTAATGGCACGACCACGACGACCGTTATCCAGCAAGGCATCTACCGACTCTTGCAGCATACGCTTTTCGTTGCGCACGATGATGTCGGGTGCGTTCAGCTCCAGCAGGCGCTTCAAACGGTTGTTACGGTTGATCACACGGCGGTACAGATCGTTCAGGTCAGAAGTCGCAAAGCGACCACCATCCAGCGGTACCAGTGGGCGCAGATCTGGCGGCAGAACCGGCAGTACCTTCATGATCATCCACTTAGGATCATTGCCAGACTGCAGGAAAGCCTCAAGAATCTTCAGACGCTTAGACAGCTTCTTGATTTTGGTTTCTGAGTTAGTCGCCGGAATTTCTTCACGCAGGCGGTTAACTTCTTCTTCCAGCTCGATATGGCCCAACAGCGCTTCGACCGCTTCGGCACCCATCTTAGCTTCGAACTCATCACCAAATTCTTCGATGGCTTCGTAGTACTGTTCATCGGTCAGCAACTGACCGGTTTCCAGCGTGGTCATACCAGGCTCTGTAACTACGAATGACTCGTAGTACAGAATGCGTTCGATATCACGCAGGGTCATGTCCAGCATCAAACCGATGCGGGACGGCAGTGATTTCAGGAACCAGATGTGAGCCACCGGCGAGGCCAGGTCAATGTGACCCATGCGCTCACGACGCACTTTCGCCTGAGTAACTTCAACACCACACTTTTCACAAATCACACCACGGTGCTTGAGGCGCTTATATTTGCCACACAAGCACTCGTAATCTTTGATCGGGCCAAAGATACGCGCACAGAACAAGCCATCACGCTCAGGCTTGAAGGTGCGGTAGTTGATCGTCTCCGGCTTTTTAACTTCACCGAACGACCAAGAACGAATCATTTCTGGCGAGGCGAGGCCGATGCGGATGGCGTCAAACTCGTCAGCGTTGTTCTGGTTACGCAGAAAATTGACTAAGTCTTTCATAGTTAGCTCCGTTTGGAGTCAGGCTCAGGCAGCGATGTCCACCTGAGCACTGCTCATCCGCTTATTCGTTTTCCAGTTCGATGTCGATACCGAGGGAACGGATCTCTTTAACCAATACGTTAAAGGATTCCGGCATACCAGGTTCCATTCGATGGTCACCGTCAACGATGTTTTTATACATCTTGGTACGGCCGGCCACGTCATCGGATTTCACCGTCAGCATTTCCTGCAAGGTGTAAGCGGCACCGTATGCTTCCAGTGCCCACACTTCCATCTCACCGAAGCGCTGACCACCAAACTGGGCTTTACCACCCAGCGGCTGCTGCGTGACCAGACTGTAGGAGCCGGTAGAACGGGCGTGCATCTTGTCATCCACCAAGTGGTTCAGCTTCAGCATGTACATGTAGCCAACGGTGACTGGACGGTCGAAGGCATCGCCAGTACGGCCATCAAACAGCGTCATTTGACCGGAATCTGGCAAGTCTGCCAGGCGCAACATGCGCTTGATTTCGGTTTCACGCGCACCGTCGAAGGCTGGTGTTGCCATCGGCACACCGTTGCGCAGGTTGTTCGCCAGCTCAAGGATTTCTTCATCGCTAAAGCTGTCCAGATCTTCTACGCGCAGGCTGTCGCCGCCGTTATAGATCTGCTGCAGCAAGTCACGCAGTTTGGCGACTTCCTGTTGCTGACGAATCATTTCGTCAATCTTTTCACCCAGACCTTTGGCTGCTAGACCCAAGTGGATCTCCATGATCTGACCGACGTTCATCCGCGACGGCACACCCAGCGGGTTCAGTACGATATCGACTGGCACACCTTTTTCATCGTATGGCATGTCTTCAATCGGCATGATCGACGAGATAACACCTTTGTTACCGTGACGGCCCGCCATCTTATCGCCTGGCTGGATCTTACGTTTAATCGCTAGGTATACCTTAACGATCTTCAGTACGCCGGGTGCCAAGTCATCGCCGGTTTGCAGCTTGCGCTTCTTGTCTTCAAAACGCTCATCCAGCATTTGACGACGTTCGGCCAACGACGTAGACGCCGCTTCCAGCACTTCAGCCAGCGATTCGTCTTGCGGCACGATCTTGAACCAATGATCGGCTTCCAGCGATTGCAGGTAGTCTTCGGTCAGGGTATCGCCCTTCTTCAGACCTGGCGCTGCATTCACTACCTGGCCAACCAGTTGACGCTGCAAACGCTCGAAAGTAGCGCCTTTAACAATACGCATCTCTTCGTTGAGGTCCTTACGGATCTCATCGAGCTGCATTTGCTCAATTTCCAGTGCGCGCTGGTCTTTTTCGACGCCGTCACGGGTAAAGACTTGAACGTCGATCACGGTACCTGTGGTGCCGGTCTTAACACGTAATGAGGTGTCTTTAACGTCGGAGGCTTTTTCACCAAAGATGGCACGCAACAGTTTTTCTTCTGGCGTCAGCTGGGTTTCGCCTTTTGGCGTTACCTTACCGACCAGAATGTCGCCTGGCTTCACTTCGGCACCAATGTGCACGATGCCGGACTCGTCCAGCTTGTTCAGCGCCGCTTCACCAACGTTGGGAATATCCGCGGTGACTTCTTCACTGCCCAGCTTGGTATCACGCGCCACACAGGTCAGTTCCTGAATGTGGATGGTGGTCAAGCGGTCTTCCTGAGCGACACGCTCAGACAGCAGGATGGAGTCCTCGAAGTTGTAACCATTCCACGGCATAAAGGCGATGCGGAAGTTCTGACCCAGAGCCAGCTCACCCAGGTCAACAGACGGGCCATCGGCCATGACGTCGCCACGCGTTACCGTGTCACCGGCTTTCACCAGCGGACGCTGGTTAATGCAGGTGTTTTGGTTAGAACGGGTGTATTTCACCAGGTTGTAGATATCCACACCGGCTTCACCGGCCATGGTTTCGTCGTCGTGTACTTTCACCACGATACGTGAGGCATCAACCGAGTCGATGACACCGCCACGCTTAGCCATTACACACACGCCAGAGTCTTGCGCTACCGCACGCTCAATACCGGTACCGACCAGCGGCTTCTCGGATTTCAGCGTCGGCACCGCCTGACGTTGCATGTTCGATCCCATCAATGCACGGTTAGCATCGTCGTGCTCGAGGAATGGAATCAATGATGCCGCGATCGACACAACCTGACGTGGCGACACGTCTTGCAGCGTCACACTTTCAGGTGGCATCAGGGTTGTTTCGTTCAAGTGACGCACAGAAATCAGATCACCTTGCAGACGACCTTCGTCGTCGGTCGGCACAGACGCCTGGGCGATAACGTGATTGCCTTCTTCAATGGCAGACACGTAAATGATTTCGTCGGTCACCACACCGTTGTCCACTTTGCGGAACGGCGTCTCCAAGAAGCCATAATCATTGGTGCGGGCATAGGTTGCCAGCGAGTTGATCAGACCAATGTTTGGACCTTCCGGCGTTTCAATCGGACATACGCGACCATAGTGAGTGGCATGTACGTCGCGCACCTCAAAGCCAGCGCGCTCACGCGTCAGACCACCTGGGCCCAAGGCTGAGATACGACGCTTGTGCGTTACTTCTGACAGCGGGTTGTTTTGGTCCATGAACTGAGACAGCTGCGATGAACCAAAGAATTCTTTCACCGCCGCGGCCACTGGCTTAGCGTTGATCAAATCTTGTGGCATCAGGCCTTCAGATTCGGCCATCGACAAGCGCTCACGCACGGCACGTTCAACACGTACCAAGCCAACGCGGAACTGGTTTTCTGCCATTTCGCCGACGGAGCGAATACGACGGTTACCCAAATGGTCGATGTCGTCCACCACGCCCTGACCGTTACGGATATCGATCAAGGTCTTCATAACCGCAACGATGTCGGCTTTGTCCAGCGTGCCGGCACCGGTAATTTCATCGCGGCCAATACGGCGGTTGAACTTCATCCGGCCAACGCCCGACAAGTCATAACGCTCGTCAGTGAAGAACAGGTTTTCGAACAGGGCTTCGGCGCTTTCTTTGGTTGGCGGCTCGCCTGGGCGCATCATGCGGTAGATTTCTACCAGAGCTTCCAGCGCGTTGGTGGTCGGGTCGGTACGCAAGGTCTCCGACATAAACGGACCACAGTCGAGCTCGTTGGTGTAGATGGTTTCGAACTCGGTGATCTTCGACTCGCCGAACTTCACCAGTACTTCTGGTGTGATCTCGGTATTCGCCGGCGCAATCACTTCGCCTGTGCTGGTGTCGATGATGTCTTTCGCCAGCGCGCGCCCCAACAAGTAGTCGATCGGAACTTGCAGCTCTTCAACGCCGGCTTTTTCCAGCTGACGAATGTGGCGTGCAGTAATACGACGACCCGACTCAACCAATACGTTGCCATCATTGTCTTTAATATCGAAGGCAGCAGTTTCACCACGCAGACGCGTAGGAATCAGCTTCAACAGCGCGCCATCCGGGGTCAGGCGGTAGCTGTCGTTCTCAAAGAACTCAGCCAGAATTTCTTCGGTGCTGTAACCCAAAGCACGCAGCAAGATGCTCGCTGGCAACTTACGACGACGGTCGATACGCACATACACCAGGTCTTTTGGATCAAACTCAAAGTCCAACCAAGAACCACGGTATGGAATCACACGGGCGTTATACAGCAACTTACCAGAGGAGTGCGTCTTACCCTTGTCGTGATCGAAGAACACACCCGGTGAACGGTGCAACTGAGACACGATCACACGCTCGGTACCGTTGACAATAAAGGTACCGTTGTCGGTCATGAGCGGCATTTCGCCCATGTAGACTTCTTGTTCCTTGATGTCTTTGATGGCCTTAGTGGCTGAGTCTTTATCGTAAATAATCAGGCGCACTTTGACGCGCAGTGGCGCAGCATAGGTCACACCACGCAGCATACACTCCTTCTCATCGAAGGTTGGTGTACCCAGACGGTAGCTGACGTACTCCAGTGCAGCGTTCCCGGAGTAACTTACAATCGGGAATACGGACTTGAATGCAGCGTGCAGGCCGACTTCGGAACGGTCTTCTGCACTGGCTCCTTCCTGCAAAAACTTGCGGTAGGAGTCGATTTGAATGGCCAGCAGGTATGGCACATCCATGACGTTCGGTAATTTACCGAAATCCTTGCGGATACGTTTTTTCTCAGTATATGAGTAAGCCATCAGTTATCCCCGGACTGTTGCCTCGATCAGGTCGTCAGACCCATGTGGCTTGGGTCTGTTAGTACTAATTCAATGGTGACTGGTTCAGGTCGGGCGACCTCAGTCACTCCAGGAGAGCAGCGTTGCGTGATGCATACATCAATAGCTAGGTGGGCAGCCACAGGCCGACAAGTTACAACTGGGTTTGTCATTCTGCTTGAGCAGCATCGGTCGTGAGTCATACGATGTGCAACCTACCACCCCAAAGAGCTCAGTAGCCTATGCCACTGGCTGTACCATTGAATTAGCGCCAACCGGCCCAACACTTACCTTGCGTTAGAACCCGGCAGCTTGCCAGCAAGCTCACGATTTCCATAACGTGAAAAAGGCTGACGGGTAAACCCGCCAGCCGTTCGCCGTTTTTCGACTTTAGAGCCCAAGCAACGGCTTTGCAACGAATTGCAAATTACTTGACTTCGACAGAAGCGCCAGCTGCTTCCAGAGCCGCTTTAGCAGCTTCGGCGTCATCCTTAGATACGCCTTCTTTAACAGTCGCTGGAGCGCCGTCAACCATTGCTTTCGCGTCTTTCAGGCCAGCGCCAGTCAGTTCACGAACTGCCTTGATCACGTTAACCTTCTTGTCGCCTGCAGAGGTCAGAACAACGTCGAACTCAGTTTGCTCTTCAGCTGCGCCAGCATCGCCGCCAGCAGCACCACCAGCAACAACTGCAGCAGCTGCAGTTACGCCGAATTTTTCTTCCATCGCTTCGATCAGCTCAACAACGTCTTTTACAGACATTTCGGCGATTGCTTCGATGATATCTTCTTTAGTCAGTGACATGAGACTATTCCTAAATTTAATGGAGCACTATGCTCGATAAATCGTTGTGCAAACAGCTTGGGATTAAGCTGCTTGCTCTTCTTTCTGGTCGCGGATAGCAGCAATGGTACGTACCAGCTTGCCTGCAGACGCTTCTTTCATGACGCTCATCAGCTTGGCGATTGCTTCGTCGTATGTTGGCAGTGTTGCCAGCATGTTGAAGTCAACCACTTCACCTTCAAAGGCACCGGCTTTGATTTCGAACGCATCGTTCTCTTTGGCAAATGCCTTAAAGATACGAGCGGCCGCACCTGGGTGCTCTGATGAAAATGCGATCAGGGTAGGACCAACAAAAGTGTCGTTCAAACACTCGTAGCTGGTGCCTTCCACCGCGCGACGCGCCAGGGTGTTACGGACGACTTTCATCCAAACACCGGCTTCGCGGGCTTCTTTACGCAGAGCGGTCATGGCATCCACAGTCACGCCACGCGAATCTGCAACTACGGCAGACAGAGCGTTTTGTGCTACTTCCTGGACTTCGGCGACAATCGCCTTCTTATCTTCGAGTCCTAAGGCCACGATTAACTCCTAACAAGTTAGTTGGGCTCAAAAGAGCCAGTCTCGGTGTGACTATTCAGAATTCTGAACGGGGCCACACACTATCTGCGCAGGAAATATTAAGCAGAACAGACAACCTACTTGCCCTGCTCCTGCGGTCTTTGACAGCTGCCGCCCAAGCGGCAACCCCAAAGATTGTTGCGTTGATCAGAAATCCAAAGAGGAATGATCAACGACCAAGCCAGGACCCATAGTCGTAGACAGGGTCACTTTCTTCATAAATACGCCTTTGGCGGAAGAAGGCTTAGCTTTTTTCAGGTCAGCCAGCAACGCAGTCAGGTTGCCTTTCAGAGATTCAACGCTGAAATCAACTTTGCCGATGCTGGTATGAATAATGCCGTTTTTGTCGTTACGGTAACGAACCTGGCCTGCTTTTGCGTTATTTACCGCAGTAGCAACATCAGGAGTCACGGTGCCAACTTTCGGGTTTGGCATCAGACCACGTGGGCCCAGCACTTGACCCAATTGACCAACAACGCGCATCGCATCTGGAGATGCAATCACCACGTCGAAGTTCAGGTCGCCACCTTTGATCTTTTCTGCCAGATCTTCCATGCCCACCTCGTCAGCGCCAGCAGCCAAAGCAGCTTCCGCGTTAGCACCTTGAGTGAACACAGCAACACGCATGGTTTTGCCAGTGCCGTTAGGCAGTACGGTAGAACCACGAACGTTCTGGTCAGATTTACGTGCGTCGATGCCCAGGTTAACGGCCACATCAACGGACTCAACAAACTTAGGCTTTGGCAGTTCAGCCAGGATCGCTACAGCTTCTTCGATGCTGTAAACCTTGCCCGCTTCTACTTTTTCAGCGATCAGCTTCTGACGCTTAGTCAACTTAGCCATTACTCAACACCCTCCACATTCAGACCCATTGCACGGGCAGAACCGGCGATGGTGCGTACTGCTGCATCCATATCGGCGGCAGTCAGGTCTTTCATCTTAGTGGTTGCGATCTCTTCCAACTGAGCACGGGTAACGGTACCCACCTTCTCAGTGTTTGGACGCGCAGAACCGCTTTGGATGCCCGCTGCTTTTTTCAGCAGGAAAGACGCAGGTGGCGTTTTGATTTCAAAGGTAAAGCTTTTATCGCTGTACACTGTGATGATCACAGGAACTGGCGAGCCCGCTTCCAGGCTGTCAGTTTTAGCGTTAAACGCCTTACAGAATTCCATGATGTTCAGACCGTGCTGACCCAGAGCAGGACCAACCGGGGGACTTGGGTTAGCTTTACCAGCGCCAACCTGCAGCTTGATATAGCCGTCTACTTTCTTAGCCATGATGTACTCCTAATGGGTAATAGCGCCTTATGGGCTCCCCGTTCAACTTATGCCGACTTTTCGACCTGGGTAAATTCCAGCTCGACGGGCGTCGACCGCCCAAAAATCGTAACCGCCACTTGCAAGCGCGACTTTTCGTAGTCAACGCCTTCAACCACACCGTTGAAGTCTGCAAACGGACCATCGATAACACGAACCACTTCACCGGGCTCGTAGATGGTTTTATGCGATGGACGACCCGCACCGTCTTCAACACGCTGCAGAATCGCATCTGCTTCGCGCTCGGTAATCGGCGCAGGCTTATCAGCGGTGCCGCCAATAAAACCCATCACGCGCGGCGTCTGCTTAACCAGGTGCCACGTGTCATCATTCATTTCCATCTGCACCAGCACGTAACCTGGGTAGAATTTACGCTCGCTTTTACGTTTTTTACCGTCGCGAACCTCAACCACCTCTTCGGTCGGAACCAGCACATCACCGAACTGATCTTGCATTTCGTGCAGCTCAATGCGCTCTTTCAGAGCATTCTGAACACGCTTCTCGTAACCTGAATAAGCATGCACCACATACCAACGCTTAGACATACAGGTTCCTTAGCCAATCAACAGTGAAATGAGCCAACCCAACAGACTGTCGAGGCCCCATAAAACCAATGCCATGAAAATGACAACCGCAACAACGATCAAGGTCGTCTGCGTGGTTTCCTGACGCGTAGGCCACACTACCTTACGGCGCTCAATGTTGGCCTCTTTCAACAGCTGCAAGAAGTTTTTGCCTTGACTGGATGTCAGCGCAACACCCGCACTGATCAACATCAGCGCCACAACACCTAAGACACGATACAGAGTACCGATCTCGGTGTAGTGGTAATTACCCCAGACGGCAGCTGCAAAAAAAACCGCCGCCAACAACCACTTGGCATAATCCAGTGGTGACTTGCCTGCGTTGCTCTCGGTACTCATGAAAATTCCCTGAAGCCAAAAATGGCAGCCGAAGCTGCCACCAAGAATCTGGCAGGCCAGGAGGGACTCGAACCCCCAACTTTCGGTTTTGGAGACCGACGCTCTACCAATTGAACTACTGGCCTATATACACTCAATTAGGGCGCAGCACTATACAGCATGATTTGCAAAGTGCAACCCCTAGTTGCGGATGCGCGCCTACGAACAGGCCGCAAGAAGAGATGCCGCGCACCTTACCCAAAGCAAACGCCGTTGCCAAGCTTTTATTTTTGCCGGTGCACCATTTTTGCCCACCCAACCCATGAAGCAAGCCAGACAGAGACTAGCATCGCTCACATTTGAGACTTTTTAACGCTCGCAGACCGAATTATTTATCGACAGGTGCTCAAAATCCGGTAGAAACCCTGTAGAATGGCGCGCGATTTCGACCCTAGCTTATTGAGTAACGCTATGACTGATTTATCTAAGTACAGAAACATCGGCATCTTCGCCCACGTTGACGCCGGTAAAACCACCACCACCGAGCGTATCCTGAAGCTCACCGGTAAAATTCACAAAACCGGCGAAGTACACGATGGTGAGTCCACCACCGACTTCATGGAGCAGGAAGCTGAGCGTGGTATCACCATTCAGTCGGCGGCTGTTACCTGTGAGTGGGCAGGCCACCGTCTGAACGTTATTGACACCCCTGGACACGTTGACTTCACCGTTGAAGTGTACCGTTCACTGAAAGTTCTGGACGGCGGCATCGGCGTATTTTGTGGTTCTGGCGGCGTAGAGCCACAGTCCGAAACCAACTGGCGCTATGCGAACGAATCTGAAGTATCTCGTATTATCTTCGTTAACAAACTGGACCGTCTGGGCGCTGACTTCTACCGCGTTACTGAGCAGGTGAAGAAGGTGCTGGGCGCCAACCCACTGGTGATGGTACTGCCAATCGGTACCGAAGATGAGTTTGTTGGCGTCGTTGACCTGCTGACCCGCAAAGCGTACGTATGGGACGACACTGGTCTGGCAGAAAACTACTCCATCCAAGACGTACCTGCTGACATGGCAGACGACGTAGAGATGTACCGTGAGCAGTTGATCGAAACCGCTCTGGAAGTCGACGAAGATCTGATGATGGCGTACCTGGAAGAAGGTGTTGAGCCGTCTATCGACGAGATCAAGCGCTGCATCCGTGAAGGTACCCGCACTCTGGCGTTCTTCCCAACCTACTGTGGTTCTGCGTTTAAGAACAAAGGTGTGCAGCTGGTTCTGGACGCCGTTGTTGACTACCTGCCAGCACCAACTGAAGTTGATCCGCAGCCGCTGACCGACGAAGAAGGTAACGAGACTGGCGAATACGCCATCGTGTCTGCCGACGAGCCTCTGCGCGCGTTGGCGTTTAAGATCATGGACGACCGTTTCGGCGCCCTGACCTTTATTCGCATCTACTCCGGCGTCATGAACAAGGGTGATACCATCCTCAACTCAGCCACCGGCAAAACCGAACGTATCGGCCGCATGGTAGAGATGCAGGCAGACGACAAGTCTGAGCTAACGCGCGCCCAAGCCGGTGACATCATCGCTGTTGTTGGTATGAAGAACGTTCAAACCGGTCACACCCTGTGTGATCCTAAGCACCCTTGTACGCTGGAAGCCATGGTGTTCCCAGATCCAGTTATCTCTATCGCGGTTAAGCCGAAAGACAAAGGCGCCGTTGATAAGATGGGTGTCGCGATCGGTAAGCTGGTAGCAGAAGATCCATCGTTCCGCGTTGAAACCGACGAAGACTCTGGCGAAACCATCCTGAAAGGTATGGGCGAGCTGCACCTGGACATTAAAGTCGACATTCTGAAGCGTACTTACGGCGTAGAACTGGAAGTGGGCGAGCCTCAGGTAGCCTACCGCGAAACCATTACGTCTGCGGTTGAAGACAGCTACACCCACAAGAAGCAGTCTGGTGGTTCTGGTCAATACGGTAAGATCGACTACACCATGAAGCCAGGTGAGCCAGGCTCAGGTTTCGTTTTCACCACCTCGGTTGTGGGCGGTAACGTACCTAAGGAATTCTTCCCAGCCATTGAAAAGGGTTTCGAAGCCATGATGGCCGAAGGCCCGCTGGCGGGTTTCCCTGTGCTGGACGTTGAAATCGACGTATTCGACGGTGGCTACCACGCGGTTGACTCCTCAGCGGTTGCGTTTGAGATCGCTGCCAAAGGTGCATTCCGTCAAACCATGCCTAAGGCCGGCGCACAGCTGCTGGAACCGATCATGAAGGTTGACGTGTTCACTCCAGAAGACAACGTAGGTGACGTAATCGGTGACTTGAACCGTCGTCGCGGTATGATCAAAGACCAAGAGCCAGGCGTGACTGGCGTTCGCATCAAGGCAGATGTACCTCTGTCAGAGATGTTTGGTTACATCGGCCACCTGCGCACCATCACTTCTGGTCGTGGTCAGTTCTCTATGGAGTTCAGCCACTACATGCCTTGCCCGCAGAACATTGCCGACAAGGTCATGGAAGAAGCTAAAGCTCGCAAAGCAGCTAAATAAGCTGTGCTGTGAGTGATAAAGCCCCGCCTCGGCGGGGCTTTTTTGTGGCCGCTCAACCGGCATAAAAAAACCCGCCATGGGCGGGTCAAAGAACTCGGGTTAGCTCAAACCTCATCTATATGGACGCTGTCGCTATAAACGACAGCACCAATAATGCGCCACTGGCCACGGCCGCAATCAGGTGAATTTGGCGCAGTTGCTGTTCCGTCAGCTCGGGTTCTTGAATGACTTCGTTCGGTTCAAGTTCCATACATAAGACCCTCTTGCTGGAGTTAATACGTTAGCAAGAGACCGGCAGTTATCCTTATTTTTTATGTGACTGTATGTTGCAAGCTGTAACCGCTGCATTAACACGCCAAGTAGGCTCGCAGCAGCTCTATTTGCCTTGCATCGAGCAACATAGGGGCATGGCCACAACCTGGGATTTCCAGCACCTCCGTATCATCACGCAAGGCCATTTCCGCCGCGACTTCTGCCGTCAGCACATCCGAGTTGGAACCGCGCAACACCAGCACTGGACATTGCAATAGCTGCCAAGCAGCCGTCAGATCAATGTCATCATCCAAGGCCTTAAATGCGGCCGCGATGCCTGGGTCATAACGAAAGCGCCAACGACCTGGCTGGACCTGCTCAAACGCTCTCAATGCCAGCTGATGCCATTGCGCTTCGGTCAAGGCACCGAAAGGCGCCGCTATGATGCGAAACTCAGCCTCAGCCTCCTCTAAGCTAGCGAATTGACGATCTTGGCCAACATAACCGCCTATACGCTTTAGCGCCGCCAAGGGAATGCGCGACCCCACATCGTTAAGAATCAACTTACACAAGGTGCCAGGCTGCTGCGCTTCTAACAGCATGCCGATCAAGCCCCCCATCGAGGTTCCCAGCCAATACACACGCTGACTCTCGCACTGTTGTCGCCACAGCGGCAGCAGCTGTTGAAAGTTAGCGATGTACAAGGGATAGCCGTAAAGACTGCTGTCGCTCAGCCAGTCACTGTCACCGCGCCCCAGCACATCTGGGCACATCACGTGATAGTACTGAGCCAGCTGCTGTGCCAGCTCATCAAAGAAACGGCCGTTATGGGTTAAGCCATGAACACAGACCAGTAGCTGCTGAGAGGTGGGTGAATGCCAGTGGCGACACACCAGGGTTTTATCGCCCTCAGGGGTCACCACTGTATGGCGCTGAACACTGCAAGTCACTGTCATTGTCCCATCCTTTGGTCAATTAGGTGGTTGCAGTGTAGCCTTAGCCGTCGCTGGCAACTGGGGTTTTTAGCACCAGCGGGCTAATGTTGCGTTGCACCAGCTCGTCCTGAGCTTTGTTCATTTTCGAGCGATCATTAAACGGGCCGACATAGACTCGATACCAAGTAGAATCCTTCACCGTGCTGCTCTCAAGATAAGCACTCATCCCCTGCAGGATCAGCTCAGCGCGCAAGCGATCCGCATCGGCTTGATTACGAAACGAAGCCGCTTGCAACCGATAAACGTACTTCTTGGGCGTGCCCTTCGGCGTCGATACGTATTCTTCAACCTTATCGACTTTGACCTCCTGCTCTTCTAGCAATTGGTAAAACTCGTAGTTGGGTTTCGGTACCTGTGGCTTTTGCGCCGCTTTTTCTTTTAACGCCTCTAATGCTTGCCGAGTCTCTTTTTGCACCGCGCCCGACTCATCGCTGGCCGGAATGGTGCTCAAGTAGAGCACAAAGCCGACGAAAGCGACGGCCAGTGTCGGCGTCAATATCCACACCCATTTTGGCACTTTGCTGTGCTCAGCCATGCATTGTCCTCGTTGGCTTACATTTCCTGCGGCGCGCTAACACCCAACAGGTCTAAACCGTTAGCAATGACCTGGCGCACGGCTTCGGCCAGCGTTAACCGCGCATTACGCAACTCGACGTCGTCGACCAAGGTCTTTTCTGAGTTGTAATAGGTGTGGAAATCGGACGCCAAGTCTTTCAAGTAATTGGCAATCTGATGTGGCTCGCGGTTGTTAGCTGCGTTGCGCACCACTTCCGGGAAACGGCCCAGTTTTACAATCAGGTCTTTTTCGCTGTCGAGGGTCAATGCCGACAGAGCCGCTAGGCCTTGTTCTTCGCTCCAGCTGTGGCCCGCTTCCGCCAGCTTGCGGAAAATCGAGCACACCCGAGCGTGCGCGTATTGAATGTAATACACAGGGTTATCGGAAGACTGTGACCGCGCCAGATCAATATCAAAGGTCAGCTGACTGTCGGCTTTACGCGCCGCTAGGAAGTAACGCGTGGCATCACGGCCGACTTCATCGATCAAATCACGCAGGGTCACGTAGCTGCCGGCCCGCTTCGATAGCTTCACCTCTTCGCCGCCACGCATGACGGTGACCATTTGGTGCAGCACGTAGTCGGGCCAGCCCTTAGGAATGCCGGCATTCAGCGCTTGCAAGCCGGCACGTACCCGAGTGATGGTGCTGTGGTGATCGGCGCCCTGCTCGTTAATGACTTTTTCAAAGCCGCGCTGCCATTTGTTCAGGTGGTAAGCCACATCTGGCAAGAAGTAGGTATAACCGCCGTCTTTTTTGCGCATTACCCGGTCTTTGTCGTCGCCAAAGTCGGTGGTGCGTAGCCACAGAGCGCCGTCATCTTCGTAGGTGTAACCGTTGTCGATCAGGGTTTTGACCGTTTCTTCGACCTTGCCATCGCTGTACAGAGATGATTCAAGGAAGTAGACATCAAAATCGACGGCAAAGGCTTGCAGGTCTAAGTCTTGCTCACGCCGCAAGTACGCCACCGCAAAGTGACGAATCGCTTCTAAATCATCGGCGTTTTGCGTACCGGTAAAGCTCTGATCTTCCGATTCAACGGTATCGCCGGCCATAAAGCTGTTGGCCAAATCGATGATGTATTCGCCGCGGTAGCCATCTTGTGGCCAGCCAGCGTCTTCCGGCGTCAAGCCTTTGCAGCGCGCCTGCACCGACAGCGCCAAGTTGTTAATTTGCGCACCGGCATCGTTGTAATAAAACTCGCGCGTTACATCCCAACCGGTGGCTTCAAGCAAGCGGCTCAGACAATCGCCCACCGCCGCGCCACGGCCGTGGCCGATGTGCAAAGGACCGGTAGGGTTAGCGGAAACAAATTCCACCTGCACCTTGCGGCCAGCACCTTCATTACTGCGACCGTACTGCTGTTTTTGCTCCAGTACGGTTTTCACCAAGCTGCTGGTCGATGCGTCCGACAGGTAAAAGTTGATAAACCCTGGGCCGGCAATTTCTACCTTGTCGACCAGCTCAGAGGCTGGCAGCGCATCACACAGCAGCTGCGCCAGTTCACGTGGATTTTTACCCGCCGGCTTCGCCAACATCATTGCTAGGTTAGAGGCCAGATCACCGTGCGCCTTGTCTCGGGTGTTGTCCACCTGGATTCGTGGCTCCAGCTCCTGAGGCACAATGCCCTGGGATTTCAGCTCAGCGACGGCGGTGGATAACAGCTCTGCAATTTGCGGTTTCATAATCTGGTCTCGTGGTGTGACTCTCGTCGGTTAAGTTGGGCGATTCGCCCTAAAAAGCCAGCAATTATGGCAAAAAGGCATGCTGGCGTGAAGCCAAACCCTAGCGCTAGGTAAAGCAGCTAACAATAGAGTAAAGCCACAACCTAGCAACAGGTTATCCACAGCTTAGTGGCATTAATGGCCCCCGCTTAGCTTGAGCTTGAACAAATGTCATCAAAGACTGAAAATTCCTTGACTTTTCAGCCAGATAGAAGAATTTCATAAAACGGTCATAAAAGCGCCAATCTGACCGAGAGGCCCGTATTTACGGCCTTACAGGCCTATGCCCAAAAGTTATTAAGATAGTTATACACAGAATCTGTGCATAGACGTGCGCTTGCTCACATTATTCAACCGGCACTAAAGCGCCCTTGTCCCAACCCAGGCGCCCAACACCGACCGCTTGGCGTCGCACCCCCGCCACCGGCGTCAGCATAAAAAGATCACCGTTGCGGCCGGTAAGTGCTTTGTCGACCCCAGTCTGCTGTGCCAGTTGTGCGTGCACACGCATGTGCTCGGCTTCACCATGCACGGGAATAGCGATTTGCGGTCGCACCCATTGATACAACTGCCGCAGCTCATCTTGCGCCGGATGGCCCGAGGCATGAATGGGCAGCGCCGCTTGCTCAGCAGTGATGACCTCCAGCTGCTGCGCCCGCAGTTGCTCGATCAGGCCCTCAATGGCGGGTTCATTGCCCGGAATAGCGCGCGCGCTAAAGATAATGCGATCGCCGGGTTGCAGCTCCAACGCAGGGTGGCTACCCGCCGCCAAACGTCTTAGCGCCGTGCGCGGCTCACCCTGGCTGCCCGTTGCCACCGCCAGCACTTCATGCGGCGGTAAGTAACCCAGATGCGTTTCGTCTACCACCTTAGCTGATAGCGGCCAAATGCCTGCGCGTCGCGCACATTGATGCATGTTGTGCAGCGAGCGTCCGAGCAGCCCCAAATAGCGTCCGTGTGCCGCGGCGATGTGCGCCAGCGTCACTAAACGTGCGATGTTGCTGCCGAAGCAGGTCACCACCACGCGCCCGACAGCCGTCGCGACCAAGGTCTCCAGCCCCTCGTACAGCTGCCCTTCTGAAACGGAATGACCGGCCACCGTGGCATTGGTGGAGTCACAAACCATCGCCAGCACGCCCTCGTCTCCCAGGCGGGTAAAGGTGTCCGGCTGATAGCCATGGCCAGCCACTGGGTCTGGGTCGAGCTTCCAATCACCGGTGTGGAAAACATTGCCCAGCGGCGTGCGTATCATCAATGCATTGGCATCGGGAATGGAGTGCGTCAGCGCCAACCACTGCACCATAAATGGGCCGATCGCACACTGCTGCTCTACTTCCACGACATGCAGCTTGACCTGATGCAACAGGCCGCGCTCCGCCAGCTTGCGTTTTAGCACCTCGGCGGTAAATCGCGTGGTGTATATCGGGCAGCGCAATCGCTCCCACAAATAGGGCACCGCGCCGATATGATCTTCATGGGCATGGGTAATGATCATTCCCGCCAGCTGTTGGCGGCGCTCGCTAATAAACGCTGGGTCGGCCATTTGTGTTTCCGGCTCGCCGCTGTGATGGCGTGTGCCATCGGCACTGAAGCGACCGGGCTTAGGAAACGTCACCCCACAGTCGACCATCAACCACTGGCCGTCGTGGCCATAGAGGTTCATGTTCATACCAATCTCGCCGGTACCGCCCAAAGGTAAAAACCATAAATCCTGCGAGGTGGGGGTCATAAGTGCTACTCAGTGATCGCTGCGAAAGTGCTTACGATAATATCAGTGGTGGCAGCAAAATAGTTACCAACCCTGTAGCAGCAGCTGGTAACTCTTCCTTAAGTTATTGTCGGGTGGGGAATTTAAAATCGATATAGCCGTTAAAGCCGGTGGATTCATATTCGGGCACGGACAGCTCTAAACGCATCATGCCGTTTTCTAATCGCGTAATTCGATAGCTGCCGTCATGGCGATTAATGGTCGAAAAACCAGGGCCATTTATCGCAATGTAGTGTTTACCACCCAAGTTGCCACCAGCGCCACTAAAGTCCAGCGCCCCCAAACTTAGAACATACGTGAGCTTTTGCTGCTGTTCAGGAAAAAACCGACAATCCGGATATTGCTCACAATTTTTATCTAATACATCAACCGTTAGCTTTGAGCGTTCACCTTGGGTGAGTAATTCCGCTTCCACTCGATCCGCCGTCCATTGATCGCTCATGATGGTGCCCTGCAACGGCTGATTTTTAAATTCATAACAATATTGGCGTAGCGGTTCAGCCCTCATATTTTTCGACATCATTTCACTCATGGTGCGCTCAAATTCAACGTAATAGCGCTGGCCTTTTTGCACCATATAAATTTGCACATCGAGTTCGGGGTAGCAAAAGCCTTTCATCCCCATCACCACACCTTGATCATTTACGGCCTTGACCCGATAGTCACCCGTAAACTTGGCGTTATCTTTAATGCGCAACACTTCATCGGGTACCGTCACATAATTTTGTGCCGCGTATTCGAAGTTATAACTTTTAAGCGTTCGAAATAAATATTCTGCAGTTTGTGCCTTCCATTCCTCTTGCTTGGACTGGGGCACAAATTTAGAGGTAGGAGCAGGCTGCTCATCTTTAGCAGCAACGTTTTGAACTGATTCTGCGTCTTCAGACGGCGAGCACGCCACCAGACACCCCAATGCACACAACGACCATAGCCACTTCATAATTCTTCCTTGATAGGTTAGGAAAGCCAAAGAAGTGGCAGCTTACGGATCATGCGGTTCACTGTAAATCCGCCAGCCGTTGTTATGCGAGTTAGTCCATCATCGCCAATAGCTCGACCGCTTAGCACTGGGCGTTATGCCAACACTGCCCACCACCAGCGCCTCTGGTACACTAGCCCTCCCCTTACCCAATAATGAGAAGTACACCATGCCAGAGTATCGCTCGCGGACATCCACCGCTGGACGCAATATGGCCGGTGCCCGTGCTTTGTGGCGCGCCACCGGAATGAAAGACGACGACTTCCACAAACCCATCATCGCCATCGCCAATTCCTTTACTCAGTTTGTGCCTGGGCATGTGCATCTGAAGGATATGGGCCAGTTGGTGGCGCGTGAAATTGAAAAAGCCGGCGGTGTCGCCAAAGAGTTCAATACCATCGCCGTCGATGACGGCATCGCCATGGGCCACGATGGCATGCTGTACAGTTTGCCTTCGCGCGAGATCATCGCCGATTCCGTTGAGTATATGGTCAATGCTCACTGCGCCGACGCGTTGGTGTGCATTTCCAACTGCGACAAAATCACCCCAGGAATGCTGATGGCTGCTTTGCGCCTGAATATTCCGGTGATCTTTGTTTCCGGCGGGCCAATGGAAGCCGGCAAAACCAAACTGGCCGAGCATAAACTCGACTTGGTCGACGCCATGGTCATAGCGGCCGACGACAGCGCCTCCGATGACATGGTGGCCGAATACGAGCGCAGCGCCTGCCCTACCTGTGGCTCTTGCTCGGGTATGTTTACCGCCAACTCGATGAACTGTTTGACCGAGGCCATTGGCCTGTCACTGCCGGGCAATGGCACCACCTTGGCCACCCACGCCGATCGCGAGCAATTATTTTTAGAAGCCGCACGGCTGATTGTGCGCAACGCCAAGCGCTATTACGAGCAAGACGATGAATCGGTATTGCCGCGCTCCATCGCCAGCTTTAAAGCGTTTGAAAACGCCATGACCCTAGACATCGTTATGGGCGGCTCAACCAACACCATTTTGCATTTGCTCGCCGCAGCCCAAGAGGCGGAAGTCGATTTCGATATGAAAGACATCGACCGCTTGTCGCGCATTGTGCCGCAGCTGTGCAAAGTGGCTCCCAACACACAGAAATACCACATCGAAGACGTGCATCGCGCCGGCGGCGTGATGGGTATTTTGGGTGAGATCGACCGCGCTGGGCTGCTGCACAATGATTTGCCCACTGTGCACGAAGCCAGCATGAAAGACGCGTTAGATAAATGGGACATCATGCGCAACCCAACGCCTGAGGTGGTGGAGTTCTTCAAAGCAGGGCCGGCCGGTATTCCCACACAAACGGCGTTCAGCCAAGCCACGCGCTGGCCAACGCTAGACGGTGACCGCGAAGCCGGTTGCATCCGCGCCATCGAGCACGCCTACTCACAAGAAGGTGGCTTAGCGGTGCTGTACGGCAACATCGCCAAAGACGGTTGTGTGGTCAAAACCGCGGGGGTCGATGAGTCGATTCTGGTGTTTGAGGGCCAGGCCAAGATCTTTGAATCCCAAGACAGTGCCGTCGCTGGCATTTTGGCCGACGAGGTGAAAGCGGGCGACGTGGTGATCATTCGCTACGAGGGCCCCAAAGGCGGCCCGGGCATGCAAGAAATGCTGTACCCAACGTCGTACCTAAAGTCCAAAGGCTTGGGCAAAGCCTGCGCCTTGCTGACCGATGGCCGCTTCTCTGGCGGCACCTCGGGCTTGTCGATTGGCCATTGCTCTCCTGAAGCCGCCGCCGGTGGCGCCATTGGTTTATTGCGTGATGGCGATCCCATCAAGATCGATATCCCCAACCGCTCCATCGATGTGTTGCTGAGCGAAGCCGAGTTGGCAGAGCGCCGTGCACAGCAAGACGCTAAGGGCTGGAAGCCTGTAGAGGAGCGGCCGCGCAAGGTCAGCACCGCACTGAAGGCCTATGCTAAATTCGCCACCAGTGCCGATAAAGGTGCGGTGCGCGACAAAGCACTACTAGATTAAGGAGACAGGGCAGGCTCGCCTGCCCGACTGTTATGCGTCATTTTGCTGTTTGTATGCTTGCCTTTAGCCTGTACCTGAATGGCTGCAGCCATCAACCACAGCTGCCTGCCCACGAGGTTCAGTATCAGCGCTATCTCAGTGAAAACACCGAAGCCTTGCAGCAAGAGCAAGAACAGGCGTTAGACAGTGCCGAACAGGCGCTAGAGAAAAGCGAGCAGCAGCAACTGGCGTTTTACTCTCCCGGCTATGCCGAGCAGCTATCCACCGCCGTCACTGCCGCGAGGCGTGCCAGTCTCGCCAATGATCAGCAAGCACTGGTGGATGAGGCAGCAAAAGCATTGGCATCACTGCAGTTGGGGCTGGAAACCAAACAGCAAGGCCAGCGTTTGCTGGCCGATATACTGGCTCGCCGCGATGAAGTCACAGCGCTGCAAGCCGATAAAGTCGCTCGCCGCAGCTACCAAGCATTTCAGCAAGCGTTGCAAGCTGCCTTTATGGCGTTGGAGCAAAGCAATCCGCCGGATGAAGACACCTTGCAAGCGCTGCTTAATCAGCTGGATGAGTTGGAACAGCAAACCTTGCTGACGCGCTTCTGGCAGCCGGCACAACGTACACTAGCGCAAGCCAAATCCGAAGACGCCGACGAGTTAGCACCGGCTACTTATGCCAGCGCGGCCACTGCCGTCGCCGATGTGGAGCGCTACATCCGTCAAACCGACAGCCAAATCGACACCGCAACGCAGCAAGGTCATCAGGCGTTGCGTCAGGCACAGCATGCGCTGTTTGTGGCCCGCGAGGCCAAGCGACTGCAGCAACTGAACGCCCGTGAGGCCGAGCAAGCCGTGCTGCGATTTGAATCGCTATTGCATGAGTTGAGCCTTGCCGTCGACGGCGCTGACCGCCGGCACATGGCTTTGTACGATCAAATGCTGGCGATTAAACAGCGCTTGGATGAGCTGAAGCACACAGCTGCCTCCGCCAACACCCGGCCAGCATCATCACTTTTAACAACACCAACCGAAGCAGCACCATCAGTACCAAACGAGGCAGCAGCCAAGGCACCAAGCGCGCCGGCCGAAGCAGCTAACGATGCTGCTGCAAGCGTAGCGGGCGATGATCAGGATTCATCCAGCGAATAAGCAAAATTTTGAATGCGCAGTCCGCGATGAACGTAATCTGCAACGTTGATACCAAAGCAGCCACTGCGAAAGACCCCCGCGGGTTCGTATGGCTGCCCAAAGTCATCTAACGGTCGATAGGCCAAGTTTAAAATGCGTTCTGGTTGCGGCTGTTGCTGCGCGTCGAGAATCATGATGACTTTGGGTTTGAGTCGATAGCCTGGATCCGATGACAAGATAATTCCCACTTCGCCATTGCTCATCTGCATTAAATAGCCCGGTGGATACAGACCAATCATTTGGATAAAGGTACGAGCGATATCGGCATCAAACTGCACATCGACATTGCGATTGATGATGCGCAGCGCATCGATGGATGACATGCCCGCTTTGTAGCAGCGGTCACTGGTCATGGCATCGTAGGCATCAACGATGGTCACAATGCGGGTAAAGCGAGAAATTTTATGACTGTCGATGCCACGTGGATAACCCTTACCATCCAGCCGTTCGTGATGGCTGAAGGCAACATCCACGGCGCCCGGGTAAATATCCGAACGCCCCATCAGCAACTGCCGGCCATACACGGTATGGCGCGCCATTTCTTCAAACTCTTGCGGTGATAACGGCCCGGGCTTATTCAGAATCTCAGGCGGCACCTTCATCTTGCCGATGTCATGCATCAAGCCGCACATCCCTAGATTTTCAAGCTCGTAAGGGGCAAGGTCCAGCAGGCGCCCGAGGGAGATCGCCAATAGGCATACGTTTACCGAATGCTCGGCGGTGTATTCATCCTGATTTTTCAGCCGCGTCAGCCACAATACGGCGTTCGGGTTGCCCACCACCCGATCAACGCAGTCTTTGACGACCGTGTGCGCCTGACGGGTGTCCAGCGCTTGCCCCATTTGCGCACTGAGCAGTAATTGACGTACCTGCTGCTTGGCCGCCTGATAAGTGCGATTGGCCTGAGTGAGCTGCTGCGCCAAGTTTTGCTTTTCAACGTAACGGGTGCGCGTATTGCTGGGTGTACTCGGCGCATGGCCACTCACGGCTTGCCAGTCTTCTTCAACCACGTCGACATAGACCTCTCGGCAGTACTCCTGCACCACCTGAATGTCTTGCTCAGACTCAATCAAAAAGCCCTGAAACAGAAACGGCGATTCTTCCCAAGGAATGTCGAGTTCAGACACATACATGCCAACACACAGCTCATGCACCGCAAGCCGCCTGCGGCTGTGGCGTTTGTTGATGACGTACTGCTGACCGCTGCGGCCACGGTGTCGGGAACGATTCACACGGTTACCTGTGACAAAAAGACGGGAACATGCCTTGCCGTTAGTTTAGCTGCGTACGCTCAAAATAGCCGCGAGGATTATTCACTCAGCTGTATATCGCTGTAACCATCGCAGGCAACAAACTGTAAGCGTGCGCCAATCGCCGCCGGTATTTCACCTTGGTGATGGGTGACGTACAACAAGGTCATGGCGTCTTGCTGCGCTAAGCGCTGGATAAAAGCCAATACCATTTCGCGGCTGACGTCGTCCAAGCCCTGGCAAGGTTCATCCAGAATCAGCAATGGCGGTTGCTTGATCAGCGCACGTCCAATCAACACCAGCCGCTGCTCGCCATAAGATAAGTGCTGCAAGCTTTGATTGGCTTTATTAGCCAAACCAAGGATCTCTAGCCACTGCATGCCTAGGCGCTTATCGTCATCGCCGGTTGCCTGATATAAGCCAATGGAGTCGTGTAAGCCGGAGAGCAATGCACTCAGCACATTGGTGGTTGCTCGGTATTGCCACTGCAGCGCAGAAGACACCAAACCTATGTGTTGTTTGATGTCCCAGATGCTTTCGCCGCTGCCGCGCTGGATGCCAAACAGGGTCATATCGTTGCGATAACATTGCGGATTATCAGCCGTGATCAACTGCAGCAAACTGCTTTTGCCGCAACCATTGGGGCCTTGGATGGCCCAATGTTGGCCAGGCATCACCGTCCAGTTGAGGCCATCAAACAACACACGCTCGTCATAAACCACAGACACATCACGCATCTGTACCAGCGGCTGCTGTGCTGTTAGCACTTTGCGACCTGCGGGCGGTGCTGGCAGCTCAGGTAACTTTCGATCAAAATGCAGCAGACCATGAACCTCTGGCTGAGCCAATACGGCCTCACGCTCATCTGCCACCAACAACCGAGCGTTGTGCATAAACGCAATGTGTGTGACCCACTGTGGTAGCTCGTCTAACCGGTTGGCCACCCACACAATGCATTGGCCGTTTGCGACCGCCTGCTGCAGCAACTCTAAGACGGCTTCCCGGCTAGCGGCATCCAACCCTTCCAGCGGCTCGTCCAACACCAGCAAATCTGGTTGCTGTTGCAATGCCCGCAGTAGCATGACCTTGCGACTCTCACCCGTGCTCAGAGATTTGAAACCGCTGTCTAGCAGATGCTGCACACCCAGTTTTTCCAGCCAGCCCTCTGAGCCTTCTAGCGGCTGCAGCAGTTGCGCCACGGTCGTGCCTTTATCAAACCGGTTGAGCAAGTCACTTTGATCAATCTGGCGTTCATGGGCCAGCAGCTCAGCTTGGGCTTCAAGTGATACGTAGGCGACGCGCTTAGGTAAGTTTGCAACTGTGCCATGGCTTAACACCACATCCTCGGCAAACAAGCGTGATAACACCGTCTTACCACTGCCATTGGTACCACTGATGGCCCAGCATTGATCCGGCGAACATTGCCATTGTTCGACACACAGTTGGCGGCCATCATGCAGCCGCGCGCGAATATGATTGAAATGCATGATTTAGCCTGGAGGCCACTGCAAAGAACGCCCGCCAATCACATGTAAGTGCAAATGAAACACCGACTGTCCGGCTTCGGCACCATTGTTAACCACTAAACGAAAACGATCACCTAGACCTTCTTGCTCGGCGACTTTGTTGGCAGCCAGCATCAGATGTCCTAACAATGCAGCATCGTCTGCCGTTGCGTCACACAAGCGTGGAATGGGTTTGCGTGGAATCACCAAAATATGAGTAGGGGCTGCTGGATATAAATCCCGAAAGGCGATGCATTGCTCATCTTCATAAACGATATCCGCCGGTAACTCACCGCGCAGAATCTTGCCAAAAATAGTGTCTTCGCTCATGCCTATGCTCCTCAAATTGAGCGACTACTTTAGAGGAGCGGCACTGAGGTGACAATCAGCTGCGACCATCGGCGACCAGATTGCGTCCGCCATCTTTGGCTTGATACAAGTGCTCATCGGCACGATTAAGCAGTTTATCGAGACTGTCGCCCTGACAGGTCGCGACCCCAATACTGACGGTAAGACGTACATAAGCCTCTTCCGTGACATCGACAATGCTATCAGCGATGCGCGCACGCAGCGCTTCACAAAATTCATAGGCTTTATCGGCATTCAAACCAGACATCAGCAAAGTAAACTCTTCTCCGCCGGTACGGGCCAATAAAAATGGCTGCGTCAGCTCAGCCAATAAGTTGGCAATGTGACACAAAGCCTGATCACCGCCTTGGTGGCCGTACTCGTCATTAATGTGCTTAAAGAAATCGACATCAATAATGGCCGCACTGATCGGCTTGCCGAGCTTTTGCGCTTGCTTTAGCGCCTCGTTGGCACTGTCTTGGAAAAAACGACGGTTGTAGAGGTTGGTCAGGAAATCACGGCTGGCCTGCTCTTCCAGCTCTCTTAAATGGCGAATGGCCTCAATGTTGTTGGTCACCCGACAGAAGAATTCTTCCTGCTCAAAGGGTTTGTTCAAAAAATCATTGGCGCCATTTTTAATAAAGCGCACCGACAAATGGTTATCTCCCTGCCCCGATAAACCAATGATGCCAATGCGTCGTTTTTCAAACTCATGCCGTACTGCCTGTACCAACTCAAAACCGTCCATGTTCGGCATGTTGTAGTCGGTAATGATGAGTTGAATCTCCGGGTGCTGGCGCAAACAGCTCATGGCTTTTACTCCATCTTCTGCGGCATGCACCTGATAACAATGCAGCTCCAATAAGTGCTGGATGTGCTTGCGAGCCATGGTGGAATCCTCCACCACCAACACCTCGACTTGGCGGTTACGACTCAATCGTCGCATCATGTTTAATGCGTATAAATAGGAGTAACGCGACTCTTTAATTACATAATCGGCGATGCCCTTAGCCAGTAGCATGTCGCGCTTACCGCTGTCACTGGAGCCAGTCAAAACCACCACAGGAAGCCGCTCATCAAGCAAGTAGTCCACCAGCTCACCGTCTGGAGCATCCGGCAGAGACAGGTCAATTAAGCCGACTTCCAAGGTTCTCTTATGCTGCTCATACAGCCGCTTTGCGGTAGCCATATTGTTGGCAAAGACCACGTCTTTACCCAACGTGTCTTTGGCCAAATGTTTCAGAATTTTCACCACCACATTACTGTCTTCAACTACCAGATAACGCGCCATACTTTCACTCCTGCCTAGTCGGCTAAGTGTAGTCAATGGCAGCGTGGAGGCAGGGACGTATTACAACTGGTCAACGTTAGAGACTAATAAACTGGGTGCGCGCACGACCTAGATCGGCATAGCCAGGGTCGTCAGGAAGATGGAGGGGCTTTTCATTAAGGCGTGTAAACCACAGATAAGAAAAAGCCCCGACAGCGTTAGCTACCGGGGCTTTAGGATAAGAGCTTGACGATGACCTACTCTCACATGGGGAAGCCCCACACTACCA
>NZ_BMYY01000008.1 GCF_014652515.1 Bacterioplanes sanyensis | reverse complement strand
GCATAAGTGGATGATACGCTCATCTACCCAAAAGTTACATTATTTTCCGCATGGACCACTAGGCTGATGTTCAGCTGCTGCAGAGCCGGAATGTTATTATGCCTAAACCCAGAAAACATCAGGTCTCCCTCGACGCCACGCCATATTATCACTGTGTATCGCGCTGTGTGCGGCGCGCTTTTCTATGTGGTACGGATCATTTGAGCGGCCAGTTCTACGAGCATCGAAGAGGCTGGCTGGAAGATAAGTTACTGGCCTTGCCGCAGGTATTTGCTATCGACGTGGCGGCCTATGCCATTATGAGCAACCACTATCATGCCGTGTTATTTATTGATGCTGAGCGTGCAAGCCACTGGAGCGATACTGAAGTCATCGAACGCTGGCACGTGCTATTTAGCGGCAATATGCTATCTCAGCGGTTTTTGAATGGCGATGTGCTTGGCGTGGCGGAGCAAAAGCGACTCCAAATTTATGTGGAAGAATGGCGCTCACGCTTGTCGAGTATTAGCTGGTTTATGCGAGTTCTGAATGAAGCCATTGCGCGAGAAGCTAATCAAGAAGATCAGTGCTCAGGCCGTTTATCATTTCGCTCATCCTTGAGCTCCACCCTGCGGGCGGCGTAGCCGTGTCAATATTTCCCGAATATTGATGGGAGGGCCGGTTTAAGTCTCAGGCGCTGCTGGATGATGCCGCACTGGCTGCGTGCATGGCCTACGTCGATCTTAATCCGGTTCGAGCAAATATGGCCGCTACGCCAGAAAAATCTTCTCACACTTCTGTTCAGCGTCGGATCAAAAAAGCCAAATCCAGCAGGCAGTCAAACCACCCTAGCCAACAAACCAAAGATTTATTGCCTTTTGTTGGCAATCCCCGACAAAACATTCCGCTAGGCATTCAAATGAAACTTACGGATTATCTCGAACTGGTTGATTGGACAGGGCGAATCATTCGCCATGATAAACGTGGTGCCATTGCTCAAAATACCGCCGCTATTCTCGATCGCTTAGGCATTGATGACCAGCAATGGTTAGCCATGGCCGAACATTTTGAAGACTGTTTTCAACACCTTCGCCGGCGGTGAAGAAAAACTACGCCTAGCCTGTGAAGCACTAAATTATCAGCGTCCTCCGGGACTCAGTCGATGTCGTTCATTACTCGACCGATCAGCCTGACAATACCTCCTTCCTAGTTATTCACCATTATCAGAGATAATTTGAGGATAACTTGCGTGCCAGACTGACTACTAAGGCATAGAAACTCGTAAAATTTCTTTAGTTAAGGCCACTCTTTCCGAAAAACCATGCTGCCGGTAACGGTTCAACCGGCAATGCTCACCATATCTGAAAGCTGTTGCTAGGGTGGATGTGTAATATTCTCGCTTTGATCAGAGCAAAAACCAACGTTTTCGCTGGACATGCACACCCGATGGTAAGCTAGCGGATAACCAAATTGAGCGGCTACTGCCGGCTATCCAGCAGAGTCCTAGTTATTTAACTGGCAGCGACATTTGCACGATGCCATTATCTTCGCCCACTTCTTCAAATCCGATGCGATGGTACATATGGCGTGCCGGGTTGTTGGCGAACACGCCACAGGTAATGAACTGTACGCCCAGCACTTGCGCTTGTTTCCGGTACCAGCTTAGAAAGCGGCCACCGAGATTTCTGTTTTGAAACTCGGGTGCTATTTGTAAAGTATGAATGTGCAGGCGGTGATCGGCATACTGATAAAAAGAAAATCCTTTTAATGTGCCATTTTTCTCTAAAACGATGCCACACTGAGCCAGAAAATGCTTGCGAATCGGTTCTCATGCCAAGGCTCGTTTCTGCTGATGTAGTAGGGTTCCATGTTGCTTTTCATTAAAGCAAAAACGGGCTCTATCAATTCATCGGTTAACGCTTTGATCAAAAAAAATCCTCGATAGTTTTATCGGTGTGAGTCGGTGCTTGCTTTCAAGAACGCGTGTTCAACGTCATACTGGTCTCAGCGACGGCTTCACCATCAATGCGGTAGCAGTCGTTGACCTCGCCTACGATCTCAAAGCCGGCTTTGAGATACAGATTTTTGGCGGGTATATTATTTGACAGTACATTTAAATCAAGCCAGTCGACGTTATCTTGTTGCTGACAAAAATTGATCACATGCTGTACCAAACGCATACCCAAGCCTTGTTGGCGAGCATTGCTATCAACACCCATACCTAGCAGTAAGCGGTGAGATTTGTACGCCTCGCTGTAGTGGCGAAGGTCAATATGGCCTAAGATTTTGTCGTTTTCACTCCATGCTAACCACAGCTTACGCCAGCCAGACTGGCCCAACTGATAATTAAATCCTTTGATAAACCTTTTTTTAATTGAATCAGATACATAGCAGTGTTCTCTAGCTAGTGGCTGAAATAGCGGATGAATATTTTCAGCTAGCTGACGATTTAGGTAGCCAAAAAACTTTGTTAACTGTTCAGGATTTGCTTCATTGATGATCACTTTATTATTCCGCATAAGCTTTTACGATTTTTATTCTTTAGGCATGAGCCTCCCAAGTTAGAAGACAATGCTAATCTACAGGGCCTGCTGCAAAACCCAGGTCAATCCTCGTGAGAAGGACTGGCGGGCTTCTCGCCAGCGCTCGGGTTGTGACTCTTCCGCTAAAGCCACACCATGTACATAGTCAACGATTAAGTGTACCACTGTTGTCAATTTCTCGTTGGGAAAGTGTCCAGCTAACATCTCGTCGAGCTGCTGGCAGAAGTATTGCGCAGGTCCATTTGACTCCATTGTTAACAGTATGTGCAGCAATCCTGGATAGCGTTGCAGTAAATCCAGATATTGCTCGCAGAAGCTTTGCACTGGCAGTGGCCAACGTCCTTTCTTAGTGATTTCTAAAGAGCCTACCAACTCGATGCACAGTGCCTCCAGTAGCGCCTGCTTGTTGGAAAAGTAGTAGTAGATGGCCATTGGGTCACAGCCCAACTCAGCGCCAAGCTGGCGAATGCTTGGCATTTTCCCATGAATCAGAAAGTAGTCTTGGGTGGCCTTAAGAATATCGTTGCGGCTAAGCTTGGTTGTCATGGCGCCTCCTATTGTGTCAGCATTCTACACTGTAGAATCTATAATGGAAAGAATGATGAAGTGCTCTGTATTTATCGCCATCAGTTTAGATGGCTACATTGCCGATTCAGAGGGTGGTATTGATTGGCTTGCCAGTGCCCACTTAAAAGGCGAAGACTATGGCTATCAAGCGTTTGTGGATGCAACAGATGTGCTGATTATGGGACGTAAAACCTTTGAAAAAGTCATGAGCTTTCCGCAGTGGCCCTATGGTGACAAGCCCGTTGTGGTGGTGAGCCGCGCTATGGCACAGCTGCCTGAAACAACACCATCGTCGGTGCAGCTCACCCATGGTGAACCGCATGAGTTAATCGCCAAGTTGCAGCAGCGTGGGTTTGAGCATGCTTATATTGACGGTGGCCAACTGATTCAAAGCTTTCTGGCCCAGGGCCTTATCCATTCCATGACGCTGACAACTTTGCCTGTGACTTTGGGGGCTGGCATTCCTTTGTTTCAAGCTACCGGCAAGGCTCAGCTGCAGACTTGGCAGTTGCAGGGGCAGCAAGCGTTCAAAAATGGAGTAGTACAGAGTGTTTACCAGATAAGAGCATGACCACTATTTGCTGGTCAGGCTTTTCCTGAAATCTAGTTAATATGATGTCGATGTATGTATGCGGATCCGGGCGGTGTAGCACGGACCGATCTTGGAACATAATTTAAAAATTATTCGGTTTAATCTGGTCGAGGAAAGCCATGCGATAGTTTTTAATCAGGTGGTGGCGCTGAAATCTTAGAAATTGATTTATATCTACGGCTCGAAAATACATTCTGATAAGCCTTCTGGATGTAGTACGAAAACTAGAAAGATATCTGACACAACGATATTTTTTTACAGCTGGTTGTGTGAGTACTCAAATCATCTGACCTTGCAGGCATTTGCGGGAGGAAGGCACCGCCAGAGCAGTGCTCTGGCGGTAGGGGCTATTGTGCTGCCGGCATAAAGCTTTGCGTTGAATATTCATCCGCAGCAGGCTTGCTTAGTGTGCCTTTGGTGCGTACGTAGTCAACAAAGGACTGGGCATAATCGAGATAGGTATCCACAACTCGCCCATCGTTACTGACGCTGCCAAAAGTAACATAGCCATCGCGGCCCGCGGCGGTAAAGCTGTTGCTCACCACTTGCAAGGAATCGGTATCTTGCAAGGCACGCCACTCACCGGCACCGCGCGGATTGACCTCAATGTCGTATAAGCGGCTGCCGGCAGCGCGGTTCATATCCACCTTCCAGCGCAGGCCTGCGGCATACGGGTAAGCTCCGCTGGAGCCATTGGGGTTATGGGCAAAGTCGACGGCTTCATTTAATACCGTACGAATTTCTGCCCCCGTCATGGTCAGATTCACCAAGGTGTTGGCAAACGGAAGCACGGTGTAAGCATCACCGATGGTGATATTACCGGCAGGCACATCTACGCGCACGCCACCGGCGTTTTGAATGGCAACGTCGGCTTCTTTGCTTTGATACAAAAATGCTTGCGCGACCAGGTTGGCGATATCACCACCGCGTTGCGCTGTGCTGCTTGCCGGGCAATCCGGCAAGGTGCTGCGCCCTTGGCCAGGAATACGCTCTAAGCACAGGTTTTCCGTGGCTGTGCCAATTACCTCGTTGCGGAAATCATCGAGCTGAGCGGTGTAAGTATCGAGCTTGGCTTGCACGCTGGCATCGGGTGTCACCAGGCTTAATTGCGGAGCGGCATCAATGGCTGCTTGAATAGCGGCCAACTCGTCTCCAGTTGGAGTGTATTCTTCTTCGGCTTCGTTTTCCCGCACAATCGGCGTACCCAATAATAAATGCGGTGTGCCCGAGCAGGCGGTGACTTTACCATCGGCATCAAAGTCGATTTTCAGCTCGCCGACAATTTGTGAATATTGCCACGCCTGCACGACGCACGCGGTATCGCCATCCGCGTTGGTAACCTGCGTTGGGTAGTCGCCGGCACTGGTCAGGCCATAGCTGGAAAAATCACCCAATAATGTGTGTGAATCACCACCGACAATGACATCCACACCACGCAGGCTTTGCGCCAGGTTCACTTCATTGGCGTATTGGTAGTGGCTCAGCACAACAATCTTGTTCACCCCTTGCTGTTGCAGCTCATCGATGGTGGCCTGCGCGGTGGCTTTTTCGTCCAGAAACTCTGTGGTTGCCAGCGGGCTGGAGCTGCTTTTGGTTTTATTGGCGATATCAATACCAATAATACCAACCTGTTGGCCATCGACTTCTTTAATGACGTAAGGTTGGATGTAGTCCGTTGCGGTTTGCGGCGCCAACGGTGTGCCAACAGCGGGTTTAACATTGGCAGCCAGCACCGGGGTATTGCAGCTGCCTTGATTTAACTCATCGAGAAACAGTTTTAACCCTTCATCGCCACGGTCGAACTCATGGTTGCCTAAAGCAAAGGCATCAAAGCACACTAGGTTCATTAACTCCGCGTCGGCTTTGCCTTCAAAAGAGGTGAAATACAGAGTGCCGGTGATGGCATCACCGGCATGCAATTTCAGCACGTTATCCAGCGCTTGTGCGCGTTCGTTGATTTTAGCGGCGACACGGGGAAAGCCGCCGCTAGCAAATTCAGTCGCTTGGCCGGCGATGGTGAGCGTTTGGTCGTCCGGTTCTAGATGCGAGTGGTGGTCATTAATGTGAAGGATATTGAGCGTCATTGCCTCGCCGGTCGTGGGCGCAGTGCCAGAGTCGTTATCGTCGTCATCATCCGAGCCGCAGCCACCCAGTGTGAGCAGTGGTAGCATCATCAGCCATAATTGCTTGCGTGTTGTTGTGGGCATTGTCGTTCGCTTCCTTGATATCGGCATTGAAATGCCGCGATGGTAGCGGGAGGCCCGTGACATTTATATGACGAATGACGGTATTGTCGTGGTTATTTGGTGGTGTTCAGACCAAAAGCGCCAGCTGTGTAGGTGTGTAGCTTGTTTGCGGTTAATCCTGGCTCACTTTTAACCGGCTCAGAGCCAATTGTGCGCCATCAACCAGAGTAAAAAAACCGTCTTGCTGAGAAAGTTGAACATCAATCCAGACGGTCACAAAGCGTTCTGTCGCTGGAAATGATTGCAACTTAGGCACTACTCGAATGGCGACGTTATGCGCTCGATGCTGCCCGAGGGCACCTCTGAATAATTCGGTGCCCGCTCTGGGTCGCCAGAGGGCTTCAGATCACGAAGCCGGTTTGCCGCTCTAGCAAGGCTACAGCAAAAATCGGCGACACCGAGCTGGAGTTCTCTGACGCTCCCCGCAAGGCGCGGGCGGCAGGCCTCCATAACGTCGTTGGCGATGTTGAAAAGGGCTAGCCATTTCCTGCCATCACCGCCTTGTTCTGAACGCCTGCTGCACTCGCGCAGAGCTGTGCAGAATTATTCAGAGGTGCCCTAAATAGCCCTGCAATGCGGAAAAGTCGCCATGCGAATCTGGGTGCAGCTGCAGTGTGTAAACGCTAACTTCCTGATCATCAGCAAAAAAGCCTCTATCCATAGTGGACGCAGCAGTGCTTACCTGCTGCAGATTAAATCGCCCTTGATGCTCACTGTGCTGTGATGACAGCTCAAACCCAAGCCAGCTGTGCTCTATGTTTAGCTCAAAGCCTTGCGGCACAGTGATTTTTACCTGAATTTCATCCGCACTCAGCGCATTAAAATCTTGCCAGTCAAAGGTGCTGAGCTTGGCCATGGTCGCAAGGGGAACAGAAGTACAGCCTGCCACTGCGAGCAGTAAACACAACAACAAGGGCACCTCTGAATAATTCGGTGCTTGCTCTGGATCGCCAGAGGGCTTCAGATCACGAAGCCGGTTTGCCGCTCTAGCAAGGCTACAGCAAAAATCGGCGCCACCGAACTGGAGTTCTCTGGCGTTCCCCGTAGGGCGCAGGCGGCAGGCCTCCATAACTTCGTTGGCGATGTTGAAAAGGACTGGCCATTTCCTGCCATCACCGCCTTGTTCTGAAAGCCTGACGCACTCGCGCAGAGCTGTGCAGAATTATTCAGAGGTGCCCAAAGTTTTTAGCATTAATTCTCTGCTACAAAGTCGTGAGACTTGAGAGTAGGGTCAGTGCGGCGTCAAAGGCAAGCTATAACGTTATCCTTCTGTCCGATCAATAAAACTCGCCAGTGTGCCAGTACTTTTGCGGAATGCTGTGGTAGATGCTAGCGAATGCATCATTATTCAGCTCGATCATTTGGCGTTGGTCCAACTGGTATTGCTGTTGTGCTTGGCGCACGAGCGGGTGTGAATAGAGAAACTGAACATAGCTGCCATCTGCATAGCCTTTATTAAAACCTTCCTTTAACGCTTGTTGTAATTCGAGGTTGTCTGGATGAACAAAAAAGAACACCGCGGATGGGTAGCGCAGCAGTATGTTCGGCTCCACCCTCAGGTTATTCATGGCTGGCCGATCCGCCAGCTCACCATAAACCTCCAGCACACCCCGAGCAAAAAATCCGCGATGACCATTATTGACGGCAGCAAATATTTCATCGTAAATGCGCTCATAAACGGGAATGTGATTGGCGCTAAAGAGCGCCACTTCTGGCCAGCCAAACCCTAATAAGGCTGGGTTCTGTTGCAGGGCAGCCAGTGTTTTGATGCCCTGATAACGCGGCAGGGCCTGAGCGTTCACCACCAGTAAGCGATGGCCGATTAAGCCCCGTGTGATGGGAATGCGAATGGCGGTCAACTGTTGCTCTAAAGCAGCCGTGTGGCCGGCATACATGACATCGATTTCTTTCTTTCGCAGCATAATGACTTTGCGCTGCTGGGTAGATGTTGGATGGTCAGTATGAATGAGTTGGTATTCCTTGCCAGATTTATCCAGCAACCAGACCAATGCATCCATATAGATATTGCTCTTGCGGCTATCACTGATGCGAACTTCCAGCTGTGCGTGTGTCGCCATTGGTAACAAAAGCAATAAGCACAGCCAGAGTTTAATGGGCATGATGATACCTATAGCTTGATGCGGGTTATCGCGTTAAACCGTGTTGGACATAGAATAGAGCATGGCATACTGGGCCGCGGTAAAAATGTCAGAACTGTACTGAGGGCAACCCCAGTGTCTGCAACCCAGGTGTTTGCAACAAGGCACCGCTTGGCTTTAACAACACGGATACGACCATGATGGAACTAAGGCGATTCCTGCTGATTATGACGCTGCTGATGACTGGCTGCACCGACTCGGACTGGTACAAACAGCAAGTCGCTAAGCAAAAACAGGCGCAAGACCCTTACGCTGACTTGCCTAACGACCCTCCCGCGGAAGGCCGTTGCGTAGGCTGGCAGCGCAGCCTGGCGCACGGTGCTCAGCTGTTTGATGTGGAGCATTGTTTATACCAATTGGCGCAAACCGATCGCGCTAAGGCGGTGCAAGATGCGCGTACACTCAGTCAGTGGCACATTGTTTCGCGTCCTGGTTCAGAGCTGAAAACCGTCATTGCGGCGCTGACGCTCTTCCCTGAGCCTGGCAGCTTAGAATCATACTTGCGTGAGCTGGCGTTACTGCCTAACTCACCCGATGAATACAGCAGACTAGACACCGCCATCACCGCCTCGGATTACCTGCGCGAGCTGGGTAATCATTATTGGTTTGATGCCGAAACCGGCGTTTACCCCAATCAGCACCACTACTTGATGGACAGCATTGTCGCTACAACAGATTTAGCCGCAACGGAGTTTAGCGAAACCCCGCCTGGGTCGGATGCCTCCTACGACGTACCTTATCAACTTGAAGCCAAGGTTAACGGTAAAACCTACCAGCAACAGGCACGCAACTTGGGCGACTGGTACGACTTGGAGGCGGTGCTCACCTTGCTGAATCAAATCGCCGTTGACCAAGATAGCCAATATCGCTTCGTGCTTCTGCCCATGGGGGATCAAACGGCGATCGTCTGGGCGGCCGATGCTGATGCTTTAAATACGTTGCTGGCCAAGCAGCTTATTGAGCTGAGCCCGGCAGAGTTGTCGCTGGCCACCGGCAAAGCGTTTGAGCAAGCCGTAGAGTCGCAGTATGGCGCTGTAGAATAAGTGTAAGGATGAAAACACAGAATGACTGACTATAACTTTCCAGACATCGACACATCGCATTGGCACCTCGACGATAAAGCTTGGCAGGCCGAGCGCAAAGCCCACTGGCCCGTGATCGAGCGCATGTGCGCTTGGCATAAATCGAAAAAGGGCCTAACCGCGATCAAACAATACTATTTAAAAGGCAAGCTGCCAGACTGGGAGAAAATGGCAGACTGGGGGGATATGGGGCGCCATGTCGATTTGTTTATGTTTTTATGGTTGCACCCCTCCTGGCAGCCAGAGCTGCTGCAAACCTTATATGACCAATATATGGCCTCCGATAAAGTCAAGTATCTCGATGTTGCTCAAGGGTTCAGTACCTTGATTCATATAGCAACGATCGATGCGTGTTGCGAGCACTCAGAAGAAAGTGAATCCCATGTGATACAAACCGACGGCCATAACGAACTGCTGTTTGAGATTATGATGGGTAACTGGCAACAACGCGAATACCCGTTGGCACGGCCTTGTGATCTTGGTAGTCAAATGGTATTTCAGTTTCCACAAGCCGACTTGTTTAGTTCGACGAATGTCATGAGTAGATGGCTGCGCATAGCAAACATGCGGCCCATCAATAACGATATGTTGTACCAGTACGATAAGCCCCTAGAGTGGTGGTATCAGAGCGTAAGCGCCCATCAGGAAGACTACTTTGCAGGCAAATCAACGCAACAAGAAATCGTGCTGAAAGCACTGTGGCGCATTCATCACTTTGATATCGACCGTGAGGGCGATAGCCCACGCACACGTTTTTTGTTGAAAATGCGTGCCATGCTAGATGAGCGACCGTTTATTGCTGATTTTTCGGAGATGTGGCAGGCGGTTAAAGCAGGTAAGGTCGAGCTTGAAAACCCTTGGGAGTTATAGGGCCTGTTAAGGAGGGCGCCTCTAAATAATGCTGTACGGCTCTGCGCGAGTGCGCAGAGCTATCAGAGGCTGCTTAGACAGGCGTTAACTGCCCTCGCTTGTAAAGGTGGCGCTGACATGCCCGTCAGCGCTGCTGTGATATTCGACTGTCCAAAAGTCGCTGCCACCCATCGCTTGGATTGATTGGGCTTCCATGGCAATTAACAAAAGCACCAGGGCAGCACAGACATCGTCGGCATCGTGGTCAGATCCTTCCAGTTTTATTTTGCCTTTTTTACCTCCGCCAGTGACCTTGAAACTGGCATCGCAATGGCTGTCTTCGTAGGTGTCGATATACATCTTGACCAGCCGACTCTGTTGATGATAACTGGAATGTGGTGAGGTGAGTGCAGGGATAAGCGCCTGTGCCGCTTCCAGTTGATGTTGCTGCAAAATGGCTTCGGCCTCGTCTTCTTCGTACAGCTCTAAATGCTCTAAAACTTCAGAAAACGCTTCCATATGCTCCGGGGTTGGCATCTTGAAAGAGACCGAAAAAGAAAACTCTTCAGACATGGGCAGATCCTTGCTATTAAGTGATGTAACGCTGTTGCTGACTTATGTTAACAGGTAAAAGGCAATACCGATATTTTTAGGCACCTCTGAATAATTCTGCACAGCTCTGTGCGAATGCAGCAGGCGTTCAGAACAAGGCGGTGATGGCAGTTAATGACCAGCCCTTTTCAACATCGCCAACGATGTTATGGACGCCTGTCGCCCACGCCCAGCGGGGAATGCCATAGAGCTCCAGCTCGGTGTTGCCACTTGCTAGAGCGGCAAACCGCCTTCGTAATCTGAAGCCCTCTGGCGATCCAGAGCAGGCACCGAGTTACCTGGAGGTGCCTTACCGCGTCAGTGGCCAAAACAGCATCAATAAACTCAAGGTCACGGTAGCAATAAACAGGTTCATCGGAACACCGACCTTTAAAAAATCGGCAAAGCGATAACCGCCCGGGCCGTAGACCATTAAGTTAGTTTGATAACCCAACGGCGTGGCGAAGCTGGCGGAGGCGGCCATCATAATGGCGAACACAAACGGCTCATGTGCCAAGCCTGCTTGGTCGGTCATTTCTAACACGATGGGCAACATCAGCACGGCGGAGGCATTGTTGGTGATGGTCTCGGTTAATAGCGACACTGCAATGTAAGTTAGAATCAGCATCAACCAAGGCGTGGCGCCGCTTACATCAATAATGCCATGGGCCAGCAGCTCGGCCACGCCGGTTTGCTGCAGTGCCGTACCCAAGGCAAAAGAAGCGGCAATGGTAATCAGCACGGTTAAATCCAAGCTGCGCTCGGCCTGATTAACGCTGCAGCAGCCGGTAAAAATCATCAGCCCTGCCGCAATTAATGCGGCATTTAGCATCGACAGCACACCCACGGCGGCCAAGCCAACGGCTACAAGTAAAATACCCCAGGATAAATACGCGCGTTCATGGCGCGGTGCTTCGGCGTTAAGGTCGTTGACCAATAAAAAATCTTTGTTGTAGCGCTGGCGGGTAACAAATGCTGGGCGGGCTTCCAGCAATAAGGTATCACCGGCTTTGAGGCGAATATTGCCCAAGTTACCGGTGACGCGCTCGCCGTTTCTGGCCACAGCCAGTACAACGGCACCATAGCGCTCACGAAACTTCGCATCACGAATATTTTTACCCAAGGCGGCACAATGTGGCGATACCACGGCTTCTACCAAGCGGCGCTCGGCGCGGTAACGGTTTAGTGTGGCCGAATGGCCATTTTCGGGCGAGGGCAAAATGCCATTAATGCGCAGCAAATCAGAAATGGCTTGGGTATCGCCAGCAAATACCAAGCGATCGCCCGCTTGCAGCACTTCCTCCGAGGGCACCGCCGTCACCAAAGTACCGCCTTGGCGCTCCACTTCGGCCAAATACACGCGCTCTAAATGGCGCAAACCAGCTTGGGCCACGGTTTTACCAACCAGTGGACCGTGGGGGTCGACGGTGACTTCTAAGGTAAATTCGCGCAAATTACCGAAGGCTTGCTGCTCGCCCCGATCGGGCAGCCAGCGCGGAAACCACCACCAAATAAACGCCATGCCGAGCACAGCCACCGGCGCGCCAATTAAGGTAATGGAGAATAACGCAAAGCCATCATCGCCGGTGAGCTGCTGGTACTGACCATTCACCACCAAATTGGTGCTGGTGCCAACCAGCGTCAGGCTACCGCCCAAAATGGCGGTGTAACTGAGGGGAATCATCAATTTGGACGGCGCGATGCGAATCTTGCGGCACCAAGCATGAATAGCAGGGATCATGGTCGCCACCACCGGCGTGTTATTGAGCAAGCCGCTCAGCAGCAACACAGGCGCAAACAACCGACTGTAAGCAGAGCGCACAGAGCGAGGGTGGCCCAACAGCTTGTTTACCAGCAAGTCGATACCACCGGAGCCATGAATGCCTGCCGCCACCACAAACATCGCCGCCACTGTGATCAAGCCGCTGTTAGCGAACCCGGCTAACGCCTGCTCGGCCGTCAGGATGCCACTGGCACTCAGCAGCGTCAGCACCGCCATCATCACCATATGCGGGGCAATCCGCGTTAGGCTCAGGGTGACCACCGCGCCCACCGCTAATGCCAGAGCAAACCAGCCTTGCCAGTCCATTCAGGTTCTCACTCAACGCAAAAGTAGATATGGTAGGGGATTCCGCTTAGAAGCAGTAAGAATCAAAATTTATAGTTTGATACGCTTGCGATATAAGCAGAGCAAGGTCTTCTCTCTTGGCAGCAACAGCCCGAAAAAAGGAATGCAGATGTTGAAGTTCGACGTTGACAATCACCGTTTTAATTACACATAGACCACACGCGCTCACCCGAGATTCGGCCTGTGTCGATAATGGCCTGGGTCCACTCATCTTGATTGGTAAAGGCACCGGAGGTGCGCGTACCCAATGCCGATACGCAGGTGCCGGTTAAGGTGGCGTAATCAATCACCTGTTGCGGCTTTTCGCGGCTGGCTAACGTTAAGGTATCGGCCAATACCATGCGGCCTTCGGCATCGGTATCGACAATTTCAATGCTGGTGCGATTGAGTACGGTAACAATTCGGCTGCGTTACCCAGAGCCCTCTGGTGACCTAGAGAAGGCACCGAATAATTCAGAGGTATCCCAACCAAAATAGTGAACTGGTTAGCATTACATGTTTTCTGTTTGTGCTTTGATCAGTTTGTATTCTTACGTTGTATTGATTCTGACATTGTAACGAAAAGGGGCTAGCTATTTTTTCTGTTCCCACTGTGTTAGGTCAGGAAAAATAGTTTAATTTTAGCCTATCCATGAACTTCGTAGTCGGGTCAAAATAGCACCCAGCAATAGAGCTAGGACACCTCTGAATAATTCTGCACAGCCCAGCGCGAGTGCAGCAAGCTTTCAGAACAAGGCGGTGATGGCAGAAAATGGCCAGTCCTTTTCAACATCGCTAACAATGTTATGAAGGCCTGCGGCCCGCGCCCTACGGGGAGCGCCAGAGAACTCCAGCTCTATGGCACCGTTTTTTGCTGTAGCCTTGCTAGAGCGGCAAACCGGCTTCTTGATCTGAAGCCCTCTGGCGATCCAGAGCGAGCACCGAATTATTCAGAGGTGCCCTAGGGAAGTATGGTTAAAGTGTTATAGATGTTGGTCAAAAGGTATAAACGAGACAGAAGTCACAATGATGATAAAATTTAAAAAATTTCCATGGCTGACCTTCTTGGGCTTTTTACTGAGCTCTTGTTACAGCTTTTCCTCCGAGCCAGTTCTGTTGAAAAAGTCGGATTTGCAATATGTTGGTGCTTTCCGTGTAAGTACCACTAACAATGGAGTTGGCCGTACAGGATTTTCAAAATCACGTATAGCCGTCAGCTCTGACACGAATACTTTTTTTATGGTAGGAAGACCATTTTCAACGATCGCTGAATTTAAAATACCTGAGATTGTCAACTCAAAGAAGATAGAAGATTTAGCCTTTACTGGTGCACCTGTTCAGGAGTTTGTTGACTGGAAAAGTAGAGTCAGTCACCAGACCGAGGATAACGACATTAGAGATGTGGGGCCAATAAGTTTGATAGATGGGAAGCTAGTGATGACGGTATATGATCCGTACGATGCTTCACATATCAAGGATGTTGATAATATGGTTATAGTTCATGATCCCTATAACCTTAAGACCAGCGAGGTGACAGGTTATTTTAATATTGAAGGCAATATGTTTGCAGCAGGCTGGCTATCTCCCATACCTATCAACTTGCGATCGGACTTGGGCGGAGACTATCTAACCGGTAGTGCACGTTTTGCCTCAATTAACTCAAGGTGGTCTCTTGGCCCAAGTGCTTATAGTTTTAATAAGTCGAATTTATTGAATGTAGCACCGGGTGGAGTGGTTCAGACCACTAAACTGCAGCGCTACCCCCTAAACAAAAGACTTTGGTGGCAACTACCAAATGCTAATAACTGGAACTATTCGGGTGGCCATAGATTTACTGATCCTAACTGTCCATCATGGAAAATCGATCACGACACACCCGCTAATTATAATTGGAAGCAGGAGTGCGTACTCGAGAACGACCTTTGGACTGAAGTGTCTCGTGCCTCTTATGGAACCATCATTCCTGGTAGTAAAACTTACTTGACATTGGGACGTATAGGAGGAGTAAGGAAAGGTCTTGCATATAAGATATTCCCAATCAATGGTGGGCCTCAGCCTAGCTCAGGCGAATATCCGTATGATGCTACAGACTGGGATAATTATATCTGGCTGTTTGATGTTCAGGATATGATTGATCACAAAAATGGCTTAACCGAGGAACATGATGCGATGCCTTATGAATATGGAAAGCTGGCATTGCCATTTGAGGATCTTGATGGCAACGGCCAACCTGCACTGATTGCTTCAGCCGACTATGACGAAAAAAACAATCGGCTTTATATTGTCCTTGGGCATGCTGATCCTCTCACCAACCATTATGAACCGACCCCGATAGTTTTGGTCTATGAGCTGCTGATTAATCGGCCTAAACCACCCATATTGCATATTAAACAGATTGAATAAAACGAGTTACTGAGAGCAGTCGCAACCCAAACTAAGCTGTGAATGACCTAGCTTGAGTATTTTTTGAACCTTTTAAAAAAGTGACAGGCTCATGATTCAGTTAATACTTGGAGCATGGCTGACCAATACTTCGTGATGGTAGTCATGCTTCTTTGTCTAAAGGCTTTTAACTAGTTATCACTCTGTACCCAAGTAGTTATTTTTGGAAATACAGATGAGGAGAAAATTGTGTCGAAAAAACGGCTATCACTGGTTTGTATGATTATTTTTTCAACGATGGCGCTATCAGCCTGTGGCGGTGGAGATGGTGATGGTCGAGCCCAAACACCCGTAGGCGACCAGGGCGACGGAAATGGCTCCGTCAGTGATGACAGCTCAGGTAGCGACGACAGCTCAGGTAGTGACGACAGCTCAGGTAGCGACGATAACTCAGGTAGTGACGACAACTCAGGTAGTGACGACAGCTCAGGTAGTGACGACAACTCAGGTAGCGACGACAACTCAGGTAGCGACGATAACTCAGGTAGCGACGATAACTCAGGTAGTGACGACAACTCAGGTAGCGACGACAGCTCAGGTAGCGGCGACAGCTCAGGTAGTGACGACAGCTCAGGTAGTGACGACAGCTCAGGTAGCGACAACAACTCAGGGAGCGACGACAACTCAGGTAGTGACGACAACTCAGGTAGTGACGACAACTCAGGTAGCGACGACAGCTCAGGGAGCGACGACAACTCAGGTAGCGACGACAACTCAGGTAGTGACGACAACTCAGGTAGTGACGACAACTCAGGTAGCGGCGACAATTCAGGTAGCGACGACAGCTCAGGTAGCGGCGACAGCTCAGGTAGCGGCGACAGCTCAGGTAGCGACGACAACTCAGGTAGCGACGACAACTCAGGTAGTGACGACAGCTCAAGCGGCGGCGATAACTCCGATAGTAGTAATCCTGTCTCTGGGGTGAATCTTTACTGGTCAGCTCCGGTTGAATACGTGGATGGCAAGCTGATGACTGCAGGGGACATAGGCGGTTTTGAGGTTCGTTATCGCCTTTTAGCTGGCGGAGTCTACAACTATAAGGTTTTTGATGCCTCTGTGAACCAACACTATCTTGAGCTCGATGCTCCAGCTGACCAATATCAAATAGAAATTGCCGTATTTGATGTGAAAGGTGTTTTTTCTGAGTTTATAACGGCAGAAGAAAAATAAATTACTGCCAGTATTGCGTAGCCAAGCTAGGAATGCGCCTGACAACTCCAGCTCGATTTTGCTGCCTTTGGCTAGAGCGACGAATCAACTTTGGAGTTCGATGATCTGTTGAGAGCCGACTCGGTCCTGCACCATCAAAACCGACCCCTCAAGGCCGGTTTTGATTAAGCAGTCAGGCCATCAACGCTGCAGCCACGCTTGGGTAAAGCGCACGCCAAAGCCGGTTTGCTCGGTAGCAACATGTGCCAAACCGCCTTTATGCTCGGCGGCAGATAAATCAATGTGCAGCCAAGGCGTATCGTGTTCGATAAAGCGGCTTAAAAAACGGGCAGCATTAATATGGTCCGGGGCACGGCCTGGGTTGCATTGCTGCACGTCGGCGATATCACTGTCGATGTCGTCGTCGTAGTCTTTATCTAATGGCATGGGCCATACGCGTTCACCAGAGATTCGGCCGGTGTCGATAATGGCCTGGGTCCACTCATCTTGATTGGTAAAGGCACCTGAAGTGCGGGTGCCCAATGCCGATACGCAGGTGCCGGTTAAGGTGGCGTAATCAATCACCTGTTGCGGCTTTTCGCGGCTGGCTAACGTTAAGGTATCGGCCAATACCATGCGGCCTTCGGCATCGGTATCGACAATTTCAATGCTGGTGCCATTGAGCGCGGTAACAATTTCGTTGGCGTGGTAGGCCTTGGGGCCAATATGGTTATTCACCAGCGCCAGCCAGCCGCGCAGGTTAATGGCTTGCTGTTGGCGCACAGCGCTGAGCAGTGTGCCCACCACCACGGCACTGCCGGTCATATCGCCGTGCATGCCAAACATATAGCCGCCGGTTTTCAGGTTGTAGCCGCCGGTGTCCATGCAGACGCCTTTGCCCACCAGAGCAGTATGTTGCTCGCTCTCAGGTTGGCCTGAGTAGCGCAGCTCAACAATGCTGGCTTCGCCGTCATCGGCGCCGCGTGCGACGGCACAAAAAGCGCCTGCGCCCATTTTCTCTAAGCTGGCGTAATCGTGCACGATGACTTCGATGCCCTGTTGCGGCGCCCACTCCAGCAGCCATTCACGATAGCTGGTGGGGTTAACGTCGCTGACTGGGCGGGTGGCTAAAAAGCGCGTTAATGCATTGCCTTCGGCTTCGGCCTGGCGCTGCTGAATTAATGAGCTGCTTAGCTCGCCTACCAATTCGATGCGGCTGATTTGCGGCTGCGGGTCGGCTTCACGCTTGTGCGTTGGTAGTTGATAAGTGTTTGCCAAGGCAGCGCTGAGCAGAGCGTCCAGGCCTTCAGCATCGTCGGCAATTAAGGTGAGGGTGGTATCGCTGTGGTGCCAGCTGCCCTGGATGGCTTTGCGGGCTTGGGTCAGGCGCTCGAAGGCATTAGCAGCATCTTTGCGTTTAACGAAGGTCCAGCTGTGGCCATCACTGAGGTGGCTGCAGCGATCGCGTTGGTTGCCTTGCAGAGCGGTCAACTGACTTTGTGCGCGCCATTCCAGCACACAGGTTTGCGGGTTGGCATCACTGACGCACACAACGTCAATGGGGCGATATTCAAAATTAAGCACGTTGGGTATTCCTACTAGCGTGAAAACCGCGTCATCATACGATATTCATACCCAGCGTGCCGAATCGCGCTAGTGCTCGCGACTAGTGGAAAAGTACAGGTCGTAAAAGGCTTTTTGTGCCTGTTGAAAGCACTGGTCGATGGCTTGCTCATCTTGGTGCTCTGCGCGGCAGCTCTCTAAGTCTTTGGCAGCACGTAGCTCATAAATGCGCTCGGCTATGCGGGCGTCATGCTCGGCTTCTTCTTCGCATTGTTCTTGCACATCCTCGTCGGCTTGGTCTTGCTGTTGCAGACAGCGCTGGCTGAGCTGGTCAGCGTAGGGTTGGGTTTCGATGTAAGTCATGGAGCTGCAGCCGCTGAGTAGCAACAATAGGGCTGGCAAAATCAGGTTTTTCATGGGACTCCGGAGCAGGTGATAACAACGGCGCACAGTGTATCGGATGCGCTGCGCTGGCACACCCTTTGGCGGGCAAGGCCAGGGTAAAGCGCAACGCTTTGTTCTTCAGGTATGCCTGCCGCGACCGTGATGCTTATGGCACCCTGTGCAGCCAATTTTTCGGCTCGTGACGACATTATGGCAAGCTTGGCAAATCTTCCTATTTCTCTGTTGGATCTGGCTTCTGTGCCTACGGGCATGGACATCCCTGCGACTTTGCAAAGGTTGCAACGCTACGCCCAACGCGCCGATGAGTTGAGCTTTAAACGTTTCTGGCTGGCCGAGCATCACAACATGGAGGGCATTGCCTCCAGTGCCACCGCGGTGTTGATTGGCCAGTTGGCAGCGCATACACACAATATTCTCATTGGCTCGGGTGGCATTATGTTGCCCAATCACCCACCGCTGGTGGTGGCCGAGCAGTTTGGCACCCTAGATGCCTTGTATCCGGGCCGCATCGATCTGGGTTTGGGGCGCGCACCGGGCACCGACCCTATTACCAGCCGTGCATTGCGTCGTGATGATATGCGTGCTGAACGCTTTCCCGAAGAAGTTGCCGAGCTGCAAGCCTTGCTCGGCCCAGAGCAAACCAAAAAACGCGTGAAGGCCTACCCTGGAGCCAACAGCCAAGTGGCAATGTGGTTGCTTGGTTCGAGCATGTTTAGCGCCCAGCTCGCCGCCGAGCGCGGCTTGCCTTACGCCTTTGCCGGGCACTTCGCACCGCGCTTGGCGCAGCAGGCGTTGGAGCTGTATCGCTCTCACTTCCAGCCATCGTCCTCGCTGGCAGAACCGTACGCCATCTTGTGTTTGCCGCTGGTATTGGCCGAGGACGATGCACAGGCGCGCTATTTGGCCACCAGCTCCCAGCAGCGGGTATTGGCCTTGATGCAAGGCCAGCCACTGTATTTACCGCCGCCAGTCGACAATATGGATGAACACTGGAGCGTGATGCAGCAGGCGCAGGTGCAGGATTTTCTGGCGTTATCCGTCGTTGGAGGGCCTGTAAGTGCGCGCTCCAAACTCGAGAGCTTGCTGGCGCAAATGCCGGTGGATGAGCTGATGTTCACCAATGATATTTATGATGAACAGCTTCGCTTACAGGCGTTAGATTTGGCCGCTGAATTAGTGTCTGGGTGAGTATGAGCGTGCTGCGAATGGCCTTGCAGAGTCTGGTGTTTGCCGTTGTTGGCCTGCTGTTGCTGGGGTTGGCCAGTGCTGATTCCTGCTTGGATGCTGACGGTGTTGTGGCGGATCACTGGTTTGCTTGCGACATAGGCGGGGCCGACTTTGTCCCGCAATATTTACGCCCGGCGCCACTGTTTTGGTTAGTGCTGCTGGCACTGTCTTACGCCAGCAGTTGGCTGGCGGTGCGGTTGGCTTCAAAATTATTTGCGAGTTTGTCTGATCGGCTACGCGACAGGCGCTAACTCGCCTCCACCACAAAACTGATTTGATCACTGCTGCCGGCTTGGTCGCTGACGCTGATTTGATAGCGTCCGGCGCTTGGCAAAGGCAGGGTCAGCGTTTGACCGCGCTCGTCTAACAAGCGTCCATTTAAAAACCAATACCAATCCGGCTGGCCGCCGACGGCCCGCACACGCAGCGTCGGCTGCTGCTGTGTACTGGCGTGACGGCGTATATGACTGCCGTCGGCAAGCCCCGTGATGCGCAACGGCTCCGCTTGCAACAAGGCCTGCTGGCGCTGACAGCGTGGATCAATGGCCGCAATGCGGTTTTTGGTCTGCCAGTCAGGTGGCAGCCACGGCTGCAGCGGTGCTGGCCAGATCGCCACGGTTTTGCTGCGCGCAGGCAGCTCACAGCCAAGGCCAAGGCGCAGACCGCTGTCGCTGGCCACTCTGAGCGTGCGCTCACTGCGGTTGTCTTGGCTGGTGAGGGTGCGGGTATGATGCCAGCTGCGCGGCTGCTGGCCATCGATCAGCCAGGCATCCAAGGCTTCATCACACAACTCGGCCGCTCGTTGCTGGCCGCTGGGCCAGCAAATCGTTTGCCGACTGACGTTATCCGGTTTGTCATGCCAGCGCTGCTCACTGCGTGGCAATAATCGTGCGGCGGCGCGCAGCAGCGGTAAGGCAGTGGCACTGCCGTGGTGGCCACTCATATTGGCGTTGTCCGGCTGGCCAACCCACACCCCCAAGGTATGGCTGACCGTCGAGGCCACCGCCCAAGTATCTTGCAGGCCAGAGCTGGTGCCGGTTTTCACCGCCAGCCCCGGTTGCTGGCGATCCAGTAACAGTTGCCGAGTGATCCAGGCACTGGCTGGGCTGAGCAATGGTCTTGGCCGATGAAGGTTGGTATCGGCATCACTCAAACGCAGCGGCAGCACCTGCCCACCGTTGCCCAGTGCCGTATACAGCTGTACCAGCTCTTGCAGTGACGTGGCAACGCCGCCCAAAGCTAACGCCAAGCTGGGGCCGGCGCCCACGGGCAGTTGTAACTCCGTGCCGGCGGTGTGCAGGTCGGCATAAAAGCTGGCGGGGCCGAGCTGCTCTAACACCTGTACAGCTGGAATATTTAATGAGCGTTGCAGAGCATGGCGCACGCTCACCGGGCCGCTGAAACCGTGCAAAAAGTTCTCTGGGCGGTAATCACCAAAGGGCAGCGGCACGTCCATCAGCAGGCTGTCACTGTGGATTAGGCCTTTATCCATGGCCAGGGCATAAATAAACGGCTTTAGCGTCGAGCCGGGCGAGCGCAGGGCACTGACCATGTCTACATGGCCAAAGCGGCTGCGGTCACCAAACTTGGCGGAACCAACATACGCTTTAACGGCACCGCTGCCATGCTCGACTACCAGTATCGCCACCGACGCCCCGGCCGGCAGACGCTGGCGGGCTTCGCTGGCCAAACTGGCCAGAGCATGCTGCAGCTCAGCGTCGATATAAGTTTGAATGCGGCCTTGCTGTGGGTAACTTTGACGCAAGCGTCGCGCCAGTATCGGTGCCTTTAACGGCGTCGACACTTCGGCCAGGCTGATCGGCTCTTGTAGGGCTTGTTGCAGCTGTTCGTTGGTCAACTGCCCGAATGTTGCCAGTCGCTGTAATACCTTGTTGCGCTGTTGCAAGGCACGTTCAGGGTGGCGGCGTGGGTGATACCAGCTTGGTGCTTGCGGCAACCCAGCCAGCAGCGCCGCTTGGGCATCGGTGAGCCAGCGTGCACTGTGGCCAAAGTAGTGTCGGCTGGCGGTTTCGACACCTTCGATGGGGCCACCAAAAGGCGCGTGATTGAGGTAATAGGTTAAAATGTCGCGCTTACTGAAGTGCCAATCGATTTGCACGGCGCGCACCATTTGCACCAACTTGCCCCATAAGCCGCGCTGTTGTGGGTAGCGCAAGCGCGCCACTTGCATGGTTAAGGTGGAGCCACCTGAGATGATTTCACCGTGGCGCAAAAACTGCCCGGCTGCGCGCACCAAGGCCAATGGATTGACGCCCGGGTGTTGGTAAAACCAGCGATCTTCATAGGTCAGCAGGGCTTGCAGGTAGTTGTCTGACACCTGCTCGATGGTGGTGGGGTAGCGCCATACGCCGCGTTCATCGGCAAAGCGCCGCAGCGGCTCGCCTTGATGATCGACCACCAGGGTGGCACCGGCACGCGGCTGCAAATCGACCGGCGCCAGCCAGTCGATCAGCAACAACACGAGTGGCGGCACCGCCAGCAGCGCTAGCAGCGCCCAGGTGAGCCGCCGTCGCATTAGGGCGTAATCACCAGCTCAGGCAGGGTTGCGCCAATGCCGTGTTGATACGGGCGATACATATCTTCAACAAACGGCGTGGGCACCGAATACTTGCCTGGTGTCACCGCTCGCGCCAGATAATAGAGATAGCGGCGGCCATAGTTGTCGATTGGTAGAGCGGCGACAAAGCGATCATCGCGGAACTCGACATGCTCGACCCGAGCGCGTTGCTGCCAGCCATCCAGCGGTTGGTCACGAATCATCAACTTGCTCAAATCGACACTGGCATTGGCGAGGTTCTGATTCTCCAGCTCCAGCCCGGCGGGCAGCAAATCCACCACTAGGCCATCGCGCACATAGTGATCTTGCGTGGAGACTTCCAGCTCTACCACCACCAGCTCACCGGTGGCCAAGCGCTCTGGCGTGATGATATCGCCATCTAGGTTGTAGTAGCGGCGCTCAATCGCCATGCCGCGCTGGGTTGGCTCTGGCGCAACTGCCGGATGGGCGATCATCTCCAAGGTGAGGTACTGACGCTGATCCTGGGCGGTTACACGCTGCAAGCGACTCACTTGATCGGCATCCAATAAGCTGCGGAAGGCCTTATCCTGTTCGATGTTTTGCTCCATGTCGCTGAGTTGAATCAGGCTACGCAGGGGCTGGTCATTTTCATCTAACGCCAGTGAGGCGCGGAACAAGGCATTGCGCTCCTGCGTGCTCAGCCAACGACGTTTTTGCACTTCATCGAACAGTGCCAATAACGGCTCGGCGGTATCAAAGCCACCAGCCGCCAGCAGGGCAAAGGTCAGTGCCTGGTCACGTACGACGCTGCCGTAATCGCCGTAATAACCCGGCTCATAGCTGATGGTTTTGGCGCGCTCGAATAAGCTGGCTGCAGCGTTGGCATCGCCACTTAACTGCATGGCGCGGGCCAGGTGCGCCCACGGCAGGCCGGATTTCAACTCCTTGGCCTCGGCTTCCATTTCCTGTTGCAAGCGGCGCAAGTTCGCCAGCGAGGCCTTGTTGGAGCGCGCCAGCACGTAGGCGGCATAGGCGCGTGTCGCCAAGCCATAGTGCTGGTCGCCACGGTAGGAATACAGCGGCGTTTCGCTGCGTAAATACCGCTGCAAATGCTTTTGCAGATCTTCCAGCATGCCGCCGGGAATGGTGGCGCCAGCCTCGCGTGCGTCGGTTAGGAAATCGCCGACGTACACGCTGAGCCAATTACGCGCATCGCCATTGGACCACAGGCTAAAGCCGCCGCTGCTGGTCTGACGAGGTTGCAGACGTTTAATCGCACGCTCCAGTTGCTGGCGGCGCAGACCGTCGGTGTAAGGCTCGTTAAAGCGTTGCTCTAACATCTTGCTGAGCTCAAAGCGTCGGGCGGCATCCGGTGTTACCAATGCCCAAGGGTAACCGCTACTCGTCGTTTGCTCGGTGCAGCCATAGGGGTAGCGCAACAGTGAATCAAAGTGACCACGGGTATCGATGGGAGGGCTGCTGTCCAGCGTCAGTTGAGCCTGCACTGTGCTGGCGATCATGCCCTCCACCGTGAGGTCGTTATCCCAGCTTTGGCCCGGCTCTAGCACGGTTTGGCGGCGCTCAGTTAACGCCGGGTAGGCGGCGCGGCTGTGCAAGGCCCATTGCTGCTCCAGTTTCAGGGTTTGCTCGCCGTCGTTGGCGCTGAGGCTGGCTTCGATGGTGCCGCGTCCTAATTCTTGTGCCAGCACCGGAAAGGTGAGTACCTCGCGTTGCTCGTCACTGAGTTTGAGCTGGCGGCTCCAGCTTTGCGACTTGAGCATGCCGCCAACGCTGAAGGTGACGTCAACGGTTTGGCTTTGGCCAGACAAGTTGGCCACATCCAAGCTCAGCTGCGATTGATCGCCCAGCGCTAAAAAGCGCGGCCGCGATAATTGCATCACCAGAGGATCGGCGACGGTGGTTTGTGCTTCGGCGCTGCCAACGCTGTGTTCGTCCCAAGCGACGGCCATCAACCGCAAGCGGCCATTAAAGTCGGGAATATCCAGCTCGATCTCAGTCTGAGCGTCGCTAAGGCGCACGGGCTCGGTTTGCCAGGCGATGATTTTGACTTCGTTTTTCGGCTCTTCACCGCCGCGTACCAGTTCGGCTTCCGATTGCACCAGGCCACCGCCAAAGCGCTGGGCGGCGTAATCAAAACCGGCGTTTTCAATGATGCGGTCGTACACATCGAACAGCTGATAGTCATAGCGGCGCGGGCCAAACAAATACCCCAGCGGGTCTGGCGTATTAAAGCGAGTAATGTTGAGCACACCGACATCGACGGCGGCAATGCGCACCCACACGTCGTCATGTTGCTCGGCGTCGGCCAGATTCACGGTGACCTTGGTCGGCTGGCGCGGTGTGATCTTGTCTTTAACCTGCAGGCTGACATCCAGGCCGGCATCGGCGCGGCGCAGCGGCAAATGGGCAAAACCAAAGGCGCGTTTCGGTGCCACTGAGTGCTTCATGTCACCCGGGGTAAAGACGGTGGCGGTGACGTATATATCGTGACGCTTCCAGCTCGATTGGGTAGGAATCTCGATGCGCTCGCCGCTGGCCTTCACCTCACGCTGACCGCGCCACAATACGCCGTCGTTACTCTCGACGGTAATGTGCGCCAAGCCATCGGTAGCTGGAGTCATCAGCAAGGTAGCGGTGTCGCCGGGCTGATAGCTTTGCTGTTCAAACGCCAACTGTACCTGGTCGGGTTTTAAGCTATCGCCGGAGCTGCGCCAGCCGCTCCAACGGGTGCGGAAGCGATAGCGGTTTACCAGTTGGTTGTCGTCGTTATAAATCTCGACGCGATAGTCGCCGTATTCCACCGGCAGAGCAAGGTCGATGGGCGCGTCGTCATTAAACTCAAGATTTTGACTGTACTCGACGAACTCCAGCGACTCGTAGCGCCAGCGCCAGCCCTCAGAATCGGAGTAGCGCCAGTAGTAGTTGCGGTCTTCACGAATTAAGCGCAGCTGGAAATCATCACCTGAGTGCAGCTCACCGCTGCGATCGGCCAAAATGGCTTTAAAACGCACCAGGCTGTGGTTGTCTGGGCGTTGCTTAAACTGTGGCTCCAGGCCCACCAATTCATCGCTGCCCCAATGAGTAATGGTGGCTTTGCGGGTGATGGGGCGGCCGCCACTTTCGTACACGCTGACGTTAGCAATCAGCGCCAGCGGTGAGCGTAAGTTTTTCCAGTGTTGCAGCGAGGCTTTGAGGTTGGCTTCGCCGTTGCTGTCGAGATCGGTGGGCTGCAGTGTTAGGTGGCGGCGTGAAATCCTTTCGCCTTCGAGGCCGAAAATATAGCTGCTCCAGTCGGCCAGTGGTTTGCGGTCTAACTCGGCGATGACAAAGCCATCGACGCGGTTGCCCGACGCCGGCGCACCGTACAGGTATTGGCTGTTGACCGGAATCGAAAGCTCATCACCGGCATCCGTCATACGTCGGGCTTGATGATCGCCGTCAAACAGTTTGAGTTCGAGTCGCTCAGGCTGGAAATCCTCTACCTTAACTTCATAACTGGCGAGCACAGTATCGGGTTTGGCGCTGCTGGCCAGATTCAGTGTCCAGGGGCCGGTTTTGGCGCTGTCGCTGAGCGTGTGGTTAAACTCATAGTGGCCGGCATCTTGGCGTTGCAAAGTTGTTTTGGCGACCCGGTTGCCGGTGGGGTCAATGAGTTTGGCCTCCAGCGGCAGAGCATCGACGGCTTGGCCATCGGCGTCGCGCAGTAAAGCGTTAAACTCCAAGCGCTCGCCCCGGCGGTACAAATCGCGCGGTGACCAGGCAAACGCCTGTAGCTCGCTGTGGCGGCTGACGGCGTTGTCGTAGGCGGATAAATCCAACGCTTGGCGATCGTAGCGCAACACCGTCATATGCTCGCCGCGGCGGGCGATCAGGGTATGGCCTTCGCTGTGATAATCGGCAAATACCGCTTCACCGTTTTTGTCCACTGGCTGCTCGGCGACCAGCTTTTGGTCGTTGTAGAGTGAAATCGTCACGTCGGTCAGCACCTCGCCGGAGGCGATGGAATGGGTATTCACCCGCAGCTGTTGGGCATTTTTGCGCAGCTGTACACCGATATCACTGACGGTGAAAAAGTTGATCTGATAGTTGTTTTCGTAACGACCGGCGATTTGCATCACCGCCAAATAGGCGCCGGGCTGCTGCAAGGCGTCGATATCGCTGAGGTCGATATTGCGGGTGGTGCGTTGATTGCGCTGGTGCTCGATATCAAAACGGCCAGCGAACACCTCAGGGTTGTGCTTGGCAAACTCGTCCAAACGGTAGTAGCGCTCGCTGTTGTCAAAGCTCCAGCGGCTCCAACGTGCCAGCTGCTCGTCATTGAGGCGATGAATGCGAATATCGACGGCATCGACGTTCAGCGTGGTCACCGGCAGCGCTTGGCGGACGGCACTCGACAGCACATGACCGCCACCACTAAAGGCGGCGCTGGGCTGGGTGCGACGAGTCGTCAGATCATGCTCGCCGGGGCGCACGATGCGCTCATTATTGATGGCGCTAAGGCCGGGCTTGATTTCGATGTGGTACTTCGTTGCGGGCTCAACAAACGGATAAATCAGCTTTAAGCCGTCGTCACTCAAAACCCAATGGTCCGCAGGTTGCGGCTCGCCGTTTTGTTTGACCTGCAAAAAGCGCCGCCAGTTTTTGTCAGCATCGACCGGCACTGTGGTGCGAATGACCAGCGCTGCGCCGTTGTTCCAAGTTTCTTCTTTGACCGAGCTGACGCTCATGGGCTGATCGCGATAGCGCTGGCGCTGGTATTGCTGGTCCAGCTGCTGCAGCCTTTGCTGGTACTGTTGCAGCAGGCAGTCATCGGTCTGGCATTGATTGCGCTGTTGCAGCCATTGGCGCTGCTGTTGGCGCAGCGCATCGCTGTCCTGGCTGAGCGCCAGCAATTGTTGATAGCGCTGACTGAGGCGCTCATCTTGCAGCGAAATACGCTCATTGGCACAGATGCGCTGTTCAATCGCCTGACTGGCCTGCTGGCAGTCAAAGCTGGCCGCGTGCGCACTGGTGGCTAATAGCCAGCAGCTGAGCAAAAGCAATAACGGTTTCATAACAATCCCTTGCAGCAAAAAGGTGGGCGGGTAAGGCTGCGAATTATGGTCAAAGGCCGCGGCTCTGGCCAGTGATCTCTGGGTCTGTGTGGTTATTTGCTGATGGGGATCAGGGTGACCTCGTCGACGCGCGCCAGCCAGGCCAGAATTTCCGGAAACTGACCAACGATGGCCTGACCTTCTGGAGTATGAGCGATGGCACTGATCTGGCTGGCGACGGCGATATCGGCCAGGGTCAGCTGATACGCCACCAGCCAGCGCTTACCGCTGAGCCAAGCCGCCAGTGCCTGACAGTGGCGACGTAAATCCTGTTCGATCATGGGCCAGCTTTTGCGTCCAGTGCCTTGAACTTGCGCCGTTTTGGCAATGACACCGGGCACAATCAGGCGCAGCAAGGGCGCCAGCTTGGGGTGATCGTCGGCCGTGGCTTGCTCAGCCCAGTAGCTGGCATTGCTGCGCAGGCCAAAGCGTAAATGCACTTCAAAAAAGTACAGGCTCTCATCGGCCCAATCCTCAAAGAAATGCACCAAGGCCTGATCGGCAGGGTCGTCTGGCATGACATTGATGCGCGGATAGAGCTGCTCCAGCTCTTCAATAATGGTGGTGGAATCGGGGATGCTGCGGCCATCGATACCGAGTACCGGCAACTTGCCCACCGGGCTGAGGCGTTTTACCCGGCCCAGCAAGGTTGCCAGCAGGCTGATATTTTCACAGCGATAGTCCAGCTGCTTGGCATTAAGAACACGCCGTACTTTGTCGCAAAACGGCGAAATCGGATATTGATACAAACAGATATCGGCCATGACCGGAGGCTTCCTTTAACCCGTCATTGTGTCAGCAGTGTACCGGCAAACGAGCAGATGGCCATAGGTCGGTTTTTGCCCGCTCTCTCTGTCTACACTGGAATTAATTATGCTTCCGGAGTCGCCTATGAACATTATGACAGTCAGCTCTGACCTCGACGATACCGTGTTGGCGTGTGCCGATGTGATGCAGGCGCTGACGTTTAAGCCGCAGTTGGTGATTGCTGGTTTTAATACCCACCACGATGGCGCGTTATTGCAGCATCAACTGGCCGCGCTGGACTGCCCGATCATGGCGGGCTCGTCTTGCCTCGGCGCACTCGCAATTCAGCAGCGAACAAACGCTCAACCTCAAACCCAGGCTCAAGCTGGGTTGGTGCTATGGGCATTGCAAGACGCCCACGGCAGCTACGGCGTCGGTTATTGCGAGCAGGGCGATGCCCCGCGTCACGCGGCCCAGCAAGCGCTGGAAATGGCGTTGCAGCAGTCTGGCCGTGACTGCGAAAGCCCAGCGCTGTTGTGGTGCGTCTTGCCTCCGGGTGAGGAAGAACAAATATTACAAGGCTTTGCCGATACCGTCGGGCCGAATGTGCCGGTATTGGGAGGCAGCAGCGCTGATAACGATGTTTCTGGCCAGTGGCAGCAGTTTAACCAGCACTGCTGTGGCCATCAGCTGATTCAGGTAGCGGTGTTTTTTCCCTCTGCTGGTCTCGGGCTGTCGTTCAGCTCGGGCTATCAGCCCAGCGGTCAGCAGGTTAAAGCTACTCAAGTGCAGCAGCGCCAATTGTTAGAGTTAGACGGCATCGCCGCAGCGCAACGCTTTAATCAATTAACCGGTGGCAGTATTGAGCAACAGCTACAGGGCGGTAATGTGTTGTCGCTAACCACCTTACATCCGTTTGGGCGACGCATTGCAGCCAGCGCTGGCACTGAGGAGTTTTTACTCAGCCATCCAGATGCCGTAACCCACGATGGCGGCTTGTCGCTTTTTTCTGAAGTAGAGCAAGGCGAAACCTTAGAGCTAATGACGGGCAGTATCGAGGGCTTGGTGCAGCGCGGCGAGCGCGTATTGCAAAACGCCATTGCCCTGTTACCCAGCGGTCAGCAACCGGCAGGCGCGCTGATGATCTACTGCGCCGGTTGCATGTTGACCATTGGTGATCAGGTTCAAGCCATGGCACAGCATATGGCCGCCAGTACAGACATCCCAATCATGGGGCTTTATACCTTCGGCGAGCAAGGCTGCTTCGTGGATGGTCAAAGCCGGCATGGTAACTTAATGATTTCAGCCGTGGTATTTGGCCAATGACTCAAACCCAGGAAGAACTGCGCGAAGCCTTGCAACTGCAGAATCGCCTGCGTCAGCAGGCCGAGGCTGGGCGGCGCGAAGCAGAGTTGATGTTGAAAGCCATGCAGGCCATTTTGGAAGCCGCCGACAGTGCGCAACTGTATGAGCAAATCTTTGCTTTGTTTTCCAGCCTGCTCGACTATCAGCACGCCCTGATTCTGGAGAAGCAAGCAGATAACAGTTTGCGCTGTGTCGCTGCCACGGATAACGCCTGGCTCGATCAGCGCTGGCCATTGGACCAAATATTACAACGAGCGTTAGAGGGTGAGCCGGTGGCAGTGGTCAATGCTCGCCGTCAGCCGGCCTGGCAACAAGCCATTGGTGATGAGACCGGTGCTTTGTTATATGGGCCTTTTAGCAGTCAGGATCGCGAAGCTCTGCTGGTGTTTATTCATCCGCAACCCGGCTTTTATTTGCAGGATCATGTGCAGATATTGCGGCGTTACACCCGATTGACTCGTCAGGCAAGGTTGAGTTTTGAAGCCAAACTGCAGGCGTTGCAAAGCGACGAGTTACAACGCGCTAAAGAACGCGCCGAGCAAAGCCTTTTGCATGCTGAAAAAATGGTCTCGCTGGGCACGCTGGCCGCAGGTGTCGCGCACGAAATCAACAACCCGGTGGGGTTTATCAGCAGCAACATGCAGTACATTCAGGAGTTTTCTGAACTCAGTGAAGACATCACTCAGCAACTGTTGCTGCTATTGCCGCCATTGATGAAAGGCTCGGACGCTAACGCCACCGCGGCATCGCGTTTGTTTGAGCAGTTGCAGCAAGAGGAATATCTGGAGCGCTGCCAAGAACTGGCGGACGTTGCCAAAGAGTGCAGCGATGGCCTCAATCGCATCAAAGACATCATTAACGGTCTGCGTACTTTTGCGCGCCAGGACGACAGCGTATCTGAACCTATCGACATTCATCAGTGTGTGCAGACGACCTTGCGTATGGTCAACAACGAGCTGAAATACCACTGCACGGTGAATGTTCAACTACAACCGACTGGCCAGGTGTTAGGCTCCAGTGGCCAGCTCAATCAGGTACTCACCAACTTACTGGTCAATGCTGGCCACGCCATCGAGCAACAAGGCACCGTCACGGTGGCCAGCGGTCGCAAGCAATGGCCGCAAGGGTGGTTCGCCTATGTGTCGGTGGCGGACACCGGCAAAGGCATCGCTAGCGACGATTTAAAGCGTATTTTCGATCCGTTTTTCACCACCAAAGAAGAAGGCAAAGGCACTGGGCTAGGGCTGGCGATTTGTCATTCCATCATTGAAAAAATGGGCGGCTGGATCGAGGTCGACAGCCAGGTGGGCGAGGGCACGCGTTTTACCCTGTGGCTGCCGGAGTCGGCACCGCCGGTTTAACGCGAAGCCCTGTTTGGTACTTCGCGTTTAGGGCTTAGGCGGCGTCCTGTTCTTCGCTTTCGGCATCGGCTTCGCGCGCTTTAATCAGGCTGGCAAACAGCACCCCGATTTCAAACAGCAGCCACATGGGCACGGCCAAAATGGTTTGTGAGATCACATCTGGCGGCGTTACCAACATGCCGACCACAAAGCAGCCGACAAAAATATAGGGCCGCTTGGCGCGCAGAGACTCCACCGTGGTGATGCCCGTCAGCACCATCAAGAAGGTGGCAATGGGAATTTCAAAGGCGATGCCAAAGGCGAAAAAGATCTTCAGGATGAAGTTCAAGATGTTGCTGATGTCGGGCAAAAAGGAAATGCCCTCAGGCCCTGCAGCGGTAAAAAACGCAAATGCCAGTGGCAACACCACGAAATAGGCAAAGGCGATGCCGCTGTAAAACAACACGATGCTGGAGATCAGCAGCGGAATCGCAAAGCGCTTTTCGTGCTGATACAGGCCCGGCGAGATAAACGCCCAGATCTGATGCAGAATGTAAGGCACAGCCAACAGCACCGCCAGCACCAGCGTCATTTTAAACGGCACCAAAAACGGCGAGGCAACGCCGGTGGCGATCATATTCTTGCTGTCGGGCAAAAGGCTCGACAAGGGCTCCACCAGAATCAAGTACAGATCATTGGCGAAATAAAATAGGCTAAGAAACAACAGCAACACCGCCAAAATCGCTTTTAGCAGGCGGTTGCGCAGTTCAACCAGATGGGCAATTAAAGGCTGCTCTTGGTCCTGGGTCATGAGGGCTTATCGTCTTGTTCAGAGCGCTGGGGCTCGGCTTTCGGCGTCGGCTTGGCCGGCTCGCTGACATCGTCATCAAGGAAAGTGGCGTATGGGTCTTTGAGCTTTTCGCGCAGCTCTTCGGTACGCACTTGGCGCTCTAGGTCGTCCTGAATGTTGTTTAAAGAGCGGCGTATGCGGCCCAAAAACAAGCCCGCCGTGCGCGCCGCTTGCGGCAGGCGTTCAGGCCCCAGCACCAATAAGCCGATGATGGCGACCACCATCAGCTCCAAAAAACCGATATCGAACATCAGTGTTTGTCTTTGTCCTTGGTTTTGCTGAAGTCAGCATCCTGCACCTGAGAGTCCTCCTTCGGCAGGGTTTTCAGCGGGTCGTTGCTCTCGGCCTGCTCGTCGTCTTTCTTTTCGTCTTCGTTGAGGGCTTTTTTAAAGCCTTTGACGGCTCCGCCCAAATCGCCACCTAAACTGCGCAGTTTTTTGGTGCCAAAAATCATGATGACAATGGCCAGCACGATCAGAAGTTGCCAGATACTGATACCACCGAGCATGGATTACCTCATTTTATTCGTATTGATTCAAAATCCGGGCAGCTGCTCGCCGCCGAGAATGTGAAAGTGCATGTGGAACACTTCCTGACCGCTGTCCTTGCCGGTATTGGCGATGGTGCGAAAGCCATTGAGTTGCTGTTGGCGAGCGATCACCGGCAGCTTTAGCATCAGATGGCTCATGAGCTCAGCATCATCGGCGCTGAGGTCATTCAGGTTTTCAATGTGCTGTTTAGGAATCACCAGCAAATGCGTATCGGCCTTAGGGGCGATGTCGTGAAAGGCCAGTAATAGCTCATCTTCATAAGTGATGCGGGCGGGAATTTCGCCGGCAACAATTTTACAAAACAGGCAATCGCTCATACGGCCTCCATCGCTGTTGAATCCGCTCAATCAGTTTGGCGCGCTGCTTTTTCATCCAATCCAGAGATATTGAAGCGTCGCGCCAACTCCTGCAACACTGCCTCAGGACGTTCGCCCAAATGGGCGAGGGCCACCAGCGAATGAAACCACAGGTCGGCCGTTTCGTAGATCAGATCCTGGTTATCGCCACTGTGTTCGGCATCTTTGGCCGCCAAAATGGCTTCTGTGGCTTCTTCACCGACTTTTTCTAGAATCTTGTTCAGCCCTTTAGCGTACAGGCTAGCAACATAGGAAGAATCGGCCTCGGCGTGCTTGCGTTGCTCTAGGATATCGCCCAGAGCCGGAAGAATATTGCTCATAGCTGTTTCAGTTTCGTTAACTTATGGCCGTTAGGCTCAGTAAATCTCACTGGGGTCTTTAATGACCTCATCCACGGTGCGCCACTGGCCATTTTCATAGACGCGATAAAAGCAGCTTTCGCGGCCAGTATGGCAGGCAATGCCGCCTTTTTGCTCGACTTGCAGGACGATTACATCGGCATCGCAGTCGAGGCGAACTTCGTGCAGCTGTTGCACATGGCCGGAGCTTTCGCCTTTGCGCCATAGCTGTTGGCGCGAGCGCGAATAATAAATGGCGCGCTGCTCCTGCACCGTTAGCTGCAGTGCTTCGCGGTTCATCCACGCCATCATCAAAATACGGCCACTTTGGTGATCTTGGGCGATGGCCGGTATCAAACCGTTTTCGTCCCACTTTACTTGATCCAGCCAGTCGCTCATACCGTTCCTCGTGTCTGTGCCGCTAGGCGCTTATTGCCGGACGACGCAGCATACCGCATGGGCGTGGGGCGGGAAAGCAATCAGGTGTTGAGTGCCAGCCATGCCAGGCCACAGGCCGCAATAATGAGACCGGCTATATCAGGCAAGCCCAACAAGGGCGCATGCCACCATAAAAAGCCACCGCTGATCAGGCCGGCCAGGCCCAAGGTTTGCTGGCGCTTAAGCTGGCGCTGGCGGGCCAAATCTTGCCTCAGGGCCATCAGCTCACTTTGCAGTGCCTGTTGTTGCTCGTCCATATGGTTGATGCGGCTCAGGGCGCCATGCACCAGCCCGGGAATTTGCGGCCCCTTTTCGATCCAGCCGGGTAGTTGGCGTTTGAGCTCGCGCCAGGCTGCCTTGGGGCCGAAGCGGTCGCGCATCCAGCGCTCTAAAAAGGGTTTGGCGGTGGTCCATAAATCCAGCTGCGGATACAGCTGGCGGCCTAGGCCTTCGATGTTGAGCAGGGTTTTCTGCAGCAGCACCAACTGCGGCTGCACTTCCATGTTGAAGCGCCGCGCGGTACTGAACAGTTGAATCAGCACCTGACCAAAGGAGATCTCGGCCAGGGGTTTGTCGAAAATCGGCTCGCACACGCTGCGAATAGCAGCAGCAAACTCATGCACCTTGGTGCTGGGCGGTACCCAGCCCGAGTCGATGTGCAGCTGCGCCACCTGGTGGTAATCCTGGTTTAAAAACGCCAGCAAGTTCATCGCCAGGTAGTTTTGATCTTCTTCGGTCAGACTGCCGACAATGCCGCAATCGATGGCAATGTATTGCGGCTGCTGTGGGTTATGGCGCGAGACAAAAATATTGCCCGGGTGCATATCGGCATGAAAGAAGCTGTCACGAAACACTTGGGTAAAGAAAATCTCGACGCCACGCTCGGCCAGCACCTTCATATTGGTGTTTTGCGCATTCAAGGCATCGACATCGGCCACGGGAATGCCATAAATGCGCTCGCTCACCATGACCTTGCTGCGGGTGTACTCCCAGTAAACATCGGGCATGTACAGCAGCTCAGAATCCTGAAAATTGCGCTTCAGCTGGGTGGCATTGGACGCTTCAATTTGCAGATCGAGCTCGCCGTAAATGGTATGGCGATAGTCTTCGACCACTTCCAGCGGCTTTAAGCGTCGGCCTTCGGCGGAGTATTTCACCAGCAGCCGCGCCATGGTTTCTAACAGCTGTAAGTCACGCTCAATGGTGTTTTCAATGCCGGGGCGCACCACTTTGACCACCACCTCTTGGCCAGCATCACTGCTGCTCAGCGGATGCAGACGGGCGGCGTGCACCTGGGCAATGGAGGCGGAGGCCAGCGGGCGCGGGGAGAACTCCGCAAATAGCGTCGCGACGGATTGCCCCAGCTGATCTTCGATCAGGGCAATGGCTTCAGCCTCAGGAAAGGGCGGCACGTCGTCCTGCAAGCGCCGCAGCTCTTGCACGATGTCATCTGGGATTAAGTCCGGTCGGGTTGAGAGAATCTGGCCGAACTTCACAAAAATTGGCCCTAATGCTTCCAGTGCCAGGCGCAGGCGAGCACCGCGGCTGTATTTGGAGGGCACTGGATTCAGGCGCCAGGGCGCTAGCCACAGCAAAATGCGCAGCGACAGCGGTAGCTGCTGCAGCGGCACCAGGCTATCGAGGCGGTATTTGGTAAAAACAAACAGAATTTTCCACAGGCGCCACCAGTTGGCCATAGTCAGTCCTTAGTGCGCTGTTGTTGGCGTTGTTGTGCGAGTTGTTGCAGTTTGGCCTCTAAGCGGTCGCTGTCGAGGCGCAGTTGGTCGACGCTGCTGGCAAACTGCTCCAGCTCTTGGCAGTGCACGATGACGCGTGCTTCGTCTTGCAGATAATCGCTGACGGCCATGCGGTTGGTGCGGGCGGTATCCTGCCCCCAACGCAGCAGGCTACGCACGCCTTTGCCCAGCTGGTGGGCCAGCAAGCCGCCGGTGACTGGGCTGACGAACGCTTCCCAATCGATGTCTAAACGGTCGGCGATGCGCGCCAGTGCGAGCACCAGCTCGGTATCGCCGCTCAGTTGAATGCGGCTGTTAATCAGCGCACTGGCTTTGTTGGCACTGCTGGCGAGCTGCAGAAAATCACTGATGGAGCCGTGCAAGCCGCCATCGGCCTGGTCAGCCGCCCCTGACAAGCTAATGCCGTCGTCAAATAAGCGAATACCGATGACAAACGGCAGCTCGGTCAGTTGCAGCGCCACCAAGCGGCCTTGCAGTGGCGCCAGCGCCAGCAAGCTGGCTGGGTCTTGGCGCAGCAGCGCATTGATGCTGTGTTCAACCGGCAGTAGCCCAGCCTGCAACACGCTGCTCATTAGGGTTTGACTCCACGGTGCAGGGCCACCACGCCGCTGGTCATGTTGTGATAGCTGCAGCGCACCAGACCGGCTTCTTCCATCATGGTTTTCAGGGTTTCTTGATCCGGGTGCATGCGAATGGACTCCGCCAAATATTGATAGCTGTCGCTATCGCCGGCGACTATCTTGCCCATCATCGGCAATGCCGAGAACGAATACAGATCGTAGGCTTTGCTCATCAGCGGGTTGGTAGGCTTAGAGAACTCCAATACCAACAAGCGACCACCTGGCTTTAACACCCGTGCCATCGAGCGCAGGGCCGCGTCTTTATCGGTGACGTTGCGCAGGCCAAAGGCGATGGTAATGACATCGAAGCTGTTGTCTTCAAAGGGCAAGCACTCGGCGTTGGCTTGCACATATTCGATGTTGCCGACATAGCCCTGGTCGGTCAGGCGATCGCGGCCAACATTGAGCATCGACGAGTTGATATCGGCCAGCACCACACGACCGCTGGGGCCGACAATGCGAGAGAACTTTTTGGTTAAATCACCGGTGCCGCCGGCTAAGTCGAGCACGCTGTTGCCTGGGCGCACACCGCTCATATCAATGGTAAAGCGCTTCCATAAGCGGTGAATGCCAAACGACATTAAGTCGTTCATCAGATCGTATTTGCTCGCTACCGAATGGAATACATCGGCCACCATGGCTTGCTTCTTTTCGGCTTCGATCGTTTGGTAGCCAAAGTGGGTGGTATCGTCTTTAGGCTGCTCTGACATCGGGCACTCCGCTGTGCTGGGAAAGTCTGAATGATCCGGCATTTTAGCGACCCTGATGGGGAAAGTCTTGCGCTGCGGCAGTAACGGACCTGTGCAATAAAGGTGACTGGGGTAAGCTGGCGTGCATCATATGACGACAGGAGCACGTTGTGATTGTACTCAATAAAATCGCCACCTTGCTGTTTTGGCTGCTGGCCGCTTTGGCTTGGCTACAAGGATGGGACGGTTGGTTGGCCTGGCTGCCTCCCTTTGCCGTGTTGGTGGCGGCCATTCATGCGCTGGAAGTGGCGTACTTCTGGCTGGGGCTAAAACAGCACAGCCAGCAACCGGGGCTAGATGCGCTGCAGGTTTTTGTATTTGGCATTTTTCATTTGCAGCGCTTTATTCGGCCGGCTTCGTGACCTAGAGCCCTGTTGTGACCCAGTGTGGGCGCCGAACTATTCCGAGGTGCCTTATTGATCTTGCTCTAGCTGCTGGCGACGTTTTTCATCAGCCTCTTGCAATAAGCCTTCGACCTGTTTGGCCTTTTCCAGCGCCTCGCGCTGGCCTTTGAGCAGGTCGGTTTTTTCCTGTTCTTCGCTAGGGCTACAGGCGCTGATGGCGGCGGCAGTGATTAAGATGGCAATCAATTTCATACGGATCTCCAGACCCAGGGGGTTCAAAGGCACAGTTTAGATTGGCTGCTTACTCTGGGCTGCTAACGCCAGCACAGTTTCACGCAGCGCATCGGCTTTGACCTGCTCAGGAGCAATGGCTGGCCCGGCTTGCAAGCCAACTTTTGACCAAAAGCGTTTGGGGCGTGTGGTTAAAGCATGGCCGTCTTTGTGGCTGAAAAAACTGCCCCACAGGCCGGTTAAGGCCATGGGCACCACAGGCACGGGCGTTTCCGCGACGATGCGCTCAATGCCTTTTTTAAACTCGTCGATGTTGCCATCTTGAGTGAGCTTGCCTTCGGGGAAAATACATACCAGCTCGCCAGCATTGAGTTCTTCTTTGATGCGTGCAAATGCCCGTTCATAGGTTGCGGCATCGGCTTTGGGTGAGCAAATGGGAATGGTTTTGGCGAGTTTAAAAAAGGTCTTTAGGCCTGGCATTTGGGCAATGCCGCGGTCCATTACGAAGCGAATTGGACGCTGATAAGTCCCGGCAATTAATAGCGCATCAACGTAACTCACATGGTTGCACACCAATACCGCTGGCCCGTGCTCGGGAATATTGTCCAGCCCCTTATGGCTCACACGGTACAGCGTATGACTGAGCAGCCAAATCATAAAGCGCAGGGCAAACTCCGGCACACGGGTATAAACATAAGCCGCCACGGCAATGTTCATCAGCGCAAGAATTAAAAAATAATCGCCAATCGACAGCTGCATGACACCCAATAGCAAAATGCCAATGGCAGCGCTGGCCACCATAAACAAGGCATTCAATACATTGTTGGCAGCAATGATTTGTGCGCGGTTTTTATCGTCACTGCGTTGCTGAATCAATGCTTGCAGTGGCACCACAAATAAACCACCGGAGGCGCTGACCAGGGCAATGTCGATCATTAAGCGCCAGTTGCTTGGATGGCTGATAAACGCCATCGCACTCATGTTGGCAGTGACTTCTAACTGGTCGATGGCAAACCATAAATCTATGCCAAAAATACTCATGCCCAGTGAGCCAATCGGCACAATGCCCAGCTCGACCTTATGACCCGACAAGCGCTCACATAATAACGAGCCGCCAGCAACGCCTAACGAAAACAACGTCAGCAGCACAGTGACCAGCTCAGTTGAGCCACCTAGGTAGTCACGGGAAAAATTCGGGAACTGAGTCAGATAGCTGGCCCCCATAAACCAAAACCAGCTGATGGCGACAATGGCCAAAAAAACGGCACGGTTATGACGCGCCTGCTTAAGGGTGTTTACCAACTCAGTTAAAGGGTTCCAATTAATACGCAGCTTCGGGTCATTGGCCGGAGCGGTGGGAATAAACTGACTGGCGGCCACGCCTGCTAAGGCAAAAGCAACCACAGCGATGGCGAGCCAGACTTCTTTGTCGGCAAAGCTGAATAAAAAGCCGGCGCCAATGGTACCGGCTAAAATCGCCACAAAGGTGCCCATACCTACTAGCGCATTGCCGCCTACCAGTTCTTCGCTTTGCAGGTGTTGTGGCAATAACGCAAATTTTATCGGCCCAAAAATGGCCGACTGCAAACCCATTAAAAACAACAGCAACATCATGCCCCAGATATTGCCGCTAATGATGCACCAGGCTGCTAATAGCATAATGACCAGCTCTAAACGCTTTACCCAGCGGATCAACACGGATTTTTCGGTTTTATCGGCAATTTGGCCAGCAATCGGTGAAAATAAAAAGAATGGCAAAATAAAGATGCCGGCTGCCAAATTAGTCAGCAAAGCACTGTTGTCTTGGCTGGTAATGCCACCAAAGGCGATCAGCAGCAATAACGCATTCTTGTATAAATTGTCGTTGAAGGCACCCAAAGCCTGAGTGAGGAAATAGGGCAAAAAACGGCGTTTGCCGAGCAGGGTAAACTGGCTGTGCTCGCTCATGATTAACACTCCTTGTGGGCCTGATGCCAGGCGCTGATGTAATGCTGAATTAACGATGCCAGCATGGCTGGGCCATCATCTACTTCGCTGGTAAACAGCTTTTCACTCAGTGACAGAACACAGATGCCATGTACCGATGCCCACAATGTGCGGGCCGCACGTTGGCACTCGCCGGCGCTGGCCCGAGGTGAGCAAGCGGCGAGCAAAGCCTCCAGTTGCGCAAATAAATCACTGATGCGTTGCTGCTGCCATACTGGCAGAGCCTCATCTTCCGGCAAACGATGATCAAACAGCAGCTGCCATTGATAGCGATGTTGGCGGGCAAAGTCGAGGTAAGCAGAGGCCAGTGCCAACAGCCGAAGGTGTGTGTGCTCTAGCGTTGCTAACTCTGTTGGCTCTGTTGACGCCAAATCGGCGCTGGGCAAGTGCGCCGCTAACTGATCTAGGGTGTGGGCGTTGACGCTGAGTAGTAGCAAGTCGTAGCTACCAAAAACGTTGATCAAGGTGCCGGGTGAATAGCCCAACTGCTGTGCCAGTTTGCGCAAGCTCATATCGCTGGCCGGTGCCTGCTGTAAATGTGCCAGCACGGCTTCAATGGCCAGTGAGCGTATTTGCTCGTGGGTGTGATCTTTGCGCCGTGCCATGTTGTTTACTCCAATGCTTTATCCAATGGCTTGCAACTATAGTGAACGGTGTTCATAATGCAAGTGTATTTTGAACGGTGTTCATATTTTGTGGCCGATGCCACACGGAGGAGGTCAGCATGAAACCACAAACTTCGACGCGCTCACGATTAGAACGACACGGGCCGCGCACCAGCATGGCTTTGGCTGCCATAGTTGCGATGTGCGGTTATGGCTGGTTGGCAGGGCTGATGGCTGTGGCGAGTTTGCTTTATAGTTGGCGCCGTTTTCGAGGGTTGATGAGCTAATGTCGAGAGTCAGCAGTTCGTATGCTTTTAGCGGACGATCCAAGCCCTCTCGCTTCATTTTGTCTTGTGATCTGGCACACGCTGTTAGCAATTGGTCGACGGCTGATTTTATCCATGGGGATGTTTGCGATAGCATCGCTATGGCTGCTAATTCTGGACAGCAAAACTAACGAAAGAGGGAATACTTTCATGCAAAAATCAAATCTACTAATACTGTCGCTTTTGGTTGCAATGACATCGGCATGCGGTGGTGGCGGCGGAAGTTCTTCTAGCGATGACGACACCAGTACCACTGATCCTGTGGTGGATGAGGGCAATACTGACGGCGATGATACGCCAGAAGAGCCGGAGCAACCGGGTGCGAACGTAGCCACTTACGAGTCTGCCAAGCAGTTGTGCTCAGGAGCAGAGCTGATAGAAGGCACCGCAATTATTGACGGTAACGAGGTCAATTTGTATCGGGTGAAGCCAACAGCTGAACACCATGGTGTGCATCTCTACGACTACCAGGGCACTGTTTGTGTAGATGGAAATATTGCCAATCTATTTATGGAAAACTTCACCGGTAATGTGTTTGTTAATGGCGATGTTCCTTGGTTGACCAGCGATAAATCGAATGCCAACGTACAAGTGTATGGCACCGTTGGCTGGGCTAGGATAGGAGAAGAGTCCACTATTCACTTGGTTTACGATGAAATCTCATCGATGGATGTTTCTGCTGACAGTGAAGGAAGCACTTTTACCAAGCGCTCCAACTAAGCCAGTGATTTGGGGTGGTGTTTGGCTCACCACCTCGAATTCTATTTAAAAACTGATCCTTATCTTTCTATCACAAGATTTAAAGCAGCCAGATACGCCATTCCATGACTATCATATTGCTTACCCATAGCTGTGAGCTCAGCAAAGGCACCAATACCGGCGTACTGGTGACAGAGGAGCTGGGAGAGCGTGCGCGGCTAGTGGTGTGGGAGCGCACTCGGCCAGATCCTTGGTTATTAGAGCAAATTGAGCAAGGCGAGGCGGCGCTGTTGTTTCCCGGCGAAAAAAGCCAACCGTTGGCAACGGCTAAATCCTACCGGCATTACATTGTGTTAGATGGCACCTGGCAGCAAGCCAGAAAAATCTATAACCGCAGCCCGTATCTACATAAATTAGATAAAATCGCCATCAGTGCTTTACAGCCTTCTATGTTTCGCTTGCGACGTAATCAAGTCGACGGTGGTTTATGCACGGCTGAAAGTGTTATTGAACTGTTAAACGCCAATAACGAGCAACTGAACGCTGAGCGTTTGCAGCAGCGGTTGGCGGAGTTTATTGCTGGCGAGGGTCGGCGATAACTGATTTTCTCAACAACAGTGTGCGTGCGATACTGTTTGGTGAGAGACAGTATTTTTGTCTGCCTTGGCTTGCTTATCCCGCCAGTCATTAGAGGTGATTACACCCATGCAAACATCGCCAACCCCAGCGCTTGGCCCGCAGGAAAGAGTCGTATTATTTGATGGTGTTTGTCGGCTGTGCTCCGCCTGGGCGCGGTTTTTGATTCGCTTTGATCGTCAGCACCAGTTTAAATTAGCGACGGTGCAGTCGCCGCAGGGCCAGGCATTGCTGCAACACTTCGGTTTGCCTACCAGCCACTACGACACCATGGTGCTGATTGAAGGCGACAAAGCCTACATTCAGTCGACGGCCTTTTTACGTGTGATGCGCCGTTTGCCCTGGCCTTGGCCGCTGCTGTGCGTAACTTGGTTAATTCCCGGCCCACTGCGCAATTGGCTATATGATCGCATTGCTCTAAATCGCTACCGCTTGTTTGGCCGTTTAGAGGCCTGCGTACTGCCCAGCAAAGATCACAATGCGAGGTTTTGGGGTGAATAGCACACGCAGCAGTTATGCGATCTGCCGTGTAACCCTGGCCTTTATCTGGTTCTACCATGGCCTGGTACCAAAACTGCTAAGCCAGCATAAAGATGAGTTGGCGATGAATATGGCACTGGGCATGTCACACGCAGAAGCAGTCAATGCTGCGCAACTGGCGGGCATCGCTGAAATCGTCATGGCCCTGTGCATGCTGGTGTTTTGGCGACAGCGCTGGCCTCTTTGGTTAACCTTGGCAGCGATGCCTGTGTTATTGACGTTTGTTTTGCTGGTGCAGCCGCAACTGGCCCTCGGTGCTTTTAACCCTGTGACTACCAATATTGCCGTGATGGCCTTAGCTTGGCTGACGCTACAACTTCAGCATGAGCAGTCAACCTGATAGCGAAACGTATAAAACTAAGGGCACCTCTGAATAATCCGGTGCACGCTCTGGATCGTCAGAGGGCTCCAGATCACGAAGCCGGTTTGCTGCTCTAGCCAGCTATAGCAAAAGTCGGCCCAAGAGCAAAAGTCGGCCCAAGAGCAAAAGTCGGCCCAAGAGCAAAAATCGGCCCAAGCGCTTTGCTTGGGGTATAAGCATCTGTGATTGTCTTAATGACATATGTCACATTTAAGCTCAGCTTAACCCGCGCTAATCTAACGCCGTCTCTGAGCCGTTCGGTGCTTGCAGGACAAGGGGGCGGCATTGATTGTTGTAGCCCCTGGATCTGATGGCCTGCAGCTCTTGTTAAGAGTGGTATCGAACGGCTCAGAGGCTTCTTTAGGGCGGTACATCGACTGCCAGTAAACCCAGAGAACCAGCACTGCTTCAGTACTTCCTAAGTATTTCGCTGGTTGCTGTCGGCGTGAGATTGAGCGATGAAAAAACGAGACATCAAAGCACTGCTACGTAAAAAATTCTGGCGCTTAACACTGCTGCGTAAATTGGCGTTTAACCGTCGTTCCTATTTATATTTAACAGGGTGGGTTGAGTCACTAAAACGTGGCTGCCCATGCGACGCCGAAGGTGTCGAGGTTCCATGGATGAACTACCCGGTCGTGAACTTTCTAAAAGAGCGGCTACATAAACATCTGCACCTGTTCGAATATGGCAGCGGCTACTCAACGGCATTTTACGCACAGCTGGTTCGAGACGTTATTTCGTTAGAGTACAACCAGGCATGGCTACAGCGTGTGGCTGACAGCGCACCTGCCAATGTTAAGCTGCTGTTTAAAGAAAAAGACGTTAATGGCGCATACTGCCGCGCCATTCATGACACCGGTCAGGTGTTTGATGTGGTCGTCGTTGATGGTAGAGACCGAGTGAACTGCATCAAGCAAAGCGCCGAGTGCTTATCGGAAACGGGCGTCATTATTTTGGACGACTCATTGCGAACGCGATATTCAGAGGCCTTCGAATACTTACGCCTTAAAGGCTTTCGCCACTTAAACATAGAAGGGCTAAAACCGGCGGGCTATAGCCCAGACCGTACCACTATTTTTTATCGTGATAATAATTGCTTGGGGTTATAGCTGCGTTTGTTCTATTACCGGAGGTCAGAGCTTAAGCTCAGAACTCCGGTATGCGGTATACTTTCCCTCAAGCGAATAAGGGACTCAGAATGGCTGTCGTGTTCTGGCTTTTCTAGTGGATTCCATGTTTATGTTAAGTGAAAGAAAACGCCCAGAGATGGCTGGCGCAGAGCAGAAGATTGGTCATATCAGCTGCTGTGCGGTGGGAGTATCGCTGACTCCTAGTACGATGAAATCGTAGAGAGTGGACGAGCCGCAGGTTCGTACTATTCGTGCAAACATGAGGCTGTTTTAATGGTGATACCCGAGAAGAGACTCGTGGTTTTCAGCCACAACGGTTAATACATATAACGCAAGCACCGTGATTTCGAGACTAATATGGAAATAAGAAGAATCAAACAAGACGATTTAGAGAGCTTTGTTGCTCTTTGGCAAGGCGTATTTGAAGAGGGGGCTTATCTCAGAAGTCCGCCACCGCCTAAAGAGAAAGTGTTATCGGTACTTGGCAAAGTTGAGAAGCTTGAAATTCCAAACTTTGTGGCCTTATCAGATGGTAAAGTAATAGCCAGTGTTGAGGCTTTTCCTGGCTCTATGTGTGGGCAAGAAGGCACAGATATTGGTTTTTTGGGTGCCCAAGTCCACCGTGATTTTAGAGGCCAAGGCATTGGCAAAAAGCTATTAGAGCGTGTTATTGCGGATAGCAAGCGCTTTGCTTACCAAGCGCTCAAGCTTGAAGTCTATGAGTCGAATATCGCCGCCAGAAAACTCTATGAAGCCTTTGGTTTTCACTACGTTGGCACAGGAGAGGAAGTGACATTACCTAATGGCGATAAAGCCCAAAGTTTAAAAATGCACCTGCTGCTGGCTCAGCAGGCAGCTGTATAAGGTCGCGTTATATGAAGCCAAGAGCCTGTGCGCTGATACTGAATGAATGCCAACAAATACTGCTGATTCATCGCATAAAAGATGGCCGTGAGTATTGGGTGTTTCCTGGTGGGGGCATTGAGCCAGGTGAAACTGCTGAACAAGCTGTTGTTCGAGAAGTTGAAGAAGAAACCAGCTTGATGGCGGAAAGCGTTAGCCTTGCATTCGAACAATTCAATGCCGGTCGCAAAGAGAGCTACTTCTTGGTAGGCACGGCACCTAGCAAGATTGAATTAGGTAATGGTCCTGAAAAGCTAAAGCAATCCGCAAGCAACGCCTACACACCCCAGTGGGTTGATATTGCAAAGTTGGGAGTCATTAATGTGCAACCAGAAACGGCCGTTAATAAACTGCAAAAGTTGCTAAAACAGGGTGCTCTGAAAGTGATAAATAGCTAGCCCTGCTTGGTTATTTGCCTGGTTATGGCTCCCGCTTTAACGCACAGCAGCGGATATTTTTTATCCACGAACGAAAAAGCCGCCCGCAGGCGGCTTGTAAGTCAGGCAAGGGGGCAAGTCCTACTGCTGGGCTTAGTGGCCCAGGTAAGAGCGATACATCCATAGCAGTTTTTCTTGCTGGGAGATGTAATCACTCATCAGCGCAGCGGTACCTTCATCGTCTGCGTCGGAAGCACTGGCCAAAACAGCGCGCTGTTGGCCAACCAGTTGGGCCAAGCCTTCAACAATGCTCTCTACGGCTGTGCGGCCATCGCTGACGTTTTTGCGTTCTTTGATGGCGGACGCTTCAATGTAATCGCTAAACGCATGGCTGGGTTGTTGGCCCAAGGTCAGAATGCGCTCGGCCACTTCGTCGACCTTGAGCAATAGGTCGTTGTACAGCTCTTCAAATTTAACGTGCAGCTCGAAGAAGTTTTCACCTTTGATGTTCCAGTGAAAACCGCGCACGTTCATGTACAAAATTTGGTAGTTGGCCAGCAGCTGGTTGAGTTGTTGCGCCAGTGCTTGGGCGTCTTCTTGCTTCAATCCAATAAATGTCTTAGTCATTCGACTGCTCCTTGTGCTGCCGTTGAATTCACTTCTATAAAAACAGGTTGGGCACGAAATGCCCAGTGAGTTATATCAATAGAAGCGATTGTCTAAATAAATCGCCGCTTGCTTTACTGCGAGCCGCCATAGCTAAGGCTTCCAAGCAAATAACAAAAAAGTATTATTCAGCCGCATGCGAACCCGTAAAATACGGCGCTTTTTATGGAGAGGCCGGTCATGGTTGAGCGATCCCCTTGGGCGTTGTTGCCCATGCTGCTGTTTTTGGCGCTGTTTATCGGCAGTGGTTTGTATCATCAGGCTGCTGGTGTTGAGTTTGCTTTTTATGAAATCTCGGCCCCGGTAGCGATTTTGCCGGCGGTGATTTTGGCATTGCTGCTCGGTCGCGGCAGCATCAATGCTCGGGTCGACACCTTCGTTAAAGGCTGTGGTGATCACACCTTAGTGACCATGTTACTGATCTTCTTGCTGGCCGGCGGTTTTGCCAGCGTTGCCAAGGCCGTGGGCGGGGTGGATGCCACCGTGAACTGGGGCTTGAGCGTGATTCCTTCCTCGCTGTTACTGCCCGGCTTGTTTGTGATGACGGCCTTTATGGCCACCGCCATGGGCACCTCCATGGGCACCATCGCTGCTGTGGCTCCCATTGCTGTGGGTCTGACCGAAGCCACAGACTTGCCGTTGTTGCTCACCGTGGGGACCGTGATGGGCGGTGCCATGTTTGGCGATAACTTATCGATTATTTCTGACACCACCATTGCTGCGACGCGCACCCAAGGCTGTTCGATGGCGGATAAGTTCCGCCTGAACTTGCGTATCGCATTGCCGGCGGCGCTGTTGACGCTGGTATGGCTGTTCTTCCAGGGCAGTGATACTCAGGTCACGCCAGGTGAAGACGCCAGCTTTATTAAAGTGCTGCCGTATTTGGCGGTGCTGATGTTGGCGGTATCTGGCCTCAATGTGCTGGTAGTACTGCTAACCGGCATTGTATTGGCGGGCGTGGTTGGCTTGACCCAGGTGGCCGATTACAGCATTACTCAATGGTCGAAAGACATTTATGCCGGCTACACCGGCATGCAGGAAATTCTGATTTTATCTCTGCTGATCGGTGGTCTTGGCGCCATGATGAAGGCCGGTGGTGGCTTGGCCTGGCTGGCGAATATGATTGACCGCTTAAGTCGTAGCAGCGAGCAGCCCAAGGCCCATCGTCGTGCCGGTGAGCTGAGCATCAGCTTAGCGGTGGCATTATCTAACGCCTGTACGGCCAATAATACCGTGGCGATTTTAATCTCAGGCTCTCTGGCCAAGGACATTGCCGAGCGCTACGGCGTCGACCCTAAGCGCAGCGCCAGCTTGATGGACATCGTTTCTTGTGTGGTGCAGGGCATCTTGCCCTATGGCGCGCAAATGCTGTTGGCGGCGTCGATTGCAGGTGTGTCGCCACTGCAGCTGGTGACCACCGTGGTGTACTGCTGGTTATTGGGCCTGATGGCGTTGATATCTGTGATGGTTGGCTGGCCGCGAGGGAAGGAAGCTTAAGGCGGCTGTTGTCGAGAATCCCCCAGCCCTGTTATAGGGCTGGGGAATTAAGTGCAATTATTCCGCCTCTAACTGCTCGGTCAGCTCCATCCACTGCATTTCCACTTCTTCCAGCTCGCCCTTAATCTGCCCTTGCTCTTGCAGCAAATGATTGAGTTCATCCTTGCGTTCAGCGTCGTACAGGCCGTTATCGGCCAGCTGTGACTCAATATCGGCCAACCGGCTGCTGAGTTTTTCCATCTGCTTTTCAGCCGCTTGCTGTTGCTTGCGGATCGGCGCTAGTCGCTGTCGGCGTTCAGCCTCCAGGCGTTTTTGCTCTTTGCGATCGACGCTGGGAGCTTTGGCTGCTGTCGCTGCATTGCCCTCTGCCGTGGCGTCACTATTGGCGGCTTGATCACGCTGCTGCATATAGTGGTGATAGTCATCCAGGTCGCCGTCAAAGGCTTGCACCTGGCCATGGTCGACCAGCCAGTATTCGTCCACCGTGGCTTTAAGCAAATGGCGATCGTGGCTAACGATGACAATGGCGCCGGCGAAGTTTTGCAGCGCTAAGGTGAGGGCCTCGCGCATCTCGATATCCAAATGGTTGGTCGGCTCATCGAGAATCAGCAGATTCGGCGTTTGCCAAGCCACACAGGCCAGCGCCATACGGGCTTTTTCGCCGCCGGAAAACGGCGCAATGACTTCCAGCGCTTTATCGCCGTGAAAACCAAAGCCGCCGAGAAAATTACGAATTTCCTGTTCACTGGCCTGGGGCTTAAGACGTTGCAAAATGGTCACGCCAGAGGCGCTGGTATCGAGGGATTCCAGCTGGTGCTGGGCAAAATAGCCCAAGCGCAGGTGCTCGCCTTCGCTGCGCTCACCGCTGAGCATAGGAATTTCTTGGCACAGAGTCTTAAGTAGGGTCGATTTACCCGCACCATTAGGACCCAGTAAACCTATGCGATGGCCCGGCTCTAACGATAATTTGCACTCTGGCAAGATGGCTGTGCCATCGTAGCCGAGGCTGGCGTGATCAATGGCCAGCAGCGGGCTCGACATCTTTTCGTAGCAGGGGAATTCAAACCGGAAAGGTGAATCGACATGGGCTGGGGCGATCAGCTCCATGCGCTGCAGCTCTTTTAACCGGCTTTGAGCTTGCTTGGCTTTGCTGGCCTTGGCACGAAAGCGGGCGACAAATTTTTCAATTTCTGCCACGCGTGTTTGCTGTTTTTCATACAGGGTTTGCTGCTGTGCGAGTTTTTCCGCACGAATGCGCTCGTAGGCAGAATAGTTGCCCGGATAAACCGTCAGCGCTTGCTGGTGCAAGTGCACAATATGGTCGGCGACGCCGTCGATAAAATCGCGGTCGTGAGAAATAAACAGCAAGGTACCGCGGTAGTTCTTTAACCACTGTTCCAACCAGACGGTGGCTTCTAAGTCCAAGTGGTTGGTAGGCTCATCGAGCAGCAGCAAATCAGAGGGCATCATCAAGGCCTGAGCCAGATTCAAGCGAATACGCCAGCCACCCGAAAAGTCTTTGACGGGGCGTTGCAGGTCGCTTTGGCTAAAGCCCAAGCCATGTAACAGTTGCTCGGCCCTTGGCGTGACTTCATAGCCCTGATGGTGGTCCATCTGGTCGAGCCATTTGGCCAGCTCATTGTCATCGCTGGCGTTGGCGATGCCTTGCTCGATGCGGCGATAATCCTGGTCACCGTCAATGGCGTAATCGATCGCGCTGCGCTCGCTGGCTTCGACCTCCTGGGCCATATGGGCAATTCGCCATTTACTGGGCAGCAACAAATCGCCACCATCGAGGCTGAGCTCGCCATTGAGCAAGGCAAACAAGCTGGATTTGCCGGCACCGTTGGCGCCGATTAAGGCCAGCTTTTGGCCATCGTGAATGCGTAAGCTGGCGCCATCGAGCAATGTTTGCACGCCGCGCAGCAGGGTAACCTGATTAAATTCGATCATAACCGTGGAGATGAAAAAAATGCCGCCGAAGTGTGCCACAGATACGCTGGATAACCCACTGTGGCAGTTTGCGCTGCACATTTATAACGATGAGGCCGTGCGTGTGCGCTTGCTGCAACTGCAGAATGAACACCAGGCCGATGTGCTGTTGCTGCTGCTGATGTTATGGCTGCAGCGCAACGAGCAAGGCTGGCCCAGCACGGAGGTGCCGCGGCATTACTGGCACTGGCGAGAGCAAATGATTTGGCCGCTGCGCCGTTTGCGTGGCCAGTTAGATAAACAAGTGCCGCTGCGGGCAAGCTTGCAGCAAGTGGAAATCGAAGCCGAGCAGCAGGGGCTGGCGTATTTGTGGCAATGGCTGCAGGAGCAGCCTCAACAACCTTCGCCAGAGCCAGCCAGCACTGCCCTCGGGCAGCCCTGGCAAGCCGACTGCCGCGCTGAGGATGCGCTGGCAGCCGAACGCATAGCGGAGTTACTCGTCGTCGCCAAATAGGCTGAAGACAGAGCCGCTGGCGCCCTTATCGCTATTCGGGCTCGCTGGGTTTTCTGCCGGCTGCTCTGGCTCGGCTGGGGTTGAACTGGGCTGCTCCACCTGAGCGGGTGTGCCGTTATCGACGGGGCTGCTTGCCGGCTGATCGACGCTCACCGGTGCTGGCGTTTGGGTTTCGGACGGCGTTTCTGCGGCATGTGTCTCTGGCTGCTCTGGCATGGTTGCCGCGGGCTGAGCCGTTGGCGGTTGCTCTGGCTTAGTCAGAGCAGGCTCTACCGCTGGCGCTGTGTCTGGCTCATTGTTTGGTTGAGCCGCTGGCGTTGGTTGGGTGGTTTTCTTTGCTGCCGGTTTGGCTGGCTTTTTAGCCGCGCTGGTCTTCTTTGCAGCGGTGGTTTTGCTGGCGGGTGCTGTGCTTGCTGCTTTGTTGGCGGTGGTTTTCTTTGCCGGCGCTTTTTTGCTGCTGCTCGCTGCTGATTTGCTGGCGCTGGCGGCCTTGCTGCTGGCCGTGGTCTTGGCTGCGGTTTTTTTCGCCGGTGCTTTTTTGCTGCTGGTTGTGGTCTTGGCGGCGGCTTTACTCACTGCCGCTTTGCTGGTGGATTTTTTTGCTGCGGCTGTTTTAGAGGCCTTGGCGGTCGTGGGTTTCGCTGCCGCTTTCGTGGCAGGCTTCGCCGCCGCTGTTTTCTTCGTTGCGCTGGCTGGCTTGGCGGCTGTGGTTTTGCTTACTGGGGCTTTAGCTTTGCGCACCGGGGCCTTTTTCGCGCTGCGGTTGAGCTGCTTTTCGGCCGCTGCGACGGCTTTGGCAATAGCGAGGCGCTGCTTTTCTTCCGCTTTCAAAGTAGCGAGCTCAGCTTTGGCATCAACCAGTACTTGTTGCGCGGCGTCTTTTTCTGTTTTGGCCAGCTCCAAGCGGGCTCGTGCGTTATCCAACTGGCGCTCGACGGCTGCGGTTTTGCGCTCTTTCCATTTGGCGCTGGCTTTTTTACGCGCTTCGGTGGCTTTTTTTACTTTTTCGGCGGCGCGCTTCTTCGCCGTTTCCGCTTTTTGCACCGCTTTTTCTGTATCACTCAGCTGCTTGGCGCGGGCTTTTTCGAGCTTGGTTTGCAGCGTGGCGATGTCCTTTTCTAGCTGCTGCACGGGGGTCAGTGCGGCCGCTTTGGCTTTGCGCGCCGGTGTTTTTCTCGCAGCAGTTTTTTTGGCGGTCGTCTTTTTTGCGGCGGCCATAAAGTGATACCTCAATCCTGTCATTGAACGCATTCGTGCAATGCCGTTGGGCGTTGCAGAGAAGTGCTGAGTTTACGGCGCTAGGTTATTCCTGCCTAGGGGCAGACGACAACGCTTTATGTTCATCGTTGGCGGCGGTTAACTGGCAAGTGATGCTGTCGAGCCAGTCGAGTAGAGGTGACCAGTCTTGCCCATCGCGCTCGCGGGCATCGTCCAAATCAACAATGCCTGAGCCGTGCTCGCTGGCCCGCACATAAAACTGGGTATCGCGGAGGGAAGTAACAAAGGGAATTTGCAGGCTGTTTAAGAAGCGCTCCAGCTTGGAATAAATAAGCGTATTCTTGCGTACTCGGTTGGCCACCACTGCTATTGGGCGCGGGTTGAGTCGATAAGGCCGCGACAGCATGACGTCACTAATGAAGCGGGTGGCAGCACGAATGTCGATGGCGGAAGGAATCACCGGAATCAGCAACACATCGGCATGTTGAATCATGTCACTCAGCTCATTGCTATGCAGGCCAGCGGGCGTATCAATCACCACTCGGCTGGTGTTGGCAGCTACGCGCAAGCTCCAAGTGCGAGTGGATACATGCGGCTGATGTTTTTTAAACGCCGCCACACCTTCAATGTTGGGTAAATAAGGGCTGCGCACTTTGAGCCAGTCCATCGCCGAGGCTTGCGGGTCGTAATCGATAAGCGCGGTCTGGTGTTGCTGGGCGAAATAGCTAGCGAGGTTGGTCGCCAAGGTGGTTTTGCCACATCCGCCCTTGGCATTGGCCACCATGACTCGAATGGGCGCGGTATAGCCCACAACGCGTGCCTGGGGGCGAAAAATGGTGGAGTTGCTGGGCTCAGTCATAAGCATTCATGCGCTGTTATACGTCCTGTGGCCGCTACCCAGCATGGCTGACACGGAGAACATGCACGGGTTTTTGTCACCAAAGCTTAGGTTATACTGCGCCAAGGTGGTAATCATGGATAGAAAAAGTGAAAACAAGAACCAAGTTTCGTATCGGGTTTATGGTGCTGTTATTGGGCGGTGCGTTGATGGGGCCGTATTTAATGAGTCGTTATTTGAATATGGGCAGCGACGGCACACCTGTGATGCGTGACGTTATTTCCACCGAGCAAACGCGGCAAACCTTTTATAAATGGCAGGATGACAACGGCCAGTGGCATTTTGGCGATGAGCCGCCCGAGGGTGTGCAGGCAAAGGCTGTGAGTGTTGATACCGCCGCTAATATTTTGCAGCCCGTTGTTGTGGCAAAAAAAGAGCCAGAAAAAGACAAAGAAGAAGAGCTGAAGCCTGAAAAAACCATGCCACTGCCGATGACGGTAGACCCGGAAGGCGTTAAAGACATGATGGATAAAGCCAAGGATGTGCAAAACCTGATGAACGAGCGCAACGAGCAGCTCCAGCAAATTCAGTAGTGCAGGTTCACTTTTGCAATTCAAACACTAAGCCGTTGGCTCCGGCGGCGCGGTAACCTCCCGCGATAAAGGCAACGTCTTCAATGACTACGCTTTTGTTAACCCAGCTATCGCGCTGCTCGGCATGCCATTGCTGTACCAGTTTGCCGCTGCTGACATCCCACAGGCTAATCAAACCAGATGTGGTACCCGTTAAGAGCTGGCGGCCATTGTCATCAAAGCGTGCCGCGCTGAAATAGCCACGGGTATTACCCAGCTTGTGCAGCAGCTGACCACTGCGTACATCCCATAATTTGCCCGAGCTGCTCATGGCTGAGGTAAACAGGACGTCACCTTTGGCGGATAGCTCCGCCGTGCGCACTTGGTTAGCATGCTCGAAGGATTGTAATTGCTCGCCGTTTTGCAGATTCCACACCTTGGCGGTTAAGTCATCACTGGCGCTGGCCGCAAGCAGGCCATTGCTGCTGAGGCTGACGTCATAGACGATGCCGTCATGGGCTAAGCGGCGCAAAATGCCACCGTTTTTGCTGTCAAACAGGGTGGCGGTGTAGTCCTGCATGGCCAGCAGAGCAAAGTCGCCATTCGGACCCAAGGCAATGTCTTCGATGTCGCCTGGCGCATTCCAAAACCAGACTGCCTCACCGTTTTCTAATTGCCACAACACAATGGTGCGTAAATCTGTAGTGGCGACGTATTGGTCTTGTGGAGAAAAAGCCAAACTGGTGAGGTTGCTATAGCCCTCGGCCATATGATTCCAGTCGTAGCGGCGCTCAAACGGCGCTAGGCTCCATAAGCTGCCGCCGTGGTGCAAGCTCCCCACCATTACATGTTGACCACTATGGGAAAACTGCATGCTATAAGCGCCCTGACGCGCGACCTCTCGGCTGCTGCTAGGGGCCTTGCCCTGTTCACAACCACTCAGCAACACACTGAGAGTGAGACAGCAAAGCAGGGCAAAGCGGTTGTCAGGCATAGAGGTTCCGTTGCTTTAACTGACTACTCTGTAGCCAGCTCACGGTGAATGTTATGCAGCTTTTCGATCAGTTGATCTTCTAACTCGAACCGCTCTTCCAGCGCTTCACCAATGCTGGATAAGTCAGCGGGCAATTTAGCCAAATCTTCTAAGCCGCAATGCTGATCGTAGACATCGTTAAAGTCGACGCAGCGAGTGGTCAGCTGATCTAGGCGAGGTACCAACTCACGCGCCAAATCTAAGCCGCCATCATCATATTCTTTGGCTTCGTTGATCAGTTGCTCATATATTTCAAAGTGACCCACAGAGCAATAATCGACCATGGCCTCACACAAACGACTGACGGCCTCTCCTAGATTATAGTCATTGGCCAATGGCTGGCATGAGCTCAGTGCGTAGTACTGAACGATCAGCTGTTTACGATCATTCAGCCACTTGTCGATTAAGCGATGAACACCGCCCCAGCGTTCTTGTGCAGTTTTGCAGTTCTCTAACATAACGTGCCTCATTCGCGGCCGTGAAAACAGCGGACCCATGTCCGCGACATGAGTCCAATATATGTGTCAGAGAAATGAAGGTGCAAGCCTTGATGTCGCTTTTATTGACCCACAATGACTTGTGCCGGAAATGACCTAATCGCGGCGCAGATTGCTGAAAAATGCAGTACCCACCACCAGAGCAAAACCGGCGTACCAGATGCGCGTCCACTCCGGCATGCTCAGGCCCCACATGCTCCAGGAGATTTCGGCACAATTGCCATTGCCTTGCAGCATGATCTTCAACAGTTCCGTCAGCGGTAGAGTATCCATCAGGTAGCCAAAGCTGGGGCCGCAATCGGGCACCTCTTCGGGGGGAAGGTTTTGCAACCACACGTGATGATCGGCACTCCAATAGCCAAAGATGGCCGCCGCTACGGTCAAGGCTAAGGTGACTAGCCGCAAGCTGTAATGATTACGCGCGAAGAACACCGCCAAACAGCCCAGGCCTATCAACAAAAAGGCCAGCCGCTGCACCATGCACATGGGGCAAGGCTCCATGTACAGGACGTACTCAAAGTAGTAGGCGGTTGCCAGCAACGCCGCACAAGTTAAAAAGCCCAGCAGGCCCGCTCGCCCCAGCCATTGCGGTGATTGCAGAAAACGAATAACAGGATTTGATGACATAAGAGTTTTTATCCAGTTTAAAGCCGTATCGAGTTTAGGACTTGCGCTGCTAAAACTAAAGCCTGTGGCCGAGCCGATGCGCTAAAATCGAGAATGCTATTAGTTTACAGGAGAGTCGATATGTTCCGTGCGGCATTGCTGGCGATCATGTCTTTGCTGTTGGCATGGCCAATCTGGGCCAGTGCTGAGGAGGAGGCTGTTGACGAAGAAAGCGCCGCTGAGGCATCAGCACAAGCGAGGTACATTCATTTGGAGCCGGCGTTTGTTCTAAATTACGGCAGCGAAGGGCGCATGAAATACTTGCGTACGGAGGTAGCCCTGCGGGTGACGGGTAGCGATGCAGCATCACGCGTCAGCCACCATAAGCCCTACATTCGCAACAATTTGGTGATGCTGCTCAGTGCCCAGGAAGGCGATGTGATGAATACCGCCCAAGGGCGAGAGTCCCTGCGCCAAGTGGCGTTGGATGAAGTACGCGCTGTGATGGTGGAGCTAGAAGGGTCGCCTTATATAGACGACCTCTATTTCAGTAATTTTGTAGTACAGAACTGACCTGCAGCTGTGTTAGCGCTGCTGATACTCGGCCAAAAACTGTGCGAAGGGCCGGTCGTCGGCGGCCTCCATCGCGTATTGCTGCTCTAGCGATGCCTCCGCCTGTTGCTGCCAGCGTTGACGCACTTCGGCGGCCAGCGGCTCAGACAAGGTCTTGCGATGCTGCAGTGCTTGCTGGCGGGTAAATTCCCCAAACTCAAGCGACTGTTCACGCAAAGCGGCCAGCACCTTCGCGGATGGCGTCAGCTCGCTATCGGCCAGCTTTAGTAACTGCTGGTTCAGGCTATCGATATGGAAGCTGTGACCATTGGCGGCATCCATTTGCTCAGCCAAGCCACGCATGCCTTCCAATACCTCGCGCCCCCAATCGACCAGGCTGCGTTCACCGTCAGCGCTTTCCAGCTGAAGGCTTGGCTTACGCCCTTCCATCAGGGCTTTTTGCTGGTTGCGGCGAATACGCAGATATTCGTCCATATCCAGCTCTGGGCTAGGTTGCAACAAACACCAAGTTAGGAACACATCCATAAACTGCATTTGCGGCACATCCAGCCCCAGAGGCAGGAAGGGGTTGAGGTCGGTGCTGCGCACTTCAATGTACTCTACGCCATATTTATCCAGCGCTTGCAGCGGCTTTTCACCATTTGGCCCAACGCGTTTCGGGCGAATATCGCTGTAATACTCGTTTTCGATTTGCAGCAAGTTGGTATTGAGCTGCTTGAAGGTACCGTCCTCATCTTGAATGCCGATATCTTCGTAGCGCTGCACTGGGATGCTGATGGCTTTGCCAAGGGTGTCGATGTAACTGTCGAGGCGGTTGTAACAAACGATCAAATCCGATTGCGCATCATTTTGATAGCCTAGGTCGCTCATGCGCAATGAGGTGGCGTAAGGCGCGTACAAGGTGTGCTTATGCAAGCGCTCAAGGTTGTGCTGCTTGCCATCAAGGAAGCTTTCACACAAGGCTGGCGAGGCACCAAACAAGTACGACAACAGCCAGGAATAACGGCGGAAGTTGCGAATCAGAGCAAAATAACGGCTGGAGATATAATCCTGCAGCGGTTGTTGGTCTTCTTCCTGCTGTTGTAATAATGGCCACAGCTCATCTGGCAACGAGAAGTTGTAATGAATACCGGCGATGCATTGCATCATGCGGCCATAGCGGTGCCATAAGCCGTGGCGATAGACATGCTTCAACTGGCCAACGTTAGAGCGGCCATAATCGGCAATGGGAATGCTCATTTCACCCTGCAAAATACAGGGCATGGAATTGGGCCAAATCATCTCGCCATTTAGCTGGCTGTAGGTATAACGATGCGCCACGTCCAAATAGGCGATGGCTTCGTGAGCACTGACAAAGACTGGGGTAATAAACTCCAGCAGCGCTTCCGAATAATCCGTGGTGATGCTGTCGTGGGTCAGTGCAGAGCCCAAGCCGCGCGGATGCGGTTGCTGGCTGATCACACCCTGACTGTCGCAACGCAAACCTTCTTTTTCAACACCGCGTCGCAGCTGAGTCAGCAGGGGTTGATGCTCTGGGTGGCTGAGCATGGCCAGCCGCTGTTGGTATGTGATCAAGGTCGCCTCGGAGTAGGAGTCGGAATCGGGAGATTATAGAGGATTGCGCTGGTCGCAGGTAAACCGGCAAATGGGCCCGCTCAGTGGAACAGCCCATTGCCGTGTTAGCACCAGTGCTTATTTACGCTGTTTGGCGTTAGCAAAGGCGGCTGCCATGGCACCGGCCATGGCACCACCGGCCGGCGCTGCGCTGCGTTGTTTCGGCTGTGAACGGCCACGACGCTCTTTGTTTTGCTCACCCAGCGAGCGTTCATTGGCTTTTTCCTGGGCGTCGTCACTCATGCGCATAGATAGGCCAATGCGTTTGCGTGGCACATCCACTTCCATCACTTTGACTTTAACGATATCGCCGGCTTTCACCACGTCGCGCGGGTCTTTAACGAAGGTGTCCGACAGCGCCGAAATATGCACCAAGCCATCCTGGTGCACACCTATATCAACAAACGCACCAAAAGCGGCGACGTTGGTGATCACGCCTTCCAGCACCATATTGGGCTTAAGGTCTTTGATGTCTTCCACGCCGTCTTTGAACTCGGCAAACTTAAACTCAGGACGCGGGTCACGGCCCGGCTTTTCCAGCTCGCTGATGATGTCTTTCACGGTGATTTCACCGACGCTGTCGTCAGTGAAGTCTGCCGCATTGACCGATTTCAATAGGCTGCCATCGCCAATCAGGCTGGCCACATCTTTGCTGAACTGATGGGCGATTTTTTCCACCACAGGGTAAGACTCAGGGTGCACGGCTGAGGCATCGAGCGGATTGTCACCGTTCATAATGCGCAAAAAACCCGCCGCTTGCTCAAAGGCCTTAGGGCCTAAACGAGCGACTTTTTTCAGCTCTTTACGGCTGGGGAAAGCGCCGTTTTCGTCGCGGTAAGCAACGATATTGTTGGCCAAAGTAGCGTTTAGGCCAGATACGCGAGTCAGCAACGGGGCAGAGGCGGTGTTAAGGTCGACACCGACCGAGTTCACACAGTCTTCGACCACGGCATCAAGCGAGCGAGCTAAGCGTGATTGGTTAACATCGTGCTGGTACTGGCCGACACCGATGGATTTGGGTTCGATTTTCACCAACTCGGCCAGCGGATCTTGTAAGCGGCGGGCAATGGAGACGGCGCCACGAATGGTCACGTCTAGATCCGGGAATTCACGCGCCGCCAATTCTGAGGCGGAATACACAGAAGCACCCGCTTCGTTCACCATCACCTTTTGCACGGCTTTTAACTCGGGCTGGGCTTTGATCATATCGCCCACAAACTTGTCGGTTTCACGTGAGCCTGTGCCGTTACCGATGGCGATCAGCTCGACGCCGTGTTTGGCAATCATGGCCTTTAATACCGCGGCCGACTCAGCAAATTTATTCTGTGGTGGCGTGCAGTAAATGGTGGCGTGATCGACTACTTTGCCGGTGGCATTAATCACGGCCACTTTGACGCCGGTACGCAAACCTGGGTCCAAGCCCATGGTGACCTTGTTGCCGGCGGGTGCGGCCAGCAGCAAATCTTTCAGGTTGTCGCCAAATACGCGAATGGCCTCTTCTTCGGCTTGCTCGCGCAGCTGGCCCACCAGTTCGGTTTCTAGGTGGTTCAGCAGCTTGATGCGCCAGGTCCATTTCACCACCTCGGCCAACCAGCGGTCTGCCGCGCGACCTTGCTGCTCAATGCCGACGTGATCGGCAATCATGGCCTCACAAGGGCTGGCACTGGTTTTGTCGTCCGGATCACCGGTGACCAAGCTAATGCTCAGAATGCCTTCATTACGGCCACGTAGCATCGCCAAAGCACGGTGGGAGGGAACATTTTTCAGCGCCTCGTCGTGCTCAAAATAATCGGAGAATTTGGCGCCGGCTTGCTCTTGGCCTGCCACCACGCGTACCGATATCTGCGCTTGTTGATGCATAAAGCGGCGCAGCTTAGCCAAAAGATCTGCGTCTTCGGCGAAGCGCTCCATCAAAATATAACGAGCACCGTCGAGGGCGGCTTTGCTGTCGCCGATGTTGTGCTCAGCATTAAAGAAGGCTTGAGCCTCTTGCTCTGGGTCTAATGTCGGGTCGGCCAGCAGCTTTTCGGCCAAAGGCTCTAAGCCTGCTTCAATGGCGATCTGGCCCTTAGTGCGGCGCTTGGGTTTGTACGGTAGGTACAAGTCTTCCAAGCGGGTTTTGGTATCGGCGGTGAGCAGCTCGCGTTTGAGCTCGTCGGTTAATTTGCCTTGCTCATCGATGCTTTTCAGAATGGTTTCACGCCGGTCTTCCATTTCACGCAAGTAGCGCAGTCGCTCATCCAATTGGCGCAGCTGGCCGTCATCCAGCGAGCCGGTGACTTCTTTACGGTAACGAGAAATAAAAGGCACGGTAGCGCCTTCGTCTAACAAGGCGACGGCAGCGTCAACTTGCTGGGTGCGAATACCGAGTTCGTCAGCAATGCGCTGGCCGATGGTGGCGTGACTCATAAACAAATACTCAAACAATCAAAAAACAGCGCCGGAGTATAACCAAGGCAGGAAAAGCGGGGAAAGACGCCGGTCGCAATTCGCGTGGACTTAGGGCGCCCCTGAATGATTCTACACAGCTCTGCTCCAACATTAACATCGCCTTTAACATCACCAGCGACATCAGATCGAGGCATAGCTAAATCGCCTGATTTGCCATATTAGGTGAGCGTTATTCATTGGACGGCATTGCTTAGCGCATAAAAAAGGCCGTCAGTTGACGGCCTTTTTTGTTTCAGCTGGGCAGTTAGTCCAGCTGCGGCGCGGCGGCCAGAATGGCTTCTGACACGTCGTACTTTTTAAAGTTTTCAACGAACTGAGCCGCCAGGTTCTTAGCTGCTTCCGTCCAGGCCGCTTCGTCGCCCCAAGCTGCGATTGGGTTCAGCAGTTGGCTTTCAACACCTTCAATGGCGGTTGGCACATTGAGGCCAAATACCGGCAGGGTTTCGGTGTCGGCGTCACGCAGAGCACCGCTCTGAATCGCACTGATCACGGCACGGGTCGTAGGGATCGAGAAACGCTCACCGCCAGCACCATTCGCACCGCCGGTCCAGCCGGTGTTCACCAGATATACCTGAGAGTCGAACTCGGTGACGCGCTTCATCAGCAGCTCAGCGTATTCGCCGGCAGGGCGTGGGAAGAAAGGCGCACCAAAACAGGTAGAGAAGGTCGATTTCAGACCTTTAGAGCCACCCATTTCTGTTGAGCCAACCAGTGCGGTGTAGCCAGACAGGAAGTGGTAAGCGGCCTGCTCTTTGCTGAGGATAGACACAGGTGGCAGAACGCCAGTCATATCACAGGTAAGGAAGATCACCGCTTTGGGCTCGCCACCTTTGTTTTCCGCGACACGCTTTTCAACGTGCTCCAGCGGGTAAGCACAGCGACCGTTTTCGGTCAGGCTGGTGTCGGTGTAGTCGGCGATGCGGGTTTCTTCGTTGATCACCACGTTTTCAACGATGGCGCCAAACTTGATCGCATCCCAAATGATGGGCTCGTTTTTCTTCGACAGATCGATGGTTTTGGCGTAGCAGCCACCTTCGATGTTAAAGACGGTGCCCTTGCCCCAGCCGTGCTCGTCATCACCAATCAAATAGCGCTCAGGGTCGGCAGACAGGGTGGTTTTGCCGGTGCCAGACAAACCAAAGAACAGGCAGGTATCGCCGTCTTCGCCGACGTTGGCGGAGCAGTGCATTGGCAATACGTCTTTTTCTGGCAGCAGGAAGTTCTGTACCGAGAACATGGCTTTTTTCATTTCGCCGGCGTAGCGCATGCCCGCCAGCAGCACTTTGCGTTGAGCAAAGTTAATGATCACACAGCCATCCGAGTTGGTGCCGTCACGCTCAGGCACACATTCAAAGCCAGCAACGTTAAGAATTTGCCACTCTTCTTTGTCAGCGGCGTTGTAGCTATCAGGGCGGATAAACAGGTTGCGACCAAACAGATTTTGCCAGGCGGTTTGGGTGGTCATTTTGACCGGCAGATAATGCTGTGAGTCGGAGCCCACGTGCACATGCGATACGAAGCGATCCTGTTGTGACAGATATTCCTCAACTCGCTCCCACAGAGCGTCGAACTTGTCGGCATCGAATGGGCGGTTGATGTTGCCCCAGTCGATGGCGTCTTTGCTGCTCGGCTCTTCAACGATGAAGCGGTCCATCGGTGAGCGACCAGTACGCTGGCCAGTAGTCACCACCAGGGCGCCGGTGCTTTGCAGCTTGCCTTCGCCACGCTGGAGTGCGTGTTCAATCAGTTGAGGAGAAGATAAGTCAGTGTAAACAGTGGTCATATCGGTGCCCGATGGGTCCTCGCTGTTGTCGTGCGGGGGAGAGCCGCCGCATCAGTCTGTGTTACCTACCGCCCAGAGGGTGCACGGGCGTTCGAGGCGCGCGATTATGCCAGAAAATGACCATTAGGATAAGTGTTGGGCAACTTCTGTCTTGTTAGGCCAGCGGTTTGTCCATATCGGCCGCTTGTGGCGGCCGCTAACATCGGCAGGAATGACAGCCTGAGCTAGTGCTGCTGGCGCTCAGGGAACAACTGATCAACATCGTGCTGTTCGAAGCGATATAACTGCTGGCAAAACTCGCAGTTAATGGCAATGCTGCCTTGCTCATTGAGTACCGATTGCAGCTCGTCGTAGCCCAGCTGATGCAAAGCCGTGCCAATGCGCTCCTGACTGCAGGTGCAGAGGAAAGACAACGCGCTGGCCGGATACAAGCGCACGGCTTCTTCGTGATACAACCGGTGCAGCAGGGTTTCGTTGTCCAGTTGCAACAGCTCTTCATCTTTCAGCGTGCTGGCTAAATGCGTTAGGCGATCCCAGGCGTCTGGGTCTTCGTCGGCGCTGGCGGGCATTTTTTGCAGCATAAAACCCGCCGCTCGGGTGCCGTCACAGACCAGCCAGAAGCGACTGCCGAGCTGCTCGGATTGCTCGAAATAATCGCTCAGAGCTTGGGCAATATTGCCGCCAGCAATGGCGGTGATGCCCTGGTAGCGCTGACCCTGTTCGGGCTCGACGGTGATCACCAGTTGGCCATCGGCGAAGTCCAGCTCGTCATTGCTGAGCTGGTCATCGTAGCGGGCGATGGCTCGCAGTTCGCCTTGGTGGCTGGTTTCCGCTTGTAGCAAAGAAACGCTGCCGCTTAAGCGCACTTGCAGCGTGAGTCGGCCGGCAAACTTGAGGTTGGCGCTCATCAGGGCGGTGGCGGCCATCAGCTCACCCACGGCACGAGCAATTACAGGTGGGTATTGGTGGCGATTGAGCACTTCTTGGTAGCTGTCGTGCAGTTGCGTCAGCTCACCGCGAATGTTGGTGCCGTCAAAGCTAAAGCGCTGCAGTTGGTCGGCGGCTTGGGTCATGTCAGTATTCCTGGTTGCGTTCAAAGCGGCGCATGTCGCGGCGCTCTTTTTTGTTCGGTTTATGGTCGGGAACGGCCATGGTGGCGCGTGCGATTTTACGCCGCTCACCTTCGTCCATACGGCGTTTGATGCTGGCGGGTGTTTCTTCATACAGCAGCTGAGCTTGCGGTGCCCCGCGGCGCTGGTCTGACAGCGCTTGCACGATCACTTCTTTTTCATCAAAGCCCTGGCGAATGCTGAGCTTAGCGCCCAGTTCGACCATTTTGCTGACTTTGCAGCGCTGGCCGTCGTAGTGCACCTTGCCGCCTTCGATGGCGTTTTTGGCCAATGCCCGAGTCTTGTAAAAGCGTGCGGCCCATAACCATTTATCCAGCCGCACTTTGCTGGTCTCTGTCATCGCGTATTTCCTCAACCTTAGCTCCCATGATGGGGATGCTTCAGTCAATATCCAACTCGTTAAAGTGGTGAATGCCGGGGAACGGGCTGTTTTGTTGGGGCGGTTGCTGGCTGTCTGGTTGCAAAACGGTGAGCAGGTGGGCAATGCCCCAGTCCGAGGCGGCCTGCAATACCGAGATATTATCGTCGATCAGCAGCGTGCGCTGCGGGTCGAAGGGCTCGTCTTGCTGCAGGTGCTGCCAAAATGCCTGACTTTCTTTGGGCTCGCGATAATCATGTGAGCTGATGATGCGATCGACCTGCTCGGCTAGGCCAGTACGGGCCAGCTTTAACTCCATGCCAGCGCGATGGGCGTTGGTGACGATGACGCTGCGTTTGCCACGCAGGCTGAGTTGCTGCAAAAAATCCTGCACGTGCGGGCGAAAGCCGATTTTGTCTTGCACTTCGTGTTTGAGTGCCAAGATATCCAGCCCCGTCAGTTCGGACCAGTAATCCAAACAGTACCAGTTGAGGGTGCCGCGCAGGCTGATAAAGCTTTTATTTAGCTCGCTCTGTGCTTGCTCGGCGCTGAGACCGTGGTGTTCGGCGTAGCGACTGGGCAGATGCTGCAGCCAGAAGTAGTTGTCGTAGTGCAAATCCAGCAAGGTGCCGTCCATATCCAGCAGCACGGTGTCGATTTGTTGCCAATCGGTGGCCTTCATAGGGTTATACTCAACAGCATTTAAACCATTGTAAGCGGCTCAAGCATGGATAAAAAACCAGAGATTCTCGCGCGCCACCGCCTAGCGGAAACCCGGCTGTTTCGTATCGAGTCGATGGACATTCGCTTCAGCAACGGTGTGGAGCGCACTTATGAGCGCTTGGTGCCGGGCGGCACCGGCGCTGTGATGATGGTGGCGCTGTTCGATGACGACCGCTTCGCCATGATTCGTGAATACGGTGGCGGTGTTGAAGACTACACCCTGACGCTGCCTAAAGGCGCAATTGATTTAGGCGAGAGCATGCGTGATGCCTGCCTGCGCGAGCTGCAGGAAGAAATTGGCTACGGCGCTAACGAGTTTATTCACTTAAAGAAGATCAGCCTGTCGCCCAGCTACATGAGCGGGGGCATCGATTTGGTGCTGGTACGTAATTTGTACCCGTCAAAGCTCGAAGGTGATGAGCCCGAGCCTTTAGAACTGGTGGAATGGCGTTTGTCGCAACTGCCGGAGTTGTTTGCCCGCAATGACTGCAATGAGGGCCGGGTGCTGGCGGCGCTGGCGTTGACTCAGCAGTTCTTGGCTGGGCAGCTGCAGGGCGACCCTCTTTAAATCATCCGGCATCGCTTGAGTTACCATTGCCCTGCAGTGCTGGCGCAACCTGAGCAATGGCACTGGCCAGTTTCTCTAGCTTGATGGGTTTGGCGACAAAGCCGTTCATGCCGGCAGCCAAGCAACGCTCTTGGTCTTCCATCATGGCATTAGCGGTGAGGGCCAGAATGGGCACGCTGCGCCCGGGGATTTTCAAATCGCGAATGCGCTCTGTGGCTTCAATGCCATCCACCACCGGCATGTTGATGTCCATCAGTACTAGGTCGTAATCGCGTTGCATCAGTGCGCCGATGGCAACTTCGCCGTTCTCGGCAATATCAGCTTCAAATCCCAATCGCTGCAGTATCTTAAGGGTGATCTTTTGATTGACTAGGTTGTCCTCAGCAAGCAGAACGCGGCCATGAAACTTAAGCGGTGTTTTGGTTTTTTGCTGCGCCGGTAGCACATGATTACCATTGCCGACGGTGAGCGGGACGACCAAAGTAAAGCAGCTACCTTCGCCGCTGGTGGATTGCAGCTGTATATCACCTTGCATGGCATTGGCCAGACGGCGGCTAATGGTCAGCCCCAAGCCGGTACCGCCATAGCGCCGGCTGGTGCTGCTATCCGCTTGGCGGAAGGCGGTAAAAATCTGTTGTTGTTTATCCGCTTCAATGCCAATGCCTGTGTCAGTCACTGACAGCGATAGCTGATAGCGTTGCTCAGAAATTTCTTGGCCATTAAACGCAATGTGAATATGACCATGGTCGGTAAACTTAATGGCATTGCTAATGAGGTTGGTCATGATCTGGCGAATACGCTGCACGTCGCCACGCCAGAATACCGGTAAACCAGCCTGGTAAACGCTCGTCAAGGCCAGCTCCTTACGCCGCGCGGCGTCGCTAAATAGCTGGTAGAGCTCGGTTAACAAGGCTTGTAAATCGAAGTCGCTGTAATCGATCTCAAGGTTGCCAGATTCGATTTTAGAGAGGTCGAGAATGTCGTTGATGATGCCCAACAGCGACTGCGACGACTTACTAATGATTTCAAGGTAGTGGTGTTGATCCTGGTTTAGAGGTGAGCCTTGCATCAACTCTGCAGCCCCCAGAATGCCATTCATTGGGGTGCGAATTTCATGGCTCATGTTCGCCAAGAAGATGGTCTTACTGCGGTTTGCAGCTTCGGCTTTGGCCAATGCTTCACGGATTTTTTCGTTGGCATCCGCCAGCGCTTGCTGTTGCGCCACGCTGGCGGTCATATCAACGCCGGCCAGCAGGTAGTCATCGTCTTCGCTGCGCTGGCCTTCAATGCGGGTAATGCGCCAGCTAATCAGGTAGCTTTTACCCGTGGCAGCGATGAGCGGATAGTCAATCTGCTCGCCGGGACGTTGCTCGTCGCCGCCGCTGAGGTGCTGCCACTGTTGGCGCATGCGCTCGGCGTGACTGCGCGGCAACAGCGTAAATATCGGCTGCCGCAACACCTGCTCATCAGGTAACTGCAGCAGCTGGCGCATATGGGCATTCATGCGGGTAATGTTGCCCTCACGGTCGCATATGACCAGCAAGGTCTGCATGGCATCGAAGTAGGTATTGAGACGCTGTTGCTCCATGCGCAGCTGTCGCTCTGTGCGCGAGCGCTTGCTGATGTCGTCGCCATTGATCAGCAAATACGAGCGGTCGTTGGTATGCAAAAGGTGGACGTGCAATGTCCAGTCCGTCAGGTTGCCCTGCTGATCGATCAGTTGGCAGTCAAAGTTAATGGCTTGCTGACTCGCTAACGCCAACTTGAAATGCTGCTCAACCACAGCTTGTTGCTCAACAGGTAAGTAATCAATAAATCGCTGCCCCTCCTCGACCTTGAAGCTATTACGAAAACGCGGATTGGCGTCCAAAACAAACCCGCTAGCACTCAGCTGCAAGGCTATGCCAGACATAAACTCCCAGCCCAAGCTTTGTTGGAGCTGACTCTGTCGCAAGCGCTTGATAAGTGGCATAACCAAGCGTCGAAACATGGCAAACAACAGCAGCAATACCATCAGACTGGCCACCAGCACTGCAACACCCATGGTGACAAAGCCACCATAAAGATCACGCAGGGGGCGGTACATGATGACGGCGGTATGCTCGCTCACAAGTGTGTGGTGCAGTAAATGCAGTTGGCCATTTAAACGACTCAAGCGCGACTCAGCACCGCCATCACGCAATATCTGACGAGCATCGTTGAGGTTGGCAGCACGGGTGTTACTGGCCAAAACAGCGATTTGATTGCCTTGCTGCGCCACCAATTTCACCCAATACCCTTGGTTGGTGAGCGCCTGCATCAAGGTAGCGGGCGGCGCTTGCTGACGCCTTGCATAGTTCGCCAGCTCGGCCGACCAGAGTTGCATGGAACGGTATTCTTGGCGTACCTGCTGCTTAATCAGCAAGGCCATGATCAGCAATGAAATACCGATCGCGCTGAGCAGTGCCAGCAGCCAGATGTGTTGTAAGCGACGCCCCATGCCTGCCCTCAGCCCGTACAGGCTATTTGTGCCTTTTATTTCGTCGCTATCTGGCCAGCCAGCAGCGCACGAACCCCCTTTCAACCATAGTGCTGATTGGCTAAATCAGCCACGGCAGTAGAGACGGCAACACCAGTGCGTGCAAGGTTGCGGTTAACGTCATGGCCAGTGCGGCATAAGCGGCTTGCTGCTGCCCCAACTCCAAGGCCCGACTGGTACCGATAGCGTGGGCGCAAATACCCAGCGTTAGGCCCACGGTATGAGGCTGGTCGCGGCGAATTAGGCGCAGCAGGGGCGGTGCCATTAGGGCACCCAGAATACCGGTAGCAATGACAAATGCAGAGGCCATCGCCGCCAGTCCGCCAACTTGGTCACTGATGGCAACGGCCACAGGCGTGGTGATGGATTTGGTGGCGATGGTGCGACTCAGTGGCAGGTCGCCGATCCACCAATAGGTGAGTGCACCAGCAACGACGATGGTGGTACCGCTGCCGCAGGCAATAGCGATAATGACGCGCTGCCAATGACGGCGCATGGTATGCAAATACTGATACAGAGGCACCGCCAGCATCACAATCACCGGCCCTAGCATCATGTTGATGAGCTCGCCGCCTTGCATATACACCGGATAGGGCGTGCCCGTCAGCAGTAATAGGCCAGAGAGCAGCGCAACACCGATAAGAATCGGGGGAAACAGCGGATTGCTGCCGCTGCGCAAGTACACTTGCTGGCCGATTAAAAACGCTGCCAGAGTGGCGCTGGCCCAAAATAATGGCAGTTGCAGTAGCTCAGTCATGGAAGTAGCCTTTTCCCATAATCCAGCCGCACACCAAAATACCCGGAATCAGGCTGACAATTAGAATCACTAGCAAGGCAGGACCGTGGCGGGCAATGGTTTCGCCTTGGGTGACGATGCCAGTACTAACAGGCATTAGAAATAGCGGTAGGAGTGGAGATAAAGTGCGTGTTGTTTGTTGTAACGATTGTGGCGTTTTGCCCACAAGCAACAAACTGACTAAAAGTATCAGCATACCGATAATGGCTGCTGGTACGGGTAACGTGAATACGTTATGAAAAAAATGCCCTAACAGTAGGCATGCCAGCAGTATTAGCAATCCTGGCATGATCGACTCCGGCAAAGGATGGTGCGGAAGGAGAGACTCGAACTCTCACGCCGTGAGGCACTGGAACCTAAATCCAGCGTGTCTACCAATTCCACCACTTCCGCGACAGGCCGCGCATGTTAACGCCTTGTTTCAACAAACACAAGTGCGATTTTCAACATCGTGTGCTGACGTCGCTGTGGCATACTCAGGCGCAAACATGAGTGACGGAGAACAACCATGGCCTCTGATGAGTCCCGCTTGGCGAACAACTTGGTTTTGACCGCCGCCGCAGCCGTCGTCGTCATCGCCGGTATTAAAAGTGCGGCGTCGATGCTGGTGCCATTTTTGCTAGCGGTCTTTATTGCTGTGATGAGCGCGCCGTTGATGGCCTGGCTGACGCGTCACCGCGTGCCAAGTGTGCTAGCGGTATTGCTACTGGTAAGCCTGTTTGTAGTGATCGGCATGGGGCTAGCGACGTTTGTGGGCGGTACTGTGAATGCCTTCTATCAAGATATGCCACTGTATGAGCAAAAGCTGAACGCTTTGCTGCAGCAAGGCATTGCACAGCTACGTGCACTGGGGATTGAAGTGGCCAATGACTTGGTCAAGGAGTATGTAAACCCGGGTGTGGTCATGAAAACCGTCGCCTCGGTGTTTAACGGCTTAGGTGGAGTGCTGACTAATACCTTTTTAATTCTGTTTACCGTGGTGTTTATCTTGCTGGAAGCCTCGGGTTTTCCGGACAAGGTAAAGCGCGCCTTTGGTGAGCAAACATTGGCGTTTGAGCACTTTGCTCGTTTTAGCCAGTCGGTACAACAGTATTTAGCGATTAAAACGCTGGTGAGCTTTGGTACCGGCCTAGTCATTGCGATTGCGCTGAGCATTATCGGTGTGGATTACGCACCGCTGTGGGGGCTGGTGGCTTTCCTGCTCAATTACATTCCTAACATCGGCTCGATTATTGCGGCTGTGCCGGCGGTATTGATCGCTCTAATTCAGCTAGGGCTCGGCTCAGCATTGTTAACGGCCGCGGTGTTTGTTGGCGCCAACACCTTGTTTGGCAACGTCGTTGAGCCGCGCTTAATGGGGCGCACCTTGGGGTTATCGACGCTGGTGGTCTTTCTGTCGTTGGTGTTTTGGGGATGGGTTTTGGGGCCGGTTGGTATGTTGCTCTCCATTCCGCTGACCATGGTGGTTAAAATTGCTCTCGAAACCCGCCCGCAAACCCGCTGGTTAGCGACCTTGCTCGATCATTGAGGTAAGGAAGGGTAAAAACACTGGGCACCTGAGGGTGGTGGATTAAACTGCGAAGCTCAAATATATGGCTAATAAATACGCAATGAACCGCATTCTGCTGATCGACGACGACTTTGAACTGGCTGAGCTGCTGCAGGAATACCTAGCAATGGAAGGCTTTGAGCTGGGCGCCCGACACGATGGCGAGGCCGGTTTGCAAGCAGCGCTGTCCGGTGATTTCGATCTGGTGCTGCTGGATGTGATGCTGCCGAAAATGAACGGTTTTGAAGTGCTCAAAGCCCTGCGCGAGCAGTCGTCCATCCCGGTCATCATGCTGACCGCGCGCGGTGAAAGCGTCGATCGGGTGTTAGGTTTAGAGCACGGTGCCGATGACTACATCGCCAAGCCATATCACCACCATGAGCTGGTGGCACGTATCAAAGCGCTATTTCGTCGCATCGACTTCAGCGCCGAAGACAGCAGCAGTCACAACCCATATCAGGTCGGCGAGTTGGTGCTGGACCCAGCAACGCGGGAAGTGACTCTGGAAGGCGAGCGCGTATCGCTCACCGGGGCTGAGTTTGGCGTACTGCAATGCTTGATGGAAAACACCGGCGAGCTGGTCGACAAGGACACGCTATCGCTCGCAGCACTGGGCCGGCCTTTAATGGCCTATGACCGCTCCATCGACATGCACGTCAGCAATTTGCGTAAAAAACTGGGCAAGCGCGATGACGATACCGATTGGATCAAGACCGTACGCAGCCGTGGCTACATGCTGATTCAGGTATAAGCGTGCGCACCACCCGCTGGTATCGCTCCCTCTTCTTTAAAGTCTTCTTTTGGTTCTGGTCAGTGATCTTTCTGGCCATGCTGGCGGCCGTCGTCACCAGTGATTGGATTGGCGACGACTACTTTCGCCAAGCCACACCTCGCGAGCAAATGCATCTGATTCGTTTGTTAGAGCGCAAACCACCGATCATTGCCGAAGATCGCAAACTATGGCGCAAGCTACGTCCGGGTTGGAATCTGGTTGCCGTGGCCAGTGACCGCGTGCGCCAGCTCCCCCATGATGTCGAAGAGTTCGTAGATGCCGCTGAAGAGTCGGGTCGTATTTTATGGGGCCAAGACGATGGCTGGCTGATGATCGGCCCAGTAGCACGGGGCGACTACCTATATGTGGCCATCAGCCGCCAACAATGGGGGAGTTTCCTTGAAGATGAGCACCGCTGGATGGTCCCCGTGGCCGTGGTGGCTGTGGTGACCCTGTTGTGCTTTACCCTAGTTTGGAGCCTGACTCGGCCCATTAGGCGTCTACAGCGTGCAGCACGCCAGCTAGCACAGGGCAACTTTGACGTTTCCGGCCTGCGCGCGGATGAGCATCGCCATGATGAAATTGGCGCCCTTTCGGGCGAAGTGATCGACATGGCGGCAGCACTACAGCGACTACTGCAAAGTCACCAGCAGCTGCTGCGTGATGTCTCACATGAACTGCGCTCACCGCTAACACGCTTGCAAATTGCCTTGGGCATTGCCCGCAAAAAAGACCAACAAGATGCGTTGGCCACGGAGCATGACCGCATTGAGCGCGCTGTAGCCCAAGTGGATGGCCTGGTGGGGCAGATACTCGACCTAGCGCGCCTGCAACAACAAGACAGCCGCGCCTTGTTGCTGGAAGAAGACGACGTTGATAGCCGGCTGGATGACTGGCTAAGTGACGCGGCTATTGAAATTGACGACAAACAATTACGCCTACAACGCCAGAATAATCCGGTACCATTGACCTGCGAGTGGGACTGGGTTTTGATCGAACGCGCGTTCGATAATATCTTGCGCAATGCCATCCGCTTTGCACCGGAACACAGCGAACTGCTGGTCGCTCTGGAAAGCGACGGTGACTGGGTCAACCTGGCCGTTGCCGATCAGGGGCCTGGCGTTCCCGATGATGAGTTACAGCGTATTTTTGATCCCTTCACCCAGGTCGACAGTGCCCGGGACCATGCTAGCGGGGGCTACGGCATCGGTTTGGCACTGGTCAAACGCATTGTTGAACTGCACGACGGAATGATCCGTGCTGAAAACCGATCACCCGGTCTTCAAATAACAATACGGTTACCACGTAAGATAAATCACTGATCAAAGCATAGAGTCCGCCCTAATTTAGTGGAAAAGGGATTGGCTTTTTGTTATCAAGTAGCTCCCCTTACGCCTCTGTGTATTGGACCAAAGTTGCACAGCCGGCTTTTTACAACGCGACAAGACTGGACGAGTACTATGTCAGAAGATTTGAAGCAAGCGGCCCTGGATTACCACGCCAACCCCAAGCCGGGCAAAATTAGTATTGAGCTGAGCACCCCAGCTGAAACCTCTCGCGATCTTTCCCTTGCCTACAGCCCAGGCGTGGCAGAGCCTGTGAAAGCCATTGCAGAAGACCCAGAAAATGCCTACAAGTACACCGCCAAAGGCAACCTAGTCGCAGTAATCACCGACGGCTCCGCCATTCTGGGTTTGGGCAACCTAGGGCCTCTGGCGTCAAAGCCAGTAATGGAAGGTAAGAGCCTGCTGTTTAAACGCTTTGCCGGTATTGACTCCATCGATGTGGAAGTCGAAGCAGAAAGTCCGCAGGCCTTTATCGATACTGTACGTCGCATTGCCAATACCTATGGCGGTATCAACCTAGAAGACATTAAAGCGCCTGAGTGCTTCGAGATTGAGCGCACCCTAATCGAGCAGTGCAACATTCCAGTATTTCACGACGATCAGCACGGTACTGCCATCGTCACCGTCGCCGGCGTATTGAACGCACTGGAAATCCAAGACAAGCAAATCAGCGAAGTCAAAATGGCGGTGTTGGGTGCTGGTGCGGCAGCGATTTCTTGTTCCAAGCTGCTGATTCTGGCGGGCATGAAACCAGAAAACATCTTTATGTGTGATCGCAAAGGCGTGATTCACTCAGGTCGTGACGACTTGAATCAGTACAAGCAAGCCTTTGCGGTGGATACCGATAAGCGTACTTTTGATGACGCCATCGACGGCGCCGACATCTTCTTAGGTTTGTCTGGCCCAGATATGGTAAACGCCGAGCAAATCAAGAAGATGGCGGATCGCCCCATCATCTTTGCTTGCGCCAACCCAGTGCCAGAGATCATGCCGGATGTCGTTGCCGCTGCACGCGATGATGCCATCATGGCTACCGGTCGCTCAGACTTCCCTAACCAGGTGAATAACGTACTGGGCTTCCCATTCATATTCCGTGGTGCGCTCGATGTTCGCGCCCGCGAGATTAACGAAGAAATGAAACTGGCCGCAGCACAAGCCTTGGCAGAACTGGCGAAAGAGCCAGTCACACAAGAAGTTCTGACCGCCTACGGCTTGAATGAACTGACCTTCAGTAAGGATTACATCATTCCTAAAGCCACCGATTCGCGCCTGCTGGGCAAGGTGTCTTACGCTGTTGCAAAAGCCGCCATTGACTCAGGGGCAGCTGATGGCCCAATGCCGGCCAACTACCCGCTGAACTCGATCAGCGAGATCTAAGAAAAACCGCCTTCGGGCGGTTTTTTTATCCCAAGATAATATGCGGCAAAAAGCGGCTCAGGTCTTGTGTGATGGGACCACTGTCTTCACGAATGGAAATACCCGCTGCCTGATCGTTGACTAGCCAGCTACCAATCAAAGTGTGGTGTGACCCAAACTTGGGTAGCATGTGCGCCTGCTGATAAACAAAGCCCTCCTCGCCATACGGTCCGGAAGAGAATTCGGTTTCTTGCGCCCCGCTGATCAAACTAATATTTGCTCCCTCGCGCGAGTAAATGGGTTTTTTCACCAATGACATGTCACTCGGAACTCGATCGAGCTGGTCTTCGAAATAGGCCGGCAACAGATTGGGGTGGCCAGGGAAGCGCTGCCATAACATGGGCAATATAGCCTTGTTCGATAGCACCGACTTCCATGCTGGCTCCACAAAGCGAACGCCGGATTCAGCGATCAATGGTGCATACGGCTCACGCACCATGAACTCCCATGGGTACAGTTTAAACCACCATTCGATGATATGGTCATCAAGGTCAGTGAGTCGGCCGTTCGCATCGCGTCCAACATCTTCAATAAAGACAAAGCGGGTCTCTATGCCCGCCTCAGCGGCACAATCCTGCAGATATTGCACTGTGCCGCGATCCTCATCCGAGTCTTTACAGCAACTCACATGCAGTATCGGGCTGGCTTGCTGACGCAGCTGATTAGCGAGTAACTCACGGAAACGCTGGACCAGCTTTTCTTGCAAACTATTAAACTGATCTGCTTGGCGCGAAATCAAGCCTTTATCGGCCTGATCTTCGAGCCATAGCCATTGCCAAAAGCCGGTTTCATACAAACTGGTAGGAGTATCAGCATTGTTTTCATACAGCTTGGCAGGCGACTGGCCGTCGTAAGCAAAATCTAAACGCGAGTATAAACTGGGCTCCCGTTGCAGCCAGCTTTGCCGCACTACGTCCCACTGTGACTGAGGTATGGCAAAGCGACGCAGCAATCTTTCGTCTTGCACCACAAGATCGACCACCTCCAAGCACATGGCATGAATCTCTTCTGTTGGCGCCTCTAGATCGCGCTCGATTTGCTGTAACGAAAATTGGTAATAGGCACTTTCATCCCAGTAGCGCTCGCCGTACATGGTATGAAAGTGAAAACCAAACTCGTGTGCGCGCTGCTCCCAGCCGGGGCGCTCAGCAATCGGAAGGCGAAGCATCAACCACCCCAGCTACGCGAGGAAGAGCCACCACCCCAGCTGCTTTTCGCCGATGCGGTTGAGCCAAAGCCGCTACGGCTGATGGTTTTTGTGCCTTTAGGGTAAACCTTACTGACCGAAGCTTTGGGCTGATTCGCAGATTTAGGTATGCGATAAGAGCCAAAGCCACCACTGCCGTAGGTTAATTCGGTACCATCAGCAAGTACGACATCACGGTACTTATTGCGAAAGACTGGACTGTAGTATTTCGTGCGATATGCATCGCCAACTTCATCAATGGCTTCAGCCACTAAAAAGCCCGTCATTGCTGGAGTGAAAAACCCCTGATTACTGTCTTCACAGTTATGGAAGCCAAAATTGTCTTCACAGTCGCGTTCATCTTGAAACCTAGGTGCGGTTCGCTGCGCCTCGGCCAGCGCTTTTTTGTAGGCAAACTCGCATTGTTCCTCTGTCAGTGAAGTTCTTTCCTGACAGTCATCGATAGATGCCACCATGGTGACCGGCTCAGTAGATGAGCAGCCGACTAACCCAGCACTGGCTGCAGCCGCTAGGGTCGTAGCTGGGTGTTTACGCATGCGCGAAAGAACGATATTTTTTGAACGTTTAGACATCAGAGCCTCCCCTTAATAGCTCAATGATGCGGCATTAAGTAGGCCCACCGACACTGACACTGCCAGCAAGACAATGGCAGCACTGATTTCATTGTTTTGAATCCGAGCAACAATCTTGGGCATAAATATAAAACGTACCAAAGCAAAAGCTACCAGTTGCGCTAATAAAGCAATCGCTCCCCAAATCAGAAAGTCGATCAAGTCGACAGAGTTACTGATGGCACCCGCTAAGGCGATAGAAAAGCCAAGAATAGCACCGCCAAAGGCAATGGCCGCTGCGGTATTTTCTTCCTGCTTAATCAATTGCCACTCATCGTGAGGCGTAATAGCGGCATAAATAACTTTGAATAACATCAAAGCGACCACTGCGATACTAAAATACAAAGCAAAATTGCCAATAGCATGAACTAACATACAGACCTTCCTGTGATTAAATTAACCGTAAATAGTGAGTTGACTGGGAGTTAAAGTGATACCGGTACTAATAACCAGACAGCGTGATAAATGACCGCTTTTTTCTCGGTGCTCCTCTGCGGCTAAAAACAATGACTCTGTCATACCTTGGTGAGCTAAAGAGCGTTCAAATAACATAGCGAACTGATCAGTGCTGCTTTGTTGTAGCTGCTGGTCCCAAGTGGTTTCTGTCATTGCGACCGGAGGATGATAGTCATCGATATCGGTCCATACACGCTGAAAACACTGCTGTTCCAAATAGTATTTCTGTTGCCCAATTTCTTCGCTTAGCAGCCTATTCCAGCGTTGCTCGGTAGCAATATTCAAAGTGTCGTAATAGTGAAACAGTTTGACGTCGATCACATGCTGATCTGATCGACCTCCTTGCGTGACCACCTGCAACCAAGCATCGTCATCGGTGTAATAGCGGAACAAAAAGGTATCATCCATTTCAACGATCCCAGCCGCCTGAATCAGTTGTGTTGAGGCAATATTCTGGGCGGTCAACTCCTTCGCAAGCAGTCGCAATAACAGACTATCTACCTCAAAGCTGAAGCCGGGTTTTAAGCCGAGTATCTCAGGCGTACCAGATGTTTCTGTCTTTTTGAACCAATGCAACATAACGCCTCCTAACTCAGTACCGAGTGCTCAATGCGATGGGCTGCGATATAGAACAAATTATCTCCCTGATTTATTGGTGAAGATAAAGGTGGATTTAGAATGATATCTGCTGCATTGGCCGGTCTCACACCAATCAATGTTGCGTCCAAACTGGATTTAAATTGCTCGAACAAATGCCGAAATTCTGTCGACTGACCTTGATATTCCAAACTGTATTGTGTCATCCCCTCCGTACTGTCCAACAACTGTTTGTGGACCTGACTTGAGCCTGGATCGAGGGTAGAACGAGCGAGCATCTCGATGGAGACAGAGGGAATCACCTCAACCTTTGGACAATGAACTTTAAGCAGATCTGCCAATGACTCTTGCTGTAGGTACGCAGTCTTGTGCGCATTCGGGTTGGCATCCGCACAAAATAATGCCGTCGTTAAAGTAACGTCGTCAGAACTGGTATCGATGATGATACGCTTAGCGCTATTGATGGAGGTACGTGCCATATCCTCCGGCTGGGTAAATGAATCCACCCGAACAAAATCAATCTTACCTGGCAGCGGGTTTTCTATATCAGTCGTCGTGCATAAGACAATTTGTTCCCGCTGCTTATTAGTACGGGCCAGTAACAGCTCGATTAGTCTCAATGTGCGAGCACCGTTCCAGCCAATAATCACGGTGTGGTCAGTCAGTGTTAACATCAGCAGTCCTTTTCTACCTTTAAATACCAGCGAGTGAATTAACATGCCAAAGCGTGTTACCACAATTGCAAATAGGCTTAACCCCAGTGGTATTACCCAGAATGCTACGAATAAACGCCCTGCAGCAGTGGCGGGAGAATAGTCGCCGTAACCAACGGTGGAAGCGGTCACCAGCATCCAATAGAAAAAGGTATCCAGCACCAGCAAGTCTGTTTCACCTGCTAGATAAAGACCTAACCAGCTAGTGAGTAAATAGATAAACAATGCAGCGATCACTGCAAGGCTGCTCAGTTGGTAAAACAGGCGAGCAGCCAGTTGGCGAAGTTTTAATACCAAAGGCATTCGTAATCCCTAACGATCCAAAACAACAGCCACCTGCTAAGTTCCAGCAGATGGCTTAAGGGCGCAGATACTATTATTTATTGCCGCGAGATGCCATTAATTGGGCCAATTTATCTTTACCTGAGGTGCCGCCACCAATCACACCCGCAGATCTCAGCTTGGCATCTAGGTCGCTGCCGCTTTCTGCATTGGCCATTTCTTCGGCAGCTTCCAACTCAGCGGCACGCTGTGCCTGTTTGCCTTTAATACGTTCTAAGCTATCTAGGGCCGTTTTGACTTTATTGTTGGCCCCCACATGCCGACTTGATACAGCAACCTGAGCTTTTTGCACAGACTCTGTAGCTTTAATCTGGTCGACTTGCTGCTCCATGCGGCGCACATTGGCTTTGGCTTTGGCCATATTCGCTTTTAGAGTACTTTCCGACTGCAGAAAGCTAGAAAGAATTTCCTGCTCTTGGGCCAATTGCGTCTCCAGCTCACTGACCTTTTCAGCACACTCAAGAGCCAGCTCTTCGTTGCCTTGCTCCATGGCGGCAACAGCATGGTTTGAGTAAGTATCAATGTCGGCTTGCAATGCCTGAGCTTTGTTCTCCGCCAGCTTGCGCTTAGCCATAATCTTGGTCAGGCTCTGATCACCTGCTTGTAACTCTTTTTTGGCTTCGCGAATTTCTTGGTCTAGGATGCGCAAAGATTGTGAGTCGGCGATGGATTCTGTAGTTTCATTGAAACTACCTTTTAAGGCGGTCCAAATTTTTGACAGACTCATGTTACACCTCACAGTTCAAGTGATCGGCATACAGTTCTAGAAACTCGCCGACATTAATAAATAGCGTTTCGATTTCCTCCAATAAAACACTGTCTTTACTTTGTGTTGATAGCGCACCAAAAGCGACATAATACTCCGCACCGCCAATCATCTTGATGCTGATGCCGGTCAATGGCTGGAGTTGATGCGTCCGCAATATCATTTGGTTCAAAACTGCTTCATCACGCACGCTGCTGAGTGGAAACAATAACGACTCAACGATAATTTGCTGCTCGCCAGCGTAGAGAAAAGCATCCAGTCCCTCGTCATTGCTGATGCTGAGACAGTTGTCTTCGCTTTCAATCGACCAGCTGTTGTGGGCATCTAAAAGCGTTTTGATGTTGTTCAAATCCCAAGCCATTTAAGCTTCCTTGGTGGCGTTTGTGATTAATAGGCAACAAATTATACTTATTTGTTTTAATGTCAATGATTGTTTTATATATTGGTGAAATAGCCAACAAAATCGCGGTGTAATCGGAAAGGCATGTTATGAAACCGGAGCAAAGTGCACAGAATAAGCGCAGCCTGGCGCAGTACCGCATGGCGATTAGCCGCTTGATTCGCTCGTCGATGATTCTCAAAAGCAAGCGCTATGAGGACTTAGCGCTTGAGCTAGAGCAGCGTGGTATTGTCCTTACCAGCGAGAATCTGCGTAGCAAAGTCAGCAAGGGAGCATTTGCTGCCGATTTGTTTTTGGTTGTGGTCGATATCCTCGACATGAACGATGAAGCTTTGCAACAGATTCAAAAATTACAACGCGAGCAGGATACTACTGATAATCCCTAACGCAGCAAATATTCGTCCATTAACCGTTCATAGCGCTCACGAATGCGATCGTACTCGCCGCTTTGTTGCAGTCGCTTTAGGCCTTGGTCGAGCTTATCGCGCATGCTTGGGTCGCTGAGCCCGGTATGACGAAGGCTGGTGGGGAACAGCGGATAATATCTGGGCTTTTGTTGGTACGCCGGGTTGCCCGGGTCGAGCTGTCGTAGCTGGCTGAAGTAATAGCGAAAGATGGAGCGCTCCATCACCAGAACGTCGTTATCCCCGCTAAACAACGATTTGACCTGCTCAAGCTGGCGTGGGTACTCGCGATAGTCAGGGCTATCAGCCGCGGTTTCAGCAAACGGCTGGGGCAACATGCGATGCGCAAGGCTAAAGGCGCCAATGCGGTAGGACTTTAGATCGCTGATCTGCTGCAAGGGCAGGGGCTTCAAGCTGATGGCGACATTTTGCATCTGAGCAATGGGTGTGCGGGTGATAAACAAGCCGCTGCTGTCCATGGGGGCGACCAGCATGGCGTCAGCAAGGCCTGTTTGAAAGGCATTGAGGTTGTCTGCATTGCTGCCAAAAACTAGGTCCAGTTCGATGTTCTCGCTGCTGAGTGCGGCTCTAAGGCGTTCTAAAGCAATGCCGTTTTGGCTGGCGGGAATGACATAGGGGGGCATGGAGTTCCCGGCCGCAACGGTCAGCTGTTGGGCACACACCACAGCAGGCAGCAATAACATGAGGCACAAGGCTTGTTTCAGGCTGCTAGCGGCCTTAGATCGCGCGATTGTGGTGGCCAAAACGTATCTCCGAGCATGGCTGTGATTAAACGGCAGACATAAAAAAACCGGGGTCAGACCCCGGTTCCATCATAGCAAGCGAGAGTGATCTCAGCTTTTCTTGGCGCGCTTACGCTCGTGCTCTTTCAAGAACTTCTTGCGCAGGCGAATGCTGGTGGGCGTTACTTCTACCAGCTCATCGTCTTCAATGAACTCCAGCGCTTGTTCCAGCGTGTGGCGCACAAACGGCGTCAGCGTCAGTGCATCATCGGTACCCGAGGCACGCACGTTGGTCAGCTGCTTGGCTTTGGTGGGGTTAACCACCAGGTCGTTATCACGGCTGTGCAGGCCGATCACCATGCCTTCATAAACCTCGGTTTGTGGGCCGATGAATAAGCGTCCGCGATCTTGCAGGGTAAACAGCGCGTAGGCCAATGCTTTACCTGCCACCATTGAAACCAATACGCCGTTATGGCGGGTAGAACCCAAGCCGGCCTGCACTGGACCGTAATGGTCAAAGACGTTGGTCAGGATGCCAGAGCCGGACGTCATGGTCAGGAATTGCGAGCGGAAACCGATCAGACCACGGGCTGGCATCATAAACTCCAGACGCACGCGACCTTTGCCATCGGGCACCATGTTGGTCATTTCGGCGCGACGGTTGCCCATTTCTTCCATGATGGAGCCTTGGTGCTGGTCTTCGATGTCGATCACAACCTGCTCGTAGGGCTCTTGCAGCTCGCCATCCACCTCTTTTTGCACCACCTCAGGTTTACCGATGGCCATTTCAAAGCCTTCACGGCGCATGGTTTCGATCAGAACCGACAAATGCAGCTCGCCACGACCAGAGACTTTGAACTTCTCTGGGCTGTCACCTGGCTCAACACGCAGGGCAACGTTATGGATCAGTTCTTGATCCAGGCGGTCTTTAATATTACGCGAGGTAACGTACTTGCCTTCTTTACCCGCAAACGGAGAGTCATTCACCTGGAAGGTCATGCTCACCGTTGGTTCGTCAACGCTCAGTGCCGGCAGCGCTTCAACGTTGCCAACGGCACACAAGGTGTCAGAAATGTTCAAGCCATCGATGCCGGAAATACAGACGATGTCACCGGCTGCTGCCTCTTCTACGTCGACGCGGTTAAGACCGTGGAAACCTTTTACCTGCTGAATACGACCTTTGCGAGTGTTACCTTCGCGGTCGATCAGCTGCACGTCAGTGCCTGGCTTCAGTTTGCCACGCGTGATACGGCCAACACCGATAACGCCAACAAAACTGTCGTAGTCGAGGGCAGATACTTGCATCTGGAATGGGCCGTCCAGCTCAACGTTCGGCGCTTGCACGTGGTCAACGATCATTTGAAACAGTGGCGACATGTCGTCAGCCATGTTGTCTGGATCATCGCCAGCGATGCCGTTCAGTGCCGAGGCGTAGATCACGGGGAAGTCGAGCTGCTCTTCGGTGGCGCCAAGGCGATCGAACAGGTCAAAAATTTCGTCCATCACCCAGTCAGGGCGGGCACCTGGGCGGTCAATTTTGTTAATTACAACAATAGGGCGCAGGCCGCGCTCAAACGCTTTTTGCGTTACGAAGCGGGTTTGTGGCATCGGGCCATCAACGGCGTCGACCAACAGGCAGACGGAGTCGACCATCGACATCACACGTTCAACTTCACCACCAAAGTCGGCGTGCCCAGGGGTGTCGACGATGTTGATGCGGTAGTCATTCCATTTGATGGCGGTGTTTTTCGCCAAAATGGTAATGCCACGCTCTTTTTCTTGGTCATTGGAATCCATGACCCGCTCGCCACCCTGGTTTCGCTCCAGCGTGCCGGACTGCTCCAGCAGCTTGTCAACCAGAGTGGTTTTACCATGGTCAACGTGGGCGATGATGGCGATATTTCTGAGATTGTCGATCACAATAGGTGCCTTGGTTAAAGTTTGAACAAAATGCGGCGCGATTATACATGAAGCCAGCGAGAATACGGCATGGCTTTTACATGGCGAGCTATTTAACCCGAGTATTGTGACTGTTTGGCGGTTTTTATGGATCTTGAGCCAAAGCAATGCGCAGCTTCATAGGGCGGCAAAACGGTTCCGTGCGCTGTGAGGTGAACCTATACTGTGCATTCTTGCAGGGAACTGCTCGGCATAACGCAGATTACGCACTAAAAAGGTGCGGTCTGCGTATGTAATGTTGTCTTTCGGTGCATTGCGAATGCTTTTGGAACTGGATGGCCCTGATTTTGTGCGGCTCAGCCGATCCTGCGGTATGGCATACAACTTGCTCCTATGACTTTCATACCAAACAGGGATGCGTCCCTTGTTCAAATCTGAACCAGCATCTGGAGAAGAAACATGTCAGAGAACACTCTGAATCTGATCAAAGAAAACGATGTGAAGTGGGTCGATCTGCGCTTCACCGATTCCAAAGGTAAGGAACAGCACGTCACCATTCCGGCGCGTGAAGTCGATGAGGATTTCTTCGAGACTGGCCAGATGTTCGATGGCTCTTCTATTGCTGGCTGGAAGGGCATTAACGAATCCGACATGATTCTGCTGCCAGATGACAGCACTCCATTTATGGATCCGTTCACAGAAGATCCAACCCTGGTGCTGCGCTGTGACATCATTGAGCCTTCTACCATGCAAGGCTATGAGCGTGACCCGCGCTCTGTTGCAAAGCGTGCAGAAGAGTACCTGAAGTCTACTGGTTTGGGCGACACCGCCTTCTTCGGCCCTGAGCCCGAGTTCTTTATCTTTGACGACGTGCGTTGGGGCCAGGATATGTCCGGCTCTTTCTACAAAATCAACTCTGATGAAGGCGCTTGGAACACCGAAACCGTGATGGAAGGCGGTAACTTGGGTCACCGTCCACGCGTTAAGGGCGGCTACTTCCCAGTTCCTCCAGTGGACAGCTCACACGACATTCGTGCGGCCATGTGTAACCTAATGGAAGCCATTGGCCTGGACGTTGAAGTACACCACCACGAAGTGGCGACGGCGAACCAGAATGAGATCGGTGTGAAGTTCAACACCCTAGTGAAGAAGGCCGACGAAGTGCAAATGCTGAAGTACGTTGTTCACAACGTCGCTGCGGCGTACGGCAAAACGGCGACCTTTATGCCTAAGCCTGTTGTGGGCGATAACGGCTCTGGCATGCACGTGCACCAGTCGTTCTGGAAAGATGGCGAAAACCAATTCGCTGGCGATAGCTATGCTGGCCTGAGCGAAACGGCGCTGTACTACATTGGCGGTATCATCAAGCACGCCAAAGCGCTGAACGCGTTCACCAACCCATCGACCAACTCTTATAAGCGTCTGATCCCAGGCTTTGAAGCGCCTGTGATGCTGGCTTACTCGGCCCGCAACCGCAGTGCATCCATTCGTATCCCTTACGTGGCGTCACCTAAAGGCAAGCGTATTGAAGCACGTTTCCCTGACCCCACTGCCAACCCATACCTGGCGTTTGCAGCCATGTTGATGGCGGGTATCGATGGCGTTAAGAACAAGATCCATCCTGGCGATGCCGCTGACAAAGACCTGTACGACCTGCCGGCAGAAGAAGCCGCAGCGATTCCTCAGGTGGCTGGCAGCCTGCGCGAAGCATTGGATGCTCTGAAAGAAGACATGGCCTTCCTGACTGAAGGCGGTGTGTTCACGGAAGACATGATCCATGCTTACATCGACCTGAAAATGGAAGATGTATTCCGCGTTGAGCACACCACGCACCCAGCTGAGTTCGATATGTACTACTCAGTGTAAGCTGAGCTATTGCTACAAAAGGCCGCGTAAGCGGCCTTTTTTGTGTCTGTTTTTCGCCCCTTCGCGAGCTGGCGTATACTGCCGCCAGTAGTTTGAGGAGTAGTTGGGTGCAGTGGGATAAAACGACGCTGGTGGCGGATACGCCCACGCTGGATTGGCAGGCCTTATCGCCGGCTTTGAGTGAGCAATGGCGAGCGTATTGCGACCACTATCGCTTGGCGTTCAGCCAGGCACATCAGCACAGTGCTGGCAAAGCTCAGCTGGGTGGCTTTGATATTGTGGTGCAATACTGGCAAGTGCAGCAGCCCAAAGGCGTCGCGTTACTGGTGCATGGCTATTACGACCATGTCGGCTTGTATCGCTCACTGATCGAGTTCTGCCTTAGCCAACAATTAAACGTGGTTTGCTTTGATCTCCCAGGCCACGGTCTTTCCAGTGGCGAGGTGGCCAGCATTGATGATTTTCGCCAGTACGATGACGTATTCAGCCAAGTGCTTAGCCAGGTCGCGCAGCTGCAGCTGCCCATTCACGTGTTTGGGCAAAGCACGGGAGGCGCCATCATTCTGCATTACTTGCTGACTCGTGGCATTCGCCAGATTGATAGTCCATTTGCCCAAGTGAACTTGTTGGCCCCCTTGATTCGACCCACGGGTTGGCGCAGTGGTAAATGGATTCATGGTCTGGTACATCGCTTTGTGCGCCAGATCAAACGCAAGTTTAAACCCAACTCAGCCAATGCCGAGTTTCTGCGCTTTGTCGCTGAACTTGACCCGCTGCAGCCACGCTTTTTGAGCGTGCGTTGGGTCGGGGCGCTCAAGCGTTGGATTCCGATGATTGAATCTCAGCCTGCCACCGATGTGGCCATTAATATCGTTCAGGGAGACTGTGATCGCACCGTCGACTGGCGTCACAACCTTCAGGTGTTGGAGCAAAAATTTCCTCGCCAGCGGCGCTTGATGGTGGCAGGTGGGCAGCACCACTTGGTGAATGAGTCGGCCTATAACCAGCGTTTGATGTTTGATCAGCTGGCTGAGTGGATGAGCGAACCTGACTGCTCTTCAAACCGCTGATCTGCCGATTGCTGCGCTGGTCACCTATTGCCATACTTTGGTACCAGAGAAACCGGTGAGAATGTGAAGCAGATACGTCGTGACGTCGCAGTTTGTCGTATCATCAACCCAATCTTACACTGTGTTACATGGGGCCCTTGTCATGGACGAGCTGCCAAACGCCCAACAAAGATTGGAAGACAACAAACGCGTGGTGCGTCAGTTTATTGAACTGACCTGGAATCAAGGACGCCATCATTTGGCGGGTAATCTGGCTTCGTCGCAGTTTACCTATCAGGCCAGCATGATCGAAACGCCGATGGGGTTGCTGGCGATGGGAGAGCTGATCGACTCCATTCGCCACGTCATGGCCGACTTTGCCGTTCTGGTGGATGACATGATTGCCGAAGGCAATCAGGTGGTCAGCCAATCAACCTTTACCGGCAGTCTGCGCCAGCCCTTTATGGGATTTGAACCAACGGATCGCATCGTAGCACTCAATGCGGTGACCTTTTGGACGGTTCGCCGAGGCGTAGTGCAATCAGCGCATTCACTGCTCGATACCGCCGAGCTGATGCATCAGGCGGCTCGAATAGGCCAAGTGGCCAACGGCTAGCCGCTCAGCGACCAGCTAGCTCTAGCACCGCTTGCCAATGCTGTTGGCTAACAGGCTGCACTGACAGCCTAGGGTTGCGTACCAATACCATATCGTTGAGTACTGGCTGCTGTTTAATCAGACTCAATGGCACAGGGTTATTTAACGCCTGTTCGGCACACAACTCGACGGTTATCCAGCGTGGCGAGTCCGGCGTTGATTTGGCATCAAAGTAGGGCGACTGAGGGTCGAATGCACTGGGGTCGGGCACCTGAGTAGCGGTTATGCGACAAATGCCCACGATTGACGGTTGCTTGCAGCTGGAATGGTAAAAAAATGCAAGATCGTCCACAGCCATGCGATCACGCATCAGGTTGCGGGCTTGATAGTTACGAACCCCGTCCCATACAGTACGGCCCAGCTCAGCCTGCTGCAAATCGTTAAAACTAAATTCTTCAGGCTCGGATTTAAATAACCAGTAGTGCATAACCGTGATCAGTAGGTATAGTTCTTGTAAAGGCTATCATCGCCTTGCAACAACAGCCACACAGAATGGCTGCGTAAACATTGGGGAAGTAGCATTACCATGAAAAAGCCAGACCTACTTATTATCTTGGCCATCTTAGTGGCCGTCGGTGCTGGGGTAACCAGCGTCAGTGCAGACCAGCGTACGCCCGCCAGCTTAATCGTTTCCGAGACCAGCATTCGCTGAGGGGAAGCGATAACAGCGTTGCTCTGTAACCATCATCTGCATGGGTACATCCCAAGATGCCATCGGTAACTGAGGCAGTTTCTGCAATTCATAGGCACAGCCGATCAATAGCGGACACTGTCGGCTATGGCGGCTGAACGCCAGGGTGCGGTCATAGTAGCCGCCCCCCATTCCCAAACGCGCACCGCGCTCATCAAAGGCAACCAGTGGTATCAATATGGCACTGAGCAACATCGCGGGTAAACAGTGGCCAGAGCGCCAGTCGGGCTCGGCAATACCGTAGCGATTGTTGCGCATCGGCATGCCAGGTTGATAACGCACAAACAGTAAATGCCCTAGTTTAAACGGGTGCAGCACCGGCAGATACACCTGCTTGCCACGTTGTAGTAGGTGCCGAATGGCGATGGCTGGGTCGATCTCACCGTCATTTTGCCAATACAGAGCAATGCGTTGTTTGCCGATGAGTTCCGGGGCAGAGCTGATATGGCGTGCGAGTTGGTGTGCGGCCTGGCGCTGCTGCTGCGGTGACAGCTGACGCCGGAGGCGGCGAATACGACGACGAAGTTCGGATTTATCCATGCGCAAGTTGGCTGGTAAAAAAGAAGAGGGCTCCCCACTGTGCCGCTGTCAAAAATAAAGCCCTTGAACCCTGAAGTTCAAGGTGGCGGGGTATTGGCTGAATAAGGCTTTCCGTCATGCGGACATGCACACAACAACCAACTTCCCCTCCTGGGTAATACGCATCGGCTCGAGGTCTTTACTGACTGGCGAACACCCCAGGGAGCAGGTGCATAATAGCAAACAACAGAGTAGGAATCCGACCCCAGTAACGGACTTTTACAGTTCCAGTTGTTGGTCTTGATCCAATAACTGGTCGATGTCTTCACTCAGCTGCGACAAGGTGCGCTGTGTTTGCTGATCTTGCTGGCGCAGTTCGATCAGCTCGTTGGCCATATTCAGCGCAGCAATAACCGCGATGCGGTCTGGCCCCAGCACTTTGCCCGTGGCAGAGCCTGCTTGTTTGATTTCTTGCATGCGCTGGTCGAGTAGGCGGGCCGATTCATATAAGCGATCTTCGGCCCCTTCTGGGCAGTTGATGCGGTATTCGCGATCCAGAATGTTCAGAGACAAAGTTTTGGGTGAGCTAGCCACTGTTGCGCTCCAGAGTTTGCAGGCGTTGGATCATATCATTGACCTTTTGCCGTGCCATCTCGTTTTGCTGCAGCAGCTTGGCGCGCTCAGCTTGCCATTGAGCTTCAGCCAGACGCATGGCTTTGTTCTGCTCCCGCAGCTGCTCATGGGCAGCCAGCAGTTTCGCCAATTGGCGCTGCAAGTACTGAAGTTGTAAAGCGCTGTCCGAAGCTGGATAAGCGTCGCTGTCCATGAAACTGATCTACCTTGGCGGAAAACTCGAAGACGTCATGGCTGAGCCATGCGCCGAGCCTACTATATTAGGCGCTGCTGTGAATGGTCAATTGTCGCGCTTGGGTTGGGGCAGCCGCCAGCGAGCGGCAATGTTAGAATGCGCCACAACCCATCACAAAGCGACATATGTTTATGGATTTTTCTGATCTCGCCGATACTTGGCTTCAGGCCCGCTGCTTTCAATCACCGTCTGCTCTGCATGGCTGGCTGACGGGCTATTTGGCAGCCGGAGCACGGCTAAAGCCGGAAGCATGGATACGCGAGGCACTGGATTATCTGGAGCTGGAAGAGGCACCAGAAGAGTCTCTCAGCCAAGCTCTGGCCAAGTTTTACCCGAACGTGCTGCAAAGCCTGGCACAAGAGGACATGAGCTACGAGCCCTTACTCCCCAGTGAAGAAGAAGCTGATGTCGACGAGCAGCTGGATTGCTTAGCGCAATGGAGCAAAGGCTTTCTCGATGGCTTTGGTGCCGCCGGTAACGTCAGCGGCCAGCTGCCGGAAGATGTGACGGAAGTATTGCGTGATCTCGACGCCTTTACCGGCGCCACCCTCGAAGACCCCGCCGACCCGGAAAACGAATTCTTATTGCAGCAAATCGCCGAGCATGCCCGCATGGCGGCGTTAACGGTGTTTTATTCGCTCAATCAAATGCCGACCCAGTCGGGTCAACAACTACATTAAGGAAGCCCTATGAAGCTGGATGCCCAGGAGTTCAAGCAGCGTCGTCAGCAGCTGATGGACAGCATGGCCGATAACAGCATCGCCATCTTGCCTGCTGCCCCCATCACCAGCCGCAACAGTGATGTGGAACACCCATACCGCCCTGACAGTAACTTCTATTACCTCAGTGGTTTTGACGAAGCCAATGCGGTACTGGTGCTGATGCCAGGGCGGGAGCACGGCGAGTACATCCTGTTTTGTCAGGAAAAAAACGTCGAGCACGAAATCTGGGAAGGGCGCCGCGTCGGCCCCGATGCCGCGCCCGAAGTGTTGGGTTGTGACGATGCCTTTCCCATCAATGACATCGACGACATTTTGCCGGGTTTGCTCGAGGGCCGCAGTCGCATCTACGCCAGCTTTGGCATCAGCCCGGAGTTTGATCAGCAGCTGATGCACTGGGTCAACCGCATTAAACGGCACATGCGCAGCGTCGTATCGGCGCCGCACGAGTTCAGTGCGCTGGATCATTTGCTGCACGAACAGCGTCTGATTAAATCGCCCGCAGAAATCGACATGATGGCCCGTGCCGGTGAAATCACGGCGCAAGCGCATACCCGCGCCATGCAGCGAGTGAAACCTGGCTTGCATGAGTATCAACTCGAAGCAGAGCTGATGCATACCTTTATGGATGCCGGCGCTGGCTGGGCCTACCCCTCGATTGTCGGGGCTGGCGACAATGCCTGCATTTTGCACTACACCAGCAATCGCTCTGTCATTGCCGATGGCGATCTGGTATTGATCGATGCCGGCTGTGAACTGGAATATTACGCCTCAGATGTGACGCGTACTTTTCCCGCTAACGGGCGTTTCACTGCACCGCAGCGTACCTTATATGACCTGGTGCTGGCGGCACAGTACGCCGCCATCGAGCAGGTAAAGCCAGGTAATGACTGGAACCAACCGCACGATGCAGCGGTCAAGGTACTGACGCAAGGCCTAGTGGACTTGGGCTTATTGTCGGGCACGCTTGAACAAGCGTTAGAAGAACAGAGTTACAGCCGCTTCTTTATGCACAAAACGGGTCATTGGCTGGGCATGGATGTGCACGATGTGGGCGATTACCGCGTTGATGGCGAGTGGCGCTTGCTGGAGCCTGGCATGGTGTTAACCATCGAGCCGGGTTTGTACATCGCGCCCGATGACGACAGCGTGGACGAGCAATGGCGTGGCATCGGCATTCGCATCGAGGATGACATTGCCGTTACCGACAGCGGCCACCGCAACCTGACCGCGGCGGTGGTGAAAGAAGCCGACGACATTGAGCGTTTAATTCAGGGCTGAGTGCAAACGAGGCTGACTCTTTTTAGGGGTGACCATGACACACGCCGATACTGACATCGCCATTTTAGGCGCAGGCATGACGGGGGCCAGCTTGGTGCATTTGCTGCGCCCGGCGCTGGCAGCGGGCTGGCGCATTACCCTGCTGGATGGCAAGGCGCTGCGCTGGGACGGCGATATCGCCAGTCGGCCGCCAAGCTTTGATGGTCGTGCAACGGCGTTGTCCTACGGTACCCAACAACTGTTACAGCAGCTGCAGGTGTGGCCGAGTATTGCCGAGCGTGCTTGCGCGATCGAGCACATTCAGGTGTCAGACCAGGGTCGCTTTGGTCAAGCGCATTTGCATGCGGCGGAGCAAGACACGGATGCACTTGGGTATGTGATTGAAAATGCGGTGCTGGGTCAGGGGTTATTGCAGCCTCTGGCCGAGCTGCAGGGTTTGGAGATACGCGCTCCGGTTAAGGTTGAGCGCATCACCATGAACCAAGAAGGCGCTTTATTGCAGCTGGATAGTGGCGACACGCTGCAGACCCGCTTGCTGGTGATGGCCGATGGCGGTCGCTCGCCGTTAGCGGCTCAACTTGGCATAGAACAGCGGCGCAAGTCGTACCACAGTTTTGCTCTGGTGACTCAAGTCGAAACGGACCGGCCTCATCAACATTGGGCCTATGAGCGCTTTAGTGAAGCCGGGCCGATTGCTTTTCTGCCGCTGGGGCAGCGTCAGTTTGCTGTGGTGTGGACCTTGGCAGACGATGCCGTTAACGCCGTGCTGGGCCTGAGTGATGAAGCATTTTTACAGCATTTACAGCAGCAAATCGGTTGGCGGGTCGGGCGTTTACAACGAGTCGGTGAGCGTCAGGCGTATCCCTTGGCACTGATGACGGCCAGTGAGCAAGTGCGACGCTCGCTGGTGTTGCTAGGCAACGCTGCACACAGTTTGCATCCGGTGGCGGGTCAGGGGTTTAACCTGGCACTGCGTGACACCGCGATGTTGGCGCAGCACTTAAATCAGGCCAGTCAGCGCGGTGATCACCCTGGAGAGCTGGCACTGCTGCAGCGCTATGTGCAACAGCAGCAAACGGATCAGCGCAATACCATTCAAGCCAGTGATTGGCTGCCAAGCTTGTTCGCCAGTCGTCAGAGCTGGCTACAAGGGCTGCGTGATGTCGGCTTGGTGGCGATGTCGGCGGCGCCGACGGCGCGGCGTTTGTTTGCCCGTCATGCCATGGGCTTAGGGCAGCGCGCGGCGCAATTAGGAGAGTGACATGCAATACGATGTGATCGTGGTCGGCGCTGGCATGGTGGGGTTATCCATTGCCGCGTATTTGGGGCAACACAGTCAATGGCGCATCGCCGTGGCTGACCCAGTGCTGGCTCAGCCTGCGCAGCGATCAAGCGGTAACCAAGTCGCCGATTATGATTTGCGTGTCAGCGCGTTATCGGCGCAGTCTCAGCGTTGGTTGCAGCAATTGGGTGCTTGGCAATACATTGGCCGCAAACAGCCCTATCAAGCCATGCATGTGTGGGATGGCGAGGGCACTGCGTCGGTCACCTTCGATTGCCATGATCTCCATCGCCCAGATTTGGGCCACATCGTTGAAAACAGCCATACCGTGGCGGCGCTGCGCCAGCGACTGAGCGAGTTAGAGGTGACGTTGCTGCCTGAGGCTGTGGCGCACATCGACAACGCTCAGCACGGCTCGACGCCTGTGACTTTGGCTAATGGGGAGGTCGTTGAGGCGAGCTTGGTGGTTGGTGCCGACGGTGCTCAGTCACGTATTCGCCAGTGGGCGGGGTTGCCGACACGTGAGTGGGATTATCATCATCACGCCATTGTCGCCTCGGTGCGGTTGCAGCAATCTCTCAAGGCAACGGCCTGGCAGCGCTTTCGCCCCCAGGGTCCGTTGGCGTTATTGCCTTTGCCCGGTGACGAGCAGCTGGCATCGATTGTCTGGTCGACTGTACCTGAAGAAGCCAATGCCTTGATGGCGCTGGATGACGACGCCTTTGCTACCGCCTTGACTGAGGCGTTTGAACAACGGCTTGGCGCGGTGGAGCAAGTATCGCCGCGCTTTGCTATTCCCTTGCGCCAGCGCCATGCCAAAGATTATGTCATGGCCGGCATCGCGCTGGCCGGCGATGCCGCGCATACCATTCACCCATTGGCTGGGCAGGGCGTTAACCTGGGCTTTAAAGATGCCATCGCGTTAAGCGAGGAGCTGCTGCGTGGCCACCAGCGTGGGCTGGCTGCCGGTGAGCTGAGTGTGCTGCAACGCTACCAGCGGCGTCGCCAGGCCGATAACTTGGCCACCATGGCGGCGATGGAAGGATTTAAGCGCTTATTCGCTGCCGATAGTCATTGGTTGCGCTTGGCGCGCAATGAAGGCATGCGCTGGTTTGATCGCTGGCTGCCCGTTAAGCAGCATGTGATGCAGCGTGCCATGGGGCTGTGATAGGCCCTTAAAAATAGTTTTGGTAGCTGGCACCCAGTTCGGCGAAGTTAGCTTCCATTTGCTCCATGTCATATTCGCCCAGGCCCAAATAAGCCAGCACTTCATCGCCAATGATTTGCCACTCTGGGTCGCTGGACTGCTTCCCTAACACTCGATAGTTGCCACAAATATGCTCCGCCAGCTTGAGAATGGCGAGCAGGGTTTTCTGCTCGGTATCGCGGTAATCGCTGGCGCTGAAGTAGCGGGTGGCGTTGTGGTGTTCGGCAATGACGTCGCACAAAATTTTAGGCAAGCGCCAAGATTTAGCGGTGTAATAGCCGATCACCGCGTGGTTGGTGTTGAGTTGTTGATTTTCGACATCGACCACGCGCAGTTCTGGATGGTTGTACGACTCCACCATCACGCTGGAATAGTTATCAAAGCGTGACATCAGCAGCGGAATGCCGCAGTTATGAAATAAGCCGAGTAAATAAACCAAATCTGGGTTGGGGTAGCCCACTTGCTTGGCGATGGTGGTGGCGACATTGGCGATGTCGGTGGCGGTATCCCAAAAGCGGTTCATCGCTACGATCTTTTCATCGCTCATCTGGCTTTTAATCGATAAGCCATTAACGATGTTCACCACACTGTTCATACCAATCAAATTGACCGCTTGCTCAACCGAAGTGATGCGATTACTTAAACCATAAAACGGTGAGTTGACGACCTTGAGGACGGTGCCGGCCAGGGCTGGATCTTGGCGGATCAGGCTGGCAATGCGGCCCAAATCTGGGTCGGGCATTACTTGCTCTAGCTGCAGGTCGACCATGATCTGCGGCTGTGGCGGGATGCGAATGCCCTGCAAAATGGACTCAATTTGCTCTGTGGTCAGCTCGTGTGCCATAGCCCTGCCTGTCATCAGAAAACGGCGTAAGTGTAGCAATGGCATCAGCATGGTGGGGTGAGCAAAATCAGTGAATGCGTATAATGGCGGTCTTTTTTTGTAACCATGTTGGAGACCTAGAATGACAGCACTGCTGCGCCTCAAACCGAAGGCGGATAAACGAATCAAAGGCGGTCATTGCTGGGTCTACAGCAATGAGGTCGACATCGCACAAACGCCGCTCAAAACCCTCACGCCGGGCCAACAGGTGGTGGTCGAAAGTGCCAGTGGTCAGACTTTAGGCGTTGCGTTGGTGAGCCCGCAGCAGTTGATTTGCGCGCGCTTGTTCAGCCGCGATGCCGGTCAAGTACTGGATCGTTCGTGGTTGGTGCATCGCTTGAACGTTGCGTTAAGCAGTCGCGAGCTGTGGTACCCGCATCAGTGTTATCGCTGGGTGTACGGCGACAGCGATGCCCTACCTGGTCTGGTGATCGACCGCTTTGGCGATGTGGTGGTGATTCAGATTTCCAGTGAAGGTATGGAGCTGATGCGTGACGACATCGTCGCTGCGGTTGATCAGGTCGCCAAACCCAGCGCCATTGTGTTGAAAAACGACGGCAAACTGCGCGCCAGTTTGGGCTTGGATGAATACGTGACCGTGGTGAAGGGCGAGTTGCAGGATAACTGTGCACCCTTGATCGAAAACGATACCCGCTTTATGGCGCCCGTTATTGAAGGGCAGAAAACCGGTTGGTTTTACGATCATCGCGACAACCGAGCCCGCCTCAATGGCTTGGTGGCGGGCAAGCGGGTGTTGGACGTGTTCAGTTACATCGGCGGTTGGGGGGTGCAAGCCGCTCGTCACGGCGCTGCGGAGGTCCATTGTGTTGATGCATCGGCCCGGGCGTTGGACTGGGTCGAGCAAAATGCGGCGCTCAATGACGTCAGCGATCAGTTGCATTGCTGGCAGGGCGACGCCTTTGAGGCGCTCAAACAGCTGCGCGATGAAGGCGAGCGCTTTGATATTGTCGTGGTCGACCCGCCGGCGCTGATACCGCGTCGCAAGGACATCAAAGCCGGCGAGCAAGCCTACCGACGGTTGAATCAACTGGCCATGCGCTTGCTGCAAAAAGACGGCATGTTGGTGTCAGGTTCGTGTTCGATGAACTTGGGCGAAGACCGTCTGCCGGATTTGTTGCGCCTGGTTGGTCGTGAACTGGATCGTGAGGTATTGCTGCAGCACATCGGCAGTCAGGGGGCTGATCACCCGGTATTGCCAGCGGTACCAGAAACGCGCTACTTAAAAGCCGTGTTCGCGCGGGTATTGCCGACGCGCTAACCCGCGCGCGGCAACGTCAGGCCTTGGCTGTCGGCGCTTTGCTGCAGCAACGACAGCAGTGTGATGAAGCTTTCACGTAGCTGCTGACGCGCATCCTCAGACAACAGCTGGCCACTGCGCCATTGCAGTAGCAAATCGTTAATGCGCTGCTGAGAGGCTTGCCACTGCTGCAGCAGCGCATCGGGCAATACCGGGATCAGCCCAGAATATTGGGCATCCGTGGGAATCAGCAGGTGAAACAGGCCGTCGCTTAAGGCTTGCACATCATCCAAGCTGGTCATGGAAAAGCTGCTGCTGTGCTGGTTTAAGCGTCGTTGCAGCAGCTCATCGGACACCAGCGATTGGGCTGCCGTTAACACAGCGTAGAGTACTTGCTGGGGCTCGCTGTTTTGCAATGCTTGAGCATAGTACCCCTCGCTGGGCTGCCAGCGCCGTTGAATGCGCTGTAAATCTTTTTGTAGTTGCTCGCTCACCAAGCGCAGATAATCGCGGCGCCGATGGTGGTTTTGAACGCCGCTCTGTTCTACTGCGTTATGGCCGTCACTTTCTGCCGGTAAGATGATGGGGGCGGTATTTTCTCGCGCCAGAAAATCTTTCGCTGAACGCGTGCCGTCACTGCCCCATAACATAAATTCTAACGGGTGATAGCCTAAGCTGGCGTAGCTCGGATCCGAGAAGCCGTGTTGGTCCAACAAGCTACTGCTACTCAGCTCCAGTGCCAGGTCATTGACGATGCCACTAAACGGGTAGCCCGGCAGATAATCAATGTAGCCAGGCTCAATCGGCCAGCTGTCGAGGCGTTCCAATAAACGTGGCAAGTGCAATTGCTGGCGTCGCCACTCCGGCGGATCGCTCAGCGGTAAGTGAGTCAGTACCAAAGCCTTGAGGTAATCGCTGTAGGCGCGGCGCCAAGCGTTGCGTGCCAAGGTCAGGCTGTCATCGTCCGGTTGGTACAAAAAACTGGCCAGACTGGCGTCCAGCTTTTGTGCGCTTTGACTGGCCTGCGACCACTGCGTATAGGCGGCTAGGCCGATGTCCGCGCGCAATGCCGAGCCATGCGCCTGCAAGCTGTCGGAGACGATATCGGACTGGGCATCACTGAGGTTGGAGGAGGGCGCTGGTGCCGGTGGCGGCGCCTGATTGCAAGCTGTCAGCAATGCCAGGCAAATGCCAATGGCCCAGCGTTTGTTCATGAGTCAGTCCCTTAAACTGATAATTTTCCAGCCTTGCTGCTGCGCCACTTGCAACAGTGTTGGATCTGGGTCGACGGCAACCGGATGCTCGACTTCGCGCAACAATGGCAGGTCGTTATGAGAATCACTGTAAAAGTAGCTGCCCTTGAGCGTCAGCTGGTGTTGCTCCAACCACTGTTGCAGGCGCGTCACCTTACCTTGCTGAAAGCTGGGAATACCCACAATGCGACCGGTGTAGTCGTTGCCTGCAAGCTCTGGCTGTGGAGCGATAATATCTGCGATACCGAGCATTTCGGCTATCGGATAGGTCACAAATCCGTTAGTGGCAGTAATGATCAACAAGCGATCGCCGCGCTGCTGGTGCTCGGCGATCAGCTCGCGGCTCTTGGCGCTGATCATGGGCAAGATGCGCTGCTGCAAAAATTGCTCGCGCTCTGCTTCCATGACGGCGCGTGGGTAGCGGGTTAAGGGCTCTAAGGCAAAGGCCAGGTAGGCGTCAATATCCAGAGTGCCGGCCTGATACTGCTGATAGAATTCATCATTACGGCGCTGGTGTTCTTCGGCAGCAACCAGTTGGCGGTCGACGAGATATTGCCCCCAGGCATGATCGCTGTCGCCGTTTAACAGGGTGTGGTCAAGATCAAAAATCGCCAAAGCCACGAGGCGTCTCTCCTGCATCAGTATCGGCCGCACATAGTAGCGCAAACGCTGCGCTCTGACAGGTCTGAACGCTGCTCGCTGCAGCAAGATTGAACGCCTTCTGCTAACTTTCTTTATAAGGCTTGGTTTTATAAAGTCATCTTCAATAAAAGCTTAGATTCTAACTGGCACTGAGCGGCTTAGTCTGACACTGGTGCTTGACCTTTGGCGGTAAATCGGCAAGGTTGAAGCCAAGACAAAGAATTGGAAAACAGTGTGATTGACGATCAAGGGTACCGCCCGAACGTTGGCATCATCATTTGCAATGATGCCGGCCAGGTTTTATGGGCCCGCCGTGTGGGGCAGGATGCTTGGCAGTTTCCACAGGGCGGCATAAAAAAAGGGGAATCGCCAGAGAAAGCGCTGTACAGGGAGTTGGCAGAGGAGGTCGGACTGCAGCCAGAGGATGTCAAAATTCTGGGCTGTACCCGCGGTTGGCTGCGTTATCGCCTGCCACGGCGCATGGTTCGACAAGACAGCCGACCCGTGTGTGTCGGGCAAAAACAAAAATGGTATTTGCTGCGTTTGCTAAGCAGTGATGAACGCGTGGATGTGCGCGCCACAGCCAAGCCGGAGTTTGATGGCTGGCAGTGGGTGAGTTACTGGTATCCACTGGGTCAGGTGGTGTCGTTCAAACGCGACGTTTACCGCAGTGCACTGGCGGAGCTGGCACCCCGAGTGGCTCGGCTACAACGCCGGCATCATGGCTAGTGGGTCTGCTGGCATGAGTTGAACAGGCCCTAGCGCCACTAACAAAGGTAAGGTTTATGCTGGATATTCTGCGTCGTATTGTTCAGGAAGTCAGCACCGCCGCCAACCTCAATCAGGCTTTGGATATCGTGGTGGCGCGTATCCGGGCGGCAATGCAAACTGAGGTGTGCTCGGTTTATCTTTACGATGCAGACAGCAAAGAATATGTATTGATGGCCACCGAAGGCCTGAATAAGAAAGCCGTCGGTCGGGTGCGGCTGGCCACGTCGCAGGGCTTGGTGGCTCTGGTAGGCATGCGGGAAGAGCCGTTGAACATCGACAACGCGCCAGCGCACCCTAACTTCCACTTCGTATCAGAAACCGGTGAGTCGCCGTTTAACTCGTTTCTTGGTGTTCCTATTATTCACCATAAACGCCTGATGGGCGTATTGGTGGTGCAGCAACGCCAGAGTCGTCAGTTCGACCAGGGTGAAGAAGCATTTTTGGTCACTATGTCGGCTCAGCTGGCCGGGGTCATTGCCCACGCCGAAGCCACTGGCGATATTCTTGAGTTGCACAACCAAACCGGTGAGCGTCGTCGCAGTGCGCGCTTTGCCGGCGCACCGGGGGCGCCCGGTGTTGGGCTGGGCATCGGCTGGGTCATTACCCCAGCGGCTGATCTCAGTACCGTCGTCGATAAAGAGCCGGATTCCGTTGATGCCGAGGTACTGCGCTTTGACCATGCGTTAAACGAAGCGCGAGAGGAAATTCGCCAACTCGGTGAGCAACTCAGCGGAGAGCTAAGACCGGAAGAGATGGCACTCTTCGATGTGTACCTCAATATGCTGGATGACAACGCGTTGGGTGCCGAAGTGCGCCAGCGCATCATCGACAGTAACAACTGGGCTGCAGGTGCTTTGCGCCAAGTGGTGATGGATTACGTCGGCCATTTTCAAGTGATGGAAGACGTCTACCTGCGTGAGCGCGCAACGGATATTCGCGATTTAGGCACGCGCATTCTGGCGCATTTGGAAGGCAACAGCAGTCAGCTGGATGTGGATGCTTTGCCGCAAGACACCATTTTGGTGAGTGAAGAACTGACGCCAGCCATGCTGGCCGAGGTGCCGGCGGAAAAGTTACGCGGCCTTGTTTCGGTCAAAGGCTCTTCTAACTCGCATGTGGCCATTTTGGCGCGCGCCATGGGCATCCCTACCGTCATGGGGGTGGTGGACTTGCCCTACGGCAAACTCAATGGGCGTCGCCTAATTGTTGACGGTTACCGCGGCCAGCTGTTTTCTAACCCCAGTGAAGAGTTAACTGAGCAGTACCAAGCGATTTTTGAAGAAGAGCAGGCCCTGCAGCAGGATTTGCTGGAGCTGAAAGACGAGCCTGCAGAGACCATTGATGGCCATCGGATCCCACTGTGGGTAAACACGGGCTTAATCACGGATGCGGTGCGCAGCCTTGAGCGCGGCGCTGAAGGCGTGGGCCTGTACCGCACCGAAGTGCCGTTTATGATGAAAGACCGCTTCCCGTCGGAAGCAGAGCAACAGAAAATTTATCACCAGCAGCTAAAGACCTTTGCCCCCAGTCCGGTGACCATGCGCACGCTGGACATTGGCGGGGATAAATCCCTGACCTACTTTCCGATTGAAGAAGCCAACCCGTTTCTGGGCTGGCGTGGTATTCGCGTGACCTTAGATCATCCAGAGATTTTTCTGGTACAGATTCGCGCCATGCTGAAAGCCAGTGAGGGGCTGGATAACCTGCGCATCATGCTGCCGATGATCAGCAGTGTGAATGAAGTGGATGAAGCCTTGCACCTGATCTATCGAGCCCATGCCGAGCTACTTGAGGAAGGTTTCGATATTGTGATGCCAGACGTCGGAGTGATGGTCGAAGTCCCTGCAGCCGTGTATCAGATTCGAGAGCTGGCGGCACGGGTCGACTTTTTATCTGTGGGCAGTAACGACCTGACCCAGTATTTGCTGGCGGTGGATCGCAACAACCCGCGCGTTGCCGATCTCTATCAGGCGTTTCACCCGGCGGTTTTGAACGCACTCAATATGATTGCTCGTGATGCCAAGGCCAGTGATACGCCGGTCAGCGTCTGCGGTGAAATGGCAGGTAGCCCGCACGGTGCTGTGTTATTGCTGGCGATGGGCTACGACATGCTGTCGATGAATGCCACCAACTTGCCCAAAGTAAAGTCCGTGTTGCGTGGCATCAGCCGTAGCTGGGCGCAATCCTTGCTGGATGAAGTCATGCAAATCGATAGCGCCCCCATCATCGTATCGACCATTCAGCTGTCGCTGGAAAAAGCCGGCTTTGCTCGCATTATCAGCCCTGGCGGCAGCGAAGGGCCGCGTTAAGCGCGCCAGCGCCGCACTCGGCCAGTATCGATATGAACAAAGCCGTCACTTGGGTAGTAACCGACGCCACCCGCTTGCATCGCTAATGCAGCCTTGTGCAAATGACGGTGAGATACACCAGGGATGCGAATATCAATGGCTTTACCTTGCATGTGCAGGCTGCCCTCAGCCACACCATTGGATGCTTGGCGCATCGAATGATTGGTGCTGGGCGCGCGATAGCCAGAAATCACATACATAGGCTCACTGGCGTTAAACAGTTGCTGCAAATCGTACAAACGCTGGTACAGCTCACGCTGCATGGCAATGGCTTCATTGGCGCGATGGTCGCGCACCAGCAGGTCTAGGTTCTGTAGTTCATCGTCTATGTATTGGCCATCAGCCCAAAAGGTGGTGTTGAGAAACTCGCCGGTATGGATGTTATAGAGGCGCAAAGTACGCTCGCCAGCAGCAGCGTGTGCCGAAAAAGAGAAACCAGTTCCAACGAGCGTGGCGGCCGAAAGGCAGCCGGCTTGCGCCAGCAAACGACGACGACTGATCATGATTAAAATGCCTGTGGTTAAATTGTGATCAAATTCGCGCCGAGTATGCCAAAAGTACTAGGTGCAAACCGGAACTAGCGCACAGTGGATTTTTGAAAGACAAGTAAGGCAGGAGAGGGACGCCTGAAGTTACAGAAACACCACCAAAGCAATCGTTACAATGTAGCCGCGCTTATTGAGGGGGGGGCGCTGTGGGGTCAAGCCTCTGGATTCACCGGCGCTTGGCCCGCGATTAGGTCACGCTTATACACATCATCGCGCACTTGTAAGACGCCCTGCTCATCAACCCAAGTGGTCCAATACATTAGATACACTGGGACTTCCTCCTGTAGTCGAATACGGGTAGTGCGGGTTTGCTCGATGGCACTGTCGATGGCGTGGCGGTTCCAGCCTTGCTGGCCCCGCAAGAGTTTTTCAGCGAGCAGACGAGGTTGCTCGACCCGCACGCAGCCTGAGCTGAGGGCACGCTTATCCAAATTAAACAGCTCTGGCTGCGAGGTGTCATGTAAGTAGATATCGCGATCATTAGGGAACAAGAACTTGATGGTACCCAGAGCGTTATCGTCACCGGCCTTTTGGATCAGGCGATAAGGAAAATAGTTGGCGCTCAAGCGCGACCAATCGACATCATCCGGAGAGATAAACTTATCCACACCATCGACGCGGCCGATGATTTGATAGCCCTTCTGACGCAAATAATCCGGATTGCGACGAATCTTAGGTAGCAAACTGGTGACGGCAATACGACGCGGTACTGACCAAGTCGGTGCCAATTCCAAGGTACTGATGCTCTGCGCCATAACGGGAGTGCGACGCTGGTTGTTACCAATGATGACTTTCATATCCAGCTCTGTGGTGTCGCCGTCGATAAGCTGCAACCTGAAATCAGCCATATTGACCATTACGTGGCGCTGGCCTAAACGCTCGGGTAGATGGCGCCAGCGCTTCATATTGTGGGCAATCCGTTGCGCCACCTGATGCGGGGGCACATTCAAAGCGGCCAGTGTCGCTGCATCCAACTCGCCCGTTGTAGGCAGCTTGTGGCGTTGTTGGAAATGCTGTACGGCTTCTTGCAAGGCTTCGTCATAGTTGAACTGAGGCAATGACAAATCTATTTGATCTTCGGCCGCAGGCTGTTCGGTCAACTCGGTTTTTTCACGGAACAGCCAGGCGAGGGCGCCTTTTTTCAGGTCGCCATACTGAGATAGCATCCAGCGCAGTTGTGGTACATGCCGATGCTGGTCGCCAGGCTGCAGCAACATATCCTCAGGCAATGGTTGCCAACGGCCGGAACTGGCGATATCACGATAGCGATTCAACTCTCCACGCAATTTCAAATAGCCAGGATGAGAAGGCGTAAGTTGTTCCACTAAGTGCTCTAGCTGGCCACGATCAATAGACTCGTGTAGCAACTCAATAATGCGTTCTTCGCTGATTTGAGCTCTGCCTAGGCTGTCGTTGTTGGCGACCTTGCGAATCGGGTGATCGCCTTCATTTAAGTCGGGCAGCAGTTCCGAATTCAACACTTGTTTGGCGTAGGTAACAAAGGCGTCGGTGAGCAACACTTCAACTGCCGTTGCTTGCTTGGGAATGTTGGATAACCGGCTGGCTTCGCGCTCAAGCACGGGCAGCTCATAACCGTAGTTGCGCCAGTCGTCGGCGGCGGTTTCACGCAAGGCTTGCAGCAGCTCGCGTCCGGCTTCGGTGATTTCGAAGCTGTCCATCCACACAGGTTGATAGTCGCGGCGCAAATAGAAGGGTTCAATGGCGCGCACATGCTTGAGACGCACTTCGCCCGCGACCTGGCGAGAGGACTCAATCAGCCAATGCTCCATATAGCGCTGAGCCACGGTGGGCGGCATATAGGGCTTGGTATTGATGCTGGCAGCCAGCGCGGCGAACAGCAATGCCATGCACACCAAGGCTATGATGCCTGTGGCGCGAATGGCGTGGCGCGGGCGGCGCTGTTCCGTGTACTGAGTTTCCATGCCATTTAGTATGGACTCAGATAGGAAAAAGTGTGGTGCTAAAAGGTGGCTGGTCGGAAGAATTTTGTAATTGAATGCAACTGATATTTTTATTCTTTTTGAGTTTTCTATGTGTATCAGGGGGTTACGCATTTGTTCGCGTAACTGTTCTCAACAATCCAATATCAGCAGCCCAAAAAACATCATCCATCTTCCTGTAGCTGCCAGCGCCAATGACAAGCAACGTCGGGTTGCGCATCGCTATTGAAACTTTGCTCGGCCATCTGTAACTGCTGGCCACGCCAATGTATGGCCGTCTGGCAGCGGGTGCCATACGATCCGGCAATGTGAATGTGCTGCGCCGATAGCTGTTTTTCCAGCTCTGCTGGCACCCCGGTATTGGGCAATTGCTCATCGGCAAAAGGCTGGCGCTGATTGAGAATGCCCAGCGGCAGTTCAGCTTGGCAATCTGCCAGTTGCTGACGCGCTAGCTCGGCTTTAGGCCAAGGTGTATCCAACGCGGCATTGCTTAACACATGAACGCCTGCCGAGATGCGCTGAGCTGGCCGAGAGGAGCAGTTACTCAGATACCAGAGCGCATCTAATGTGCCGCAGATAAGGTTAAAGGGGCCGTAGTCGTTGGGGGCAAGGCTTTGCAAATAGTCGTCAGCCGGCAACGTTGATAGCAAAAAGTCGGTGACCAGCGCCCCCCGCGATTGCCGAGCATCTCGGCCTTGCCCGGGTTGGCGTACGTTGGTCAGCATGGCGATGCGGCCGGTTTGGCTGATGCCCAGCCAGCTACCGCCTTGGTCTAAATCTTTGCCGGCTAATATGGGCGGCTCGGTTGGCCACACATGCATTGGGGCGGTGGGGCGCTGATAAAACTCATCGCGATTGGCGGCCAGGCGCAGTTGCTGGCCTGGCTGCCAATCAAAGACGATCAGGCACATCCATCATCGCTCGACAGCACGCTCATGGCATCAACATTTTGGAAGCCGCGTGGCAGCTTATTACCGCGACGGCCGCGCTCGCCTTGGTAATGCTCTAAATCTGCAAACTTAAGCTTCATATGACGCTTGCCAGCCTGAACCAGCAAGGTGTCTTGTTCACTGAAGGCCACAGCGGCGATCATTAACTCCTCGCGAGCGGAGGCGCGGGCACTACTGATGTTAATCATCTTGTTGCCTTTGCCGCGAGCCATCAATGGCAAGTCGGCAGCGGGGAAGACCAGCAAGCGCCCTTCGTTGGAGACCACGGCAATCCATTGATGGGCTGGGTCAGCCACCTGGGCCGGAGTCAGTACCTGAGCGTTGGTGGGCACCGTTAGCAGTGACTTACCGGCTTTGTTTTTACTGAACATATCGCTGATGTGAGCAATGAAACCGTAGCCTGCATCGGTGCACAGCAAATAATGATCTTGGTCGTTGCCCATCAGCACCGATAAAAACTCGCTGCCAGAGGGTGGGTTCAAGCGGCCGGTAAGCGGCTCGCCCTGGCCTCGCGCCGATGGCAAAGAATGCCCAGCTAGGCTGTAGGCGCGGCCACTGGAGTCGATAAACATGGCGTTTTGGTTGCTACGACCACGAGCGCAGGCGAGGTAGCCATCACCGGCTTTGTAGTTAAGGCTGGCAGCGTCAATATCATGGCCTTTGGCAGCACGCACCCAACCTTTCTCTGATAGCACCACGGTAATTGGGTCCGCTGACAGCAGATCGGTTTCGCTAAAGGCTTTGGCCTCGCCACGCACGACTAACGGTGAGCGACGATCGTCGCCATATTGCTCGGCGTCGGCGGCCAGTTCTTTTTTGATCAGGGTTTTCAGACGGCGCTCTGAGCCCAGGGTTTTTTCTAACTTGTCGCGTTCTTTTTCCAGCTCGTCTTGCTCGCCGCGAATTTTCATCTCTTCGAGCTTGGCCAGGTGGCGCAGTTTCAGCTCTAAAATGGCTTCGGCTTGAATGTCGGTGACGCCAAAGCGCTGCATCAATACCGGCTTGGGCTCATCCTCGCTGCGAATGATGTCGATGACTTCATCAATGTTGAGGAAGGCCACCAGCATGCCCTCAAGAATGTGCAGGCGTGCCAGCACTTTATCCAGTCGATGCTGCAGGCGTCTGCGCACGGTTTCGGTGCGGTACTGCAGCCACTCGCTGAGCATGCTGTGCAGGTCTTTCACCTGCGGCCGGCCATCAAGGCCGATGACGTTCATGTTAACGCGGTAATTTTTTTCCAGGTCGGTGGTGGCAAACAGGTGCGCCATAACGGCGTCGTAATCCACGCGGTTCGACTTCGGCACGATCACCAGACGAGTGGGGTTCTCGTGGTCGGATTCATCGCGCAGGTCCGTCACCAACGGCAGTTTTTTGGCCTGCATTTGCTGCGCAATTTGCTCCAGAATGCGCGCCCCAGAGACCTGATGCGGCAAGGCCGTTACCACGATTTCACCGTCTTCAATGCCATATACCGCTCGCATTTTGATCGAGCCGCGGCCGCTGCGATAGAGCTTTCGAATGTCTTCTTTGGGGGTGATGATTTCCGCTTCGGTGGGGAAATCCGGGCCGAGTATGTGCTCGCACAAGGTGTCGATGTCGGCGCTGGGGTCATCGAGCAAGTGAATGGCGGCGCTGGCCACTTCGCGCACGTTATGCGGTGGAATATCCGTTGCCATGCCCACGGCGATGCCGGTGGTGCCATTGAGCAGCACAGTGGGCAGGCGTGCGGGCAGCGTTGCCGGCTCATTCATGGTGCCGTCAAAGTTAGGCTGCCAATCGACGGTGCCTTGGCCCAGTTCTGACAGCAATACCTCAGCAAACGGCGACAGCTTGGCCTCGGTATAACGCATGGCGGCGAAGGATTTCGGGTCGTCGGGGGCACCCCAGTTGCCTTGGCCATCGATCAATGGGTAGCGATAAGAAAATGGCTGTGCCATCAACACCATGGCTTCGTAGCAAGCGCTGTCGCCGTGTGGGTGGTACTTACCCAAGACATCACCCACGGTGCGAGCGGACTTTTTGTACTTGGCGGTATTTTTCAGCCCCAGCTCGCTCATGGCATAAACAATACGCCGTTGCACCGGTTTCATGCCGTCGCCTATGTGCGGCAAGGCCCGATCCAGAATGACGTACATGGAATAGTTCAGGTAGGCATTTTCGGTGTATTGGCGAAGCGACTGGCGTTCAACGCCGTCATCGGTATAGCTGATCTGATCCGTCATGAGCGCTCGGCTGACTTGTATTGGCAAAGATGCTGATTGTGACCGACGGCCCGGCTAGCGACAACCACCCGGTGGCTGGATAGCCGCTGGTGATTCAATTTATTGGAAAGAAACGGGCAAAAAAACGCCATTTTCATTCAACGGCTTCGCGCTATGCTGGAATCACTAACCGGAGGAGGCAATATGGCAACGCGATTAAACAGCGACAAAAAAGATCTGGATGGTTTCAGTGTTACTCGCATCCTGCCCAACCCGGTCAAAAAAATGGTGGGGCCTTTTATCTTTCTCGATCATATGGGGCCGGCGACCTTTGAACCGGGCAAGGGCGTGAACGTGCGACCACATCCGCATATCGGCTTGTCGACGCTGTCGTATTTATTTGCTGGCAGCATGCTGCACCGTGACAGCCTGGGCAATGTGCAGGAAATCTTTCCCGGTGAAGTGAACTGGATGACGGCAGGGCGCGGCATCGTGCATTCCGAGCGCGAAACCATGGAGGTGCGAAGCCGTGAGCACGAGCTCAACGGCTTGCAATTCTGGCTAGCGCTGCCGCCGGAAAAAACAGAGATTGCGCCGGCTTTTCAGCACGTTGGTAAAGAAGCGCTGCCTCACCGCTATCAAGGCAATACCTACATGCGCTTGATCGCTGGCGAGGCCTATGGTTTGACCTCGCCAGTGCGCACCTATGTGCCGACGGTGTTGTTGGATGTAATCAGTGTGGCGGGGGAGACGATCGAACTGCCACAAGCGCAAGAGCTGGCGCTGTATCTACAACAAGGAGCATTAGACATCGCTGGGGAGCGCTTTGTGGCGGGCGACTTCGCGCTGTTACAGGGCGATGAAATGCTGCAAGCGCAAAGCTACTGCCGCTTTGTCTTATTGGGCGGCGAAGCGTTTGCGCAGGTGCCCCACATTCGCTGGAATTTTGTTGCCTATAGCCGTGAGCGCATTGCCCAAGCAGAGCAGGATTGGCGGGACGGCCGCTTTGCGCCCGTCCCCGGGGATGACGATGAGTTTATCCCGCTGTCGTGACGCATAAGCCGGTCAGGCGAATGCGGTTGGTCCAATGCAGGAAGCCGTGGCTGGTGGAGTAGCGTGTGCTAATCGCCGTCAACTTGCCCGGACATTGAGCCAGCAGCTGCTCCCTCGCTTGATCGGCGTAATGGGTATCAAAAACAAAGCCCAACACCACGCTTTGCTCTGCTTCTGCGACCAAGGTTTTGGGCTTGTCGCTGGCGCTTAAAGGGTCCATATCGCTGACGTGATGCAGGTGCACCGAGTGCGTGCAGCCTGTTAATGCAGCGAAAGCGGCGATGGCTAGATAACGGCGCATATTAACTCCGGTTGCAATAACCACTGACAATGACTTCGCGCTGCAGGATGAGCAGATACAAAGTGTTTTGGTATTTGGTGTACACACCTTCTAACTTGCCGCCCTGGCATTGTTGCTGCAGACCGGTCATGGCCTCATCAACAAAGTCGTTGCTAAAAGCGATACCCAGCAGCGACCAGTGATCGGCCGATGTCGTCACTTGATTGCTGCGCTGTGCAGGGACTTGTGTCATAGACACTGAGTTGAGACTGACACAGCCGCTCAACAGTGCCAGTAGGCACAGGGTGATCCAAACTTTCATACCGTGTTACTCCGCAGAATTAATGCAATAACCATCGACGCGAACGACCTCGCCGGACACAGGGCCATAAGCGATGCCTTCTCGTATTGAGCGCAGGCCGGTGAGCTGGCCGCTGGGGCATTGCTGTTGAATGCTGGCCAGTAGCTGATCGCTGTAGCTGTCATCAAACACTGGGTTGCCAGTGCGCGGGCCCATATTGATCAGCGCCAAAATATCGCGCACGGCCTGGGCGTTTTGCGATGCCTGCCCCTTAGTGAGTTGGCGGGCGATTTCAGCGCCGCCGGCCATATCCAGCCCCAGTTCGTTCACGGAAAAGCTAACAGGCGTTAGCTTGCCCTGGCTTTGATCCAGGCTACCCATCTGCATCTGATCCAGTCGCGCGCAACCGACACTGCCGGCCGCGAGTAGAATAAGAGTCCAGCGCAGGGGGGCGGCCGGTTTTGAGTTTCTCGATGTCATATCGAACATGCCTGTGAGTGAAATACTCGCACCAACGATGCTGCTCGTGGGCGCGCACAGCGCTGCCATGCCTTAAAACGGCATGACAGCGGCTGGGCATGATAAGGACTAAAACTGAACCAAGGCTGAATTAGCGGGTGCGGTAGTGTTGCAGAAACTCGTCGCCGCTCATGGGGTGGGCAAAGTAATAGCCTTGCATCCATTCGCAGCCCAAGCGCTGTAGCGTGTCGACTTGGGTTGCACTTTCTACCCCCTCGGCGATGACTAACATATCGAGGCTCTTTGCCATCAACACAATGGCGCGAACGATTTCATAATCACTGACGTCATGGCTAAGACCGGCAATAAAAGACTGGTCGATCTTTAAAGCCCGCACCGGCATAGATTTGATTTTACTGAGCGACGAATAACCGGTACCAAAATCGTCAATGGCGAAATCAATGCCCAGTTGTCGCAGGGCCTCTACTTGCTGAGAGACCTCGGTCGTGGTGCTCATCATCACAGATTCGGTGACCTCCAACTCCAGCCACTCGGGTTGAAACTGCAGCGATTGTAAAATCTGCTCGATGCGAGCGGCAAAGTGGCCGTCGATTTGCAGCGCCGAGACATTCACGGCGATCTTCTCCAGCGTCAGTCCTTGCTGGCGCCAAGTCAAAAACTGTCGGCAAGCTTGCTCCAGTGTCCACAAGCCGATGTCCGCCATCAGCCCACTGGTTTCTGCCAGTGGAATAAAGTCATTGGGTGCAATGTTGCCATGAATTTGATGCGGCCAGCGCAGCAGCGCTTCGGCGCGTTTGGGGTGTGAATCACCTAGGCGAAACTGCGGCTGATACACCAAGCTCAATTGCTGCTGGACAATGGCTTGGCGCAAATCCTGCTCTAGGTTGGCGCGTTGATGCTGGCCGCCATCCTGCGCTGGCTCATACAAGCAGCAGCGATTGCGGCCGGCGGTTTTGGCTTGATTTAACGCCGTATCTGCGTGCGCCAGTAAGGCATCGACCTGCTCGCCATGCTGCGGAAACAGACTGACCCCGGCACTGGCAAATACGCTCAGCAAGTGGCCTTGCAAACTGTAGGGCTGCGCCAGCGCCTGCAGCAGCCCTTGGCATTTGTCCTGTATGTGAGAGGCATCATCCAACTGCGTCAGTACCAGTACAAACTCGTCGCCGCCCAGGCGGGCGCAAATATCTGATTCGCGCACGTTATTGTGCAGGCGCTGGGCCACATCTTTTAATAGCAGATCGCCAATGGCGTGGCCGAGGGTGTCGTTGATTTCTTTAAAGCGGTCCAAGTCGATGTAGATCACCGCCACCTGTTCGCCATTGCGGTTCGCCAGCTGCAAGGCGTAGGTCAGACGTTGTTGCAGCAAGGTGCGATTGGGCAGGCCGGTCAGCCCATCGTGGTGGGCCATGTGCTCTAGGTCTTGCTGGCTTTTGCGCAGTTCGGTCACATCACGAGCGACGCCAATCACGCCACAAGGTTGCCCGCTGTCATTAAGCCAAGGAGTTTTGGTGGTTTGCAGCAGTGTCAGCCGACCACTGGCATCTTGCACCCATTCATCCAATGTGATGCGTTGTTGTCCACTCATCACATCGGTATCAAACTGTCGGAACTGTTGCGCTTGTGCTGCGCTGAACAGTTGCAGGTCGGTGCGGCCTAACAACTGTTCGGTATCACGTCCGAGAAACTGGCCAGCGGCTAGGTTGCAAAATCGGTAATGGCCGTCTTGATCTTTGACATAGACCAGATCATCCAGCGCATCGAGGCTTTGCCTGAGTTGCTGCTGTTGCTTGAGGCTGTCGGCAGCGATGAGCCGACTGCGTTGCCACTGCCACCCTAACCAAGCTAACGGCAACAGCAGCAGTAAAGCCAGCAAAGAGGCGGCCAATAGCCAACGATTCAGGGCTTGCCAGCGTTGCTGTGGATTGTTTAACCATTCGATGTGCGCAGGCATCACGCTGGTGTTGAGACCGTATTTCTGAAACAACGGCAGGTCCACCAACAGGCGTTGCGGCGTTTGCCAGTTGACGGCGGTGCCGTTGGCTGACTGTCCAGATAGTATCGCCAAGGCTTGGCGAGCGGCCAGTTGTGCATGCTGCTGGTGATCAACGACGACACCGCCGAGCATGCCATCGCCAATGCCATGGGCATACATATGCAGTAAGGGTGCGGCGGTGGCGGTAGCGACAAAGCGCAAGCTTTCGGCAAAAGATTTGTCATGTTCCAGTCGGTCGCGATAGGCCGAGACCACCAACAGCGGGTGATTGCTGTTCGCCAGCTGTTGCTGCAGTTGTTGCCAGCTCAACTGCTCTAGCGACAGCAGTTTTAACGGTATGCCAACACTGCGCGCGGCCACCTGAATTTGCTCCAGATCGGCTTGGCCCGTTGGGCGGCCATCGACCAATACCCGCAGTGGCTGCTGCAAAAATAGCGAACGATACCAGGCCATAAATTCGGCTGCGGGCAAACCTTCGAATTGACCGGTAAAGCCACCGTCTCCCCGTACCAATCGAATCAGTTCGGCATCATTGACGCCCAGAAACACCACCGGCGTGTTGGGAAACTGTGTGCGGGCATGGTCATGTACCAAGCGCAGGGCGTTGTCATCGACGGTCATGATCAAATCGTACGTGGATAGTGACCGCCGCTGCCGCAGCAGTTCGAGTGCTTGCTTCAGGTAGGCGGGCTGATTGTTGTGCTTGCTGTATAAAAACTCGACGTACAGCTGCAGCGGGCGCTTGGATTCTTGCTCCAGCGTTTGGCGTACGGTGTCGATGATGAGATGACTGGTGGGAAACAGCGGGTCGTAGGACAGCAGCAATAACACCCGCTGTGGCTCAGGTTGAGCATGAACTGACATAGTGACTAGCAGCCACAGTGTGGCTGCTAAAAACAAGGTTGAACGCATCCCCGTGACATCCTGTGGTGGAGTGCGTCTGCGTTAGACGATCTCCACTTCGTTTCCGCGATGTTCCAGCCAACCTTTGCGGTCGCTGGCGCGCTTTTTGGCAAGCAGCATATCCATCAATTCGTCGGTGCCATCCTCTGGGTCGAGGGTCAACTGCACCAAGCGGCGAGTATTCGGGTCCATGGTGGTTTCACGCAGTTGCATGGGGTTCATCTCACCCAAGCCTTTAAAGCGCTGCACATTGACCTTGCCGCGTTTTTTCTCCGCCTTGATGCGTTCCAGTATGCCCTGCTTCTCACCATCGTCCAATGCGTAAAACACCTCCTTACCGACATCAATACGGTACAAAGGCGGCATCGCCACATACACATGGCCTTGCTGCACCAGCGGGCGGAAATGACGCACAAATAGGGCACAAATCAAGGTGGCAATGTGCAGGCCATCGGAGTCGGCGTCGGCCAAAATACAAATTTTGTTGTAGCGCAGACCGGTGAGGTCTGAGCTTGCTGGGTCGATGCCCAACGCAATGGCAATATCGTGCACTTCTTGCGAAGCCAAGATTTCACCTGAGTCGACCTCCCAGGTGTTCAGAATTTTACCGCGCAGCGGCATGATGGCTTGGAACTCACGATCGCGAGCTTGCTTGGCACTGCCGCCAGCGGAATCACCCTCCACCAAAAACAGCTCAGCGTGACTGCTGTCTTGGTTGGTACAGTCTGCCAGCTTGCCTGGTAGCGCCGGCCCTTGGGTCACTTTTTTGCGCGCTACCTTTTTGGCTTTGCGAAGGCGGCTTTGCGCTGAGTTGATCGCCAGCTCGGCAATTTGCTCGGCTTCGGCAGTGTGCTGGTTAAGCCACAGCGCAAAGGCGTCTTTGACGACGCCGGAAATAAAGGCCGATGCTTCGCGCGATGACAATCGTTCTTTGGTTTGGCCGGCAAACTGAGGGTCGGCGAGCTTGGCCGATAGCACGTAAGAGCAGCGCTCCCAAATATCATCAGGCGTCAGCTTGATGCCGCGTGGCAGCAAGTTGCGGAACTCGCAAAACTCGCGCAGCGCGTCGAGCAAGCCGGAGCGAAAGCCGTTGACGTGGGTGCCGCCTTGGGCCGTCGGAATGAGGTTGACGTAGCTTTCTTGCAGCAGCTCACCGCCTTCTGGCAGCCAGTGCACTGCCCAATCGACGCCCTCGGTGTCGCCCAGCATGGAGCCAGTGAAAGGTTCGGCTGGCAATACGCTTTCGCCACTGGCGCTGATGCGCAGGTAATCGGTAAGGCCATCCTCGTAATACCATTCGGCGCTGTCTTCGGCATTGGGGGCATGGAACTTAATGCGCAGACCTGGGCACAGCACCGCTTTGGCACGTAAGTTGTGCTTCAAGCGCGGAATGGAAAACTTGGCCGAGTCAAAATACTGCGGGTCAGGCAAGAAGCGCACGCTGGTGCCAGTGCGACGTTTGCCACAGCTTTCGACCACTTCCAAATCCAGTGCTTTGTGGCCATCTTTAAAGCCAATGCGCTGCACTTCACCGCCGCGCCAGATTTTTACTTCCAGCATTTTCGATAAGGCGTTCACCACCGACACGCCGACGCCATGCAGACCGCCAGAAAAGCGGTAGTTGTCGTTCGAAAATTTACCGCCGGCGTGTAAACGTGTCAGGATCAACTCGACACCAGAAACGCCGTGCTCGGGGTGAATGTCGGTGGGCATACCACGGCCGTCGTCCTGCACCGTCATTGAGCCATCGCTGTGCAATGTGACGTCAATGGTGCTGGCATGACCGGCAAGGGCCTCATCCACCGAGTTGTCGATCACCTCTTGGGCAAGGTGATTAGGGCGGGTGGTATCTGTATACATACCCGGGCGCTTGCGCACCGGGTCAAGACCGCTCAGAACTTCAATCGATTGCGCGGTATATTGCTGTGACATAGCAACCTCAAGCCGTGACAGGCCGCTTTGCTGGCTGCAACGCGGCGGAATAACTGATGGTTGGCGAGTATAACGACGCCCTAGCGGCTGGCAAACTGCATCAACATCGACAAGCGTTGCTCAAAGTGCTGAAAACTGTGGTCACCGCCGCCTTCCAGCCAAGCAGGGCAGTTGCGGTAGTAGTCGGCGGCCTGACGGTAATCTAGGGTTTCATCGCCCGTTTGCAGCAGTAGCATTAAGCGCTGCGGATCACATACCGTCGGGCAGTACAGCTGCTGCAGCTGGGCGATGTGGTCATGGGTCAGCTCATGCACTTCGCCGGTGTGATAGTGAGTATTGGGGCCGATATAGTTATCCAGCAGCTCAAATGGACGCACCGCTGGGTTAATGAGGGCGGCGTGTACGTCGTACTGCTGTGCCAGCCAAGTGGCGTAAAAGCCGCCGAGAGAGCTACCAATGATCAATATTGGCAGATCACGAGCCCCGGCATTGGGGCGATACAGGCTCATCAGACGCTGCAGCTCTTGCTCCGCGGTGTCGATGGCATGCTTGGGGTCAAAGGGCAGTTGCGGCACACTCAAGCGCTCGGGGCAGCCATGCTGACGATAATAATCTTGCACTTGCTGTGCTTTGAGCGACTGCGGTGAACTAAGGAACCCATGCAGGTAGAGGCAGGCGGGTAAACTCACTCAATATCCTTTGACTGAATAATCCACTTCGAAGTGAATGCCTTCCACGCGGCTAACGCCGGTATCTAGGCGGCCATCGGCGTGAAGCTCTAACCAGCGATAACCCGGAGCACGAGTATCAACCGAAAAATCTTCAGAACCGGGTTCAAACTGCACGCAAGTCGAGGGCGTTGACAGCAAACGCACACCATTGCGCATTTGATCGCTTTCCTGATGAACATGGCCCCACAGCAGGCAGCGCACATTGTTGTGACGATCAATCACATCCAGCAGTTGTTCGGCATTGCGAATGCCAATTTTATCGATCCAGCGGCTGCCCATATCGACCGGGTGGTGATGAAAGGTCACTAGGGTGTGTAAGTCCGGTCGCTCGCTGAGCGTTTGCTCCAGAAAGTCGAGTTCGGCTTGGCTGATGCGGCCAAACACTTTGCCAGGCACTTGGCTGTTAATCAGGATGATTTGCCAGTGCGGCGCCCGAATAACGCGGGTCAAATGATCGCCCGGAATGTCTGCACGCTGCATGGCGGCGCGTTCGTCATGATTGCCCGCCAACCAGAACGACGGCGCACTGAAACCGTCCAACGCTGTACGTAAATGCTGATAAGAGCGTTCGGAGCCGTCTTGGGAAAGATCACCGGTGACCAGAATCGCGTCGATATCTTGCTGTTCTTGGCGCACGGTATCCAGCACGCAGCGCAAACTGTGCAGGGTTTGCATACCCAACAGGTGGCCATCCTCGGGTTCGTTGAGGTGGGTGTCGGTAATCTGAACCAATCGTAATGAGCCCGACTGCTGTAGCGTATACAAGCGGCACCTCATCCCTTAGTAAAAACGTAACTTTACCTGCGCTAGCGCTTGCCCTTTGAGACCAAAGTCACAAACTCATGGCGCCGGAGCAAACTGTGTCGCACTGTGAGCCAATCCATGTCGCAGGCAATGATCTAGCCACTCTGCCAGAAAGCGATTAATTTGCCACTTTTCATCTGGCTGCAGCATATTTTTATTCGGATAAGTATAGCGGCCCTCAAAGCGATGCTGATTATGAAAGCGAATAACTTCCGCCATACCGGCATCATGATACAAGCGCACCTTCATTTGTGGTGGTAGCAGCCATTGACTGCCTCCCTGTTGGCGCACATCCAGCATGCTGGTGTAGGGGTGCTCTTCTTCAATCATGATCTGCACCTGACTCAGCCCTGGCTCTAACACAAAGGCTCGACAATCGCCCTCACCAGCATCCGCTAACAAACGCTGTAAACGCAAGTAGTTGCTTTCACACTGAGCGCCAATCTGCTTCAGATCGGGAACATAGCGTTTGCGCATAGCATCAGGTCTCCTATGAGGGGCGCAGAGTAACGGGGTTAAGTGGTGCTGCCAATCAGCGCGTCAGTTCTGACAGCAAGCGCTCTTGGTTCAAGCGCAGCCACTGCATGGCGATGATGGTAGCAGCATTATTCATGCTGCCGTCATCCAGTGCCTGCCAAGCTTGATCAAGCGTTAATGTAACTAGGCGAATGTCTTCGTGTTCTTCGTCTAGGCCGTGCACGCCACCCATATTGCTGCTATCGACCAGCCCACAGTAAAGCATGACTTTTTCATCGCAGCCGCCGGGTGACACCCAATAGTCGCAAATCGGGATTAGCTGATAAAACTCGCTGCCGGCTTCCTCTAAAGTTTCACGCTGAGCAACATCGGCATAGTCTTCTCCTTCCTCGACCATGCCTGCCACCAGCTCAAGCAGCCAGGGAGAGCGTTGATCTCGCAATGCACCTACCCGAAACTGCTCCGTCAGCACTACTTGCTGGCGTTGTGGGTCAAACAACAGCACCCCCACAGCCTCACCTCGGCGAAACAGCTCGCGCTGAAAAGGGCCCAGCCACTCTCCGTTAAAACGGCGATGGCGTAGCGTCAGTTTTTCAATGGTAAAAAAACCACGAAAAGCGACCTGGCGATCGACCAGCTCAACATCTTGCTGTGTAAAAGGAGTCGGAAGCGCACCCATAAAGCAATATACCTATATCCGCATGTAAGAATTTTTGTTTAAATATCACTCAAATCGCCGTAGACAGCCGCTGGCGCGATGTTTACGCTGTAAACCTGACGCTGTGTTCCTCACAGCGGCACAATCACGGCACTTAAGCGCTTTTCTTTTCTGCTATGATCCGGCGCAACGGACTGAATCTAACCGAGTAAGGCACCCTGTATGAAAAAACTGCTTGCCCTGTCGACGGCCATGTTAATGGCTGGAATGGCCAATGCCACTGATCTGAGCACTATATACCAGCGTGCAGTAGCTAACGATGCCGAAGTCGCGGCCGCTCGGGCGACGCGTGAGGCAAACGGCTACAACGTCATGACTGCACGTGGCGGGTTGCTGCCGCAGGCACAACTGAGCTACAGCAAAACCAAGGTGGATAGCGAAAGCGAGCAGTATAATGCCAGCAACGGAACGTTTTTTGACGTCGATAGAAACGAAACCCTCGATAAGCTGGCACTGGAAGCGTCGCAAGCCTTGTTTGACCTGAACAGTTGGTACACCTATAAAGCCGCGGTCGCCGGCGATGATGCCGCCGCTTACCAGTTGCAGTTGGCAGAGCAAGATTTATTGCTGCGCACCGCTAAGGCCTACTTCGATGTCTTGCGTGCACAAGAAAACCTATCCACTGCCCAAGCCGAAGAAAAAGCCGTTGGCCGCTCATTAGAGCAAACCAAACAGCGCTTTGAGGTTGGTTTGATTGCGGTAACAGAAGTGCTCGAAGCGCAAGCCACTTACGACCTCACTGCAGTGAATCTGATTGGTCAAGAAGCCGCCCTCGATATTAGCTATGAAGCCTTGGAAGTATTAACCGGTGAGCGCTACAGCGATGTCGCACCACTGCGTGACGATGTACAAATGCAAATGCCCGCGCCGGCAGCCGTCAGTGACTGGGTAGCGAGCGGCTTGGCAAAATATGCCGGTATTCGCTTAGCTCAGGCCAATCGAGAAAGTGTGCGCCTGCAGCGCAATGCGACACGCTCTAACCATTTGCCTACCGTGAAGCTGGTGGCCAGCTACGAAAATTCCGATCAGCCTGCAGCGGTAGGCGATCCGCGTGAAAGCACCACCCAAGCCATTGGCGTGCAATTATCGGTACCGCTGTTGGCCGGTGGCTCGTTGTACGGTCAAAGTAAACAGGCCGCTAGCCAGCTTGCTGCGGCCGATTACCAGCTAGAAAGCCAGCGCCGCCAAGCCAAGCAAAACATTCGTAGCTTGTTCCGTCAGGTGCAAACCGATGTTCGTAACGTCAAGGCACGCAAGCAAGCCATCGCTTCGGCAGAAAGCGCGCTTGAAGCGACAGAAACCGGCTATGAAGTGGGAACGCGTAACATCGTCGAAGTGTTAGATGCACAGCGCAACCTGTTCAGCGCTAAGCGTGACTACGCCAACGCTCGTTACGATTACATCATCAACTTGCTGAACCTGAAGTTCTACGCCGGCACCTTAAATGAAGGTGACATTGCTCAGTTGAACGACTGGTTGCAAACTCAGGCTTAATAGCAATTAAGTCAAAGCTGCTGCACTAGCGATGCAGCAGCTGCCCAACAATCTCTACCAGGCGTCGCACCGCGCCGCGATTATCATCCACAGTTTGCTTGCCCGCTTGCCCCATGCTGGCACGCTGTTGTGGCTGATTGAGTAAGTCTGCCAACCGTTGTGACCACTGCTGATCATCACTGTCTAACACCTGCAATGCACCCGCTTGTTTTAACGTCGCAACGATGCTGGCGAAGTTGGTGTAATGCGGGCCACACACCGTCGCTTTGCCGAGTGCCGCCGGCTCAATTGGGTTATGACCGCCATGCTCAATCAAACTGCCACCCATGACCACCAAATCGGCTGCTGCCAACAGCGTCAGCATTTCGCCCATGCTGTCGGCCACATAGACCTGGGTTAACTCGGACGCCGCACCTTTGCTGCGACGCTGCAATTTCAGGTTGCGGGCATAGACCGCATTGGCAACGGCATCAAAGCGCTCAGGGTGGCGCGGAATCAACATCAGCAGCAGCCCAGGGCATTGGGCGGCGAGCTGTGGGTACATATCTAACAGCTGTTCGTCTTCACCCGGGTGGCTTGAAGCCAGCGCCAACACCGGACGGCGCTCCCCCCATTGCTGGCGCAACTGCTCGCCGTATTGAAGGTGCTCTGGGTCGACTTGAACATCAAATTTCACACTGCCGATGACTTCCAAGCGATCCGCTGGCAAGCCGAGATCCACGAAGCGCTGGCCGTCGGTGGCGTTTTGCGCGGCGACCATGGTGAGTTGCTGCAGCATGGGCTGGGTAAGTGCGGCGAAGCGCTCGTAGCCTTGTTTTGATTTCTCGGACAGCCTGGCGTTGGCCAAAATCACTGGTAACTGCCGTTGCTCGCAAGCATGCAGTAAGTTGGGCCACAGTTCAGTTTCCATCACCACCAGCAAACCAGGGTTTAAGGTGCGGAAAAAGCGTCGCCAAAAGGCGGGCACATCGTAAGGCAAGAACATGTGATAAACGCGATCGCCGAATAAGCGCTTGACCTGCTCAGAGCCGGTGGGCGTGGTGGTGGTGACAATGATGGGTACGGATGGGTGACGCTGCTGGAACTCTTTGATCCAGGGCGCGGCGGCGAGGGTTTCACCGACGGAAACCGCATGCACCCAGAGGCCATTAGCCGCAGGGCGGTGCGGCAAAAAGCCAAAGCGCTCGCGCCAACGCAGGCGATAACCCGGATTCAAACGCCCGCGCCACCACAGGCGGGCCAGCATGACAGGGAGTAAACAGGTATAAACAATCGTGTATAAAGTGCGCGCCACAGGCTATCCGAACCAAGCAAACCAAGAGAATTCACCCGACCAGCGGGCCGGCGCATAGTAGCACAATCGCTGTAACCAATATGCTAGACTGCCGCGCTCAGAATCAGGCTGTGACTGTAACCATGGATATTGCCCTTCCTGACTTTCACCGTGGCCGTGTACTGGTCTTTGGTGACGTCATGTTGGACCGCTACTGGCAGGGTCCAACTTCTCGTATTTCTCCAGAAGCCCCCGTGCCCGTCGTGCGCATTGATGACATCGAAAATCGTGCTGGCGGTGCGGGCAACGTCGCGCTCAATATTGCCACCTTAGGCGCGCGAGCCGAGTTGCTGGGCATCATTGGCAATGACGACAACGGTCAGGTACTGAAACAGCTGTTACAGCAACAGCAGGTTGGCTGTCATTTCCATCATCATCCGTTGTTGCCGACCATCACCAAGTTGCGCGTTATCAGTCGTCACCAGCAGTTGATCCGGTTGGATTTCGAAGAAGCCTTCGATGCCTCCGACCTGAGCACCTTGTATCAATACTATGACCAGCAACTGCTGCAGGCCGGTGCGGTGATCTTATCGGATTATGGCAAAGGCGCTTTAGCCAATCCGCAGCGCTTAATCGACGCCGCCAGACGCCAGCAAATTCCCGTGCTGGTCGACCCCAAAGGCACCGACTTTGAGCGCTATCGCGGCGCGACCTTGATTACCCCGAACTTGAATGAATTCGAGGCGGTGGTCGGCCTTGCGCGCGACGATGAAACCCTGGTCGCCAAAGGCCGCACCCTGATACAAGATTACGACTTACAGGCCTTATTGGTGACCCGCAGTGAAAAAGGCATGACGCTGATCACGGCCCAAGGTGAGCCGCTGCATTTGCCGACTCGGGCGCGAGAGGTGTTCGACGTCACGGGTGCTGGCGATACCGTGATCTCAGTGGTGGCCACCGCTTTGGCGTCGGGCGTCAGTTTGGCAGAAGCCGTAGCGCTGGCGAATACTGCTGCTGGCATTGTGGTAGGCAAGTTAGGCACAGCGACAGTGACCACCGAAGAGCTGCGCGCCGACCTGCGCAGCGAACATCATCAAGGTGCGGGCTTATTTGACGAAGAAAGCTTATTGCAACAGGTCGCCGAGGCGCGTGCGCGCGGCGAAACCCTGGTCATGACCAATGGCTGTTTTGACATCATTCATCCGGGCCATGTGCAGTATTTAAAAGAAGCCAAAGCCTTGGGTGCTCGCTTGCTGGTGGCGGTCAACTCCGACGAGTCGGTTAAGCGCTTAAAAGGCGACAGTCGGCCGATTAATCCGCTTGAGCATCGCATGGCGGTGCTGGCAGCATTGGAAAGCGTCGATTGGGTGGTGCCGTTCAGTGAAGACACGCCCGAGCGCTTGATTTGCCGAGTCTTGCCCGATGTGCTGGTAAAAGGCGGTGATTACCGCATTGAAGACATCGCCGGAGGGCAGTGTGTGCGAGACAACGGCGGCGAGGTGATTGTGTTGAGCTTTAAAGATAATTGCTCCACGTCGGCCATCGTCCAACGAATTCAGGAGAGTGAAGCATGATTATCGTTACCGGCGGCGCCGGTTTTATTGGCAGCAACCTAGTTAAGGCGCTAAACGAGCAAGGCCGCAGTGATGTGATCGTGGTCGACGATCTGAGCGATGGCAAGCAGTTCTATAACATCAGTGACTGTGACATTGCCGACTACCTGGATAAAGATGAATTTCTTGCCCGCGTTAAAGCCGACGATGGCATTTTGGATGACGTTGAAGCCATCTTCCATCAGGGCGCTTGCTCCGCCACCACCGAGTGGGATGGCAAGTTTATGATGGCCAATAACTACGAATACTCGAAAGTATTGTTGCACGCCTGCTTGGCTAAAGGCATTCAGTTTTTGTACGCCTCCAGCGCCTCTGTCTATGGCGGCAGTGAAGTCTTTAAAGAAGCGCGCGAACACGAAAAGCCGCTGAATGTGTATGGCTACTCGAAGTGGCAGTTCGACCAGTATGTGCGTCGCCTGCAAAGCACGTTTGCATCGCAAGTGGTGGGCTTTCGCTATTTCAATGTTTACGGTCCACGGGAGCAACACAAAGGCTCGATGGCCTCGGTGGCGTTTCACTTTAACAACCAACTGCAAGACAAGGGTGTGTGCAAACTGTTTGGTGGCAGTGATGGCTACGGTGATGGTGAGCAACGCCGCGACTTCGTGTTTATTGACGACGTCGTGAAGGTTAATTTGTGGTTTTGGCAAAATGCCGACAAAAGCGGCATTTTTAACCTAGGCACGGGCCGTTGTCAGAGCTTTAACGACGTTGCTGATGCCGTACTGGCTTGGCATGCGACAAACGGGCTGAATGGCCGCAAAGAATACGTTCCTTTCCCCGAGCATTTAAAAGGTGCTTATCAAAGCTTTACCGAGGCGGATATCAGCGCCCTGCGTGCGGTGGGCTATGATGCGCCATTTGCCACGGTCGAGCAGGGTGTCAGCGCCTACATGGATTGGCTCAATGGCTGAATCCGGTTTTTTTAAGGCCATGCCCAAAGCCTTATGGCATCCAAAACACTGGCCGACTTGGTTGGGTATCGGCCTGTTGAACCTGATGACGCGCTTACCGTTTAAAACGCAATTATGGGTAGGTCGGCACATTGGCTTGTTGCTGCATCGTGTGGGTAAGCAGCGTCGGCACATTGCTGAGGTGAATATTCAGCTGTGTTTCCCGGAGAAAACTCAAGCCGAGCGTCAGGCGCTGGTACGGCAGATTTTTATCGACAACGGCATTGGCCTTATGGAAACCATGATGGCCTGGTTCCGCCAGCCAGACTATTTGCTGTCGCGCACCGACTTTCATGGTTTTGAGCAGGTGACCGAGCAGCTGCAACAAGGCCGTGGCGTTATGCTGCTCGGGGCGCATTACAGCATGCTGGATCTGGCCGGCGCCTTGGTGTCGAATGTTCAGCCGGTCAACGTCAGTTATCGGCCGCAAGATAACCCAGTGATGAATTATGTGATGGAGCGCGGCAGAGCACGACTGTACGATCGTTGTTTTACCCGCAAAGACATTCGCGGCTTTATTCGCACGCTGAAGCAAGGTGAAGTGCTGTGGTACGCGCAAGACCAGGATTTTGGCCGCAAAAATAGCGTGTTTGTCGATTTCTTTGGTATGCCAGCCGCCACCATTACCGCGACCTCACGCATTGCCAAAGCAGGCAATGCGGTGGTGATGCCGATCACCTACTTTCGCAAGCAGGACAACTCTGGTTACGACATTACTGTGCATGCGCCGTTGAATATTCCCAGTGGCGACGACGCCACCGATGCCCGCATGGCCAATGCGTTTTTAGAGCAGCAATTAAGGCAACATCCGAGTCAGTATTTGTGGCTGCACAAGCGCTTTAAAACACGCCCGGATAAGCGTGAGAAAAAAGGCCTGTTGTATCAACGCTGAATGAGTGTTGTGGTCGATTAATCGACCACTTCCATCAAAATCATTTGTCCTTCACCGTACTCGACCGAGCCAACGCGCAGGTCGAGGCGTTTATCTCCAGTGCTGTCGCCCAGTTTTTCCAGCCGATCAAACGGTTTGGGAATCAGGTGTACGCCTTTTAAATCCAAATCTTGTTTATGAGATGGGTCATAAAACAAAGCGCCGGTGAGTTTCATTAGGCGTTTGATGTTGTCCAGCAAATGGCGATCCAGCATTTTCTCCTGCAAACACTGCTGCAGGATGCTTTTATCCGCGCCTTCATAAGAGCATCCGAGTATCGCGGCAGCGCGTAAATCCAAGATGCAGACTGCTTTGATTACTGCTTGGTCATGGTCGCAAAACAAGCTCACAACATAGGGCAGATGGCGATAATCGATGCTGCGCATGTCGGTAGGCTCGAGCACAATTGGATTGTGGCAAACCCCATTAATGACCGTGGTAAGGGCGCTGAGTGCGGGCAAATGCAAATCGTAGGTGGTTTTGTCTTCTTGCTGACGCGATAGGATTTCTTCGCCTTCGACGGAGCCTTGAATAATCGGCACCAGAGCGCGCTGAAACTCATCCATCTCGAAAGGTTTGTGCAGCACAAACAAGGCGCCAGCATCGCGTGCTTCCTGAATGCGCTCTGGGCTGGTTTCTGTGGTCACCAAGCCAAAGCGAATGCCCAGCATTTGGCGATTGCACTCTTGCATTAAATCCAGGCCGCTCATATTGGGCATGTGCCAGTCGGTGATCACCAGGTCTGGCTCCCAAGTGCGAATGGTATCTAGGGCTTCACTGCCGTCACTGGCGAGGCGGAACTCGATATCGGCGTAGCCGGCTTTTTCCAGTGAACGGCGAATGATGGTTTGCATTGCCGGGCTGTCGTCAACAATCAGAAATTTCATGCGGCCTCCTGTCACTGCCGCCAGTATAGAACAGCTTGACGTCTGCCAACGGCAGGTCAGTATGTAAGCGGTGGCATTTATCGGGTGAGCTATGACGCTTTACGGTTGGCTGGCTTTAGGCCAGGTAGGCATATTTTGGGTGGCGACACTGGTAGCGCTGGTAGCGGTATGGCGCTGGAAGCAAGCACAACTGTCGGAGTTGATGCAGGCCAATGATCATTTACTGCAGCAACTTCAGCAGCAGCAACAGCACATTGACGACAGTACCGAGCAGCAGCAGCGCGTTGGCAGTGCGCTGGACGACGTATGTGAAGAGCTGAACCAGCTCGGCCAAGCGGACGTCAGCCTAGAAGAATGGGAGCAAATGCAAGCCTTAATGGCGCAGCAGAAAGAGGCATTTAAGGATTACCTTGCCAGTGAGGAGCAAGATAAAGCCGAGCTGCAAAAAAAGCTGGATGACATCGGCAAAGCCTATGACAAAGCGCAAAAGCTATTAGACAAATACCAGACCACTCAGCAAAACATGACCGAATCGGCCCGCCAGTTAAAACAAAAGGTGAGCCGTTTGAGCCGTGAGGTTCAGTCGCTAAAAACCCTCAAGGTTACCAGCGACCGGCTCCAGCGCGATAAACAGCGCTTGCAGGAAAAGGTTGAGGTACTGAAGCAACAGTACCAGGAAGAAAAACTGCTGAACCGCAACTTATCTGAGGAGCTCAAACTCAGCTTTCGCGCTTCAGAGGTGAAAGAAATTCGCGATGAGTTGAATCATGCCGAAGAGTCATTGAAACGCACGTTAGCGGAAAAAGAATTTATTGAACGTCACTTTCTGGAGTTGGCCGAACAGGGCGACATTGACGAGCTGCGGGAGCAGTTGGAGCGCAAACAGCGCGAAGTGCAATTCTTGGAGCAAGCCGTATTGGATATGGATTCAGACCAGCAGCCAACCAACGACGAGTAGCTAAACCGTGGTCATGCCAGTGACTTGGCGAAAGGTTTCTTGCAGTACTTGCACGTCGTTGGCGGCGCGATGGCGATGAAACGGTTGCTGCTGCCACAGCTGCTGCTTGGTGTCGTGCCAGGCTTCCATTTGCTCGGGTGTTAGCAGCTTATTGATGGTCTCAATGCGAAAGCGCTGCACCAGCTCGGCTTCATCGAACAGGCGTCCGACCCAGCTCGAGTCAAAGCTCCAGGCATCGGAGTAAAGTGTTTTACCGTGCAGCAATTCATTCAATCGCAGCGCGACTTCGCGCACACTCAGCCCTTCGGCGACCAGTAAATCGCGACTGATGCCGTGGATTTGCTCGGCTTCATCGCTCCAATGTAACCAAGTGGCGGCCGGGCGAATCAAAAAACTGTGTGCGGCCCGATCTTCCAAGGCAAAGCCCACTTCGATGGGGTAGCTGCCTCGGCCAAAGCCGGAGGCCTCTAAATCTATGATTGCCGGAAGCTGCTGTGACACGCCCGTTCGCCCTTTGTTGTTATTTATCACCAGTGTGGCTCATCCACCGGCGCTATTCTAGGGGCTGAGTCGGACTGACTCTATGGATAAATAGGCACTTTTGTTAAAACTTGGACAAAGGTGCCACGCGCATAACCTCCGCCATCGTAGTCATGCCTGCAGCGACCTTGTGTGCCCCGCTTAAGCGCAGGCTGTGCATGCCTTCTTTCATTGCCGCCTGGCGCAGCTTGAGCAGATCGGTGTTGTCGTCGATTTGCGCCATCAAGCTGTCGGATAACGGCATGACTTCATAAATGCCCATACGTCCCATATAGCCGGTATCGCGGCACTCCAAACAGCCTTTGGGGGCATAGACCTTGTCGGGGGTTTTCACCAACCAAGGCTTGGTTAATTGCTTCCAGACGTCTTCATCAACGGGTTGGGCGGTTTTGCAGTGCGGACATAAAGTACGCACTAGGCGCTGAGCCATGACGCCCAAGACGCTGGAGCGAATCAAATAGGGCGGCAGGCCCAGTTCTAACAGGCGTGTGATGGCGCTGGGGGCATCATTGGTGTGCAGGGTGGACAGCACCAAGTGGCCGGTCAGTGCGGCTTGCACAGCAATTTCGGCGGTTTCTAAATCGCGCACCTCGCCCACCATGATGATGTCTGGGTCTTGGCGCAGCAGCGCGCGCACACCGCTGGCAAAATCCAGCTCAATGTTGTGTTGCACCTGCATTTGATTAAACGCTGGCTCCACCATTTCAATCGGGTCTTCAATGGTGGAGACATTGACCTCGGGCGTGGCCAGTTGCTTCAGGGTCGAATACAGGGTGGTGGTTTTACCTGAGCCAGTGGGGCCTGTAACAAACACGATGCCGTGGTTGTTCTCGGTCATGGCATGCCAGCGGCGGTTATCTTCGCGGCTAAAGCCCAGCTCCGAGAACGAGCGCACCAACACTTGCGGGTCGAACACCCGCATCACCAGTTTTTCACCGAACGCTGTCGGCAAGGTGGATAAACGCAGTTCAACTTCGCCACCGGCGGGGGTTTTGGTTTTTAGCCGGCCATCTTGCGGTTTGCGCTTCTCGGCAATGTTCATGCGCCCTAACGATTTAATCCGCGCGACCACGGCCATGGCAACCTGGGCGGGCAGCTCATACACAGTGTGCAGTACGCCATCAATGCGAAAACGCACATGGCCTATTTCCCGGCGAGGCTCTAGGTGAATATCGCTGGCGCGCTGATCAAAAGCATACTGCAGCAGCCAGTCAACAATGTTGACGATGTGTTCGTCATTGGCATCCGGCGCGCGGGCCTTGCCCAGCTCCAGCATGGATTCCAGATTTTGCACACCGCTGGCGCCTTTGTTGGCCTGGCGTGCGCGGCTAACCGAGTTGGCAAGCTGGTAAAACTCAACGCGGTAGCGCTCGATATCACTTGGCGGTGTCAGGACTCGACTGACCTGACGGCGGCTGACGTGCTCGATGTTGCTGATCCAACCATACACCTCGGGCTCTGCACAGGCGACGACGACCTCATCTTGGGTCACTTTTACGGGCAAGATGCGATGGCGCTCAGCAAAGGCATAAGACATCACCTCGGTTACCGTAGCGACGTCTACTTCGAGCGGATCAATATGGTAGTAAGGGAGCTTATGGTGCTCGGCCAACCACTCCGTGAGGGCGTCTTCTGTCAGCAGTTTTTTACTGCGCTGATCCGAGAAGCTCTGACGGGCGATTAAAGTCAGCGGGTGCAGGTCACCTTCGTCGCTGTTGCGGCGGATGGACAAACCGGCTTGGTAGTCTTCATCCGCCAAAATGCCGTCGCGCCGCAAATCCTCAATCAGTGTTGATAACGTGGTAAAGCGATCAGCCTGAGCCTGCATGGTTGCCTGCCGTGTCAGTGTGGGGTCAGAGTTGCGGTCGCAACTGCAGCAAACGTGAGTTCAGCTCCAGCGGCACGTATTGGGCAAATTCGTCGCGCAAGGTGGCGCTGTTTTCACCCAACTCAGCCTCAGGGCGTCGACATACCTGCAACAGTGTGGTGCCGGCCAGCATATCAGACAGCAAGCGTACTCTGGTGCGGTGTTGCTGTGCCGCGGCTCCTTCGATAACGTCTTCGGGCTGCAAACTGTGCCGACATAAATACAACTGACGCAAACGGGCATACTGTACCTGTCGGTCGGCCCATTGCTCGGCGCTGACATTGCCAGCGGCTTGCAGAATCGGCTCTGCCTCATCGCGCCAAATGCGTTGAATACGCTGCAGGGCGCTTTCTTGGCTGTGCTCCAATGGCAGCTTTTGCACTTGTTGCACGATGGCGAGCAGTGCCGCTGCTAATCGGCCGTCGCCACGAATCCGCGCCGCTTGCTGGCGAAACGCAGCATACAAGTCTGACGCGCCACTAAAACGACCGGCTGTCACTAGAGCCGATAGATGCGCCAGCGGCTGCTCAAATGGGCTCAATAGTTCGCGCAGTACCTTGCTGTCACGTCGTTTCAGCACTTTGCTGCTCAGCACTGGTAACTGTTTTAGTGCATGCCAGTACTGCCAAGCTTCTAGGCCGGCTTGGCTGTCGCCGTGCCATAGGGCTAGCTCTAACGAGCGTTGTAGGCCAACGACTGCTTGCTGCAACCATTGCTGCAAAGCTTCAGAGGTCGAACTGTCGGGATGAATATGCTCTTCTGGCTGCCAACCACGATGCAGCTGTGCCAAGCGGTAGCCTTGTTCGGCTTTGCTGATGTCGCTGAGCCACAAGGGGCAATGTTCAGCTAAGCGCTCTGCCAATTGCCATAGATCGCTGGCACTGCCGTGTTTGAGTTCAAGTTCGACTTCACACAGTGACTGTTGCTGGTCGCCGGCATCGATGGTGCCCTCATCAATAACGACTTCAATCTGGCTCTCAGGTTGCTCCCACCACCAGATATGGCGTTCAAAGTCGGTGCGAAAGACGCGGGTCAAATCATCTATATCGAGCTCATCGGGTAGCTCAGTGCGGATATCATCATCCTGCAACAGCGCTGGATCAAACTGGTCACTGTCAATGGGCCAGTTCCACTCGCGCCGATGGGGGATGCCATCCTGCAGTTGGCCGGCAGTTTTCAGGGTTTGCTCATAGCTGCCGTCGCTAATTTTGCGGACACGCAAAGCACAGCGCTGCTGCGCCAGGTCACTGGCGGCGGTATCGAAGTATTGATTGCTCAGATGTTGGCAATCCTGGCGCCGAGCATATTGGTCGAGGTAGCTGGTCAGCGTGGCTAAGTGCTCTGGCTGCAGCCTAAGTTTGAGTTCGATTTCTGTGGTCATAGCGCTATGTTAAGCCTCCATGCTGCTATTGGGAATGCCAAAAGGGGCCCAGTTCTTGCCCCGTCGTGGCCATGGCGGCTATTTCGCCCACCGGCAAAAGCATTTGCACAAAACCGCGCAACGGAAAACAATGACGGGAAAATTGACGGCAATGGGCTCTCTGTGACTGAACACTCCTCCATTCCACCCTATGTGCACTGGTTTCGCCAGTCCTCACCCTACATCAATGCGCATCGCGATAAGACCTTTGTCATCATGCTGGAGGGCGATGCCCTAGCCGATGAGCACTTTACTGATTTGGTGCATGATCTCGCCCTGCTCAATAGCTTTGGTGTTAGGTTGGTACTGGTGCATGGCGCTCGCCCCCAGATCGATCGTGCGCTGCAGCGCCTGAATATTCGCAGCCGCTTCGAAAACGGTGTGCGCATTACCGACTCTCAGGCGCTGGAAGCCGTCAAAGCAGCGGTCGGCATTGTTAAAGCTGACATCGAGTCGCGTTTGTCACTGGGCCTGCCTGATTCACCTATGCACGGCGCTGGCATTCGAGTGGTGAGCGGCAATTTTGTCACAGCCAAGCCGATGGGAGTTTTGAATGGCGTTGATTACCAACATACCGGTGAAGTACGGCGGGTGGATCATCAGGCGATTCGCGATCTGCTGCAGCAGCGCAATATCGTATTGCTGTCGTCAACGGGCTATTCACCGGCAGGGGATGTGTTCAACCTCACCGCCGAGGACGTCGCCTTGCATGCGGCGGTGAGTCTGCGCGCCGATAAGCTGATTTTGCTATCAGCCGATCAGGGCATTTGTGACCCACAGGGCGAGCTGTTACGTGAGCTGACTTGTCGGCAATTAGAACAGTGCCTAGATGAGTTGCCAGCCCTGCGACGGCAGCTCAGCCAGACCGCCATTCGCGCCGTTCGCCAAGGGGTACCGCGGGTGCACATGATCGCTCACAACGTCAACGGCGCCTTGTTGCAGGAGCTGTTCACGCGTGAAGGCGGTGGCACCATGATTACCCGTGAGCCTTATGACCAGTTACGGCCAGCGCGCACCGAGGATGTCAGCGGCATTCTGAAATTACTGCAGCCGTTGGAAGAGGACGGCACCCTGGTCAAGCGCTCGCGCGAGCTGTTGGAAACCGAACTGCAGCGTTTCTATGTGATCGAGCGCGATGGTTTGATTACCGCTTGTGCCGCCTTGCACCCATACTCTGAGACCGATGCCGAACTGGCTTGCGTCGCTGTGCATCCAGATTACCGCGGCAGCCAGCGTGGCCAGCGGTTGTTACAGCAGGTGGCGGACGAAGCCAGACGGCGCGGCTTTGTGCGCTTGTTTGTGCTGACCACTCGCACGGCTCACTGGTTTGTGGAGCAGGGCTTTGTCCCCGGCGAAGTCGATGCTCTGCCGCCAGCACGGCGCCAGCTGTATAACTTTCAGCGCAACTCTAAGGTGTTCTTCTTCGCGTTATAAAGACATTCCTTTACCCGCCGGAGTTGTCGCTGGTAGCGGGATACAGTAGTTTGCCGCTAACAACGATAATAAAGAGCACATCACCATGTTTGAGGCATTAACCCAGATCGGCCTGCCCATCGCGCTGATTTTGATTATGGCTGGCGTTGGCATGAGCCTAACGCCCGCTGATTTTCGCCGAGTCGCACAAGAACCCAAAGGCTTTTTCCTAGGCGCTGCTTGTCAGCTGTTGATTTTACCGTTGGTCGCCATGGCACTGATCGCATTGACCGGCTTAAGCGGTGAGCTGGCCATCGGGTTGTTTATCCTGGCGCTGTGCCCTGGCGGGGTAACCTCCAATCTTTATACCTACTTAGCCCGTGGTGATGTCGGTTTGTCTGTGTCATTGACGGCGGTGCTGGGGTTTATCACCCCCTTTACTATTCCGCTGCTGGGCGCTTGGGCCATTGGCTTTTATGGTGATGGCAGTAAGACGTTCGAGCTGCCGCTTTTGAGCACTTGGGCCAAGCTCATCGTCATTACTGTATTACCCGTATTGCTGGGCATGGCGCTGCGAGCTAAGTGGCCCGCCTTTGCCGAGCGCGCAGAGAGAGGGCTTAGCGCCTTTTCTATGATGGTGCTGATACTGCTGGTGATCAGCATTGGCTTTAATTTGGGCCCGCGGCTGCTGGACTTTCTGCTGCAAGCAGGGCCATCCGCGATATTACTCAACTTGGTGACCATGGCCCTCGGCTACGGCTTGGGCAACTGGTTGCTGCATCGCGAAGAGCAAGCGCGCACCATTTGCCTAGAAGTTGGGCTGCAAAATGGCACACTGGCGCTGTTGATCACCACAGGGTTGCTGCAAAGCAGTGAAATGTCGATTGCCCCCAGTGTTTACAGCATTTTAATGTTCGTATCGGCCACGCTGGTAGCCATGTGGTGGCGCCGGCGTCAACCTCTGGCCAGCTGCGCGGATGTGGGCGGATAACCGCTCACTCAGCGGAAAGTTCCCAGTAATCGTACGTTAGTAACAAAAAATAACGAATATTCGTCGGAAAAGACCAAATACGCATGCATCCTTAGGTAGAATCGCGCCTCCTGCCTAAGGAGGAATCGCATGCGAACTCATTTGTACACTGCCATTACCTGTGCCGCACTGAGCACAGGCGCCGTAACAGTACAGGCTGACGACAGCCTGAACGTCTACGGCTTCGTCAATATCGGTGCCTATTATCTGGATGAAGAAGACATCACCATTGAGTCTTATGAGGCCGATGATGCCCGCTTCTTTGAACGCGATACCATGATGGGCTTGCAGGTGAGCAAGCGTATCAGCGATGCCACCAGTGCGACCGTGCAAATGACGGCGCGTGGCGAGGAGGATTTTGCCGTTAAAACCTCCTTGGCGTTTGTTAGTCATGCCATTAATGACAGCACTGACTTCCGCTTTGGCCGTCTGCGTATTCCGTTCTTCTACTATTCCGAATTCCTCGACGTTGGTTACGCCTATAACTGGGTTCGCCCCAGCTGGGACGTATACGGCATTCCGTTTGCCGATTACGACGGTGCCGACTTAGTCAAGCGTTTCAGCTTCGATACCTTTGATGGTCAGTTGCAGCTGAACTATGGTCGCCGCGACAAGCCCATTACCTTGTTCGGTGCACAATACGAGTCTGAGCTGAACAATTTCGCCGGTATTACCTTGAACCTTTATAAAGGCAACTTTGGTTTCCGGGCCGGTGCACAGCAAACTGAAATGAACCTCGACAGTGAAGCCGATATGGCGACTCTGGGTGCCATCCTGCAGGGGCAAGACCCGCAAGTTGCACTGGGCGAGCTGGCTGCCTCGGGTGCGCGCCGTATTGATGTTGCGCAAACGGCGGCGGCGGTGTTCACCGCGGGTTCAAGCAAAAGCACCCAAGAAGCGTTTAACTTCGACGAAAAAGACGCCAACTATTACAACTTGGCGGTGAACTGGGATAACGGCAACTGGAGCGCGATGGCTGAAACCGCCATCATCGAGTTCGAGTCTGGCCTATATGTAGACAACGTCGCTTGGTTGGCCAGTGTCGCTAAGCGCTTTGGTCCAGCCACCGTGCACGCTACCTACTCCACCTCAAGAGACCAGGTAGACAGTGGCGATGTTGGTGATATTCAAGAAGCGCTGAAGCTGCAAGGTGAAGATGAAACCTACACCCTGGGCGTGCGTTACGACTTGGATGAGGCCACCGCTTTCAAATTTGAAGCGAGCCACCACAACGAAATGGAAAACCAGGGCGAGCCTGGTACCAGCGGTAATCTCTACCGCATGGCCCTGCAACTGGTATTTTAAGGAGCCCGATGATGAAGCGTATTCAAGCTCTCGCCGCGGCTGCGGCCATGTCGCTGGCCAGTTCTGTATGGGCTGATGTAGCGGTAATCGTTAACGTCAAAAACCAAAACACTTACACCGGGGTCGAGCAGGATTTGATCCAGCGCATTTACCTGGGTAAGGCCAGCCAGTTTCCGGACGGCAGCAAAGCCACGCCCTACGACCTCGGCAAAGGCGATGCGTCTCGCCAGCTATTCGTGCAAGAAGTGATTGGTAAAACGCCATCACAGTTGCATGCCTATTGGTCACGCCGTATCTTCTCGGGCAAACAACAACCGCCGCGTACCGTCGATAATGCCGAGGCCATGAAAGCCGCCGTTGCGGCCGACGAAAGTGCCATTGGCTACATCAAGTCCACGGCTGTGGATGCCAGCGTAGCGGTGCTGTTCACCATCGAGGATTGACACTTCCCCCCGCGAGTGCGGGGGCGCTAAGTAGAGAGGAACACAGATGACGACGCGATTACTGTGCGCTGCCCTGATGCTGGGCTTATGGCTTCCCAACAGCTATGCCCAGCTTGTTCTTAATGGCAGTGCCAGTTATCAGCGTCTGACTCAAGACGTGTATGTCGGTGGTTTGTATTTGTCACAAACCAGCAGCGATGCCGACTTTATCCGCAGTGCCACCACCGCCAAGCGCATGCGTCTGGTGGTGGTGGCTAATCGCTGGTCGCCACGACGTTGGCAGCAGATGTGGCAAAACAACATCTCCATCAACAACGAAAATCTCAGCCAAGCCAAAGACGTGCAAACAGCACTGATGGAACTCACCCAGCTACTGCGTGAAGACCTAGTCAAAGGCGATGAGCTGGTGATCGATTATCAGCCTGGCGGTGATACGCGCATCTATCTTAATCAGCAACTTGCGCTAACCGCCGTGGGCAGTGAACTGTTTAACTTCTTAGTGAACACTTGGATCGGCCCCTTGCCACCGTCACGCGAGTTTCGCGATCGCATGCTGGGCAAAGTAAAAGACGAGCGCAGCGCTCAGTGGCGCCAAGTATTAGCCGATCATCAAATTCCACCACAGCGTACCGGCCTTTACGAAGGTTGGTTGCAGCAAGAGCGCCAGCAGCGCTTAGCACAGCAACGCGCAGCAGAAGAAGCCCGCCGCCGCGAGGCCGAGCGCCAAGCGCAGTTGGAAGCGGAGCGCAAAGCCAAAGCACAGGCAGAAAAAGCCCGTCTTGAAGCCGAGCGTCAGGCGCGCCTGGCCGCAGAACGTCAAGCGCGCGAAGAAGCGGAGCGCCAAGCACGGCTAGCTGCCGAGCGTCAGGCGCAGGCAGCCAAGCCTGACAGCCAGCCTGTCACGCCGATAGTTGCAGCGAGCAAGGCCAAGCCTCAGCCGACCGCAGAACAACTGCAACAACAGCAAAGCTACTATGCCGCGCTGCTGCAATGGCGCTTGCAGGAGGCAGTCAATAAAGAAGTGACCTACCCAGCCTGGGCGCGTCAGTTTGAGCAAGAAGGGCTGATACAAGCCAGTGTGACCTTGCAGCGCGGTGGCGACATTGCCACGTTGCAAATCGCTGACAACAACGCCCACAAGCTACTGGTCAGTGAGCTGCAGCGTGCGGTGCAAGCGGTGGCGGCAGACGTATCGATACCCGATGAGTTACAAGGTAATGCCTGGCCACTACTGCTGCGTTACCGCTTTCAACTGGCGGACACAGCGCTACTGCCAAATCCACAACCACAAAGGCCCAGCAGCCTAGGCCCGGAGCAGAGCAGTGAGCCCAGCGTATCGCTGGAGGATTATCGTGCAAGTGTCGTCGCTGCCGTAAAAGCGGGCATTCGCTATCCGAAAGCGGCGCAAATTCTGAAAAAGCAGGGGCATGTGATCGTCGAGCTAACCTTGGCGGCAGATGGCAGCCTTGCCAATGCCAACCTGCAGCAAGCCAGTGCCCACCGTGAGCTAAACCAGGCGGTGCTGTCAGCCGTCGATGCTGCCGCACCCTTCGACTCGTTACCACCAGCAGCCGGGGGTGAGTTACGCGTCACAGTGGAACACAGCTTCCGGCCCTAACCGGGGTTTGGGTTTGACAGCGCCCCGGGGGCGTCTGTTACCGTCGATGAAAAATGATCAAGGATCTTTTCATGTCGATACGCCCACTTTCACTGGCTGCCCTAGCAGCCGCCGCTTTACTGACTTCACCTGTTTTCGCTGCTGAAGGCGAAACGGCCGCTGATAGCACTCAGGCGCAGCAGCAACAGCCGCAAATGACCGCCGGTCAGGCGCTGCAGCAGCTGCAGCGTCAAATTCAGCAACTGGGTCAAAAACTGCAGGGCATTCAGCAAACAGCGCTGGAAGAAAACCCAGACCTACAAAAACAGCAAGACGACTTCGCCGACATGGTCGAGCAAAAAATGGCGGAGCTTGGTGTCAATGCTGAAGAAGCTCGGGAAAAGCTCGAAAACATTGCTAAAGAAGCACAGCAAAAGGCTGAAAGCCTGACCGAAGAGCAGCGTCAAGCGATGCAGAAAGAGTACACCGAGCAACGCACGGCGCTGCAGCAGGCGCAGCAAGAGGTCATGCAAATGGAAGAAGTGCAGGCCGCCGGTGATGCCCTCAGCAAAGCACTGGTCGACGGTATGAAGACCGTTGACGAAAGCAGTGAGCAATTACTGGCGCAACTGAACCAAGCACAAGCTCAATATCAAGCCATTATGCAGCAGGTGATGCAGCAGCGTGCCGCTCAGCAACAGCAGCAACAACAGCAAGCTGCGAGCGAATAACGCCTACCAAGGCAGTGGCTCGGCAACCTCGGCCCAGCGTTGTTGCTGATCGATGGTGGCCAAGTCATCTGCCAAGCGCTGGCATTGGTCCAGGGCTGTTTGCCAGCGGCCACGGCGAGTGGCGTAATCTGGGTACTGGTAAAAGTCATCCAAATCCGGAATGCCCCCACCGGGGAGCTCGGCGGCAAACTCCCATGAAGGCGTGATCATCACAGTGCGCCGATAATGCACTGCCGACGCCCGCCGCCAAGGCAGTTTCTTATCAAACCACCCCCCTTTGGGTGCCCGCGCAAAATAATGCGGATACAGCACCAATCCATGCTGTGGCCACACGGGTAAATCAAATTGATAGTCGGTAATGCCGCCATCGCGATAGGTGCCACGCGGTGCCCCTGGGATGTCTTTAACGCCCGCAATCACCAACGGAATCGCGCCGGTAGCGAGTAAGGCCGATTCCAAGTTGTGCTGATTTAGCACCACCCGCTGTGCCGGCAAATGTGGAAAGTGACTGATGGGTGGCGCTTCTGGGTGATGAAACAGGGTACGTTGTAACCACGGGCGCATGGCGCTGCGAGCAATGGCGTTAGCGCCCATCGCCGCCAGCAGTCCCAGGCTTTGCAATGGCTTAGCATCAAACCGGGCCAGTCCACGACAGCGTGTGGCCAGGGTGTGATAGCGCATCACGGCATGATTGGCGATCTCGGCCGCGCCCTGGCTGCCCAGCACCTCCTTCAGAATGTTCTGGCAGCCGGCAGCGACTTCGGCGGCGCTGGGTTCGGGTGAATACTGTTGGCTGATGTAGGCTTCTTGAAAACGGGCATGAGCGGCCAGTGGGTCTTGCTGAGCAAAGCAGGCCAGGCGCCAAGCCCCGGCCGACGTACCGAGCAAATGCAGCGGTCGTTGTCGCTGCGCAAACCATTCGCTCAGCCAGTAGCGGTCCATGGCCGCCAGCGTGAGCCACTTAGGGCCGCCTGAGGCGCCCAGCACCATGTCGATATCGTCGGCCTTGAGGCCATGCTGGCGTATGTGCGCCAGCGCTTCGCTGCCAGCGTATACCTTTAGAGCAAATGCCATGTTGTCCTCATACCTTGCTTAAGTGGCTGTTGTACCTTGCTTCTGGGCTGGCGACCAGAGGCAAAGATGCCGCCCGCCGACGCTCTAGGCTCAGCAATCTTGCGGTGACCAGCGCTGAAAATCGTCTTCATCCAGCGCATCCGCTTCTTCATGAATAAAGCAATGATCGCCGACGCGTATAAAAGAGCGATTGGCGCCGGGCAATGGCCGGCGCTGAATGACGTCGGTCGCCGACTGAGTTTCAGGCGGCTGATCACGCACCTGCTGCAGGGCGCGGCGCAAGCGTGGGTCAAAGATATCGCTGTCAGGCACTGGTGCTGGAGGGGGAGATGACCACTTGTGTGGCGTTGGCAGCGACCACTGCAGTGCAGGCGTTTGTGGCTGGCTGTGTTGGCCTGCCTTGGATGCGCTAGGCGTCGGCTGCTCTGCTGCACTACCAGCAGGAGTCTGAAGTTTTTGGGTGCTGGGTTGTTTGGCCGTTTGAGGTGCGGTGGTGGAGCGGGCTGGTGGAGCAGAGGGTGAGGAGCGCAGCGTTAAGTTTAACGTTGTCGCTCCACCACGAATGTGGCCCGCTGACTGCGGCCAAAGCAGGAAGATGACCAGATGCACCAGAAGTGATCCACATACTGCCAGTCGCACCCGTACCTCCCTAAAGGAGGCTTAGAGTAAGCATTGGGCTACGGGTTCAACGCCGCTGATACACCACAAAGCTGTAATCGTAAGGGTTGGGGCCTTCGGCGCTAAAATCTTCGCGGGCGACGTCCTGCCACTCCTCGGCGTTGTATTCAGGAAAGAAGGCATCACCTTCGACGTCAGCGTGCACTTCGGTAATGTACATGCGGTCTACCAAGGGCAGCGCCAGAGCGTAAATCTCGGCACCGCCAATGATCATGGCTTCGTCTTGGCCATTGATCAGCAATATCTGCTCCGCCAGGTCGCGTGCAGCTTCTAAGCTGCTGACGACACGCACGCTGTCGTTGGCGTTGGCCGGTTGATAGTCGGCTTGGCGGGTAATCACAATGTTGGTGCGGCCGGGCAGCGGCTTGCCGATGCTGTCGTAGGTTTTACGGCCCATGATGATGGGCTTGCCCAGTGTGACCTGTTTGAAATACTTGAGGTCATTCGGCAAATACCAAGGCAAGTTGTTATTGCGGCCGATGGTGCGATTACGGGCTTTGGCGACAATCAGGGCAAGTGACACAGAGACTCTCAGCAGTGATAAGTGGGCCGCTATGATAGCGTTAGCGGCAGCGTGCTACCAAACCGGGAATATCCGCGGCACTGGCTGGGCGTGAGAAGTAATACCCCTGATACAGATCGCAGCCTAGCAAATGTAGAATCTCCAGCACCTCCACATCTTCAACACCTTCGGCAACCACCTTCAGCCCTAAATTGTGGGCCAGGTTGATGATCGAGTGAGCGATGGCGGCGTCGTCGGCATTATCAACAATGTCTTTTACAAACATACGGTCGATTTTCAGCACGTCGATGGGCAGGTTTTTTAAGTAAGCCAACGAGGAGTAGCCGGTGCCAAAATCGTCGATGGCGATGCCAATGCCCAGTTGGCGCAAACGCGACAACAGCTCGGCATTTTGTTCGACGCTGCTCATAAGCATGCTTTCGGTTATTTCTAAGGTCAGGTTGGCCGCTGGCAAACCGCTTTCTTCTAGCGCTTCGCCAATGATGGCTTCTAGGTTGTCTTGGCGAAACTGACGCGGTGATAAGTTCACCGATACTTTGCTATTGGCGGGCACGGCGCCTTGCTCCAGCCAGCTTTGGTATTGCTGACAGGCGCGGCGAATAGCCCACTCGCCAAAGGGTTCGATCAGGCCGGTGTCTTCTAAAACAGGGATAAACACCGCCGGCGGTACCGTACCCAAGGTAGCGTGCTGCCACCGCATTAGGGCTTCGACGCCAGCGAAATGGCGATTTTCGACTTGTACTTGGGGTTGATACACCAAATACAGTTCATCACGCTCCAGCGCGTGGTGCAGAGAGCTTTCTAACCCGGCTCTGACGCTGGCGATGGGAGAGGGCTGCTCTTCATACAATTGGCTGCGCTGGCGGCCTTGTTGCTTTGCTTGGTGCAAGGCCAGCTCCGCTCGGCGCACCAACTGGCCGGCATCAAAGCCAACCCGATTGGCCAGTTCCATGCCAATGCTGGCACTGACGAAGACTTCTTCATCGCCCAGTTCAATCGGTAGGTGAATGCGGCTGCGCAGCTTGTCTGCCACTAAGCGGGCGATATCAGCACTGTTAATGTTATCCAGTAGCACGGCAAAGCTGTTGCCAGCCAGGCGCGCTAAGGTGTCGGCTCGACGCACGCACTGCTGCAAGCGCTGGGCGACAATTTGCAGCACCTGATCGCCGCCGTCGTGGCCCAGAATTTCATTCACGATGCGAAAGCGATCAAGGTCGATAAACAGCAATACCAAGCCCCGCTGGCGGCGCTGACACTGGGCCAGGCTGTAATCGAGACGATCTTGAAACAAGGTGCGATTAGCCAGCCCAGTGAGGCTGTCGTAGTGGGAGCTGCGTTGTAGCTGTAACTCATGCTGTTTGCGGGCGTTAGCCAACGCTAGAGATTCATCCAGTTGCCAGCCGGTATCGGGTGAGACCACCACTTCTTGCACACCTAGGTCGATGAGCTCAATGGCGACGTTAGCGCCGCAGGGCTCTTGCAGTAGCACCAGTACCGGTGCTTCGGGTAGGGTTAACTGCAAACGCTCCAGCAAATCACGCAGGCGCTGATCGTAGCGTTGCGCGGCTAGGGCAAGAGCGTTGCTTTGGTCGTCCAGCCAAGCGCTGCTGAGGTGGGCGAAGCTATCGCAAGCGATCAGCTGTGCATCCCCTCGCGAGCACTGCTGCCAAAACGGCAATGCACCGTCATCCAAGGCCAAGCAATACAGCCCAGCGTGTGCTTGTGGGACGGGGTTCGCTTGAGTGGTCATAAGCTGCTACCGCGAAACTGGTTCTACCGAAGTATAGCCAGCCGCGGGTAGCTCAGACTTTACACCTAGTTCAACGGGAGGATTGGCAGGTCAGACCGCCACCGGTGCCTTGATGTGTGGGTGACTTTGGTAGCCCTCAATCACAAAGTCATCAAACTGATAATCAAAAATGGACTCAGGCCGACGCTGGATCACTAGCGTTGGCAATGGCAGCGGCTCGCGGGTGAGCTGTAAATCGGCCTGCTCCAGATGGTTGGCGTACAAGTGCACATCGCCGCCGGTCCAAACAAAGTCACCCACTTGCAAGTCGCATTGCTGCGCCACCATGTGTACCAGCAAGGCATAGCTGGCGATGTTAAACGGCACACCCAAGAAAATATCCGCGCTGCGCTGATACAGCTGGCACGATAACTTGCCGTCAGCAACATAGAACTGAAACATGGCATGACACGGCGGCAACGCCATGTTGTCGATTTCGCCGACATTCCAAGCATTCACGATCAAGCGACGAGAATCCGGGTTGTTGCGGATTTGCTCCATCAGCTGGCTGATCTGATCTATCTGGCGGCCATCAGCCGCTGGCCAGCTGCGCCACTGCGAGCCATACACAGGCCCTAAGTTGCCATCGGCATCGGCCCATTCATCCCAAATCGATACGCCGTTTTCTTTCAGATAAGCGATGTTGGTTTCGCCGCTTAAAAACCACAGCAGTTCATGGATGATGGAGCGCAGGTGCAGTTTTTTGGTGGTCACCAGCGGAAAGCCCGCGCTTAAATCAAACCGCATCTGATAGCCAAAGCAGCTGTAGGTGCCGGTGCCGGTACGGTCCTCTTTGAAAACACCGTGTTCGCGCACATGGCGCATCAAATCTAGGTACTGTTGCATGACTAAATACTCTGGTGACGACGGCGATAAGCCCAAGCCAATAACAGCAAGCCGGCTATGATCATCGGCAAGCTCAGTAATTGACCGCGACTCATCCAACCAAACAGATCGAAGCCGATGTGGGCATCGGGCTCACGGAAGAATTCGGCAATGGTACGGAAAATCCCATAGCCGAGCAAAAATGCAGCGCCCACGGCCATGCGCGGCCTTGGACGGCTGGAGTACCACCACAGCACTATAAACAGCAGCAAGCCTTCAAGCCCGGCTTGGTACAACTGAGAAGGATGGCGAGCGAGGTCGTCTGCACGCGGGAACACCATGGCCCACGGCACGGCTTGCGGGTCTGCTGCACGCCCCCACAGCTCCCCCCCAATAAAGTTGCCGATGCGACCAAACATCAAACCCACCGGCACCAAGGGGGCAACAAAGTCACCGACATCGAAAAAGTTCTTCTGATACTTACGACCAAACCAAGCCACGGCCAGCAATACGCCCAATAAGCCACCGTGAAAAGACATGCCGCCTTCCCACACCCGCAATAGCCACAGCGGGTCGTCAAGAAACTGCGAAAAGTTATAAAACATCACATAGCCAAAGCGGCCACCAAGAATCACGCCCATGGCGCCGAAAAAGATCAGGTCAGACACTTGTTCGCTGGTCCAGCCGGAGTTCGCTTGGCGCGCGCGATAGTTAGCCAGTCCCCAAGCTGTACCAAACGCAAGCAGATACATCAGTCCGTACCAGTGAATCTGCAACGGACCAATGGCGATGGCCACTGGGTCAATATCAGGGTATTTCAACATGCATGCTTCCTTGTCCGATCAGTTCAGTCAGCAGTATCGGTGGTAAATGTGAAGGTTCAGAGCGCATTTATGTGCCTGTGGTTCAACTCAGCAAAAAGCGCAGCCCGACCACGCACAGCAACAGGGCGAAGGCTTTTTTCAGCTTGTTCTGGTCAAGGCGATGCGCCAGTCGTGCGCCTACTTTTGCCATCGGCACACTGGTCAGCACAATGCCAATGATGGCCGGCCAGTACAGAAAACCGGTACTCCAAGCGGGCAAACCACTGGCCTGCCAGCCAGCCCAGACATTGCTGAGCGCGCCCGTGATGGCAATCGGCAAGCCACAGGCGGCAGAGCTGGCAACGGCCTGACGCATGGGGATTTGCATCCAAGTCAGGTAGGGCACGGTAAAGGTACCGCCGCCAATGCCAAACCAAGAGGAGCCAAAACCAATCAGCCCGCCAGCACCGACCAAGGCACCATCTCTTGGCACATGGCCATCACGGCCAGGGGTCAAATCAAAGAACATCTTGGCGGCCAGCAGCAGGGCAAATACACCAATGATGTTTTGCAATACTGGGCCAGGCACTTGGGTTATCAGTGCCACACCCAGCGCCGTGCCGGCGACAATGCCAATGCTCAGGCGCGCCACCAGCGGCCAACGCACAGCGCCATTGCGATGGTGTTCTAGCACCGAACTAATGGAGGTAAAAACAATGGTGGCAAGGGAAGTGGCGATGGCCATATGAGTCAGCACATCCGCACCGACGCCTTGGGCTTCAAAGGTCAATACCAGCACCGGCACAATCACCATGCCGCCACCAATACCGAACAAACCAGCGAGCAACCCGGCTGCAGCGCCCACGGCTAGGAATAACAGGAAAACACTCATACGCTCGGTTGTCCGTCGTCTCGGGGGCGGTCATTATGCCGACTTGCTGGCACTAGGCAAAATTAGTTGCGGGTGCGGACGATTTTGGTGACACCATGCACATGACGTAAGCGACGAATCGCACGCGCCAAATGCTTGCGGCCTTGAATGCTGATGGTCATGCGGGCAACGCTCAAGCGAGCATCGCGCTCCTGAACGGAGAAGCTATCGAGGCTGGCATCGGCCTGATTGACGGCGGCGGCCAGCTCAACGACGGCACCGCGACGGTTCTCCATGTAGACCTTAAGGTTGACGGAAAACTCGGTGTCGATGTCTTTATCCCAGCTGAGGATGACGCATTTTTCTGGGTTGTCGCGATACTCTTCGACGTTTTTGCAGTGTTCAGTGTGAATCACCAAGCCGCGTCCAGAGCTGGCATGGCCGACAATCGGATCACCTGGAATCGGGCTGCAGCATTTGGCAAAGCTGACCATCAGCCCCTCAGTGCCTTTGATCGCCAACGGCGATTGCTCGTAGGCATCTAAGTCAACATCGGAGTCGCGGTGGGCTACCAGCAAGCGTCGCGCCATTAAAGGCGCCATGCGATTACCGGCGCCAATGTCTTCCAGCAAGTCTTCTAGGCTGGCCATCTCGGTTTCGCGCAGCACTTGCTCAATGTGCCCTTGGTCGATGTCCTGCAGAGTTTTGCCTAGGCCACTCAAGGCCTTATTCAACAGGCGCTCACCCAACGCAACGGATTCACTGCGACGCTGGTTCTTCAGGTAACTGCGAATATTGGAGCGCGCTTTGCCAGTGACCACAAAGTTGAGCCAAGCCGGATTGGGCTGCGAATTCGGGGCCGTCACGATTTGCACCGTTTGGCCATTTTGTAACTTGGCGCTCAACGGCGCTAATTGGCGATTGATGCGGCAGGCAATGCAGCGATTGCCAACATCGGTATGCACGGCGTAGGCAAAGTCGATGGGGGTGGAGCCTTCGGGCAGGGCGAGAATCTTGCCTTTGGGCGTAAAGACGTAAATTTCGTCAGGGAACAAATCAACTTTAACGTGCTCGACAAACTCAATCGGGCTGCCGGCGCTCTTTTGCAGCTCCAGCAGGTTTTGCACCCACTGGCGAGCGCGTTGACTGCCATTGGCCGGATCGACATCGGATTTATACAGCCAATGGGCGGCGATACCATGGTTAGCCATGGCGTCCATTTCTTCGGTGCGAATCTGGATTTCCACCGGTAAGCCGGCAATGCCAATCAGCGTGGTATGCAACGACTGATAGCCATTGGCTTTGGGAATGGCAATGTAGTCTTTGAAGCGCCCAGGGATTGGTTTATACAGCGAGTGCATAATGCCTAACAGGCGATAGCAATCGTCAACAGATTGAGCAATCAGGCGAAATCCGTACACATCCATGATGTCGGCCAGCGGTTTGCGCTGGTCACGCATCTTGCAGTAAATGCTGTACAGATGCTTTTCACGCCCGACGATACGAGCTTGCACCCCAGCTTCAGTTAAGCGGTTGCGAATGGCGCCAGAGATGGTATCGACCATTTCTTTGCGATGGCCGCGAGCGGTTTTAACCGCCTTGCGAATCATGTTCGAGCGCATCGGATAAATGGCTTCGAAACACAACTCTTCCATCTCTATGCGGACATCGTTCAAGCCCAGTCGATTAGCAATCGGGGCATAAATATCCAGAGTCTCGCGGGCAATGCGACGGCGCTTTTCTGGCCGTAAAGAGCCTAGGGTGCGCAAATTGTGCAAGCGGTCAGCGAGCTTCACCAAAATGACGCGAATGTCTTTGGCCATCGCCATGGCCATCTTCTGGAAGTTTTCGGCCTGCTGTTGCTCTTTGTTTTCGAAGTGAATATGCGTCAGCTTTGAAACGCCATCGACCAGCTCAGTGACCACATCACCAAATTGCGTGGCCAAGGCCTGTTTGGGTATGCCCGTGTCTTCAATCACATCGTGCAGCATCGCCGCCATCAGACTTTGATGGTCGAGATGCATATTGGCCAGAATATTGGCCACCGCCAGCGGGTGAATAATGTAGGGTTCGCCACTGCGGCGACGTTGCCCTTCGTGCGCCTGTTCGGCGTAATAGTAGGCACGACTGACCTGTTTGATCTGAGCCGGTGTCAGATATTGGGTCAGTCGTTCCGCTAGGGCATCAATGGTGGGCAAGGAGCGACCGCCTTAGAGCGCTTGTTGACGCTCTGCTTCTTCATGCGCCGCCATGCTGGCTGGCGTTACCAGATCTTCAGCGATTTCGCGCAGGGCCAATACGGTCGGCTTGTCGTTTTCCACCGGTACCAAAGGCTCAGCACCCTGAACGGCGATTTGGCGGGCACGCTTGGTGGCCAGCATGATCAGTTCAAAGCGGTTGTCTACGTTGTTCAAGCAATCTTCAACAGTAACGCGGGCCATAAAAATCCTGTGATTTAATCAAATTCGAAGGGACCTTCTAGTTTATCTGAAATCGGTCTGAAAGAAAGCCTTTTGATTACATAATGTTCAATGCTGGGGCGGCTGTCGCAACCCGAGCGCAAACCCAGCTCAGCCGCTGATCCGGTGCTTTCAATTAGTCGTTTAACAATGCCTGCAAGGTCGCTGCGTGGCGCTCTTGCTGGGCCTCCAGCCGATGACGACGGGCAATAACAATGGCTTGCAGCTCTTCTAGGGCATTGTCGAACTCATCGTTAACGATCAAATAGTCATATTCGCCGTAATGGCTCATTTCGCTGCGAGCGTCGCGCATGCGGCGGGCAATGGTGTCTTCGTCATCTTGCCCGCGATTGCCCAAGCGCTCGCGTAAGGCAGCAATAGAGGGGGGCGCGATAAAGACGCTGACGGTTTGCGGCATTAAATGGCGCACCTGTTGTGCACCTTGCCAGTCGATTTCGAGAATGACGTCACGACCGGCGGCCAACTCGCTTTCGACCCAACGCTGAGAAGTGCCATAGTAGTTATCAAAGACTTGGGCGTGCTCCAAAAAGGCCCCGTCGCCAATCAACTGCTCAAACTCGGCTTTGCTGACAAAGTGATAGTCTTGGCCATCCACCTCACCGGGCCGTGCGGCACGAGTGGTATGAGATACCGATACACCAATGTGTGGCGTACGTTCCAACAGGGCTTTGACCAAGCTGGTTTTGCCAGCGCCAGACGGCGCAGAAAAGACATACAGGGTTCCAATCATGATGATCTCGCTGGGATTGCTCACAGGGGTTAAAAGCGCGCCAGTATATAAAAGCCGCTGGCAAAGCTCACGGAGAAGACAATGAAAGTATGGTGGATATTACTCCCCGTTGCTCTTTGGTGGCTGTGGCCAGCCGCCGAACGCACCCACCCGCCTGGGCAACTGGCACCTGAGGCGCCGCTGCAAACGCCGCCAAGCAGCACAGCAGCATTTCCCCATGGCGATTTTCAGCTCACACCACTGGCCGACTTTGACATCACTGCACGGGTATTAGCGCGTGAAAACTATTACTTCGACAGCGAATCTGAACTGGTTAAAACTGATCTAGCGTTAGGCTGGGGGGTGATGTCAGATAGCCAAGTCATTGATGCGTTAGAAATTAGCCAAAGCGGTCGCTGGTATCGCTGGCGCACAGAGCAATTACCCGCACCGCGTCGGCAAATTGAAACCTCCAGCGCCAATATGCACATCATCCCAGCCAATGACTGGGTGGCCGATGATCTGGCTGATGTGCGCACAGGTGACGTGGTTGAAATTCGTGGCCATCTGGTGCGTGCCGATGGCAGCAATGGTTGGCGCTGGGTGAGCTCACTAACGCGCAACGACACCGGCGATGGCGCCTGCGAACTGGTGTATGCGCGAGAGCTGCGCATTGTCACACCCAAGCATTGAACTTGCCTTTTAGAGCTTCGCCAACTGTCAAGGAGGGTAAGTGCGTTGCCCTGTTAACAGCAGACTCTATAAACTGCCTCAGCTTGGTTGGCCAGAAGCCGCCAAGCACTTCGCAGAGAACCGTTGAGAGGAAGCAACCGTGAACAAAATGATTAAACTGACCCTAGCTGCTGCCCTAGCCGCTAGCAGCGTCGCTGCCGTCGCCGATATCAAACCATTTGAAGCGGTGGAATACCGTAAGGGCATTTTCAAAGCGGTGAAATGGCAGTTTGGCCCCATGGGCGACATGGTCAAAGGCAAAATTGATTACGACGCCACTGAGTTCAGCCGCCGCGCCACCAACCTAGCAGCGCTCAGCAAAATGCCACTGGAAGGCTTTCGGCCTGGCACTTATGCCAGTGCTACGTCTGCCTTGCCTAGCATCGAAGACGACTGGCAAACCTTTGCCGACACCATGAGCCAGTTCCAAGACAATACCGCGGCACTAGAGCAAGCCGCTGCCAGCGGCAACATGGACGAGATTAAACCGGCCTTTATCAAAGTGGCCCGCACCTGCAAATCCTGCCACGACAAGTTCAAAGACTGAGCAAGGCCCAGACACTGAACGCCGCCGCCGCTATGGCCACCAAACCGCGCAGCCACACACGTGACACTGTGCGGTCGGCCTTAGCGCCGGGCTTGCGGCCGTGCAACATGGCTTGCAGTAGCGGCTCACGCTTACCCAGCTGATGCAACAGCACACCGGCCAAATGCAGAGCAATGGCCACCAGCAGCAGATCGAACAAAGTTTCATGCCAGCGGGTGATCTCAACACTGAGGTCATAGCTGATCAAATGCACCAGCGGCCCTTCGGTAAAAATCTCATCATTGGCAAATAAGCCGGTGCCCGCTTGCGCGGCGCACAGCAGCAGCAAAGCCACCACCATCCAACCGCCCAGTGGGTTATGACCGTGATACACAGAAGCCCGATTGCGAACCAAGTCGCTGGCGTAGCGCCACACCGCTATGGGGCTGCGCACAAACTGGCGAAAGCGCGCGAACGGTGTGCCAGCAAAGCCCCACAATAAGCGGAACAACACCAGCCCCAACACGGTGTAGCCGCTGCGCATATGCCATTCCATCCATTCACCGCCTTGCTCGCCCGACCACCAGCCAAAGCCGATGCAGGCCACCAGTAGCCAGTGAAACAGCCTGACAAACACATCCCATACTTGGGCGGGCTCGGTTGCGGAAGTAGATGTTACTTGAGTCATGGTCATGTCTTATTACTTGTGAGGTGTTTGGTCTGCTCATTGAATAGTGACTTATCCCCAAACAAACTCAAGACGCTATCGCAAAGAAATCATCTATCAACACCCGCCTCCCTAAACCGATCAGCACTGGCGGTTACCAAGGCATTGTGATTCTTTCTATCAAATGGATATAGTAGTACCCAAATATGGCTTTATAGCCCAAAAACAGACACAGCTGTATCCAAAGAGTGCTTATAAATGAACTTTTCCCTGCTTGATGATAGCGACGTTAGCCAAGCCTATGCTGCGTATTTGCGAAAGCTACGAAAGCAAGCAAAGCTGTCACGCACTGCACTGGCAGAGCGCAGCTGCGTACCTGCGGCCACCATTAAAAAGTTTGAGCTGACTGGACAAATATCATTTCGCCAGTTGCTATTGCTGTGGCAGACCCTCGACTCATTGGATAGGTTGTATCAGCTTACGCAACCGGATGAACAGCGCGTCACCATGCCCTCTAGTATTGATGAAGTCCTAAAAGATGAGTTTTAAACCCATACGAAAACTCACCGTAACCCGCACGTTAAGTTCAGGTGAGCAGGTCGCAGTCGGCGTCTTGGCGCAGAACCGGCAAGGCGTTTTTTTTCAGTATGCAGACGGCTATTTGCAACAATTTGGCAACTTATCGCCTTTTACTTTGCAAGCGAGCACACAAGTTCAAGCCGCACCTAAAGCGCCCCATCAAGGAGTACATGGCGTCTTTGGGGATTGCTTGCCCGATGGCTGGGGAATGCTGTTACAGGATCGTATTTTCCGACAGCAAGGCGTGTTACCCAATCAACTAACAGCGATGGACCGGCTGGCCTTTGTCGGTGATAAAGGCATGGGAGCGTTGTCTTTTTCTCCCATATCTGAGTTTTCAGCCACGACGAACGCTGACATTGATTTAGCTATTTTAGGCTTAGAGGCACAAAGGCTGTTCGATGCTTCAATGTCAGATTATATGGATGACAATCACGATGAATCAGATGGGAATACTCAGCAGGTGCTGGCGGCATTAGTCGCGGGTGGTAGTTCGGGTGGGGCAAGGCCAAAAGCACAGATTTATATGCCTGCTGGCGAAACTCAGCATTGTCGAACCTTTGCTCAGCCTGGAGATGAGGCTTGGCTGATTAAATTTACCTCGAAGAATCTAGCGCTCGGGCATGAAGAAGGCTTGTGTGAGGCGGTTTATTTGCAAATGGCAGCACTTGCTAAGTGTCAACCGCCACAATGGCAACTCATTGAAGCACCACCTACAAGCGGTGCGTCTGCCTGGTTGGCGCTTAAGCGTTTTGATTATGTCAGTCAACAGACCAATTTAAGCGGCAATCGCCGTTCAGGTCGCCTGCATATGCACAGCGCCTGCGGGCTTTTGGATGCGGACTTTCGCACGCCAAGTTTAGATTACATAGATCTAATCAAAGCAAGCCGTCAACTATGTAAATCTCCAGCGGCTGGACAACTGCAATTTCGCCGTGCCGTTTTTAACCTGCTGTCATCTAATCAAGACGACCACAGTAAAAACTGGGCGTTTTTGCAAGCGGATGACGGTCAATGGAATCCTGCACCTTTTTACGATGTTACTTACAGCCCACATCCATTCAACGAACATGCCACTGCCTTTGGCGGGTATGGCAAAGCGCCGCCGCTGAAGATAGTGCAGAAGCTGGCCACCAGTGCCGGATTTTCCAACTGGAATGCGGCCAAGCAAGTCATTGAAGAAGTCGCAGAAGCAATCAGCCAGTTCACTCATCTCGCCCGGCAACAAGGGGTCAATACAACGACCGTATCTGCAATTGCTAAGGCATTGGATCAGCGCAAACAAGACAATGCAGCGCTTCTCTATGGCGCCTAGGGCACTGGGCGCAAGAGCAAGAGCAAGAAGCGCAGTCAAATCGTGAAGAATCTCGGTGGTTACTTGGGATTCATGATCGACCTGTCATGAATCGGATTGTGACCAAAATCCAATTAAGCAGTAAAAAACATCGCGAGCCTCCTATCTACTGGGATAGAATCGTGTCATCTCGTCACAGGTTTGACCCAGAGGATCTCATGGCTCTTCTTATCGATATTAATAACAACGCTGACTTAGGCGCTGTTCCCGGCCCAGTAAGTACATCATCGTCACCATATGAGGGGCTCAGTGAGGAAGCTCTGCTAAAGAAGCTACTAGAAATATACGATCAGAGGGCCATCGCTGGAGCGCTCGCTGAGGTCGATAAGGGGTTTTGGTGTCGAGAGACTATCAACCGCTGGGCAAAGGGGAAAGCTGAACCAAGGGTGACTCATGCTGCCTATCAACGCATGATCTCAATGTTACCTGCACCCAAATCCAACAATCTCGAACCGACCTTTCGATTCATCGATTTGTTTGCAGGAATCGGCGGTATAAGGAAGGGTTTTGAGGCAATTGGTGGCGAATGCGTATTCACCTCCGAGTGGAACAAGTATGCCGTTCGCACTTACAAGGCAAATTACTACTGTGACCCCTTGAGGCACCGGTTTAACGAAGACATTCGAGAAGTAACTCTAAGTTCTGATCTGAAGATAGACGAAGATACAGCCTACAAACATATTGATCAGCAAATTCCTGACCATGAAGTTTTGCTAGCAGGTTTTCCGTGTCAACCATTCTCCTTAGCAGGCGTGTCAAAGAAAAACTCTCTTGGACGGAAACACGGTTTTGAGTGTGATGCACAAGGAACCTTGTTTTTTGATGTTGCCCGTATTCTGGCAGCAAAGAAACCCGCGGCATTCCTGTTGGAAAATGTCAAAAATCTCAAGAGTCACGACAAAGGTAACACCTTCAGAGTAATCTGTGAGACCTTGGACGAATTAGGCTATGACGTTGCAGATGTTAATGCGCCAAAGAGCCAAGACCCAAAAATAATAGACGCAAGGCACTTCACTCCTCAGCACCGAGAAAGAATTGTTCTAGTCGGTTTCCGTCGCGACCTCAATGTTCACAAAGGGTTCACTCTAAAAGACATTGAAAAAATGTATCCGAAGGAGCGTCCTTCCTTTGGTGATATTCTGGATGAGCAGGTAGACGATAAGTACATCCTGACCCCGAAGTTATGGGAATATCTGTATAAGTACGCGCAGAAGCATCGAGAAAAAGGGAACGGATTTGGCTTTGGTTTGACTCGCCCAAATGATGTGGCCCGCACTCTGTCCGCTCGCTACCACAAGGATGGGTCAGAAATCCTAGTTGACCGTGGGTTTGATGATTCGATGGACTTTTACTGTGAGCACAACCAAAAGCATCGACCAAGAAGGCTGACTCCGCAAGAGTGCGCTAGGTTGATGGGCTTTGATAAACCAGGTGAAAGCAAATTCGTTATACCCGTGTCTGATACTCAGGCATATCGTCAGTTTGGTAATTCCGTAGTTGTTCCGGTTTTTGAAGCTGTGGCGCATTTGATGAAACCGAGGATTCTGGCTGCATCTAAAAGTAGACTTATCAAAACCAAGAAGGATCGGAAGCAATTCGAAATGCCTCTTGCGCTCTAATCGTTTTTTATGGATATTTTGCGCATTGGTTATCGGGGAATCGTTTAAGTATGGAAAAGCTATCTAATCACTTCACTGGTATTGCAGTAAAACTTTTGAGTGAAGTTGAGATAAACCCCAGGAAGTCTAATCAGCACGAGCTTCAAGGGGTTCAGAGGCTCCGTGAAATTTTAGGAAATGATAGACGAGATATTAAAACTACTTGCATCTATCTTGCTGATGATGAAGTAGATCGTCTTTCTCAGGATGGGCAGCTCACTTGGTATGATTCTCGTGAAAAAAACCCAAGCCGCAGTGCAGAGTTTCGGCTGTACTATAGGAGCAGTAATGAGCCTTTGAAATCAGCGTCTGCTGGTGACACGCTCATTTATGCGCATCGGCCTGATGCTTCGCTCCTCTTGGTTGTTGTTCCAAAAGAAAGCAATCTGCGGATGGAGCTGCTCTGGCTTTTCGGTATTTATGAAGAACCCGGAGAGCTTTTAGATATCGTAGACCCAAACGATATCGAATTTCCGACCTCTCTTTTCAATTACATCGCTGAAGAGGCTGGAATACCGGTAAATGCAGTGGGGACAAACGACGACTGGACAGAACTGCTTCTCAATAGATTCGGACTGAAATTCCCAACTACGCGAGAGCTATCTTCGCTGGCGCTAGAAACTCTTGACAATGATATTGATCCAGTAGTTGAGCCTGATACTACTCTCATGGCCTTAATTGAACGTGAAGAAATCCTCTTTAAACAGCTGGAACGTCACATTGTCAGTGAGCACCTAGTGGAACACGCCGCAGGGTGGTCAGAGGATGTTGATGACTTTATTAGCTTTTCATTAAGTGTACAAAATCGCAGAAAATCCAGAGCGGGCCACGCACTTGAGAATCACCTAGAATGGCTTTTCGGTAAGAATGGCTTGCAATTTGAACGAGGAGCTAGGACCGAGAACCGCTCAAAGCCAGATTTTCTTTTCCCGGGTAGCGCAGCTTATCATGATAGTGACTTCCCTTCGTCACACCTGCACATGCTAGGCGTCAAAACGTCATGCAAGGATCGCTGGAGACAGATCCTAAACGAAGCCCAGCGTATTTCACCGAAGCACCTATTAACCCTTCAGCCGGGCATCTCTGAGTACCAACTTACTGAGATGATAGACTCGGAGGTACAGTTAGTCGTTCCTTCTCCTTTACAGTGCTTCTATTCCAAAAGTAACGCTGAAAACCTATTTAGTTTTATCCGCTATATCAAGGATCAGCAATGTCGTAAATATTCTTAAAAATCAACTATAGCCTATAATATAAAGCCCTTTTATTTACTGGAAAATACGGGGCTTTTAAGACATTCTTGGATTTTTGGAGAAATATTCCACTGACACTCACCCTCTAGACTCCTTCGTTCGCGATGAATTTATCCTGACAAATTATTCGTTGTTTTAGACCTATTCACTGAGTAGCGACCAGACCCTAATAAACTCAATAGCTTATTGAGAATAAACCGCTCAAAAACTACTGATTGTCCACCAAAACTCCCCTGATTTACTAAATCTTAGTGGCTAGAAATTGAAAAAACAGTGCCGATTTTTTGCTTATCTTAATGTTAAAACATAGCAGTTTTGAAAGACCTAATCGAGCATGATCTCCATCAATATAGATTTGCTATTTTTACTGGTTCTACGCGATAGCAATGAGTCAAAAAAATCCACCCAGTCTGAACTAGACATTATTTTTTCTATTTTAATCGAGTCAATCTCAATATGGATACTATGGCATCCAAGGGCGATAAAACTGAGCGTAGACATTAGGGCTAAGCAACGCGTCTCTACCATCTCTGAGGTAAATACTGCGTGAAATACAAAGGCATCACGATATTAGTTTTTTCTAATGCTGTAGAGCCTTGTGTACCCGTTAACTTAAAGGTTTTACTGGGTGCACATTTTTTAACGTAGGATGCCAACGATTTTGCTCTTGTACGTTTACCACTTTTGACTTCTACAGGGATGATATCGCCTTCATCGGTCGCCAAAATAAATTCGATTTCGGCGCGGGCGTCATTCCATGAATAGCTTGGGTCAACGCCAATCGCTGTGAGCTCTTGTTGCACAAAGTTTTCTGCTACATAACCTTTGTATTCATAGCTTTGTTGCTTAATCTCTTTATAACTGCTGCCCAGCATATGATTGAGCAGGCCCACATCAAACAGAAATAGTTTAACCATATTGTCTTTTTTATAGGCCGCCAACGGAGACTTCGGCAATCCTTCAATAGGGTAGTTTGGCAAAGCTAAGCGGCAGCAGTTAAGCCAATGGATCGCGGTTTCAAAATCGCTATAACGAGATTTACGCTCATGCACATGCTTAAATTTAAAGCGTTTAACCGACTCATCGCTGACAAGTGATAACTGCGCAGGAATGCTATTAAACACCGATTCAATCAGTGTGGCATCGACCTTGCCCGCGTACTTACCGAAATCGCGGCGATAACCTTCAACTAAGTCGGCATGAATTTTTGTGACTTTTTCAACACGTTCTAAAATGCTTGAATCCTTATACTGATACCAAGCAGAAACAGCTTCTGGCATGCCACCGGTAAAAAAATAGTCGGTTAGTTTATCCATCAATTTAGTGTGCACCGCCGCTGTGCTTGCTTGACTATCAAATGCTTTGATCAGCGCTTGCTCGTTGGATGCGTATATAAATTCTTGGAAGGTCAGTGGTCGTAAATTGTATTGTTCTACCTTGCCTACAGGGAAGGTATTGAGCAAACCAATGTTCGAGCCGCTGGCTGCGACAAAATAGGACGGTGCTTTTTCGGCAAAATACTTCAGCGAAGTTACGGCTCGTTCACATTCGCCAATTTCATCTAATATCAGCAAGTCGGTTTCTGGGTTGAACGCTTGGTTGGTTAACAACTCAATGTTCATGACTAGCTCGTCAGGTGACAAGGAACCATCGAACGCCTCTTTGTAAGCAGGGTTTTCAAGGAAGTCGATACGAAGGATGTTGGCAAAGGTGCTTCCAAACAACTCTTGCAGCAGATAGGTTTTACCTGTTTGTCTTGCACCATCGATCAATAATGGCTTGCGCACAGGTTGATGTTTCCATGCTATTAGGGCGTTGAGTAAGTTGCGCTGCATTGTCATTTCCCGCCAATTAAGACTGTTAACTGCCAGCATTATAGCTTAGGCTACACTTTTTAGCGCAGAAAAGTGCGAAACTCTACACTTTTATGCGCATAAAAGTGTAATGGCGCTCTAGTTAAACAGGTATTTCCCTTTTGAGATGACTTTTAGCACTTGCTTCTTGGGCAACTGGTACAGTCTGGGCAAAGCCTTGACGGGCAACTGGGACAGTCTGGGCAAAGCCTTAATTCACGCCACTTAGCCACACGCCAACCCTGCCCATAGAGGGGGCTTTTAAGACGTTCTTGGGCGGGTAAAAATATGATGATACTCACCCTGCGGGCTCACTGCGTTCGCGATAAGTTGCTGCTGGCCATTTATGGTTCGTATCCTCCCTGATACTCACCCTGCGGGCTCACTGCATTCGCGATAAGCTGTTGCTGGCCATTTATGGTTCGTATCCTCCCTGATACTCACCCTGCGGGCTCACTGCGTTCGCGATAAGTTGCTGCTGGCAATTTATGGTTCGCATCCTCCCTGATACTCACCCTGCGGGCTCACTGCGTTCGCGATAAATGGCTCCCGGCCATTTATTCAATGTTTTGTACTTGCTCGCGCATTTGCTCGATCAGCACTTTCAAATCTACCGCAGCTTGGGTAATGGCGGCGGTGAGGGATTTGGAGGATAGGGTATTCGCCTCACGGTTCAGCTCTTGCATCATAAAGTCGAGGCGGCGGCCAATGGGCTCGTTGCTGGCAAGAATGCGGCGCACTTCAGCAATATGCGTGTCGAGGCGGTCGAGCTCTTCGGCCACGTCGGCTTTTTGCGCCAGCAATACCATTTCTTGCTCCAGCCGCTCTGGCTGTAATTGATGTTGCAGCTCATCTAGGCGTGCTTGCAGCTGCTGTTTTTGTGCTTGCAGGGCTTGGGGCATTTGCTCGCGCACCTGCTCGACCAAGGGCTGCATTTTGCTTAGACGTTGCTCAATCATCTGCGTCAGAGCTTCGCCTTCGCGCGCGCGGGTGGCCAGTAGTTGGTCCAACGCTTCATCAAAGGCGCTAAGCGCGGCGGCTTGCAGGGCTTTGCTGTCATGCTGTTGCTGGTCGAGCACGCCCGGCCATTGCATCAGCTCTAACACATTCATGGCATTGCCTGGGCCAATAATGGCGTGGATTTGGTCAGCGGCTCGGTTTAGTTGCTCGACCAAAGCAGTGTTAACGCTCAGGCCAGCTTCACCAGCGAGGGGCTGGAAGCGCAATGCACATTCGATTTTGCCGCGATTCAGTCGTTGTTTCAGACGCTCTCGCAATTTCGGTTCCAACTCACGAAAAGCATCCGGCAGACGAAAGTGTGGCTCTAGGTAGCGACTGTTGACGCTGCGAATTTCCCAGGTGAAGCGGCCACCTTGCTGCTCACTGCTGGCGCGGGCAAAGGCGGTCATGCTGAAAACGATGGGTTGGCTCACCTGTGCGTCCTCCATTGATAAAAGCATGATTGTACGAGTAAGCGATGACGGTCGAAAGCGGCAAAGCCAAGCCCTATAATGGCGGCTCTCATTCAATCGAAGGAAGTTTTTATGCGTCCCAGTGGCCGTCAGCCCGATCAACTGCGCGATGTGCGCATCACCCGCAACTTTACCAAGCACGCCGAAGGCTCGGTGTTGGTGGAGTTTGGTGATACCAAGGTGATATGTACCGCCAGCGTTGAAAATCGGGTGCCGCCGTTTATGCGCGGTGAAGGCCGCGGCTGGGTAACGGCAGAATACGGCATGCTGCCACGCTCGACGGGCTCGCGCATGATTCGTGAAGCGGCCAAAGGCAAGCAGCAAGGCCGCACGGTGGAAATTTCACGCTTGATTGGCCGCAGCCTGCGTGCCGCGGTGGATTTAGAAAAACTCGGTGAAAACACCATTACCTTGGATTGCGACGTGATTCAGGCCGATGGCGGCACCCGCACCGCCGCCATTACCGGCGCTTACGTGGCGCTGGCCGATGCCATTAACGGCTTGCTGGCTGCCGGTACCATCAAAACTAACCCGATCAAGAGCCCGATCGCCGCCATTTCGGTGGGCATTTATCAGGGCGAGCCAGTGTTGGATTTAGATTACGCCGAAGATTCTCAAGCCGATACCGACCTTAACGTCATCATGACCGCCGCCGGTGGCTTTGTAGAAATTCAAGGCACCGCCGAGCAAGAAGCCTTTAGCGCCGACGAGTTAAACGCCATGCTGGCGCTGGCACAAAAGGCCATTGGTGAGCTGGCAGCAGCACAGCAAGCGGCACTGAATAATTAATGATAATTGTTTGCCCGATTAGCGCTCGGCTCTGATTGGTCATCTCCATCAAACGAGTCGGGGGCTTTGCTCGCACAAGGCACCCATGAACAGTTCGGTGCCCGCTCTGGATCGCCAGAGGGCACCGAACTATTTAGGGTTGCCTAAAAACCCAACACCTCACTCTCTAGCACCTGCGCCAGTTTTTCCTGGCGAATGAGTTCGGCGGCTTTTTCGATATCGGGTGCGAAATAGCGATCTTTATCGTAAAACGGCACCTTGCTGCGCAAAATGCTCTTGGCTTGCTCCAGCGGCTTACTGGTTTTTAGCGGTGAGCGAAAGTCGATGCCTTGGGAAGCGGCCAGCCATTCTACGGCCAAAATTCCCACCACATTTTCGAAGATATCTTTTAATCGTCGCCCAGCAAAGGTTGCCATAGACACATGGTCTTCCTGGTTGGCCGATGTCGGTAAAGAGTCAATAGAGGCTGGGTGTGCCAGGGTTTTATTTTCGCTGGCTAAGGCTGCACTGGTCACCTGGGCAATCATAAAGCCCGAGTTCACACCGCCGTTGTCGACCAGAAAGGGCGGTAAGCCACTGAGATTGGAATCAATCAACAGTGCCATGCGCCGCTCCGATAACGAACCGATTTCGGCCAAGGCAATGGCCAGCATATCAGCCGCCATGGCAACGGGTTCAGCATGGAAATTACCACCGGATAAAATATCGCCTTGGTCGGTAAATACCAGCGGGTTATCCGACACGCCATTGGCTTCGGTGACCAGCACTTGTGATGCAAACCGAATTTGCTGCAAACACGCTCCCATCACCTGTGGCTGGCAACGCAGTGAATAAGGGTCTTGCACTTTATCGCAGCCGCTGTGGCTGGCGCCAATTTCCGATTCTTGCAATAAATGCCGATAGGCACTGGCCATATCGCTTTGGGTTTGATGACCACGAATGGTATGAATACGTGCATCAAAGGGCACGCGTGAGCCCATCGCAGCATCGACTGCCAAAGCCCCCACTACCGTGGCGGCTTTTAAGGCATTTTCACAATGAAATAACCCCTGCAAAGCAAAGGCGGTACTGGCTTGGGTGCCGTTTAATAACGCTAGGCCTTCTTTCGGAGCCAGCTGAATGGGCTCCATGCCGGCAATTTCCAGTGCTTGGCGAGCACTAATGCGTTCACCTTGGTAAATGGCTTCGCCTTCACCCAGTAATACCGCACTCATATGGGCCAGTGGCGCCAAGTCGCCGCTGGCACCGACCGATCCTTTTTGTGGAATGGCCGGGTACACTTCACGATTCACCAGCTGCATTAAGGCTTCAATAACATTTAATCGAATGCCAGAAAACCCGCGTGCCAGTGAGTTAATTTTCAGCACCATTAATAAGCGCACTGTGCTTTCTTGCATAAATTCACCCATGCCAGCGGCATGGGATAAAACAATACTGCGCTGTAGGGTTTCTAGTTCTTCGGGTTTAATCTTGGTGTTGGCCAGCAAGCCAAAGCCGGTATTAATGCCATACACAGTGCGCTGCTCGGCGATAACGTCGGCAACGGTGCGCGCCGATTTTTCAATACCGGCATAGCAGTTTGGGTCCAGTACAACATGAACCGGACGGCGATTAACTTCACGTAATTGCTCCAGTGTGAGCTCGCCTGGGGTAATGGTTAATTCATACATGCAAATTACTCCGGCTGCTGGCCTGTTGTAGTTGGGTTTAACATCGGCAAATCCAGCCCTTGCTGTTGCGCGCAGTCAATGGCGATGTCGTAACCGGCATCGGCATGGCGCATCACGCCGGTGGCTGGGTCATTCCATAGGACTCGGCCAATGCGTTTGGCGGCATCGTCGCTGCCGTCACAGACAATGACCACCCCTGAGTGCTGGCTAAAGCCCATGCCAACCCCACCACCGTGGTGCAAGCTAACCCAAGTGGCGCCACCGGCGGTATTGAGGAGGGCATTTAATAACGGCCAATCGGAAACGGCGTCGGAACCATCTTGCATGCCTTCGGTTTCACGGTTAGGTGAAGCCACCGAGCCGCTATCGAGGTGATCCCGGCCAATCACGACTGGCGCTTTTAATTCACCGCTTTTTACCATGTCATTGAAAGCCAGTGCCAAGCGCGCGCGATCTTTTAAACCGACCCAGCAAATACGAGCCGGCAGCCCCTGGAACTGAATGCGTTCACGGGCCATATCCAGCCAGTTGTGCAAATGAGGGTCGTCTGGAATCAGTTCTTTGACTTTGGCATCGGTTTTATAAATATCTTCTGGGTCGCCGCTTAAGGCAGCCCAGCGGAAGGGGCCAATACCCTGGCAAAATAAGGGACGAATATAGGCCGGTACAAACCCGGGGAAATCAAAGGCATTTGTTACGCCTTCTTCCAATGCCATTTGGCGAATGTTGTTGCCGTAATCCAAGGTGGCAGCGCCGGCTTGTTGTAAATCCAACATCGCCTGTACTTGCACCGCCATGGATTTTTTCGCCGCTTTTACCACCAAAGCTTCGTCTTCTTTTCGTGTTGCGGCGGCTTGTTCCAGTGTCCAGCCTTGGGGCAAATAACCATTGAGTGGATCGTGGGCACTGGTTTGGTCGGTGACTACATCTGGCGTAATACCGCGTTTTACCAGCTCAGGGAAAATATCGGCAGCATTGCCTAATAAGCCCACGGAAATAGCCTGGCCGTCGGCTTTGGCCTGCTCCAGCATGGCGAGTGCGTCATCCAGGTTGGTGGCTTTTTTATCTAGGTAACGAGTTTTTAAACGAAAATCGATACGGCTTTCATCGACTTCGACGGCCAGCATGGAAAAGCCCGCCATGGTCGCAGCCAAAGGCTGAGCACCACCCATACCGCCTAAGCCACCGGTTAAAATCCATTTGCCTTTGGCATCGCCGTTAAAGTGCTTTTTCGCCACGCTGACAAAGGTTTCGTAGGTGCCTTGCACAATGCCTTGGGAGCCGATGTAAATCCATGAGCCGGCGGTCATTTGGCCGTACATCATCAGGCCTTTTTTATCCAACTCGTTAAAGTGCTCCCAGTTGGCCCAGTGAGGTACTAGGTTGGAGTTGGCAATTAATACCCGTGGAGCATTTTCGTGGGTTTCAAATACACCTACGGGTTTGCCGCTTTGCACCAATAAGGTTTGGTTATCTTCCAGCCGGGTCAGCACTTCAACGATTTTGTCGTAACACTGCCAATCACGCGCCGCTCGGCCAATACCGCCGTACACCACCAGATTTTGTGGGTGCTCGGCAACGTCTGGGTCGAGGTTGTTCATTAACATGCGCAAAGGGGCTTCGGTCAGCCAGGACTTGGCGGTTAACTGGCTGCCTGTAGGCGCTTTAATCACGCGGCTGGCATCGTGGCGTGGGTCGTTGGTCATGGTGCTGCTCCTGATTTTTATACGTGGCTGCTGACATGAATATGGCCACCCAGGCGATAGCGATCACCTGGATGAATTAAGCTGGCAAAGCTCACAATGCCGGCCTTAGAAAATGTTCGACGGGTAATGTTTAAACAGGGCTGGCTCTCGGCAATGGCCAGCTGCTGGGCTATGTCTGGCGTTGGTAACAGTGCCTCAACGATATGATCGGCTTCGGTGAGTGGCGCTACCTGGGATAAATATTCGTTGGGGGTAATGCTGCTGAAGTCTTGCTGCACATACTCAGGTGCTAGCTGCGGATTAACGTAGCGCTCTTCGTATTGAATGGCGCGGCCATTTTCAAAAAACACCAATACTGAATGAAATACCCTGGCAGGATGTTGCAAGCCAAGCCAATAGGCCTGCTGTTCGTTGGCTTCAACCTGCTCTAAGGTCACCACTTCAATTTGGCATTGATGGCCGCGCTCACGAATCTCATCGGCGATATTGCGAATCTGCAGCATCGAGCTCATGGGGCGGCTGTCGGCGACAAAAGTGCCCAAGCCTTGGCTGCGCAATAGAAACCCGGCTTCCGACAGCTCGTCCAAGGCTCGCCTGGCAGTCATACGGCTCACGCCAAACTGCTCGGCCAGTTGGTTTTCGGAAGCGACCTTACAACCGGGCTGTAATTCGCCTTGCTCTATTTGCTGTAACAAGTGCGATTTGATTTGCGCGTATCTGGGCTGGGCCATAGTTATCCCCTAACGATTACCTTCATGCTACTTGTCTACTCTTGTATATACAAGTAGGCTGGAAGGGTCTAATAGAGCTGGCCGTAATGCTATGAAAATCGATTATTTGATTGATAACGTTAATCTGGTGACCTTCGCACAAGGCGACGGGCCGAGTGACAAGCAGGGCATCGCGCAAGATGATTACGGCAGCTGTACCCAAGCAGTGGTGGCCATTGCCGACGATAAAATCGTGTTTGCCGGTCAGCTGCCAGGCAGCACCGAAGACTGGCTCACTAGCCAGGGCTATGACGTCAAACAGCGGCTCGATGCCGGCGGCCAATGGCTGACGCCAGGTCTGGTCGATTGCCATACCCACCTGGTGTTTGGCGGCAATCGAGCGCAGGAATTTGAGTGGCGTTTACGCGGTGAAAGCTATGAAGACATAGCTCGCAAAGGCGGTGGCATTGTTTCCAGTGTCAGCCATACCCGAGAGCTGAGCGAAGAGGCGCTGCTAAAACAGTCCGAGCCGCGTTTACTGCGTTTGTTAGAAGAAGGCGTCACCACGGTAGAAATTAAATCCGGTTATGGCTTGGATACTGAAACCGAATTAAAAATGCTGCGGGTGGCGCGTGAATTGGGCCGACGCCATGCCGTGACGGTAAAAACCACCTTTTTAGGTGCCCATGCCGTGCCACCTGAGTTTAAACAGCGCAGCCATGGCCAGCAGTGTTATATCGATTATGTCTGCCAGGATATGCTGCCAGAAGTCGCGCGCCAGGAGCTGGCCGATGCCGTGGATGTGTTTTGCGAAGGCATTGGTTTTACCCCGCAACAATGTGAGCAGGTATTTCAAACGGCGGCCAAATTGGGCTTGCCGATCAAAGGCCATGTTGAACAGCTCAGCGATTTAAAAGGCGCTGTGCTGGCCGCCCAGTACCATGCGTTATCGGTCGATCATATCGAATATCTGGCCGAGGCCGATGTGGAAAAGTTGCAAGGTACAGTCGCGGTATTATTACCGGCAGCGTTTTATTGCCTGAATGAAAAGCAACGACCGCCCATTGCTGCTCTAAGGCAGCATAATATTCCCATGGCCGTGGCCACCGATTTAAACCCAGGCACAGCGCCACTGGCGTCGTTATTAACGGCGATGAATCAGGCCTGCATTTTATTTGGATTAACCCCCGCCGAGGCGTTAAAAGGCGCGACATTGCATGGTGCTAAAGCGCTGGGGTTAAAGGATGTCGGTGGCATTCAAGCGGGCATGGCGGCCGATTTGGCGTTATGGGATATTCAGCACCCGGCGGAGCTGGCCTACGGCGTTAATTTTTATCGCCCAACTCAGGTATGGCATCAGGGGCGGTTACGCGCGAATGCGCAGGAGGCAATATGAGTCAGGAATTTGATCAGTGCTGGCAGGGGCGCATCGACTCCGAAGACGGCGATCAGGGTTTGCGCTGTCATCAAGTGGTACGCCCCTTCGATGCCAGCAGTCAGCCAGGTGTGACCCTCGTTGGTTTGGCCTCGGATTTAGGCGTGCAATATAACCAGGGCCGACCTGGGGCAAAACAAGGCCCAATGGCGATTCGCAAAGCCATGGCCAGCATGGCCTGGCACAGCGATAAACCGCTGCACGATGCCGGCGATATTGTGGTGGCGGCAGAATCAAACCTGGATGCCCTGGCTCAGGGCCAGCAGCAATACGCGCAGCAAGTGGCTCAAATACTGACTCAGCAGCAGTTTGTTATTGGCTTAGGCGGAGGTCACGAAATTGGCTGGGCCAGTTACCAGGGCTGTCGGCAATATCTGGATGACCAACACCACACGTCGGCCAAGGTCGGTATTTTAAACTTTGACGCCCATTTTGATTTGCGTAAACCGGCACCCGGTGCCCACTGGGCCGGCAGCTCTGGCACGCCGTTTTATCAGGTCAGCCAAGATTGTGCTCAGCGTGGCCTGGCATTTAAGTACGCCTGTTTAGGCATCAGCGAAGCGGCCAACACTCAAGCGCTGTTTAACTTTGCGCAGCAAAAAAATGTCTCTTATGTGTTAGATGTGAATTGCAGCCCGGAAGCAAACCAGGCATTAATCAATGATTTTCTAGCCGATATAGACTACCTCTACGTTACCATTTGCCTGGATGTATTACCGGCCGCCACAGCCCCAGGGGTGAGCGCACCATCGGCACTGGGTCTGCCCTTGATACAGATGCTGGCGGCATTAAAAGATATTCAACAGCAATGTCAGCAACATAACGTACGTTGGCTGATGGCCGATATCGCCGAGCTAAATCCAGATTTTGATATTGACCAACGCACCGCAAAGGTCGCGGCGCGGTTGGTGTATGAGTTAATAAAAATACAGAATAATCGCGGCATTCCCGAATAAAGCCATAAATCGTCTTCCATTATGAGTTCGTGTGACTTCGTTCATTGAATCTCTGTATTTATGATGCGATAGTCACAGCCTTGATACTTTTCATAAGCACAGAATGACTTGCCCATACCCAGCTAATGCAGCACGGCATACGAGCAAAGATCACTGTATGGTCATTTCTAATTTATTTAAGCCAATTATATATAGGGAAAATCTAAATAATTCTGCACAGCTCTGTGTCACTGATTTTTGCTGTAGCTGACTAGAGCGGCAAACCGACTTCGTGATCTGGAGCCCTCTGGCTGGCGACCCAAAGCAAGCACCGAATTATTCAGAAGTGCCCTAGAGTCTTATAGCGATCCCAACCGGGTACTGCATTATTTAGAGTTTCCATAAGGAGAATGTGATGGTTTTTTTGATGTTTGGTCTTGGCGGTTTGTTATTTTTTCTGCTCGGTCTGTATGTCGTTATTAGAGACAAGCAGTACCTAGAAGACTCCTCTGTCGTCACTGGTGAGATTGTTGCTATTAGCGAGGAGATCATGAGAAGTCGTGATGGTAATCACACCCTCTACATTCCGCTGGTAAAGTTCTTCGCTAAGGATCAATGGTGGTGCGTCAAAGGCGATAATTTAGGTTCAGCGGATGGAAAAAAGGTGGGCGATTGCGTCAATGTTCGCTTAAAGCACGACAACCCTAAAGAAGCGCGCCTAGAGCATGATATTAACGGCATGCAGCTATCTATTCCTGGTGCTCCTAGCTTCAACTTGATCTATTTATTGATGGGTATAGGAGTGTTTTTTATGGGGTTTTCAGCGCTGATGTTCAAACCCTCAGAGTTTGATGTCGGCTATATGGAGCTTGGTGGTATTTTTGCTGTTATTCTCGTCGTTTATCGTTTGCGCAAAGCCGTCAAAAGTGGCCCGGAGTTCCCGGAAAGCCAACCCTGGGACCCAGAGCAAAATCGCCCAGTCCAATAAAAATATAAACAACTGCGTGAGCAGAAATTCTGCTGCTCACGCCTGCTCAAGTATTGCACGTGATTTTAAACTCCTATAAATAAATCTATAAAATAAATTTATTCGGTACTAAAAACCAAGAGCTCTGAAATTTCGATTGCTTCAAACATCTTTATAAATAATAAATATTTATTAAAAAATTTTCTACACTGAAGAAAACTTCCCACAAAAAACCAAAAACAATAAACCACCCGGGCAATAAAAAGCCCCAGAACTGGGGCTAAAAAAGAAAATCGCTCAATCTGATCATTTTATGAGCAAAAAAGCGGGCAAAAACATGCCAGTACAAAAAACAATCAGTTTAAATATTGATCAATAATCGTCTGAATACGGCCATCTGCCTTCATCGCCGATAAAGACTGGTTAAACGCATCGACAAAGGCTTGCGAAGACGATTTGCGGCTGATCAAAAAATAAATGTCATCGGAGTAAATCGTGGCGTGCTGCTCCACTTTGTCACTCAAGCCCAGCTCTTTCAGGCTCGCAGCAGCGGAGAAGGGGTCTGCCAAAAAACCATCGAGACGCTTTGCCGCCAGTTTTTTGTAGTTGGTCACGTCGTCACCGGCACTTTGCAGGTTGTCTTTAAAGCTAGGGTCACTTTCTAGCGCAGCGTACTCTTCGCCATAGTAGTAGCCACGCGCGATACCCAGATCAAAATCGGCCGCAGCGATGTCCTTTAACCCTTGAATATTTGAGTAATTAGCCGATTGACCGGCCCCGACAAACAGCACCACCGACTCGGTGCGATAAGGCTCGGAGAAAAAGCCATATTGCTCGCGCTCTGCATTGCGCGAAGCGCTGGCTGTCATATCGACCTTGCCTTGCTCAATTTCCAGCAGCAGCCGCTTCCACGGGCGCTGCACAAACTCCACGTTGCAGCCCATATCCGCCAATACGGCTTTGGCGATGTCCAAGTCGAGCCCGGTATATTCACCGTTTTCTTGCACGGAATAGGGTGCCCAAGGCTCCCAACCGATGCGTACCTGATCTTTGGGGCAGGCCGCCAACACGGGCTGGGCCGCCGCAGCCAAAAGCGCAGATAAGGCGATGGATGTAAGTTTCAACATAGACAGCTCCTCACGCTGGATACAAGGTCATACTAAAAGCGTAGAAGCCAGATGCCTGGCCGTGGCTGTTTGTCGTGAAAGTCATGTTAGACGCGATGGGCTGTGGATAACTATCGCCTATCGGTAACAACCTCTGGCGTTAAGGTTGAATTAAGCCAGCCACCTTATGCTTGGCTCACGCCATGGGGGAGAGAGCAACACTGCCCCAGCCGTAAAACTTTCCTTGTGCTAAGACCAAGCAAAAACAGAACACAAATAACGGAGTCATATTATGAAAACACTGTTAACTCTCAGCGCTCTGATCGCCCTAAGCAGCCCAAGCTGGGCGGACGATTACAGCCCGCAACAAGTGCAGGAGTTAGTCAGCGCGGGCATTATTCAATCGCTGGATCAACTACTCAGCGTCAATCCCATGCCGGGAAAATTATTAGATACTGAACTGGAGTCAGAAGACGGACGCTGGGTCTACGAGCTGACCTGGTTAGACGAGCAAGGGCTGCGCCATGAGACCTACATCGATGCCAAAGATGGCCGCTGGCTGGAAGATGAAATCGAAGACTAAGGCATACCCATGAAGCTACTGCTGGTAGAAGATGATGCACAACTGCGCAGCGCCTTGGTACCACTGCTGCGCCAAGCCGGCTACGCCGTAGAAACCGCTGCCGATGGCGTCGACGGTGAGTTTTTGGGGCTTGAACTAGAGCCCGATGTAGTGGTGCTGGATCTGGGTTTGCCAAGGCGCAATGGCCTGCAGGTGTTGCAACATTGGCGTCAGCAGGGCGCCCGTTTTCCGGTGCTGATCTTAACCGCTCGCGATGCCTGGCATGAGCGGGTCGACGGCCTGCGTGCTGGCGCCGACGACTACCTCGGCAAACCGTTTCACAGTGCCGAGTTGCTGGCGCGGTTAGAGGCCATTAGCCGTCGCTCTCAGGGCCGCAGTGACGAGCATTTAAGTTGGGCTGGCGTACAACTCGACTGCCAGCAGCAACTGGCGCAAGGGCCGGATGGCAAAGCCGTCGCGCTCACTGGCATCGAGTTTCGCTTGCTGCGCTATCTGATGCTACACCCGCAGCAAGTGCACTCAAAAACCCGCCTCAGCGAGCATGTGTATGAGGAAGATCAGCAGCGCGACAGCAACGTCATTGAGGTCTACATCAACCGCTTGCGTCAGCGCTTTGGTCGTGACTTTATCGTGACTCGTCGCGGCCAGGGCTATCAACTGCGCGCCGAGGAGCCGGCATGAGTTCTTTGCAACACCGGCTACGGCGCCAATGGTTGATGTCATTGCTGGCCATTACCCTGCCTTTGCTGCTGCTGGTCGATTTAGGCGTGCGCCAACTGACTCAGCACTATGTATTGAATCGCCTTGATCACGATGCCGAGGGCCTCATTGCCGCCATTGAAGTCGACGCCGATGGCCGTTGGCAGATCAACGAGCAACGCTTGGGCGGGCTGTTTCAACGGGTCTACTCTGGCCATTATTACGCCATTCTAAGCGCCGACGGCCAAATGCAGGTCAGCCGCTCCCTGTGGGACCACCAGCCGCCAGCCTTTGACTTGATTCAGGGTGAACAGCGCAGCTGGCAGCAAAACGGCGCCCTAGGCGATCAGGTGTGGCTCAATCTAGCGCGCCAGTTAAAAATAGATGGCCAGGCTTTCACCCTGTGGGTAGCTGAAGACATCAGCGGCCTGCAAGCCACACTCAACCGCTACCGCCTGCTGGCACTGCTGCTACTGGCCGCTGCCGTCATACTGCTGTTGCTGTGGCAACGACGACAACTGCAGCAGGTGTTTGCCCAGCTACGGCCCTTGCAGCAGCATTTGCAGCAATTGCAGCAAGGTGAAAGACAAGATCTCAGCGATGTACGCACAAGTTACCCACAGGAGATTCAACCCCTGGCAGCGGAGCTGGACCACTTATTACAACGCTTGCAGCAACGCATTCAGCGCTCGCGCAATGCATTGGGCAACCTGGCCCACACCATGAAGCATCCGCTGCAGCAGCTGCAGCTGTTGGCCGAGCAGCTCAGCCCTGAGCAGCAAGCAGAGCAAGTTCAGGCGCTGCGGCAACTGCAGCAGCTAACCGAGCGCGAGCTACAGCGTGCACGCATTGTCGGCATGCCATCGCCCGGACGCCAAACCCAGTTAGACGACGAACTGCCGGCGCTGCAGCATATTTTGCAACAGCTTTATCCACAGGCTGAGCTGCAGTTCGCTTATGCCCCTGGTTTGGTCATGCCGCATGACCGCGACGATATGCTCGAGCTGCTGGGCAACTTATTGGACAATGCTTGTAAATACGGCGCCCGCAAAGACGGCACGGGGCTGGTACAGCTGTCGGTGGGGCTGTCCGACCAGAAAGGGGCAGAGTGGCAACTGGACGTGCGTGACCAAGGCAATGGCATTGCCGCGCAGCAACGTGATTATTTGCTGCAACGCGGCACGCGGTTAGATGAGCACGGCGAGCAAGCCGGCAGCGGTTTGGGCCTGGCCATGGTGGCAGACATCGTGGCGAGCTACGGCGGCCGCCTGCAGTTGCTCGATAACGAGCCCCACGGCCTGCACGTTAGCGTGACGCTGCCCGCCTTAAGCGATCGTGAATAGCCAGCCACTCTGGCTCATACGGTGGCGTTAATAGCCACAACTCATCAAAGCCGCGCTGATCCATTTCATACAGAGCACCATACAGTTCACGGCCATAGCCCACGGCATCCGCTGGCAATAACCGGGTGCTGGTGGCTGCGAATGCCTGCAACCATTTTGCATCGTGCGCCAACAGGCCAATGCCGTTTTCTGCGTGTGCATCGGCAGCGACCAAGCGCAATGGCGTGCGCGGCTGATAGTGAGCCTTCACATTACCTGGCACCACCGCCGTGTGCTGTTGGGGCATGTCCACCGGCTGACCCACCACCTGCTCGATTTGCTCCTGAGTAATGGGGCCTGCGCGCAAGATGCGCAGCGTCGGGCCGCAAACATCCACAATGGTCGATTCCAGCCCCCACTCACACGGACCGCCATCCACCACCGCTTCAATGCGACCGTCCAGACCCGCCAATACTTGCTCGGCTGACGTTGGGCTCAGGGATTTATACGGGTTGGCTGAAGGCGCCGCCACACCGCCACCAAAGGCGTGCAATAGCTGCGACAACAGCGGATGGCTGGGTACCCGCAAGCCCACCGTGGGCAAACCGCCAGTGACTTCCGCTGGCACATGCGCGGCTTTGGGCAGCAATAAAGTAAGTGGACCGGGCCAAAACGCCTGGGCCAGCTGTTGCGCCGCCAGCGGTACGTCGCTGGCCCAATCACTGAGCTGCTCGGCGCTGGCGATATGCACAATCAAAGGGTGATTCGCCGGGCGCTGCTTGGCCGCAAAAATGCCGTTCACCGCAGTGGCATTGCTGGCATCCGCCGCTAAGCCATACACAGTCTCGGTGGGCACCGCCACACGCCCGCCGGCGCGCCAAATGGCCAGCGCTTGGGCGATGTCTTGCTCGCTGGTGGATAAACGCAGGGTCGTCAGTGAAGAGGGGGAATCAGCCATTTAAGGGTTACACAACGCACAATAAAAAGGGTCTGCAGCGCCCTCGATCGGTTGCTGCCATTCATGCTCACAGCGGCTACAGTGCCACACTTGCTGTTGCACCTGCTGAGTCGGCGCGGAGCATACCGCACAGGCCAAGCCAGGTGTGCGCTTCGCCACGGCAAAGCCCGGATAGTCACAAGCCGGACACAGGCTTTGCAGCTGCTGCGCCAGCGCGCTGGCGGCCTGAGCGATGCGCTGGCGCCGCTCTGGGCTGTGCAAAGCGCGAAAATCCGGCTCCAGCACCAACGGCCACGCGCCATTCTCGGCCAGCAGAGCGCTAATCGCGGCGGCATCATACAGGCCTTTGTGGATAACGTCAGGCTGACGCCATATCCAGCCCTGATTCGGATGCGCTTGCAGACGTTGCTCTAACTCTTGCAGGCTGGCTGCCCGCAGCACACTCACCGCCACTGGGCCTTGGGCCTTGGCCACCAGCTGGCAATCGTGGCGACGGTCATACAGCACCAGCAGTTCGGTGTTCCAGGTAATGCCCGCAGGCCCTGGGCCAAAACTGCCCTCACTGCCTAAACCCCAGTCGCTGTCGGTGAGCTCACACGCCAGCCGGGCCTTATGCGCCGCGCATTGCAGCGGGCTCAGTGTGCGCTCCACCTCGCCGGCAAAGGTGCCCAGTTGGTCGGTATCAAACTGGTCATATTCTCTCACTTCAATGCCCAACGGCGCTAACTCTGGAGCGATGCAGGCCTGTTTTTGATGCTGGCTAAGCAGGGTAATGCGCTGTGGCCATGCGCCTTTAGAAACAGCGCCCTTAGAAACAGCCCCGTTAGAAATAGCCTTCACGCTTTTTCTTCTCCATCGAGCCGACCTGGTCGGTATCCAATAAGCGACCCTGACGCTCGCTGGTGCGGCTGGCGAGCATTTCGGCGATGACTTTTTCCACCGTATCGGCTTCGCTTTCCACCGCGCCGGTTTGTGGATAACACCCCAAAGTGCGGAAGCGAATCATGCGCTCTTGCACACTGGCGCGCTCGCTAGCGCTCAGATAGGGCAGCATGCGTTTGTCGTCTAACCCCAGAATCTGGCCGCTGGCGTCGTCGATCCAGCTCAACCGTGGCCTGGCCAAATACAGCTGCACGATGTCGATGTTTTCGCGCAGGATGTAGAGCCAAATGTCCAGCTCAGTCCAGTTAGAAAGCGGAAACACCCGCACCGACTCGCCGCGGCGAATTTGACCGTTGTAAATCGACCACAGCTCGGGCCGCTGTTGCTTTGGATCCCATTGGTGGGTGGCGGTGCGCACCGAGAACACCCGCTCTTTGGCGCGGGATTTTTCTTCATCCCGGCGTGCCCCCCCCAATGCGGCGTCAAAGCGGTAATAATCCACGGCTTGCTTAAGCGCCACGGTTTTCATCTGGTCGTTGTATTTCACCGAGCCAGATTCAATTGGATGCACCCCGGCTGCTAGGGCTTCTTGGTTAGTGTGCACTCGCACATCGAGCTGGTGCTGCTGCGCCAGACGATCGCGAAACTGCGCCATTTCGGCAAATTCCCAAGTGGTATCTATGTGCAGCAAAGGAAAAGGCACCCGCCCTGGGTAAAAGGCTTTGCGCGCCAGGTGCAGCATCACGGTGGAATCTTTGCCGATCGAATAAAACATGCAGGGGTTATCGAAACCGGCCGCCACTTCACGAATGATGTGAATGGCTTCGGCTTCGAGCTGCTGTAAATGCGTCATGGACATTAAGCCGCTCCCAGTTGTGGTTGATCCAACGCCAGCCACTGACCCTGGTAAAAGCGCTCGATGCTGCCGTTGTCGCCCAAGCGGAACAGATACAGCCAATCGTTATCCACCAGCTGGCGCACATTATCGTGGCGCTGCACTATGTCCGCCATGGCTTCACGCGGGGCATCGATATAAACGCTGATGCGCAGCGGCTGGTGCATCCATTGCTTGCCGTCATGCAGGGATTGCAGCGACAACCCAATGCGCAAATCACCACCATTGCCTTCAAACACGCCCAAATGGCCGCCCACCACGTTGTGCAGCACCTTATTGCCGCTGCCGTATTTGAGGTTGTCGCTGACCGAGGCGTTGTACTGCATATTGATCCAATGGGTTACCACCATGGGCGCCGTCATAATCAGCTCTAACACGCCAAAGCCGTCGTCTTGCTGCCAGTGGTAGTCGTGCAGAAAAGCTCGGCCAGCCAAATTTAGGGCGCGGGTGCGTGCTCTGGGCGCAACGATAAAGGCGGCATTATTGGCCAGACCCCATTCTGGGCGTACCTCTGACCAATCGCGGGCCCGCTGGCGAATGCGCTCATCTAGCTCGCTGGCATCCGGCTGCAAGCCAAGGGCCTGAGCCCGTTCTTGCTGGGCCTGCTGGCGGGCGCCTTTGAGCCAGTGCGCTAAGTTGTCATCGGCACTGGCTTCGAACAGGGTGATGTCGTCGGTGGTGGTATTGTGCAAAGCGCCGATAAACACCACATCGTCGCCGATATCATGGCCGCGCTGGCGCAGTTCTGCGCGCAGGGTTTGATCGTTCAGCAAGCGCGCCAATACCCGCACGTTAATTTCACCGGTCTGACCGCCGCAGGCACCGCAATCCAAGCCCGCTGCATGAGGGTTGTTGCGGCTGTGACTGCCATGGCCAACCAACAAAACCGTCGGCGCAAAGCGCACTAGCCCCATGGCGCCGAGAATGCCGTGGGCCAAGTCAGCCTTCTCCTGCAGCGTCAGTGGGCGCTCACCTTGGGTTAATAGCCAAGGCCCGTCACCCGCTTCCAACGCATTTAACGGGTGGTAGTCACCGGCAGCGGGCCAGAAGCTGTTTTTTAACAACTTAAACAGCGACCACCAGCCCGCGCTTTCTACCATGCTGAACGACGAGCTGGCGCTGCCGCCCCACTGCTGAAAGCGCAAGCTACCCACTTGCGATTGCTGGCGACGCTCACCCAATGCTTGGCCGTCGGGGCCCGCTTCGGTCACGCGAATGGCGGCGCGCAGCAGGCCAGGCAGTTGTGGTCGCACGCTGTGACCGCCGGCGGGGGCGTATTCCAGCGGCAAGCCAAAGAAGCCAGCAAAGCCTAGGGTTTCAATGCCGTCGTTTTGTGCTTCCAGGGCGCGACGCATGACTTCGGAGCGCACATCGATGCAAAACGCCGCTTGCACGGCTGGCCGCTCCGAGCGTGCTTGTGCCTGCCAGGATTGCGGCTGCTGCAGCTGTTGTTGCAAGGACTGTTGAAACGCCAATTCCGCCGCCCGCTGCCACACCCACAGTGGTGCCTGAGCTTGCTGATGTTGTTGCAGCAGTGCCGGCAATAACGTCAGCTGCTGACGCCATTGGTGCTGCCACTGGCGGGCCTGCTGCGGTTGCTGCTGGGCATGATAACGCCACAGCACCAGCTCCCAAGCCAAGCGAATGGCCAGCAGCTGGGGCAAATCGTCTTGTTCACTGCCATCCAGCCGTGTTTGCCAGCGCTCGTAGGCCAGCCAGGAGGCCCAGCCGTTAATGTCGAGCAGCAGGGCATGGGCGTAATCTGTGGCCACCTCTTCGGTGACTTCCAGCTCGGTCAAGGCTTCAACGAGCAGTTGCTCATGATCCTGAGGCAGGGCTTTAAAGGCATCCATCAGGCCGGCACTGCCCATTAAGATGGCGATGCCGCGATCTTTTAAGGTGACGTCGAGCCAATCGCGATAGAGGCTGTCGGTGGCGGGCACGGCGCCATCGTCTTGGTAGCGGGCGGCGCAAAACTGGCTGATTTGATGGGTAATTTCATCGCGCCAGGCGACCTCATGCTGGCGGTCGCGACTGCCATCGAGCCAATCGCTGATGTTGTGCCAGTGGCCCAATTGCGGCGGTTGCTGCAAGGCAGTGACCAAGCTGTCTTGGTCGCCATCATAGTTGAGCTCTAAGGCGGCCTGGCTCAGTTGCTGGGCGCTGATGGCACTGCGCTGCCACAAGGCGGCGTAATGCTCCGTTGGCATCAGTACTTGAGCGCTGGCCAAGGCTTCCAGCCGTGCGGCCACCTCGGCCAGCGGCTGATCGCGCATTTCCCACCAAGGGTTTACAGCAATCATTTGATCCAATGGCCAAGTCGGAGCGATGCGTTGTCCGGCCAGGGTCACGGCCTGTAACAGGGCAGAAGCTTGGCTGTATGCGGCGACTTGAGTCATATAACGCTCCTTATTCCGGGTTGCTCAGGGAGTGGGCCAGAGATTGCTGTTTGCCCGCGGTGCGCTTGGCGTTGGCGCGCTTAGGAATGCGCGCCGGCCATAACCGCAAGGTGGTGCGGGTAAACCATTCATCGAGGTAAAAACCGGCGTACAAATACAGGTTAAAGCGCTGCGCAGCGGCACTGCGGCTTCTGGTCAGCCAGCTGCGCAGGCCAAACAGGGCGATCACCAAGCCAGCGACCCAGACATCGTTCCACACCGATAGCGCAATTTGATAATCCACCAGCAGCGTGGCGCTGGTCAGTTTCAGCAGGCTGTAAGCGGCTAACAGCGCCACCGCCAGCACGCCCCAGCGCGCCAAGCTGACCTGATCGCGACGGGCCAACAATACGGTCAATGCCAGCGCCAGCAGCAGCCAAGGGCTGTAGGGCCCTTGTGGCGCGACCAGCCAGGTCGCCAGCGCCACCAGCGGCAAGCTGATGGCAGCGGCCAGGCTCCAGTTAGCGCAATGCGCACCGCGTTGGGGCAGCCATTGCTGCAGCAGATATTGCTGCACCGCCGAACCGGCATTGAGGAAGGCATACGCTTTGTAGAGCGAGTGTGCCACCAAGTGCAGCAACGCCAGCTCAAACAGACCTAGGGCACACTCCACCAACATCAGCCCCATTTGCGCACTGGTCGACCAAGCTAAGCGCACTTTAACGCTGATGCGGGTGGCCATAATCAAGGCCGCCAGTACCGTGCTGATACCGGCCACCACCAACAGTAGCCACTGGGCTGGCTGCGACAGCAGCAATAACGGCGCAAAACTGATGAGCAAAAAACCACCCAGGTTAATGACGCCCGCGTGCAGCAAGGCTGAAATCGGCGTAGGTGCTTCCACCACTTGCATCAGCCAGCCATGCACCGGCAGCTGCGCACACTTGATCAGTGCCGTGGTGGCGATTAACAGCATGGCGGCTTGCTCCATGCCATTTAAGGCCGGGGCAGAGCCGTAGGCGGCGACAATGTCCGACAAATACGCACTGCCATGCACCTGATACAGCAGTGCAAAGGCGAGCAATAAACAGGTTTCGGCCAGCCGCGCCAGCAGGAATTTTTTGTGTGCCCCCAGCGCCGCGCGCGGCCGCTCAGGGTAAAACATCAGCAGGTTATGCAGGGCCAAGCTGATCAACACCCAACCCAGCCACAATAAGGCCAAATGGTTGCTGATAATCACCAAGGTGACCGCCGCTAGGGTGAGCTGCAGCCACTGGGCATAGCGCCAAGCATTGACCTCGCCGTCCATATAGCGTTGCGAGAAGCGCATGATCACCAAAGCCAAAAAGCTGATCAGCGCCAGCATGACTAGGGTTAATGGTTGCAGTTGCAGCAAGGCAAATGGCTGTAGTTGACCGGCGGCGTAGGCCACGGCCAATGCGCTGGTCAGTACCAGTGCTGCTAGTGGCATTGCCAGGGGTAAATGACAACGGTCACGTTGTCCGCGGCTTTGCACTGCGCCAATCACGAACAGTGCCGGGATCGCCAGCAACAGCAGCGTGGTGAGAGTGTGTGTGAGCGCCCAGTTCATGGTGCCTCCTGCCTCGTTGTGATCGTTTTTTGAACCGTGTCAGTATCGGTAGCGCATTAGCATCAGTAAAATAGATATAAATGCACACAACGTTCTATTATTTAGAACATTGGCTATTTATGGCGGCTAACCTCGCGGTTGCGACAGTGCCAGTCGGTAGGAAAAACAGTGTTAAGGCAACTTTATGAGTCGATTGAACTATCACCATTTGTATTACTTCTGGCAGGTGGCCCGCAGTGGCAACTTGACCCGCACCGCCCAGCAGCTGCATGTGTCGCAGTCGGCGCTGTCGTCGCAGATTCGCCAACTTGAGCAAAGCATGGAGGTACAGCTGTTTGAGCGCAGTGGCCGCCAACTATTGCTGACATCCGCCGGTAAGCGAGTGCTTACTTATGCTGAGGATATTTTTCGCAAAGGCGAAGAGTTGGAATCTCTTATGCGCCATGGCGTCGAGCCGGAATATCAGCAGCTACGTATTGGCATGCTGTCGACCATGTCGCGTAACTTTATCGAGAACTTTATTTCGCCCCTGCTGCACGATCGCAAGGTGCGCTTTAGCTTGCACGCGCGCGGCATGAGTAATTTGCTCGACGGCCTGGCCCGCCATCAGTTTGATTTGGTGCTGACCAATGCGCAGGTGCCAGTCAGCGGCGATCAAACTTGGCAAAGCCAGCGCTTGGCACACCAACCGCTGGCCATTGTCGGCCCACCGGACGGCAAACCAGAGGGGGCTTTTCCACAGGGCTATGCGCAGCAACGCTGGATTTTACCCACAGCGCAGACCGAGCTGCGCGCTGCCTTTGATGGCTTTTGCAGCCGCCATCAGTTTCAGCCCAATGTACTGGCCGAAGCCGACGATATGGCCATGCTGCGCCTGCTAGCGCGTGACAGCGGCGCTTTGGCGTTGCTGCCCGAGGTCGTGGTGCGTGACGAAATCGCCAGCGGCCTGCTGGTGCCGTATATGACCTTGCCGGATGTGCACGAAAACTTTTACGCCATTACCGTGCCCAGGCAATTTGCACCGCCGGTGTTAACCGAGCTGTTAACCGCGATTAGCAGCCGCGCGTAACCGCTAGGGGAATAGAGCAGGTTCTGTAGATCTGCATAGCGGCGGTGCTGAGCCAGCCGTATGACCAACTGTGCAAAGAGCAGATCTTCGGCGTAGGGTAGGGCACTTCTGAATAATTCGGTGCTAGTTCTGGATCGCCAGAGGGCTCTAGAACCTATATTGAGCCGAAAAACTTGCCGTTACGGCTCATATAATCAACAATCATGAGCCGTAAATATGGAATTTGCGGCTCAAAGCCCTATAAACAAGGCACTGTACAGCCAACCGGACAGCCCATGAGCTACATCTGGCAACACCAACACTGGCCCAACTTCCGCTACGACAGCGCTAAGCTGTCTGCCCTTGCCTACCAATACGCCAAAGAAGCTGCTCTGCTTTCCGGCAGTCTGTCGCAAACCAATCCGGATGACTGCATAGCCGCTCAGCTGGACCTGATGGTGGACGAGGCGATAAACACCAGCCTGATTGAAGGTGAGAACCTGAATCCGGCCAGTGTACGCTCATCACTACAGAACTATCTGAATCTAACCCCGACTCCCATCAACGTCGCTGACGCTAAAGCAGAGGGAATGGCGGCACTGCTTGTGGATGTGCGTAAGCACTTCAATCAGCCACTTAGCAAGGAGATGTTATTCAACTGGCACCGCATGGTGCTGGCCGGATTCGAAGACAATATTCTGCACAGTGACCTGACCGTTGGGCAGTGGCGCAACAGCCCTGAGCCCATGCAAATCGTTTCTGGGCCGGTTGGCTATGAACGTGTGCACTATCAAGCACCCGCCGCCCAAGACCTTGATGCTTTAATGGCGGACTTTCTGAGCTGGTTCAATCGCCAAGATAACCAACAAATACCTGGGGTGATCCGCGCCGGTATCGCTCACCTGTGGTTTGAAATCATCCACCCATTTGATGACGGCAATGGTCGGATCGGCCGCGCCATCATCGAATATGCGTTGGCACAAGATTTAGGTATGCCTGTTGTGTTTAGCCTGTCGACGCATATCGAAGAAAACAAAAAAGAATACTATCGCCAACTGAATATGGCGAGTTGTTGTGATGCCTCAGAGTTAGCTAACCCCGAGATGCTGGATATCACTTGCTGGCTTAGCTGGTTTATTGAAACCCTGATCGAAGCTCAACAAAGCGCGGCAGAAAAGATAGCAACAATATTTGCAAAGACCGAGTTCTGGCAGCGACACAGAAATACGGAATTATCAGAGCGCCAGAAAACAGTTTTGAATAAAATATTTAAGGCAGGAAAAGAAGGATTTCCCAATGGTGTTAGTGCACAAAAATACGCGGCTTTGGGTAAATGCTCCAAAGCAACCGCCACCCGTGACTTAGGCGATTTACTCGTTAAAGACTGTATAAAGTCCGAAGGCGTTGGCCGGGGGGTGAGGTACTTTTTAAACACCAAGAGCTAGTATCCTGAGTCAGAAGTTCGAATGCTTTAAGCACAGACAAGATAGTCCTTCGAAAAATTATGACTGTTTACTGCTGCACCCAGTCACTGGCGGCCTTGAACACCGTCTATCAATGAGTCAAAAAGTGATTTAGCTACCGAGAGAGAGTTTCAAACAAAGCTAACCCATGCTTGCTGAGCAAACAGGCTTTTGATGGAGAGATTTTATTGACTTCTGTTAAGTCAGCAGCTGCTGGCAAGCACCAATGCCAGCCGTTCGGTGCTGCTTGTTATCTTGGGAGAAGCAGCTCAGTTTGGCTTTTAGCTGCTGAGCACTTCCCACTAGGCCTTTAAACTGGCTTTCAAACTGCTGCGTCATCACCAGCCAGTGTTGTGGATCAATGCCCAGCCTGAGCAACGCGGGTGGTAAGCTTTGATCGATATGACCGCGTTTATCATCGCGTATTTGTCTGCCGGTCCAGTCCACCAAGTCGATGTAGTCGGTTAACTGCATTGGGATGCCTTCCGGCATTTTTTCACGAGGGTTACCAGCGAAGTTAAATA
>NZ_BMYY01000007.1:94350-174125 GCF_014652515.1 Bacterioplanes sanyensis | reverse complement strand
CAGATAACGCTGAGTAAACGCATTACCTTTGTACAGCCGGTGCCAGCGCTCAATTACTTCACGCACAGACCAGCTCGCAGCCTGATCCTGTGCGACATGCAGCACCACATGAAAGTGATTCGACATCACTGCATAGGCTGCAATGTTTATGGCAAAGACTTGGGCTTGCTCCAGCAGTAATGACTCTATCCAGCCTCGGCGATGCTCAAAGCTGCGCCCTTCCTGATCAAAGCCGCATAAAAACGCCCGCCGCACACAGCGTGAGACACAGTGATAATACGGCGTGGCTTCCAGAGAAACGAGTTCTTTGCGCGGTTTAGGCATGGCCGACTCCCAGTGAACAGGATCTGCTTACAGCCTAGCCAGCAGATTTAGACGCTGCCATCAGGCAGCTTTCTTATCATGACTGTCTAATTTGGTCCTTGATTATTCGCACATGATGACCGGCCTGCTGTGCATATCGCCCCCAGTAGTGAGATGAATAACAGGCTTCCATAAAGACCTGAGAAGGCTCATACGTGGTCAAAAACTCTTTAAATTTGGGTCGACTTAGACGCAGGCTTTTGACGACCTGATTCTGCTCCGACAGGATGCATACCTGAAAGACAGACTTTGCCAAGTCAACCGCAACTGTATTACCCTTATTCATGTGGACGCTCCTCATTTGTTGAGTTTTTTGTTGAACTAAAACTTTAGCGCTTTTGACGCTGGAACCAAATGGGAGAGCGTCCATCCCATCAGTCATTGTGATGTTGCTAGGGCAATCGAGACTGAGATTGCGCCGTTAAAAATTAAGAAAGTAATCGAGCTGCCGATATAAATCCTCATAACTGTTCTTTTTATTTCACTAAGCGACTATTACTCCGAGATATTCTACTAAAGACAGTGCTTGTGATTCATTTATTAACACCCCTTGCATTCGATCAGTGCTTGGGTTCAATCCTGAAATGTCTGAGCTACGTAGATCTGAACGGTGCAAACTCAAATTTGTTGATGCACTTGGCTTGAACTGACACTCTACAAAGTCACATCCTTCAAGAGATACATTTTTAAAACTACATGCAGTAAAGTCATTTTTTATTAGCTTGATGTTGTCGATATGTACTTCTTCGAATTCAGCTCCCTTACAGTCACACCCCTGCATCACTAGACTTGTTTTAAAAATGGAACGTGAGAATGACTTTGAGAAGTCTGGTCTATAGAAGTTCGAGTTTTGCAATGAGCAGTTCTTAAATTCAATTCCAAACCCCTCGATTTGACGAAAATTGACAGCCGTCATATCGCTGTCTACAAAACTAACACCTTCAAGGTTAGTTTCGACAAACTCACAGTTGCGGTATTCGTTTCTTTCATAAAATATGCAACTGGTAAAAACTGAACCCTGAAAGTTTGACTCTCTAAAAGTACATCCGATGAAAGCACAGTTTCTGAATTCTATACTCTCGAAATCTCCCCAATCAAAGCTGACACTGGAGAAGTACATCTTCTCTATTACCTGCTTACCTCCCAGTCCGACATCTCTAAAACTATGTATTTCTATGCCATCGAAGGATTCCAAATAGTGAGTCATTTTATTAGTCTTTAACTTTATATAAAAAATTAGTAGCGAAAAAAGAGGCATTCATTGTAAAGGATTGGTCGATTATCGCTACCCAGTATCAATGGCGACTACCACAACATGCACCCAAGCTCCTTGGTATTACGGTCAGCTTTCAGCATAGGCAAATAAGACAGCCAGCTCGACGCCCAATCGGACTTAGAGAGCGCCGTTAGCCTGCAAGGCGACCAGGCTGCGCTGTATGGACGCAGAGCAAGCAAACGGGGCGCGTGAATCGACCGGTATGCAGGCCGCCAGTGGGCAAGTAGTCTGACGGATAAACGCGATCTCGACTGGGAGCGGGATTGTTAGGGGGCGGCCACCCTTTAACTGATTAAGCCCGAGCGCAGCTGGGCGAATCAATCCGCCATTCCCTAGCGCGCTATTCACAGTATGAAAGACAGCGCAAGTAGACTAGAATGCGGTGTTCGCGCGAACGTCATTATTGTTATTTTTTTTTACTTTCATTACTTCAAGGGAAACAATACAGCTCCTTGTAGAGCCGGCCCATCTAAATTTAATATATCCTATTTTCATAAAACTAGAAGCTTCATCTCTGTCACTCCCCCAGCGCTCTCCCCAAAAGCACCCTAAACGATTCTCTGACCCTATGTATTTTTCTTCATCAAGGTAAAACTTAACTCCCGCGGTTGTATATTTGATTTTATAAACCTCGCCCTGATACGTGTAGACCCTACCGTTTTTTACCTCAGACCATATGCTGACATTCCTGCCCAATCCATCGAGCGAGATCAATGTGATCATAGAAAACCAAAACAAAGAAAAATATGAAAAATAAACTAATTTTTTTTCACCCCAAATATTAGCTCTTATCCACGACTTTTTTTGTATAAAAAATACAACCGCAAGCCATACAGAAAACACTAACACCACTCTAAAAGCGGCCAATAAGACCGCTCCGACATCTAAGTTTTCATAAACAAGCATATAATTTCACCTACCACTTTTTCTAACTCATCGCGTTGACTGCAAAAAAGTGCCCTTTCTCCAAGCTCTGCCTCCGCTATGAGGCTCCGACTGTGAGCACTTCTATTATCCGTCAGAGTTCGCTATGCCTGTACTCGTTAATGCTGCCCATAAACTCTAAACAGTACTCCTATGCCGCGTCACAACCTCTTCAATAATCACCTCCGTCGCTACGCCCAATCGGCCTAAGATGGCGCCGTTAGCCTGCGAAGACGACCAGGCTGCACTGCATGGACGCAGAGCAAGCAAACGGGGAGTGGGAATCGATCTGTTTGCGTGCCGCCCGTGGGCAAGCAGACTAACGGATAAACGCCACCTCGGCCGGGAGGGGGATTGTTAAGGGGTGTTACCACCCCATAACTGGTTAAGCCGTCATCTGGCTGGCCAGCTTATTCTTTTTCAGGTGAATCAGAATCTGGCTGATGGCGGCCGGGGTAATGCCGGAGATACGTGATGCCACGCCCAGAGTCGCCGGGCGTACCTGGTTAAGCTTTTGCTTTACTTCATTGGATAAGCCGCCAATGGCCTCATAGTCGAGGTCTTCCGGCAAGGCGGTGTTTTCATAGCGGCGTAGCTGCTCAATTTCTTCCAGCTGACGGGCAATATAGCCGTCGTATTTGGCTTGAATCTCGACCTGCTCCGCCACTTGTGGGTTACCCACAGGTTCACCCTTTAGGCCAGCGACATCGGCATAGCTGAGTTTTGGTCGCTTGAGCAAATCGTGCAGGTTGTATTCGTGGCTAATGGCGGCTTCGCCCAACGCCTCTAGCTGCTTGGCAGCCTCTGTGTTGGGTTGCACCCAGCTGGTTTTCAGGCGCTGGCTTTCCGCTTCGATGGCATCACGCTTGGCGTTAAAGGCGGCCCAGCGCTGATCGTCGACCAAGCCCAGCTCACGGCCGATTTCAGTCAGGCGCAAATCGGCATTGTCTTCACGCAGCACTAAGCGATATTCAGCGCGACTGGTAAACATGCGATAGGGCTCTTTGGTGCCCATGGTGATGAGGTCGTCGACCAGCACACCAATGTAAGATTGGTCGCGGCGCGGCACCCAAATGTCTTTTTCTTGCGCGCGCAGGGCGGCATTCACACCGGCCAGCAGGCCTTGGGCACCGGCTTCTTCATAACCTGTGGTGCCGTTAATTTGGCCGGCAAAATACAGGTTGTGGATAAACTTGGTTTCCAAGGTATGGCGCAGATCACGAGGATCAAAAAAGTCATATTCGATGGCATAGCCAGGGCGCGTGATATGGGCGTTTTCAAAGCCACGCATGCTGTGGATAAGCTGCAATTGCACATCAAATGGCAATGACGTGGATATGCCGTTGGGGTACAGCTCATTGCTGGTTAAGCCCTCGGGCTCAACAAATACCTGATGGCTGTCTTTATCGGCAAAACGCATCACCTTGTCTTCAATCGACGGGCAGTAGCGTGGGCCAACGCCTTCGATCACTCCAGCATACATAGGCGAGCGGTCGAGGTTATTGCGGATCACCTCGTGGGTTTGCTCATTGGTATGGGTGATGTAGCAGCTCACCTGCTCCGGGTGCTCATCCACCGAGCCCATAAAGGACATCACTGGCAGCGGTGTATCACCTGGCTGCTCTTGCATAACCGAAAAATCGACACTGCGACGGTCAATGCGCGCAGGCGTACCGGTTTTTAACCGGCCAACGTTAAACGGCATCGCCCGTAAACGCTCAGCCAAGGCAATCGACGGCGGATCGCCGGCACGGCCGCCTTTGTGGTTTTCCATACCGATGTGGATAACGCCACCCAAGAAGGTGCCTGTGGTTAACACCACGCTGGTAGCAAAGATGCGCATGCCAGTGTTGGTCACGACGCCTTGCACGGTACTGCCGACTCCGTCGCCGGCAACGATCAAATCGTCACAGGCGGCCTGAAAAATATCGAGGTTGGGCTGGTTTTCCACAATCTGGCGAATGGCGGCGCGGTACAAAGCGCGGTCGGCTTGTGCCCGTGTAGCGCGGACCGCTGGGCCTTTACGGCTGTTCAGGGTACGAAACTGAATGCCGGCTTTATCCGTGGCACGCGCCATGGCGCCGCCCAGAGCATCGATTTCTTTCACCAGGTGGCTTTTACCAATGCCACCGATGGCCGGATTACAGGACATCACCCCGACGGTATCCGTGTTGTGAGTCAGTAACAGGGTTTTACTGCCAGCACGCGCCGCTGCCAGCGCAGCTTCGGTACCTGCGTGTCCACCGCCGACCACAATCACATCATAACGAACCGGATAATCCACCATTCACCTCAAAAATATTACCGTGGCCTTACCGCAAGGCCGCAAAAGGGCGCGCATTATAACAGCGAAGAAGGCTTTCTGGCAGTATTTTGTGCGTTTTTTGACCAGTAAAGTTATGCACGTTATCCACAATTGGCTTATCCCTGTGATCAGAGTTATTCGACCCACCCACAAGTTTGGGCAAAAAGCCCAAGTTTCAGCACCTTAGGCTGTTGATAAAGCTTTGGATGAATGGGGAAAAGTAAAAAGTTCATACACTTATACGCAGTGTGGATATAAAAAAACCCAGGCTATGCCCGGGTTTTTTGCACACTTTTCACAGCTTTACTCACAGGTTATGCGGCATCGCTAGCCTCATCCGTACCGTCATCGGTGCCAGCGTCTGTACCGTCATCGGTGCCAGCGTCTGTACCGTCATCGGTGCCGTCGTCCGTTCCATCATCGGTACCACCGTCCGTTCCATCATCGGTACCACCGTCCGTTCCATCATCGGTACCACCGTCCGTGCCGTCATTGGTGCCGCCGTCCGTACCGTCATTGGTGCCGCCGTCCGTACCATCATCGGTGCCGTCGTCCGTTGCCGGCGCAGCAAACGTCATAAACAGCAAGCGCCCTTGCTCGCGCAGGTAAAATTCCAACTCGCCATCCGCATTCATGCCGGCATAACCGCTCAACGGGTTGTCGCTGTCCACATCCGCACCGATGCAATTGTCGCGACGACTGAGCTGCGCCTGGTAAAGGTTGTAGCTGGTATTGAGTGTGGATAACGTGCCGCGGAAGTTGCAGCCACTGTTGTCATCGGCCACACCTAGGCCGGTAAATGTGGCACTGGTCGGTGAAGTGCGGCTAATAAACAACTCATAGCCCGTCGCCGTCCACTTACCCACAGGGGTAATGCGACTGATGGCGCTGTTGTTGTCCCAAGTGCCGTCATCGGTGAGTTGTACCCGCCCGCTGGTGGCAGCGTTCACGGTAAACGCGCCGACCAAGCTATCGTCAACGGCGGCCACCGAGGCCAACTGCAGATCAAAGCCGTAGTCTTGATTGCTGCCATCGGCCACCAACTGCTTGGCATCGCTATCAGAGCCACTGTTGAGCGCAAAGGCCTCCAGCGTCATGGTGGCGGTTTGGCTTTGCTCGGTGAAACTGACGGTGCCGTAATAGCCACGCGCCGCGTCCACAGCATAGGCGTTGCCGTTGTAAACCAGCATCCTTAGGCCACTCACGCCGTCAAACTCGCCGTTCCAAAAGCCGTTGAGCTGTTGCGTGGTCACCGTCACGCTGTCGCCTTGATCGTTGGTGACGTCGTCATCGTCGTCGTCGGGCGCAGCCAGACAACCGACTAACAACAGCGCAGAGGCAGAGAAAGCAGCAAATCGAATCAACACCATGACATCCTCATTGTGGATAAACTTATAAATAGCATACCGGCTCCGCCTCTCTAAGGAAGGGATGCCAAGATGACACATAACCCAAACGACGAGCGGCCTGTGAATAGCTCCGTCGTCATTATGGCTCTCATCCCAGTTTGGCATCCGTCACAGCGGAGCAGGGCTGAATTGTTCAGAGGCCCTTTAATGGTATCGGCCAATCTTGTGTAGGCTGCAGATGTCATCGAATTATGCGTAAAAGGCAAAGCGTTATGTGATACTGATAAAACCACTAAAAAGTAATAGTTCTCATTTGTAAGCATTGCGCTCTGTGCTAGATTGCCGCCCGCCTGCCGGCCAGCCATCCGCGTCGGCTTTGCTTACATGGAGAATCTGCATGAACCGTTTTCCTCCTCAGGCGTTGGCGGCTGCCATTGCCTGCGCCAGCCTCAATATCTATGTCGATAACACCTATGCCGATACCACCCAGCTGGACAAGGTCACCGTCGTCGGTGAAAAGTCGCAACGCTCGTTGCGTAATACCAGCACGTCGGTGTCGGTGATTGGTGCAGAAGAGCTGCAAACCCTGGAGCACCTGAGTGTTTCTGCTGCCATTAGCGAAACCCCCAACTTGGTGATGCTATCTGGCTCGCAGCCTAATATTCGCGGCGTTTCCGGCAATGGTTCAGCGACAGGCTTTAATTCCTTTAGCGGCGGTTCAAAAGCCCGCGTATCGCGCCTGGTTGATGGTGTAGCAGAGCCTTTTGTGGCAGATCTAACCGGTGACACAGGCCTGTGGGACGTTGAACAGATCGAGGTGTATCGTGGCCCACAGTCGACCACTCACGGCCAGAACAGCCTAGCGGGCAGCATCTATGTGAAAACCTTTGACCCGCAGTTCGATTGGCAAGCCAAAGCTCGCGTGGGTGCGCGCAATCAAGATCAATTGATCGACACCTCTGCCATGATCAATGCACCCTTGGTCGATGACCAGCTGGCCCTGCGCATCGCTGCACAGCGTTTAGACGGTGACACTTTTAATGAGGGTCTGGAGCACGACAGTAACCCAGCGCCGTTTGATCTAAACGAACTGCAGTCACAACGCATTCGTAGCAAGCTGTTATGGCAGCCCAACGGCGACGTTTCTGCCTTGTTAAGCTACGTCACCGCTGAAGAAAAAGGCGACAGCGGGCGCGAGTTTTTTGATGGCAAAGATCCGTGGGATTTCATACCTGTGACCCAGCGCTATATGGACACGGAGTCAGACGTTGCCAGCCTAACCGTTAAATACCAATTCAATGCAGCCGTTCGGGCTGAAATGTTGCTCAGCAATACCGATTTTCACTGGGCTTTTGACAGCTATGAAGCAGACCCAGCGCAGCAAAGCCAAGTGCAAATGCAAGAGGACGATCAAAGCCTCGATGCGCGCCTCCATATTGAGCCAGTGAGCAGTGCCGCCAGTGGCTTTATTGGCCTGAACCATCACCAGCGTGAGCAAGACTTCAACAGCCAAGGGGCATCGATTTATGCCGGCGACGACAGCAGCAGCGCCACCGCCCTGTATGGCGAGTTGCATTATCAATTACAGCCCAGCTTGCGGCTGATTTTGGGTCACCGAATTCAGCAAGAGAGTCAACAACGCGACTTCACCATGCAAAGCCGAGGTGAGGCGATTGACGCGACCCTCGACCGCGATAAAACCATTCAGCTGCCCAAGTTAGAACTGCACTACGACCTGAGCCAACACCACACCGTCGCTGTGAGCGCGCGACGTGGCTATAACCAGGGTGGTGGGGCGCTGGATTTCAACAGCGGTGACTATTATTACTATGACTCAGAGTCAGTAAACGCTTACGAACTCAGTAGCCGCGTATCTTTCAGCGAGGGCCGAATCAGTGTTCGCAGCAACCTGTTCTTCAATGACTATCAAGACTACCAAGCCAGCAATAGCGAGCGTCGCATCAGTAATATTGATGCGGCGCAAAGCTACGGCTTAGAGACAGAACTGCAGGCCAACCTCAGTGCCGATCTGCAGCTACGCGGTGCATTGGGCTTGTTGAAAACTCGCATCGAAGACAGCAGTGACGGCTTTGCCGATGTGGATGGCAATGATTTGAACTCCGCTCCTGAAGTCACCGCCAGTGCCGGCGGTCGTTATTGGTTAACCAGTGCTGTGGATATCGATGTGTCGGCCAATTATGTGGCGGAATACTATGGTGATTATCAAAATAGCCGTGCTAGCCAAGCCGGTGATTATTGGCTCGCCCATCTTCGTATCAATTACGAAACCGCGCATTGGTTATTCAGTGGGTTTGTGAATAACCTCAACGATGAGCAAGCGAAGACCGTCAGCTCAGGTCCTTCCCGCTATTCAGCCAACGGTTATGCGGCGGTTGTCGCGCCTCGTACCATCGGCTTATCTGCGACTTACACTTTTTAAATGACATAGTTGCCAGCTTTTGAGGTTTCCTGGAAAGCTGGCATCTTATTCTGTGGGTAAGTTTGTTGGTAGAATTTTAACAAATTGTCATATCCAGCCGTTGCATTCTGTTCTGGAGCGTGCATAACTAACAGCTGTTAGTTCTTTTTGTCCGCAGGGAGAGTGCTGGATGTCTGAAATGCGTGATCAACTCAAAACCATTGCCACCGAGCAGATTCGTAAGAAAACCTTGGCAGCAGCCAGCTTTCGTGAGTTAGGCAAGGCCGCTGGTATTAAATCCAGCTCAGTGCATTACCACTTTAAAAGTCGCGATGCTTTGTTGCTAGAGCTGGTGAAAGACTATCACCGTGACTTCTTTGCCGAGCTTAAACAGCGCTGTGATGAGGTCAGCAGCCCACGACAGCGTTTGCGAACTCTGGCCGATATGTTTTGCGACAGCCATGCCAACAACATGCAGTGCTTGTGTCAGGCTTATGCGGCGGGTGTCGATGGATTGAATGACGATCACCGCCAAGTGGTACAAGCATTTTTTGCCGAACTGCAGCAATGGGTAAGCGATACCCTCGCCAATGCGCGCTTACTGGCCTTGCCGCGCGATGAGTTGGCCAAAGTCATTGTCAGTGCACTGGAAGGCTCACTGTTGTTGGATCGCGGCGAAGACGAGCAGCAACGCCTACAAGCCACCAAAGCCTGGCTGACAACCCTCAGTAGCCTGTAATGGTGTTTCAGCCGCTGCGCATGCAGCGCCAACAGCGCGCCGTGGTGCGACCGGGCGACCAGCTTTGGCAAAATGCGCCGCAAGCTCCCATCGAACGCTGGCCATTGGAGCGCGAAGCACCCGAGCACGGGCAGGTGACAAGCATGGTGCGCTATCTGCCTGGAGCGCAGTTTCCACCGCACCCACACCCACTGGGCGAAGAAATTCTGGTGCTGGAAGGCACCTTCAGCGACGACAGTGGTGATTTTCCCCAGGGCAGCTATTTACGTAACCCTCCTGGCAGTTCACATGCTCCATTTTCTGCAGGCGGCTGCTTGATTTTCGTCAAACTCAATCAGTTTGATCCGAACGATAGTGAACTTGTTAGAAGCCATATCGATGAGCGCCACGGCAGTCATTGCCTACATGCTTATGGTGCCGAGCAAACCTGGTATTTAGCCTTGGCTGCGGGAGAGCGCCTGCCTGCCACAGCCAAACGTGCTGAAATGGTTGTGCTGTCTGGCACGTTGCAAGACGCTGATGGCCTTTACCCACCTCACAGCTGGCTGCGCTTGCCCGCTGCCGATGTCACCAGGCTTCGTTGCCAAAGCCAGTGCCGCTTATGGGTGAGGTTCAGCGCCTAGGGCGAAGATCCTGATTTTTCCTGCAAACGGCGCCTTTTCATTCGCTCTGAAAATGTACCAACGCCTGACGCAAGACACTGGCGGGTGGCTTATAGACAGTTACACACCGCTGGTATCAATAAAACTGTCATAAGCTCACCTGTTGAGACATGAGTACCAGAGCTAAAGTGTCGGATACCTTTTCACTTTCATCAGCAGCACAGGTGCAGTTATGACAACCGCTCAGGACATCAGCGCCAGTATTGATATTCCCGGCCGTAAAATGGACTTTGAGTTTGAGCTAGATGACATTCCTCGCCATTGGTTTGCCGGTGATGCGTTTCGCTCAACTTACATGAATGCTTTATCTTGCCTATTTCCAGAAGGTGAGCGCATGTTTATGGATGCCGTGCGCGACCATCAACACAAAATTACCGATGAGCGCTTACTCAAGCAAATTAAAGGGTTTATTAAGCAAGAGGCGATTCATGGTCACGAGCATGCTCAGTACAATGATTATTTAAAAAAATGGGGTTATCCCATCGATAAAATAAATCGCATCGAAAAGAAAGAAAAAATCTGGATGAAAAAATGGGTGCCAAAATCGCATAGATTGGCCATCACCTGCGCGTTGGAACACTTTACTGCCATCATGGCACACCAGGTGTTAACCGACCCTCAAGCCACAGAAGGCATGCATCCACAGTTTAAACAAATGTGGCGTTGGCATGCGATTGAAGAAACGGAACACAAAGCCGTGGCGTTTGATGTTTACCAGCAAGCCGTAGGACGATATTGGTTAAGAATATTAACCATGATTAATATTACCTTTCTTTTCTGCTTGCGAACGACCATCTACCAACTGATTTTTTTATGGAAAGACGGCGAATTATTTAAACCTAGAACTTGGATGAGTGGTTTTAAGTTTTATTTTTTAAAGCCAGGATTGGTCAGAAAAATATGGCGTGATTACTTAGATTATTTTCGTCGTGATTTTCATCCATGGGATCATGACAACCGTGAACTGCTGGGCCAATGGCTAGCAGAGCAGCAGCAGTTTAAATCTGTTTAAACAACTACCCGCATCTGATAAATGCGGGTAAATTTTTCCTGCCCAAGCTAACGTTCCAAAGCATTCGTCTTGGTCATTCGCGCTCGTCAGGTAAGACACCTTAAACAACCGTGATTCTGTCACGCCTTCACTATAATGATGGTTTGATGCAGTGAGGGCAGTGTATGCAGCAATGGCTGATGATGAGCACCTTAACGATATGTTTAGCGCTAACGTCCGCCAGTTACGGCGATACCATTCGTGTGGCTGTCGGCATGGCCTTAGCACCCTATGTGATCGCCGAGGAGGACACTGGCTTCGAGCTAGAAATCGTACGTGAAGCTTTGGCCAGCCAAGGACATACGCTGGTGCCGGTTTATGTATCCTTCCGCCGTGTTCCCGAACTGCTTAAGCAACAGCAAGTGCAAGCCGCCATTACCGTCACCAGAGCTACGGTGGGCGATGAGGCGTATTTATCCGCGCCCTATATTCGCTATCACAACGTTGCTATAGCTCTGGCTAAACATCAGCTTGCCTTGAGCAGCCAGCAAGATCTGGCCAAGCATCGCATTTTGGCCTTTCAGAACGCGCATCGCTATCTGGGTCCAGATTATTACCGCAGCATCCAGCAATCACCGGATTACCAAGAAATTGCCCGTCAGGCCGCGCAAGTCACCATGTTGTTCGGTGAACGCGTGGACGTGATTGTGCTCGATATCAATATCTTTAACTATTATCGCCAACAGCAGAACTATGTTGGCGCAGAGCAACCTGTGGATATATTTCCACTGTTTGAACCTGTGAACTACCAAATGGCGTTCAGCCGCCGCCAGTGGCGCGATGATTTCGATCGAGGTATTGCCGAGCTCAAGCGCACAGGGCGTTATCAACAGCTAATAGAGAGCTATTTGGGAAAAGCCTCACTTGCCGATGCAGAAACTACCGAAAATCTCGCCCAGTAGATCATCGGCATTGAATTCACCGGTAATCTCATTCAGCGCATGCTGCGCCATGCGCAAGTCTTCGGCCAAGAGTTCACCAGCAGCCATGCCTTGTAACTGCGCGCGGCCAGCTTCTAGCGCCTTGCCTGCGCGCTGCAGCGCTTCAATATGACGTCGACGCGCCAGAAAACCGCCTTCTGAGGCGGCATCAAAGCCCATCACGGCTTTTAAATGTTCACGTAAGTTATCCACACCTTGATTGAGTTTGGCGGACAACGCCAAGGTCGGTACGGTTTCGCCCGCGCATGTGCCCACGGCGAGCCCAGCTAGGTCGGCTTTGTTGCGCACCACCGTCAGTCGGCCAGAGTGCCAAAGGGTCTCAGCCAGCTCATTCGCCTGTTGCTGGCCGTCATACAGAGCGTGCAGCAACGCCAGAGGGTCGGTTTCGTCACTGCTGCTGTCGATCATCAGCAGTACGCGATCCGCCTGCTCGATCTCGGCCCAGGCGCGTTCAATGCCAATGCGCTCGACTTCATCTGGGGCATCGCGCAAGCCTGCGGTGTCGATGATGTGCAGAGGCATACCATCAATGTGGATATGTTCTTTTAAGACGTCGCGCGTGGTGCCGGCAATGTCCGTGACGATGGCGCGTTCCTGGCCCGCTAAGGCGTTTAACAAGGACGATTTGCCCGCATTAGGGCGGCCAGCAATCACCACATTCATGCCTTCGCGCAGCAATGACCCTTGATTGGCCTCGCGCATTACGGCATTTAAAGCCTGTTCGACCTCGCTGAGCATGGCTTCGACCTTACCATCAGAGAGAAAATCGATTTCTTCTTCCGGAAAGTCGATGGCTGCCTCCACATACATACGCAAGTGAATCAGTTGGTCAAGCAAGCTGTGGATACGTTGTGAAAATTCACCTTGCAGTGAGCGCAAAGCACAGCGCGCCGCTTGCTCTGACGCCGAGTCGATCAAGTCGGCAATGGCCTCCGCCTGTGCTAAATCGAGCTTGTCGTTGAGGAATGCGCGCTCAGAAAACTCACCCGGGCGTGCCAAACGACAGCCCAGCGCCACCACTTGCTGCAGCAGCAAATCCAACACCACTGGGCCACCGTGGCCTTGCAGCTCGAGCACATCTTCGCCAGTAAAGGAGTTGGGGCCAGGGAAAAACAGCGCAATGCCTTCATCGAGCACATCCCCCGCCAAGTTACGAAACGGACCATAGTGGGCATAGCGGGGCTTGGGCTGGTGGCCTAACACGGCTTGGGCCACTGCCATGGCCTTGCTGCCAGAAATACGAATAATCCCCACGCCGCCACGCCCAGGCGCCGTAGCAATCGCTGCAATGGAATCTTGATGGAGGACTTCAGTCATGGGGAGCAGGCCGTCAAAAGGCCTGATTGTAACGCAGGAAAGCAGAGAGAGCAGGCCCGTGAGGGCCTGCTTAGGCTATTCAAAGTGAGTGAACTAGCCCTGTTTTTCGATCTGCTTGGTAACTACATACTGCTGTGCAATCGACAGTAGCTGGTTAACCACCCAGTACAGCACTAGGCCTGCTGGGAACCACAGGAAGAAAATAGTGAAAATAATGGGCATAAACTGCATAACCCGCGCCTGCATTGGGTCTGGCGGAGTCGGGTTGAGGAACCTCGTCTGCACAAACATGGCTGCACCCATGAGCAGTGGCAGTACGAAGTAGGGGTCCTTAATCGACATGTCTTCGATCCACAGGAAGAAGGGCGCTTGGCGCAGCTCCACGGATTCCATCAACACCCAATACAAGGCGATAAACACCGGCATCTGAATCAAAATCGGCAAGCAGCCACCCATCGGGTTGACCTTTTCATCGCGGTACAGCTTCATCATTTCCTGACCCAGCTTCTCGCGGTTATCACCGTATTTCTCTTTGATTTCCTGAATCTTAGGCGCGACTTTGCGCACGTTCGCCATCGAGCGATAGCTCATCGCCGAAGGCTTGTAGAATAGTATTTTGATGCTGATGGTGAGCAAGATAATGGCTACACCCCAGTTACCGACCAAGCCATGGAAGAAGCTCAACAGCCAGAACAGCGGCTGGGCAATCCACCAGAGCCAGCCATAGTCGATGGTTAGGTCTAGGTTTTCAGCAATTTCTGCCAAGCGCTCTTGGTTTTTCGGACCGACATACAACTGCGCACCGACGGTAGCGCTGTCGCCCGCTGCCACCTGCGTTGGCTGGCTGTAAAAGCCAAACAAATAGTTACCTTTTACAAAGCGACCGTTGTAGGTGTGCTGCTCATCCTGAGCCGGAATCCAAGCGGACAGGAAGTAGTGCTGCAGCATCGCCGCCCAGCCGCCGGTTTCGACCTGCTTGTAGGCGCTGTCCTCCAAATCATCAAAGCTGACCTTTTCATAGCGGTTTTCAGAGGTGGTCAAGGCCGCGCCCAAATAGGACTGCATGCCCATTTGGTTGCCCTGAGATGGATCGCCAGAGCCGTCACGCTTTAGCTGGGCATAAAACACGCCCTGCCATGGCTGCTCAGACAAATTGCGAATACGGTAAGAGATGTCCACCAGATATTCACCGCGAGTAAAGGTGAAAACCTTGTCCACCTCGGCTTTGTCGCTGCGATGGGTCAACACCACCTCCAGCGTTTGCTGATCTTCACTGAGCTCATAGCGAGTGCGATCGCTGTTAAAAAGAGCTTTGCCGTCGCTATCTATGCCGTCACGCCCCAGTAAGCCGCTTTGCGCAACGTAGGTACGCCGGCTGTTGCGTTCCAGCAGCACAAACGGCACGTCTTTTTGCTCAATAGAGGCTGGGAATTTAGGCAGCAATACCTCAACCACCTCACCACCCAGGGGATCAATGGTTAGAGTTAATACATCCGTCATTACCTGTATCAGCTCACCGCTGGCTTCTGGTTGTGACGCATCCACATCAGGCCCAGTGCTGGTAATAGTCGGTACATCGGCATCTTGGCTGCGATCGCCATCAATGGCGGCAATCGGTGCTTCCTGGGAGGACGGTGTTGCCGCTATCGGCTGACTGTCCTGTGGTTTGCTTCCATAGTCATCGTTCCAGGCCAGAATCAGAAAATAGCTACTGATAGCTAGACCAATAAAAATCAACGTACGGCGGATATCCATGATTAGGGTTTCCGTTGACAACAGTTAGGTGAATGGGAGTCAGGTACCGGGTCATAGCCATGGGAAGCCCATGGGTGACACCGCAAAATGCGTTTTATCGCCATGCTACCACCGCGCACAACACCATACCGCCGGACTGCTTCATCGGCGTAACTGGAACAGGTTGGGTAATAGCGGCAACGACTGGGAATAAGAGGGCTGATGGCCACTCGATAAAAGCGAATGAGCAACAATAGGCAATTAGCGCCCAGACTGGGGTCGCTGTTTGCGTTGACCTTGTGCTCGTTTGCCATGGCTGGGACGCTTTAATCGGAACCAAAGGGCGTCAATCATCTCACGAATCTGCTGGTTGTCTAGTGTCACCAGACCGCCCCGTGCCAGCACGACGTAGTCGGCTGCCGGTAGCTCATGCTGATGGAGACGAAACGACTCGCGTACCAATCGCCGTACCCGATTGCGGGCAACAGCCAACTTGATTTGCTTTTTTGCCAGCACAAAGCCAAGACGTGGTTGCTCAACATCGTTGGCACTGGCCAATACCAGCAGGTGAGGTGTGCTGCCGCGTAACTCAGTGTGATCGAACACCCGTTTAAACTGCGCCGGTTTTAGTAACCGCGAGTCGCGTGTGAATCCGAATTCAGGCATTGATAAGCGGCAGCAAAGGCGCAATTAGGCAGACAGTACGTGACGGCCTTTGGCACGACGACGAGCCAGAACTTGACGGCCGTTTTTGGTCGCCATACGGGCACGGAAGCCATGAGTACGCTTGCGCTTCAGAACGCTTGGTTGAAATGTACGTTTCATAACAAAGTCACTCGGTTAAGAGAATTAAACCCTGACCCTGAGTGTCACCGAAGCAGTGTTACCCGTGGGCCTGAAAATTAAGGCCGGCAATTGTATGAGAAAGAACCAGTGAAGGCAATGACTGAATTTTGATCAAAATAACGGCTGCGAAGTTATCCCACTGTGTGAAAAAGAATAAGTGAATATGAATGTGTGTGAAGGAAAGGAAGGAGTAGTTCGTTATTTTTACTCTTAGAGACGGCCAACTCTGTGGTTAACCTGTATTTTTCCTTTAAAAACAATGAGTTACAGACTTATTAAAGGCGGTATAACAAGGGGAGTAGCTGCGCAAACAGAGCGGATGAACGGTGGATGAAACAGCTTATTGTACACAAGGCAAATAATTCTTATCGGACTATCCACATTTGTCCAACGTTTTCCCTACCTTCATCCACAGCATTATGAGCGTTTTTAAGGGAGCTTAACCGTCTTGCTGTGGTTGTAACTTGGATGATTTGAATAGCTGTGGATAACCTTGTTGCTATGGAGTAGAATGCGCGATTCATTTTGGCATCTCAGGCGTTACCAAGAGGTCTAGCACTCAGTCTATGTCGGTGGCTGTTACCGATGTTGCTGTCGGGGGTTGTCTCGACTGACTCACACGATTGCGCCGCTATAAACAGTGGCAAGACTGCTAACCCAGTGCCTGTTCAATCCTGTTTCCTGAATTGAGGTAGCCGTGACCGCTTTGTGGCAAGAATGTCTGGGTCAGCTGCAGCACGAATTACCGGCGCAGCAATACAACACCTGGATCCGTCCGTTAGTCGCCAGTAGCGACCAAGGCCAGCTGGTTCTGAGCGCGCCTAACCGCTTTGTAAAAGACTGGGTGAAGGACAAGTACCTGCAACGCATTCAGGAAATCTTGTCGGAGCTTAACGGTGGACGCATCACCCATGTTGAGCTGGCTGTGGGTGAGTCGCAGCCCATGTTTCGTCCGCCAACTAGCAGCAGTAGCCGCCCGAGTACGCCACCACCACGCCCAGCGCCGCGCTCGAACAGTCAGGATCAGTACGGCTTTGCCGCGCCGCCTACCAGTGCTCCTATGCAAGGGGAGCTGCTGGATGATATTCCAACGCAAGAGCAAGCCGCTCCGCCACAGCGCCAGGAGCCAGTGAGCGCACGGCCGCGTGAGCGCAATGTGCAAGTGGAAGGCGGCTTAAAGCACCAAAGCTTTCTGAATAAAAATTTTACCTTCGATACCTTTGTTGAAGGTAAAAGCAACCAACTGGCCCACGCGGCGGCGCGTCAAGTGGCGGAAAACGCCGGCGGCTCCTACAACCCACTGTTTATATACGGTGGCGTCGGCTTGGGTAAAACCCACTTGATGCACGCTGTGGGTAACTATCTGCAAAAGAAAGATGGCAACGCCAAAGTGCTGTATGTGCACTCTGAACGCTTTGTGCAAGACATGGTGAAGGCACTGCAGTTGAACGCCATTAACGAGTTCAAGCGTTTTTACCGTGGCCTGGATGCGTTGCTGATCGATGATATTCAGTTTTTTGCTGGTAAAGAGCGCTCCCAGGAAGAGTTTTTCCACACCTTTAATGCCTTGCTCGAAGGCGGGCAGCAAATGATTCTGACCTGTGATCGCTACCCTAAAGAAATCAACGGTTTGGAAGAACGCCTGAAAAGCCGGTTTGGATGGGGGCTGACCGTCGCGGTTGAGCCACCCGAACTGGAAACTCGAGTCGCCATTCTGATGAAGAAGGCTGAACAAACCGGCGTGCACTTGCCAGACGACGCTGCTTTCTTTATTGCTCAGAAAATTCGCTCGAATGTGCGCGAGCTAGAAGGGGCACTGAAACGGGTGGTGGCGAACTCGCACTTCACCGGCAGTGACATCACGTTGCCCTTTATTAAAGAGTCATTGAAAGACTTGCTGGCACTGCAAGATAAGCAGGTCAGCATTGATAATATTCAACGCACGGTGGCGGAGTATTACAAAATCAAACTCTCTGATTTACTATCTAAACGCCGCACCCGCTCCATCGCTCGTCCGCGTCAGGTAGCGATGGCATTGAGTAAAGAACTGACCAATCACAGCTTGCCAGAAATTGGCAATGCATTTGGTGGTCGTGACCACACGACAGTGCTGCATGCATGTCGTAAAATCAAAGAATTGCAGGAATCCAGCGCAGACATTCGGGAAGATTACAAAAACCTGTTGCGCTCACTGACAACCTAGACTGAGTGGGAGAACCATGAAATTCGTTATCTCTAGGGAAGCCCTTCTACGTCCACTGCAGCTGGTGGCGGGTGTGGTAGAAAAACGCCAAACGCTGCCGGTGCTGTCGAATGTGCTGCTGGAGGTGAAAGGACAGCAGCTGGCGCTGACAGGCACCGACCTAGAAGTTGAGCTGATCGGTCGGGTGACGCTGGATGAAGTCGGCCAGGAAGGCGAAATAACCGTGCCGGCGAAGAAGCTGATGGATATTTGCCGCACCTTGCCAGACGGCGCCCAGATTGAAGTAGAGCAAGACGCCCAACGCGTTAACGTGCGTTCCGGTCGTTCACGCTTTGCGTTATCGACCTTACCGGCGACTGAGTTTCCTAACGTTGACAGCACCGTGGATGAGCAGGTCTTCAGCATCGAGCAGAGCAAACTGCGCCGCGTGATCGACCGCACCAGCTTTGCCATGGCGCAGCAGGATGTGCGTTATTACCTCAACGGCATGCTGTTCGATGTCTCAGCGAATCAGTTGCGCACTGTGTCTACCGATGGCCATCGCCTGGCCATGGCGCATGTGGATATTGCCGGTCCAGATACCGCACAGCAAATGATTGTGCCGCGCAAAGGCGTGCTGGAAATGGCCAAGTTAATGACCGATCCAGAGGCCAGTGTTGAAGTGGCTTTAAGCAGCAAGCATCTGCGCTTGGTGACGGAAACCTTCACCTTCACGACGAAATTGGTGGATGGCAAGTTCCCAGACTACGGTCGAGTCATTCCGAAAAACGGCACCAACGTGATGTTGGCGGATCGTCAGGAACTGCGTCAGGTTTTCCAACGCACCGCGATTTTGTCTAACGAGAAGTATCGTGGCGTGCGTCTAGTATTGGATTCTGATCTATTGAGGGTCTTTGCCAATAACCCAGAGCAAGAGGAGGCTGAAGAAGCCGTCGCCGTTGAATACCAAGGTGATAACCTAGAAATTGGGTTCAATGTCTCTTATTTGCAAGATGTCATGGCGGTATTGGACAGCGAGCAAGTGAAACTTACCATGGGCGATGCCACGGCCAGTGCCTTGCTGGAAGAACCGGAAAACGGCGACGCCATTTACGTGGTTATGCCGATGCGTTTATAAGCGACTCTTTTATGCCAATTCGGCACCTTCAAGTCAGCGGTGTGCGCAATTTGCTGCCGCTGACGATTAACCCCCATCCCGCGATCAACTTTCTTTACGGCGATAACGGTTCCGGTAAAACCAGTGTGCTGGAAGCCATTGCTTTGCTGTCGGCAGGCAAGTCATTTCGTACCACTCAGTTCAAGCATGTACTGAGCCACCAGCAGGATCGTATGGAGCTGATGCTGCAGCTGGACGACGAGCACCTTGGCGAGTGCGAGCTGCACAGTTTGCGGTTAAAGAGTGGCGATCAACTGCTGAAGATCAATGGCTCAGTGTTGACCTCCCAGGCGGAGGCGGCGCATTGGTTGCCTGTTCAGGTGATTGAACCGAATACCTTTCGCTTGTTGTCGGGTTCTCCTGAGGAGCGCCGACAGTTTATTGATTGGGGCGTGTTCCACGTGGAACAAGGGTTCATGGAGAACTGGAAAACCTTTCGCCAGCAACTTAAACAACGCAATGCCGTACTCAAGCAAAAGCAGGAAGAGTGGCTGAGTGTTTGGAACCCAGGTTACATTGAAAGCGCTGAAGCCATCGATCAACAGCGTCAGTCTTATCTAAAACGGTTTAAACCCGAGTTTGAGCGCATTCTTAGCCAGCTGGACGACAGCCTAGAAATCCAGCTGACGTATTATCGTGGTTGGGACAAAGACAGCGCGCTGAGCGATGTATTGGCTCGTCAGCAAGAGCGCGATTTGAACCTTGGCTACAGTCAGTCTGGCCCGCATAGGGCCGAGCTGCGCATCAAGGTCGATAAGCAGCCGGCTGCCGATATTCTGTCGCGTGGTCAGCAGAAAACCGTCGTGGCAGCGCTTAAGATAGCGCAGGGAAGTCTGTTTCAAAAAGAGAGCGGCCGCAGCACCATTTATCTGGTGGATGACTTGGCGTCCGAGTTGGACGAAAAGCATCGTTTTGCTTTATGCAAACTGCTGGAAGACTTAAAATGTCAGGTCTTTGTTACCAGCATCGATAAAGAAAAGTTAACGGACATCTGGCGTCCTACGGCCAGTAAAGTGTTCCACGTGGAACATGGTGCTGTCAGGGAGACAGACCAAGCCTCGCCAACGGCCACAACAACTCACGAATGATCTTCTCTGGTGCGATAGCGCATCACAGAGAACTACCGATTTAAAGAGGAACACCGAATGAGTGAGCAGAGTTACGACTCGTCCAGTATTAAAGTCCTGAAGGGGCTGGATGCCGTGCGCAAGCGTCCGGGCATGTACATCGGTGATACCGATGACGGTACTGGCCTACACCACATGGTTTTTGAGGTGGTCGATAACTCCATCGACGAGGCATTGGCGGGTCACTGCGACACCGTGGATGTGGTGATTCACCCAGATAACTCAGTGTCTGTATCGGATAACGGTCGTGGCATTCCGACAGAACTGCACCCGGAGGAGGGTGTTTCTGCAGCCGAGGTGATTCTGACGGTACTGCACGCCGGCGGTAAGTTCGACGACAACTCGTATAAAGTATCCGGTGGTCTGCATGGTGTGGGCGTATCTGTGGTCAATGCCTTGTCGGAAAAACTAAAGCTGACCATTCGCCGTGAGGGCAAGGTGTTCGAGCAGGAATACACCCACGGTGTGCCTGATTACCCGCTCAAAGAAGTCGGCCATACCGATGTTTCCGGTACCATGGTGACCTTCTTGCCTTCGAAGGAAACCTTCACCAAAACGGAGTTTTCCTACGATTATTTGGCCAAGCGTTTGCGTGAGCTGTCGTTCCTCAATTCAGGGGTACGCATTCACCTGAAAGACGAGCGCGTAGCCGACAAGGAAGATATCTTTGAGTTTGAAGGCGGCCTGAAATCGTTTGTTGAGTTTCTTAACGAGGGCAAAACGGCCCTGAACGACGTTTTTCACTTCAACTCCGAACGTGAAGATGGCATGTCCGTGGAAGTGGCGATGCAATGGAACGACAGCTTCCAAGAAAATATCTTCTGCTACACCAATAATATTCCGCAGCGCGATGGTGGCACCCACCTAGCGGGCTTTCGTGCGGCGCTGACTCGCACACTGAACTCTTACATTGCCCAAGAAGGGTTGGATAAGAAGAACAAGGTGGCGACCACAGGTGACGATGCCCGTGAAGGCCTGACGGCGATTATTTCCGTCAAAGTGCCGGACCCTAAGTTCAGCTCGCAAACCAAAGATAAGTTGGTGTCATCGGAAGTGAAGCCAGCGGTTGAGCAGGAAATGGGGCGTTTATTCCAAGAATACCTGCTGGAAAACCCGCAAGCGGCCAAAGAGCTGGTGGGCAAAATGATCGACGCGGCTCGTGCTCGTGAGGCAGCGCGTAAGGCGCGTGATATGACGCGCCGCAAAGGTGCGTTAGACATCGCAGGCTTGCCGGGTAAGTTGGCCGACTGCCAAGAAAAAGATCCGGCATTGTCTGAAATTTACCTGGTGGAGGGTGACTCCGCCGGTGGTTCTGCCAAGCAAGGTCGAGACCGCCGCACTCAGGCGATTCTGCCGCTGAAGGGTAAAATTCTGAACGTTGAAAAAGCACGCTTCGACAAGATGCTGTCGTCGGCAGAGGTGGGCACCTTGATTACCGCCCTAGGCTGCGGCATCGGTCGCGAAGAGTTTAACCCGGATAAACTGCGCTACCACAGCATCATCATTATGACGGATGCGGACGTCGACGGTGCTCACATTCGTACCTTGCTGCTGACCTTCTTCTTCCGTCAAATGCCTGAAATCATTGAGCGTGGCCATGTCTTTATTGCTCAACCACCGCTGTACAAGATCAAGCGCGGCAAGCAGGAGCAGTACATCAAAGATGAAGAGGCATTGGAGAGTTATCTGACCAATGTGGCGTTAGAAAAAGCCAGCCTGTACCCATCGCCTGAGGCACCTGCCATTTCCGATGCAGCCTTCTCCGATTTGATTGCTGACTACCGAGAAACCCAGGAAGTGATTCGTCGCCGCGGTAACCTGGTACCCGTGCACGTATTGCATGAAATGTTGAGCTTGCCACGCCTGAGCGGCGAGGACATGGAAGACGCGCAAAAGGTACTGGCCTGGACGGAAGCCCTAAACGAGCGTCTGCCCGATGCTGGCCGCTCTGGCAGCATGTTCCACGTGGAACCTCAGCAAGACGAGGAACGTGGTATCCACAATGTGCTGGTTAAAGTCGTGACCCACGGCATCGCCAAAGAGCACTTGTTGGATCAAGAATTCTTCAAAGGCGACGGCTATAAGCGCATTGCTGATATGGCTGAGCGCTTGTCGAACTTGCTGGAAGAGGGGGCTTATATCCAACGTGGTGAACGTCGTCACGAGATTGGTGACTTCTGGGATGCCGTACAGTGGCTGCTGCATGAAGCTCAAAAGGGCTTCAATATTCAGCGCTACAAAGGTCTGGGCGAGATGAACCCAGATCAGTTGTGGGAAACCACCATGGACCCAGATGCACGCCGCATGCTGCAAGTGACCATCGAAGACGCCATCGCTGCCGATAAGATGTTCAACACGCTTATGGGCGATGAGGTGGAGCCGCGCCGTGCCTTTATCGAAGCGAATGCGCTCAACGTTGCTAATCTGGATTTCTAATCAGGTAATGTGCAAATGAAAGGAAAAGGGAGCCGCGGCTCCCTTTTTTTATGCTGGCGTGATCAAGGTTAGCCTTTTTCGGCGGCCACCACGCTGATCTCTACCAACAGCTCCTCACGCGCCATTGAGGCTTCAACGCAAGCACGAGCAGGGGCGTGGCCTTCTGGCACCCAGGCGTCCCATACTGCGTTCATACCGGCAAAATCATCCATGGTTTTTACATAGATGGTGGCCGACAGAATATGCTCGCGGTCGCTGCCAGCTTCCAGCAGTAACTCATCGACCTTATCCAACATGGTTTGCGTTTGCTCGGTGATGTCCTGATTGGGCAAGCCCGTGGCTTCGTTGCGGGTAACGTCTTTACCTACCTGGCCACACAAATAGATGACACCGTTGTGTTTCACGATGCGGCTCATACGGGCTTTGGTATGCATGCGGGTTATGTCGGTCATGGTGCTGTCTCGCTCTGGTATCAAAGGTGCCTATGATAACGGCTGTTGGCTGGGATGGCATGTCGCTGAACAGGCGTCAGCGGCAAAATGGTTCAGCACTTATTTCTCTCTATCACGCGTTATATGAGCGCGATATGCAATGTCTGGAATCGCTGTTAATCGCGAATCACCACGGCCTTTATGCTACTGTGCGCGCGCTTCGGGCCCAAAGAATAAAGAGGAGATGTTCATGAACGCAGTGGTCATTGCGGTGGTGTTGATGCTGGCTTTGAGTTTGGCACGCATGCACGTGATGTTGGCGATGATTATCGCCGCCTTTGTCGGTGGTTGGGTGGGCGGTTTGGATTTAACCGCTACATTAGACGCTTTTAATCAAGGCATTGGTGGCGGTGCCGGCATTGCCCTCAGCTATGCCTTGCTGGGTGCCTTTGCCGTGGCGATTTCGCTGTCTGGGCTGCCACAGTTATTGGCTGACGCAATTTTGAAACGCATGACGGGCAGCAGCCATGCACAAGCCAGTATTTGGTTAAAAAACGGCTTGCTGGGCTTGCTGTTGTTGGCGGCAGTGTCGTCGCAGAATTTGATTCCGATTCATATCGCTTTTATTCCCATCCTGATTCCACCGCTGCTGCTGGTGATGGCCCGGTTGAAACTGGACCGCCGCTTAGTGGCCTGCGTTTTAACCTTTGGCCTGGTAACGCCATATATGTTTTTGCCTGTGGGCTTTGGCAATATTTACTTGCACGATATTTTGCTGGGGCGGGTCGCCGATGCGGGCTTAAACATCGACGATGTTTCTGTGGTTAAGGCGATGGCGATTCCGGCATTGGGCATGTTGGCAGGCTTAGCTATGGCAGCGCTGTTCAGCTACCGTGGTGAGCGTCAGTACGATGTGGCAGCGATTGAAACCACCGAGCACCATGAACGCCAATACGATGCCAAATCTCTGTGGGTGGCAGCATTGGCGATTGTTGTGGCCTTTGCGGTCCAGTTGGCGACGGGCTCAATGGTATTGGGTGCAATGGCTGGGTTTATGCTGTTCTCGGCCACTGGGGTCGTGCGTTGGAACGAGTCGGAAGGGGTGTTGGTGGATGGCATTAAAATGATGGCCTCCATCGGTTTTATTATGATTGCCGCAGCGGGCTTTTCTGAGGTGCTAAAGGCCACGGGTGACATCGATACTCTGGTGAACGGTGCTGCGCAGTGGTTGGGCGATAATCGTGGATTAACGGCTTTCTTATTGCTGCTGGTCGGCCTTTTGTTGACCATGGGCATTGGCTCGTCGTTTTCTACCATTCCTATCATCGCCGCCATTTATGTGCCTTTGTGCATGCAGTTAGGTTTTAGCCCGATGGCGATTGTGGCGCTGATTGGTACAGCGGGTGCGCTGGGGGATGCCGGCTCGCCAGCGTCGGACTCCACTTTAGGGCCAACGGCCGGCCTGAATGCCGATGGTCAGCACCACCATATGCGCGATACCGTGATTCCAACTTTTTTGCACTTTAACCTGCCATTGTTAGCCGCTGGTTGGCTAGCGGCCATGGTGCTGTAGTTTGTTTTAAGCCCTGTCATTGCGTGCTGCTAAAAACGCTTGCCGCTGCTTTCAGTGTCGACGTATTCGCCGCTAAATGGCTGCTGTGAAATGCGATCCACTTGGTCATTAATCCAGTCTTCAACTTGCTGGTTAAGTGCGGCGGTGGATTGCCCTTCGTTTTCTATCACAGGGCTGATGACCACGCGAATGGTGCCGGGGCGTTTTACCCAATGATGATTGGGCCAGTATTCACCTGAGTTGTGCGCCACGGCAATCACTGGGGCCGTGTTTTTGCTAGCCAGCATGGCGCCGCCTTTAGAAAAGGCTTTGCGCTTGCCAGGGCTAACACGCGTACCTTCCGGAAAAACCAGCACATGAATGCCAGCGCGCAAACGTTCGCCGCCTTGCTGCACCACTTGTTTGAGGGCATTGGCTTTTTTACTGCGGTCGATAAAGATCGGATGAATCAGGTTGAGCGCCCAGCCAAACACCGGCAAGTACAGCAATTCTTTTTTAACCACCTGTACATGAGGCGCCAGAATCAGCGGCAAGAAAAAGGTTTCCCAGGTGCTTTGGTGTTTGCTCAGCAACACATAGCCGCGACCATCTTGTGGAATGTTCTCACTGCCTTCGACCTGCCAGCGCAGGCCGGCAATCCATTTGGCCGCCCACATCACCAAGCGACAATAAATGCCCATGATAAAAAAGTTGCGCACTTTCAGCGGTAGGAACAAACCCAAGGTAAAACTGGGCAGTGCCCAAATACAGGTAATCAGGATCAGTGCCAGATAAAACAACAGCGAGCGCAGGGCATGCAGGGCTGAGGGACGATCGGTTGTGGCTACTAGGCCGTCGTGTGCTCTCATTCTGCCTCCGAGAATTACATATGCGCGAGTTATACCATTTTCGCGTCATGCAGCCGTTGCCGGGGGCGCTAAAGAGTCTTTCTAAACGATCGTTTAAACGGTAAGTGAGTGCTTACAAGGTGTCCAGATACCAGTCGGTAAAGGCGGCAAGATCATCAAATACTGGGCTGTCGGCAATGCTGGCATCGCTGGCCAGTTTGGCTTCACTGTTAAGGCCTTTGCCTGTGCGCACCAGTGCTGTATGGCAACCGGCGCTGTGGCCGGCCTGCAAATCACGCAGGGAGTCGCCGATCATCCAAGCATTATCGATGTCCGCCTGGGGCAGATTTAGCGCTGCGCGGATTTGCTCAATTAACCCTGGCAAGGGTTTGCGGCAATCACAGTGATCGTCAGGGCCGTGAGGGCACCAAGCAATATGAGCAAAATGACCGCCATACTCGGCGGCCAAGCGGCTCATCTTTTCATGCATGGCATCCAAATCGGCCTGGCTGAAATAACCACGCGCCAGCCCCGACTGATTGGTCGCCACCGCTACCGTTACGCCAGCATCGCATAAGCGGCCGACGGCTTCAGCGCTGCCGGCAATGGCGATCCATTCCTCAACCGACTTAATGTAGGCATCGGAGTCCTGATTGAGTACGCCGTCGCGGTCGAGAATAATCAGTCGGGTCATGGGGTTAGTCCGGCTGCGAGCGGCGATACAAAGATGCTGCGTCTTGCTCAAGTGAGCCAGCCAAAGCGGCAGAGTATCCGTACTGCCAGCCCGCTAAATGATCACCGTTATAGTCAAACATGCCCCACTGCGGAAACCCTGGCAGTGCCGTCAGGTCGACAGCAGGAATGGTGGCAACGCCAGTGTGGCCCTGCGGCAACATAATGTGCTGATTGAAACCAAAGTATTCATAACTGTCTGTTTCCAGTCGATAACTCAAGGATACAAAACCATGAGGCAGCGACTCAGGTGCATCACCCAGCAGAGGTGCAGAAGCTGTGAGTTTATCCTGGCTATAGCTCACATTACTTAGTGTAACCGGTGGCAGTGAAGCTTGAATAAAGCCCTCAGACTGCGGTGCCTGGGTGGCGCGCTTAAAGCGTGTTTCATCGCTAAAGCGATAGTACTCGTCAAACCAGTCGCCATCGCGCATCAAGGCCGCAGGAATGGGAATATAGCGGTTGTCATCCAACGTCAGCGTTAAACGGCTAACAGAGTCTAGCGTGCGGTAAACTAGGCCATATTCCATTGCATCGGCCGTTGCCGTGGCGGGTGAGACTTTTACCGTATCATCGCTGGTAAAATCGATGGTTAGGGTATCGCCACCTTGCAACTGCAAGCCTTCACGGCGCTGGATAAAGTAGTCGTCACCGTTTTTACCCACGGCTAAGTAGGTACGCGGTACGTCACGACCTATTAAGTCGATATCGGTAATAAAGTCCCCATCTGAACTCGCTGTCGTGATGTCGTTCATAATAATATCGATGACATCGGCTCCTTGGCTTTGCACAGCAACATTGCCCGCATCTTCGGCCGACGAATCATATTGGCATAAGCGCGTTTTTGATGGCTGTGCCAAATACAAAGTGCGCATATAGCTGTAGTTCGCACTGCCTCCGTCCTTGCATAGATACAAGTAGGTCACGGGGTCGCTGCTGCTGGCCACGTCGACCACGACTTCTGACTCACCTGTTTTTTGCTGCCACTCACCATTGCTGTCTAACACGGCCAGGTAGTAGGAGTCGCCTAACTCAAATGTCATGGTTAAGGCGTTATTAGCGGGTGGTGTATCGCCATCATTGTTGCCATCAGTACCACCATTGCTGTCGCCGCCAGTGCCGGTATCCGGAGTTTCCGGCGTATCGTCACCCGAACTGGAGCTGCCGCCTCCGCCACAGGCAGTCAAACCCAGCGTGGCCGTTAACATTGCGAGTAATAAAGCGTGTTTATTCATGGGGTATCCTTGTGAAATATTCACAGCAAGAAACTCCCCCGCTAGGCGGGGGAAGAAAGGCGATCAGGCAAGTTAGCCCTGATTCAATAAGGCGATATCTGCGATGGCAATAAACAAACCTTGCAGCTGTTTAAGCAGTGCCAAGCGGTTGTTTTTGACGGCGTCGTCATCGGCCATCACCATGACGTTATCAAAGAAGGCATCAACCACACCGCGCAGACCCGCCAGCTCAGCAAGCGCAGGCTGATAGTCACCAGCGGCAATCATAGGTGTGACCACATCACGCTTAGCCGCCACTTGCTCAGCTAACGCCTGTTCGGCTGCTTCGCTAAGCAATGCTGTGTTGACCTCAGCGATCACTGCATCACCGCCGTTTTTAGCCAGAATGTTGGAAACACGCTTGTTGGCGGCGGCCAGGGCTTGTGCCGATTCCAGCTGATAAAAGCTGTGTACGGCCTTAACACGACGATCGATATCGAGCGGCTTAGTCACGCCTAACGCGCGTACAGCCATAAAGACTTCGGCCGGAATATTGGCGTCTTGATACCAAGCGCTAAAGCGATCCAGCAAGTACTCGGTGAGTATGGTTTTGGTCTCGGCTTTTAGCTCCACAGACCATTGGTTATCGATGGCCCAGTCGAGTAGCTCGCTTAAGTCCAAGTCGATGTTCTTTTCCACCAGAATACGCAGCACACCCAAAGACGCCCGGCGCAGAGCAAAGGGGTCTTTAGAACCGGTCGGTAGCTGGCCGATGCCAAACAAGCCAACCAAAGAGTCCAGTCGATCAGCCAACGCAATGGCGGTACCGGTGGCCGTGGCGGGTAGCTCGTCGCCAGCAAAGGCGGGCATATATTGCTCGACCATGGCCGCGCAGACATCGGCGGGCTCACCATCGTGCTCGGCGTAGTATTTACCGGCCAGGCCTTGCAGGTCGGTAAACTCAAACACCATTTGCGATACTAAGTCGTTTTTGCACAGCTGAGCGGCGCGCGCGACCAAGCTGGTATCGGCTTGCATCGCCGTGGCAATTTTTTGCCCCAGGTTAGAAATACGACGGGCTTTATCGGCGATGGTACCGAGCTGGTTGACCCAGACGACGTTTTCTAACTTGTCGAAACGGCTGGCCAGGCTTTGCTTGCGGTCGGTATCCCAGAAGAACTTGGCGTCAGCCAGGCGGGGGCGAATCACCTTTTCGTTACCGGAAATCACCTGCTGCGGGTCTTTCGACTCGATATTGGCCACGGTAATAAAGTGGTTTAGCAGCTGGCCGTCTTTCATCACATGAAAGTACTTTTGGTGCTCTTTCATCGACGACACCAAAGCTTCCGCTGGCACCGTCAAAAATTCTTCATCAAAGCTGCCGGCCAAGGCCACGGGCCACTCATTGAGGGCGGTGACTTCTTCCAGCAAATCATCGTCAATAACGGCTTGGCCGCCCAGCTTTTCACCAGCAGCTTTGACTTGCTCGGCGATCAAGGCAGAACGCTCAGCAAAACTGGCCATCACATAGGCCTGGCGCAGTGTGCTTTCATAGGCCTCAGGTGAGCTAATAACGACATCACCGGGCGCATGGAAACGGTGGCCACGTGAGGTGTTGCCAGATTTCAGCTCGAGCAGGTCAGCGTCGACCACCTGATCGCCAAACAGCATTAGCAGCCATTGCGCCGGGCGTACGAATTCAACCCGGGTAGCACCCCAGCGCATGCGCTTAGGAATCGGTAATTTCTCCAGGCTGTGCTGGACGATCTCGGGCAACAGCTCAACGGTGTTTTTGCCGGCGATGGTGCGTTTGATCATCAGCTTGCCAGCGTTTTTGCCTTCAGACTCCGGTGCTTCCACCAGCTCAGAGGCATCAATGCCAGCGCGTGAGGCAAACCCTAACGCGGCTTTGGTCAGATTGCCGTCGGCGTCGTAAGCAATTTTGGCTGGCGGACCAAACAGGGTTTCTTCCTGGTCGGCTTGTTTAGCGGCCAGATCAGCAATGCGCACGGCCATGCGACGCGGCGCTGCGAATATTTCGACCTTGCCAACTTCCAGCTTGGCGTCAGTGAGGCCAGCGACGATGCCATCGGCAAAGGCTTGCGCCAGTCCTTTCAGCGCCATCGGTGGCAGTTCTTCAGTTCCCAGTTCGACTAAAAAGCTGTTATGGCTCATTACTTTTTCTCCTGGGTCTGAGCATCTTTATCTTTGGCGGCCTGCCATTTGGCCAACACTTCCTGGCGAATGGACTCTTCAGCCAGCGGGAAGCCTTTTTCTGCACGACTGTCGTAGTAGGCGTGGGCAACGGCGCGCGCCATGGTACGGACACGCAGGATATAACCCTGACGCTCGGTGACTGAGATAGCGCCACGGGCATCGAGCATATTGAAGGTGTGTGAGGCTTTTAGCGTTTGCTCATAGGCAGGCAGCGGCAGACCCGCGTCGATTAAACGCAGGCAGTCTTTCTCATACTGGTTAAAGGCCTGGAACAGGAAGTCGACATCGGCGTGCTCGAAGTTGTACTCCGATTGCTCAACTTCGTTTTGGTGGAACACATCGCCGTAGGTCACGGCTTTGCCATCTGGGCCGTAGGTCCACACCAGATCGTACACGCTGTCGACTTCTTGCAGGTACATGGCGATACGCTCAAGACCATAAGTGATTTCGCCGGTCACGGGGTAACACTCCAGGCCACCGGCCTGCTGGAAGTAGGTGAACTGAGTCACCTCCATGCCGTTGAGCCAGACTTCCCAGCCCAAGCCCCAGGCGCCCAGAGTGGGGCTTTCCCAGTTGTCTTCGACAAAACGAATATCGTGCACCAGCGGATCAATACCCAAGGCTTTCAGCGAGTCGAGGTACTTTTCTTGAATATCGAGCGGCGATGGCTTCATGACCACCTGAAACTGATAGTAGTGCTGCAGGCGATTTGGGTTCTCGCCGTAGCGACCGTCGGTAGGACGGCGACTGGGCTGCACATAGGCTGAGTTCCAGGTCTCTGGGCCAACGGCACGCAAAAAGGTATGCACGTGGAAAGTGCCGGCACCGACTTCCAAATCGAGAGGTTGATTGATGACACAGCCCTGATCGGACCAGAACTCCTGCAGGGCCGCGATCAGACCCTGAAAGGTTTTAATATCGTGGCGGCTTTGACTCACAACGGTTCACCTTGGCTTGGCGCCTGCGCGCGCATGGAAAATAAAGGGCCGGATTATAGCAGTGGTGGGGCGGGATAACAGCCCGCAGGGAGCGGGCTGTTGGCATCAATGCATGGACTTAAAAAAGATATCGTAGCCTTGGGCTCGTGCAGTATCCTCTTGACTTGGGCCGGTACGGGTTGCAGTCGGTAGCGGGGCAGGCTCATGAAAAATCAGCTCGTCTGGAGTGATCACATAACCATCAAGCATATAGGAATGTGCCCTGCCGTTTTGGGGGCCAACTAGAAGGTCATTGGCATCTGTACAGGCATCGTGGACGTTCCCTGCTTTGCAATCCCACACGGTCATATCGACACCAGTATAAATATTTGCCAGAGGGAGCGACTGCCAGTCGATGCCATCCTCTGAGACCCAGACAGTGTTTGAGTTGCCAGCTTCTAGCAAGATCAGGCGCTCACTGTTGGTGTAAAGCAACTGCTGCGTGTTCGGTACAAATGGCAGATCTGCTGCTGGGGTTGCTGAGTTTCCTTGTATCAGAGTCCATTGCCCTTGTTGCTGGCGTGGCCAAAACCAACCTTTCTGGTTCGACAAAATGGCCTTGTCTAGATTCTCAGTCTGGCTAGATAGCCAGGCATACTCCTCACCAACTTGAGAAAGCTTGAATGCTTGGCCCTTAACTAGAAGGTGTTCGCCGATGAAGCGAATATCCATAGGATCATAGTCCTCTTCAAGGACTGCTTCAGGAAGCTCGGGCAGTATTTGCCAATGAATACCATCGCGGGTGCGTTTAAAGTGATATTTGCCATCACCTGAGTAAGCGTAGCCGTTTAAAGGAGAATAGTGCTGGTCATCCCCCTCCAACCAAGTAGATGCATCAAGGCCATATTGGTTATGCTGGCGCTTATGCCAATGATAGCCATCGTAGGAAAGCATGGTGGTTTTTTGTGGCCAGTGATTTGACCGGCCAATATTAATATAGTGACCGTTCCAAAAGGCATAGTCGGCAGAGAACTGTTGTCCAGGGTTATCAACCCATTGCTTGTTGGAGAGTGTAACATCACCGCTAGGGCTAATGGTTAGCACATCGTTACTATTCTCTGAGTGCCAGCGGCTGTTGTAGCGGGGTGAAATTACATCGTAACTATATACAGCTACACGTGCGTGGCCATCTTCAATCATGGTAATTAAATGTGGGTAAGTTTTTGAAGTGTGGATGGGGATCTCGCTATTACTCAGTGGTTCCCAATTAATGCCATCAATGCTGTGGTGAATAGAAATGGTTTCGATAGGGTAATCGGGTCTCATAGCGTTTCCTGAAAGTACCCATGAACGTCCAGCGTAGCTAAAGTCTTCAACAATACTATTAAAAAACTCAGGAGCTTTATGTTGACTCCAGGAGTGATCACCTTCTAAGCGAAATAGCTTCTCTGAAGTATGTAAAAAAAGCTGGTCATTAGCCGCGATCAAGCCAGACCCAGAGGTAAAGAGATTTGTAGCAATTGGTAAGTTTATTTCTTGCCAATCAGAACCATCCTCTGAAACCAATAACTGTACTTGGTTAGATCCTTGTAACAGTAGAAAAATACGCTCTTGGACTTGTGTAGAATCAATGAGATTAAGAGCCCTCATTGTTTGATAACTCTCATCATAAGCAAGCGCAATATTATCGCTTTCTAGCCACCAATCTCGGCCATCTCGTGTCGCCCATAATTCGCTATCCTTCTCCTCGTAAATTAAGAATTTTCCATCTTTAGAAAAGGTAGAGGGCACCTTATGGGGTAGAAAGTCTTTTGTTGTAAGAAACTGTCGATAGGCCTTGCTATGATGAACAACCCATAGAAATGTGTTGTGTAAGTCAGGACTAGTAATGATACCATCGATCGGGTATAGCTCAGTGGCGCAGTTTTGTATGTCAGAAAAGCTGCATTGCTCCTGATGAGTATGGTAGTAGCGGGTGTTATCAGGTAGCTGACGTGTGTCAATACTGCTTGTTTGCTCTCCAAACCACACGGTCATAGGATAAGGTTGAGCTACCTCCACATCCCAATATGCGGTACTTTCACCACTGCTGGCGGAAATAGTCGCACTCCCTTCGGAAATGGCAGTTACAACACCAGTATCAGAAACGTTGGCGACATTTTCGTTAGAGCTCGTGTACTTTATGTTTTCTACTTCATGGTTCGAGATGGTGTTGACAACTCTTTGCCCAACCATCAAATATTCTTTTTCACTATGATGGAAAGTAAGTAGCTCGGGTGTGCTACTATTTTTGTCGCTATCGCAGCCAAACAAAAGAGCGATACTTGATGTAATAAAAATTTTGCTAGCTAGGCGCAGTTTGTAACGCATATCTTTATCCTAGAAAAGTATGAACAATGAGTATCTTGCATAAGGTACCAACTTTATCATTAAGATCATTGTTGAGTAAGGACTATTGATCAACGTAAGATTTTAAGCTAATAGCTATGGTAATCCCCCCATTTTTAACTGACGCTAAAAGTAGAAGTTAGGCTGCCATCAAAGGTGGCTTGCCTCCATTGGCCTTGTGCGGCCGATTGTGATTGTAAAACCACAGCCAGTTCGTTGCATACTCCTGAACTTCCTCAATTGATTCAAACAGGTGCTTGCTGACCCAGCTGTACCGCATTGTACGGTTATGACGCTCGATATAGGCATTTTGCTGAGGCTTTCCAGGTTGAATGTATTCAATTCGAATACCATGCAGTCTGGCCCACTTAACAAACTCGGTACTGATAAACTCCGGCCCATTGTCACAGCGTATTGCAGTGGGCTTAGGCCGCCATTCCAGTAGCTGATTCAGTGCTCGAATAACCCTGGGGGCTGGCAACGAAAAATCCGCTTCGGTGCACAGTGCTTCACGCCGATAGTCGTCGATGACGTTAAATAGCCGATAGTGGCGACCATCAGCCAGTTGGTCATGCATAAAATCCATCGACCAAACCTGGTTGGGTTTGATGGGCTCCTTCAACGGCTCGGGGGCCTGCCTTTTTAAACGGCGCCGACGTCGAATACGTAGATTCAGTGCTTGCTCACAATAGATCCGATAAACACGCTTGTGGTTCCAGGAGCGGCCCTCGACGTTGCGTAAGTAATCGAAGCACAGGCCAAAACCCCAGTCGCTTTCTGCATCAGTTAGCTTTATAAGCCGATGGGCGATTTCAGCGTTTTCGTCACTGAGTATGGGCTGATAGCGGTAACAGGTTTCACTCACGGCGAATATCTGACAGGCCAGACGAATACTGATTTTCCGCTCAGCGACAGATTGTTGAGCGAGCATGCGCCGCGCCTGGGGCTTCACCACTTTTTTGCCATGGCTTCCTGAATAATCTCGGCCTTGAGGCGCTCCTCGGCGTACATCTTCTTGAGGCGTCGATTTTCTTCCTCAAGCTCCTTCATGCGTGCCATGAGTGAGGCATCCATGCCACCGTATTTGGCTCTCTATTTGTAAAATGTCGCGCTGCTCATGCCGTGTTCACGGCAAAGCTCCGGCACAGGCGTGCCAGCCTCGGCTTGCTTGAGGATCGCCATGATCTGGCTGTCTGTGTAACGTGATTTTTTCATACAGAATCTCCTACGCTTAGGTTACGAGAAAATTCTACTTTTGGCTGCTGTTATTTTTCGGGGGGATTACCGGGGGTTCTACTGGATCCGGCCCTGTTGTTGGCTGACTAGAGTTGCTTGAATTACCACCACATGCAGTTAATAGTGCAGTGGCAATGATTGATAAAGAAGTTTTATTGTAGGAAATCATAATTTCATCCGTGATTTTCTTCGTGGGCCGAATGATGATTCACAGTGATATTCCAGTCAATTAGTACCTGTGAACTTTGCAGTTTATTGGCAATGCTACGGCAAACGAATCGTCACGCGTGCCCCTGTGGGCGTACGGTTGGCAATGTCGAGTTGACCGTGCTGTTCGCCTTGGCGGTGATGGTCGGCAATCAGTTCGACAAAATACAGCCCTAGGCCGCTGCCTTCGCGCTTGCTGGAGTCCCACTCTCCGTTAAGGATTTCGGGAGGAAAGCCTGGCCCATTGTCTTCGATCGTTATGGTAAATCCGTGCTCGTCGCTGGCTTTAAACCAGATCTCAGTGGCGCCAGCTTGTGCACTGTTGGTAATGAGGGTGATGATGGCTAAATGCAGCAACATTTCGCTGTAAAAACCTTGGCATTGCTCATCTATTTGATTATGAAATTTAATGGTTGGAAATTGCAGCGAGGTGGCTTCGATGGCGTCATTAACCGTATCCATTGGCCAAGCATCGTCGAGGGGGAAGTGACGCTGCTCGCCTAAGCGAAATAGGCTAACCAGCTGCAGGGTGTCATTTTTTAAGCGGTTGGTTCGCTGCAAAATGGGGGTAAGATGTTGATGATAGTTTTCAGGGACTTGCTCGATCGCTTCGCGTTCATAGTCCAATAAAGCTTGCAACTGGTTTTTTAGGTCATGAATAACGGCACCAACTAGTTGATCAAACTTCATAAACCGGCAGCTCGCTTTAAGCGTAAATAGGTGTTTTTTAATCTATCGTAGCGTTCAAAGCGCTCGTCGGTGTCGCCAATCGGGCCGATACGTTTAAACATTTTGTGACAATCTTTTAGATAGCTGACACGAATTTCTTTTTCTTCCATAAAGCTGAGTTTAGCCTGAATGGCATTTAGTAATACGCTGACACCTGCTTCTTCAAAGTCAGCGGCCTCATCAAAGGCTTCAACGGCTTGTTCTAATAAGCCTTTTTCATAGCAATCCACGCCTCTGGCATTGAGCTCAGTAGTGTATTTTCTAACGGTTATTTCGTTGAGCTTGCTTTCTAGGCGTTGCCATTCCTCTTGGATAGCATTTTCATCTAACCCTTGCTTTTGCAGCTTGCGTAATAGCTTTTTGGCTTTTACATGCTGGTCGGTTTCTATATAGGCTTCGGTCATTTGCAGTTGCTGATCAAGGCTGGGGTCTTCTATGCGCGCAAGAATTTCCTCGGCATGGTTGGCAGATTTACGAGCCTTTTCTTCTTGGCCCAGTCGGTGGAATGTTTTGCCCTCGACGATGCTGCTGTCGAACATTACTCCGCTATTGCCAGCATAATCTTGGCGCAGCTCTTCTACGTAACGCATGACTTTATCTGCACGCACACGGCTATCACGACCGCCTTCTGGTGAAATACGCGACTGCACTGCTTGGGCAAAATGCAAATAGTTATCTGAGTTTTTGTAGCAGGAAAAACGCCCGAGGCGCACTGCGGCATCAAATGCCAACTCGGCTGTAGCATAGTCTTCGTTGGCAACGGCTATTTGACCTAGCTCCATTTGTCGCAATACCGCTTTGGGCGAAATGTCGACGGCTTTTTGTAAAAACTGCTGTGCTTCTTCTGGCTTTTCGAGCTCAAGCATAATACGAGCTAGCCAGTCGTAGCACTGCACATATAAGGGGTGCTTCGACAGCGTTTGCTTTAATAGGGCGATGGCTCCATGCGGGTCACCTAAATGGTGCATGCAAATAGCTTGGCCCAAGCGCGCCCAGGAAACCGAACGAATATTCAATAAATCAGAATAAATGCGAATCGCCTCGTGATAGCGCTGCTGTTGCATATAAAGTCGGCCGAGAATACGGGTGAGCGGCATTAATAATTTGGGGTGTTGTTTGATGACGATTTCAGCTTCGGTCACGGCATCGTCAATGCGGCCGTCATCAACAGCTTGGTTGATACCCTGCAATTGCGATTTGATGTCGACAATGCGTGTTAGCCGTTCGCGCAGCATGTTGAGGGTAAAGGGTTTGGTCAGGTAGGCATCTGGATCGTACTCCAGTGCACCCATTACCATATCAACGGCGTTTTCACCTGTGACCATAATAAACAAAGCCGTTGCTCGCAGGCGCTGGCTATAGCGCGCTTCTTCAAGGATTTGTTGCCCGTCTTTGCCTTTGCCGAGGTTATAGTCAGACAGCACCATGTCGTAGTCATGCTCGTGTAGAAACTTCATGGCCTCGTTGCCATCGACAGCCGTATCAATGTGACTTGCTCCCAGCGTCACCATCATTTTTTTCAATGAGGTGCGCGCTTCAACCAGATCGTCGATGATAAGGATGCGCTGTGATGCCAGCTCGTTTTCTAAGTTGATCATAGTGCCGCCATTCCATGAGTAAGCTGAGTCTAGCAGAGCCTACTTCTCTCGGCTGAGTGCTTGCCTGCAGCTGATGGTGGCGTACACTGCCGGCTCTGCTTTACAGGGGTATGTGGATGGGCCATATCATTGTTGCCATTTTGAAGTTATCAGGGCTGATTCCCTTGCGTTGGGCGCAGCGTTTGGGGGCGGGTATCGGTTATTTGCTGTCACGGTTTCGCAATCGCTCACGCGAGGTGGCGCGCTTGAATCTAGAGCTGGTGTATCCACAGCTCTGCGATCAAGAACGCCAACAGTTGTGGAGAGAAACGCTGCGTCAGACCGGTATGGTGTCGATGGAAATGGGCGTGTTATGGGGAGCCAGCCCAGAAAAGGGTTTGTCGCTGGTACGCAATGTCCACAACCTAGAATATTTGCAGCAAGCGTTAGCAGAGCAAAAAGGGGTTCTGTTTTGCGTGCCGCATTTGGGCAACTGGGAAGTGCTCAATCACTACATTACCCAGCTCACTGACGTGGTAGCTATGTATCGGCCAGCCAAAGATCCGGTGCTTGATCGCTGGATGCTGAATAGCCGACAGAAGACGGGGATACGTCTGGTGCCCACCACATCCGCCGGCGTTAAAGAGTTGTTTCGCTCCATTAAACGCGGTGAGTTTGTCGGTATTTTGCCAGATCAGGAGCCGCGTCCTCGCAGCGGTGTGTTTGCGCCGTTTATGGGCATGCCAGCTCTGACGCCCAAGCTCTGCCACGAGTTACTGCAGCGCAGCGATGCCGTGGCTTTGTTTGGTTTTACTCGCCGCTTGCCCAAGGGTGAGGGCTTCGATATTCACTTTGTAAAACCTGACGATGATATCTATTCCGAGGATGCGGTGACCTCTGCGACGGCCCTCAATAAGGCGATTGAAGCCTGTGTGCAGCATGCCCCAGAACAGTATCAGTGGACCTACAAACGCTTTAAGCGCCAGCCCGATAACGGCAAAAACCCGTACCGGGTGGCAAAAATCCGCTAACGCTGGTGCGGTAACAAGTTAAAGCGCCGGGCCAGCCAATAGTCGATGCTGGTGTAGCGCCCGCCGCCGGTGAAGAACAAGCTCAGCAGCATGATGAAATACGTGGCGGCAAACTCAATGCCATTGTTGAGAATGACCACCGAGCCGCGCCCCGTCAGCCAGCTGTAGTTGCCGTGCTCACGTAAAATCGATTTGGCCCGCTCCAGTCGCTCAGCGGCTTCTAATACTCGCTCGTTGGCCAGCCAGCTGGATGCATCGGCAATGGCCAACCAGCCATTGGACCAGTGCACGGCAAAGGCTGCCACCAACATGGTGACCATCAAGGGAATGCTGATCCAGCGCACCGCTAACCCCAGCAATAGCAGCAGGCCGCCAAAAAACTCGGTGCCGGCCGCTAAGGCGGTCATCAGCTCAGGCGCAGGCAGGCCTAAGCCCCAGTCTGGGTTGCCAAACCAGGCGGCGGTGTCGTCAAAGTGACTGAGTTTGTTCCAGCCGGCCTGCAGCATCACCGGGGCCAGATAAAGGCGCAACAGCAAGGGCGCCAAGCCCTCTGCGATGGACGTTTGTTGCAGCCGTCGGTGGGCCGGCTGATAGAGGCGTAACAATGGGTTCATTCTGTGCTCCAGCGTGAAGGGTAAGGCTGGGGGAATCGCTCCCCCGGTCGGCGTGATCAGCTATGACCGCCGCACTTACCTTCGCCACATTTGCCTTCAGATTCGGCTTTGCCACCGCATTTGCCTTCACCGCACTTGCCTTCAGACTCGGCCTTGCCGCCGCACTTACCTTCACCGCATTTGCCTTCAGATTCCGCTTTACCGCCGCATTTGCCTTCGCCACATTTACCCTCAGCATGCTTATCGGCCAGTTGATAGCCTTGGCTCAGGGGTTGTGATGCAAAAGGATTATCAGCCGGCGCTGTGGCGGCTTGGCTGGTGGCTGCGGCGCTCAGTAAAAAGGCGGCGGTTAAAGAGGCAGAAACGGGCTTGAATGACTTTTTCATAGGGCTTTCTCATCTGTTGAATTAACGGGTTGAGCAAGGGCTCTTAGCCTGCGTACTGCCTTTGTCGCCAAAGGCTCGCGTTCATTACAACAGCCCAGCAAAAAAATTCAGCCGGTGGGAGGAAACGCGCACTGGTTCACAAACCGGTGCGCGATCAGTCTTTTTGATCAGGGCGATCGCGGTATTGGCGGGTAAGGTCGCGCAGCGTGCCCACTTGGCGGCCAAACTGGCGGCAGGCACTGCAGAGGGTGGTGTGCATTTTAAGCGCCATTTTTTCACGCATGGATAACGGCCGCTCCATGGCGTCCGACTGCAGGCGAGTGGCTTGTTCACAATTCAGCATGATGCTCCCCTTCAAACCAATGGTTGCTGAGACATTCGCGCAGACGCAGCCGTGCGCGATGCAGCAGCACATGGAGGTTGCTGGTGGACAGTGCCAGGTTGTGGCAAATGTCTGCGCTGCTGAGTTCCAGCATTTCACGCATCATAAAAACGCGCCCTTGTTCTGCTGGCAGGTGATTGAGGCAGTAATCAAAAATACGCCAGAAATCATCACTTAACGCCTGTTGGTCTGTGCCCTGCCAGCTGTTGGGCTTGTGCTGAGCCTGCCAATGGCCGCTGTCATCAAACCATGAGTCGTCGCCATCCCCACATTCATTACACTCATCGTAAGAATCGCTTTCCAAGTTGCGATAGCGTTTGCGTAAGGTATCGGCAATCTTGTTGCGCAGGATGGTGAAAATCCAAGTACGCAACGCCGCTCGATGTGCGAAGCGTTCCATATTGCGCAGTGCCCCAGCCAGTGCCTCTTGCACCACGTCTTCAGCTTCTTGTTCATGGTTAAGCTGAGAACGGGCAAACGACAGCATTTGGTCACGCACTTGCTCAACAAATGCTTGGTCATCGAGTGATTCATGACTCATGGCACCTTCCCCACGGTTAGCTGCGCCAGAAAGCTGGGCTGATCAGCACCAGCAAGGTGAAAATCTCCAGCCGCCCCAACAGCATAGTCAGCGATAAAATCCATTTGGCAGTATCTGTGATATCCCCATAGTGCGCTGCCACATCGCCCAACCCTGGGCCAAGGTTGTTCAGGCAGGCGCCGACGGCGGAAAAGGCGGTGACGTGATCGAGGCCGGTGGCCAGCAGCGCCAGCATCATCACCATGTAGGTAATCACATAGAGGGCAAAGAAGCCCCACACGGCCTCCAATACGCGCTCATTAACGGCAGTCGGCCCCAGCTTGACGGGAATAATGGCGTTGGGGTGCACCAAGCGGCGAATTTCACGTACGCCTTGTTTGTGAATCAGCAACACGCGAATGGCTTTCATGCCGCCGCCGGTGGAGCCTGCGCAGCCGCCGATAAAGGCCATCATAAACAACAATACCGGCAGAAAGATGGGCCACACAGAGAAGTCAGCGGTACCAAAGCCAGTGGTGGTCGCCACCGACACCACTTCAAAAATGCCATAGCGGATGGAATCGGCCCAGCCGTAGGTTTCAGTCAAGTACAGCGCCGGTACCGTGAGCACGATGCCGCCGGCAATGATAAAGAAAAAGAACTTGAGCTCAGAGTCGCGAGCATAGTGCAGCAAGGCTTGGGCTTTGTTGTGCCAGGCAAAGAAGTGCAGACCAAAATTGAGCGCTGAGATCAGCATAAAGACCACCGCAATCATCTCGATGGCGGCACTGTCGAAATGGCCAATGCTGGCGTCGTAGGTGGAAAACCCACCAATGGCGACGGTGGCGAAGCTGTGGGCAACGGCATCAAACACATCCATGCCGGCCAGCCAATAAGCCAGCGCACAGGAAATGGTCAACATCAGATAGATGTTCCACAAGGCCTTGGCCGTTTCAGCAATGCGTGGCGTCAGCTTGGAGTCTTTGATCGGGCCTGGCGTTTCAGCACGAAACAACTGCATGCCGCCAATGCCCAGCATCGGCAAAATGGCCACAGCCAACACAATGATGCCCATGCCGCCCAGCCATTGCAGTTGCTGGCGGTACCACAAGATGGACTTAGGCAAATGATCGATGCCGGTGATGACGGTGGCACCTGTGGTGGTCCAGCCCGATAATGACTCAAAGAAGGCATCGGTAAAGCTAAGATTCGGGTTGTCCGCCAGCATAAACGGGAACGAGCCCGTCAGTGACAGCACCAGCCAGAACAACACGGTAATCACAAAGCCGTCTCGGGTACGCAACTCATGGCGCACGCTGCGCACTGGCAGCCAGCTTATAAAGCCGATGCCAAAGATAATCAGCAAAGCCATAGCAAAGGCTTGCGTCGCTTGGTCCTGATACCACATGGACACCAGCATGGGCGGCACCATGGTCAAACTAAATAGCATCAGCAAAATGCCCAGCACCCGGGCGATCACGGTAAAGTGCATAGTTACGCTCTAGAAGAATCCGAGGCCCACTTGGAAGGTGCGTTCAACATCGGGAATATGGCGCTTATCGACCACGAACAAGATCACATGATCTTCAGACTGAATCACCACATCCGACGTCGCCATGATGACTTCATCACCGCGCACCACGGCACCAATGGTGGTACCGGGCGGCAGGGTAATTTCGCTGATGGTGCGGCCAACCACTTTGGAGGTGCGGCTATCGCCGTGGGCAACGGCTTCAATCGCCTCGGCCGCACCACGACGCAGGGAGTGTACATTGGCCACATCGCCGCGCCGCACATGGGTCAGCAGGCTACCAATGGTGGCTTGTTGCGGCGAAATTGCGACGTCGATCATGCCGCCTTGCACCAAATCGACGTAGGCGGCCTTGTTGATCAGTGTCATCACTTTGCGTGCACCTAAGCGCTTGGCCAGCAGCGACGACATGATATTGACCTCATCGTCATTGGTGAGGGCGCAGAACACATCGGTGTTTTCGATGTTTTCTTCTTCCATTAACGCTTTGTCGGTAGCACTGCCAAACAGCACCACGGTGTTTTTTAGGTGCTCGCTGAGAAACTGGGCACGATTGCGAGAATGTTCAATCAGCTTTAAGCGGTAGTCTTTTTCCAAGTTACGCGCCAAGCGATAACCAATATTGCCACCGCCAGCGATGATAATGCGTTTGTAGGAATCCTCGGCCCGGCGAAGCTCGCCCATCACCGCGCGAATATTGGCCTTGGCGGCAACAAAGAACACCTCATCGTCGGCTTCAATCACTGTGCTGCCAATAGGCTCAATAGCTTGGCCGCGGCGGAAAATAGCGGCCACGCGGGCATCAATGTTGGGCAAGTGTTCTTTCAATGTTTGAATTTGCTGGCCTACCAAGGGGCCGCCATAAAATGCCTTAACGGCCACCAGCTGTACCTTGCCACCAGCGAAATCCAGTACTTGGAGTGAGCCTGGATACTGCAGCAGACTGCTGATGTAGTCGGTAACGACCTTTTCTGGCGAGATCAATACATCAATGGGGAAGCCCGCTTCACTAAACAGCAGGCTTTGCTGCTTACTGTATGCATTGGAGCGAATACGGCTGAGCTTTTTCGGCGTGCGAAATAGGGTGAAAGCGACTTGGCAGGCGACCATGTTGATTTCGTCGGAGTTAGTGACGGCAATCAACAGGTCGGCGTCGTCGGCCTCGGCTTCTTCCAATGTTCTTGGGTGGGACGCATTACCGACGACGGTTTTGATGTCGATACGGTCTTGCAGCTCGCGCAGGCGCTCCTGGCTGGTATCGACAACGGTAATATCATTCTGCTCGTTGGCGAGGTTCTCTGCCAAAGTGCCGCCTACCTGGCCGGCACCGAGAATCACGATTTTCATGGACGACCTCTGTCATTGCTCCGGGATCACCGGTTTGGCTAGTCCGCCTTGTGCAGCAGCGCGTAGAAGAAGCCGTCGTGGCCGTTCTGTTGCGGTAGCAGCTGGCGACCGGCATTACAGGCATTTCCCCAAGCTTTGTCCAGTTTTTGTAGCTGTGCATCGGCGTTTTCTGCCACAAAGCGCTCAATCTGGTCGTTGTTTTCCTGTGGCAATACCGAACAGGTGGCATACAGCAGCCGGCCACCCGGGCGCAGTGCTTGCCACGCCAGAGCGAGCAATTGCGCTTGGGTGTTTGCTAGGGCGGCAATGTCTTCGCGTCGGCGCAGCAGCTTGATGTCTGGGTGACGACGAATCACGCCGGTGGCTGAGCAGGGCACATCCAATAAAATGGCATCGTAATGCTGGCTTGGCCAGCTCTCTGCCTCAAGCATGTCAGCGCATTGCAGTTCGGCGGCTAGCTGTAACCGCTGTAGGTTGTCGCTGACGCGCTGCAGGCGATGCTCGTCGATGTCGGCGGCAGTGACGTGGGCGTCGGCCATTTCTAACAGGTGACAGGTTTTACCACCGGGGGCGGCGCAAGCATCGAGAATGCGCTCGCCGTTTTGTGGCTGCAGCAGCTGTGCCGCCAGCTGGGCGGCTTCATCCTGCACGCTCACATGACCGTCAGCAAAGCCTGGCAAAGCCGTTACATCCTGGCTGTGGGCCAAATAAATACCGACATCGCTGTGGGGCGCGGGGGCAGCGTCGATACCGGCTTGCTGCAATTGCTGCAAATAATCATCACGGCCGATCTGACGAGCATTGACGCGCAAGCACAAGGGCGGCTTGTCGTTGTTGCCCTGTAAAATCGCGTCGACGTGCTCGGGCCAAGCCTTGGTGAGCATTTTGACCAGCCACTTAGGGTGGCTGGTGGCCGTTACTGGGTTGTCGTCCAACGGCGGCGTGAGGCTTTCATACTCACGGCCAAAACGGCGCAAACAGGCGTTGATCACGGCTTTGCCGTAACTCTTGCCCAACTCATCGCAGACACCTACCGTGGCATGCACGGCGGCATGAGGGGCTTTGCCTTGCACGTGCAATTGGTACAAACCGATGATCAGCAGCGCGTGTAAATCTTGGTCGCTGTCGTCAAAGGGGGTTTTTAACAGCATCTTGGCAAGCGCGTTGAGACGCTGAAAATAGCGACAGCTACCTAAGGTTAAGTCGCGTAAAAAGCCACGATCGGCTTCGTCGACGCGTTGCTCCAAGCTTGGCAAGGCCTGGTTTAAAGATTGCCCTTGCATGACCAGGGACAGCGCCCGAGTGGCAGCGGCACGGGCGGAAAGCGGCGCACGTGCGGCGCCGTAAAGAGATGAGGTCACGATTCGGTTACCGAGCTAAAAACGTAGTTGGGTTGCAGCAGTTGCGGTTGGCCGTTGAGCACGTCAGCAATGGTCATGGCCTTTTTGCCCGGCAATTGAATGTGCGTCAGGCGCAGCAGGCCTTGGCCGCAAGCGACATCCACGCCATCACTGGCACTGCGAACTATGGTGCCAGGCAATAATGTGTGTGGTTTGTGCACCGCCTCGGCGGCAAGAATGCGAATGCGCTCATTGCCTAACAGTGAATACGCCATGGGGACTGGGTTAAATGCGCGCACTTTGAGGGCCAACTCAGAGCTTGGCTGCTGCCAATCCAGCTGGGCTTCGTTTTTGCTAAGTTTGCGCGCATAGCAGGCTTGGCTGTCGTCTTGTTGTTCCGGCTGCAGGGTGCCGTTTTCCAGCGCAGACAAGGTGTCTAGTAGCGCTGGTGGCCCCAGCTCGGCTAAGCGATCGTGCAAGCTGCCGCCCGTGTCTGTTTGGCTGATGACGGTGGTCAGTTTGTGCAGCATGTCACCGGTATCCAGACCTTCATCCATCTGCATGATGGTAATGCCGGTGCAGCTATCACCGGCTTCCAGGCTGCGCTGAATGGGCGCCGCGCCGCGCCAGCGCGGCAGCAACGAGGCATGCACATTGAGGCAGCCATGGCGCGGTGTGTTGAGCACGGAGGCAGGCAACAGCAAGCCATAGGCGACAACAATCATAACGTCGGCTTGATGCGCCGCCAGTTGCTCAACATCGGCCGGATCTTTGAAGTTGAGTGGCTGATAAACGGGCAAATCGTGCGCTAAAGCGACTGCTTTAACCGCACTGGGAGTGAGCTTTTTGCCGCGTTTGGCCGGCCGGTCGGGCTGAGTATAAACAGCAACGACTTCGTGCTCGCTGTCGATCAACGCTTGCAGGTGCACAGCGGCAAAATCCGGCGTGCCGGCAAAAATCAGTTTCAAAGCCATATCAACGCTGTCCTTGGCGAGCTTCGAGTTTGTGCTTTTTATCCAGCTTGTCTTTGATGCGCTTGCGCTTCAACGCCGACAGGTAGTCGACCATGAGTTTGCCTTCCAAATGATCGACCTCATGCTGGATGCAAACTGCTAACAGACCTCGGCATTCCATTTCAAATGGTTGGCCATCTCGGTCTAGCGCTTTTACCAAGCAGTGCTCAATCCTGGAAATTTCTTCATAAAAACCCGGCACAGACAGGCAACCTTCCTGCATACTCTCTACTTCGCCTTCCAGCACGGTGATTTCCGGGTTTATGAACACCAAAGGTTCGCTTTTATCCTCGGAAACGTCGATGGTGATGATGCGCTCATGCACATTGACCTGTGTGGCTGCCAGACCGATGCCAGGTGCGTCGTACATGGTGTCGAACATATCGTCGATGATGCGTCGCACTCGGTCGTCTACAGTCTTAACAGGCTGCGCGACATTGCGTAAGCGTGGGTCCGGGTATTCGAGAATATCGAGTATGGCCATAATGTCTCTATCGATAGATTAACTGTGCGTATAGAACTGCAAGCAATTGACTTGCTAAACTGGCTGGCGATACAGAAAGCAAGTGCGCGGTTCCGGCCGTCAGGCAGGAGCGGCTTTGCCGCCGCAGCGCTGTCGACTGCGCATCGTCAGATGCGTTCATGATAAAGGGAATACAGGATGAGCAAAACCATCAAGCGCGTTCTTCTTACCGGTTTGCTGTGTCTGTCGACCACGGTCGCGGCGCTGCCGTTAAAAGCAGACGCGCCAGAGCGCTACCAGGTCAAAGACGGCGATACCTTATGGGACATCTCTGAGCGTTTCACCAACGACCCCTGGCAGTGGCCGGAAATCTGGTACCTTAATCGCCAAATTGAAGATCCGCACCTGATTTTCCCTGGCGATATGCTGGCACTGATTGATGTTAACGGTGAGCGACGAGTGACTGTGGTCAAGCGTGGCGACAGTGCGCGCACCATCAAACTATCGCCTGGCTCAGAACCTGGCACCATGAAAATGCACCCTACGGTGCGGGTTGAGCCGATTGAGTCGGCTATTCCGGCCATTCCAATGGATGCCATTCGTGGTTTTTTACGTGACCACCGGGTGGTGGGGCCGAAAGAGTTGGATAACGCACCCCGTGTGCTGGCCGGTCAGGAAGGGCGCATCTTGATGGGCGCTGGCGGCACAGTGTATGCCCGTGGCAAGATTGGTAACAAAGTCGCAGCGGCTTATTCAATTTATCGTCGTGGTCAGGTTTACCGTGACCCAGAAACTGATGAAGTGCTGGGCTTAGAAGCTTTGGATATTGGCCAAGGCCGAGTGACCGCAGTTGATGACGACATTTTAACGCTGGAGCTGGAGCGCACCAATCAGCACGTCTCGGTCGGTGATTTGTTACTGCAAACCGAAGACCGTCGCTTGATGTCGCGTTTTATTCCGCAATCCCCCAAACAAGATGTCAGCGGCCAGATTCTGGCGGTATCGGGCGGTGTCAGTCAGGTCGGTCAGTTCGATGTGGTGGTACTGAACCGTGGCGAGCGCGATGGCTTAGAAGCCGGCAGCGTGTTGCTGGTCAATAAAGCCGGTGAAGTGGTATATGATCGAGCAGAAGACGAGTACGTGCGTCTACCGTCTGAGCGTGCTGGCATTATGATGGTGTTCCGCACCTACGAAAAAATGTCTTACGGCTTAATTATGCGTGCTACCAAAGCCTTGCGGGTGGGCGACCAGTTCGTTTCTCCCTAAATAACCTAGCAGGATTTGCCTATGCTCACGGACGAGCAGCTATTGGCATGGTGGCGTTTGCGCCGCCTGCCTCGCCTTGGAAATACCTCCCTCAATGAGTTGCGTCAGCAACTGTCTGATCCTCGTGATTTAGCCCAGCTCTCGGGCGAAGATTTAGTTCAATTCGGTGTGAATGCCCAGCTGGCACAGCGCTGGTGTACGGATGCCAGTCTCAGTCAGGGCTTTGAGAAGCTGCAGCAATGGCGACAGCACAGCGATGGCGGCGTGTTGCTGGCGGGCACGCCGCCTTACCCTGAACCTTTGGCGGCATTAACGGATGCTCCCATCATTCTTTATTACCGCGGCCAGTTAGAGGCCTTGCAGCAGCCGGCGGTGGCCATGGTCGGCAGCCGCAACCCCAGCCGTTATGGCATCGAATGGGCACAACAGTGTGCCGGACGTTTGGCGGCAGCGGGTTTGACCGTGGTATCTGGCTTGGCACTCGGCATTGACGGTGCTGCCCATGAGGGCGCCGTCAGCCAAGGGCGCAGCATTGCAGTGTTGGGCTGTGGCCCTGACATTATTTACCCCAAGCGGCATCAGTCGCTGGCTCACTCACTGCTCCGCCAAGGCTTGATTTTATCGGAGTTTGCCCCAGGCACGGCGCCGCGGGCGCAGCAGTTTCCATCGCGCAATCGCATCATCAGCGGTTTGAGTGGCGGTGTGGTGGTAGTCGAGGCGGCGTTGCGCAGTGGCTCGTTGATCACTGCCCACCAAGCTGCGGAGCAAGGGCGTGAAGTCATGGCCTTGCCGGGTGCGGTGAGCAATCCGCTCAGTCAGGGCTGTCACCAGTTGATTCGCGAGGGTGCCACCTTGGTGCAAAGCGCCGACGATGTGCTGCAGCAATTGGGCATACTGGCCTTGCAGTCTGCGCCTTCTGAGGCCGAGCCAGGCATCAGTAATCAATCCCAGCCTGGCTTGGTCGCTTGTGTCGACTTTGCGCCCACGGCGGTGGATGTTATCGCCGTGCGCAGCCAGCTGAGTGTGTCCGAACTGCTGCCGCAGCTGTTGGAGCTGGAACTGGCCGGCTGGCTGCGTCAGTCTGGCGGTGGCTTTGTGCGCCTAAGGTGAGCGCAGTGCCTTGGCTAACAGCTGTTGCAAGGTATCGCCGTCGCTGGCGTATTGCCAGAACACCCACACCGACCACTGCTCAAACTCCGGGCTGATGCTGAGCTGCAACTGGCTGCCGATATGATGCTGGCTACGCCCTAGGCGATGCAGCAGTGCGAGGTCAGCGCTGGCGGCCACACCGGCCTCATCGCTGCTGTCTTGATAGCACTGGCTGCCGCTGTTGAACCAAGCTTTCAGGCAATCCTGATGGTGCACCTGATAGCCCAGCGACCACTGGCTGCGCCAGTAAGTGCGACGTGATAGTGGTTGTTGCCAGTGTGCAAAAACCCCCATGCGCACCAGCATTTGCGGGCTGAAATAGCCACCATGGCCGCGACTGAAACCACTGAGGTTGCGTTGGAAGCGGCTGGTGAGTAGCTCTGGGCCAAACGCCAGTTCACCGCGTCGCATGGCGGCGAGAAAGCTCAGCCGGCTATAAAAGTTAATCGACTGATTGCGGCGTACATCTTCGCCCTGGTGTTCGGCGACATCTAGGCTGGCCAGCACGTCGCTGTGCTCTGCCAACTGGGCATAGGCGCTGATGTTGAGCTGGTCTTGCAGAACCCGCCCCCAAGCATCTGAGCCGTAGGGGTCCTCCACGCCCACATAAGACAACATGCTGTCGCGCTTGGCGCTGCGCTGACCCGCAACTGAGATACCGGCCGCTTCATCGCCGATATTAAAGCCGGCATGGCCGGTCCAGCGGGCGTCCACTTCAGCGCCCATCGGCGTGGTTCCCAGCCCCAGATCGAGCCCCAGCCAACTGCCCTGGTAGCGGTAATTGAGGCTGGGTTCGAGCAATAAGCCTTGGCTGCCACTATCAGTTGTTCGGCGCGGGCAGGGGTCTTCTGCTGGCGCCAGTAAGCACTCTGGCGTGCCCAGCGGGCTGGTATCGGTGCTATCGCCACTGTTTAGTTGCAGCAAAGATAATTGGCCAAACCATTGGTGGCGTGAGTAATGTGGCTGCCAGTGCAGTTGCACCACCGGCATGCGCAAGGCGGTGAGCTGACTGGTGCCGCGCTCACCGCTGCGCTGCTCTATGCGCATGCCCTGAGTGCTGACCCAGCGCGAACCGGACCACGGCTGCAGCACAATGCGGCCGTTAGAGTCGAGGTCGAAGTAGTCGGCATCCACGCCATCGCGGGCGGCATCAAAGGTACGCTGATAGCCCAGCAGTGGGCGCAAACTGCCTGGCTGCTGTGTCGCCAGTTCCGCGGCATCGTCGAGGCTATTGTCAGCGTAGGCGCTGAACATCAATGCCGCCGCGCTATCGGGGTTGCTGTCATCCAGTTGATAAGCCGTTTGAAACGCATCGAAGGCGTAGCCGTAATCCTGCAGGCGATAAAGAGACCAGCCGCGCAGCTGCCACTGCTCGGCATTCAGTGGTTGGTAGCCCTCGAGTTTATCCAGTTGTTGCAGGCTTTGTTCGTAATCTTCGTCGCGGTAAGCCGCACTGGCACGCTGGCTGAGCAAGGCCGCGAGCAAGTCGCGTTGTGCTGGGCTATCGGGCTGCTCATGCACCAGCTGCTGCAATAATTGCTCAGCTTCCTCGGTACGTTGCAGTTGAATAAATGCGGTGGCGAGGGCCAGACGGTCCTCACCGTTGCTCTCACTCCAAGCAATGGCACGTTGACGCCAATCAATGGACTGTTGCAGCTGGCGCTGACGTGGCTCGCCTTGCAAGCGATCGGCGGCCTGACCATGCGCCGCCGCCAGTGCCCGTGCCAAACCGGCATCTTGTTGATGCTCGGTGTAGCGCTGTAGGTTGAGACTCAAGCGTTGCATGTGCTCGGGGTCGTCGCTGTCCAATAATTGCGCGGCCTGCTCACCGGCCAGTTGCTGGCGCAGTTGTGCCACCATCGCCTGGGTTTGCGGATCATACTCGGGAATCGACAGTTGATTGCGCTCGCCGCTTAAATCGCGCACCAAAGGGTCGGTTGCCAGAGTTTTAATCAAGCCGTGCTGGTTGTGCTGCTGTAACGCGGCCTGCAGTTGTTGGCTGTGGCTGGCGCTGTAAAACAGGCCTTTGGCTAAATCGTCACTGGGCTGGCGCTGATACAGTTGGCTAAACAAGGCGTAGGCTGGGGCAAATTGCTGTAAATGGTACAGCGACCAAGCGCGCATACTGCTGTGATCGGTATTTTCCTGACGCTGCCAACGCTTGGCGTTATCCAGATGCCCGAGGGTGTCTTGGTAGCGCTCTTCCTTAAACGCTCGGCTGGCGCGCTGACTGGCGATTAAATAGCGCTGGCGACCATTGGCATAGCGGCTCAATTGTTCTGCCGCTGCTAGGTTGCCTTGATTAATATGCAACCAGATTTGCGCCTGCATATCTTCGGTTTTGCCGCCGGACCACACTGCCGCTTGCTGGCGCCAACTCAGGGCAGCGTCGTACTGCTGCTGGCGGGTTAGGCTGTCTGCCAATAAGCGCGCCATACCGATATCACGGCGCTGGCGAATGTCGTCTTGATAGCTCAACAACCAGTGGCTGGCGGCGGCATAGTTACCTGCGCGGAACAGGGCTAGCGCCTTGTCATTGCGTTGTTGGTGTAGCCAGGTTTGCAGCTGGCGGCGAGGTTTTTCTGCCTGCAGGCGCTGTAGCTGTTGTTGCGCCAGTGGTAGCACCGCGTCGCGGCCGAGAACATCGCGCGCCTGGTACAGGGTCGCTAGGCGATCATTGGCGTCTGGGCAATCCTCTAGCAGGCGTTCGAAAGTCTGCAATGCCGCCTCCGGCATGGCCCGCTGCTGAAAGTTACGTGCCGTGTTCCAGCCTTGTTGCATGCCAGGACAATTGCCTGACGCTGTGCTGGCTGGCGAGGTTGTGCTCGACCCTGAAACCGGCCCTGAAACAGGCGTTAGTTGTGAGCTGCTCAGGGCGGGTGAAGAATCATTTGCTGCGCTGCTGGCATCAGCCTCTTCAACGGGCAGAACGGTCACTTGCTGAGGTTGCTGCACAATTTGTACGGGCTGCGCGCTGGCGTTGGCTTCCAAAGTCTCGCTTGCTGCAATGCCTGAGCACCAAACTGTTAGCATGAGCGCTATTAACATCAATCGCTTCATCATGGGGTGTTCCCTTGTTCGTCGCTGGCCATAACAGCCAGCAGGGCGAGCACGGCGGAATAATAATCGCCGGGTTGCTCAGGGGTGCATTGGGCCGGTGGTGCTGTGCTGCGCCCTGTGAGTAGTAACTCGCGTATCTGCATGGCCCCAGGTGATAAGGGGTAGCTGGCCTGTTGATGACCATCGAGGCTAATCCAGGCCGGTGGCTGTGATTGGCGTGCCAGCCAATAGCGCACGCTGTCGGGCAGCTGCTCGCAGGCGTTGGCCCAGCATAAGTACAGTGGGATACGAATGGCTTCGAAGCCAAAGCGACCACGGCGTTCGCCGTACTGCTGCAGTTGGTTATCGTGACTGAGCAATAACCAGTCGGCGGGTAAGCCCAGTTCATTGGCTTGGCTGCTGTCGCGCAGTAGCCGCAAGCCGGCGTCGATCAGCCGTTGCCACGGCCCTTCGGGTTGATGTTGGGCAAAACTGCGTAAGGCCGGATACAGCCAGTAAGCCAGGTTGTACTCATGGCCATCGTCATGACTGAAGCCGTCAACGCCGGGCAACAGCAATATTTGCTCGCCCTGAGTGCGCAGCAGGTGTTGTTTGATGTCGGCTAACAGTTGCAGGGCGTGTTGCTGCCACTGCGGCCGTTGCCAGCGCTGCGCCCCACGCAGCAGAGCCCAAGCGACGGCAATGTCGCCATCGCTGGCGTTGTTCAGGTCTGGCGTGTGGGGTGCCTTGGGTTGCCACTTCCAGATCAATAAGTGATCGTCATGGCGCTGTTGCAGGTGCTGGCGCGTCCAGCTCCACAGTTGTTCAAACTGCGCCTCGTTGCCCACCGCCGAGGCCGCCAGCATGGCGTAGCCCTGACCTTCGGAGTGGCTGATGTGGCCATTGCCGGTATCGATCACGCGCCCGGTCGGGTCGATAAAACAATGTCTGAAACTGTCCCAATGCTGTTGCAGCAGAGACGGCTGTTGGCGCGGCAGCCAACTGGCCGCCCAGCTTTGACCCGCTAGCAACAAGGTACATAGCAAAACCATGGCAAGCCGCATCGTCAGTCGCCCGGGTTGTGTTGACGGCGCAACTGGCGGCGGGCCAGCAAGTAATGAGTGAGCAGCACCAGCAAGGCCAAGGTGACTATCACCAATAGCAGGAACAACATGGGATGCTGGGTAAAGAAGTAGCCAATGCTGCGCTGCATACCGATGCTGTCTTCATCCACCGGCTTGCTCAGGCGGGCACTGCGCACTAGGCCCGGGCGGTCGGAATCGGCACTCCACAAAACGGTATCGCCGGCGATACGGCTCCAGGGCTCGAACTGCACCAAGGCGGCAACGTCCTGCGCCAGTTTATCGCTGTCGGCACTGGTCACCACGACAATGCTGCGCTCCTTTTGCTCTGGGTCGCGCATTAGCAGCATGGCGCTTTCGCGGCGAAAATCGGCGTTTAGTTCGGCTGTGGCGTAAATGCGTTGCAGTTGCTCGCTTTGTTGCAGGCCAAACCAGTTTTGCCAAGATTCCGGCAGCAGCCCGATTAACATATTGCTCAAGGAGACTTCGGTCTGCGCCTCCTGTTGCAGCTGTGGCTGCTGCTTGCTCTGTTTGAGGTTGGGGAACTGCAGTCGCTCGGTCACCGCCGGCGGCAGTGAACTGTCAACACCCACCAGCAAGGTTGAGCGCTCATCGCCGTCGCTGGCGGCGAGGTTAAGGCTATAGTCGGCGGCCACCAGGGCGTTGCGATTCAGTTGCGCCAGTTTGCCCAGCAGGGTCCAAGCAGCCGACAAAGTGCCGCTGCTGGTACTGGATAACGCTACCCGCAACGCCTGACCATCGGGCTCATGCGCCAAGGGCAATCCAGTGCGCTGCAACAGGTCAAGATCCGGCAGCATGGTAACGTCGCCACGTGAGTTCAGGGCAATGGTGGAGTTCTCGAACACCGTGGTGTGCAAATGGCTGTCGGTAATCGGTTGGCACTCGCCGCCCATAAACGTCGGCTTCATATCGGCCACCAGCAGCAGCTCGTTCCAGCCCGGCTGTAAATGCGCGTAAGGAATGCTGATTTTCATGCGCTCATAGCGCCCGCCTCTGGGGTCTGCCAGTGCCAACGCCGACTCATAGCGGCCATTGAGCAAAATATTGAGCACGGAATCGCTGTTCATGCCGGGGGAATAAGCCGCATTGATTTCCAGGTCGATGGTGTCTTTGAGCGGTGCAAAGGGGTCGGGTTGTGACCAGAACATCAGCTGGGTGCCGGTCGCGCCCATGCCGCGCATCGTCGTGGAGCGAAAACCAAATTCGCTAAAGCGATGTTTGCGCTCGCTGTCTGGCATCAATAAACCGCGCGCCTGGCGGGTGTGCATCTTGGGCAGGGACAGGCCATCCAACTGGGCACGCTCGGCGTAAGGCAGCAGTAGCTGGCCTGAGGCGAGGGCTTTGCTCGCTTCCAGCAGTTGATCCTCGCTGTTGCCGGCCACCAGCAAGACAAAATACTCGGGCTGGTCTGGACGCGGGAAAATCGCCAAATAACCTTGATTGATGCGGTTCAGTTCATCCTGACGTAAATACGGCATCAGGCTGTCACGGGTGCCCAACACCACGACATCGCCGGCGCTGACTTGGCTGAAATCTATGCCGCTTAATACGGTGTTGTTGGCCTGACGATCACGGGTTTTGCCATCAACCTGAGCCAGCGGCTGGTGCTGAACGCCCATGGGGGCGTAATCGAGCAACAGTGCCGTGCCTTGCGACACCAGCGAGCCCGCTTCAAACACCGTGGCGGTGGGCAGCGAGGGCGGTGTCAGCACGTTAAGGCGGTAGTAAGTCCAAAGTTTTGGGTCCACCAACTGCGGCAGCTGACTTAATACCGGATTAAGACGGCGCAACTTTGCTTTGGCCACCAGCTGCGACTGTTGCATGTCGACCTTGGTCCACAGCGAGGCTCGCGTGGGATCTTCGCAACCACTGCTGTAATGCTGTGACGCCTCAAAGGCCAACTCATAATAGCCGGGCGCTATCTCGGGCAGAGGCAGATTCATGCGGGCGTTGGTGCGCGGCTTGCTGCCGCGCAGGGGGAGCTGCGCAATGGGGCGCTGATCGAACTCGATGCCCAATACCGATCCCTCCACCACACCGATAGAGTTGGTAAAGCTTAATTGTAGGCTGGCCTGATCGATGTCTAAGCGATGCGGCACGGGAATGCTCAGCGTTTGTCGGGCGCTGGCGCCGCGCAGGTTCATAGGAACAGCGTCGCCCTTAAACGCTGACAGCGGCGCCACCAGCTCGCCGTCTCGATAAATAACACCTTCCAATGCCTGAGTGGACAGCGGCAGGCACAAGGCCAGGCTCAGCAGCCAGCAAATGGGATGGAGTTGGCGCACGGCTTGTGCCGCGCAATGCATTAGCAGCCTGCTAGTTCTCATGGGACTTCCTGGATTTTCCAAAGGTTTGCATCAACACAAAGCGAATGTGCTCAACACCGAAGCGCAGTGCCGTGGCACACACAAACAGCAAGCCACGCCAGGTGGTCATGCGCTGATGGCGGCGCGCCAGGTTGTGCTCCAACTGGCGGCTACTGCTGTACAGCAGACGCACCACGGCGCTGTGCTCGGCATCCGTGCGCGGGTCAAAGTGCACGCCGAGGCGGTAGCGGTGTTCGTGGGCCTTGCTGCCCACATGGCGTACGCTGCGCACTAATACGGGGATTTCTTGCCAATCCTGAGCGCCGGGAAGGCGATAACGGGCGCGCAGACGCTGGCCCTGAATCAGTGCCGGCACACTGTCAAACCAGGTCTCGAAGGCGGCGCCGCTGCTGGAGGCGTCGTGCACCCAGGCGACTTTTAAGGGCGGCAAGGTTGAGCTGATGAAGGTCAGTGGCACAGATTCGGGCAGCACCATGCGCGGCGCAGCCCGGCGTTGTTTGCGCTCAAACAGTACGCCCAAAGCGCCAATCAACATGACGAAGTTAAACAGCGCCCAAGCGCTGACGACGATGACGACGTCACGGTCGAGGGGGTAGTAGGCGTAGCGATACATGGCCGCGGCAAAGCCGATTAAAGACAGCAACAAGAACCAGTAAAACGGTGGTGCCAACTGAGAAATAAAGTCTTGTTCGAGAAACTCGCCTTTGGGCGTGACGATAAACGACGGTGCCCGCGGGTTCTTAAACACCTTGAGCAAGCCCGGCAAGGCGAACAGTGACTGCATGGTCTCGTAGATTTCAGAAATAAACGGCCAGCGCACCTTGCCAAAAAAGTAGTTGGATAACCCCCAGGCGGCGATCAGGTGCGGCAGGGCGTAGGCCAGCATTTCTTGCAGGTTGGCGTAATAAATATTGATGCCAAATAAGAAGTAGGCCAGCGGCGCCACTAAAAAGATGGCGCGGGCAAAGGGAAAGAACCAAAAGCCGGCACTGGAGGTGTACGCTAGGCGTTTGGCCAACGATAGCCTGGGCCGGGTCCAGGGGTTTTTGAGCAAGAATATTTGCATCATGCCCTGCGCCCAGCGCACCCGCTGGCTAATAAAACCGGTAAAGGTTTCTGGCTGCAGCCCAGCCACCATCGGTTTACTGATGTAGGCGCTGTGGTAACCCAAGCTGTGCAAGTCCATGGCGGTTTCGGCGTCTTCGGTAATGCTGTCACCACTGATGCCACCGATTTGCATCAGGTACTCGCGTCGCAGCACCGCTGCCGAGCCACAAAAGAAGGTGCCGCCCCAGAAATCCAGACCTTGCTGGATGACGCCATAAAACATCTCATTTTCACTGGGCATTTTGTCGTAGGTTGACAGGTTTTTCTCAATCGGGTCTGGGTTAAGAAAATTATGCGGCGTTTGCAGCAAAAACAGCTTGGGGTCTTTTAAAAACCAGCCCGCGGTGTTTTGCAGGAAGTCTTCCGTTGGCACGTGGTCGGCGTCCAAAATCAAAATCAGCTCGCCGTGGGTATGCTCCAGCGCGGCATTCAGGTTGCCGGCTTTGGCATGGTTATTTTGCATTCGCGTTAAGTAGGTGACGCCAATGTCCTCGCACAGCTGGCGCAGTTCATGATGGCGCTGGTGCGCCTCGGCGCGAACCTTGGGGTCACTGTGGTGGTAGCGGCGAAATAGCGTGCCGCCGTCATCGCACAGGTACACATTCAACTTATCTTTGGGGTAGTCGATGTCGCGAGCGGCGGTCAGAGTAATACGCAGAATATCGGCGTCTTCGTTGTAGCTTGGCACCATGATGTCGACGGTCGGCCACAGCGCTTGATCCTGCGGCAGGGGCACCGGCTCACGCCGCCAAGGGTTGATATTGACGAAGGCCCCAAGCAGGTAAATGAGAATGCCGTACAGCTCGGCCAAATACAGCAGCAGCCCGGCTAGCAGGCTAAACGGATCGTCGGTGGGCAGGGTGTTAAAAGTGCGCCAAAAAAAGTAGCGCAGGGTTAAAAACACCGCTAATGCAATGACCAATACGCGCAGCGGACTGTTCCCTTGGCGATGAATCGCCTGCGGCGTGGTGGTAATGCGCGACAGCAAGTAAAACGTCAGCAAAGCACAGCCGGCCAGCAGATATTGCGGCAACAGCAGCAATGGTAAGCTGGCGAGCCACAAATACAGCAGCAACGCCAGACACCAGAGCGCCCGTATGGGCCAGTCAGAAGCTGATCTGAGTTCCACGAGGCATTCCTTTGAGGGATCAGAGTGTCATGTGCAGTTTTTGCTGTGCTAACTGGCGTAAATGGGGGTGATCCTGCTGGATTTGCTCCAGTGCTTCCTGAATGTAGAGCGGCAGCTCACCCTGCGTGCCGGGAATCAAGGCCGCCATCAGGCGCTGCTTTTCGGCCAAGCTGGTGTCGTAGTTGTTATCCAGCTGCAGTTGTTCTTGTTGCCATTGCTGCAGTTCACGCGACCAACGCCCACCGTGAAGGAGTAGCCCAAGGCCAATGGGTTGGCGTGGTTGAGACTGCTGATGTTCAATTTTTAAGTGATAGGCATCCTGCAAGGCCTGCTCTGCCGCCTGCAAAGCATGTGAAAACTCTTGGTGTAGGCGAGCAACGTATTGCTGATAAATGCCCTTAAACTCGTTGCCGAGTTCGTCGCTGTCGGTATCGGCTTCAGCATGGCGCTTATGTGCACTGACGGATGCTTCATCTGACTCCGGCATTGCGAGCGATTCCGTGGCCACAACCTCTGCTGTTTGTCCAAGTGACTGCTGTGCTTGTTGAAAGTCTTCCAAGATGCGTTGAGTGGCCGAATTCAGCGGTTGCACGACATTTTGCTCATCTTCGGCACTGGGCTGACTGAATACGCTGACACCGTCATCACGGGTGCTGCTAATATTGAGCTGTAAGCGCTCGATATGCACAACCTTGGCGTTGCCAAGACTGCCACTGGCCAGCAAATTGCGGAACTCATGCAGCCCGAATAATTGTGACGGGTTGTTTAAATCCCAGCTCAATTCACCGTTGACCTCCCCTTGTTCATCAATCAACAGCTGGCGCTCACGGACGCGATAGCGAGTATGAGACTCGCCGTCTCGCCAATAGCTCTCGCTGTTTAAATAGCCGTGGCGGTAGAGCCCTTCCAATCCTTGGCGAATAAGTGCCTCATCCATACCTGTTAGCTCGCTTAGGGTCTCTGGCTGTGGGCAGTAATCCTGATCTGGCTGTTGCTGAACGGCATAGCGCACCGCCAACAGCACGGCAACGGCAGCAGGCTCCAGACTGGCCAAATCACCGCGTCGAATGAGCACATCGGTCAATCGATGGAGTGAGTCATGCGCAATCGGGGTAGGGGCACTTACGTCTGCAGATTCCATAGCGAATAACGACCTTGATGAAAAGGGTTGCGAGAATTGTGAGCGCATCAGAGGTTTACCTGAGTTGGGTCGACCGCCTTTACTGCTCAATGGCGATTTGTTGTCGGAAAATGCCAAGGTTATTAAGTCAAAAAAATGTCGTTTATTTGGGGTAAAGTACTAGACAAATACGGCCCATATGACTTTTATTCAGCTGGATTATTGCACGCATCGGGTCTAATCCCATTGAAATAGTGTTACCTTGTGTAACATCCGCCGTTGTCCATGACTTGGCGCAACACGTCTTAATGAGGTGACGTTTTTTTGACCTATATGGTCAGAGCAACCAGCGTTGCTGCGAGGGGAGAGAGAATGGGGCCCGCATTTCACTATCAGGCTTTTGCCATGATGTCGATTGCCTGTGCCGTCTTTTTGTGGCCTTTGTACCTGCTTAATCGCCATCAACCGGCCATGCGCCCTTGGCTGCTGGCGTCGATTTGCTTGCCTATGGGGCCCTTGCTGCTACCGCTGCAGCTAGAAGGATATATTTGGTGGGGGGTGACCTTTGCTAACCACTGCCTGATGCTGTGGAGCATTCTTACCCTCACTGGCATCATGCTCTACAGCGGCATCAGCTGGCGGCGTGTCTGGCGCTTTGTGTTGCTGGTATTTTTATGTGTGAGTGTGCCGTTCAATTTCTTCACTTGGGTGGACTACGACACCCGCGCTCGCATTATCATTTACAGCCTGATGTACATCGTCGTGTACTCCGTGGCGGCGATTGTTGTATGGCGGCGTTTTGGTCTGCGCAGCGGTCGCTATGGCGTTAACCTACTGCTCGCTATGTCGGCCATGATGGTACTCATCATGTTGGCTCGCTTGCTAGGGGTGCTGACAGACACCACCTTCGACTCCATTATGGAAGGGCGACTGATTAACTTGGCGGTCTCTAGCGTGGGTTACTTCGTCGCTTATGGATTGGTGCTCAGTTACGCCTTATTACTGCAGGAAGACCGCCAACTGGAGTTGCAGTTACTGCAGCGCCAGGCACAGCACAATGCCGGTATCAAAAGTCGCTTTTTGGCGACGCTAAGCCATGAACTCAGAACTCCCCTCAATGCCATCGCCGGCATTGCCGAAGGCATGCAGCTGCGCCGTCCTGAGCCCGGTATCCGTCAAGACTGCAGCGCTATTATCGATCATGCGATGAACCTGTCGCAGCTGGCGCGTGAGGTTCTGGTGCAATCGGAGCAGGAGCACTCCGAAGCGCGCTCCGCTCAACAAGCCGTGGTGTTAGATAACTGGCTGCGTTGTTTGTTGGCGGGCTTACAGCCGTTAGTGCAACGTCCAAACGTGCGGCTTAAGCTGGATTGTCCCCACTCTCTGGGATGTCGGCAAATCGACAGCGTGCGATTGCGTCAGGTGCTTACCAACTTAATCAGCAATGCCATTAAATACACAGAGCAAGGCGAAGTGGTGCTAAGTGTGAAGGCACAAGAGCAGCATAAAGTTGAGTTTGCCGTGATGGATACCGGCAAAGGCATTGCAACAACCGATATGCAGCGCTTGCTGCAGCCCTTTACTCGGGCCGAGGATGTACGTGGCAGTGACGGTGCGGGCCTAGGCCTGACGCTGACGCAGCAATGGCTGCGCCAGTTAGGTAGCCGCTTGCAATGCGACAGTCAACTGGGGAAAGGCAGCCGCTTTAGCTTTACGTTGCGCTTGCCGCATGTCGATCAACCTGAAGTTGAGTTTGAAGTGCCGCTGTACGAACCGCTGGCGGTATTGGTGGTGGAAGATGTGGTGCTCAACCGTGATTTGCTTACCGGTCAGCTACAGCAATTGGGCCATTGGGTCAGCAGCGTTGGCAGCCTAACGGAAGCACGCCAGTACTGTCGTAGCCATTACATCGACGTCATCATTCTCGATATGAATCTTCCCGACGGGGATGGGCTCAGTTTGCTACCTTGGCTGCAACAGGAGCAGCGCCATATCGCGGTCATCCCCTTTACCGCCGACAACAGCCCGGTCCGACAGCAGCAGCTGCAGCAAGCTGGTTTATCAACGACACTGACCAAACCTTTGACCTTGCCAGCTTTGGCTGCGGCACTACGGCCGCTGCAGCAGCAAGTTGAACAACCCATTGTCGACTTGACTGTACTGCAGCAGAGCCAGCGCTACATTCCGGCAGATATCTGGCCACAGCAATTAGAACAAGCGTTAGCGGCGCTGCAGGGGTGCCTGCCATTGACCGCAGACAGCGAGGACGAACGTTCACGGTTACACAAAATTGCCAGCCAGAGCAGCAGTTTGGGGCTTGCTCGCCTTATGACTTTGGCTCTAAATTTGCTTGATCAGTCAGGCCCGATACAATCATGGCAACGTCACCATTTGCAGCGGCTGCTGCAGTTCAGCATCGAACGCCTCAGGGAGCATACCTTTGCCGCATCAGACAGCACCGACGCAAATCCTATTGCTTGAGGATGATCTCATTCTGCAGCAATCGCTGGCGCGTTTTCTGGAGCAACAAGACTTTAGTGTGCGCTGTGTTACCAGTTTGGAGGAGGCGCGCCGTAGCTTGCGCCAGTATCCGCCGCAGTTGTTGATTTCCGACGTTTCTCTACCAGACGGTGAATCCATCAGCTTGCTGCGCGAAGTGCAGGGAGAAATAGGCACCATCTTAATCTCCGTACATGATGCCGACCAGGATCGCATTCGGGGCCTAAGTGCTGGCGCCGACGATTACGTCTGCAAACCGGTTAACTTTGACGAGCTACTGCTGCGCATTAATGCCTTGCTGCGGCGCTTACCGACGCCTGAGCCTGAGGATGGCATTCATTTTCTCGGTTTTAATTTGGATGTCGAAACACGCGAGCTAAGCAAAAACGGCGAGCAGGTTTTTTTAGGTGAGCAGGAGCTGAATCTGCTGCTGCGGCTGCTGGCCAGTCAGGGTCAGCTGGTGACGCGCGAACAACTGCTGCATTGCCTGTACGGCCCGCAGGGCGATGATGCTTGGAAGCGTCGCCGCGCCATGGACGTATTGATCAGCCGTTTGCGGCGCAAGCTCACCATCGATGGCGTGCACAGCAATCGCATTGTCGCGTATCGCGGTCAGGGTTACATGCTGGTCAGCGATTAATGGGCTGCACCACTGCAGCATACATTGGCGACTTGTGACAATGCCTGCCATCGGTTAGGGTTCGGCCATTGAGTTGCGATTGCACAGGCATGAAAAACAAACCACCGCCCGGGCCGACAGGCCTTGATCTTATTCAATTGCAGGCCAGCTTTAACGCGGCTGCGCTGCTCGCCTACCCCACCGAAGCGGTATGGGGCCTAGGCTGTAACCCCAACAACGATGCTGCGCTGCAGCGTTTACTGCGGCTTAAACAACGGCCCTGGCAAAAAGGCTTGGTGGTTGTGGCGGCGGACTTTTCTCAATTACAGCCATGGTTGCTGCCGTTAGCGGCCGCGGATGAAGCTCGGGTATTGGCCAGCTGGCCTGGCCCAGTCACTTGGGCATTGCCGTGCCAGCCTGACGTCTCGCGTTGGCTGCGTGGTGAACACGACACCTTGGCCGTGCGCGTCAGTGCTCACCCCGTCGTGCAGCAGTTATGCCGCCAGCTAGGCCCATTGGTTTCGACCTCCGCCAATCCTGCCGGTGAAGCGCCGGCTCGCACACTGGCGCAGGTGCAACAGTATTTTGGCACGGCGGTGACCTATGCCCACGGCGATGTCGGCGGGCGCATTCTTCCATCTGAAATTCGCACGCTGGATGGCCGGCGTGTGCGCTAAGGAGTTGTCATGAGTCAGTGCGATGTCGCTGCGGTAAAAACCTATTTACTGGATCTGCAGGACCGCATTTGCGCGGCGCTAGAGGCCGAAGACGGCGCGGCCCAGTTTATTCACGATGATTGGCAGCGCCAGCCAGGCGACAGTGCCAGCGGCCTGACCGGTGGTGGACGTACCCGAGTGCTGGCGGGCGGCCAGGTGATTGAAAAGGGCGGCGTGAACTTCTCTCATGTGCGCGGTGCGCAGTTGCCAGCCTCGGCGACCGCATCACGGCCTGAACTGGCGGGACGCAGCTTTCAGGCCTTGGGGGTGTCGTTGGTGATCCATCCACACAACCCGTATGTACCCACCTCGCATGCCAACGTGCGCTTATTTGTGGCAGAAAAAGACGGCGAGGAGCCCGTGTGGTGGTTTGGCGGTGGCTTTGACTTAACGCCGTTTTATCCGTTTGAGGAGGATGTGGTGCACTGGCACCAGACGGCGAAAGACCTGTGTCAGCCGTTTGGTGAGGAGGTGTACCCGCGTTACAAGCGCTGGTGTGATGAATACTTCTTCCTCAAGCATCGCAACGAAACCCGTGGCGTGGGCGGCTTGTTTTTTGATGACCTTAACCGTTGGGATGAGGGCGAGCCTGATTTTGACCGCAGCTTTGCCTTTATGCGCGCCGTCGGCGACGGCTACATCGATGCCTACCTACCGATTTTGGCGCGTCGCAAAGCCCATGAATATGGCGAGCGCGAGCGCAAGTTTCAGTGCTATCGCCGTGGGCGTTACGTTGAGTTCAACCTGGTGTTTGATCGCGGCACCATCTTTGGCCTGCAAAGCGGTGGCCGTACCGAGTCGATTTTGATGTCGATGCCGCCGGTGGCGCACTGGGATTACGATTGGCAGCCAGAGCCAGGCTCTTGGGAAGCGCGCCTCTACACAGATTTTTTGCCTCACAAAGATTGGGTTTAAGGACGAAGGATGGCCGATTTATACGCGGTGATGGGCAACCCCATCGCCCACAGCAAGTCTCCGCAGATTCATGCCGCCTTTGCCGAGCAAACGGGCGAAGGGCTGATTTACACCGCCATGTTGGTGCCTGAGGACGGCTTTGACGATGCGGTTAAGCAGTTCTTTCGCCGTGAAGGCAAAGGCCTCAACATCACGGTGCCGTTTAAAGAAAACGCCTTTCGCTACGCCGATGTGCACACCGAACGGGCGCAGCGAGCCCAGGCGGTCAATACGCTGGTCATGCAGGACGACGGTCAGATTCTGGCGGACAACACCGATGGCGTCGGCCTACTCACTGACATGACCCGCAATCATGGCCTTGAGCTCAGTGGCAAGCGCATGTTGGTGCTGGGCGCTGGCGGCGCTGTGCGTGGCGTGTTGCAGCCGCTGCTAGAGCAGCAACCATCGGAGCTGGTCATCGCCAATCGCACCGTGGCAAAGGCGCAAGCGCTGGCAGCCGATTTTGCCGATTTGGGGCCGGTTCGCGGGTGTGGTTTTGCCGATGTGGCGGGTGAGTTTGACGTCATCATTAACGGCACTTCGGCCAGCTTGAGCGGCGATGTGCCACCGCTGAGCGATGATATTGTCGCTGGTCACAGCGTTTGCTACGACATGATGTATGCCGCGGATGCGACGGTGTTTAACCAATGGGCCATGACCCAGGGAGCAACCATCGTACTGGATGGCTTAGGCATGTTAGTCGAACAGGCGGCAGAGGCATTTACCTTATGGCGTCAGGTTCGCCCTGACACCCGTCCGGTTATTAAACAGCTGCGAGCAGCGCTGAAATAGCGCTGCTCGGGTGCAGTTATTGTGAAACCAAGCGATACAGAGTGGTGGTGCCGCTGACTTCGTTGCCGACAGCCAACCAGTGTTGACCAGCACGATTAAAGTATTCAATCGACTCTGGCCCTAAGTCGCCGGCATTTGGATTATAGCGGTCGTTGTTGCAGTCGCCCTCGTCATCGACCTCAGTACAAACGGGCTCACTAAAGTTGCGATGATTAACGTACTCCAACAACTGTGGTGTGGCGGGGTTGCTGATGTCGTACATTAAAATTCCCCCTTGGCGCTCCAAACCGATGAAAGCTAGGCTGCGGTCACCGATTTGGGCCACTTCAATGGCTTCCGGCTCGGTGCCTTTGTCATCGCTGCGATTATCCGCAGTTTCGGTTTGCAGGTTATTGTCATTGGTGGCATTAAAATGGTCGGGGGCAGCAGCGTACACTGTTTTCGCGAATGCATCGCCACTATCGAAGACCAGCTCACCGGCACTGTTCCAAATTGAAAATGAGCGCGCACCAAAGGTCATTAATGGCTCATCAGCAGCAATCTGAGGCTGGTCGGTGACAAACTTGAGTCGGCCGAGCAGGCTTTTATCCGCCAGCGCTGCCTTAAGTGGATGATCTGCAGCGACGCGTTCAGCTATGTCATCACCGCGGGCTTCGTCAGTAAAAGCGATGCAGTCGTCTTGCTCGCTCTGGTACTTGTCTTCATTTTCATCGGCACCGCCAGGCTGAAAGGCATCGCCATCCCACTGGTGGCCAGCTTGGTCGCATTGGGCCTGAGTAGCTTGATAAACATATTCGCGGCCATCGCCCTCATTCGCCGTTAGCAAGTAGTCTTCGCCATCAATGCGTAGGCTGGTGATGGTATCTGGCATATATAGGCCGGCCAGCAGGTCATAGCTGGCAAATTGACCTGGCCCAGAATCTTTGTTCGATGGGTCAAGTTGGTTGCCACTGGTCGATGACCAAGACTTCAGGCCCAGCCCTCGAATGGCATCAACCGTCGCGCTGGCAACATCAATAATGGCCACCGCATTGTTTTCTTGAAGGGTGACATAGGCTTTGCCATTAGCGGCTAGGGTCAGATATTCCGGCTCTAAATCTTGCGCCACACTGGTACCCTCTGGGCCTGTTAGGCGCACGTCGCCGTCTAGTTCGTCATGGCGGCTGGCGCCATGATTAAAGGCGCGAAAGTCTACTTGGTGAACAGTCGCGTTGGGCGCACTGAAGCCCTGTTGCAAATCGACGATGGTGACGGAGCCTTCTGGGTCGTGCTGATAATCGCTGCTAGGTTCCCCCTCATTGGCGCTCAGCAAGTAGCGGGCATCGTCTGATAGCGTCACCATATCTGGCAATGCGCCGGCGCTGTAGGTCGCGATGAGGTCTAGCGTATCGCTGCGATAAAGTGCCAGCAGTCCAGGTTGTTGTTTGTTGGCGGCTTCGATGGCAACGGCCACCAGCCCTTGGCGTGCAGATACGCTGTTGGCTGCGCCGATAGCGATGCCAGCATCGGCGGCTGCACTGCTTAAATCAATTTGGCCACTTTTTTGCGGCGCCCCCTCGTTGGCTGGCAGCGTCAGCACGTCTACGGTTTTTTCGTTGGCGTTAACGACATACAGACGGTCAGAGCAGGCGTCATAGCTGACGATTTCAGCGGCAGCACTGTCAAAATCATTATCAGAGACATAGCTGCCTACCACTTGCAGCTTGAGGTCACCGTCCAAGTTGCCAGCCGGCTGCGGCGCTTGGCATTGAATGTTGAGTTGCTCTAAAGCCGTGTCGTGGGAGCTGTCATTGTCACTGCCACAGGCTGCCAAGGTGGCCCCCATGGCAACCATTAGGGCAGTGCGAGTCCAATTGGTCATAGTTATCTCTCTGGCACCAAAAATAGGGTGTCGAAGGCTAGCTGATAACTATGACAGTTTTTTGATGTGGCTAGTCAAACTGGCCGTTGTGGTAGATTTCCTGCACGTCTTCTAGGTCATTCAGCAGGCCAACAAAGCGCTCGAACTGCTCGGCATCGTCGCCGCTGATCGGGTGCTCCATGGTCGGCAGGTAGGTGATCTCCTGCACCTCAAAGTCGAGGCTGTCGTCCATTTCTAACAATGCGGTTTTGGTTTTGAAAAACTCAGTCGGTGGCACTAGCACTGTGATCATGCCGTCTTCACAGTCAATGTCAGCGACATCCACATCCGCCATCATCAAGGTTTCCAGTGCTGTTTCTTCATCGTCGCCGGCAAATACGAACATGGCGCGGTGGTCGAACATATGAGAGACCGAGCCCTGTGTGCCGAGTTTGGCTTTGCACTTAGAGAACACGCCGCGAATTTCACCAAAGGTGCGATTGCCATTGTCGGTTAAGGCACTGATCAGCACCATCACACCACCGGGGCCAATGCCTTCGTACAGTGCTGGTTGAAAGTCTTCGCCACCGGCGCCGGAGGCTTTATCCAGCGCCTTGTCGATCACGTGGGATGGCACTTGGTCTTTTTTGGCGCGATCGATCAGGCTGCGTAAAGCTAGGTTGCCGCTGGGATCGGTGCCGCCGGCTTTGGCCGTTACGTAGATTTCACGGCCGTACTTGGAGTAGACCTTGGTTTTTGCCGCGGCCGTTTTGGCCATGGATTCTTTACGGTTTTGATACGCTCTGCCCATGGGAATCGTCTTTGTTTGATCGGTAAATAAAGAGGCTTCTGGGCTGATAGCCGGACGGTAACGCTGTTTGTCGCTAGCGCATACAGCCACAGAGGCTCGTAAAGCCGATGATTGTAACGGCTGTTGGCCATGAGAGCGAGGTTGTCAGCGCGGTACTCGGCGGATTCTGCCGCTCTCATCAATGGCGACATAAACAAACTCGGCGTCCACCACTTTGCGACGATGGTCCTCTTTGGGGTTGCGTGACCACACCTCAATGCCAATGCGAATGGAGGAGGTGCCAATGTCGATTAAGCGGGTGTAAAAGCATACTGCGGCACCGATACGAATGGGCGACATAAAAGCCACCTGCTCCAATGCCACGGTGGCAATGCGGCCTTTGGCGACTTGGCTGGCAACACTTTCAGCAGCCAGATCCATTTGTGCCACGACCCAACCACCACTGATATCACCATGGCTATTGGCGTCACAGCGTGAGGGAATCAGGCGGAGGGTTAACTCGCCATCCGGTGTGGGTTGGTTATCGTCAACGGCATTCATGCGGTACTCGAGCTTGTTGTTGTTTGGCGCAGAGTGTACTGCTTTTGCTGAGCCTGTACAGTCAACTTTAGCGGTATGTTGCACTAAATCACACGTTGCTCAATTGAGGCCGTGTTGTGGCTTTACCATAGCGTCAATTGCTGACGCATGGCGGTCTTGGGGTGTCATGCAACTGACATCAAACTGTCACAAAAAGTGCCCTTGTCATGTTTTTGTAACATTACGCCCAAATAATGGCCGCCATCGAAATGCTGAACCCGGAACACCGGCTAACCCTTTTAAGGACACTGTGATGAAAAAAGCTTTGTTAACTGGCGCCGCCGTGGTTGCGTCTGTATTTGGCAGTCAGGCTCACGCCGAGCGTGACTACATCAGCATCGTCGGCTCGTCGACGGTATATCCATTCTCGATTGTGGTGGCAGAGCGCTTTGGTAAATCGACCAGCTTCCCAACGCCAAAAGTGGAATCTACCGGTTCTGGCGGCGGCCTGAAGCTGTTTTGCTCCGGTGTCGGCGGCTCAACCCCAGACATTACCAATGCTTCGCGTGCGATCAAACAGTCAGAAATTGAGCTGTGCGCTAAAAATGGTGTGGATGACATCATCGAAGTTAAAGCCGGTTATGACGGCATCGTGCTGGCCAACGCGGCGGAAGCCGAGCGCGTTGAGCTGACCACCAAAGACATCTTCTTGGCGCTGGCCAAAAACATTCCTAACCCGGATGGCAGCGACACCCTGGTAGAAAACCCGTACAAAACCTGGAAAGACGTCAATCCAGCACTGCCAGCACGTGAAATCGAAGTGCTGGGCCCACCGCCAACATCGGGCACTCGCGACGCTTTCGTAGAGCTGGCGATGGAAGGTGGTTGCAAGCAGTTCCCATTTATCAAGGCGATGAAAAAAGCCGACAAGAACAAGTACAAAGCCGTTTGTCATGGCATGCGTGAGGACGGCGCATACATTGAAGCGGGTGAAAACGATAACCTGATCGTGCAGAAGCTGGTGACTAACCCGGCGGCGCTGGGCATCTTTGGCTTTAGCTTCCTTGAGCAAAATGCCGATAAGGTGCAAGGTTCTCTGATCAATGGCAAAGAGCCGACGTTTGAAAACATTTCCAGTGGTGAGTATCCAGTCAGCCGCTCTCTCTACTTCTACGTTAAAAAAGCACACATCGACGTGATCCCTGGCATCGAAGAGTACTTGGCAGAATTTATGTCTGAGCGCGCCATGGGTGAGTATGGCTACTTAGCAGAAAAAGGCATGATTCCAATGAAGCCGGCTGAAATGGCGACTGTGCGTGCAAACGTAAAAGCGCTGAAAACCTTGGCGGCTAACTGACGCTTATTGACATAAGCCGACAAAAAAGCCGAGGCATCGCCTCGGCTTTGTGCGTTAAAACCCCGGCCGGTGCGCCTGCCGGTGGTTGGTGCACTGCCTTAACGCCACCTTAGTGGCACAAACGACAACGGGTCGCCGGCGGGCTGACCAGGAAGCAAACCCAATACCATGAATTACAGTAGCTTACTCATTGCGATCGTGATTCTGTTCGGCGGGGCCTACCTGCTAGGGCGGAATCGTGCGCGAGCGCTGGCCAGTGCCGGCGGTTCGTTGCATTCGCTACCGACTCACTATGGCGCTTTAATGGCACTGTGGACCGGCCTACCCGCCGTTCTGCTGTTGCTGTTGTGGAGTATTTTACAAGGGCCTGTGGTCGATGCCTTGCTGGTCAAACAGCTGCCAGCCGCCATTCAACAGGGCACGGACATTGAAATTCAGTTAGCGCTGAGCAAGGTCCATAACCTGGCCCAAGGCGCTGGCCTGGCCGCTGATGCATCATTGCAGCCCGCCGTTGAGCACTTACTGGCCTTAGAGCAGCGCAACCGCGTCCTGCATATGGGTGGCGCACTGGTCATCGCGTTGCTCGGGTTGGGACTGAGCTGGCGCCGCTTGCGCCCATCGCTGCGTGCTCGCACCGAGGTCGAGCGCATTGTCAGCGTGCTGCTGTTTACCAGCTCGGGCATTGCGGTATTAACGACCTTCGGCATTCTGGCGTCGGTATTGTACGAAGCTTGGGCCTTCTTCCAGAAAGTAAACGTATTTGAGTTCCTGTTCGGCACCACTTGGTCGCCGCAGGTGGCGTTGCGAGAGGATCAATCCGGTTCGTCTGGCAGCTTTGGTGCGGTGCCGCTGTTTACCGGTACCTTGCTGATCTCCTTAATTGCCATGTCCATTGCCGTGCCGGTGGGGTTGATGTCGGCGATTTATTTGTCCGAATACGCCACACCAACGGTGCGCAAATACGCCAAGCCTGCGCTGGAAGTTTTGGCCGGTATTCCGACCGTGGTGTATGGCTTCTTTGCCGTCTTGACCGTAGCGCCGATGGTGCGAGACATCGGTGTGAGCATGGGCCTCGACGTTTCTTCGGAAAGTGCCCTGGCCGCTGGTCTGGTAATGGGCATTATGATCATTCCTTTTGTGTCGTCGCTGTCGGATGACGTCATCAATGCGGTGCCGCAATCGCTGCGCGATGGCAGCTACGGCCTAGGTGCGACGCGCAGTGAAACCGTGCGCCAGGTGATCATTCCTGCGGCGCTGCCCGGTATTGTTGGCGCCGTGATGCTGGCGGTATCGCGTGCCATTGGTGAAACCATGATCGTCGCCATGGCCGCTGGTCTGGCCGCCAACCTGACGGCTAATCCGCTCGACTCGGTGACCACGGTAACGGTGCAAATCGTCACCTTGCTGGTCGGTGACCAAGAGTTCGATTCACCGAAGACACTGGCGGCCTTCGCTCTGGGACTGGTGCTGTTCCTAGTGACATTGACGCTGAACTTTATCGCTCTGAAAGTGGTGCAGAAATACCGGGAGCAATATGACTAATTTAACTACCCGAGAAAAAGTCGAGCGCAGCATGAAGCGCCGCCGTGCGTCGGAGTCTCGTTTCCGTGCTTACGGTGTTGCTTCGGTGGTCTTTGGCCTTTTGTGTTTGGTGATTTTGTTTACCGACATTCTCAGAAACGGCGTATCGGCGTTTGAGCAAACCGTGATGGATGTCAGCATCGAACTGGATGGCGATTACCTCGGTATCGACAGCCAAGCCGATGACAGTGCGATTAAACTGGCCAACTTCGACGGTTTGGTGAAGCGTCATTTTGATCGCGAGGTGCAGCCTGAGCGCCGTGATCGTCGCCAGCTGTTTAGCTTAATCAGTGCTGGCGCGAGTTGGCAGCTGCAAAAAATGGTACTGGAAGACCCGTCGCTGGTAGGGCAAACGGTTAATGTCGCCTTGCTGATGGACGATGATGTCGACCAATGGTTTAAGCACTATCGTGGTCACAGTGCCCACCCAGTACTGAACGAAACGCAGCTAGGTTGGCTCAATCAATGGGCGGATGAAGGACGTTTGCACACCAACTTCAACACGCTGTTTTTCACCAATGGTGACTCCAGTGAGCCTGAACTGGCGGGCATTCGCGGTGCCATTACCGGCACCTTCCTGACCTTGATGGTGACTTTCTTGCTGTCGTTCCCGATTGGTATTGCCGCGGCCATCTATTTGGAAGAGTTTGCCCCGCGCAACAAGATTACCGAGTTTGTTGAAATCAACATCAACAACCTAGCCGCGGTGCCGTCGATCACCTTCGGCTTGCTTGGTTTGGCGATCTTTATCAACCTGTTCGGCGTTGCGCGTTCGACGCCGTTGGTAGGGGGCTTGGTGCTCACCTTAATGACCTTACCGACCATCATTATTTCTAGCCGGGCTGCCATCAAAGCCGTGCCACCGTCGATTCGCGAGGCGGCTTATGGTTTGGGTGCGTCGAAAATGCAGGTGGTGTTCCATCATGTGCTGCCGCTGGCATTGCCGGGCATGTTGACCGGTACCATCATTGGTATGGCCCAAGCCTTGGGCGAAACCGCGCCATTGTTGATGATTGGTATGATTGCCTTTGTGGTGGATGTACCGGGCTTTATTACCGATCCATCGACGGTACTGCCGGTACAGATTTACCTGTGGTCGAACGGCTCCGAAGCGGCCTTCACCGAACGTACCTCCGGCGCCATCATCGTGCTGCTGTGCTTCCTCATTACCATGAATGCCGCGGCCGTGTGGTTGCGTCGCAAACTGGAGCGCCGCTGGTAAGCGGCCGACCAGGCTACCAAGATTTAGTTAGGTACCAACATGAGCATTATTGAAAATCATACAACCAACGGTCAGGCCTTTTCTGAGGCGCCTAAGCTCCAGGCTCGCAATGTGGATGTGTTTTATGGCGACAAGCAGGCCATTTATGACGTCAGTTTCGACATTGGCGCCAATGAGGTGATCGCCCTGATTGGCCCATCGGGCTGTGGTAAATCGACCTTTTTGCGTTGCCTGAACCGTATGAACGACACCATTGATATCTGCCGCATTGAAGGCGATATCCTGCTGGATGAAGAAAACATCTACGACCCCAAGGTCGACGTCGTGCCCTTGCGTGCTCGGGTCGGCATGGTGTTCCAGAAGCCTAACCCGTTCCCCAAGTCGATTTATGACAACATCGCCTACGGCCCTCGCATTCACGGTTTGGCGCAGTCACGTGTAGAGTTGGATGAAATCGTCGAGCGCAGCCTGCAACGCGCCGGCTTGTGGAACGAGGTCAAAGACCGTTTGCACTCACCCGGCACCGGCTTATCGGGTGGTCAGCAGCAGCGCTTATGCATTGCCCGTACCATTGCCGTAGATCCTGAAGTGATCTTGATGGATGAGCCTTGCTCCGCGCTGGATCCGATTGCAACGGCTAAAATTGAAGAGTTGATCGACGAACTGCGTGAAAACTACACCATCGCCATCGTGACTCACTCCATGCAGCAAGCGGCGCGGGTATCGCAGCGCACGGCTTATTTCCACATGGGCCAGCTGATTGAAGTGAATCCGACGGACCAAGTGTTTACCACGCCCGAGCACTCACTCACCGAAGCCTACATTACTGGCCGCTTCGGCTAAGGACTGAATTATGGACATGAACTTCAATCAGCATATTTCTGGTCAGTTTAATGCTGATCTGGAGGCCATCCGCAACCACATGATGGGTATGGGTGGCCTAGTCGAGCGTCAGGTATCCGCAGCCATCGAAGCGATTTGTGGCGGCGATACCAGTGGTGCCGATGACATCATCCGCCGCGAGGACGAGGTCGACAACATGGAAGTGACCATCGACCACGAATGCACCCAGATTCTGGTTAGACGCCAGCCCGCCGCCTCAGATTTGCGCATGGTATTGGCGGTGTCGCGGGTGGTACGCGACTTAGAGCGCATCGGTGATGAAGCCTGCAAAATCGCCATTCACACCCTAGAAGTAGCGGATGCCAGCAACTCGCAAATTTGCCAGCAGTCATTGCGATACATGGGGGCGGAAGTGGTCAAAATGATCGCCGGCGCACTGGATGCCTTTGCCCGTGCCGACGTTGAGGGCGCCATCGAAGTGGTACGCAACGACAAGCTGGTCGACAAGCAATACGCTGCGGCCCTGCGCGAGCTGATTACCTACATGATGGAAGACCCGCGCTCCATTTCTCAGGCCATCAATATCCTGTGGATACTGCGCGCCCTTGAGCGCATTGGTGACCATGCCCGTAATATCTCTGAGCAAGTGATCTACCTAGTGAGCGGTACCGATGTGCGCCATACGCCATTGGCCGAAATGGAAGAGCAGGCGCAGAAAGACGACAGCGGCAATGCCTGATATTGATAGGCTCTCTTGCTGAATAAGAAAGCGGCGTTTCGGCCAACCGAAGCGCCGTTTTTTTATGCCTTTGGGAGAGGCTGCTAAGGTTGATAGCAGATGGTTGGTCAGTCGACATAAATTTGCAATAAAACTGTCATGTCGGCAGAGCTTGTCATAAAACTGCAATCTTTCTGCAACATGATTGTCACCCAAACGTAATACTCACTTTTTGGCGGAAATGCGATGAAAAAACATGCGTTGTGGTTGGCCCTGGCGGCACCTTTGACGGCCCAAGCGGCAGACACGATTGAAATTCAAATGCCGGACTTCTACGGCAAGCTGAATTTGACGGTACAGGCAAACGATGACAGCAAAGGTGATTACACCGAAGTCAGCAGCAATGCCTCGCGTTTGGGTTTAAAAGGCAAGGGCCAGCTCAAGCACGGCATCGAAGCCATCTATCAGGTTGAATATCAAACCACGCCCGATACCAAAGGTGGCGACTTCTCCCAACGTAATACCTTTATTGGTCTGCAAGGCGATGCTGGCCAGTTGATCATTGGTACCTTCGATACGCCGCTGAAAAAGCTGCAAAACAAAGTCGATCAGTTCAATGACCTAGAAGGCGACATCAAAAGCGCCATTACCAACAGCGACAACCGCATGGGCGACAGCGTCATGTACACCAGCCCACGCTTGGTTGGTTTGCAGTTGGCCGTGGATTACATCAGCTCCGAAGACCCAGACGTGAACGACGGCACCTCGGTGGCCCTGAACTATAACCATGGCCCTGTGTACGTAGGCGTAGCGCGCGACACCGACGTTGAAGCGGAAGGCATCGACGCGACCCGTGTCGTAGCCCAAGCGAAACTGGCGGGGTTACAGGTTGGAGCCTTGTGGGAACAGCAAGAAGCCGATGACATCGAAGCCGATGGCTGGGTTGCATCGCTGGCGTATAAGCTGGATGGCGGCGTGGCGTTAAAAGCGCAGTATGGCCAGTCCGACATTGTCGCTGAAGGCATGACCACCTACAGCGTCGGCGCTGACTACAGCCTGGGCAAAGGCGCCAAAGCCAAGCTGTTCTACACCGACGAAAGCGCGGATGACGACAGCAAAGACGCCAGCTACGCAGGCTTGGGTCTGGAATATAAGTTCTAAGGCCACACTGCTGAGCAGCGATCACAGCCATGTGATCGCTGTTGCTTAGATAACTTCCCAACAGCAGAGCTTCAAAAAATAAGTCGATAAAACCGGGGGCTGGTTTTATCGCTGCGCGCTCATATTATCCTCTGCACATCACTGCAGCTTAGACACTTCCAGCAAGCAAAAACACACGACGGACAAGCCGCCTGCTAAGGCGGGAAAACCTGTGCCTAGCGCGGGCCATCGCTTAAGCTCTGAGCCGGTATCTACGTTTTCTTTGAAGACGGCTTGCGCATTGTGCGCCGCCATGCCTCGCCCGATACCCCCAAGTTGGGCCACCGCATTGGTGAAGATGGCAAGGTCGAAATCTTTGAAATCACCGATAATATCGACTTTGCGGCACGCCCCATCGATACACAAAAGATCTCTGTGAATGATATCAGGGATCCAGAGTTAGATCGGCTTGAAAGGCATCGTGAACGCCTAAACATGCTTATCGATCAGCGCTATAAAAACGGTGAGTTGGACAAGGTAGCGGAGCTGCAAAAGAAACGCATCGCCCAGTCCGAAAAAATCGGTGAAGCCGTGGCCCGCAAACACTTCAACAACCTGGGTTATGAAGAAGTGGATTTGCCCAACGACTTGATGGGCAATGGCAAGCAAGGCACCTTTGATATGGTCTACCGCGATAAAGACGGCAATCTAGTGATTGTGGAAGCCAAGGGCGGCAATAGCCAGCTGGGCTCGCGAAAGTTGAAGTATGGTAAAAATAAAGACAGTCGGGCTCAGCAAGGTACGAAGGAGTATATGGATGATATTATTGCCAACTATGAGGCCAAACTAGGCAGTGAAAACTCTTTTGTTAAAGAACTTAAGAAGGCAAATAGGCGGGGTAATATTCGGTATACTGCTGTTCGTCAACCATTAACAAAAGATGGCTCACTGACTGGGCAGTACAAAGTCGATGAATTTAAAATTAAGTGAGGTTTTGTTATGATTTCAGCAGTTTTAACAAAAGAAAAGCATGAGTTGATACTCCCATTGTTAACAGAGGATATCGATGACCTTGCTGAATTTTATGAAAAAAATTCTTTGCCTTTGCGCAACTGGCTTCCCGGAACGATCGGTGATTATCAACAGTATTTAGCCTATGAGTGCTATATCAACCCTGGTAAAGAAACTACCTATTATATTATGCGCCGTTTGCAGCAGCTTTCTCTCGGTTGGTTGCAATGTCCATTGTATAACGGTGAGCTGTTTGATTTTGAGCTCGATGAAACCCTGCACGCCGTGTACGGAGATTCTGACGGTGAAGCTGCTGATGCGGTAAAGTGGTTTAGAGCACTGCAAACCGCCTGGGTTACGCGCAATCAAAAGGCCATTGATTTTTTGATGGGAATGGACTTTAGAGTCGTGCGCTCAGTCACGCCCTACGATGATTCAGTTTTTACCAGTATCGCTGCTTTGTATCGTAAACTGCATCTGCAGCAAGATATTCGTAATGCCTTGCTGGAAGCCCAATATAGCCCAACCACTTTGTCGCGCTTGGGTACATGGGCCGATACGGTCGAGCTGATTTATCTTCCCATCATCGATGTGATTGCCACCATTGCCTTTGAAGAAGGCGAGGTGAGATTTAATCAGGCAATCGAAAACGCCCTGCATAAGCACCAGAAAAAATACAGCAAAGACCCAGATATCGCGACGCCAGATACGGCATTATCATTACCTCTAATGGGCCTAGCAGCCTTGGCCTACGACCGCTTGGGTTATCGCGTGACGGTTGAAAACCGCTATATCCCTCAGTGGTTGGTGGAACATCAGGATTGGTCACAGCTACCGCCGTTGGCCGACGACAGCTTGCGGCTTAATTTCCCCGTGCGCACACGCAATCCATTGGAGAAATAATATGAGCATAATGCAACGTTTCCCCAACTATTTCGCCGACTACTGGTACGCCGACAGTCGCTCGCCCGAGCAGCTGGACGCCGAGCTGGTAAGCGAGCGCTTAACCGCGCTGAACTCCGCCGCCGATGAGCTGGCGTTATTAAACAGCGCTAGCCTCGAAGAGAAAATGCAGCACATTAATTTGTATTTGCACTACATGCTTAAAGCCGAAAGCCCAACGCTGATTTTGCAGCAATTGGCACCGGCGGTGTACGAGCTGTACAAGCTTAATATTCAGCGCTTCAACCCTAACAAAGACGCCGTGGCTGAGTATTTAACCAGCCATCTCGACGACATTGCAGTGGGTTTAAACGAAATTAACCGCGAGTTTGTCAGTTTCCATCGGCGCAAAGCCAGCAAATAGGGGGATCGAGTTTTTAAGTATCACCAAACCGGATGTTGATACTTAAACTCTCGGTTTAGCGCCTAGGTTTTTCGCGCCTTAGCAGGCCGCCTGAGTTGGCAATGGCTGTGCCCGCAGAGGCTGCCCGGACGGCAGCACCAGCCAACATCCTGCCGGGCATAGGCTTAGCGTTAACAATTACCTTGTTCGCGAACCACGAAGGACACCAAGTTTATGCTTCTGAAAATGGAGGTAAACTCAATATCGCAATGATTCGCCCGGCTACGCACGGGCTTTTCAGTTAAGGGGGGCCGCCCCCCTTAACAATCCCGCTCCCGGCCAAGATGGCGTGGCTAGACCACCAACCAGTTTGGCGACGGAGCGCGCACAAACAGGGCGAATCCCGCGCCCCGTTTGCTTGGCCAGCATCCCTGCTGCCCAGCTTGGTCGCCTTCACTGGTTGGCGGCGCCATCTCAGGCCGATTTGGCGTTGCGAGAGTGATGTTAATGACTGGAGACTTTGACGCGGCAAAGTGCGAGATGATTTTTTATATCTCGGTTTAGCGCCTTGGTTTTCCGCGCCTTAGCAGGCCGCCTGAGTTGGCAATGGCTGTGCCCGCAGGGGCTGCCTGGATGGCAGCACCAGCCAACATCCTGCCGGGATGCAGGCTGTTGGCGTTGTGGCGACCACAGCATTGGCAACTCAGGGATAACGGCCTGTGCAGCGCAGAGCAGGGAGTTCGCCCGCCCGGCGTGAGGGATAAGATCCCTCAAGGAGGGCATAGGGCTTGGCGGAAATAAAGCCGTATCTCAAAAATCCGTCGGCGCCGATTAATTGCCATATACTGCCATCGCCGCCTTGTTATAAAAGCCTGCTGCACTCGCGCAGAGCTATTTAGAGGTTCCCAATCTTGAGGATCAAACCATGAAAACGCACATCACTCACTGGGTGACCTTGGCCGCCCTCAGTACCTTGCTGGCTGCCTGCGGTGGCAGCGGCTCATCGGGCGATTCCAGCACCGTGGAAGTCACACCCGAACCCGACACCAACACTGAGCAAGAAAGCACAGTGCCAGCCAGTATGGATGAGCGCAGCCAACTGCTATTGCCCACCCATATTAACCATCGCCCAGTAAGCTGGATCGTCGACACTGACGATGCACCGCTGGAGCTGGTTAAAAACGAGCAAGGCCAGTTAACGCTGCACAGCCAAGACGTGGTGGAAGACACCCAGGTGGAATTAATCGCCAGCGATACCAGCCGCCATACCCTCACCATTAAAGAAATCGACGCGCAAAAACTGCCGCCTAAGCCAAAGTTCTTTGCTGCCCGCGAAACCATCGAAGGCATTGATACCGATGGCAATGGTGTACGCGATGAAGTGGAGCATGGCTTATATGAGCTATATGGCGATAAGTTTCAGCTTTATCGTGCGACATTATGGACGGCCTATCAGCTGCAGGAAAAGATGGAGGCAGCAAGCTCGGGTGACATGAAAAGGCTGATGAGAGTGAAGGATAAATCCATGGAAATGGTCTCTTGCTTCTCTGGTTTTTCTGGAGCTCGCTCTCATGAAATGATCGATTACTTAGTGAGTGTGCGTTCATTTGTTGTGAATACAGATGAAAGAAAAAATGCCTATTCTCAGTACTCCCAATGGGTTTCGATGAAGTCAAGAAAAGCCGTTGCAATGTCAAAGGATGAGTGTGAGAAATATGCAAAACCTTAATAAATATCTTGCGTTATCTCTGAGTGTTTTGGCATCGTTTTCACATTCAGAGAACTACTGTCCTGTTGTTGAGGGTGACTCCGATAGTGACGCTCCTCTAACTAAGGTATACTATTTACCCACGACATACACAGATCCAAGTGCTGTGGAGATTATACTTGATGAGGTTCGTAAAACTGACTTTCTGCGTGACGACAATATAGTCATTGATGAACTCCCTTCCTCCAACTCTTATACCGGCCCCGGCAGCTCTGAATACGACGGTCTGGCTTTGGCTATTGCTGAAAAGGTATTGGAGCGAGACAGTGCTGCTGCTGGCACAGCCATCGACCCTCATGTCGATAATGTGATCAACTTTTATAATAACGGCATTACCAATCGCCAAGCCGTGGATATCTATCGAGCGGGCACCAACAACGGTATTTTAACCGAGCCAGAAGCGGGCTTTAGTCGTGATATTAGCGATGAAATGGGCTACGTCATTCGTAGCGAAATGCGAAAAACCATCGAACGCCAACGTGAGCAGCTACAAGAGGGGGTTGAGCAAGTAGAAGCCGATATTATTGCCGGCCATAGGGTCATTCTGATTGGCCACGGTTACGGTGGCTTGCGTGCCAATGCTATTTTTGAAGCGCTACAAAAGCGTAACCCTGAGTTTTTGCCTTATGTGGCTGCCGTTAAAATGGGCAAAGTCAGTGAGCCAGCCTAATATCTCATTTTTCGGTTTAGCGCCTAGGTTTTCTGCGCCTTAGCAGTCCGCCTGAGTTGGCGTTGCGGCGACCACAGCATTAGCAAATCAGGGAGCTCGCCCGCCCGGCATGAGGGATACCCTCAAGGAGGGCATAGGGCTTGACGAAAAAGAAAACGTAGATACGGGGTCAGAGCTTAAGCTCTGACCCCAACTCAGTACCACAGCATGAATAACAAAGGGAGCTAGCCCGCCCGGCGCGAGGGGTAACCTCAAGGAAGGCAAGTGGCCGAGCAGCGTTTAACCCAATCTTGAGGATCAAACCATGAAAACGTACATCACTCACTGGGTGACCTTGGCCGCCCTCAGCACATTATTAGCCGCCTGCGGTGGCAGCGGCTCATCGGGCGATTCCAATGATTCACCCAATAACGACAGGGTGGAAGTCACACCCGAACCCGACACCAACACTGAGCAAGAAAGCACAGTGCCAGCCAGTATGGATGAGCGCAGCCAACTGCTATTGCCCACCCATATTAACCATCGCCCAGTCAGCTGGATCGTCGACACTGACGATGCACCGCTGGAGCTGGTTAAAAACGAGCAAGGCCAGCTAACGCTGCACAGCCAAGACGTGGTGGAAGATACCCAGGTGGAATTAGTCGCCAGCGATACCAGCCGTCATACCCTGACCATTAAAGAAATCGACGCGCAAAAACTGCCGCCTAAGCCAAAGTTCTTTGCTGCCCGCGAAACCATCGAAGGCGTTGATACCGATGACAATGGTGTCCGCGATGAAGTGGAACATGGCTTATATGAACTATATGGCGAGAGTTTTCAGCTTTATCGGGCGAGCTTATGGACAGCTTATGGTCTTCAAAAGAGGATGGAGGTAGCCGGTACCGAAGATCTAAAGCAGTTAACACATGCAAAGAATGAATACCAGAAAATGATCTCATGTTTTTTTGATTACTCGGGTACGCCGTATCACAAGGGCAATGACTATCGTTCGAGCATACAGTCATTTGTGGTTAATACAGATGAAAGGAAAGAATCTCACAATCAGTTCCTTAGTTGGTATGCAACCCAATCGAAAAAGTATGGAGATGTATCGCGTGAAGAGTGTGAAAAATATGCCAATCCTTAAGTATATTGTCACGGGTTTTCTAAGGCACCTCTGATTTTCACCTGAACTCGCCGAACCTAACCAGGAAATCAGAAAAAGTTGGGAAAGGCTGCCAATTCCCATGGCCTAGGCCCTTATTCGGGCCTTATTTTTGCCCAAAAACTGCATTTCTGCAGATTTTGGGCGCACTCGCCCTAGTTTAGGGTCGATTTCACTCTCAGCAGGTTGGTAAAACCTGCTAGCAAATACAAACGGTTGGTATTCTTCTTCAATCCGCGATAACGCACTTTGCTGTAACCGAATTGATTTTTAATGCGACTGAAAACATGCTCCACTTTAGAGCGCAGTTGTGATTTCACTTTTTCAAACTGATATTCCGCGCTTTCCTCTGTGTATTGCTGCCGCTTTTTATGCCGGCAGTTGATCAGCCAATCAATATTTTCCTTTGAGGAGTGCTCTTCTCGTTTCTGAATGCCGAGATATCCGGAGTCACCCAATACTCGTTGCTCTCCTCCGTGAAGCAGGTGCTGACTGGCGGCAATATCATGAACATTGGCTGTCG
>NZ_BMYY01000007.1:0-94306 GCF_014652515.1 Bacterioplanes sanyensis | reverse complement strand
CCACTGATTACCTTTTTTAGCCTGGTGCATCTCCGGATCACGCGCTTTATTTTTGTTTTTCGTTGAGGTCGGCGCTTCGATAATGCTAGCGTCCATGATGGTGACTTCTTTGAAACTCAGACCTTTTTTCGCCAGATGTTTGTTGATGGTTTCAAAGAGTTTCTTCCCCAGATTGTGCTCTTCTAGCAGGTGGCGAAAATTTAAAATGGTGGTTTCATCCGGCACCGTATCGATGGTGATGCCGGCAAACTGGCGCATGGATTGCACCTCGTATAGTGTGTCTTCCATGGCGGGATCACTGAGGTTGTAGAAAAGCTGCAGGCAGTGGACACGTAGCATCACCGATAACGGGTAGGGGTTCCTACCTCGTAATGACTTGCTGTAATAGGCAGCAATCGGACGCTCCAGCTCTCTCCAAGGTAGAAGTACTTCCATTTGGTTGAGAAATTTCTCTCGGCGAGTCACCTTACGTTTTTTGGCATGGCCTTCGGCATCGGAGAAGCTGAGTTGTGACATATTCCTGCCCTTGCTAACTGGAAGATGGATTATCGCCTATTTTGGGGTATTTTTCAGAGGTGCCCTAAGTTACTGCTAAACCGCAGATCCCATTAGAGCCAAGAGTTTCCATCTATAGCCAAACTGCATATATTACAAGTGTTCCAGCCATTGTAGCAATCAATGGAACCAAAAAGTTTCTTGCGATGATATACCATTTGGATTCTTTTTTTATTAAAAAATTAACAATTAATACGCTTATCATACCAGCAAAAAAAGAAACTAAAATAACTAGAAGAATCTCCATTTCAACCTCAAACTGCTATCGTAAACTTCTTAAGACAACCTAGCGTAACCGATGGGTGGACACACACTTTCAAAATGGCGCCTTGATTCCGAACCAGCCCGAAAGCCTGAGCCGAAAAGACTTTTTCAAAAGGCTGCTAGCAATAGGAATTACACCTTTCAGGTTATTACTCGAGATGTAAGCATAATCTGAAGCACGAGAAAAACAAAAACCAAAAGCAGCAAATATAACCATGTAAATCTGATATTTTTTGATCATATGGCGGTTACTTCCTTTCAGCTAAGGGGAAAAGCAAAATCAAGATTCTGTATGATACCGCTATTATAAAAAAATATGCGCTAAGGTAAGTCAACCAATTGGCATTTTTTTCCATCTCCGACCAGTCTAGATTGTTTACCGATTCAGCGGAGCAGTACACAACCAAAGGCAGTGAAACAAACCAAGAAAGATAAGTTATATCTTTTTTTTGGGTTATAGAAATGTAAGTGGCTGCCACATAGGTTGCACTAGCAATAAATATCAAAAAAAACTTGGTGGCGGATATTACTATTGGCTGCCAGACCATAGCAATGATCATTGGTGCGCCCGAAAGAAGCAGCACTAAATTGCTTTTTTCTATGAAAAGCACACTGATCATTTTTATTTCTTTATCCTTAAGATTCTTCATTCTCGCCCTCCATAAATAATAAAAAGGCCAACCCTGCCCATAGAGGCAAGGTTGGTTGTTTTCACAACTTACCGAAATTGCCAAGCGCTGATAAATGAACTAGTTGCCGCAGTAGCAGCGCCACGGATAGAAGAAACAGGATTGATCGCACCTACTACAGTCGATGCACCAACGGTACGTGCATATGAACTCCAGCTCCACTTAGTGCCTGTATGGACAACCTGTGTAGATCCATGACCACTCCCGAAACCGCTTAAGAAGCCACCTCTAAAAGTCATTGCACCAGACCGAATACCATTAATAGGTAACCAAACTCCTGCAACTACACCTGTAGCTGCCGGCCTAAAAACCCAAGGGGCTAGACCTGCCACTCGCCAATCAAGCCTCAGTTCTGTCCCACGTTGACTATTCCTCTCTAACGAAGGTCTAGGTGGTGAACTTCGGAGTTAAATCTGAGGAATCTGGCTTGAGAATGAACTATGGACCTCGTCTATTCTTTTTCATTTCCTCATAGGCATGAACCTTTTTTGCGAATTTTATGAATAAAAAAACGGTTAAGTAGACCAGTATTGCTGTCTCCGCAGTTGCAAAATCATCTGAGAAAAATAATACTAATGCTGGAATCGGAGTTACAAAAATAATTATCTTTGCTTTTGTTGTTTTTGCATCTTCCATGATTCCTTCAATGAAAAAAGCAAAGAAGTTGGCAAGACCGAGGGCAAAAAATATCGCTTTATCTTCCATCTTCGCTTAATAATGCTGATCTTGAGTGCAAGACCAGTCACTCCTCATGTGGGTTGGGGAAAGATTAGTTACAATCGTTAATTTTTCAGAGTTGCATTGACACTACCCCTCTTGCGGTAGCATATACTTTTGAGATTCCACTTAGGCCAGTAGTTGCCGCCAGGCCATTGCCATAAAGCCTGCACCAGAATTTAGACCTCGCGTGCCGTGGTTGCGATAGTGATTTCCATGATACAGCCACGAACTGACAGCACCTCTGCCAGCAATAACCAACACTGGCAAAACAACGAAGACCACACATAGTTTGGTAAAATCCATTTTTAACGATTAATAGGTGAAATAAAAACTAATCTTGTTGGGTATAGGCTTCAATCCCAAAAAAAACGTAAGTATTAACTACGTGATGCAACGCTGAGCGCTGCAGAAACCACTATTGACAATATTAAAATAAAATGGGTGAGAAGTATCCAGTCGTTATCAAGTCGTGGAGAAGTAAGCGAGCGACACTGTCTGCGTATTTTATATATCCTAACTGCGTCCGTGCCGCGATTTAGACGACGAATGCGGTTGAGGCGGTACATCGCCAGTTCAGGAGACTCACCAAAATCAAAGGTGGCTTCCCGAATGAGAACAGCTTGCTCAAGCTTTTGTATGCCGGTATTTTGAAAGCGCTAGAACGCTTGATGCTCCAGTGCAAAACTGCAACCTGACACTGCCGCGGTTGTCGATTCATTTTAAGAAGCGTTTAGATGCTCACACCTTCCTGTGACTGGCTGGCACAGGATTTTGAACACCCTCGCATTACCAATCGCCAGGCCGTGGACATTTATCGAGCGGGCACCAATAACGGTATTTTAACCGAGCCAGAGTCGGGCTTTAGTCGTGATATTAGCGATGAAATGGGCTACGTCATTCGTAGCGAAATGCGAAAAACCATCGAACGCCAACGTGAGCAGCTACAAGAGGGGGTTGAGCAAGTAGAAGCCGATATTATTGCCGGCCATAGGGTTATTTTGATCGGCCACGGTTACGGCGGCTTGCGTGCCAATGCTATTTTTGAAGCGCTACAAAAGCGTAACCCTGAGTTTTTGCCTTATGTGGCTGCCGTTAAAATGGGCAAAGTCAGTGAGCCAGCCCAATATCTCATTTCTCGGTTTAGCGCCTAGGTTTTCCGCGCCTTAGCAGGCCGCCTGAGTTGGCGTTGCGGCGACCACAGCATTAGCAAATCAGGGAGCTCGCCCGCCCGGCATGAGGGATACCCTCAAGGAGGGCATAGGGCTTGGCGAAAAAGAAAGCGCAGATAAGGGGTCGGAGCTTCAGCTCTGACCCCAACTTATGCGCGAGTCTGAACAAAATATCGCCTTTGAGGTTTCTACACACCTGCATAGGGCTTCAGCATTTAAAACCGCTCACTGCGACAAGGCTATTTAACGCACTCGCCGCGGTAATGTCGTTTATTGCAACCGCACCCGCTCGGGGGGCAATACAAAGCTAAAGGTACTGCCTTGGCCTAAGCGGGAGTCGATTTCCAGCTGGGCATCGTGATGTTCGAGGGCGTGCTTGACGATGGCCAAGCCCAAACCTGAGCCACCGACGGTGGACTCGCGCGAGTCGTCCACGCGGTAAAAGCGTTCAGTCAGGCGGTTAATGTGTTCGGGGGCAATGCCCGGCCCTTGATCGCTCACGCTAATTCTTAGCCCTTGCCCAGCGCTGCTGAGGCGCAGTTCCACTTCACCGTCACCGCCGTATTTATAAGCGTTAGTGAGCAGGTTGCTGAGCACGGTGCGCAGCTCTTCCTCAAACCCTAAGACCTCAACATCCTGCTCGCAGCTCAGCTTTACTGGATTGCTGGCGTAGGATTGCAGTTGATCGACCACGCTGCTCGCCAAACGGCGAATGCTGAAGTATTCACCTGTGTTGTCACTGTTGGCGCTTTCTAGGCGTGACAGTTCGATCAGGTCGTTTACCAGGCTTTGCATGCGCTCGCCTTGGCCGGACATTTGGTGAACGGCTTTGTTCAGGCTGGCTGGCAGTTCCATATCCTGCAGCATTTCCAGATAGCCGTTGATGACGGTGAGGGGAGTGCGTAACTCGTGCGATACGTCGGCAATAAAGTTTTGGCGCATGGTTTCGACGCGCTTGCGCTCAGTGACATCGCGCACCAACAGTACTTTTTGATCGACACCAAATTGCGTGATCTGCACCATTAGGGTTTGTGGGCGAATGTTCTGAAAATCGAACTGCAGCGCTTTGCTGTAGTCGCCATGGTCGAAGAACTTAGTAAAACGTGGGCTGCGCAGCAGGTTTTTAACATGCTGGCCTTGGTCTTCTTCACGCAAGCCGAGCAAGCGAGTGGCGGCGCTGTTGAAGTTGGTGATGTAACCATCGGCGTCGATGACCAAAACGCCATCGTGCAGAGATTCAATGCCTTCGTTGTAGCGTTTGAGTTGACGTGCCTGTTGGCTGAGCTTGGTGCGCAGGTTTTTTTCGCGTCGCACAATGCGGTCGACGCTGTAGCCAACCAAGCCGCTGTCTTGCGGCGGCGGGCCAAAGCGATGGCTCCAACGATACAAGTTGGCCATAGCTCGCAGCGACATCACGTGGGCTGCTGTCATGCCCACCACCAAGCCAGGCAAGGGATACCCCGCCGACCAGCCCGCTGCCAGGCCTAACCCTACAGGTACTGCGACACGCAGCAGTTCTCTCTGCCAAATACCCTGTTGCAAGGGCTACCTCACTTTGTAGAAAGCGGTTATCCGTTGGTCACCGCGTCCGGAGTGAAGCGGTAACCCGCGCCCCGGACTGTCTGAATCATGGCCTGTTGGTCTTGTGGACTTAAGGCCTTGCGCAAACGGCGGATGTGCACGTCTACGGTACGGTCTTCGACATAAACATTGCCGCCCCAAACCCGGTCGAGCAGCTGGGCGCGGGAGTATACCCGATTGGGGTGCAGCATAAAGAACTCCAGCAAGCGGAACTCCAATGGCCCCAGGCTAATGGCTTGCCCCTCAATGCTGCACTCTTGAGCGTTGCGATCGAGCACGGTCAAACCAAAGCGCAGGCAACCGTCTTCGCTCGCCCCTTGGCTGCGGCGCAGCACAGCGCGCACCCGAGCGATGAGTTCGCGCGGTGAAAACGGTTTCACCACGTAATCGTCGGCACCGGCCTCCAGGCCATTGATGCGATCATCCTCATCGCCACGCGCGGTCAGCAGAATGATGGGGATGTCAGCCGTACGTTCGTCTTTTTTTAGCCGCCGAGTGAGTTCAATGCCGGACAGCATGGGCATCATCCAATCGAGCAAAATCAAATCTGGGCGATCGTTGACCACCATTTGATGAGCGAGATGGCCGTTGGCCGCCAGTTTGACCTGAAACCCAGCCAGCTCCAGGCTGGTTGAAATCATCTCGCAAATGGCCGGTTCGTCGTCCACCACCAGGATATGGCTTCCACTCATTTTGCGCGCCCCGTATTGTGCAGAAAAATCCGGCGATCATTGTGACATTTTTATGAATTCCTGGCAGCGTTTAGCGCTTTGGCTGAGTTGCTTTGCGCCCCTTCTGGGTGAGCAGCTAACGCTTGATAGATTCAACTTGTGAAGTTTCCTGCACAATGGGGTTGACGACCGCCATCTTGGTCAGTAATATCCCCGCCCACTTAGCCGGTATAGCTCAGTTGGTAGAGCAACTGACTTGTAATCAGTAGGTCCCGAGTTCGACTCTTGGTGCCGGCACCATATTAAAAACCCGCTCATTGAGCGGGTTTTTTTATACCTGTCTGTTGCTGCTTTCGCACCGATTACTCACTATGCATGCTTTAACCGTGTTGCAGGAGAGCCGTGTTGGAGTGGTTAAATCAATTATCAAGCTATCTGCGCCCTTATCTGGACGACATCGCCTTGGCCATTGTGGCAACGCTGCTGGTGATTTTTGGCGGCACCATTAATGATTGGGTGCGGTACGCATTGCGCCGTCAGAAAGTGTGGCTGCGGGTCGCGGTTTTTATTGCCTTGTGTGCGTTTGGCTACGGTGCGTTGTCGGTGTGGCTGACACCCATGCTGGAGGGGTGGTTGCGGCAGTTGCCAGGGTGGCAGATGTTGTTGGCGGTAATAAGTAGCTTTGTGATCGTTGGGGTGTTAGCGGAGCGCTATCGCAAAAGTTAGGTGGGCAGAAAAAATCGGGCGCTGTAAACATCCTGTCTACAGCGCCACAGCACCCTTAATCATCCTGATCAACATTCTTCCTTGGGCAATCCTCTGCCTGCGTTCATCCCTGCTAGTATTCCGTTACTGCTGGCCTCTTGGCCTGGCTCTCCTGAGCAACGTCCGTGTGGCGTCCTTCGCCGTCTTCCTTGCAGGTCTCCTGACCTGATCCAAATTACGTCCTCATCATCCTGATGGGTGAAACGTCCTGCTTCACTGCCTCCCAACACGATTCACAATAGCAGAATGACGGCTCGGGAAAAGCGACCCGTGCCCAGAATGTGACTTCGTTAGAAAACTCAATAGTGGTCACAAAGCCCGAAAAATCAGGGATTTACCTTGATTCTCAACAGGCTTGTGGCAAAGCTAGGGAAGTGTTTTATCTACATCTCTTACTGCCTTGTGAGATATCTCTTACAAGGCCGAGGGCGATAGTCGTAAAGGGTCATTGAGCATGTCCAGCGCAACGCATTCTTCTACCACGCCATTGCCACCCAACTGGCGCTATTTGCCGCTAGCAGCGGAGGCGCTGACGTTACTGAAACGCGGTGTGGTGGCGCTGCCAGAGGTGAAGCGCTGGCCGTTGCCGTGGCTGCAGTCATCTAGTCATACGGCACCTGCTGCCGTGGCTGAGCAGGATTATCAGCAGTATTTGCAACAGTCCTATGAGCGTTTGCCTGCGAATGTGGCGGGGTTGTTGACGTTCGAGCAGTTTGCCGCGCAAGCCGAGGCTAAGCGGGCAGACATTGAGGCCCACCTAAGACAGCAGCGCCAAGCTGAACAGGCGGCAGAGCAGGGCAATGCTAATGACTGGTTGTTGCAGCGTTTCTTTTGCGATGCCCTTGACCCATTAGCTTGGCAGCAGCATGAGCAGGGCTTCGCCTGTGTTTGGTTGGCTTTAGACCCAGAGCTGTGGCCACAAGCCGAGCTGCAGCCGGTGCAGTATCAACCGCAACGAACGTTGAGTTACCCGGGCGCCTTGCTGGTGGACCCACCCGCGTTTGCGCCTTTGCAAGAACAACGCGTGTTGCTGGCGCGAGAGCAAGCGCCCAAGTTGATAGAAATTCAGGGTATGACCAGCGGTTTACTGCGCTTACCGCCGAAGGCCATTCGGGCGTTGCTGTTAGGCAGCCACTATCCGCAGGCATTGCGGCAGTCTTTGTTGGAGTTTTGGTACGGCGACTTTCGATACCAGCGCATACCTATTTACCGTATGCACTGGCCCGCCGGCCATACTGGCTTTAGCTTTTTGCCTTACCGGCGTGGAGGTCGTTGATGAGGCGAGAAAACGCCTGTGGGTCAGCAACTTCGCCGTCTTCACGCAGGGCTGGGTAGTCGACGCCGTATTTTTTGCACAGCTTGGTCAGTTGCGGCTGACACCATTCAAACATCAGCCGCTGGTAATGCTCATCTGGCAGACGGCGCTGATCATACATACCAGCTTGCTGGCGCTGATATTGCGCTTCATTGAGCATAATCGCAGCAGCGACGGAGACGTTAAACGATTCCACCATGCCCTTCATCGGAATGATCAAGTGCTCATCACACAGACCCTCAGCGATGGCGCTAACGCCTTCTTTTTCTGTGCCCATCAACAGCACCGTGGGCTGGGTAAAATCGTAGTCACGGTAATCGACAGCACGCTCGGTCAAATGCGCGGCCACTACTTTATACCCCTGCTGCTGAAAACCTTTGATGGCCCCTTCTATGTTGGCGTGGGTATGCACCCTCACCCACTCGGCTGAGCCGGCAGTCGAGGCGGTACGCAAACGGTACTTGTCGCGGGGCCAGACGATGTGTAAATCGGGAATACCAACGGCGTCGCAGGTGCGGGCGATGGCTGACAGGTTATGCGGCTTATAGACCTCATCGGTGAGGACGGTCAGATCCGGCTGACGCCGGTCCAGAGTGGCGGTAATGCGTTGCAAACGCTCAGGAGTCATGCGGCAAAATTCTCACAAAACATCAAAAAAACCGGCCAGCGTGGGGTGGAACGCAGGGGTGGGGGCGCTGGTGCTCGGCGGGCACGCATTGTATAAAACCCCCCGTTTGAATGCACGGAGACTGCTATGAAAGGCAACCCACTGTTAGGTGGACGTTATTGGTTGATGGGCCTGAAACAGCTGACCCAGCCGGGTTTGCGGCGCTATGTCGCGCTGCCGCTGTTACTGAACATTGTTTTGCTATCCCTGGCTACGGTATGGGGCGTGGGCTGGGCCGATGACAGCATTGCCTGGTTACTCGACTCGTTGCCGAGCTGGCTGGACTGGCTGTATTGGATACTGATGCCGCTTATGGTGCTGGCTATGTTGCTGGTGTTGGCTTACTTCTTCAGCGCTTTTCTGATGCTAATCGCCAGCCCATTTAATGGTTTGTTGAGTGAAAAAGTCGAATGCCAGCAGGGCGGCTCAGTGCCGGATGAAGCCATCTGGCCGATGATTTGGCGCACCCTTGGGCGCGAACTGACCAAAATGGGGTATTACCTACCGCGCTATTTGGTGCTGTTTTTGATTACCTTGATTCCAGGCGTCAATCTGATCAGCCCGCTGTTGTGGTTCTTGTTTGGCAGTTGGGTGCTGGGGCTGCAATACCTCGACTACTCCTACGACAACCATGGCGTGAGCTTTAAAGAAATGCGCCAACAACTGGCGCAGCAGCGGCTGACTGTGATGGGGCTGGGTGCCGTGGTGGCGTTGACCATGCTGGTTCCGGTTTTGAACTGGTTTGTGATGTCCGCCACCGTGATTGGTGCCACACGCCTGCGCATAGCGCACTTTCCACTGCCGGCGCTAACGGCGCAACCAGCATCCGTCAGCTATGCTAATGGCAGTTCTAATGGATAAGGCCTGAGCATGGCAAACCTGAATATCTTGGTCGTGGATGACGCGGCTTTCATTCGTGATCTGGTAAAAAAAGCGGTCAAAGAAATTTACCCCGGCTGCAGTTTGTTTGAGGCGGTGAACGGCCGCAAAGCCATCAGCATCATGAACAGCAACGAGATTCAGGTGGTGTTATGCGATTGGGAAATGCCCGAAATGTCTGGCCTTGAGGTATTGGAGTGGATGCGCTCGGACGAGCGCTATAAAAAAGTCCCCTTCATGATGATTACCAGCCGCGGCGAGCGCGACCACGTCGTCAAAGCCGTTACCGCCGGCGTGTCGGACTACATTGGCAAGCCATTCACGCGCGACAACTTTGCCGCCAAAGTATCAAAAATGGTGTATCGCCACTGCAAAGTGCGCCCAGGGGGCAAGGCGGGCGGAGCTGCTAACCCGATGAATGATTCCGCCAGCGTGTTGACGGCCAAGGCCGAGCAAAAAACACCGAAGAACGATATGGGCGGCGCATCGGTGTTAATGGGTGCTCCGGCGGCAGATAAACCGGCAGCCCCCAAGGCCAGTGTGCCACAAGACATGGGCGGTGCTTCGGTACTGATGGGGGCGCCCGCCGCCGACAAGAAGCCCGCCAAAGGCGGTAAGGCAAAAGCCGTCGCCAGTGTGCGCTTTGGCTCGGGTAGCACGGCCAAACTGGTGATTAAAGACATCAGCCTGCAAGAGCTGATCGGCGTTTTTCGCCGCGAAGGCACCCTACCAGCTTTGCTGGAGCAGGTGGTGCTCGATATCATGGTCGGCGATGATCCTAACGATGTTGCGCGCATTAACGGCTATATCCGTACCTTGCAGGCGCAAGAAGCCCACCCCGATGCGCAAACCATTCAAACCGTGATTCGCTACGTCGACGACGACCCTGAAAAACTCGCCATATTGTCGAAGTTTATTGCTCGGGTGAGATAACTCGAGCAAGCGGGAAGTGGCAGCAAAAGGTGCTACCTTGGCCCAGGGTGCTGTCGATGCTCAAACGACCGTCATGCCGCAGCAACACATGCTTCACGATGGCCAAGCCCAGCCCAGTGCCGCCGGTTTCAGGGTTGCGGCTTGGGTCAGCGCGGTAAAAACGCTCTGTCAGCCTAGGCCAGTGATGCTCGGCAATGCCTTCGCCGCTGTCGCTCACACTTAAAATGCCTTCATTGCCATCCACTCGCCAGCCCACTTCAATGCGCCCGCCTGCAGGGGTGTATTTCACTGCATTAAATACCAGGTTGGAAAAGGCACTGCGCAGCTCGTTGTCGTAGCCAGCTAGGGCGCAGCCGCTTGCTACCTGACATTCAATTTGATGCGCGCGCTCGCCGCTTAATGCCCGCGCATCGGCGCAAATTTGTTGCAGCAAGGGTGCGAGGGCCACCGGTGCCGCCTCATGAGGACGATCTGTTTCTAGGTGAGATAGCGTCAGCAGATCCGTAATAAGCGCTTCCATACGCTGTGATTGCTGGCTCATTTGGCTGAGCATGCGTTGCCAGCGCGGTGGCAGCATGTCGGCATTGCCTTGCAGAGTTTCCACATAGCCTCGAATCACTGTCAGCGGAGTGCGCAGCTCGTGGCTGACGTTGGCGACAAAATCCTTGCGCATTTGCTCTAGCTGCACCAGTCGAGTGACATCGTGCACCAGAATCAGCCGGTCTTTGCGCCCAAATAAGGTGATATTGAACTGCAGCTGTTGGCGCGGATTGACCGGTGAGGTCATGGTCAACGGCTCGCGGTAATCGGTGCTGTCGAAATACTGTTTAAAGTCAGGGTTACGGATCAAGTTGGTCAGTGGTTGGCCAATATCTGTTGGTGAGCGCAGCCCTAAATAGCGGCTGGCGGCGGCATTCCACCATTCCAAATTACCGTGGCTATCGGCCATGAGTACGGCATCTTGCAGCGCGGCGGTGGAATCCTGAATGCGATTGATGACGGCCTGCAAACGCTGGTGATGTTTGCGGCTACGGCGTTGCAGGCGCTGGGTATGACGAAACACCTCGCCCCAAATACCTACGGTTATCGGCAAGTCACCGACTTGGCTAGCAACTAACCAGCGATGAAGGCGTGCCAATTGCAGCCATTGCCAGCCAATGTACACAGCGCTGGTGGCAAACAAGGCCCAGCCTAGGTGACCGCTGTAATGTCCCGCCAGCCCAGCGGCTGCGAACAGCAGCACCAGGCGGCGCAATTCCCTGCGCCAGACCGGACTCACGACTTAAGAAGCTTTGGTTGAAAAGCGATAACCCGTGCCGCGTACGGTTTGGATTAAATGCTCATGGGCTTGCCCCAGCGCTTTGCGTAAGCGTCGAATGTGCACGTCGACGGTGCGCTCCTCGACGTAGACATTGCCGCCCCATACCTGGTCGAGCAGTTGCGCACGGGAGTAAGCACGCTCTTGATGGGTCATAAAAAACTGCAGCAAGCGATACTCGGTTGGGCCGATATCAACGGGCACGTCGAACGAGGTCACCCGATGGCATACTGGGTCTAGCACCAAGCCACCCACTTCGATGGGCTCCTCAATGCCTTGTGGCGTGGTGCGACGCAATACAGCTTTTAAGCGTGCCACCAGTTCGCGTGGTGAAAAAGGCTTGGTGATGTAATCGTCGGCACCGGCCTCTAGGCCTTGTACTTTGTTATCTTCCTCGCCTTTGGCGGTCAGCATGATGATTGGCAGCTCGGCGGTTAGCTCTTCGCGCTTGAGCCTGCGAGCGAACTCCACGCCGCTGGTGCCGGGTAGCATCCAGTCGAGCAGGATCATGTCCGGCTTGTGGTCAACCACGTGGGAATGGGCGTCTTGGGCATTGGCCGCCTCGAGGCATTCATAGCCGGCCATTTCCAGTGCCACGGCGATCATCTCCCGGATCGGTGCCTCGTCATCGACGATGAGAACGGTCTTGCCTGATTTGCTCATAATAGTGTTGTCACATAACTGTCATGGTCTATTCCGCGCTGCTATTACAGCCACGCAATGTTACAACCATGTGACAGGTCGGGTTTTTACGTACGAGGCGTCGACGGCAGGGAATGACCAGCCCTGTTTAATATCGACTGCTTACGTCAACGCAAAATGAGCAGCGATACCGGCAAACACCAAGGCGCCATACCAATGGCTCATGCGGAACATGCGAAAGCAGGGCTCGCGCTCACGGCTGCGAATGTTCCAGATTTGCCAGCCAGCAAAAGCCTGCGCCAGCAGCCAGCCAATGTAGAAATAGCCGCTGAGGTCGAGCTGTTGCCCGGCGGTGAGATAAAACAGGCCGGTGATGACCATCAAGGTAGCGACGGCGGCGACATCGAGATCGCCCAGCAGCACAGCGGTGGACTTCACGCCGATGCGCAAATCGTCGTCGCGGTCGACCATGGCGTAAATGGTGTCAAAGGCGACGGTCCAGGTGAGATTAGCGCAATACAATAGCCACACCACATTGGGCAACTCGTTGCTCTGCGCGGCAAAGGCCATTGGAATCGACCACGAGTAAGCCGCCCCCAGAAACAGCTGCGGCATATGGGTATGGCGCTTCATAAAGGGGTAGATAGACGCCAATGCCAGGCCAGCAAACGACAGCGCCACGGTAAACGCATTGGTCAGCAGCACCAGCAGGAATGCGCAGCTCACCAACAGGGAAAAGCCTGTTAATGCCTGTTTGCTGGTCAGGCGACCTGTGGCCAGTGGCCGATCTTTGGTGCGCTTAACGTGGCCGTCGATGTTGCGGTCAGCAAAGTCATTGATGATGCAGCCCGCTGAGCGCATTAAAAATACGCCGACGGTAAAGATCACCAGGTTAGCCAACGACGGCATGCCTTGGGCCGCAATCATTAACGCAGCCAAGGTTGGCCACAGCAGCAAATAAGAACCGATGGGCCGATCGAGACGGGTTAAATGAACCCAATCGATCCAAGCTGGCCAGAGTTTATCGAGGTGTTGAGCAACCAGGGCGCGCACAAGTCATCCAGGGTTATTGGCAGACGGCAGTATTATGCCTGAGTCGCGGTGCTGTCGCACCCGCTCAGCTGAGCCAGGCGCTGGGGCAGATCATCGGTGAACGCTTCGCTGACCATAATTGGGCAGCGCTGCAAGTAGAACACCGAATAGCGACAGCGCTGCCAGCCGGGCAAGCGGCTGCGGCATATTTGCAAAGGGCTGCGTTGCAGGTCGGGCTGGCGGAACAAATAGCTGCCCAGTGAGCGGCTACCTAACGCCCGTAAGCGTCTAAGTGGCCCGTGCAGAGCCGTTACCGGCACCACAGTGCGGGCGCGTACCATGGCTGTTTCGCCAACCCATAACACCACTTCGCGCTGCCACACCGCGGTCTCGCTGGCGCAACCCATGACTCGGCTTTCCAGTGCGCTGGTGCGGCAAAAGCGCTCGTCAATGACCTGTACCCAGAACTGACCGGGACGCAAATCATCAAGGCGTTGGCTGAGCGAGCCCGGGTGCAATAGCCAGTCACGCCACAGCGGCGTTTGCTGTGCGGCTAAATGTAACCCTTGGCCAGACCAGCTGGGTGCCAGAGGGTGAAAGTGGTGGCCGCCGCGGCTCGGCGTCGGTACTAATGGCAGAGAGGCATTTTTCATCGGCGCGCAGCATGCGCGAAAGGGGTGCAGCTGGCAAGTACAATGCGGCCAATAACGGCAGCTATGCCCGCAATTGACCGTTGATTTTCGTGAGGGCCGCCAGTAGGTTTAGCCCTCCGACAATGCTTGTAGAGAGAGCAAACGATGAAAAAATGGCAGTGCGTCGTATGTGGCTGGATTTACGATGAGGCAGAAGGAGCACCGGATGAGGGCATTCCGCCGGGTACACGCTGGGAAGACGTTCCCGACGACTTTATTTGCCCAGATTGCGGTGTTGGCAAAGAAGACTTCGAAATGGTCGAAATCTGATCGTTGCTTCGACGACCACGGCCTGCATAGCGCAGGCCTTGAGCTTGTATTAACTCCCTGACCAGGTAGATGCTATGACCGATACGAATGCTCCGCTGGTGATTATTGGCTCCGGCCTGGCCGGTTACAATTTGGCCAAAGAGGTGCGCAAACTGGCACCCGAACAGCCCATTATGATGATTACCGCCGATGACGGAGCTAACTACTCCAAGCCGATGTTATCGACGGGCTTCACCAAGGATAAAAGCGCCGAGCAGCTGGTCATGGCGTCAGCGGCGGACATGGCCGAGCAGCTCAACTTGGTGATTCGCACCCACACTCGCGTAACGCACATCGACCCTGACCGCAAAAATGTGTTTATTGGCGAAGAGCCTGTGCCATACAGCAAGCTGGTGCTGGCCTGGGGCGCTGAGGTCGTACCACCGCGCTTTGACGGCGCCGACAGCGAGCGCGTGCTGGCGGTAAACGATTTGGCAGATTACGCGCGTTTTCGCCAAGCGGCGCAGGACAAACGCAAAATTCTGATCATGGGCGCCGGTCTGATTGGCTGCGAGTTTGCCAATGACCTCAGCAACGGCGGCATCGAAGCCGATGTGGTCGCACCGTGTGATCAGGTGCTGCCTGGGCTATTGCCAGCGGCGGCAGCAAAAGCGGTGCAGCAAGGCTTGGAGTCATTGGGGGTGCGTTTTCATTTGGGGCCTTTGGTGTCGCGTATTGAAGAAAGCGCGGCTGGCATTCGCGCCACCTTGAGCAACGGCGAGCACGTCGACGCTGATCTGGTGTTGTCTGCCATTGGCTTGAAGCCGCGTATCGACCTTGCGGTGAAAGCGGGCTTAAAGGTCAATCGTGGAATTTGTGTCGATCGCCAGCTGCAAACCAGTGAGCCAGATATTTATGCCCTCGGCGATTGTGCCGAAATTGATGGGCAGGTGCTGCTGTATGTGCTGCCGCTGATGACTTCGGCGCGGGCATTGGCGAAGACCCTAACGGGCAGTGCGACGGAAGTGAGTTTTGGCCCCATGCCGGTGACCATCAAAACCCCGGTGGTGCCTGTGGTGGTCAGCCCGCCTAAGCCAGAATTGGACGGTGAATGGCAGATTGAGGTCGATGGCAGCGCCGTGCGGGCAGAATTTCGTGCGCCAAACGGCGATTTACTGGGATACGCTTTGACCGGCGACAAAGTTAGCAATAAAGTAGCGCTCAACAAAGAACTGCCGCCTTTGTTACCCTGACGGCGGCAGTTTAGTCTGTGCACCGATTCGACGGTGCTGAGTCAATCAATATAGGAAGTTACACATGCGTAAACCAGAACTGGCGGCAGCCATCGCAGAAGCAACTGATCTGAGCAAAGAAAAAGCTGCAGAGGTGATTACTGCTTTTACTGACCAGGTCGCTAAAGCGCTGGGCGAAGGTGACACCGTCAGCCTGATCGGTTTTGGCACTTTTGAAGTTCGTGACCGTGCTGAGCGTCAGGGCAAAAACCCGCAAACCGGTGAGCCAATCACCATCGCTGCGGCCAAAGTACCGGCATTCAAGCCAGGTAAAGGCCTGAAGGACTCAGTGCAATAAGCACCCAAGACGCCCAGTTGCTGACCCGTGAATGGGTTCAGCAACTGGTCATCGGTGAGGGTTTATGCCCATTCGCAGCACCGGTGTTTGAGCAACTGCGAATTGACGTGTGTGACCAGCGTGATCTGGCCGATCTGACTCACGCTTTCCTCAAGCTACTGCTAGAAGTGGCCGCTGCTAACCCGCAGCAATTACCTACCGCACTGTTGGTTGTGCCCAACGCTTTAGCCAACTTTTATGACTACCTCGATTGGTGCGACTTGTGCGATCAGTTGCTGGTTGATCAAGGTTTAGAAGGTGAGCTGCAACTGGCGACGTTTCATCCGCAGTACGTGTTTGCTGGCGAAGAAGCGGACGATTTGTCCAATTTCTCTAATCGCTCTCCGTACCCCATGTTGCACATCATCCGTGAAGCCGACATCGAAGCCGCACTGGCAGAGATCAGCCACCCGGAGCGCATTCCTGAGCGTAACCGCAAGCACCTACGCCGCTTGGGGCGTCAAGGACTCTTGCAAGCAGCCCCGGCTCTGGCAAAATCCGGCCTCCTGTAGCTGGCCGCGCGAACATCACCGCCGCTACTGTTTGTTCACAACCGAGGATAACCCATGATTAAATTCCGCATGCTGCTTTGGGCGCTGGGCTTTATGATGAAAAAAGCCGCTAACAGTAACCCAGACTTTCAACAGCAGCTGCAAGGCAAAGACTTTGCTTTTCAGATGCAAACCGATGACGGCAAGGTGGTACGCAGCTTTCGGGTCAAAAACCAGAGCGTTAAAAGCAAAGGCAAGGCACACAGTGAGCCGGCCTTCACCATCAGTTTTAAAGACGCCGACACTGGCCTTAGAATTCTGACGGCAAAAGACAAAAATGCCTTTATGAAGGGCATTCAGGACAAAGACATTAAGGTGACAGGCGATCTGTCACTGGTGATGTGGTTCCAGGGCATTGCCAAATACCTGAAACCGCGTAAGAAAAAATAAAGCGGATAACGGAGCCTGATTGTGATTTCGCGCATGTGTGTATGGCTGGCTTTGGTCAGCCCGGTTGCCTGGGCGCAAGCCCCATCCCTGGCCAGCGTCGATGCCTCAGCGTCGACATTGGAGACAACGACCGGTGTCGACATCACGCAGCAGGTGGCTGAGCTAATGGGCGTGGTTGGCTTGGCCGATCAGGCTCGCCATATCAGTCAAGCCGTGCTCAATGAACAGCAAGCCAGCTTAGGCGATCAATATCGGGTGGTGAATCTGGTGGCCGCTCAGTGGTCACCTCAGCACTTGCAGCAGTTGTGGCAGCAGGCGATGCCAGCGTTAGCCGATGAGCAAGCCCAGCAGCTGCTGGGCCAACTGCAGCAGCTGGCCTGGCAGCAAGCGAAGCTGCGTGAGCGCCAAGCCATTCATGAGCAAGGGTCAGCAGAATATCAGGATTATGTCGGTCGACTGCGCTTGCAGTCGCCTCCAGCAGAGCGTCTGGCGCTGATCAATGAGCTGAATCAGGCGATGCATTTTTCTGAACTGATGATTTTAACTCGCACCTCGGTTTATCAGCAGTTGCAGCAAGTGCTGCCACAATGGCAAGCGCCAGAAGCCTGGCAACAAGGGGTAAAACAGCAGGTGCGCGAGTTTTTGTTGTATACCCACAGGCGCACACCGAATGAGCAACTGCAGGCGTTAACTCGGCTATACCAGCAGCCTCAGCTGCAGCAGTGGCTGCAGCGCTTTGTTGCTGAGCTGCCGCAGGTTAGCGGTTAAGCATTTGCGCCATGGTGCTCAACTCATCGAGTTGGCCCAACACGCTTTCAGTCACTTCGTCGACGGTCTCTGCGGTTAAATCCAGCTCGTCTAACACATGCACCTCGGTGCGCTCGAAGGGGCCATCGCCAAAGCCATGGCGGCGCAAGCTGCGACTGGCAACGTACAGCAGGTGTGCATACTCCCGGTGCTCGCCGTCGTAAAAGGGGTTGTGTTGATGGCGGGTGGCGCTGACCAGTTCATCCGGCATGCGCCATTGCTGCATTAAACCGGCGCTGACTTGCTCGCGCGTCATGCCCAGCAAATGTCGCTCAATGTAAAAACGGTTGATATGAGGGTTGGCTTCGATGTGGCGGTTGACCAACGAAAACTGTGGCGGAAACACATGACCCAGCACCAAAAAACCAAAGTTATGCAGCAAGCCACACAGATAGGCTAGGCCGTGGCTTGGACGGCGACGGCTGGGCATGCGTTTAACCAGCTCCCCACACAGAGTGGCTGTGACGATGGCTTGCTGCCAAAACGGCGCGTAGCCATGTGGACCCTCTTTCGGCACGGTTAGACTGCGGCCTAATGCCAAGCCCAGCGCCAAATTAATTACCAAATCAAAGCCCAGCACTCGAATCACAGCTTCTTCAACGGTTTTCACTTCGCCGCGTACACCGTAATAAGGCGAGCGTGCCCAGCTTACGACTTGAGCGGACATGCCAGGGTCTAGCTCGACGGCTTGGGCCAAGCTGGCGCTGTCGGCATTGGGGTCGACCCGCAGTTCAATGATGCGGCGTGCGGTCTCAGGGAGGGGTGGCAGATCTAGGGTTTCTTCCAGCCGTTGGCGGATGCGCAGCGGAGTAAACTGGCGAATCGCGGCTTCGACGTCGTTTAAATCCTGGTGACTGTCTTGGTGGTGTACATCCAGTGGTAGCGGTGCGGTGTAACAGCCAATGTGCGAGCTGGCGGTGAGCGAGCGAAACTGCTCCATCGGCACTTTTAACCACTGATGCTCCGCCCCGGAGACAATGTACAGCTCATCTTGCTCAAGCAAGTTGGTGTCTACCAAGCTATCGATTTCGGTGAGCTGAGGCAGGGCTGGCAGCTCAGATAACCCTAAGCGACGCTGCAGCTTTTCCAGCTCGGCAGCCGACAGTGCCACAAACTGCCGCCCCAACGCGTGCGCCAGCAGGTTTAAGTCCAGCATGCGATTGCCGGGCACCACGACTTGCACTTGGCCATGCTCGTCTTTTAAAAACACCATGTTGGCGACCTGAGCGGAATACGAAGCCGGCGTATTACTTTGCATAAGGCGGAGCAGTTCCTCGTCGTCTGTCAGCGTGTATTGAATGTGCCAATCATCTAGCACTTTAAGTACCGTCGCCGGGATCGCCATATCATTCACCTACTGTTGTCATGCTCCACTCAGTGTAGCTGAGCACAGCACCCAAGCATTGATATGGCGGTGCCATTATTGTTGGTCTAGTCACTTGCTGTCTTATCAATATTATACGCTGGCAAAGCGTTCAGCATCGCCCAGCCAGCGGCGAATCAAGGGCTCTACTGCTTCTGGATGATGTTGCCAAATTTGCTCGGCCATGGTGCGTACTTGCGGCAGCAAATCACCATCGCGCTGCAAATCTGCGATGCGCAGCATTTGTAGGCCGGTTTGACGTGTACCCAGCAGCTCACCGGGGCCGCGTATTTGTAAGTCCTGCTCGGCAATATAAAAGCCATCTTGGCTGTCACGCATGACCTGCAAGCGCTGCTTACTGGTCAGCGACAACGGCGCTTTGTACAGCAACACGCAATGACTCTTGGCTGCGCCGCGGCCAACTCGGCCGCGTAACTGGTGCAGCTGTGCCAGCCCCAAGCGCTCTGGGTTTTCAATGATCATCAAGCTGGCATTGGGCACATCGACTCCCACCTCAATGACCGTTGTGGCGACCAGTAGGTCCAGCTCGTGTGCTTTAAACGCCGCCATTAGATTGGCTTTTTCGGCCGGCTTCATGCGCCCATGGACCAAACCGATGCGCAAATGTGGCAGCGCCTCGCGCAGCTCTTCAGCGGTATTTTCCGCCGCCTGACATTGCAGCGCTTCACTTTCTTCGATCAGAGTACAGACCCAGTAGGCTTGGCGCCCTTCACGACAGGCACCGTCGACACGGCCGATGACTTCGTCGCGGCGCTGATCGGAAATCGCGACCGTGGTGATGGGGCTGCGTCCGGGCGGCAGCTCATCGATGACGGAGGTATCTAGGTCGGCGTAGGCGCTCATCGCCAAAGTGCGCGGAATGGGCGTGGCGGTCATGATCAACTGGTGCGGCGACAAACCTTGCTGGCGGCCTTTTTCGCGCAGCGATAAACGCTGATGCACGCCAAAGCGATGTTGCTCATCGACGATCACCAGCCCTAAGTTTTCAAATTCGACGTCATCTTGAAACAGCGCATGGGTGCCAACCACCAGCCTGACGGCGCCGTTGGCGATGTCCGTCAGCGCTTGCTGACGGGCTTTGCCTTTGACCTTGCCCGCTAGCCAGCCACAGGCGATGCCCAGTGGCTCAAACCAGCCACTGAGGTTGTGCAAGTGTTGCTCGGCCAGAATTTCCGTCGGTGCCATCAGCGCCACCTGATAACCAGCGGCTAACGCCTGGCAGGCGGCCAATGCCGCCACCAAGGTTTTGCCGGAGCCGACATCGCCTTGCACCAAACGCAGCATGGGGTAGGGCTTGCTCAAGTCGCCAGCAATCTCGCTGACGACTCGTTGCTGCGCGCCGGTGGGGGTAAACGGCAGCTGCGCCAATAGTTGTTGTTTTAAACTTTGCTCATCGGCTAACGCGGGTGCTTGGTGCGCCTGCACCTGGGCGCGCAAGCGGTGCAGTGACAATTGATGCGCCAGCAGCTCCTCTAAGATCAGCCGCTTCTGCGCCGGGTGCTTGCCGTCTTCCAAGGTGCTGAGTTGAGTATCGGCGGGCGGTTGATGCAAAAACAGCAGCGCTTGCTCCAGCGTGGGCAGTTGCCATTGCTGCAGCCAGTCAGCCGGCAGCAGATCATTGAGGTCGACTTGCTGCTGGCGCAACAGCGTGAGCGACTGCTCGTGCAGAATGCGCAGACGTTGCTGGCTAATGCCGTCGGTCGCTGGATACACAGGCGTTAGCAGTGCCTCAAGGGGGGCATCTAGGCCTTCTTCCAGCAGTTGGTATTCAGGGTGATACAGCTCCAAGCCACTGGCGCCGCGACGGGGCTCGCCGTAGCAGCGAATGATGTTGCCGGTGCTGAACTGCTGCTTTTGCGCGGCGCTGAAATGATAAAAGCGCAAGCTTACCGTGCCACTGTGATCCTGCAGCTTGACCAGTAGGCTGCGGCGCTTGCCAAACACCACGCTGGCGGCGCGGACTTCGCCTTGGATGACCGCTGGGCGCATCGGTTGTAGCCCGCCAATCGGAGTAATGCGGCTGCGGTCTTCGTAACGAAAGGGCAGGTGAAAGAACCAGTCCGTCAGGTTAAAAATATTGAGCGCCTGCAGTTGCTCGGCCAGGCGTGGGCCAATTCCCTTGATATCCGTGAGCTGGCTAACCCGGGCAGTCATGCGAATGGCTTAGCCCAGTTGGCACTGGCGAGCGGTTTCCAGCATCAGGTCGATGGCTTGACCACGTGGGAAGCTGATGCGCCACGCCAATGCCACGCTGCGATAAGGGGCCGGCGAGGTAAAGGGCTTGGTGGTTACCAGATTGTGATCGATGTTACTGATGGCAGACTCAGGCAATACGGTAATGCCCAGACCCGTGGCCACCATGTGCTTGAGGGTTTCCAATGAGCTGCCCTCGGTGACGCTGCCCAAGCGGGTGTGGTGCTTGCGGCTTAAATCTGGGCAAAACTCAAATACCTGATCGCGAAAGCAATGGCCTTCACCCAGCATCAGTAAATCTTCGTCGGCCAACATTTCGGGCTCAATGGCGTCGCGCTGGCACCAGGGGTGGCTGTGAGGCAATACCACCACAAAATTTTCATCGTAAAGCACCCGGGTAACAACATCGGGCTCGGTAAATGGCAGCGCGACGATGATGGCGTCGAGCTCACCATCGCGTAGCTGGCGCCGCAATACGCCGGTGTAGTTTTCTTCTAAGTAAAGCGGCATGGTGGGCGCGCGGCGGTGCAGTTGCGGCACCAAATGAGGGAATAAATACGGGCCAATGGTAAAGATGGCACCGATGCGCAGCGGTGTGCTGAGCTGGTCTTTACCGGCACTGGCCAGCTCCTTAATGCCACGTGCTTCCTCTAATACACGCTGGGCTTGAGCAACGATGCGCTCGCCTAATGGCGTGACCCGAACGGCGCTTTTACTGCGCTCAAAAATTGCTACTTCCAGCTCGCTTTCTAACTTTTTTATCGCTACGCTCAGCGTCGGCTGACTGACGAAACATTTCTCCGCCGCGCGGCCAAAATGGCGCTCTTGGGCGAGGGTGACGATGTATTTCAGCTCCGTCAGGGTCATGATAAGTCTCTTGTATAGGTAAGAAATACGCGATAAAGCTTACCTATCAGGCTAGTGAAAATAAAGCGTCCGGCAGTGGCTGGAATAGAATAACTAAGATAAGGCCACGCTCGGCCGTGGCAGCGCAAGTTTCCAGCAGTGGGGGAGTAAGATATGGCGCGTATTCTGATTGTTGGAGCCGGTGATATCGGGGGAACGCTGGCTCGTCATATGCAGCAACAGGGCCACGAGGTCACCACGGTACGACGCTCAGATAAGTCCATGGGCGAGGGCATTACCGCGTTACAGGCCGATGTGGCAGACCCAGAAACCTTAACGGTATTGGAGCAGCCAGTGGATATCGTGGTGTACAGCGTGGCGTCACCTGAGTTTTCCAAAGACGGCTATCACACCTTTTATTACAAGGGCCTGCGCAATGTGCTAAAGGCCGTGCGCCAGCAGTCACCTAAACGGGTGTTCTTTGTTTCTAGCTCCAGTGTTTATCATCAAATGGACGGTGAATGGGTTGATGAAACTGCGCCGACTGAGCCCGCCAGCTTTGCCGGCAAAGAAATGCTGGCCGCTGAGCAGGCACTGTTAAAAGACAAGCTACCCGGCACTGTGGTGCGCTTTACTGGGATTTACGGCCCAGGCCGTAATCGCATGATTGAGCAAGCACGGCACGGCGGCCATTGCGACCCGGAACCACCGGTGTGGACCAATCGCATTCACCGTGACGATTGCATAGGAGTGCTGTCGCTGCTGATCGACCGTGCTTTAAACGAACAGCCGTTAGATGATGTCTATTTGGCCACCGATGATGAGCCGGCGACCTTGTTCGACGTGTTGGAATGGATGAAAGATCGCATCGGTGATGTCGACCCGGATCACGATATGCCCGAGGTCACTCGCCGGGCTAACCGTCGCTGCAGCAATCAGCGCCTGAAAGCATTGGGGTATGAGTTTAAATACCCCAATTACCGCGAGGGCTATGACGAACTGCTCACCGCCATGGGATTGGTGTAGACGCGCTATTTTTTTTCGGGTCGTTGCCAGTGGTCGATATTGCGCTGCTTGGCGCGGCCAATGGCCAGCTGCTCGTCTTCGACGGCTTTCGTTACCACTGAGCCTGCGCCAACCGTTGCACCTTGGCCAATGCTGACCGGCGCCACCAGCGCCGTGTTGGAGCCGATGAAAGCATCGTTGCCAATCTCGGTACGGTGCTTGTTAACGCCATCGTAGTTGCAGGTAATGGTGCCAGCACCGATGTTCACCCGCTCGCCTACTTGTGCATCGCCGATGTAGCTTAAGTGATTGACCTTGGCTCCGGCGCCGATGTGCGCTTTTTTCACTTCGCAGAAATTACCGACTTTGGCCCCTGGTGCCAGTTCGGCCCCTGGGCGCAAACGTGCGTAAGGGCCGACGCTGCATTGCTCTGCAACATGCGCTTGCTGCAGTAAAGAGAAGGCTTCGATTTGGCTGTTAGCACCGACATGCACGTCGCGTAACACGCAATTAGGGCCAATGCGCACACCATCGCCCAAGCTGACGTCGCCTTCGAACACACAGCCAACATCAATGTGCACGTCTGTGCCGACGCTCAAATGGCCGCGAATGTCGATGCGTGCTGGGTCTGCCAGCGTGGCACCGTCACGCATCAGCTGCTCGGCGCGGCGACGTTGCAAGCTGCGCTCCAGCTGGGCCAACTGCAAACGATCGTTAACGCCTTGCACTTCATCGCTGTGCTGCGGCTGCATGCTGTTGACGCGAATGCCTTCGTCAACGGCCATGGCAATAATGTCGGTCAGGTAGTACTCACCCTGGGCATTGGCGGCAGAGAGTTGTGGCAACCAACGCGCAAGATGGGCAGCGGATACGGCAAGAATGCCGGTGTTTACCTCACTGATGCGGCGCTGTTCTTCGTTGGCATCTTTGTGTTCAACAATGGCTTCAATCAGACCGCTGCCGTTGCGCACTATGCGGCCGTAACCCGTTGGGTCTGCTAGCTCAACCGTTAGCAGAGCGAGGGCATCGCCGGCCGTTTGCTGCAACAGCTGACGCAGTGTGTCGGTTTGCAATAACGGCACATCGCCATACAGCACCAGTACCGTATCGCTGGCTTTGATGGCGGGCATGGCTTGGGCGACGGCGTGGCCAGTGCCGAGTTGCTCGGTCTGCTCAGCCCAGAGAATGCTGTCATCGGCGAAGCTGGCTTTGACTGCTTCAGCCCCGTGACCAATAACGACGTGCTGACGCGCATCCGGCAGGGCGCGAGCAGCATCCAGCACGTGTGCCAGCATCGGGCGTCCCGCTAACGGGTGCAGAACTTTGGGTAGGTCTGATTTCATGCGCGAACCTTTGCCCGCAGCCAGGGTAACAACAGCCAGTGCCATAACAGCCTCCAATTAGACGGGCCGCTATTCTAGGGCCTGCTGTGGCTATTTCAATGATGTGCTCGCCAGCTTCACGGTTGCAGCGGGCCTAAACACTCGGCAGCCGCTTGCGCTAACTGGCGCAAATAATTTGGGTAAGCATCTGCCGTAGGCACGATGGCTGCAGCCATGGGGTCGAGCTCGGCGCGATTTATGTTAAGCCCCTGAGTGAGGGAGTCGATCAACGCTGGGTCGTATTGCGGCTCACTGAACACACAATGAGCCTTGCCTTGCTGCAGTTGCGAGCGAATCTTACTCAAGGTGCGCAAGCCGGGTTTGTGCTCTGGCGACAGGGTGAGGGAACCCAGCTGATTTAGCTGCAGCGCCTCAACCCAGTGGTCATAGGCGCGGTGAAATACATAAAAGCCGCGCTCACGCACGGGTGCAAGCAAAGCCTTGCTGTCTTCTAGAGCTTGCTGCAGCTGTTGCTGGAACGGCTCAGGGCTGCGCTCAAGATGTTGGGCCAGCTGCGCTTGCAACGCGCGCATAGTCGTTGGTGACAGCCACCAATGCGGATCATCACTGGCGCCTTCAGGCGCATAGTCGGCGGCATTGAGCCAGATCTTGTCCGGCCAGCGGGCGACAAAGCCGCGCAAGTAGGGCTCGGCTTGTGGGCCACTCCAAATAATGACATCGGCTTGCTGCAAGCGATCAATGTCCGATGGCCGCAGGGCAAAATCATGCGGTGACAAATGGCCGGGCACTAGCGTATGAAGGTCGTCAGTGGCAACGACGGAAGCCGCCACCAACGCCAGAGGATGAACGCTGGCGAGCACTTTCGGCTGTTGTTGGGCGAAAGTCAGAGAGGTGAATAGCACACCGATGGCAAATAAAGCAGCTTTTATCATTGAGTTGCACGGGTCCTGACGTAGAATTGCAACATTATAACCTAGATTTTACTGCTATGACTCAAGATGTCCTTTCGCCTCACAACCACAACCACTGTATCGACCAAGCGCTGACGCAGGCACGCTCGCTGTGCGAGCAGCAAGGTGTGCGTTTAACCGCCATTCGCAAACGTGTGTTGGAGCTGGTGTGGCAAAGCCACAAGCCGGTCGGAGCTTACGATTTGCTGCCGGCGTTGGCGGAAGATGGCTTCAACTCAGCGCCGCCGACCGTCTATCGGGCATTAGATTTTCTGCTGGAGCTTGGGCTGGTGCACCGCATTAGCAGCCTTAATGCGTTTACCGGCTGCACCAACCCCGGTCATCAGCACCCTAGCTGCTTCTTTTTGTGTCGTCAGTGCGGCATTGCGCAGGAGCTTGATAGCGCAGCGGTTAGCCGGCTGTCCGCTGAGGTCGAGCAGTCGCTGGGGGTGACCGTCGAGCACCAAATCACCGAGCTCAGTGGCTTATGCCCTAAGTGCACGGAGCAGCCCCTTGACTGAGTTACTGCGCGCGACTGGATTGCATCTGCAACGTCAGCACAAGCAGGTGTTAGATAACGTCAGTCTGAGTTTGACCGCTGGCCAAATTATGACGCTGATCGGCCCTAACGGGTGTGGTAAATCGACGTTAACTCGGGTGCTGCTTGGCTTGGAGGGGGTCGACAGCGGTGAGGTTTGGCGTTTACCTGGCTTGCGTATTGGTTACATGCCCCAGCGCTTAACCCTGGACGATCGTCTGCCATTAACCGTGTTCGATTTTTTAGCGCTGTCGCGTCAGGCGCGTCGTGCCGACATCACAGGCTGGCTGCAGCGGCTGAAGATTGAAACGCTGGCGCAGCAGTCGGTGCATCGCCTGTCTGGTGGTGAGTGGCAGCGTGTGCTGCTGGCGCGGGCACTGCTCAATCGGCCACAACTGTTAGTGCTGGATGAACCAGTGCAGGGCGTAGACGTGCAGGGCCAGCTAGAGCTGTACGAGCTGATTCCACAGCTGCGAGACGAGCTAGGCTGTGCCGTGTTGATGGTCTCCCACGATTTGCATTTGGTGATGGCAGCGACGGATGAGGTGATTTGTCTGAATGGCCATGTGTGTTGCTCTGGCCATCCGGATCAGGTGTCGATCGATCCAGCCTATTTGACCTTGTTTGGTCGCCAACCGGCGATGGCGCCTTACACGCACCATCACGACCATGCTCATTGTCTGGACGGTCATGTGGAGCCCGTCAGTGTGCGTGGAGATTCCCAATGACGTTACCTTGGTGGAGTGCGGCGTTGGCCGCGGGTGTGCTATTGGCCATGATGGCCGGGCCATTGGGCAGCTTTGTGGTGTGGCGGCGCATGGCGTTTTTTGGTGACACTTTAGCCCACGGTGCCTTGTTGGGCGTAACCCTCGGTGTATTAACCGACCTAGACCCCATGCTGGCGCTGGTGCTGGCATGCATTGTACTGGCCTTGTTGCTCTTGCCTCTGCAGCGCGCGACGCGGGTCTCATCGGATACCTTGCTCGGTATTGTTTCGCATTCGACTCTGGCACTGGGCATGGTGGCTTTAAGTCTGGCGGATGGCATTCGTGTGGATTTGATGGGCTATTTGTTTGGTGATTTGCTAGCCGTGCGTCACAGCGATGTGCTGTGGATGGCGCTGGCGGCCGTGCTGGTGTGTGGTTTGCTGGCCTGGCATTGGCGCGGTTTGGTGGCCATTACCGTCAGTGAAGAATTGGCCAGCATGGACGGTTACCCGGTCAAACGCCTGAACTTATTGCTAGTGATCTTGCTGGCCCTAGTGGTGGCGTTGGCCATGAAGGTCGTGGGCATACTGCTGGTCAGTGCCTTGTTGGTAATTCCAGCTGCCACGGCTCGAAGCCTGGCGCGCTCGCCGGCGCAAATGGCGTTGGCTGCCATGGTGCTGGGCACCTTGGCGGTGCTCAGCGGCATGGCGTCATCCTTCTACTGGGATACACCGGCTGGCCCTGGTGTGGTGGTGGCGGCCGCTACTTTATTTGTACTTAGCCTGCTGCGCCGTCCAGCAAGGCTGTAAGCACCGGCACGAGACGCTCAGGGGCGTGAGGCGGCGCAATGTAACCGCGATAACGCCCCTTGGGGTCTAACACCACCAGGTTGGCGCTGTGATCCATTAAATAGGCTTGGCCATCGGGCCGCTCGACGCGGTTATAGACGGCATGTAACTGCGTCGCCAGGCGTTGCAGACTTTGTGGGTTGCCGGTCATGGCACGAAACGCTGGGTTGAAATACTCCATATAGGATTGCAACGACTGCGGTGTGTCGCGCTGGGGATCAACGGAGACCATTACCACGCCCAATTGCTGCTGTTGAACAGGCGTTAGCTTCTTCCAGCTGCGATTGAGGTGAGTCAGCGTCATCGGACAAATATCTGGGCAGTAGGTGTAACCAAAAAACAGCACCTGCCAACGCCCTTGTAACTGCTGCTGATCGATGGCATCGCCGTGCTCATCCACGAACTGAAATGGCGCTACCGGCAATGGCCTTGGGAACAGCACCAAGCCATCTTGCTGGATCAACTTAGCTGGGTCATTGCTAGGGGCTGACACTAGCCCTGCGAGCAATGCCAATGCCAGCACCAAGAACAGGGCAAATACGCGTACCATAGCGACCTCTTTTTACCGATAACAATGCAGCAGGAGTATACCAATCATGGCGGCGGTGCAAGCGCCTCACAATGACAGCTGGGCTGCGACACAAGGTCGCATTCTGGCGCTGGCCTGGCCCATTATTGTTAGCAACATTACGGTGCCACTGCTTGGGTTGGTGGATACAGCCGTGCTCGGCCACTTGCCGGACGCCCGCCATTTGGCTGCCGTGGCGCTGGGCAGTCAACTGTTTACCTTGCTGTTTTGGAGCTTCGGTTTTTTGCGCATGGGCACTACGGCGCTGGTGGCTCAGGCCAGTGGCCGACGTGATCAAGCCGCGGTGTTGCAAGTGCTACAGCGGGCTTTATGGCTGGTGTTACCGCTAGTGCCGGCTTTAGTTCTGCTCGCTTGGATGTTGTGGCCGATCTTGCTGCCACTGATGGGAGGCAGTGCAGAACTTCATCAAGAAGCGCAGACGTATTTGCACATTCGCTTGCTGGCGACGCCGGCGGTATTAGTGCAATACAGCCTAATGGGCTGGTTTATAGGCCAGGGCTTAACGCGCATTCCGTTAGTAATGCTGGTGTGCGCCAATCTGGTGAACGCCATATTGGATGTTGTGTTCGTTTATGGCCTGCACTTAACCAGCGACGGGGTCGCCTATGCCTCGGTGATTGCCGATTACAGTGGTGCCAGTTTGGGGCTGTGGTTCGCCATGCATCAGGGGCTGAAAGGGCTAGGGCCATTGCCGGCTTGGGCCGCTATGGCGGCAACCGTGCGGGTCAATCAGCATTTGTTTGTCCGCACCTTATGCTTGCTGGCGGTGTTTGCCTTTTTTACCGCCCAAGGCGCGCGCCAAGGTGAACTGATCTTGGCCACCAATGCCATGTTGATCACCTTGTTGCTGCTCATCTCTAACGCCTTGGATGGCTTTGCCCATGCGGCTGAAAGCTTGACCGGACAAGCGTTAGGCGAAAATCACTTGGTGCGCCTGCGGCGCAGTATTTGGGCCAGTGGCATCAGTTCGGCCGTGTTGGCGGCGGCTTTAAGCCTGTTCTTTTGGCTGGCAGGGCCCTGGTTACTGCAACGCTTAACGGACAACCCAGAGTTACAAGCCAGTTTGGCGCAGTATCAGGTGTTCTTATTCTTCCTGCCGTTAGTCGGCTTTCTCAGTTATTGGCTCGACGGCGTATTGGTTGGAGCGGGTGCGACGGCAGCCATGCGTAACGTCATGTTGGTGGCGGCTGGTCTGTGTTTCTTGCCGTTGTGGTGGTGGCTGCAGCCTTGGGGTAATGCTGGGCTTTGGTGGGCATTTTATGGCTTCCTGCTGGCGCGTGGCTTACTGATGGTATGGTCAATGTGGCAAATTCTGCAGCGTCCACACCGGTTTCGCCAAGTACACTAATGGAACAGGGTGTTCCTAGCGCTCGTTCGAAGCCTGACTATACTCATCGGGATTGCCAACTCTGGGCATGCAACGGATTGATCGCAGAATCTTTTTTTTAGACAAAATCCGTCTAAACATAAAGGGCTGTGTTGGTTGTATGTCTGAGGTTGGCTGATTAATGTGTACCGCCATCGGAGGGACTCAGCGGAAATGAACACTATGTGCGAAGACAACCTGGATGCCCTAGTGCACAGTATTCGTGCGGCCCAATTGGCCGAGCAACAGCATCAGCAGTTGCGTCAGCAGGTACAACAACACTACCAAGATATCTCACGCCTAGTAGAAATGGCGGACGATCAGGGCGAAACCCTGTATCGCTTTACGCTTAGCTATATTCGCGAAGTCCCGGTGATGCTGCGTGATTTGCATCATGCTGCAACAGAGGCGGGCCTATGGCGTCACGTCAAACCCGTGATGGATGTCGCATTGGCTTTTTTTCCCGACGCGCCTAACAGGCATGAGAGTCAGAGTGAAATCGTCGCGCTGTTGCACCAAGCTTATCTGGTACACCGGCTGCTAGAAGAAGTGAATGAAAGCTACATTCATCGGGTGGGGCAGCCGATGGTGCCCAAAGATATGACCTTGGCCAACGTTATTGTATATACCCTGATCGGTGACCCTGCGGTGTACGGGCTTGAGCGCTTGATCGAGCACTCTGTGAAACAGGTGTTCAGCCCTCAGTTGGCATTTCAGGACCCTGAGTTCTGCGCCTATTTGTCACGACGTACGAATGACAAACTGATTCAGCTGAGCCAACCTTGGCCGTGCATGACAGCGCAATTGGGTATGGCCAGTTCGATGTTGAACTAATCATCCGGCAGCGGCGACGCTGCCAGTTGCGATTGCAAAAACTCCAATAGCGCCTTTACCCGGGCGCTGTTCTTTAACTCACGATGGTACACAAACCACATGGGTTCTGGTTCGCAGGGCACATCCAACGGCACCGGTGTCAGCCCATCGTGCTGGGCTTGTTGGTGCTGCAATGAGCCGAACCCACCAATGCCCATGCCTTCACGCACAGCGTAATAAATATCGTTAAAACTGTTGCTGCTGAGGGCGATGCGATGCTCAGGCACTTGTTGCAGTACCGCGCGAATTTCAGCAATACGCCGCTTATTGCCTGTTGGTAGCACCCATAAATGCTCGGCTGCTTGTTCCAGTGTGGTGGGCAAACCGTAGTGGCGCACATAGCTGGCGGCGGCGTAAAAATGAATACTAACGCGGGCCAAGGGACGTGCGATCAGATCAGATTGCTGCGGCTGTGGCCCCATGCGAATGGCAACATGCACATCTCCGCTGGTTAGACTCACATGCTCGTCGGTGGCCAGTACCTGCACGCGGATTTGCGGATGTTGATGGCGAAAGTCGCGCAGCAGAGGGGCAAAAAACTGGGAAAAATCCGTTGCCGTTGAAATACGCAATGTGCCACCTGGAGAGGCATCCAACGCGGCTAAGTTGCTGTGCAGACGCTGCATGGAGGCTGCCAGCGGCTGGCCATGCTCTAACAAATAACGGCCGGCATCGGTCAGACGATAGCCGCGTTGATGACGAATAAACAGCTTTTGATTGAGACTGGCTTCTAGCTGATTCACATGCCGTAACACGGTGGAGTGGTTCATACCCAACAGCTCACCGGCGCGGCTCAAGCTGCCCAGTTGAGCTACCGCCAGCGCAATGCGAATGTCATCCCAACGAATGTTCTCGAGCATGGCATGAGTTCTGTGCAAATTTGCACAATTGTTGTCATCTATTTGTTATTTTGCAAACAGCACAGTCCAGCTAAGGTGTGTGCTTTAATCATATAAACGAGAATCGTTATGCTCAGGAACACTGATAGCAGCTATGGCTGGGCCGCCATTGCCTTGCATTGGCTAATGGCGCTGGCGGTATTTGGGCTGTTTGGCTTAGGCCTCTACATGGTTGACCTGACCTATTACGACCCTTGGTATCGAGATTCGCTGGCTCTGCATAAAAGCATTGGTGTGTTGCTGGCTTTGGTATGGACATTGCGCTTACTTTGGCGGCTGCTTAATCCAACACCACGAGATTTGAGCGGCAGCCGAGTGCAGGCGCTGGGCGCTCATGCTGCCCATGTGTTGCTGTATGCCATGATGTTGGCTTTATTCGTTAGCGGCTATTTGATTTCTACCGCCGATGGCCGTGCCATCGAGGTGTTCAACTGGTTTTCTGTGCCCTCTACTTTGACAGGCGATAACCAAGAAGATTTGGCAGGTATGGTCCATGAATGGTTGGCATGGGGCCTGATAGCGTTAGTTGCGCTACACGCACTGGCCGCGCTGAAACACCATTTTGTGGATCGTGATGCCACCTTAAAACGCATGATTACCGTTATAAAACAGGAGCAAAAACCATGAAAAAACTGCTAATAGCAGCCAGCATTGGCCTAGCGGCCATGACCTCCGCCAACACTCAGGCGGCCACTTACGAAATTGATACCAAAGGCGCACATGCCTTTGTTCAGTTCCGCATCCAGCATCTTGGCTACAGCTGGTTACTCGGTCGTTTTAATACGTTTGAGGGCCAGTTTGAGTACGATGCCGCGGCACCAGAAAAATCAGCAATTGAAGTGACGATTGATACTGCCAGCATCGACTCTAATCATGCTGAGCGCGATAAACATTTGCGCGGAGAAGACTTTCTAAACGTTAAAGAGCACCCAGAGGCCAGCTTCAAGAGCACCGGCTTTGAGAGCACTGGCGAAGGCAAGGGCATCATCAGTGGTGACTTTACTCTCAATGGCGTGACTCGCAACATTAGCTTCCCGGTCGAGCGCATTGGTGAAGGTGAAGACCCTTGGGGTGGCTATCGCGCCGGCTTTATGGGTAAAACCACGTTAAAGCTGGCGGATTACGACATCACCTATAACCTCGGCCCTGCCTCGACGCACGTCGAAATTGAGCTGCACATTGAAGGCATTCGCCAATAAAAAAGCCCCTTCGGGGCTTTTTTTCTAGTTCAGCATTTCAACGAGGCTGGCAGCAAAGGCATCGCTCATGGCATCGGCTAAGCGCTGGGCGGCTTTTTGACGTGCCATATCGTACACGCCAGACACCCCTTTAGCGCGTTCGCTAAATACTGATAGCACTCGACCATCGCCATCGACAATGCGCACGCGGCAATCGGCAAACACATAATGGGTCTGGTTGCTATAGCGGCCACTGATATCTGCTTCTAACTCAAAGGTCAGATCCGCACCGTCGGCTTGAATGCGCAAACCTTGCTCGGTCAGCGCTTCCATTACCGAAGTCTCTAGCTTTTGGGCGTCGCGATCTCGCACCACCACAGCGACCTGCAATTCACCGATTAAGGCAAAAATACGCTGCTGCAGTTGCTGCAACTCATCGGCTAACGGCTCGCTGCGGCGACTGGTCGATACAAATGCCAACTGCTCAGCCAGCTGGCGGCGCTGCTCAAACAACGGCATTGCCGGCAATAGCTGCTGCAAACGCTGCAAGCGGCTACCTTGCGGCTGGCTAGCGGCCAAAGGCTGTAACTTTGCCTCGACATCGGCAATGCGCTGTCTCAGTCGTGCTGACGCCGCACTGCGATCCAGCTCGGCCAGGGCATAGGCATACTGGCGACCGTTAAACTGGCCGCTGTACTGCTCACTGATGCGAACTTCATCCAGCTCAACGGGTTTGATTTGACTGCGCACTTGCTGGCGCACCACGCGCTCGACTTCGGTCTCGCGACCGGTGCCGCTGCGTTCGGTGACGCGGTTGTCGAAGTCACCGCTGATGGTGACTTTAAGCTGGCTGACCAGATCGGCACGGGCTAAGTCTGCCGCGCGTTGCTGTGCTTCTACTGGATCACCGTAGACTTCCATACTGCCAACGCCGTAGGCGAAGCCAGCACGCTGCGGCGCTTGCTCGACCCACATCGGCAGGTCGGTGCTGCGCCCAGCGTCGTGGCTGGGCTGGCTGCTGCAGCCGGCGAGCATTAAGCCGCCGGTGAGCGCCAGCAGTATGGCTGGTTTAGAAGCCAAACGAGTTCTTCTCTTGCAGTTTTTGGATCTTCTTCTGACCGTTCCACACTTCACGGTTAGATTGCATGTCGATCAGCTTCATGTCGACTTGGTAGAAGGTCACGCGATCGTTGCCAACCTGGTCAACGATGGAGTTGATGCTGCCCGACAGGGCAAAGTCGGCGGCATTTTCTTGACCCATTTCTTTGGCGTTGTGGGCATTCATTTCCTGATCGCGACGCTCAGCACGAATGGCTTCACGCTCAGCACCACCAGCGACGAAGTCGGCACGGCCAGAGCGAATGATGGCGCGTTTAACGTCGTTAACGAAAGTGTCGACGGCGATGTGCTCGTGCGACTTGTTAGCAATGCGAGAAATGATGATGGTAGGACGACGCGTGTGGTTCTGCGAGAAGTCACGCGCCCATGGGAACGACATCATATCGTCGATCATTTCGTTAGCGACCAGCTCAGAGTCTTTGGCATTCCAGCGGTCAGACAGAGCGATTTCGGTGCTGGTATCGACGCGCGATACCTTGGTTGCACAACCGCTGCTCACGGCCAGTGCTGCGCCCAGTAGGGTCAGGGTCGTCAGGCGGGTAATGTTCAATGGCATAACAAGTCTTCCTTAATGTTCAGCGGTCTGTAAAACGGGTTCTTGAGCTGCATCGGGCGCGGCGGCACCGGTGACAGCTTTAGGGAGAGAACGTACTCGCCAGAGACGCATGTCACCGGCTTTGACGTCCATGGTAATGCTGTTGCGGTGGATTTGCTTACCGTGCAACTGTGAGTTCAGCTCTAGCTCATGCTGACCTGGCTCTAATAGTACGCGGCGCACGCGAATATCTTGGGGCAACAGCAACCAGTTGCGGGTTTCCGCGGCGTCTGTCAGTTGCGCCGTCAGCTTGCCAACCGTACCGACCACGCTTAAGAAGCCACCGGCTTTGCCCACGGTATCGGCGGTCAAGCCTTTGAGCACGGCGCGTGCCAGTGCCAGCTGAATGTCGGTGGAGGAGCGCGTCATTTGCTCCTGAATACCCATTTGCGCTGGGTTAGACGCTTTGATTAGATCACTGCTGTTGCCGTTGACCGTTAATACCGAGCGCCCTAATGGTTTGACCGGACGGTAATAAGGCACGGTCACGCGGGTGGAGCTGCCAATGGCGTTGATTACGCCCAAATCAACCGCGGTGTCCCACAGTGGGCCTAGGGTTTGAGTTTTGGTAAAGCTGTTCAGCGCAATGCCAACTTCCATCGCGTTCAGGTAATTAGCTAGGGCATCGACAAAGTCCTTGTCGGCATACAGCAAGTAGAACCAGGCCAGCTGGTAGCGATCGGTGGCGAAGGCGTACGGCGTCAGCTCCAAGGCTTTCAGCGTTGGGTTGGCCGATAAGCTCAGGTTCATTTCGCGACGCTGGGGTGCTAGGCCTTTGTGCTCCAGTACCACCAGTTGCGCGAAGTCATCGCTGAGCCAGCGCTTCAGCTCGGTCTGACGCTTTGGCGACAGCTTGTCTTTGCGTGCTTTGCGCGCTTTGGTGGTAAGGCCATCTTTGTACATCATGCGAATGGCGTCGAACCAGGCTTGCTCGGTCATTTCCTCATCCAGACGGAACTGCTTAACAAAGCCGCCTTCGTAGCTTTTCGCTGCTTTTTCATAGCTGATACGGGCGTTGTCGTATTCGCCATTCATTTCAAAGCTGATGCCGGTGAGGTAATGCGCCATGGCATCATCGCGGTATTGCAGCTGGTCCATATCGACCAAGTTGCCTTGCAGCTTTTCAAAGATTTTCAGGATTTTGTTGAACAGCTGGTCGTCTTTTTCAGCCTGCTCGGCGTAGGTGCCTTTGCGCGTATTCAAGTCGTTTAGGCGAATGATCAAACGACGAGATTCGATGCGTGCGCCTTCCAGGGCAGCCAAGTATTCCGTGCGGGTTTGCGCTTGTTGCGCTAGGCCAAAGTAGTTCAGTGCTTTGTAGTAGTTGATGTAAACCTTTTCAAAGTCGGCACCACTGTAGGGGCCTTGACGAGGGTTCGACATCATCACCGCCATGGTGTCGGTGACACTGGTGGTTTCTAAGTCTTCGGCAATGCGGCTGGCTTGTTCCAGTAACTCGTTACTGGCGGCAAAGTCGTTTTGTAGATGCTTAACCACGCCCAGCTCTAAGTGATACAGCAGGCGGTCATTGCCCTCGGCGTCGAGGGTTTTCTTAAAACTGGCTTCCGCCGCCACGTATTGGCCTTGTTCCACTTCCGACAGAGCTTGTTCCACGCCCTTGCCATAGGTGGCACAGCCGGTGGCCATGATGCCCAGACCGGTAACGATAAGGGTACGTTTTAAGGTGGTGAAAAAGCGGGACGCAGGTTGGGTTGGACGCCCATGATTAGCAGTATGCAAAGCAGCAACTCCCTATGCTCAGAAAAAAAGTGGCGGCAGTGTAACCTGAGCATTTGGCAAATGCCAAGATAGGCGCGAGAGGTCTTAGCTATGTCGCGCCGGTTTGTGACCGGCTGCGCAGGATGACTCCTGTTTGGTAATAAAAAGCCCCACTGACATCCGTGCCAGTGGGGCTTTTTCAGCTAGGGTGCTGTTTGATTCTGATGACTGCAGTTTACTGGCGATTGAATGGCCATTCAATTATAAAAATCTATGGCCCTTACTTCGCGTTAGTGGATGAAAATCATTCGCTTTTATCCGTCGGACTACCCAAGATGCGCAGCGGTTGCTCGCCTTCATCGAACACGGCTTTGCCACCTTGCGGTGTTACTCGGGTAGCCAGCTCCGCTGCTTGGGCATCTTGCTGCTCTTGCTCGCGACTGGTTTGGCTGAAGCCGCAATCGATGCATTCGCGCACATCGTCGCCGTCGTCGTTGCGGAACATCACGATGCGATCCATGGCGGCGCATTTGGGGCACACGGCCCCAGCGATAAAGCGACGTTTATTCATCAGGCGGCGTTCTCCTCAACAATGCCACTGTGGCGTAACAATGGCTCTACTGACGGCTTACGACCGCGGAAGGCGCTGAACAGTTCCGCCGCTTCACGGCTGCCGCCGTTGGCCAAAATCTGATCGCGAAAGCTAGCGCCGGTGGCGGTATTAAAGATGCCTTCTTCTTCAAAGCGCGAATAGGCGTCCGCACTTAACACCTCGGCCCATTTATAGGAGTAGTAGCCCGCTGCGTAACCGCCCGCAAAGATATGGCTAAAGCCATGCTGGAAGCGGTTGCAGTCGGCGACGGGCACGACGGCTACTTGCTCACGCACCTGATCGATGATGTCTTGCACGGCAATGCGGTGGTCATCGCGGTATTCGTGGTGCAGGCGGAAGTCGAATAAAGCAAATTCCAGCTGGCGCATCATCATCATGGCGCTTTGGAAGTTCTTAGCGGCCAGTAGCTTATCGAGCAGCGCCTGCGGCAGCGGCTCACCGGTTTCATAATGGCCGCTGATAAACGCCAGCGCTTCCGGCTCATAGCACCAGTTCTCCAGGAACTGGCTGGGCAGCTCGACGGCATCCCAAGCAACGCCGTTAATGCCACTGACTGCCGCCACGTCGATTTGGGTCAGCATGTGGTGCAAGCCGTGGCCAAATTCGTGGAACAAGGTGGTCAGCTCGTCGTGGGTCAGCAAAGCGGGCGTATCGCCGACGGCGGGGCTGAAGTTGCACACCAGATAGGCCACCGGCAGCTGCAAGCCATTGGCGGTTTGGCGGCGAATGCGGCAATCGTCCATCCAAGCACCGCCGCGTTTTTTCGCACGGGCATACAGGTCGAGGTAAAAAGCCGCCACTTGCTGGCCGTCTTTTAATACGTGGAAGAAGCGCACATCCGGGTGGTAGTTATCGAACTCGCTTTGCTCTTCGAAGGTCACGCCAAACAGGCGAGATACCACCTCAAACATGCCGCTCAGCACGCGGTCGATGGGCAAATAAGGGCGAATGTCTTCTTGGGAAATGGCGTAGCGCTGTTGGCGCAGTTTTTCGGCCGCGTAGGTCACGTCCCACGGCTGCAACTCGGTCAGACCTAACTCAGCGGCGGCAAACTGCTGCAGCTCGGCAAACTCTTTTTCCGCCTGTGGCTTACTGCGGGTGGCCAGGTCGTTAAGGAAGGTCATGACTTCATCGGCGCTGGCGGCCATCTTGGTGGCGACGGAGTATTCGGCATAGCTGTCAAAGCCCAGCAACTGCGCCAGCTCAAAGCGCAATTCAAGGATTTCGTCCATGATGGCGCTGTTGTCGAACTCACCGCCATTGGGGCCCAACTCAGAGGCGCGGGTGATAAAGGCGGTGTACACCTCTTCACGCAGTTGGCGGTCATCGGCGTAGCTCATGATCGGCAAATAGGCCGGCGCGTCTAAGGTGATGAGCCAGCCATCTTGGTCTTGCTGCTGGGCTAATTGTGCCAGCAAGCCTTTGGCACTGTCGGGCAGGCCGGCCAGTTGGGCTTCGTCGCTGATGTGTTTGTTCCAAGCTTGGGTGGCATCGAGCACGTTTTCACCAAACTTGCTGGTCAGCTCAGACAAGCGCTGTTTGATTTCACCAAAGCGACGCTTGTTGTCGTCGTCTAAGTCGACACCCGCCAAGCGAAAGTCGCGCAACGCGTGCTCAATGGCGGTTTGCTTAGCTTGGCTTAATTGCTCGAAATCGGCCGAATCGCGCACCGCTTTATAGGCATCAAACAGGGCACGGTTTTGGCCCATTTCGGTGCTGTACTGGCTGAGCAAAGGCAAGCAAGCGTTGTAAGCATCGCGCAGCTCATCTGAGTTCATGGTGCCATTTAAGTGGCCCACGGGTGACCAAGCTTGGGCCAGCTCGTCTTCCCATTGCTCTAATGGGGCGAGCAGGTTGTCCCAACTGGCGTCAGGCTGACTGGAGAGCAGGGCATCAATGCGCTGACGGTTTTTTTCTAACAGTTGTTCAATGGCGGGCTGAATGTGCTCTGGGCGAATGGCCGAGAACGGAGGCAGTGTGTGCGACTGCAGTAACGGGTTACTCATGAGGCGTTCCTAAAATTTGGCATCGTTACCGTTATTGGGTCAAATAGCGGAAATTCAAATCAAGAGACAACAGTGATGGCAGATATTCGCAGTTATCAAGGCACGGCACCTGAGCTTGGCGAACGTGTGTTTGTGGACCGTACGGCGGTGGTAATCGGCGATGTCAGCATCGGTGATGACAGCTCAGTTTGGCCGTTAGCCGTGGTGCGTGGCGACATGCACCATATTCGCATCGGCGCCCGTACCAGTGTGCAAGATGGCGCGGTGTTGCACATTACCCATGCCAGCGACTACAACCCGGGTGGCTACCCATTGGAAATTGGCGATGACGTGACCATCGGCCACCAAGCCATGCTGCATGGCTGTCGCGTTGGCAACCGAGTATTGATCGGCATGAAATCCATGATTATGGATGGCGCTGTGGTGGAAGATGAGGTCATCGTGGCCGCCGGCGCAGTGGTCACACCGGGCAAGGTGCTGGAAAGCGGCCATTTATATGTTGGCAGCCCAGCAAAAAAGGCCCGCCCGATCACCGACAAAGAGCGCAGTTTCTTCACTTACGGTGCTGGCAACTATGTGCGCTTAAAAGATAAGCACTTGGCCGAGGGCTACGACCAGGCATAAAAAAAGCCGCGGATGCGGCTTTTCAATTAGGTTAGGCTGCGTAGCGCTGGCGCAAGGCGTTAATGCGCTGATCCAGTGGCGGGTGGCTGGCCATCAGGGCGGCCAGTTTGCCCTCACCGCGAATGCCAAAGGCCACCAGCTCACCGCTCAAGTCGGATGGCTGATCGTAGCTTTGCTGCAGCGCTGCCAAAGCACTCATCATGGCAGCTGGGCTGACCAACTCGGCACCAGCCTGGTCGGCACGGTACTCACGGCGGCGGCTAAACCAGGCAACAATGGTCGAGGCCAGAATGCCTAAAATCACCTCGGCAATGAGGGTGGTGACAAAAAACGCGATGCCAGGGCCGTCTTCGTTTTTAAACACTACTCGGTCAACAAAGTTGCCGATGATGCGGGCAAAAAACATAACAAAGGCGTTCACCACGCCCTGAATCAGTGCCAGAGTGACCATATCACCGTTGGCGACGTGGCCGATTTCATGGCCCAGCACGGCTTTGACTTGCTCTTTGTCCATGCGCTGCAGCAAACCGGTAGAAACGGCCACTAAGGCATCGTTTTTATTCCAACCCGTGGCGAAGGCGTTAGGCGCATCGGAATGGAAAATGCCCACTTCCGGCATGCCAATACCGGCCTTGTCCGCCAGCTCTTTCACGCTACTCACCAGCCACTGTTCGCCAGCATTTTGTGGTTGGTCGATGATTTGCACGCCCATCGACTTCTTTGCCATCCACTTGGAGATCAGCAATGACACGAAGGAGCCGGCCATGCCGAACACCAAGCAGAAGATCATCAAGTTGGTGAGGTTCAAGCCGCCACCGGATTGCTCCAAGTAGCTGCCCACGCCCAGCAAAGACAGAGTTACGCTGGCAACGGCGATGACCGCCAGGTTAGTTGCCAGAAATAGAATAATACGCAGCATCTGCGCGTCCTCCGGTTATCACAGTTGTTGTGCTATAGCGCCAATATTGTGTTTTTTACGCCAAAATCAATACAGCAGTGTGTCAGGAATTGTGCGATTGAAGTTTGGCTTGGGCCGGCCGTTAACAAGAGTGTCAGTGTTAGCGGCAACGCTCCGTTGTGGTTGCTACGGCTGCTATGGAAAAGGACACAAGGATGAAACTTGTCAGCACACCATTCGCATTCGCTCGTCCGCTCACGTCGGCGCCCATCGAACAGCCCCAGACAGCGCCGCGGGTTCAGTTAGAGTCCTCGAAGGCAGAATCAGAACCTGCACCGCCATTGCTGGAGTCACCAAGGCTGTATGTGCAGTGGCAGCAACGTGACAAGGATGGCGTCGCACTGCGCTCAGACCTCAGCCGCATGCCCAAACTGAGCGATGCTTGGAGCCAGGCGGCGACGGGCAGTGGCCGAGGGCACAGTGATATTAGCCGCTATCAATACGCTTCCTTGTTGCCCGATATGGATGGCCCAATCGAGCAACCTAAATGGCTGCTGCGCACCGAGGAGCAAGCGCTGGACATCAACCTGACACTGCGCTCCGGGCGCCAAGTGTCGCTGCAGTGGCGGCAGGAGAGCGGTGTGGTGGAAGCCAGCGTGAATGGTCAAAAGCAGGGCATGAAGGCCGAGCGCACGTCTTTTGATAGCCACATTTCAGCGCCGTTAAGCGACGCAGAGCAGCAGTTAGCCGAGCTGATGCAGCGCATCGACGGTTTGGCCAGCGAGTTAGAGCAAGGCAACTTTGACTTGAGCAAATTGGGCCTGACGCAAGGGTCACAGCTGGCGTCGTTGCGTATTCAGTTCAGTAACGACAGCGGCCAAAAACTGGAGCTTGAGTTCCAGCAAGATGAGCAGCAGCGCCAGCTCAAACTTGACTGGAATGGCCACCAGCTGGATTTAACCGTTGCCACGGCCGGCTGGGGCAGCGCGCTTAACGCTGAGCAGTCAGCCGCCAGCCTGCAGCAGTATTTGCAGCTGATTGACTCTGGCTTAAGCGATGGCAAGGTCAAAGATGGCGTGCGTAACATGGTGGCGCAGGCGTTTGAGCTACTGCAACAGCCTGCAGCCGCAGGTGGTTCGCTGGATCGTGGCATCGTAGCGATGACAGGTGCTGCACAAAGTTTGATGACCGGCGTAGCGGATTTTTCGCTGCACTATCAATCGCCCGTTGAGCGCCCGAACCCAGACCCCAGCAAGCGCCATGAAAAGGTCGCCACCCAACTGCAGCTGCAACAGCACACCGAGGTGAAGCAGCAAGGCTCACAGTTGCAGCTGCGTCAGACCCAGTTATACCAGCTCGATGCCAGTTTTTATGAGGCTGCGCCTGGGCTCGATGCGCCAGATTTCGGCAGCCAGAGCTATCGCTACGTGACCCTGTCCCAACGCAGTGAGCGCATGGTCGAGGCGGATTACCAGCAAGGCCAACTGCAGCGTTTGCAGGTATTGGATGACTATCAATGGCAGCGGCGTGAGCAAACCTATCTGGCGGATGAGCTGGTGGCCGATGAACAGCGCGGCGACCATCAACAACACCTTCATGAGCTCACCGAGTTGGTGGCCCGCGAGCACCAACCAGGGGAGCAGCTCAACCGCCAGCTGGTGGATGATTTGTTGGGCGCTTTGGTGCTGCAGCCGCCCAAAGCCGCCATTGCGCGTCGCAGTGAACACTGAACCCTTCCAACCGACCTTGTACAGCACGTACAATGGGCGCCGTCCCAAGGGGTGGCTACGGCCTGAGATGCTGCTTTAAGCGGCAAACCCTGGAACCTGATCCGGTTAATACCGGCGTAGGAATGGGCCGCGGGTTATCGGTTCGCCGAAGCGCCGCTTCACCGTCTTCGCCAGCTGTTCTGTCTGGCCTACGCTCAACCGGATTTCTTTGTTAAGTCGCCTGCTTGGCAGGCAGAATAAGGAATCCAACCATGTTTGCACGCAAGCCCCTCGCTCTGATGGTGGCTCTGACGCCTTGCTTGGCACCCGCTCTGGCACAGGCCGATGAGGTCACATTTGAGCCCGTCAAAGTCAGTGCCGATTTTCGCCAAAACGATGTTCAAGCCCTGCCCGAAGCCGTCACTGTGGTCTCTGGCCAGCAAGTCGAGCAGCGCTCGGCGCAACACTTGGAGTCGGTATTGGCGCTGGCACCCAATGTGAACTTTGCCGCGGGTGCATCACGCGGACGCTTCTTGCAGATTCGCGGCATTGGCGAGCGCAGTCAGTTTGTCGACCCAGTGAACCCGTCTGTGGGCCTGATGATCGACGGCATCGACATGACCGGCTTGGGAGCGGTGGCGAGCTTGCTCGATGTTGAGCAAGTCGAAGTCCTGCGTGGCCCGCAGGGCACGCGCTTTGGTGCCAATGCCTTAGCAGGCATGATCAACATCACCAGCACGGCTGCCAGCAAGGAGCGCTCGGGCTATTTAAAAGCCCACGCCGGTAACTACGCCAGCCGCTCGCTGGAAGGGGCTGTGGGTGGCAGCCTGAGCGACAACGCCCAAGGACGTTTGAGTGCACGCACCTTCGTCTCTGACGGCTACGTCGACAATGAGTTTCTCGACCGCGACGATACCCAGAACCTGAGCGAAAAACTGCTGCGCTTGAAGTTAGCGATGCAACCAGATGCCGCCAGTGAAGCACGGCTGACTTACCTCTATGCCGACATTGACAACGGCTATGACGCTTTTAATTACGACAACGACCGCACCAGCTTGGCCGATGAGCCCGGCACCGATGCTCAGCAAACACAGGCGCTGGCACTGGCCTACGAACGCCAGTTGAACTCGGCCGTGCGTCTGGAAACCCTGCTCAGTGGCAGCAGCAGCGACAGCGAATACAGTTACGACGAAGATTGGGCGTATGAGGGCATTCACCCGGATGGTTACAGCTCGTTTGATGAATATTTGCGCGATTATGAGCGTTTAAGCGCTGATTTGCGCCTGCTATCTGGCGCCGATGGCCGCTTGTTTGCCAACAGCACGGGCTGGGTCGTCGGCCTTTATTTGATGCAGCGCGATGAAACCCTGACGCGCAATTACACCTACAACGATGGCCCCTACGACAGTGATCTGGCGGTGCGCTCGGCTTCTATTTATGCTGAAGCCAGCGCGGCGTTTAGCCCGCTGGTCAGCCTCACCTGGGGCGCGCGTGCGGAGCGCTGGCGCAACGATTTTAGCGACAGTGATGAGGTTGCCGCCGATGACAGCGAAACCCTGTGGGGTGGCAAGCTCACACTCGATGTACTGCTGTCGCCACAGCATATGGGCTACGCCTCACTGGCACGTGGTTATAAGGCCGGTGGCGTCAATACCGATCCGGACATCAGCGAAGACAATCGTACCTTTAACACTGAGATCAACTTCACCACTGAGCTGGGGTTGAAATCGAGCCTGCTGAATGACCGCCTAACCACGCGGGTGGCGGCGTTTTATATTCAGCGCCGCGACCAACAGGTGAAAAGCTCCTACGCCATTCAAAATGAAGACAACTCACTGACCTTTCAGGATTACCTGGCCAATGCCGCTGAGGGCCGCAACCAAGGGGTGGAGCTAGAGGCCAATTGGCGTGCCCATGAGCAGCTCGATCTGGCGTTGAGCGCAGGCTACTTGGATACCGAATTTGTTGACTATACCTACCAGACGGAGGGCGGTGAGTTCAGTAAAGACGGCCGCAGTCAATCGCATGCACCCGAATACAGTGCGGCTGCGGCCATGACGTATCGCTTTGCGCCTGCCTGGTCGTTGCTGCTGGAAAGCGAAGCCAAAGACGCGTTTTACTTTTCTGATAGCCACGATGAACGCTCCAAATCTTATGTGTTGTGGCATGCGCGCTTGAGCTATCAGTGGCAACAATTGGAGCTGGCGTTGGCCGGGCGCAATTTAACTGACGCGGAGGTAGAAACCCGTGGCTTTGGCGGCTTTGGCAATGATCCGCGTGATGGCTATGCCAGCAGCCGCTATGTGCAACTGGGTCAGCCACGCTTGGTCATGGCGGAAGCCAAATACAGCTTTTAGGAGAGCGCGATGCAAATCTCGGTAGAAATCAGCAAATACCCGCTGGCGGATGATTATATTCCCGCCATTAAAGCGTTTATCGACCGCCTTAATGCCATTGATGGCCTGACGCTGGTGACGAATACCATGAGCACCCAGGTCTTTGGTGAGCATGAGTTGGTGATGGATACGCTGAAAGCAGAGATGCTGCGCAGCTGGCAAGAGTTCGGTAAGTCGATCTTCGTGTGCAAGTTTATCGGCGCCAATCTCGACCCGGCCACCAAGCCCCACGGCTAAGGAAAGGAAGATGGAATCGATTTGGCAAGGTGTGCTCAATGGCGCAGCAGTGATGAGCCCCTGGGAAGTGGTCGCCGTGGCGTTGGGCATTGCCTATTTGGTGCTGGCCATGCGCCAAAGCAACTGGTGCTGGTACGCCGCCTTCGGCAGCACGGCCATTTTTAGTTGGTTGTTTTGGGACGTCAGCCTCGTGATGGAATCGGCGCTGAACGTGTATTACCTAGCGATGGCGATTTACGGCTGGTGGGTATGGCGCAGCGGTGCCACCGCCAATCGTGAAACCCGCCCAGTGGTGAGTTGGGCCTGGCCACGGCACTTGGGAGTCATCGCCTTGGTGCTGGCATTGACGCTGGTCAGTGGTTTTTTGCTGGAGCGCAACACCAACGCAGCGCTGCCTTACCTGGATTCATTCACTACCTGGGGCAGCGTTATCACTACCTTTATGGTGGCGCGCAAGGTGCTGGAGAACTGGCTCTACTGGCAGGTATTTAACAGCTGCGCCATTGTCCTGTACTTGGATCGAGAGCTGTATTTAACCGCCGTGTTAATGGCGGTGTATCTGGTGTTAGCTGTGATCGGCTGGTTTATGTGGCGGCGCGACTTTCACCAGCAAGCTGAGATGGTGGCCGCCTGATGCTGGCTCTATTGCAGCAGTGGCCGCAGTGGGGCTTTGGCCAGCCACCCAAGGCCGCCGAAGCACTCCCTGGCGGCCTGACCAACCAATGCCTGTTGCTCGATATTCCGCCCAGCCGCTATGTGCTGCGCATGGAGGCGGGCAACAGCGAGCAACTGGGCATCAATCGCGAGGTGGAATATCGCATTCACCAGGTCGCGGCAGTGGAGGGCTTGGTGCCACCGGTGCGTTTTCGCAGCCGTGATGACCAGTATTGGATTCGCGATTATGTGCGCGGTTGGCTGCTGCAGCCGGAGCAGCTCGACGACAGTGTCTTGCAGCAAATGGCGAGCTTGCTCAAACGCGTGCACCAGCTGAGCGTTAGTGGCATTCCTGAGGTCGATATCATCGCCAAAGGGGATTTGTATTGGCGCCGCATTTGCTCTCAGCGCACGCCGAGCCCTCGATTGCGTGAACTGGTGGCCGATTTGCGCCGTCAGCTGCAAGGCTGGCCATCGCCCGAGCGCTGCATTTGCCATATGGACCCGACCTTGGGCAACTGGCTGAAAACCTCGGACGGCTGGCGTTTATTAGATTGGGAATATGCCGGGTTGGGTCATCCCTACTGGGATTTGGCCGCCTTGGTGCAGGATGCCAATTTAACCGATGATCAGGTGCAATGCTTGCTGCAGGCCTACGGCGCCAGTGATGACGATGCTTGGCAGTTTGCCTTGGCGCAGCTGCAGTTTATCGCCGCGCTGTGGTATTGCGCCCAGGGCATCTGGACGCAATTGGAGCTGGAGGCTTACCTGATTGGCGTTCAGGCGCTGAGCTGACGGCGTTGCAGTAACTTATCGCGCAGCTCCGCTGGGTCTTTTTGCAACGCCAGCTCACCTTGCTGCTGTTGCTGATGCTGTTGCGTCAGCAAGCGGCTGAGCCAAAAGCGCAACGCCGAGCCGCGCAGCACCAAAGGCCAGGCTTGATGCTCTTCAGCGGTAAACGGACGTACCGACTGATAGCCGGCATGCAGGGCTTCTACCAGGCCGTCATACCATTGACCGCGCACATCGCTGCACCAATCGTTGGCCACAATGGCGAGGTCGTACAACCAAGCGTTCTGACAGCCGTTATACAGATCCAAAATGGCGCCCACTTGCGGGCCCTGATCGGTGTCGACAAACAAGGCATTGTCGTGAAACATATCGCCGTGAATCCAGCCATGCGGCAGGGATTGCCACAGCGGTTGTTGTTGCTGTTGGTACGCCACTTCATCGGCCAGCAGTTGCTGCTCTGCCTCAGATAAGTGTTGACCCAAGCTGGCATGGTTGGCTTGCCACCAGTCGAAACCGCGTGGGTCTGGGCGCTCAACCTCTAGGTCGGCGGCGGCCAAATGCAACTGCGCCAAGGTGGCGCCGATGGCGTGGCAGTGCTGAGCATTGGGCTGAGTAATATGATGGCCGTGCAGTAATGGGCACAAAATGGCTGGTTTGCCATGCAGCTGGTGCAGCCACTGACCTTGGCGGTCGGCAATGGGGGCGGGCACCAGTAAGCCCTTTTCACCCAAGTGCACGGCAAAGCGAATAAAGTCTGCCACTTCATCGTTGTCGTGATGCTCAAAAATGGTGAGCACACAGGCTTGCTGGCTGGCGGTGACAAAGTAGTTGGTGTTTTCAATTCCGGCTTCGATGCCTTTAAAAGACACCAAGGAACCCAGGTCGAACTGAGCCAGCAGGGCTTCGATATCTGCTTGGCTTAAGCTGGTATAAACCGACATAACTGCTCTTAATTGCGGCTAAACAAAGGCGTTGCTGGCTTACCAGCGAAAGATCACCCACTTGGGGGCCTGAATTTCAGGGTGGTCGCGGCGCACAAAGTCGCCATCAGCATTTTGGTCGGGCACCAGGTAATAGGGCTTGCCGACTTCGGGCACGACCTTGATCTCGGTGATCTTGCCATTGACGCGATATTCGTAGAATGTTTTGTCGCCATCGTTGCGAATCACTACGGTTTCATCGCCCGGTGCGGCGCTGGCAGTCAGTGGCAGCAGCGCAGCCAGGGTAATCAGACGGAGAAAATGCTTCATGGTAGACTGCGCCTCATGTTCGTGGTCGTGGTACCAATGCATTGTACGACGTAACGCCGCTTAACCCCAGTTTTCGCCGCAAGGACTAACGCTTCCATGTCGCACCCAGTGATTCTTGTTGATGGCTCTTCCTATTTGTTCCGGGCCTTTCATGCCATCCCTCTGCTCACCAACTCCTCCGGTCTGCATACCAATGCGGTCAAGGGCGTTATCAGCATGATCAAGCGCCTGCAAAAGGACTACCCAGGTTCACAGCTGGTGGTGGTGTTCGATGCCAAGGGCAAAACCTTTCGCAATGACATTTACCCGGAGTACAAGGCGCACCGGCCACCCATGCCGGAAGAGCTGCGCGAGCAAATTGAGCCGATTCACCAAATTATTCGCGCCATGGGCTTGCCGCTGTTGATTGAAGACGGGGTCGAAGCCGACGACGTCATTGGCACTCTGGCTAGCCAAGCGTTAGAGCATCAGCAAGATGTGATTATCTCCACTGGCGATAAAGACATGGCGCAACTGGTGAATGCGCACGTTTCACTGATCAACACCATGACCGACACCTTTATGGACGTGGATGGGGTGAAGGAAAAGTTTGGCATTCCACCGGAGCACATCGTCGACTACCTGGCTTTGATGGGCGATAAGGTCGATAACATTCCGGGCGTGCCTAAAGTCGGCGAAAAAACGGCGGTTGGCCTCATTGCTGGCCTAGGCAGTTTGGAGTCGGTCTATGAGCGCCTAGATGACGTGAAAACCCTCGATTTTCGCGGTGCCAAAACCCTGGCGCCGAAACTCGAAGAGCACAAAGAACAGGCGTTTTTATCGAAAGAGCTGGCCACCATTAAGTGCGATGTCGAGCTGCAGCATGGCCTGACTGAATTGCATAGCCAGCCACAGGACGAAGCAGCGCTGTTGGACTGGTTCAAGCAATTGGAGTTTAAAGCCTGGATAGCTGAGCTGAGCGCTCAACAAAGCGTAACGGATGCTGGCGAAGAAGAAGCCACCCCCATTGCTATTGAAACCCAGTACGACATTATCTTTGCTCAAACCGAGCTGGATGCTTGGCTGGAGCGCCTCAAGGCCAGCGAGCTGTTTGCCTTCGATACCGAAACCACCTCTCTCAATTACAAGCAGGCCCGCATTGTGGGGGTGTCGTTTGCCGTTGAGCCCGGCAAAGCGGCTTATGTACCGCTGGCGCACGATTACGAAGGCGCTCCCGAGCAGCTCGACTGTGATGCCGTGTTGGCACAGATCAAGCCGCTGTTGGAAGACCCGCAGCTGAAAAAAGTCGGTCAGCATATGAAATACGATATGCACGTATTGGCCAACCACGGCATTCAGTTGCGCGGTGTGGCGTTTGATACCCAGCTGGAATCCTACGTGCTGGACTCCGTCGCGACCCGTCATGATATGGACAGCCTGGCGCTCAAATACTTAGGCCATAAGTGCACCAGCTTTGAAGACATTGCGGGCAAAGGCGCTAAGCAAAAAACCTTCAATCAAATCGACATCGAGCAAGCCGGCCCCTATGCCGCCGAAGACGCCGACATTACCCTGCGCCTGCACCAGTTACTGTGGGCCAAGTTAGAGCAACAGCCGGCGTTAAAAAGCGTCTTTACCGACATCGAAATGCCGGTCATGCCGGTGTTGTGTGAAATGGAAGAAACCGGCGCCTTGATTGACCCGGACTTACTGCATCAGCAAAGCCAAACCATTGAGCAGCGCTTAGCGCAGCTGGAGCAGCAAGCGCACAACGAAGCGGGTGAAGTGTTTAACCTCAGCTCGCCCAAACAGCTCGGCACTATTTTGTTTGAAAAGCAAAAGCTGCCCGTGGTTAAGAAGACGCCCAAAGGCGCGCCATCAACGGCAGAAGAAGTGCTGGCGCAGCTGGCAGAGGAATATGAGCTACCGCGCTTGATTATGGAGCACCGCGGGCTGGCCAAGCTCAAAAGCACTTACACCGACAAATTGCCCAGCATGACCTTTGCCGACAGCAATCGTGTGCACACCTCTTATCATCAAGCGGTGACGGCTACTGGGCGGTTATCGTCGAGTGATCCGAATCTACAGAACATTCCCATTCGCTCGGATGAAGGCCGCCGCATTCGCGAAGCCTTTGTTGCGCCACAGGGTTACAAGTTGGTCGCAGCGGATTACAGCCAGATTGAACTGCGCATCATGGCGCATTTATCGGGCGACGACGGCCTGCTCAATGCCTTTGCCGAAGGACGCGATGTGCACCGTGCCACCGCTGCCGAGGTATTTGAAGTAACGGAAGCTGAGGTCAGCGATAACCAACGTCGCAGCGCCAAAGCCATTAACTTTGGCCTGATTTATGGCATGTCGGCCTTTGGCCTGGCGCGTCAGCTAGGTATCAGTCGCAGCGAAGCACAGCAGTATGTTGATTTGTACTTTGAACGCTATCCGGGGGTGCGCCACTACATGGACAACACCCGCGAGCAGGCCAAAGAGCAGGGTTATGTTGAAACCATCTTTGGCCGCCGTTTGTATTTGCCAGACATTCGCTCGCGCAATGTCGGTCGTCGCCAACACGCTGAGCGCACCGCCATTAATGCCCCTATGCAGGGCAGTGCTGCCGACATCATCAAACGTGCCATGGTGGCGGTGCACCAGTGGCTGCCGGACTCAGGTTTTGATGCCCGCCTGATCATGCAGGTGCACGATGAATTGATACTGGAAGTCAAAGCCGAGCAGGCTGAGGCTTTGGCTGAAGCATTGAAGCAGCAAATGCAAGATGCCGCTGAGCTGAAAGTACCGCTGCTGGTGGAAGCAGGCATTGGCGATAACTGGCAGCAAGCGCACTGATAGGGCTGCATTTCGGTGTGGATAAAAAAAGACCCGGGCGCCATTGGGGGAGCGACCGGGTCAACTTCGGGTCATTGGGGAAGACCGAAGGTACAACTACTTCATGGAACCAAGAGAGAATAAAAAACGGCTTTTCAACATGCCCGATGGGCATATTTCCAATATAGACAATGCGGCCAGAAGCGTGGCCGCAAATGATAGAAAATCAGAATGTCGCAGGATCGTTAGCTGACTTTGTTTGAAAAACGATCAATCCAGTAGATGGTCCGGCAGCGGGGGAATGAAGTCGTCGTCTTCGCCTTCGTCGTCCGCCAGCAGCCAGCCATTCAGGGTTTGCTGCAGCAGTTTCAGGCCATCGCCGGATTGCGAAGAAAAGGTCTGCGCCGTCATTGGCGTGTTATAGCTCTTTAGCGCCTTTTTTACTTGCAATAGGGCTGCTTGTGCCGGGCCGCGCTTGAGCTTATCGGCCTTGGTCAGTAGGACATGCACCGGCATATTGGCGCCGGTGGCCCAATCCAGCATGGCGACGTCAAACTCTTTCAGTGGATGACGGATGTCCATCAGCAGCACCAGACCGACCAGCGACTCGCGCTTATCCAGATAAAAGCCCAGCTCCTTTTGCCATTCGTTTTTCTTGGCGACGGGCACCTTGGCGTAGCCATAGCCTGGCAGGTCGACCAGCGCCAGCGGGGTGTCGGCAATGCGAAAAAAGTTAATCAACTGAGTGCGGCCGGGCGTTTTACTGGTGCGCGCCAGTTTTTTATTGCCGGTCAAACAGTTCAAGGCGCTAGACTTACCCGCATTAGAACGGCCAGCGAACGCCACCTCGCGTTGAATGTCCATAGGGCATTGGCTCAGACGGGCTGCGCTCATTTCGAAGTGGGTGTTGGTATAAGTCAATGAATCCGGCTTTGACATGGGGTAAACGTAATGACCGTGTGGTAGTTAATGTTTATAATGGCGGGCCTTTGGATGACGCTCCTAGTCTATCACAGAGCGCTGAGTTCGAGGCGACGCTATTTTCAACTCCGAAAATTGAGCAGAGAGAGACTCACAATGATGAAAAAATTAACTGTGATAGCGGCCCTGTCAGCTGCCGCCCTAAGCGCCAATGTGCAGGCCTTTGATGTGGATGCCAAGTACAAGCAGGCGTGTGCTGCATGTCATGCTGCTGGTGTTGCCGGTGCTCCAAAATCCTTTGATCCGGCTGCTTGGGAGCCACGCTTGGCGCTAGGCATGGACACGCTTGTAGCCAGCGTCACCAACGGCAAAGGCGCCATGCCACCGCGCGGTTTGTGCATGGACTGTACGCCTGAGCAGTATCAGCAGCTGATCAACTACATGGCTGCGCCGAAATAACAGAAGAATTCACTTACAACCTGGATCTGACGATGAAAAACCTGTTGATTAGCCTGATAGTTTCTGCCGGACTGGTGTCCGTGGCTCACGCTGGTGATGCTGAAGCCGGGAAAGCGTTGTCTGCTACCTGTGCCGCTTGCCATGGTGCTGACGGCAACAGCCCCTCGCCAGCCTTCCCTAAAATCGCTGGCCAGGGTGAGCGCTACCTAATCAAGCAGATCACCGAAATTCGTGACGGTGTTCGTCCGGTCCCGACCATGCAGCCGTTTGTGACGAACCTGACGGACGAAAATATTGCTGATCTGGCCGCCTACTTCGCTGAGCAAACGCCTACCAGTGGCGGTGCAAAAGAAGAGTTGGTTGATTTAGGTGAGCGTATTTTCCGTGCTGGTATTGAAGAAAAAGGCATTCCTGCTTGTCAGGCATGTCACTTGCCGGATGGTAGCGGCATGGAGCTGGCTGGCTTCCCGCGTCTGGCCGGTCAGCACGATCAGTACACGGCCCTGCAGCTGCATAACTTCAGCTCAGGTGAGCGCAACAACGACCAAGCGGCGATGATGCGTATGATCGCAGAGCGCATGCACGATAAAGAAATCGAAGCGGTTTCATCGTACATTCAGGGTCTGCGCTAAGCGCACCAGTTAAAAAAGCGACTTCGGTCGCTTTTTTTATGTCTCAAAGGTGTACTTGCGTTTCTTTGCGCCACCTCTGTGGGCGCTGTGGAACCTTTGTGCAACAATGCGCTCTGTCTTTACTTGATCAATTAAGGCTGGAGTTTAGGGATGTTATCTCGAATTAAAGTATGGTTGCTGGCGACCCTGGCAACAGTAGCAATGTCTGCTCAGGCAGCAGACTATGAAGCAGGCAAGCACTATACGGTATTGGACGAACCCGTGCCGGTGCAGCAAAACGGTAAAATCCATGTGGAAGAAGCCTTCTGGTATGGCTGCCCTCATTGCTTCCACTTAGAGAGCGTCTTGTCGCCCTGGAAGAAGCAACTAGCCGACGACGTGCAGTTTACCGGTGTTCCGGCCATGTTCGGTCGTCAGTGGGTGGTGCATGCGCAGTTGTATCATGTCGCGGATGTGTTGGGCGTTCTGGATCAAGTGCATGAAGACATCTTTAATGCCATCAATGTGGGCGGTAAGCGTCTGTTGGACAAAGACGATCAGCGCGACTTCTTGGTTGAAAAAGCCGGTGTCAGCGCTGAAGACTTCGACAAAGCGTATGACTCCTTTACGGTGAAAAGCCGTATGAAAAACGCCGATCAGCGCATTCGCGCGTTCAAAATTAGCGGTGTGCCAGCATTAATCGTGCAGGGCAAATATATTGTTACGGCACAGCAAGCCGGCAGCCAGAAAGCGATGTTGGAAGTGGTCGATCATTTGATTGATCAGGAGCGCAGTGCGCTCTAACTCCTGCCCTGCAGTGTATCGCTCACTGCAGGACTTCCTGGCGGCAGCGTCCGCCAGCGAGCATTCCTTGCGACTGCTGACCTTCAATATGCAGGTCGGCATTCGCACCCGCGGTTACCATGACTATCTGCTTAAAAGCTGGCAGCACTTATTACCCAGTGCACAGCGGCAGCAAGCTCTGGTCGACATCGTCGAGTTGATTCAGCCCTTTGATGTGGTCGCTTTGCAAGAGGCCGATGCCGGTAGCTGGCGCAGTCGACGCATCAATCAGGTCGAGCACTTAGCACGGTTAGCCGACTTCCCTCATTGGTATCAGCAAGTAAATCGCAATCTAGGGGCATTAGCGCAGCACAGCAATGGCTTGCTCAGTCGTTTGCCTGTGCAGCAACTCAATCGCCATGCTTTGCCCGGAGCGCTGCCCGGCCGTGGGCTGATGATTGCGCAGTTGCCGTTGCATAACCAGCAGGTGACCGTGGCGGTAACGCATTTGGCGCTGGGCAAGCGAACGCAGTTTGCGCAGCTGGATTTTCTAGTGCGCCAAGTCGCGGACGCAAAACACTTGATCATCATGGGCGATTTAAATCAGGAAGCGGACGTTTTATTGCAACACAGCCCGCTCAAACAGCTGCGCCTGCAGCCATTGACCCAGGCTTTGCCTACCTACCCCAGCTGGCGGCCATTGCGCGGCTTAGACCATATATTTGTCAGCGAGCAACTGGTACTGGAGCGTTTGGCGACCCTCCAGCACCCGCTTTCTGATCATTTGCCCGTTGCGGCTGAAATCTCCTTGGCAAGCTCTGGGTAGTTCGACCTGCGTAGGCGTCAGGCCTTTACAACAGCTTTGGCGTGGCCATTTCTTATTTCTAAATGCTTGTTGCACTTGAGCAGAGACTGAGTTGTTTAGAAGAACACTCATCACATCATCAAGTTCAGACTTACCTATAATGAGGCTGGCATTAAACACCCAAGGGGAAGGCTATGGCTGCAGAAGCGGGAGATTCCGCCCGTCGCTGGCGAGACAAATATCTTGATCTGGTGGAAAGCCACGAGCAGCTCAAGCACAGCAGCGAAGAAAACCAAGACCAGCTGCGGCGTGCATTGGTCATGGTGTCTTTATTGGCTGAAGGGCAGGAGTCCAGCGTTGATGCCGCTCTAGGGCATTTGCGCGAGGCGCTCAAGCCGGGCGCTCACGGCATGGAAAAAACCATGTCTGACCTTGAGCGTGCGGTACGGCGTTTTGAAGATCAAAACGCGGCTCAGGCCGAAGTTTTACTGGGCGAGCTGTCCGATGTTGCTAAGAAGCTGGCCGATTGCCCACTTCCCAAGCCGCTATTGCGACGCATCAAAGAAGTGCGTAAGCAGGCACAATCTGAGTTGCAAAACTGGTCAGGTTACATCAACCAGCTACAAGCTTGGGTGCAAATCCTCGGCGAGCTTGCGACCCTGGAGGGCCAAGAAGAAAGTAAAACCAAATGGTGGCAGCGCTGGTTTGCGCCTCGCTCGCAAGAAGGGCAGGAGGAGCAACAAGAGGCCTCCCAGAGTGTGCTGTCCGCTGCGCCCATTCAGCTAGATCAGGCAACCGATGTTGCTCAGCACCAAGAGGGAGAGCCGGGCTTTTCTCATATTGCCGAAGAAGTATCGCAAACGCTGTTGAGTTTGCTGTCTCAGCTGGTGATCCCCGAGCGGCTAAATACCTCCGCCAATGACCTGCAAGCTCGGTTGAGCAAAGGCCTTAACTGGTACGAGCTGGTGCCGCTGCTAGAGGATACTGCAGAGCTACTGATTGATTGTTTGGGCAGTGGCCAACAGGAGTTTGAGCGCTTCTTATCCAACCTAGATGAGCGCCTGCGCGCCATTCAGCTGCTGGTGACCGACGCTCACACAGGGCAGGCTGAGCGTGAGCGCGCCCGCCAAGACCTAGACGGCTTAGTGCGTGATCAAATTGCCGATATTCGCTCGGTGGTCACCGGTTCTCGCGACCTTGGTGAGCTGGGTTCCAGTGTGCGTGAGCATTTAACGTTGATCGTGCGCGCGATGGAAAAGTATCAAGAGGACGAGAGCGAGCGCGAGCAACGCTTAGCTGCCAAGTTAGAAATGCTGCAAAACCGGCTCGATGAAATGGAGAAAGAAGCCTCGGCGGCACGCAAAGTCATCGAAGAGCAAAAACGCCGCGCCACTCACGATGGCTTGACCGGCCTGCCAAACCGCGAGGCCTACGCCTTGCGGCTAGACCAAGAATTAAAGCGGCGCACGCGCTACGGCGGTGCGCTGACCCTGGCGATTGCGGACGTCGATCACTTCAAGTCCATCAATGATAACTACGGTCACTTAGCGGGGGACAAGGTATTGCAGTTACTGGCGCGAGCCATGCGCAAATACCTGCGCGACGTCGACTTTATCGCCCGCTACGGCGGTGAAGAGTTTGTCATTTTGATGCCAGAGACCAACGCCAGCGAGGCCATGGTCGCCACTGAAAAGCTGCGCCAGGCGATAGAAAAAGCGCCGTTTCATTTTAAGAAGCAGCCGGTGCCCATCACCATGTCGTTTGGCATTGCTGAGTTTGGTGCCATGGAAGAGCCCGAGAGTGTGTTCGACCGTGCTGATAAGGCGCTTTACAAAGCCAAAGAGAACGGTCGCAATCAGGTGCAGATAGGAGACGATGGCTAGGCCGCTCACTGAACTTGTACTGGCTAGAATCTTTCTTTATGGTTTCGTTTTTATTTTGATTCGAAACCAAATATGGCTCGCGGACAAACACTACAGCGCCGACAGCGCATTCTTACGACACTGCAGCAAAGCGGTGAAGTTCAGGTGGACGCCTTAGCGGCTTGGTTAAACACCTCTGAAGTGACGATTCGTAAGGATTTAAAGGCGTTAGAAAGCAGCGGACTGCTGTTACGGCGTTACGGTGGCGCCGTTCCCATTCCCGGAGATTTGGCCAAGAGCGAAGCATCCAAGGTTTCGAATCGAAAGGTAGCGATTGCAGCGGCGGCCGCCCGCCGCATTCGCGACCATCAACGCTTGATTATTGATTATGGCTCCACCACGGCCGCACTGATTCCACATCTGGAGCACAAGCGTGGCTTGGTGGTGATGAGCAATTCCCTCGCCGTCGCCCGGCAGTTATTGGCGTTAGACAATGAGCCGACGCTGCTAATGACCGGCGGCACTTGGGATGCGCAGTCGGAATCGTTTCAAGGCCAAGTGGCGGAGCAGGTGTTGGCCAGTTACGACTTTGACCATCTATTTATTGGCTGTGATGGCATCGATCTGCAGCGCGGTACCACCACCTTTAATGAACTGATGTCGCTGAGCCGGGCCATGGCTAAGGCAGCGCGTGAAGTGGTGGTGCTGGCTGAATCTGACAAAATCGGCCGTCGCATTCCTAATCTTGAGCTGGCTTGGCAGCAGGTTGACTTGCTGATTACCGACAACGGTTTGACCGCCGAGCAACAGCAATCCATTGAATCTCACGGCGTACGGGTCGAAACCGTGGCGCCAGCACAAGGGTGACCGTATGTGTGGCATCGTAGGCGCAGTCGCGCAACGTGACGTAGCAGATATTCTTTTAACCGGCCTGCAGCGCTTGGAATACCGCGGTTATGACTCCGCCGGTTTGGCGGTGCAAGCATCCCAAGGCCAGGTGCAGCGTTTGCGCCGCTTGGGCAAAGTCGAAGCCTTGGCCGAAGCCTTGGCACAAACACCGATTCAAGGCGGCACCGGTATTGCCCATACCCGCTGGGCGACCCACGGCCAGCCATCGGAAGCCAATGCCCACCCGCACCAATCGGGCCCGATCATGGTGGTGCATAACGGCATTATCGAAAACCACAGCGAGTTGCGCCAACAGCTGCAGCAGCAGGGGTTTGAGTTTCAGTCGCAAACCGATACCGAAGTCATCGCCCACTTGATTGCCAGTTTTCGCCAGCAAGGCCATGCCTTGTTGCAAGCGGTGATGGCAACACGCAAACAACTCACCGGTGCCTACGGCATGGTGGTGATGGACGAGCAGTCGCCTGAACAGCTGGTAGTGGCGCGCTCCGGCAGCCCCTTGGTGATTGGTGCAGGCATTGGTGAGCACTTTATTGCTTCGGATCAACTGGCGTTGCTGCCCGTCACCCAGCGCTTTGCGTTTTTGGAAGAGGGCGACGTCGCTTTGATCGAACGTCGCAGTTACCAAGTTTTCGACAGCCAAGACCAAGTGGTCGAGCGACCGCTGGTGGAATCGACGGTGGAGCATGATGCCGGTGATAAGGGCCAATTCCGCCATTACATGCTGAAAGAGATTTACGAACAGCCCCAAGCCATTGCCAACACTTTGGAAGGGCGGTTGGAAAACGGTCAGCTCAACCTCGAAGCGCTGGGCGACCTTAGCCAGGTGGAGCAGGTGCAAATCATCGCTTGTGGCACCTCCTATCATGCGGCGATGACGGCGCGTTACTGGATAGAAAGCCTGGCCGGGGTACCGTGCAACGTCGAAATTGCCTCGGAGTTTCGCTATCGCCGCTCGGTGGTGCGCCCATCCTCCTTACTGGTAACGATTTCCCAAAGCGGTGAAACCGCAGACACCTTGGCGGCATTGCGTTTGGCCAAAGACATTGGCTATCAGCAAACCTTGGCGATCTGCAATGTGCCGGGCTCGTCGCTGGTGCGCGAATCCGATATGGCGCTGATGACCCGTGCCGGGGCAGAAATTGGCGTGGCTTCGACTAAGGCCTTTACCACGCAATTGGTGGCCTTGATGCTGCTTACCGTAGCACTTGGCCGTGGTCGCCAGCTGAGCACTGAGCAAGAAAAAGACATCGCTGCAGCGTTAGCGCATTTGCCGGCGTTGATAGAAAAATCATTGGCAATGAACAGCGACATCGAAGCCCTAGCACAGCGCTTTGCTGAAAAACACCACGCGCTGTTTTTAGGCCGTGGCAGCCAATACCCAATCGCGATGGAAGGGGCGTTAAAGCTCAAAGAAATCTCCTACATTCATGCCGAAGCCTACGCCGCGGGCGAGCTCAAGCATGGCCCGCTGGCGCTGATCGACGCCGAAATGCCCATCGTCGTGGTGGCGCCGAATAATGAGCTGGTGGAAAAGCTGAAATCCAACATTGAAGAAGTGCGCGCCCGCGGTGGCGAGTTGTTTATCTTTGCTGACGAAGCGGCGGGCCTGAATACCGAAGGCAATGTCATGGTCTTGCCCGTGGTGCACTGTGACAATCGCATTGCGCCGATTGTGTACACCATTCCATTGCAGTTGCTGAGCTACCACGTGGCAGTGATTAAAGGCACCGACGTCGACCAGCCGCGTAACTTGGCGAAAAGTGTGACGGTGGAATAGCGTTTTATAGTCGGTGTTTTGTCAGGTAAGACAAAGAGCGCTTGGCTGCCGTGAGTTTGGCTTTGTGAATTATTGACGCAAGTCTCATTGAGCAAATTGCAATGCGAGTGTCGCATCGTTACCATGCGCTCGGCGCTAATCCAGGGACGGGTGTCAGTGTTAGCTGTTCCCTGCGATGGCGCGAGGTGAAGTCAATCGTATTCCAATTTAAGGAAGGGAACAGTGAAAAAAACAGTATTAGCGGCCGCTTTGCTGGCCAGCGTGAACGCTTCAGCCATGCAACTGGATCTGGATAACAAGTATGTTGGCGCGAGCATGCACATCGTTGACTACGATATTGGCATTTGGGATCTGGATAACTCCATCGGTTTTGGCGGTGTTGTAGGTGTGCCATTTAAAGGCCTAACGAATGCTGGCCTGCCAGAGCAAATCAATCTTTCAGCTGAAGCCGGCTTTATTTACCTGGGAAGCTCTGAGTTCGATGGCACCAGTAACGAACTCACTGGTTATTCTATGTTGGGTGCTGGTAAACTGGGATTCAGTTTTAATGAACAAGCTTCTATTCACGCTAAGTTGGGCTTGAACTATCTGTCACTCGACTCAGACTACTATGATGATAGCGAAATGAATATTCTCTATGGTATCGGTGGTGAGTTTAAACTGAATCAGCAGCTGTCTGTCGAAGCGAACTACACCGTTTTCGGTGAAGTTGACGTTATTGACGTTTCCAGTATGAACGCTGGCGTAAACTACAAGTTCTAAAACCTGTAGTGGGCACTGCCTATGCAGTGCCCTTCGTCCAATTTAGTTCAAGTAAGGCTTTAATAGCGCTTCCAATTTACCTTCCGAGCGCAACTGTTTAATGCCGTCGCTCAGCTTTTTCTCTACCGCTTCGCTATCGGGAATATTGCGGCTGACTAGCATATAGAATTTATCGCCTTCTATGCCGGGAATGGCGTTATAGCCCCATTCGTCGGTGAGATAGTTTTCACCCATCAAAGCAAAGCCCACCAGAATTTCATAGCGCGCTAGAATTAAATCACAGCGACCGGCTTTGGTTTTTTGAAATAATTGCTTGAAATTGTTGGTGTCTCTGTCGACTTTTTCAGACGACAATCCAAAGCCATCGTAGTTGTAGCCACGTAAACCACAAATTTTATGCTGTTTGAGCGCCTCTGATGCGGTTAGCTGAACGCCACCGGGAAAGCGTTCTTTTACATAAATATAACTGGGCTGTACGGTGTAATAGTACTCGGTTAGGCGATACTTTTTGCGACGCTCATCGTTTGCGGAGGCGCTTAAAGCAGCGTGTATTTTACCGTTGTCGGTATCTTGCAAGCAGCGCTTCCACGGTAGCATTTGCACGTCAACGGTAATGCCTTGGGGCTCGAGTATGGCTTTAAGTACATCCACATCGTAGCCTTTGACGACGCCGTTTTCTTCATAGGTATAAGGTGGCCAGCCGGCGCTATCGCCGCAAAATGTGAGGGTTTGAGCCTGCAAGGGCAGGCTGACTATGGCGGTTACTGCCAAGGCAATCAGTCGTATCATGGTGAGTTTCTCGCATTTGCTGGGGGGATGTTGGCAGTATAGATGCCCCTCACTTAATGCAAGTGCGAAGGTAAAAAAGTCTGGCGGGTGAGTGTGGCGATAGATGAGGTTGGCTCCCAATCCAAGGAGGGCACCAAATAATGCCGTGCTGCCTTAAAAGTCGGCCAGCATGTCTTTCAGGCTGTTCAATGTTTGCTGACCGCGCTCTTTTTGCTCTTCTACCGAGGTTTCGCTTTTGCCTTCCCACTCCACGTCGTTGTGAGGCAGTTCATCTAAAAAGCGCGAGTGGGTAGTGGCAGCGGTTTCACCATACTGGCGACGCTTGGCGGCGTAGGTGAGGGTGAGGGTGCGTTTAGCGCGTGTGATGCCCACATACATCAGCCGGCGTTCTTCTTCGATGGTATTGGCCTCAATGCTGTTGCGGTGCGGCATCAGTTCTTCTTCCATGCCGATGATGTAAACGTGTGGATATTCCAACCCCTTGGAGGCGTGCAAGGTGAGCAATTGCACCTGGTCGTTTTCATCCTCTTGCTCCTGTTGCTCCAGCATGTCGCGCAGCACCAGTTTGCCAACGGCGTCTTCGATGGTGCATTCATCGCCCAGCTCATCGGCTTTTTCAATCATTCTGCTGACGGAGTCGACTAGGAACCAAACGTTTTTCATGCGTCGCTCGGCCTGGTGCGGGGTGCCGGAGTTTTGCAGCAGCCAGCCTTCGTAATCGATGTCGTTGATCAGCTCTTTGATGGCCGCCACTGGGTCATCGGTGTAGGCGTTGCGTGTTACGGTTTCGAGCCAATGACCAAAGCGCCGCAGACGATCGGTGGCCTTGGGCATCAACACCTGCTCCAGCCCCATTTCGGTGGTGGCAGACATCAAGCTGGTGCCGCGCATGGCGGCATATTCGCTGAGCTTTTCAATGGTGGTGGGGCCAATTTCGCGCCGCGGCGTATTGATGATGCGCAAAAATGCGGCGTCGTCGCTGGGATTAATCAGCAAGCGCAAATAGCCCATGATGTCTTTGATTTCGTTGCGGCCAAAAAACGACTGGCCGCCACTAAGTTTGTACGGCACCTGAAAAGCCTGCATCTTCATTTCCAGCACTCGCGACTGGTGGTTGCCGCGATACAGCACGGCAAAGTCACGGTAGCTGCAGCCGTAGCGCATACGCCGCTCGATGATCTCGGTGACCACGCGCTCAGCCTCGGCTTCGTCATTGCGGCATTTAAGAATGCGGATCGGGTCGCCATAGCCTTTATCAGACCAGAGCTTTTTCTCAAACTCGTGCGGGTTGTTATCGATCACATGGTTGGCAGCGTGCAAAATCAACCCGGTGGAGCGGTAGTTTTGCTCCAGCTTGACCAGCTTCAGCGTCGGGAAGTCCTTTTTTAACAGCGCCAGGTTCTCAGGGCGTGCGCCGCGCCAGGCGTAAATCGATTGGTCATCATCGCCTACGACAGTCAGCCCACTGCGATGGCCCACCAAAAGCTTCACCAGCTCGTACTGGCTGGTATTGGTGTCTTGGTATTCGTCCACCAGCAGGTAGCGAATCTTCTTTTGCCAGCGTGCCAGCACTTCGCTGTGATCGCGAAACAGCAAGGTGGGCACCATGATAAGGTCGTCAAAATCGACGGCGTTGTAGGCTTTGAGCATGCGCTGATACACCGAATAGGTTTGCGCAATCATCATTTCTTGCGGGCTTTGTGCGATTTGCAGCGCGTGCTCTGGAGTGACCAGGTCATTTTTGAGATTGCTGATGCTGTTTTGCACCAGTTCGATCATGTCGCCGTCGTCACCGTGCTCGCGATGCATGACATCGCGAATGATGTTCTTACAGTCATCCTGGTCGAGAATGGAAAACCCCGCCTTGTAGCCGGCGGTTTTCAGCTCCTGGCGAATGATGTTGAGGCCCAAGTTATGGAAGGTGGACACCGTCAGGCCTTTGGCACCGCCTTTGCCCACCAGTGAGTTCACCCGCTCTTTCATCTCGCGCGCGGCCTTGTTGGTAAAGGTCACGGCGGCAATGTGATGTGCTTTGATGCCGCAGCTGCCGATCAGGTAGGCGATTTTGCGGGTAATCACTGAGGTTTTACCCGAGCCGGCACCGGCCAGTACCAACAAGGGGCCATCAATGTATTTCGCCGCTTCACGCTGGCGCGGATTTAACTGGGACAAATCAACCACGGAGACAACCACTGACTGTGTTCAGGCAAGCGCCGTAGTCTACCATCGCCAGCGCCGCGACTCAGCTGTCAGCTGACGATGATCTGGCTTGCGTGCCTGTCTCATGGGTCAGCTCTTTACCGAAAAACACCTCGGAGTTGTAGGGGCTGTCGGTATTGAGGTGGTAAATCACCAGTGCCGCTATCAACAACACGACAACGATAAAAAAGATCAGCGTTTGACGTGACATGCTGGGCTCCGGTCAGTGAAGGTAACGATCAAGGGCGCGATAGCCGATGGCTTCCGCCAGGTGTGCGCGCTGAATGGCGTCGCTGCCTGCTAGGTCAGCCAAGGTGCGGGCGATTTTCAACAAGCGGTGATAGGCACGAGCCGACAGCTGCAACTGCTCGACCGTGTGGCTGAACCAATCATGATCGCTGCTGTTGAGTTGGCAAACCTGCTCGGTTTGACGGCTGCTGAGCTGACCATTGGTGCAGCCTTGGCGCTGTTGCTGGCGCTCACGTGCGGCAACCACGCGTTGGCGCACCACGGCACTGCTTTCACCGCTGGGTTGCGCCTGCAGTTGGCTAAGCGCAACCGGCGGCACGGCGACGTGCAAATCGATGCGATCCAGCAGTGGTCCTGAGGCTTGATTTTGATAGCGCTGCACTTGCTCATGGGTGCAGCGACAGCGGCCGTTCGGGTCACCAAAATAGCCGCACGGACAAGGATTCATCGCCGCCAGTAATTGAAAGCGCGCTGGGTACTCAATGCTTTGGCGCGCACGGCTGATCACAATGCGGCCGCTTTCTAATGGTTCACGCAACACATCCAACACTTTGCGGCTGTATTCGGGCAGTTCATCGAGAAACAGCACGCCGCCGTGAGCGAGGGAGATTTCGCCGGGCTTTGGGTTCATGCCGCCCCCCACTAAGGCGACGCCTGAAGCTGTGTGATGTGGCGCCCGAAAAGGTCGCTGACGCCAGTGTTGGAGCCAGTCGCTTTGACCACACAAGGACTGCACCGAGGCCGATTGCAGCGCCTCACTTTCGCTCATGGGCGGTAAAATCCCGGGCAGGCGGGTTGCGAGCATGGTTTTACCTGTGCCCGGCGGGCCGATAAACAGCAAATTGTGTTGGCCTGCCGCGGCAACTTCTAACGCGCGCTTGGCTTGCTGCTGACCGCGCACATCGGCTAGGTCTGCAACTTCCAAGTCGGGTGCTGAGTCGGCGGCTGCAGGGCTGGCTTGGGGTAACGTTTGCTGGCCGTGCAAATAGGCGGTGACGTCGGCGAGGCTGGAGGCACTGATGACATCGACATTAGGGCACAAGGCGGCTTCGCAGGCATTGGCGCTCGGCACGACCAAGCGATGTTGTTGCTGGGTGGCCATCAAGGCGACTGGCAGAGTGCCCTGAACCGGCTGTAACTGGCCGCTGAGCGCCAGCTCGCCAATAAACTCATGCTGATCTAAGGCGCTGGCGGGCACTTGGGCCGAGGCGGCCAGAATGCCCAAAGCGATGGCCAGGTCGTAGCGGCCGCCTTCTTTGGGCAACTCGGCGGGGGCCAAATTGATGGTGATGCGCTTGGCGGGAAAATCAAAGCCGCTGTTGAGCAGGGCGCTGCGAACTCGGTCTTTGCTTTCTTTCACCGCGGTTTCCGGTAAGCCCACCAGAGAAAGAGACGGTAAGCCGGAGGACAAATGCACTTCCACTCGCACCAGGGGCGCATCGACGCCACATTGGGCGCGGGTAAAAACTTGAGCCAGTGACATACGCCATCCCTTGCTGAAATCACTTTGTCAGACTACTGCACCCTGACACAACTGACAAAGGTCGTCGCCTGCAAAACTCAGGCGCTAATGCGATACTGACGGCATAGCAGTTAGGGATAGCGACATGACGAATTCAGCTTGGCCAGCGCATCTGGCGTTATTGATCTTGATGGCTTCGCTCACCGCGTGTGGCGGTGGTGGCGGAGGCAGCTCGGAGCGAGAGCCGAGCCCACAGCCTCCGACGCAGCCTGATCCGCAACCTGAGCCAGAGCCCGAACCTGAGCCTGTCGCCACCGAGTTTACTCTCAGTGGCAAGTTAGAGCCGGCAGCGTCCTTGTTGGTCGATTCCGACGTGAACGATGTGCTTGCCGATTACCAAGACAACAACAGTACAACCAGCGCTCAGTCCTTACCGAATGTCGCCACCGTGCAAGGCTTTGCTTCGGCGCAGGCGTCAGGGCAGTCGCCATCCCAGGCACGTTTTGCTTTGAGTGCCGATCGCAATGACTACTACCGCGTACGCCTGCAGCAAGGTCAGATCGTGCAACTGCAGGTGGTGGATTCCTTTACCGGCGGTGTGGTGTCGGTGTTTAACAACGATCTGGATTTGCTAATGCAGTTGACCGATGAAAGTGAGCCGGTACTCACATCGAACGCCACCGGCGAGTACGAGCAATTGCAGGTCCCCACCACTGGCGAATACTTTATCAACATCTACGCCTATGAAGGCCAGTCCAAGTATGTGCTGAGGCTATTGCCGCCGGGAACTGCTTCGTCCTCAAAGCAGACGGTCAGCGATGACTTTATCAGTGGTGAAGCTGTGGTGCGTTACAAGCAGACCTCATCGACCGCACGCACAGCCTCCGCCAAAGCGCCTAGGCCGCAGCGGCTGGTGTTTGACTGGGCCAAACCATCGAACCCACAAGCGCGCGCGATAGCGCGAACAGAGAGTCAGTTTGAGCGCCAGCGCCGTACCTTGATGGAGATTAAAAAGCTGCGCCTCAGTGGCGAGGTGGAATACGCCTCGCCCAACTACATTCGCCAGGCGTTCAAAGTGCCCGATGATCCTGGCTACAACTGGCAATGGCATTATCCGGCCATCAACTTACCGCAGGCCTGGGATTTAGCCTTGGCCGAGAACGCCAGCCCAGCACCGATTGTGGCGGTGTTGGATACTGGGGTTTTTCTGCAGCACCCTGAGTTTTCCGGGCAGTTAGTGCCTGGCTACGACTTCATCAGTTTGGTGGACATCTCCCGTGACGGCGATGGCATTGATAGCAACCCTGATGACCCTGGCGACAGCGCCACGCGCGGGCAAAGCTCTTGGCATGGCACCCATGTGGCCGGCACGGTCGCCGCCTTGAATGACAACGGCGACGGTGTTGCCGGTGCCAGCTGGGGCGCCAAGGTCATGCCGATGCGGGTGCTGGGTGAAGGCGGTGGTACCACCTACGATATTATTCAAGCGGCCTATTGGGCGGCGGGTTTGGACAATGACAGCGGCACTGTGCCGGCCCGCCGGGCCGATGTGATCAATATGTCCCTCGGCGGTGGCAGCTACTCGGCGGCAGAGGAAGCGGCCTTTCAGCGCGTACGCCAAGCTGGGGTCATTATTGTGGCGGCGGCTGGCAATGAATCGACCAGCTTGCCGAGTTATCCAGCGGCGTACGAAGGCGTGGTGTCAGTAAGTGCCACCACCTTTAACGACAATTTGGCTTACTACTCTAACTTTGGCAGTACCATTGATGTCGCCGCCCCCGGCGGCGATGCACGTCGAGACTTAAACCGCGACGGCAACCCAGATGGCGTTTACAGCACCTTTGTTGACGATCAAACCGGCAGCCGTCGTGCCAGCTACATGTTTGAGCAGGGCACCTCCATGGCGGCGCCGCATGTGGCCGCGGTCGCTGCATTGATGAAAAGTGTGAACTCCGCGCTGACGCCGGATCAGTTTGACCAGCTGCTGATGGCCGGTGAACTAACCCAAGACATTGGCATCAGCGGCCGCGACAACAGTTTTGGCTACGGCTTAATCGACGCCAGCAAAGCGGTGCGAGCGGCAGCAGCGCTTGCCAATGGCGGCGAAGCGCCTGAACTACCGGTTCAGCTCAGTGCGACGCCGGATGAGCTGCAGTTTTCTGCCAGCGTGAGCAGCACGTTAACCATCGCCAATGTTGGCGGCGGCTCCCCTACGGTAACGGTTGCTGAAACATCGGACTGGCTCAGCATTAGCCCAGCCGCTACCGATGCCAATGGCTTGGGCGACTATCAAGTAACGGCAGATATCAGCGGCTTAGCCGATGGCTTTTACAACAGTGAAATCATGATTACACCCACGGAAGGCAATGCCTTAACGGTACCTGTCTTCTTATTGGTGGGCAGCCAAACGGTGGACGGTGAACTGACCCAGCATTATGTGCTATTGCTGGATCGCAGTGGCAATACCACCATCGACAGTGAAGCCGTTGCGGCAGATGGCAGCTTTAGTTTTAGCAACGTGACGCCAGGCGAATATCGCATCAGTGCCGGCACGGATTTAGACGTGGATGGCTTTGTGTGCACGCCGGCAGAAACGTGCGGTGCCTATCCAGCATTGGGAGCTGAGCAAATCATCGAGGTGACCGATGCCGATGTCTCAGGGCTGAACTTCCTGGTGCGCATTGTCGCTGGCGGCCGCATTGAGTCTACCTCCGTGCCTTCAGCACACGCCAAGCAGCAAGGTCTGCAGCGCCAGCTGGACGATTAAAGGCAGCGGTTAAAACGCCAATTTGCCAATGCGGTTCATATGCAAGGTACCCAGGTACAAGCCGTCTTTCTCCGGCTGAACCGAGGTAATGCCGCCGATGGCCACGGCGGCTTGGTCATGCAGAGTTTGCAGCACCTCGCCGTCGGCGTTAATTTGCACAATTAAACCGTAAGGGGCCGGCAGCGGTGCCAGTGCGGTGGGTAATTTGGCTAACTGATTTTTGAGCCAAGGCTTGGGATGAATGCGATCGACCAGCTCGGGGCGCAGGCCATAAAGCGACAGCCAGTAGGTGCCGTTTTCTGCCCGTGCAATGCCATCGGGCAAGCCTGGCAGCCGATCGACCAAGACTTCACGTTGTCCGGCTTTGGCGCCCTTCAGCCAAACCTTGCTGATGCGGTAGCGAAAGGTTTCATTCACTAAAACAAAATCTTGCTCGGCATCGACGGCCACGCCATTGGCAAACGCCAACTCATCGGCCAGCAGTGTTAGCTGTTGGCTGGTCGGATCAAAAGCAAACAAGCGCCCAGAAGGACGGCCATCCAAAATATCCAACGTCAGTTTGCTCAGTGGGTAGCGACTGGAGGCGTCAGAGAAATACAGGGTGCCATCGGCGCCGATATCGACATCGTCTACCACACCCAACGGCTGCCCCTGATATTGATGGGCCAACACCTCAAGCTCAAACTTAGGTGTCATGCGCAAAAGGCCTTTGACGGCATCGGCAATGATCAGGTTTTGTTTGTCATCAAAGGCCAGGCCCAGAGGACGCCCGCCGGTGTTCACCAGTTGCTCCCAGCTGGCGTAGGGGCACTTGCGTAAAATACTGCCGTCTTCTGTGCCGGTATAAAGACAACCTAACTTGTCTTTGGCGATGTCCTCACCGCCACGCTTGCCGGGTGGCAACTGCGTGACTTGCGTTGTTTGCAAGGCATCATTGGCCTGCCAGCGACCTTCCAGTGGAATGGGCTGGCTGGGGCTGACCGCGATGGCATCGATGGGTGAAGGCATAAACCACGCCGCCAGTAAAGCCACAATGACAATGGCTAAAAGTGAAATAAACGCTTTCATAAGTATCCGCAATTCCGTGCACAAGTAAGGCGACTATAAACGGACGTGCGAAAAACGGAAGTGTGGATCAATGCAGCCCTAGGGCACCTTTGATTAACTTTGTACCCGCTCTGGACCGCGACGGAGCTGGAGCTCTCTGGTTCACCCATCGGACGCGGGCGGCAGGCTTTCATAACGTCGTTGTCAATATCGAAAAGGGCTGACCATTTCCTGCCATCGGCGTCTTGTTCTGAAAGGCTGCTGCACTCGCGTAAAACTTTGCAGAATAATTCAGAGCTTCCTTAGTCTTATTCGGTTCGACTATGGAAGTTGCCTTGCTGATGGGTATGAACTTGGTAAGTAGATCCCCGTGGGCTTTGCACCGTGATGATTTGTGAGTTCTGATTATTACTACTGGTAAAGCCATTGTTGCGGTCTTGAACACTGTTGTAGTGGTGAATGTTTTGCACAGTGTCGCCCGGATAGACCGAACCGTTCGCTCTAGCATTGCTGAGCACGCGCTGACTCAAAGCGCTTTGTCCAATACTATTTCTTCTGTGTGCGTTCGACATAATGTTCTCCCGAACTGTTTTGAAAAGGAATCCACCAGGCCCAAAAGCCTTAGCGAAGAGTTCTATTTCAAAAAGTATGCCGTTATAAACGGCTAGCACAGCCTTTAAAAACAGCCGGGATTTCACTCTTTTATGGGTCAAAGAAGATGCAGTTGTCGTTCTTTTGACCCAGGTGTGAATAATAAGCGATGGTTAAACTAGCAAATAACCACCATCAACATTAATGGCAGAACCTGTGGTATAGCTAGACGCATTTGACGCTAAATACAATACGGTACCAGCCATTTCTTCGGGCATGGCCACGCGCTTCATTGGAATGTGCATCAGTGCCATTTTTAAAATGGCATCGTTGCTGGTTAAGGTGCTAGCGAATTTGGTGTCGGTCAGGCCTGGCAACAAGGCATTCACACGAATATTTTGCTGCGCGCATTCTTTGGCAAAGGCCTTGGTCATGGCAATCACCGCCGATTTGGTAATGGAATAAATACCCTGCATGTCACCTGGCACCACGCCATTAACCGAGGCAACGTTAATAATGGAGCCGCCGTCGCCTTTTTTCATTAACTTGGCGCCAGCGCTAGACATAAAGAAGTAGCCGCGAATATTGACGTCGACGGTTTTTTGAAAGGCGCCTAAATCGGTATCGAGAATGTGGCCAAAATACGGATTGGCGGCGGCATTGTTAACCAGAATATCGAGCTTGCCATGCTTGGCTTCGATGGCATTAAAGCAAGCATCGATTTGCTCCATTTCACCAATATGGCAGGCCAGCGCTTCGGCGCTGCCACCCGCTTCCTTAATCTCATCGGCAACGCGCTGACAGCCATCCAGTTTACGGCTGGAAACGATAACGTGCGCGCCAGAGGCCGCTAACAGTTTGGCAATGCTCTCGCCAATGCCGCGGCTGGCGCCTGTGACCAGGGCAATGCGACTGGATAAATCGAATAGTTGTTGTGGGTTCATAGCTAAGCTCCCTTATTGTCGCGTTAACGGTACGTTAGATATTTGGGCCCGGCCAGGGCCAGATGATGTTGCTCATTAAATGCCGCCAAGTTCACTCGACCACTGCGGCTATAAAGCAATTGGCTAATGCCGCCATTGAGCAGTGTCCAGTTGAGTTCAAACGCAGCCTTGTTGTCGAGCCTTAAACAATACTGTGCCAGCGCGGTAATGGGACCGCCGGAGGTAAATACGACCATGTTTTTACCGGCATATTGCTGCATTAACTGCTCAGTAGCAGCAATAACGCGCTGACAAAATGCAGGCCAAGATTCTTGATAGTCGCCATCGTGCTCGCCGCTGGTCCAACGCACTACCGCCTCAGAAAACAGCTCTTGAAAAGCACGGTATTTATTTTTTTGGGTGAGCAACCAGGCACCCAAGTGTGCCTTATGGCGAAATTGAGGAAAAGCGCAGGCAATGACATCGTCGGAATCAAACTCATTAAAGCCTGCCCATTCATGCACAGGGCCATGGCTATGCCAGTGGCGCTGAGCGGCCTGTAGGGTTTGACGATGGCGTTGCATGGCTCCATGCACCACAATATCCGCCTCAATGCCGCGCAGGGTTAGGGCTTTGCCCACGAGCTCACCTTGTTCACTGCCGATATCGGACAGTTGATCGTAATTGAGCTTGCCAAAACCGGCCTGGCCATGGCGTACTAAATAAATACTGGCCATGAGTTACAACCCAGAGCGTTTAATAATGCGCTGGCAGCGCCAATGAATGTAGTGAACAAACAGCCAAAAGTGTTTAAACGCTGGGTTATCGGTTTGCTTATGGTGATAGCGGTAATAAATTTGCTGCACAATGACCGCCAAGCGGAACAAACCAAATACTTCGTAAAAGGGCCATAAGCGGCTGTCTAAGCCCATTTTTTCACAGTAATAATCGACAATTTGCTGACGTGTCAGCATGCCAGGTAAATGACTGGGCTGGCGGCGAATCATTCGCATCACTCGATCGTCATCGGCTTGTACCCAATAGGCTAAGGCACCACCCAAATCCATCAACGGGTCGCCCAGCGTGGCCATTTCCCAGTCGAGTACACCGATGATTTCTCCTGGGTCATCTGGGTTCAGCACCAGGTTATCCATACGATAGTCGTTATGAATAATGCAGGTTTTAACATCGTTGGGCTGATGCTGCTGCAGCCAGGCCATAACAGGTTTAAATCCGGGCACATTCCAAGTTTTGGATTTAACAAAGCGCTGGCTCCAACCATCAACCTGACGCTTCACATAGCCCTGGCCTTTGCCCAAATCTTGAAGCCCGGCAGCTCGGTAGTTGACCTGATGCAGGTCGATTAATTTGTCGATGACGGAATAGCACAGGCTGCGCGCTTGCTTCTCGCTCAGTTGCATACCTTTGGGCATATTGCCACGCGGAATAATGCCCTGAAGACGCTCCATCAGGTAAAAATCACTGCCAATGACAGTGTGATCATCACAAAATGCGATCATTTTAGGGACATAGGGGTAAACCGGCTGCAGCCGCTGCATAACAGTAAATTCGCGTTTCATGTCATGGGCACTGGCGGCTTTATGGCCGGCAGGCGGTCTGCGCAAAATTAAATCGTGGTGAACAAGGGTCTCTGGGTAGAGCAGATGATAGGTCAGGTTAGACGCACCGCCAGAGAACTGCCGGATTTGCGGCAGTGTTTGTCCAACCTCAATGCCTTGGGCCAGCAGCCAATTGTGAACGGCCTGAAGATCAAAGGCATCGCTATCGCGCAGCGCTTTAGCCTGGTCGATAAACTGGTGACTCATGAGGCGCTCTCTTGTTGCTGTACTTGAGCTGCTGACTGTCTTTGCTGTTCACGTTTTTTAAGACCATACGCCATTTTTAATACACCGCGACGATACAAAAACGGCAGGTATTTTTTAACAAAATAAGCACGACGCCCTACCGAGTGAGGGTTGCAGATCATCTGGTTTTTTAACATCGCCTGATACGCCGCTTCAGCGATATCATCGGCGTTGAGAGCCGATGCTTCGAATACTTTGTCGACAAACTTCAGCATGTCCGGATCAGAGGTTTTCATGCTGTGGTCCAAATTGGTACGGAAAAATCCGGGGCATAAAGCGGTAACACCTATGCCATAAGGCATAAGTTCAAAATGCATGGTCTCCGAAATCGCGACTACCGCCGCTTTGGTGGCGTTGTAAGACGCCATTGAGGGGGCTTTCATCAAACCTGCTAGCGAGGCGACATTAATAAAATGCCCTGTTTCGGCTTTTTTCATCATCGGGGTAAAGGTACGACAGCCCAGGGCGACGCCTTTAATATTGATATCAATCACCCATTCCCACCAGGCCCACTCGCCGGCATCAATGCGGTCCCCGGTGGCGACGCCGGCATTATTAATGACGACATCGATACGTCCCCAGCGTTGCTGCACGGCGTCTTGCAGTTGCAGCCACTGTATTTCTGAGCGCACATCCAGTTCATGTACCCAGCCTTGGCCACCGGCCTGCCGCACCAAATTGAGCGTTTCTTGGCTACCTTCAGCATTAATATCGGCGATGCAAATATCAGCGCCTTCGCGGGCGAAGCGCAGGGCCAGTGCTCTGCCGAGGCCACTGGCAGCGCCGGTGATTAAAACCGTTTTCATGCTTTCCCCTTTGATCGCAGAGTCATCATTATTGATTTCCTTTTCCGTGCTATCAGTCCTGCATGTACTTCTTATATTTCAGCAGTTCGATCTTAGCGATGAGGCCACGATGCACTTCATCTGGGCCGTCGGCCAAGCGCAGAGCACGTGCTGCAGCAAACATGCCTGTTAACGGGAAATCATCAGATAAACCACCACCACCGTGAATTTGCATGGCAGCATCAATTATTTGCTGAGCCATATTGGGCGCGATGACTTTAATTTGTGATATTTCACTCATTGCACCTGCGGCGCCGACTTTATCGATCATCCAGGCGGCCTTTAATACCAGTAAGCGCGCTTGCTCGATGTTCATGCGCGCGTTGGCAATAATGTCGCGATTGCCACCGAGATTCACCAACGGCTTGCGGAAGGCGGTGCGCTGGGAGGCACGAATGCACATCAACTCCAAGGCCTTTTCAGCCATGCCAATCAAACGCATGCAATGATGAATACGGCCAGGCCCTAAACGTCCTTGGGCAATTTCAAAACCGCGGCCTGGGCCTGCGATCATATTGGTAATAGGTACGCGAACATTATCGAAGCTGATTTCGCCATGGCCGTAGGGTTCATCGTAATGGCCAAATACGGGTAACATGCGTTCGATGGTGACGCCTTCGGCATCCATCGGGAACAGCACCATCGAATGTTGTTGGTGGCGCGGTGCTTCAGGGTTGGTTAGGCCCATAAAGATACCGACTTTGCAGTTGGGGTGGCCAATCCCTGTGCTCCACCACTTGCGCCCATTTAGAACCACTTCATCGCCTTCGATGGTGGCTGTAGCTTCCATGTTGGTGGCATCGGAAGACGCGACCCCTGGCTCCGTCATGCAAAAGGCAGAGCGTATTTCACCGGCCATCAGTGGTTTTAGCCACTGCTCCTGCTGTTCAGCGGTGCCATATTTTTCCAGCACTTCCATATTGCCGGTATCTGGGGCGTTGCAGTTAAACACCTCCGGAGCAATAAAAGAGCGGCCCGTCAGCTCGGCTAAAGGCGCATATTCCAGGTTGCTTAAACCAACGCCATGCTCCTCGTTGGGGAAAAACAAATTCCACAAGCCTGCAGCTTTGGCCTTGGCTTTTAACTCGTCGATGATGGGCAGCACTACCCATTTATTCTCCAGGCTGTGCAGTTCACGCAGGTAGTCTTCTTCTACCGGTTCGATTTCATCGCGAATAAAGGCCCCTAGGCGCTGGATGTAGTCTTGTGCTTGGGCGGAATGCTGAAAGTCCATGGTTGCTCCGGAGATGACATCAATGCATTCAGCCTAGGGTGGTTGAGAAAATAATAGAAATGAATGTTGTCTATCTTGTTCTATTCGTATTGTGAATATATCGAGTCGTGCACAATCAGTCTGCGACGGGGTTGGGGTTAACGAAGTGCTGCGGTTGAGTTTGCCAGTCAATGGGTTAAGTTAGCGCTCCTGTTTTATAACCAATCTAAGGATGGCCTTTATGCAAATAAACAAACTCAGCCTGCTGGCACTGGTATTGTCTTCTTCCTTACTCGTTGCCTGTGGCGGCGATAGCTCCTCTAGCTCTTCAGACGACGAGTCGACTCCACCTGTGGACAACAGTGGCGACAGCAACAACGGCGGTGATGAAACACCGGCGGATGGCAATAACGACGGTGGCGATACCACAAGTGCTACCGGCTTGGAGCCATTGCAAGGTACTTGGGTGTACGACTGTGATGTGGTGGATGGCGGTACAGGCAACACCGGCTCTTTGACCTTTGATGGCGGCAATTACAGCTATGTGATTGAAAGCTACAAGGATTCCTCTTGTACCAACCTAGAAGTGGTAATGACCTTTAGCGGCACTCATTCGTTTGAAGGCACGCAAATCTTATCTTCGGGTCAAACCGTGATTAAAACCCGTGCCAGTAATGTAACGTCTGAAATGGCACCGCAAGATGCCGAGTGGATTACTGCCATGAACCAAAACAACACCTGTGGTGCAGACTGGGAAATTGGTAAAAAGGTCGACATTACCAACTGCGCCGCTTTGGAAATGGTGCACACGCTGGTAACAACTGGGCTAAAAAGTGGCTCCATCTTCCATGTGGACGGTGATGTGCTTTACACCGGCCATAGTGATTCGGTTGGTAGCAGCGGCTACCCAACTCAGTTGAGTACCCGTGTGCACACTCGTGTAGCTCAATAATTATTGATTGCCGGTGCCTGAATGGCACCGGTTTTTCTCTTTCATCGAACTTTGCTTTCCAGCTGTTTCGCTCTTTTATTTCAAGCTGCTGGCAGCATTTCTTTCGCACCGTCTTATCTCATTTCCGTATTTTACTGTGCATTTTCAGTGCGCATCTCTCATCGCTCTTGGCCAAGCAGTCAATTATTGAAGACTTTTCAGCCCAGTCATAACAAGGCCTGTAGCGCTATTTGTCGTTAGCCAAAACTGGGTTGGCACGCTCATCGCTCTGTCACTTGTATACAAGGTTGAATTCAATTCCGCACACAGCGGATGTGACGAGAGCGACAACGATGACAACGGATTTTCAAACCCCATTGGGATGGTCGATCAACGACTGGCTGCAGGCTTATCGTCAGGGCCAAAGCCCGGCGGAATTATTGGCAGCACTGCGCGCCAGTATTGAGCAAAGTGAATTTGCGAATGGTCAGCGTATCGATGGCAGCAGCTGGATCAGTCTGGCCAGTGAGGCCCAGTTACAACAACAGCTGGAGCAATTAGAAGAGCGTTTGCAGCAGTTGGGTGATATCAGCCTGCTGCCTCTATACGGAGTGCCCTGCACCATTAAAGACAATATTGATGTCGTGGGTTTTAACACCACGGCAGCTTGCCCAAGCTTTGCTTACCTGCCCGCGCAGGATGCCCACGCCGTGGCGCTGTTGAAGCAAGCCGGTGCCATTGTGCTGGGAAAAACCAATCTTGATCAGTTTGCCACTGGCTTAGTGGGCATGCGTTCGCCTTACGGTGCGGTAGCCAACCCCTTTAACTCTGATTACATCAGCGGCGGTTCCAGCTCCGGCTCGGCGGTGGCATTAGCACGAGGTCAGGTGGCGTTTTCTTTGGGTACGGATACCGCAGGTTCTGGCCGGGTGCCGGCAGGTTTTAATCATTTACTGGGATTAAAGCCCAGTCGCGGTGTGATCAGCACACGTGGAGTGGTGCCAGCTTGTCGCAGTCTTGATTGTATTTCGGTATTTGCCCTGAACAGCCAGGATGCCAATAGCGTCTACCAGGTGTTAGCTCAGTACGACGGCGAAGACAGTTATGCTCGCCCCTTGGCCGCGACCGATAAAAAACAGGTTAAAACCCTAGCAGTGCCACAGCAAATCGACTGGTTTGGCGATGACTATCAGCAGCAGGCGTTTGAACAGGCGTGCGAGCAAGCCAAACGCCTTGGCTACCGTCTAAAGACCATCGATTTCAGCCCCATGCTGCAGCTGGCTGAACTGCTGTATCAGGGCCCTTGGGTGGCCGAGCGCTTTGCCGCGGTTGGTGAGTTTATTCGCTCTAACAGCAAGGCCGATTTAGATCCGGTGGTGGCCGCCATTATTGGCGAAGGCGATCAGGCTTCGGCCGTGCATGCCTTTAACGCCGAATATCAGCGCCAGGCCCTGAGTCGGCAGATTCAACAAGTATTCGAACAGGTTGATGCCTTGTGGGTGCCGACCACACCATGCTTGCCAACCCAAGCTCAGGTGACTAGCGAGCCGATAGAGATCAACAGCCGCTTAGGCACCTTTACCAACTTTGTGAATTTGGCCGATTTATCTGCGCTGGCAGTGCCGGCTCACTTGCGCGCTGACGGTTTGCCCTTTGGCATTACATTGATTGCACCGGCCTTTAGCGAGTCGGCATTGCTGCAGTTTGCTCAGCACTGGCAAGCCGAGCTGGCCCTGCCTTCTGCGCCTGCTTTGCTGGATGTGCGGCCAGAGCAAACTGTGGTGTTGGCCGTGGTCGGTGCGCATTTAACCGGCATGCCGCTGAATCATCAGCTCACCAGTCGCCACGCTCAGCTACTGGAGCAAACCCACACCGCCAGTCATTACCGTTTATACGCCTTAGCCAACACCACACCGCCTAAGCCTGGCCTGGTGCGCGCAGCAGAAGGTGAGGCCGGCCACAGCATCATGGTTGAGCTGTGGCGCCTCAATCTGGCGGCGTTTGGCAGTTTTGTTGCCGAAATCCCCCAGCCACTAGGCATAGGCACGTTAGAGCTGGCCGATGGCCGTTTAGTTAAAGGCTTTATCTGCGAGCCTGCCGCTGTGCCCAGCGCCACCGACATCAGCCACTTTGGTGGCTGGAGAGCATACATAGCGCAACTGTCGACCAAACAACGTTGATTTCACCGCCCAGACAAGGAGATAGCCATGTTTAACAAAGTCTTAATTGCCAACCGCGGTGAAATTGCCGTGCGCATCGCCCGCACACTCAAACGCATGGGCATAGCATCCGTCGCCATTTATGCCGAGGCCGACCGCAACAGCGCTCATGTTAGTTGCGCCGATGAGTCCTATAGCCTGGGCGAAGGCAGTGTTGCCGATACCTATTTGCAGGGCGAGCGCATCTTGCAGCTGGCACTCGATTGCGGTGCCCAGGCCATTATTCCGGGTTACGGCTTTTTGAGTGAAAACGCCGACTTTGCCGAGCAATGCGAAGCCCAGGGGCTGGTCTTTGTGGGGCCAACACCGCAGCAAATGCGTGACTTCGGTTTAAAGCACACTTCGCGAGAGTTGTGTCAGCAAGCGGGTGTGCCGCTTACGCCCGGCACAGGCCTGCTGGATAATCTCGAACAGGCGTTAGCAGCGGCACAGCAGATTGGCTATCCCATTATGCTGAAGTCGACCGCCGGCGGCGGTGGCATTGGCCTGACGCGCTGCGACGATGAGCAAGCCCTGCGTGACGCCTTCGATACGACTCGGCGTTTGGGCGAAAACTACTTTCGTGATGGCGGCGTATTTATCGAACGTTTTGTCGCCCGTGCCCGCCATATCGAAGTGCAGATTTTTGGCGACGGACAGGGTCAGGTGGTGGCCCTGGGTGAGCGGGACTGCTCGCTGCAGCGGCGCAATCAAAAAGTGGTGGAAGAAACGCCAGCGCCTAATTTACCTGAAGCGACGCGCCAAGCACTGCATCAGGCCGCCATCGATTTGGGCCGCTCGGTTAATTATCGCAATGCCGGTACGGTGGAGTTTATCTATGACCAACAGCGCGACGAGTTTTACTTTCTAGAGGTGAATAGCCGTTTGCAGGTTGAGCATCCAGTGACGGAAATGGTCACGGGCATCGATCTGGTGCAATGGATGATCGAGCTGGCGAGCGGCACGACTCCGGAACAAATGGCGGGCTTTTCTAGCGCCACCGCGTCTGCCCCTCGCATACAAGGCGCGGCCATTGAGGTGCGCATCTATGCCGAAGATCCACTGAAAAACTTTCAGCCGGCCCCCGGTGTACTAACGCATGTTCAGTTTCCGCAAGACACCCATGTACGCGTCGACACCTGGGTTAGCAGTGGCACGGAAGTGAGCGCCTTGTACGACCCTATGCTGGCCAAGCTGATTGTGCATGGCGAGGATCGTATCGATGCCATGGCTAAGCTGCAAACCGCGTTGGATCACACCTCGCTGGCGGGCATTGCCACCAACTTGGATTATTTACGCCAGATTATCGCCTGGCCGCAGTTTCAGGCAGCCGAGGTAAGCACGCGCGCGCTGGAGTCGTTTGGGTATCAGCCGCGTCATATCGAAGTGTTGAAACCCGGCACTTATACCAGTGTGCAAGACTACCCTGGGCGCAAAGGCTATTGGGACATCGGCGTGCCACCATCAGGACCGATGGACGATTATGCCTTTCGTTTGGCCAATCGCATGGTTGGCAACCATGCCAGTGCGGCGGCGTTGGAAACCACGTTAATTGGCCCTGAACTGATGTTTCATAGCGATGCCGTGATTGCGCTCACAGGTGCCAGTAGCCAGGCGCTTTTAGACGGCTCGCCGGTGCCACTGTGGCAGCCGATTGCGGTAACAGCCGGGCAGACATTACAACTGGGCAAGGTTGAAAAGGGCTGTCGGCAATATTTAGCGGTGCGTGGCGGCTTGGATGTGCCGCAATATTTGGGCAGCCGTTCTACCTTTGCGTTGGGCCAGTTTGGCGGCCACGGTGGTCGTACCTTGCGCGCCAGCGATATGCTCGCCATTTCCGATGCCAGCATTGCGGCTTGCACGACTCCAGCGCCGCGATATCCAGCTCAAGCTGCGCCTGCCGAATTGATTCCCAGTTATCCACACAGCGAGGAAGGCGGAGCAGTATGGGAAATCGGTGTGATGTACGGCCCCCATGGGGCGCCGGACTTTTTCACTTCAGACTCCATACAGCAGTTCTTAACCACCGACTGGGAAGTTCACTACAACTCCAATCGCTTAGGCATTCGTCTCAATGGTCCTAAGCCTGAATTTGCTCGCCAGGATGGTGGCGAGGCGGGCCTGCATCCATCCAATATTCACGATTGTGAATACGCCATTGGCTCGATTAATTTTACGGGCGATATGCCGGTGATTTTGACCCACGATGGCCCTAGCCTCGGTGGTTTTGTTTGCCCAGTGACCATAGTGCAAAGCGAGTTATGGAAGGTGGGCCAGGTAAAACCCGGCGATCGCATTCGCTTTGTGCCCATGACCTTTGAGCAGGCCTTGGCACAAGAGCAGAGCATTGATCAGGCGATTGAAACCTTACGGCCATTTAGTGAGCTAGCCAATGAGCAAGCCAAGTTCGGCCAGCCACAATCCAGGTTCGGACAGCCAAGTTTAGAGCCTGGCGATACCGCGTCGGCCACCATTTTGGCGCAATTACCGGCCAGCGAGGGCAGGCCAGAAGCTGTGTATCGCCAAGCCGGTGATAAATACATATTGATTGAATACGGCCCTGTGGCGCTGGATTTAAGCTTTCGCTTTCGTATCCATGCATTAATGCAGGCACTGAAGCAGCGTGGGATTGCTGGCCTCGAAGAAATGGCGCCGGGCGTGCGCTCATTGCAAATTCGTTATGATAGCCGGGTCATTCATCAGCAGGATTTAATGCAGGCCTTGCTGGACACCGAAGCCAGTTTGCCCGATAGCCGCAATATGAGTCTTAAAACTCGGGTGGTGCATTTGCCGATGGCGTTTGAAGACAGCGCCACCTTAGATGCCGTGGCCAAGTATCAGCAATCGGTGCAGGAAAAAGCGCCCTGGCTGCCTAATAATGTCGACTTTATTCAGCGTATTAATGGCTTGGATAGCCGTGATGACGTGAAGCGCATTATTTATGACGCCAGCTATATGGTGCTGGGCCTAGGCGATGTGTATTTAGGGGCGCCCTGTGCCGTGCCGGTCGACCCGCGCCATCGCTTATTAACGTCAAAATACAATCCAGCTCGCACCTTTACCGCCGAAGGTACGGTGGGCATTGGCGGTGTTTATATGTGCATTTATGGCATGGACAGCCCAGGCGGCTATCAGCTGGTGGGGCGTACCTTACCGATTTGGAATAAATATCTGAAAAACTCACAGTTTGCCGCTGGTGAACCCTGGCTGCTCAAATTTTTTGATCAGGTGCGCTACTACGAAGTCAGCGAAGAAGAGCTCACCCAGCAGCGTGAAGCCTTTAGAGAAGGGCGACTGAATGTTCGTATTACCGAAGAAGACTTTAGCCTGGCTGAATATCAGAAGTTTCTAGAAAACAACGACGACAGCATCCGTGCCTTTAAGCAACAGCAACAAGCCGCCTTTGCCAAAGAAGTAGAGCACTGGAACAGCGGTGATGCCTTTAGTGCGGTGAAAGAGCAAGCGCAGGGCATTGCTTCCGTAGAGCTAGATGGCGAAGCGGTGCACAGCGATATTGCTGGCAATATCTGGAAGCTGGAGGTGCAACCAGGTCAGCGAGTAAAAGCCGGCGATGTTCTATTGATTGTCGAAGCCATGAAAATGGAGTTTCCAATCTTGGCGCCGATGGATGGCACCATTGCTACCTTGTGTTGTGAAGAAGGTATGGCGGTGCAACCAGGGGATGCGGTACTTAGCATTGAGCCAGCCGAGCAGGAGGTGCTGGTATGAATGCCGTAGAAGAACAAAGCCCAAATAAAGAAATGCCTGCAAATGAAAAAGCCGAAAGTAAAAAACCAGCACGGCCAAAAAACCTAGCCGAGCGTATTTATTTGCAATTAAAGCAGGACATTTTCGACTTTCAGTTATTGCCCGGCGATCGCTTTAGTGAAAGCGAAATCGCCGCTCGCATGCAGGCATCGCGTACACCCGTGCGTGAAGCCCTGTATCGACTGGAGCGTGACGGCTATGTGCAGGTTCACTTTCGCAGCGGCTGGCAGGTGCGGCCATTTGATTTTCGCTATTTTGAAGACCTGTACGACGTGCGCATTTTACTCGAGTCTGAAGCCGTTAGGCGCATATGTGCCTATCAAGAGCGCGATGCTCTATTAGCCAATCTGACCAGTATCTGGTGCTGCGAGCCAGCAGAGCGTTTAAGTGACAGCTCAACGATGGCCGGCTTGGATGAAGGTTTTCATTTTGAGTTGGTCGAGCTGGCGGGCAATCAGGAAATGGCGGCGATTCATAAAGATGTGTGTGAGCGTTTGCGCATTATTCGCCGCCTCGACTTTACCAAAGAGGGGCGCATAGAAGCGACTTATGATGAGCACAGCGGCATTATTGAACTATTGCGCCAGGCGAAAGCAGAGGCAGCTGTCGCTGAACTGAAACATCATATTGAAGTGAGCAAGAACACGGTGCGTAAAATAACCTTGCACCGTATTCAGCTGGCTAAGAGTCGCTATAACATAAATATTCAGGCGCCCTAAAAAGCGCCTCGCAGATTCAATTAGGGTAATAAACTCATCGCCACCAATAACAAAATACAGCCCGTGACCGTATCCATCACCCGCCAATGGCGCGCAGAGGTTAAGCAAGTACGCAATTTTTTGGCGCCGGCTACCAATAAGATAAACCAAGTTGCCGAGGCGCTGCCGGCACCGAGCATAAATAACGCAGGCGCACTTTGCTGCGCGCCGACACTGCCAATCAATACCACGGTATCCAAATACACATGCGGGTTAATCAGCGAAATGGCCAACGCCTGACCCGCCGTGCGCCAGGCACTGCCCAGTGGCTCAGCCCCCGCGGCAACTAAGCCGTCGCCATCCCCCTGCCAAGCGCGGAAGAACGCCTGCAAGGCTAAATAAATCAGCAGCGCAATACCCAGCCAGGTCAATACCGGCACTAAGCCGGGAATGATTTGCTGAATGTAATCCAACCCAAATACCCCCAGGGATACCAGGCTGATGTCGATGGCAATGCAGACCGCCGCCACCGTCCACGGGTGCTGGTTACGCAGGGCCTTATTTAATACCCAGGTATTCTGTGCGCCGACGGCGACAATCAAGCTGATGGTAACGGCATAGCCGGTGAGAATGGTCGACAAGGTGTCGGTCATTGGGTGTTCCTGCTGGCAGCGCCAGTCTGCAATAGAGCATTGGCTCAGAGCTTATGTTTGGGCAACGAAGTCGCGCCAAGATACGGTTACGGCTATTATCAGTCCAACTCATAAATCTAATCATATATAAGTAAAACTGATGCTAGATTACCCCGCACTGCAGGCTCTGGTCGCCGTGATTGAAGCGCGTGGCTTCGAGCGCGCCGCCAAGCGCCTTAACATCAGCCAGTCTGCGGTCAGTCAGCGCATTCGCCAGTTGGAATTTAAACTGGGCCAGCCAGTGCTGTTGCGCACCAGTCCGCCCAGACCCACCGACCTGGGCCAGCGCCTGGCTAACCATCTGCAACAGGTGCAACAGTTGGAGCAGGCCCTGGACGCAGAGGCCGATGCCCATGTTCGGCTGAGGGTGCGGCTGGCCGTTAATGCAGATTCCATCGATACCTGGTTGGCGGGGGCGCTGGCCAGTGCTGAGGTAAGCCAGCGCATGGACTTTGATTTTGTCGTCGAAGATCAGGACGTTGGCCTTAAACGCATGAAAAACGGTGAGGTAATGGCCTGTATTTGTGCCAGTGAGCAGCCGGTTAATGGCGGGCTGGCACAGCCATTGGGTCATATTCGCTACCGCGCCTTGTGCAGTCCAGCGTTTAAGCAACGCTATTCCGACTGGCTAAAACGCGGTGCATTGGATGAAATTCCTTGTCTGATTTTTAGCGCCGACGATCGCTTGCAGCATCGCTTCTTGCAGGCGCAAGGCATGGGTGAGCCGCAATACGATCACGTGTGCCCATCGTCACAGGGGTTCGTTAATTTAGCGCTGGCTGGGCTGGGTTACGGCATGATGCCTGAGTTGCAAGTGCGCGAGCAATTAAACGACGGCAGCCTGTGTGACTTAGTGCCTGGCTATCAAATGGATGTGCCGCTGTATTGGCATTATTGGCAAACCGAAAGTCCGGCTTTGGCCGAGCTACGCCAGGCGGTGGTCGCAGTCGCGCGGCAGTCCCTTTGTTGTGATTAACCATTTATGCACTGTTTGCTAGCAAAGCTGCTGTTGATGTTGCTGTGACAGTGCATGGTGTTTTTTATTTGGCTGATTTTTCTCGCAATTTATCTGGCTAATTATTTGAAATATCGGGTTTTTATGCCGGCGGAGGTTAGTTGGTATATGGGTTGCACTCAACCTTGTATACATGACAACCAATGAGGAAAGTCCGATGAAAAAAGCTGTTCTCACCCGTGCTAGCAAACTCTTCGCTGTGACTACCCTGGCCGCCGGCATCAGCCTGGCCAACGCCGAAGACACCATTAAGGTCGGCGTACTGCATTCACTGTCGGGCACCATGGCCATTTCTGAAACCACATTAAAAGATACCGTGTTAATGATGGTGGCAGAGCAAAATAAAAAAGGCGGGTTGTTAGGCAAAAAACTGGAGCCGGTGGTCGTCGACCCCGCTTCTAACTGGCCGCTGTTCGCCGAAAAAACGCGTGAGCTGTTGGCTAAAGAGGGTGTGGACGTCATTTTTGGCTGCTGGACATCCGTATCGCGTAAATCCGTATTGCCGGTAATCGAAGAGCTGAACGGTTTACTGTTTTATCCGGTGCAGTATGAGGGTGAGGAGTCATCGCGCAATGTCTTTTACACAGGTGCGGCGCCTAATCAGCAGGCCATTCCGGCGGTTGATTATTTAATGAAGGAAGTGGGCGTTAAGCGCTGGGTATTGGCCGGAACCGACTATGTATACCCACGTACCACCAATAAAATTCTGGAAAGTTATTTAAAATCCAAGGGCGTAGACGCCGCCGATATTATGGTCAACTACACCCCCTTTGGTCACAGTGACTGGCAGACCATTGTGTCGGATATCAAAGGCTTTGGCAGCGCCGGTAAAAAAACTGCAGTGGTTTCTACCGTCAATGGCGATGCGAATGTGCCTTTTTATAAAGAGCTAGCGAACCAGGGCATCAGTGCCGAGGATATTCCTGTGGTCGCGTTTTCTGTCGGTGAAGAAGAATTATCCGGCTTTGATACCTCACCTTTGGTGGGCCACTTAGCAGCCTGGAACTACTTTCAAAGCGCCGATGCCGATATCAATTACGACTTTATCGACCAATGGCATGCCTATACGGGCGACGACAGCCGAGTCACCAATGACCCAATGGAAGCCACTTACATCGGCTTTTCTATGTGGGCCAAAGCCGTGGAAAAAGCAGGCTCTGCTGACGTAGATAAAGTTCGCCAGGCCATGTACGGCATGACGGTACCCAACCTGACTGGCGGCATGGCGACCATGAACGCAAACCATCACTTATCGAAGCCGGTGTTGATCGGTGAGATTCAGGCCGACGGCCAGTTTGATATCGTGTGGCAGACGGATGGCGAAATAAAAGGCGATGCTTGGACAGACTTTCTACCTGAGTCAAAAAATATCGTCGCCGATTGGACTGCCCCCATCAACTGCGGCAACTACAACATCGTTAGCAAAACGTGTGGTAGCGCAGTAGCAGCGGAATAAGCCGCTATTTTGCCAGCCAGCAATTGCTGGCTGGCGGGTTAATGAATGGATATCAGCCATGCGTATTTTCGTATTATTCTGCCTAGCATGCTGCAGTTGGAGCGCTCAGGCTCAACTGGCCGAAGCCGATCTGACATTGCAGCGCTTAGCGCAGCAACTGGCCGTTGCTTCTTATGATGAAAAAAGTGCCTTAATCAGTCAGATGGCGCAACTTCCTGCGGAGCGTAAAAAGCCTTTATTAGAGGCATTGGCCAGTAACTCGCTCTACAGCCGAGAGTCTGATCAACGCTTGTTTGTGATTGAACGCTTTAAGCCGGGCGAGCGTATTCAGGCCTTTTTTTACGATGAAAGCTTGCTTATCGAAAGCCGGCGACAAAAGCGTGATTTTGATAAAATCGGCATTAATAATGCCATTCGCAGAACACTCAGCTCTGAACTGGCGTTGATGGAAGTGTCATCGGGCAGTGATCAGCAACGTCGCTTAGCGGCGGAGCAATTATTAAAATCGCCACAGGACATTGACGCATCCCGCTTGCAAGCGCTTATCGCGCAGGAATCTTCACCAGCCGTTGCCGAGGTGTTAGGTTTGGTCGCAGCGCTGCAGCAGCTAACCAGTGCCGATTCATCACAACGCTTAGCAGCCATTAAAACGTTACAGCGCTCTTTGTATCCTCAAGTTCGAGTGGCGTTAGTTCAACATCAAGGTCGTCTTGATGCCAGCAATCCGTTGCAAGCTGGTGAATATCAGCTGGTGCAAAAAACACTGGCATCGATCGATCAGTTGCAACAACTCAACGGCTATGCCAGAGACTTGTACTTTGGCTTATCACTTGGAGCCGTATTGCTGTTAGCGGCCATTGGTTTGGCCATTACGTTTGGCGTGATGGGCGTGATCAATATGGCCCATGGCGAAATGATTATGCTGGGCGCCTACACCACCTATTTGGTCCAACAGCTGATGCCTGCGGGCAGTGAGGTGTCCCTGCTGGTCGCTATTCCGGCGGCATTTTTAGTGAGCGGCTTGGTCGGTGTCGTGATTGAGCGCAGTGTGATTCGCCACCTTTACGGTCGGCCATTAGAAACCTTGTTAGCCACCTTCGGTATTAGCCTGATTTTGCAGCAAGCGGTGCGCAGCATCTTTGGCCCATTAAACCGTGAAGTGGCGACGCCAGAGTGGATGGCCGGCACCTTTATGCTCAATCCTGGCTTAGAGCTGACTTGGAATCGCCTCTACATCATTATTTTCAGCTTGTTGGTATTGGTGCTGCTGGCGTGGGTAATGAAGCGCACCTTATTTGGCTTGCAAATGCGTGCTGTGACCATGAACCGGCCAATGGCCAGCTCGATGGGCATTCGCAGCGGTTGGGTGGATGCACTGACCTTTGGGTTAGGGTCGGGCATTGCCGGTATTGCTGGCGTTGCGCTCAGCCAGCTCACTAATGTGGGGCCTAACTTGGGCCAAGCCTACATTATCGACTCCTTTATGGTGGTGGTGTTTGGAGGTGTGGGCAACTTATGGGGCACCTTAGTTGCAGCCATGTCGCTAGGGGTGGCGAATAAGGTCATCGAGCCCTTTGCAGGGGCGGTACTGGCCAAAATATTACTGCTGGTATTTATCATACTGTTTATTCAAAAACGGCCACGCGGGCTTTTTGCCTTAAAAGGCCGAGCGGTGGAGGGCTAACGTATGCCGGTTCAAGCGACGCACATGGGCCCTATTACTAGGCTGCTGACACAAGACAAAAATGGTCGACGGTTATTATTGGTCATTGCTGTACTGGCCATCGTGGTGCCATTTTGCAATTTGCTATTTCCAGCGGAATCAGTGCTGCATATATCCACCTACACCATGACCTTGCTGGGTAAATACTTATGCTATGCCTTGCTGGCGATCGCGGTTGATTTAATTTGGGGCTATTGCGGAATTTTAAGCCTTGGTCACGGTGCTTTTTTTGCACTGGGTGGCTACGCCATGGGCATGTATCTCATGCGCCAAGTCGGTGATCGTGGGGTGTACGGCAACCCAGAGCTGCCTGATTTTATGGTGTTTTTAAACTGGCAAGAGTTACCTTGGTATTGGCTGGGTTTCGATTCATTTGCATTCTCTATGCTAATGGTCTTATTGGTGCCAGGCACCTTGGCATTTGTGTTTGGTGCATTGGCGTTTCGCTCACGTGTGAGCGGTGTGTATTTGTCGATCATTACCCAGGCCATGACCTATGCCTTAATGCTGGCCTTTTTCCGCAATGATATGGGTTTTGGCGGTAATAATGGCCTAACAGACTTTAAAGATATTTTAGGCTTTGATTTACAGTCTGATGGCACACGTGCGGGCTTGTTTATTGCCTCGGCGCTGGCTTTGATGCTGGGCTATGTGATCAGCCGAGTGATCACAGCCTCCAAACTGGGGCGGGTATTGGTGGCCATTCGCGACAGTGAATCGCGAGCCCGCTTTCTGGGCTATCGAGTCGAACATTACAAGCTGTTTGTGTTTGTGGTTTCGGCCATGCTGGCCGGTGTCGCGGGTGCTTTGTATGTACCGCAAGTCGGTATTATTAACCCCAGTGAGTTTGCCCCGATATTTTCCATTGAAATTATTATCTGGGTCGCCGTCGGTGGCCGTGGCAGTTTGTATGGCGCGGTGATCGGTGCAGTGTTGGTGAATTATGCCAAAACCTGGTTTACCGGTGCCTTTGCCGAGCTGTGGCTGTTTTTGCTGGGCGGCTTATTTGTATTGACCACCTTGTATCTGCCGCGCGGTGTTATCGGTCTATGGCCGCCACTGCAACAGCGCTGGCACAGGTATCGCCAGCAGCGTGACCTAGTGCACCAGGAGGATTGCCTATGAGCATCGCCCCCAAACATATTGAGCAGCCCAGTGTTTTGTATATGGACGGTGTCAGCGTCAGTTTTGACGGTTTTAAGGCATTAAACTCACTGTCTATGTGCATTGAGCCCGGTGAAATGCGCGCCATTATTGGCCCCAACGGTGCCGGTAAAACCACCATGATGGATGTTATCACCGGCAAAACACAGCCCGACTGTGGCACTGTATTATTTAACGATCAGCATGATTTGACGCGCTACGACGAAGCGGCCGTTGCCAATTTGGGCATTGGCCGTAAGTTTCAAAAACCCAGTGTGATCGAAAGTTTGACGGTGTTTGAAAATTTAGAAATGTCTTTGCGCGGTGGCCGCTCTGTTTGGCAAGCATTGAGGCATCGTTTAACGGCTGAGCAACAGGACAAACTTGATCACATTCTGGCGCTCATTGATATGACGGCACGGCTGGATACCTTCGCAGGTAATTTATCTCATGGCCAAAAGCAATGGTTAGAAATTGGCATGTTATTAGGCCAGCAACCACAGCTGCTATTAATCGATGAGCCTGCCGCCGGTATGACGGATGAAGAAACCATGAAAACGGCCGAGCTGTTTAAAACTCTGGCGCAGCATCATTCATTAATGGTGGTCGAACACGATATGGATTTTATTGCCGCGCTGGAGTGTCGCGTCACGGTGTTGCATGAAGGCAGTGTGTTGGCGGAAGGGTCGCTGGCGTCGGTCAAAGCCAACGACAAGGTCATTGATGTGTATTTGGGGCGCTAAATGTTACGAGTCAATCATTTAAACGTGGCCTACGGTGCCAGCCAGGCGCTGTACGATGTCTCCATGCAGGCCGGTGTGGGCAAAGTCACTTGTGTACTGGGGCGCAATGGTGTCGGTAAAACCACCTTGATGAAAACCCTGGCGGGCCACTTAGCGCCATTAAATGGCCAAATTCGCTGGGGCGATCAACTATTGGTGGGGCAGTCCGCGGCCCAGCGCGCGCGCAATGGCATTGCCTATGTGCCGCAAGGGCGTGATATTTTTGCCCAGCTAACGGTGGAAGAAAACCTGCAAACTGCCTTCTCTGCACTGCCACGCTCCCAGCGTCGCATCGACCCGGAAGTATTTGCGCTGTTTCCGGTCTTGCAGCAAATGCTTAAGCGTCGAGGCGGGGATTTATCCGGCGGTCAGCAGCAGCAACTGGCCATTGCCCGGGCGCTGTTATTAAAGCCGCGCTTGCTGTTGTTGGACGAACCAACCGAGGGCATTCAACCGTCGATCATTAAAGACATTCAAGCCGTGATTGAGCTGCTGCGAGATCGAGGCGATATGGCGATTGTGTTGGTCGAGCAGTATTTAGACTTTGCTGCCCAGCTGGCCGATGACTTTATTATTCTTGAGCGCGGCCGCGTGGTGGCTGCCGGGCCGGGTCATGAATTGAAACAGTCCGAGCAAGCACGGACCTTGCTGGCCATTTGATATCGACTTTGCATATAAATGTCCAGATGTGCTCTGGTTAGTAGCATTGTCATATAACGCTGTTTTACTCTGCAGGGTTTGAAGGGCGCGATTTGCCCGCACGATGTAACCCTGTGGAGATGTTATGAAAAAACTGATGGTTGCTTTATCCGTCGCAGCGTTGGCTACTGGCTGTGCTACCTACGACCCGTACACGGGCGAGAAAGAAACCTCCAAAACCGCCATCGGCGCGGGCATTGGTGCCGGCGTTGGCGTGTTGGCGGCTTATCTGGATAACCGTGATGAAAAAGACGTGAAAAAGCGCAATCAGCGCATTCTGGCCTCGGCGGCGGGCGGTGCGGCCATCGGTGGCGGCATTGGCTATTACATGGATGCGCAAGAAGCCAAATTACGCAAGCAACTGCGGGGCACTGGGGTAAAAGTTGAGCGTGATGGCGACAACGTCAACCTGATTATGCCGGGCAACATCACCTTTGCGAGCGGCAGCTCGGCCGTGGCTTCAAGCTTTTATGAAGTGCTGAATTCTGTTGCCTTGGTGATCAAAGAGTACGACCGTACCCTAGTGGTGGTGGCGGGTCATACCGACAGCGTCGGCTCTGAAAGCACCAACCAGCGTTTGTCGGAACAGCGCGCGCAGTCAGTGTCGGCTTATTTGAAGAGCCGTGGCATTAAATCCGTGCGCCTGGAAACCGTAGGCTTTGGTGAGCGTTCACCCATCGCCAGCAATGCCACCGCAGCCGGTAAAGAGCAAAACCGTCGGGTAGAAATCACCCTGGTGCCGGTGACGCAATAATTGCTATTGGGGCAAGCCGCGGTTGGGCCGCGGCTACTCAGCCTGTTACTGTTTCGGGCTGTCTTCTGCTTGCAACGCATCCAAACGTTGCTCCAGCTCTACCAACTTGGCCTGAGTGCGGGCCAACACATCGCATTGAGCATCAAACTCCTCCCGCGTGACCAAATTCATATTGGCCAGCATGGCTTGCAAGCGTGCTTGCAGTAACTGTTGCATATCTTCGCCAAGGGCGGCGAACGGCGTTTGCTGCAATAACTCCTGCAGGCGTTGACTAACAAACTCAGGCTTCATCATTGGAGCTCCGCATAATTTCAAAGGCGCCATCTTAACATGCGCGCTGTTGCGGCGCTGAGCAGGACGGCTCCCTGTTTTGGTGCAGCTATGCAAATTTAGCTGCACTTATTTAGTGCTCTTATAGTGACTCTGCTCTTATTTGGGCCGTCATTTCTGGGGCTTAGACCATTTGCGTCGCGTAAGTCATTGATTGTTCGTATTTTTTAAAAACTGGCACAAGCGCTGCAATGAGTTCAGCAATCAGTTCGACAAAGAATAATCCGGTGCACCCGGGAACGACGAGTTTCGCTGTTCATAATGACTGAAGGATGGAAAACCATGAAAAAACTGTCTCAAGCCATCGCTCTCACTACGGCCATGTCGGCGGCTTTGCTGCCTGCACACAGCGCATCCGCTGAGGTCGATGTGTCTGCATCTGCTGCTGTAGCCAACATGTATTTGTGGCGCGGCCAGGATCTGGGTCAGGGATCGCCGGCGGTATCGGGTGATATCACAGCCAGCATGGGCGGCCTGTATGGCGGCGTGTGGGCTTCGAGTGGCGACAGTGAGCTGGGCCAAGAGTACGACCTGTACCTGGGCTACGGCGGTGAAGCGGGGGACTTTTCCTACGACATCAGTGCCTGGACCTATGTTTATCCGGGGGCCGATGACGTGAATGGCCGTGGTAATACCTTTGAAGCGTCCGACCTCATCGTGTCTGCAGGTTATGGCCCGGTATCCGCTTCTTATTACTACGTGTTGGCCGGTGATGAAAATGCCAGCTACGCCACCTTGGGCGGTGAAATGGGCAGTTTTTCCGTCACCTTAGGTTTTCAAATGCACAGTGAAGACGACAACTCGGAATACACCCACCTGGATTTGAGTTACGCCTATAACGATAACCTGGCGTTCACTCTGAGTAAGGTGATTGATCAGGGTGCCGACCTGGATAAAGGCGAAGCCGGCGTCGATGAAGATATGAAAGTCGTCGTTAGCTACAGCCTGCCTATCGAGATGTAAAAGGCATACAATGGCCCGTGCCCCCGCACGGGCTGATGAAACAAACAGAGCATTTAACAAGGGAGTTTTCCTATGAAACTCATTACTGCTGTGGTTAAGCCGTTTAAATTGGATGACGTGCGCGAGTCGTTGTCTGAGATCGGTGTTCAAGGCATCACAGTGACTGAAGTAAAAGGCTTTGGTCGCCAAAAGGGTCATACCGAACTGTACCGTGGTGCGGAATACGTGGTGGATTTTCTACCCAAAGTAAAAATTGAAGTGGCGGTCACTGAAGAGCTGACCGAAAAAGTCATCGAAGCCATCACCAAAGCGGCCAACACCGGCAAAATTGGCGACGGCAAGATTTTTGTAACGTCTCTGGATCAAGTGATTCGTATCCGTACCGGTGAAACCGGCGCAGACGCAATCTAAACCCAGTTCGGTCACAATCAATATCAAGCCTGATGCGGGGGGCTTAATATGGAAAACAATATTTATGAACTTCAGTACGCCATGGACACCTTTTACTTTTTGGTGTGTGGCGCGTTAGTTATGTGGATGGCGGCTGGTTTCGCCATGCTGGAAGCGGGTCTGGTCCGCTCTAAAAATACCACCGAAATTTTAACCAAAAACGTCGCGCTGTTTGCCATTGCCTGCACCATGTACTTGGTGTGTGGTTATGAAATCATGTATGGCGGCGGTTACTTCCTCCAAGGCATCGGTGACGTTGATAGCGCCGCTGTATTGGCTGACTATGCAGCGCGTGAAGATGGCTTCCAGGGCGGTTCTATTTACTCGGGTGCATCGGATTTCTTCTTCCAAGTAGTGTTCGTTGCAACGGCCATGTCGATCGTTTCTGGTGCCGTCGCTGAGCGCATGAAGTTGTGGGCCTTTTTGGCATTCGCTGTGGTCTTGACCGGTTTTATTTACCCAATGGAAGGCGGCTGGACCTGGGGTGGCAACGATGTATTTGGCCTGTATAACCTCGGCGATTTAGGTTTCTCTGACTTTGCTGGCTCTGGCATCGTGCACATGGCGGGTGCTGCAGCGGCACTGGCGGGTGTGATCTTGTTGGGCGCACGTAAAGGCAAATATGGCCCTAAAGGCGAAGTGCGTGCGATTCCAGGTGCTAACCTGCCGTTGGCCACTTTGGGTACCTTTATTTTATGGATGGGCTGGTTCGGCTTTAACGGCGGCTCGGTATTAAAACTGGGCGATATCGCTAACGCCAACTCTGTGGCAATGGTCTTCTTGAACACCAACGCAGCGGCTGCCGGTGGCCTGATTGGCGCTTTGTTACTGGCTTATGTGTTGTTCCGCAAAGCGGATTTAACCATGGCATTAAACGGTGCCCTGGCGGGCCTGGTCGCCATTACCGCAGAGCCTTCTACACCTACGCCGATGGCGGCGACCATCATCGGTTTTGTTGGCGGTCTGATTGTGGTGATGTCGATTCTGACGCTGGATAAAATCAAGATCGATGATCCTGTTGGTGCCATCTCTGTTCACGGTGTGGTGGGTCTGTTTGGTTTGCTGGTGGTGCCGCTGACCAACGATGGTGCTAGCTTCTCTGGCCAGTTAATTGGTGCCGTGACCATCTTTGCCTGGGTATTTGTCACCTCGTTGATCGTGTGGATGGTGATCAAGGCAGTAATGGGCCTGCGTGTCAGCGAAGAAGACGAATACGAAGGTGTGGATTTGTCTGAATGCGGTATGGAAGCTTACCCAGAGTTTACGGCTTCAAAATAAATAGCCCCATAAACGCTGCCAGAAAAAGCAGCGAGTAATAATGATAAAAAGTTTCAGCGGCCTTCGGGCCGCTTTTTTTTGTGGCAGCATTATGGCTTTTGTACCACAAACATTTGATAACCAAACTCGCCTAAAAAGTGCTGATAAATCGACAGCTCGGTTTGAATATCTTGCCAGGCTTGCGACTCACCTAGTTCCGACTCCAGTTCATGCAAACGCTGCTGCAGTGGCTGGCTGTAGTTAAACCAGGCTTGCTCTGTCATAGTGAAGGTATGCAGCAGTTTGAAACCGCTATTGGCAATGTCCTCTAAACGCTGACCTAAATGTGTCATGGCCGGATATTCTTGCTGCCAGAACACGGCGGCTTCATCGCTGGGTTGCTCGGTTAACCAAATTAAATCACTGAAAACTAATACGCCCTCAGGCCGCAATAGCGGTGACCAGCAACGCAGCGCCTGCGCGACTCCTACGATGTAGGCACAGCCCTCGGCCCAAAGCAGATCAAACTGACCTTTTGCCAGATCCAACTGCTGCATATCGGCACAGTGGGGTTTAATCCGTTCGTTTAAGCCCATTTGCTCAGCGGTTTGCATCAGCCGCTGCAGCGCCGACTCATCATTATCGTTGGCGATAATCTGTGCTTGGGTATTCTGTGCTAATAGCAAGGTAGAGTGGCCTTGGCCGCAACCAATATCCACCACCTGCTGAGGCGAAAACGGTACGTTTGCCAACGCTGCCAGCGTATCCTCGCGAGACCCCGGCCCCCACTGGCTAACGCCAGAGAAAATCTGCATAAAGTCGTGCATGTATTGATCGTGTGTGTTCATATCTTTGGATAACCATTTCAATTGAATTGCATCTTTGCGGCTGAAACCTTGGGTTTGCAGCCAGTCTAAGTGCGCATCAGGGGCAACTTGATCCAGTGCGTGATGCCAATAGGCCAAGCTGCTGCGCCCTAATAAAGCACTGAGCAACTGATGGGCCTGTTGCTTGGCCGCAGTTTCCTGTTCCAATTGCATCAGGCGCTGCTGCAATAAGGCCCTATCCAGCTGGCTGTGCATGTAATGCTGGCACTCGCTCAACGTCAGACCGCCGGCTTGTAGCTGGCGGATCAGCAGCACGTGCTGAACATCACGCTCACTGTAATAACGGTAGCCATTGTTACCGCGCTGGCCCTGAATCAGCCCTAGGCGCTCGTAATACAACAAGGCTGAACGCGATAAACCGACCCGGCTGGCCAGCTGTGAGATGCGATACATAGTGCCCCCAAACGTATTCACCCAGCGTAAACTATGAAGCAATAGACAGGTCAAGGCAGATGAAAGGCACCTCTGAAAGTCTGCTGCACTCGCGCAGGGCTGTGCAGAATAATTCAGAGATGCCCTAGATGCAGGCTTGGTTGTAGGGCGTTACACTTTGGCGCTTTCTTAGTTCTCAGGCCATGACATGATTCGCGAAGACTTTCACGCCCACGTTTATTTTGATCTCGAAGCCATCGATACGGCACGTCAGGTTAATCAGCAGGCGATGGATCAGCTGCCCTGTGCGCGCATCTCAACCCTGCGTGAGCGCGAAGTCGGGCCACATACTAAGCCTATGTTCGAGGTGGTGTTTGCGGCTGAAAACCGCGAACAGGTGGTGCAATGGCTAGAGCAAAACCGCCAGGGCTTGAGTGTATTGGTGCATCCTGTGACCGATGATGACTACCACGCCCATACCGATGGTGCTTTGTGGCTGGGGCAGCCATTGGCGTTAAAACTGGAGACGTTGCGCTGAGGAAGGCGTGCAGTTATGAGCAGAAAGTGCTGATGTACAAGGCTTCCACCTTGTCTCTGGCCCACTGAGTGCGGCGCAAAAACTTCAGCGAAGACTTAATGGATGGGTCTTTGCGAAAGCAATTGATTTGCACTTCTGCGTGCAGGCCATCCCAGCCGTAGTGCTCCTGCAAACGCAGTAAAATCTTTTCAAGCGTTAACCCGTGCAATGGGTTATTGGGTTGCTCTTGGCTCATGGTCGACTTTCCAGCGTGGGTGTATGGTGACAAGAATGGCAGTATAGAGTTGGAAGTTTAACAGATACTGCCGGCAAACCGGCTTTGGAGTGCAAAGGCACCTCTGAATAATTCGGTGCGCCGCTTTGGCGCTTCCAGTATGACATGGGCGGCAGGCTTTCATAACGTCGTTGCTGCTGCTGAAAAGCGTTGGCCATTCCCTGCCATAAATGCCTTGGCCTGAAAGCCTGACACGCCGCGCAGAGCTGTGCAGAAATATGCAGCAGTGCTCTAAGTCTAGAGCAGGCAGCGAATTATTCGTAATTGCTTAGCTCTTGCTTATGGCTGGATATCCTGCTTTAAAACGGCATAGGTAACAGCATCAACAAAGCTACCGTCGTCGGTTGGCCATACTTGGCGGTAATGAGCTTCTTTTGTCCAGCCCGCTGACTCTAGCACCTTTTGCATGGCGATATTATCGGCACGGGTATGAGCTTCTAGTCGATGTTTTGCTGTTTCAGTAAAGACATAATGGGTCAGCCAGCTGAGAACTCTTTTTCCTATGCCATGGCCGCGCCACTCATTACTGATGCGCAAATCAAACACTGGTGTGATTTCATCTAGGGCACCTCTGAATAATTCTGCACAACTCTGCGCGAGTGCAGCAGGCTTTCAGAACAAGGCGGTGATGGCAGGAAATGGCCAGCCCTTTTCAACGTCGCCAACGACGTTATGGAAGCCTGCCGCCCGCGCCCGAAGGGGGGCGCCAGAAAACTCCAGCTCTGTGTCGCCGTTTTTTGCTGTAGCTGGCTAGAGCGGCAAACCGGCTTCGTGAGCTGAAGCCCTCTGGCGATCCAGAGCGGGCACCGAATTATTCAGAGGTGCCCTAGTGGTCCATGCGGAAAATAATGTAACTTTTGGGTAGATGAGCGTATCATCCACTTAT
>NZ_BMYY01000006.1 GCF_014652515.1 Bacterioplanes sanyensis | reverse complement strand
TGGGTCATGTGTCGTCTCTTTTTGCATAGGATAAAGAAATGACACAGAATTCTGAACACTACCTAAGATCAAGGCGGTAGCAACATCCTGAACTCACCCTTCAATCAAGCTAAATCTGACGGTTTGATCCTTAAACAAGTCTTTCTTGGCTGATTGGGTTTTGGCATTGGGCACCTCGTCTGTTTGACGTTGGTGCCCATTAAAGCGGGGCAAGATCAGGATCACTCTTAAATGCTTTGTTATGTGATTTATTTAACCCACCCTTTTTAAGTATGTGTATCTTGCGATTCTAAGCGTTCTAATAAACCTAGTAAGTTCTTTCAGATCATATGTATATTCTTCGAATTCGTCTTTCGATGGGGACTCACCAAGCCTATCCAAACTCTCTGTGACAACATCTACGAGCAACTCTTCCAGAAACCTAACAATCGAATCTCTAATAAATGGCGAAAGATCACATAGCTTAAAATCTACACTTTCCCCATCAACCTTTACGACTTTTTTTACCGACACGCCAAGTTTAGAAAACTCCGAATTACTCAAGCGAAGAAAAAATTCTGATGAAAAGCTAAAGATTTCACTTTCTACAACTTGATCATCTGTAGAGACTTCTAGCAACTCAATATCCATACCTACTCCTTCTCACTCTTTTCCGATTCCAGTATCTCCGACTCTGGGATTTCAGCCCATGCTACACCACGCTCATCCAACAATTTCTTAGCTGGATCGGAAAACCGGTCTGTCGTTACCATCCCTACCGGCATAACACCGGCTTTTTCACGCTTTTTAAACATATCTCTAACCACACCTGCATGCACATAGTTAGTTTTTACTTCAATGGAAGGAGGTTTTTTCGTATCATTTTTAGACATACTAGCCTCCATTGAACTCTTTATGATAGTGACGAATTAAGCTTTTTACTTTAGGGGCATCCTCTTCATTTATTAATAGGATATCGCCTTCAGGTGTGTTGCCACGAGTTCTCTTATGCTTAATCCCTTGCTCTTTAAACTTCTCACACAGCCAAATAATTGTGTCTCTATGTAACTGTAAGTGGAAGATCATTTCATCTTCATCTGTTTCAAATTCTCTGCTCACTTTTTACTCCAGTTTGTTGTCTACTGAACTGTATGCGTTGTCAAATGCTTTAAGCACACAACTGTTTGATAGTTTTTCAATGTTGCCAATACTACTTAAAGCATCTCTAAAACACCCTTTTACATCAGGAATCGTAAGCCTCTTACGCTTATAAATGTCGTATAGGTTGATTAATTCACCTTCGAGATTTAGATCATTAAACAAACTTTCAAGCTCATTTATATAATCCTTAAAATATTCGAAATCCAACTGCTCGTCAACCTTAATTTTCAAATTAAAACGCCTTATTACGGCTGCATCGAGCATAGTTTGAACATTGCTAATTGCAACTACAATCAACCCCTGTAAATTCGAAGGGTGAAGCCTATCAAGTTCCAACATAAACGAAGACATCGCACGACGTGAGGCATCATGTTCATTTGCTTTATCACGGGACATACAAAACTGATCAATTTCATCAACCAATAGAATTTTAGGATCATCAATAGAACAGTCAGAAATCAAATCATCAAAAGCAGACACTACATTTTTTGATGTACCTCCATATTCTGACGACATAACTAATGAAAAATCCATATAGTATAAATTTAAATTATTATTAATAGACTTCAGCGTTTCAAACAAACGATATACTATAGTTGTTTTCCCTGTATTGGGAGGACCATACAAAAGAATCGTAGGCAAGTAGTCCAGTTTTGAAAGTGTTTCATAATTTGAACCTTCTAGCATCAAAGAACCTAGATTAACTATGCTTCTAAATACATCGTCATTTCCGATAGTTAAAATGCCACCTAGTTTTCTGTGTATCACCTGAGAATCCAGACGAGTAATTATTGTCAAATTTAGTTCCTCGAAAATGAAAATCTTGCGATTTAGTTGGAAATCACATAACGCCTCAAACACCGGCGCAGCGGTGCTGCGTCCGAGTGCTTTGACTTGTTAGATTTTGATTAATCAGCATCAACCACTACTCTTAACTGCTCGAAAACTGCCCGGAAATTTTCAAATGCTTCTGATGGCTGGTCAGTTACCCATTCTGAAAATCGGGTTTTGGTGCTTTTTTTAACTTTTTTGGCTAGGTACTCACGTCCCTCTGGGAGATGATTTGAATAGAGATCACTTAGATTGACAATAGTAGGAAGCTCAGGGTCATTTGCTTTGGCTATGCGATCTTCAAGCTCAATGACTCCTTCACCTAATGCTTGATTTACAACCTCAGGAGGAAACATAAACTCAATTGGTACAGGTAAATTGATATCCTGACTTAGGTTATTTTTAACATCTAGTTCAATTTTACGAAGCACTTCAGGCAGGGGCAGTAACCCAGCATAGAGTTTGCGTTCTGAACAAATTTCAAAGAACTCGGTTCCATCGATATTCCCACTGGAAGAGAAGTCTCTTAGTTGCTTTCTGCCTTCTTGGTCTCTATCAAATAATCCGATAACGGCATGCGAGAATTCTTTTGAAAGTACCTTCACTGACTTAAGGTAGGGTGGGATATTAGTAGCTCCACCTGCATGTAAGAACTCACAAAAATCTTCATCATTCGGGTATAGCTTACAGAATGCCGCCTCCATAATTGTTTTATCAGTAACACCTTCAACAATCACATGAGGGATTGCATGTTGCACCAGCTCGGCATCTAATCTTCTTACTGTAGTCGTTAATTCTCGTATTTGGTCATACGCTTCTCTTGCGCGACCGGCTACCAATGCCGCAACACCTAGTTTACGATCTAATATGTCTTCTGAAGATACTTTTTTAGCTTGAGTTTCGTTACCGCTCTCCAATTCCCTTTGAAACACATGCCATTTAGACACATGATTTCCAGACAAATCATAAAACGCAGGAGAGTGAGTAGTCAGAAAAATTTGGTTCTCTTCGCAAAATTCCTCCTTGAACTGTTCCGCAAGCTCAAAAGCCGGACCAAGTTCCAAAGATGTTTCCGGTTCCTCATAAGCCCATATGTGGTGTGTGTTTGTATGCTTAGCAATGAAGTCTAGAATATAGGGAATATGTCTACTTTGTATTCCATCACCTCGTTTTTGAAGAGGGACACTGTGATCACCATACCCTGTTGAGAAATCTAATGCGTTGAATAGTACTCGCAAGTTTGTAGGGGGTTGTATACTACTCTCTATACCTACTCCTTCTTTAATCCTCTCACTCATATCCTGAGTGCTATCATTCAAAGTATTCATCAACTCGTCAGTTGACGTAATCAATCCGGCTTTCTCATCTTCAAGTAGAGCATCATGAAGTAATGCCAAGTAGTGGCTAAATATATCTCTGCCACGTACAGCGGGTACATAGTGGAAAGATATCTTATTCAAAAATCTAGCAATTGCTGTCGAGGGCAGGCCTTTAGGGTATGTTACCTCTGGCTCAGCTGCATAGCGGTTCCAGACTTTCTTGATTACAAACTCTTTTGGGAGTGATTTCCAATTTAAAAAATTATAGAAATGAACCTTGATCCATATAGTTGCACGCCCTTTCGTATCGCGAGCCTCTTGTTCTCTTTTTCTCGTAAGGTCATCTGAAAAGTAATAGTCTTGCCCTAGTTCGGTCTTGTTATTAAAAAAAAGATTAAGAGACTTTAGTATATTTGACTTCCCACTGTCATTACCACCAATCAGAATATTCAGATCATCAACGTTCTTTAAATCTATTGAATAAACTGACCTAAAATAGCTAATTTCAACTTTTTTAATTATTTTCACAAAGTATCTTCCGTTAGTTACCCAAAGATCTCAATGCATGTTCGAAAATTTAACAGCTTAGTAGTGTGCGTGCCTGTTTTTCCAACTAGAACCATTCGAGGTATCTCTTCCAACTGACTGATTTAACGCTGGATATCCAGTTCTTTCTCACATTCCCTACTGGAAAAACGTGCTCGCCTACTATCCACGCCTCAAAGTTCTGGCGCCCAAAGCTAACCCTCTGATTTTTCAGATGTTTAAGCTACCACCCCAGGGGAATACAGGCAAGTCAGGCAGGAAAGCGTGCCAATATACCCTCCAACCTCCAGATATACTGTATATTTAAACAGCACATCTTTACATTCAGGTGAGCGCGATGGCCAAGAGCAAGTTCATCCAAGAAATTCGCCAATATATGCGGCTTCGTGACTACAGCATTCGCACTGAGCATACCTACCTGTACTGGATTCGATTCTATATTCGCTTTCACCGCTTGCAGCACCCATCAGAGCTTGGCGCTCCGCATGTTATGCAGTTTCTTAGTTACCTAGCGAATCAGCGTGATATTACCGCCAATACTCAGCGTGTCGCGCTCAATTCTTTCGCCTTTTTGTACAACAAGTTTCTCGGCCAGCCATTGGGGGAATTGGGTTTTACTTTGGCAAGCCGCCCGAAGCACCTACCTACTGTCCTCAACTCCAAGGAGGTGGGCCAAATACTTGCTCATTCCCAACCGCGCGAGCGGCTGATTTTCTCTTTGCTTTACGGTTCTGGGTTACGTATTTCGGAATGCTTGCGGCTTCGCATTAAAGATTTGAACTTTGAAGCGAGCACACTGACGGTTTTTGATGGCAAAGGCCGTAAAGATAGAGTCACCTTGCTGGCCAATAGCTTGACAGCGCTATGTGATGACTATGTGCAGAAAGCCATCGCCCTGCAAGCCAGCGACAACACTCAAGGAATCGGACCCTCTTTGCCTGACGCCTTGGGCAAGAAGTACCCCTCAGCCTACCGTGAACCCGCTTGGATGTTTTTGTTTCCATCGAGCGGACTATGCCGCCATCCCACCAGCAACATCATATGCCGCCACCACTTAGATGCTTCAGTCCCGAGAAAAGCGTTAAAAAGATCTGTGCACCAAGCAGGACTGTCTGCCAAGCGCATCACCTGCCACACTTTTCGGCATAGCTTTGCCACTGAGCTGTTACGCTCGGGGCGAGATATTCGCACCGTGCAGGAACTGCTAGGTCACAACGATGTATCCACCACGCAAATTTATACCCATGTTCTAGGACAGCATTTTGCTGGCACCACCAGCCCGTTGGACCTTTTGCCCCAGTAGGGTCAGTCATCAATGACTGAACTCTGCGCTGCACGGCGGAACCCTCAGTTTTACGCCGAGGTTTTCTTCACCCTAGTAGGCCGCCTCAGCTGGCGTAACTGCCCACCCTTACTGCAATGTCAGCGGCCGCCCCACGCTGTTATTGCTTAGCGGCACTTCCAGCGCATTGCTGTGCTCGCGGCTCGGTTGGCCGACCATTTCGTCGTAGGCGCTTTGCTGGCGCAACACCATTTGTGTCACGGGCAAGCCTTCGAACAGGGTTTGCAAGTTCAGCAGGTTGAACGAGCGCAGCAGTTTGCCTTTGCTGTCGGTCACGTACTGCTCTTCGCCGTTGACCCACACAGATACCTGGTACAAACACAGGTCGAGGGAGTGAATCACGACTTTATCAATCTGTGACAGCTGACGGACCTGATTCATGGTGATACTCATGGGCGGCTCCAATTTATACAACACCTATACAGAGAGTATATTAAAGCAATTCCTTCAGTCGTCCAGCTCTAGTGGCTCGCCCGGGTAAACTCACGGCTGCCATACAGTTCACTTACTGGGAATCTTTGAATAATTCTGCCCAGCTCTGCTGCTCTCACCCAATGAGGAGAGCCAGAGAACTCCAGCGCTGTGTTGCCGATTTTTGCCGTAGCGGGTTAGAGCGGCAAACCGGCCTCGTGACCTGTAGCCCTCTGACGATCCAGAGCGGGCACCGAATTATTCAAAGGTTTCCTCAAGCAGAAGGCTCAGCACAGTCTTTTTTAATGCCGGAAATGGGCTATTCACAAACATCACGGTGCTAGGCACATCGAGCCTGCGGGTCGAGCCAAAGGCGACGGTGGTATCGACTTTTTTCGCGGCTTTATAGGCCCAGCCACGCTCGGCGCGGTTAAAGGGCATTTCTTCACGGTCCATGGCAAAAAAATACTGCCGGAAAAACTCGCCTAAATGCTCAAACACATAGCGAAAACGACCCAATACCGGGAAATTACGTCGCACCGCATGGCGGGTTTGCCGTCGGTCGCTGATTTAGGCTCCAATACCTCGAACCAATACCTCGAACCAAGGCCCCAAACCAATGCAGGCAATAACAGCAATGCCAATGTACACACTCCAGCACTGCATGGGCGGCAGCGCGAAATCATGCATCCGTTTTTCTTTGCTCATTTTTCTGCCAACGTAACACTTAGCCTAAACGACAAAAAATAGGCATAAAAAAAGCGGCCTAAGCCGCTTGAGGGTGCTGTGGCCGGACCAGCCCGTAGGGGTCAGGCCGTTGGAGTAATGTTGCGTACGCTTCTGGCGGTGAAGTAGGCGAATCCTCCGTCTACGTCGCCCACCTCAATGCGGTTGGGCGCCAAAGGCGAGCTTTTAATGGTGGCGATGTAAACGCCATGACTGGAGACTAAATTGCGATCTACGTCATTAAATTGTGGTTGTGAAAACACGAAGGTTTTGCGCTCATGTCCACGTTCCATGGTGAGTATTAGCTGAGCATCCACCAGCTCATTTGCGCGACTGTAATTGACATATGTTACCTGGTATCCCAAGTCGAATTCATACAAGGGCGAGGCCAAGGTTGGTTTGCTGATGCTCATAACTCACACCTATATAAGCGGCATTGCACTATTAGTTCTAGTCGCAAGCTGAGCCCATATCAATTGTGGATAACAGAAAACTACAGAGCCGTGAACCAATCAAGGCGACGATAAATATTTGACGTAAAAACAGGCGTTTAGTATCGCCACCAGCCGCTCTCCTGTCAAAAAATAGCCACTGTACAAACGAACAGCCCAAAACAGGCACAACTGAAAGGAATGTCACTGAGAGAAAAGCGCCAGTTTTTATTGATATAAAAACCAACAAAAACTTGGCAGACGGCCATGCGCGCTACCAACGTGTGCGTATGTCTTGTATGGCAGGCGCTAGGGACGGGAAATCAAAGGCAAAATTACTTTCTAACAGCCGCTCAGGTAAAGCGCGCTGACCAAAAAGCAGCAGATCACTCATTTCACCAAACGCCAGTTTGGCCATGGGCGTTGGCATCGGCAAAATGGCCGGCCGCTTCATAGTGCCAGCCAGCGTGCGGCTGAACTCACGATTGGTGACAGGCTCAGGGGCCGTGAGGTTAAAGGCGCCTTGCGCTTCGCTGTCGAGCAACCAGTGAATGGCGCGGCAATAATCGTGACGATGAATCCACGGCATGTACTGCCCACCGCTGCCAATCGGGCCACCTAGCCCTAAATAAAACGGCAACCACATGCGCTGCAACATGCCACCACGCGGGCCTAATACCAAGCCAGTGCGCACGGTAATTAGGCGCTGTGTGCGCGGGGCAAGCGCCTTTGCCGCGTGTTCCCAGTCTTGGCACAAGCGGGCAGCGTAATCCTGCCCGGCATGGCTTTGTTCGGTTACGGTTTGCTGCTCAGCCGAGCCGCTCAAGCGGCCGTAATAACCAACGGCCGAGCCGCTGATGACGCATTCAAACTGCTGTTCACTACTGGCCGCCCAATCGGCCAAATCGCGGGTAAAGTCGATGCGCGAAGCGCGCAATACTTGCTTGCGCGCCTCACTCCAGCGCTGATCGGCGATGCCCTCGCCGGCTAAGTTAATCAGCCAGTGATAGCGCTCACCCAGCTGCGCCAGGGTGTTGGCGGCGGTCACACGCCCACCCCAACGTTGGGCAACCCACTCGGGGCGACGGCTGAACACAGTGATTTGGTGGTCGTTCTGCAGCCACTGGTCTACCAATTGCTGACCAATAAAGCCGGTGCCACCTGTGATTAATATGTTCTTGCTCATACGCCCCTCCGGACTCACATCATATCGGCGGTCATCGCCATCACGCTGTCTTTGCCGGACTCAATGTCTGCCATCAAGGCCTCGGCCTGAGGCAACAGTTTGGCAAAGAAAAAGTCGGCGCTAAACAGCTTAGCCTGATAAAAGTCCGTTTCTGTGCTGCCGTTGTCCAGCGCTTGCTGCGCTGTCATCGCCATGCGGCTCCAGAAATACGCCATCATGGTGAGCGCCATCAAACGCAGGTAAGGCGTGGCCACGGCGCCGGCTTGCTCGCGATCCTGCATGCCATTTTGCATCAGCCACATGGTGGCTTTTTGCAAACGTGCAGTGCTGGCTTTTACTGCTTCGGCGTGCGGGGCATCTGTTTGTTGCTGGATGTATTGATCCAACATGGCAAACAAACGCTTAATGGCGCGGCCGCCGTGCATGCCCAGTTTGCGCCCCACTAAGTCCAACGCCTGAATACCGTTGGTGCCCTCATAAATACGGGTAATGCGTGCATCGCGCACCAACTGCTCGATCGGCCAATCCTGGGTGTAGCCATTGCCGCCCATCAGCTGCAAACCGTCGTTGGCGCAGAAGAAACCTTCGTCGGTTAGGTAGGCTTTGATCACCGGCGTCAACAGTTGCACCAGGTCATCGGCTTGCTCACGTTCCTCGGCACCTTCGGCTTTGTGGGCAATGTCGATCTGCATGGCAGCGAAATAGGCCAACGCCCGGCCGCCTTCAATGGTGGCTTTCTGACGCAACACCATGCGCCGTACATCCGGGTGGACCAGAATGTTATCCGCCACTTGGTCCGGCTCTTGTGGGCCTGCCAGCGAGCGGCTTTGACGGCGCTCTTTGGCAAACGCCAAGGACGTTTGATAGGCCGCTTCGGCCACGCCTAAGCCTTGTAGGCCAACCATCAAGCGGGCGCTGTTCATCATCACAAACATGGCTTGCAAGCCTTTGTGCGGCTCGCCAATCAGCCAACCCTGAGCGCCTTCAAAATTCATCACACAAGTGGCTGAACCTTTAATGCCCATTTTGTGTTCCAGCCCGCCGCAAAAGGCTGGGTTACGACTGCCATCGGGCAGCACTTTGGGCACCAAAAACAGAGAAATACCCTTGGAGCCAGCCGGTGCATCGGGCAGCTTGGCCAGCACCAGGTGCACAATGTTGTCGACCAAATCGTGCTCGCCGCCGGTGATCCAGATCTTGGTGCCGGTAATGGCGTAGCTGCCATCGGCATTGGGCTCGGCTTTGGTGCGAATCAGGCCCAAGTCTGTGCCGCAGTGTGGCTCAGTCAGGCACATGGTGCCGGTCCATTCACCACTGATCAGTTTGGGCAGATATTGCTCTTTTAACTCATCGCTGCCGTAACTGGTTAGCGCATTAATGGCGCCGTGGGTCAGGCCCGGATACATGCCCAGCGATAAATTGGCTGAGCACACCATTTCTTCGGCAATGGTATTAAGGGTATGCGGCAGGCCCTGACCGCCGTATTCCACCGGCGATGCCAATGCCGTCCAGCCGTTTTCAGCAAACTGCTGGTAGGCTTCTTTAAACCCTTTGGGTGTGGTCACGGTTTTGCTGTCTGGGTCGTACTGACAGCCCTCACGATCACCGCTTTCATTTAGCGGTGCCATCACGTTTTCGGCCAGCTTAGCGCCTTCGTTCAGCATGGCGTCCATAATTTCGCGAGTCGCATCTTCGTAGCCAGGCAGTGCCGGCAACACTTGGTCACCTTGCAGCAGTTCGTACAACACAAATTGCATGTCACGTAACGGGGCTTGGTAGTTCATCTGCTTCACCTTTTTGCCGATTGCTTGCGGATTTGGCCGTTGTGATCAGGCAAGCTCGACCCATCCACAACGTACAAATACTTATTTATACAACAGTTATACATAAGACCAGCGAAGGGTACAATAAAAATTCAAACGATCATTTGAATTTTTGTACAGGAAGCGTCACTGTTTTTTGGTACATTGCACCCTTAAACACTGCTACAACCGCCAAATCCGGAGATTTTCATGGCAAGCATCGCCATCGTCGGCGCCGGCATGGCCGGCCTGACCGCCCTGCAAGCGTTAAAGCAGCAAGGACATCACGTCACTGTGTTTGATAAAAGCCGCGGTTCAGGTGGCCGTCTGGCCAGTAAAAAAGTAGGCAACGCCAGTTGGGACATGGGCGCCCAGTTTATGCGCAGCCACACCGATGCCTTTGCTCAACAACTGCAGCAGTGGCAGCAACAAGGCTGGATCGAGCCGTGGCCGGTGGCGCCTTGGGTGATCGACAGTGCCGGCGCACGGCCATCGCCCGATGAGGTGGAGCGCTTTGTCAGCGTGAACCGTATGACGGCGCTCAGCCGCCAACTGGTAGCCTGCGCCGATGAGTTCGCCACTTCCACTCGCATCGTGCGCTGCCAGCATGATCAGCAGCAGTGGTATTTGCACGATGATGAGCAGCAGTGTCACGGCCCGTTTGATGCCCTGATTGTTAACTTGCCGCCGGCCCAGGCCCAGCCCCTCCTAGGTGACAGCCCGCAACTGCAACAGCAGTGTCAGGTTGAGATGCTGCCGTGCTGGACCTTATTACTGGCATTCGAGCAACCGTTAGACACCGCCATCGATGCCGCCTTTGTTAAGCACGGCGCCATCGGTTGGCTGGCGCGCAATAACAGCAAACCGCAGCGCGACGCACACGAGACCTGGGTCATTCAGGCCAATCATCACTGGAGCCAACAGCGGCTGGAGCACCCGCGCGAGCTGGTGCAGCAGGAGTTAACAACGGCCTTCGCACAGGCATTGCAGTTGCAGATACCGCGCGCCACAGAACAGTGGTTGCATCGCTGGCTGTATGCCATTGCCGCCGAGCCGCTGCAGCGCGGTGCCTTGAGCGATCCCCAAAGGCGCCTCAGTGTGTGCGGCGACTGGTGCCACAGTGGCGCGATTGAAGGCGCCTGGCTCAGTGGTCGTCAGGCCGGTAACGACATCAACACCTTTTTGGAGTAAGGCATGCGAGCATCAATTTTATTAGCCCACGGCAGCAGCGACCCCAACTGGCTGGCACCGTTCGAGCAACTGCGTCAGCGCATTTGCCAGCAACTGCCCACCGATACAGAAGTACGTCTGGCCTACATGGAGCTGGCGCAACCCGATCTGGCCAGCCAGGTTGCAGAACTCGCCGCCGCTGGCGCCACCGACATTGACGTGCTGCCGCTGTTTTTTGCCGCCGGCCGTCACCTGCGCCGCGACGTGCCAGCCATGATTGCAGACCTAATGAGCCAATACCCAGAGGTGAGCATCGAGCTACACCCGCCAGTGGGTCTTGAGCCCGAAGTCAGCGATGCCATCAGCCAAGTGGTGACGCGTCACGTGCAAGGCCAGAACGCCTAAAGCTTTCAACCCCTATGTTTCTTGCCGCGGGCAACGCTCTGCCCGCAGTTAGCCCATACTCGACAGCCTGCTGACTTATACACCTTAGACAGAGGCTTTACCTTTCCTTATACAAAATACGATTCATCTGTACAAATTATATTGACGTGTCGAACTTCTTTGAGCCAGACTAATCCTATACAAGTCTGAATCACAGGTTATACAGCTATGGCACAGTCCGCTCAGACAAACAGTCGTTTGCCCAGCCAACGCATCCCAGTGGGCATCAGTGCTTGCTTGATGGGTCAATCGGTTCGCTTTAACGGTTCGCACAAGCGTTCGCGCTTTTGCACCGACGTATTGAGCCGTTATTTCGACTTTCGGCCACTGTGCCCTGAAGTCGCCATTGGCATGGGCACACCGCGCGAACCAATTCGTTTGGCCACCACCACACCGGATGACACCAACGTGCGCGCCATTGGCACCGATAACCCAGAATTAGACGTTACCGATGCCTTGGCTGAATACGGCCGTGAGCAAGGTCAAAAACAGCAGTTGTGTGGCTATATTTTTATGCAAAAATCGCCCAGCTGTGGGCTGTTTGGCGTTAAGCGCTACCTTGCCAATGGCCACCCCGAAGGCACCACCCGTGGCATTTATGCCAAGCATTTCTGTGAGCAAAATCCGTTACTGCCAGTAGAAGAGGCCGGCCGCCTAAACGATGCCGGCTTGCTGGAAAACTTTATGGTGCGGGTGTTTACCTACCACGAGTGGCAGCAACTGCGTGCCCAGCCCATTGGCGCGCATGACTTGATCGACTTTCACTCGCGCTACAAATATTTAGTGATGGCGCACAGTGCGGTGCACTACAAGAGCATGGGCCGTTTATTGGCCGATCTAAAAGCCGCGCCCATTAACGACATTGCCGATGAATACTTCAGCCAGCTAATGGCCGCCCTAGCAAAACCTGCCAGTCGAAAAATGCACACCAACACATTGATGCATTTGCAGGGCTATTTGAAGCATTTGCTCAGTGATGAAGATAAGCGCGAGCTCACCGCCATTATCGAGGACTATCGCCTCGGCATTGTGCCCTTAGTCGTGCCGCTCACTTTGCTCAAGCATCATTTAAACCACCATGAAGAGGCCAACGCTTACGCCCGAGCTCAGGTTTACCTCAATCCACATCCGTATGAGTTGGGGTTAAGGAATCGGCTATGAGCGAAGCTTACCCGATTCGTGAGTTTGCCCGCTTAACCGGCGTAAACCCGGTCACATTGCGCGCTTGGGAGCGGCGCTACGGCATCATCAAACCGCAGCGCACCGCCAAGGGCCATCGCATGTACAACGATGAGCACATTGGTCGAGTCAAAAACATTCTTTATTGGCTGGAGCAGGGCTACCCGATTCGCCAAGTAAAGCTGCTGATTAAAGACACGCCGCCGCCCCAGCAAGATCACAGCGACAACTGGCAGCAATTGCAGCAGCAGATGATCAGCGCAGCGACTAACCTCGACAGTGAGCGTTTAGATCAACTGTGGACGGATGGCCTCGCTTGCTACCCGATGGCGGTGTATTACGAACGCTGTTTGCTACCTGTGTTGCAGCATGTGCGTAGCCAACATGAGCAGCCCTTATTAGCGCGCTCATTTGAACATTTATTGCGGCGCAAACTGTATGCCTTGGTGCAGCATCAACAAAAAAATAACGATGGCCCAGCGTTGCTGTTGGCCACCAACCATGAAGACGCTGAGTTGGAGTTATTAGCCTGTGCCTATGCCCTCGGCGCGGCGGCGTTTCATGTGCATTATTTTGGGCCAAAACTCAGCCCGTCTGACATTGGTCTGGCACTGACCAGCCTTGCCAGTGAACGCCTGTGGCTGCATTTTCACCCTTGCAACATCAGTGAGGGCAAACAGTGGGCCAGCACATTGTCGGCTTTGTCGGCGGGAATTTTTTTATCCGGTGCCGTGCCTTATGTCATTCAAGATGACGATCATATTCATCGCTTGCCCGAGTCACTGGGCAAGCAAGTTCAACGCTTTATAACAACCCTTGGAGGTTTATCGTGACGCAGCTGGTGTGGTTTCGCATGGACATGCGAATTCATGACAACCCTGCCTTGTACCATGCCTGTCAGCAGCAACAGCCGGTGGTGGCCGTTACCTGTCTGACACCCGAGCAATGGCAACAACATGGTTTGGGACCACGCAAATGGCAGTTGCTGATCAATAGCCTGCACGCGCTGCAACAGCAATTAGCGACGTTAAATATTCCCCTGCTGGTACTGAACAGCACGGATTTTGCGCACAGCCTCACAGATTTACAGCAGCTTATCAGCCAGCTGGGACAGCACGACCTGTCGGTAGCGGCACTGAATTTTAATATTGAATACGAAGTCAACGAGCGCAAACGCGACATTGAGCTGCAACGCTGGTGTCAGCAACAAGGCATAGCCGTGAATAAGTTTCACGATCAATGCATTGTGCCGCCCGGTGAAGTACTCACTCGCCAGCAGCAACCGTTTAAAGTGTATTCGCCTTTTAAACGCGCCTGGTGGCAAGCATTTGAAAGCCACAAACAACCACCTTTGCCAGCCCCCGAGGCACAGGCCCCGCTCACAGCAGAGCAACAGCAAGCGCTAAGTAGCTGGCAAGCATTGCCCGAGGCCAGTGACGATGAGCTCTGGCCCTGTGATGAAGCCAGTGTGCATCAGCGACTGGAGGATTTTCTCGATCAACAGGTACTTTATTACGCCGATGAGCGCGATTTTCCGGCCAAGCCTGGCACCAGTGCTTTGTCTTATGCCCTCGCTTTAGGACTGCTATCACCACGCCAATGCCTTTATAGCGCTTGGCAAAAAAATGCGTGCCAGCTCAGTGGCGGCGAGCCAGGCCTAGCAGGCTGGATTAACGAGTTAATTTGGCGCGAATTCTACCGGCATTTATTGGTGGCCTTTCCCCACCTGTGCAAGCACCAAAACTTTAAAGCCGAATTTGATCACGTGGCCTGGCGCCAGGGCGATGCAGCCGAGCGTGATTTTCAAGCCTGGTGTGAAGGCAACACTGGCTACCCCATTGTTGATGCTGCACAACGCCAGCTGGTGGCCACCGGTTGGATGCACAATCGCCTACGCATGATCAGCGCGATGTTTTTAAGCAAGCATTTATTAATTGACTGGCGCCGTGGCGAAGCCTTTTTTAATCACCATTTGGTGGATGCCGACTTAGCCTCAAACAATGGCGGTTGGCAATGGAGCGCATCGACCGGAGCCGATGGTGCACCCTATTTTCGCATTTTTAACCCCACCACCCAGTCGCAGCGCTTTGACCCAGATGGCCAGTTTATTTGCCGCTATGTGCCCGAGCTAACGCCACTGCCAGCGCGTGACCGCCATCAGCCCAATGCGCTGCAGCGCCAGCAAAGACGTTATCCACAGCCCATTGTCGAGCATAAGTTTGCCCGCCAACGCGCTCTGGATGCCTTTAAACAAGACACTGATGTTAAACAAAACACCACCGCGACCGACTCTGCGGTGCAACCCTCATTGATTGAGTGAGAGATCGCATGAGCAACGCAAGTTTCAGTCCGTGGCGCAATATTTTACGCTGGGTCGACTCCCACGCCGGCAGCGACGAAGCCATGACCAGCACTCGCTTTAATTGGGTGCGAGTCGTGCCCTTTATGTTCCTGCATTTGGCCTGCTTGGTGGCTTTTTTACTGCCCGTTAGCACCACTGCCATCGTCGTGTGCTTAGCGCTGTATTGGCTGCGTTTATTTGCCATTACCGCGTTTTATCATCGTTATTTTTCCCACCGGGCTTATAAAACCAGTCGTGGTTGGCAGTTTGTCTTTGCTCTATTAGGCAATATGTCGGCCCAGCGTGGGCCGTTGTGGTGGGCGGCTCACCACCGTGCCCATCATCATCACTCAGATACTGAAGACGATCTGCACTCGCCGGTGCAACGCGGTTTTTGGTGGAGTCATGTTGGCTGGTTTACCTGCGATGCCAGCTTTAAAACGCAATGGCATCGCATTAAAGATTTTGCTCGCTACCCAGAGTTAGTCTGGCTAGATCGCTACGACAGCTTTGCGCCATTTTTGTTGGTGGTCTTGCTGTTTATCACTGGCGAAATATTGGCCGCTTGGGCACCTGGGTTAAATACCTCGGGTTTGCAGTTGGTGGTGTGGGGATTTTTTATCTCCACCGTGTTGCTGTTCCATTCTACGGTAACCATTAACTCCCTCGGCCATATTTGGGGAAAGCGGCGTTTTAACACCAAAGACCAAAGCCGCAATAATGGTTTTTTGGCGCTATTAACGCTGGGCGAAGGCTGGCATAACAACCACCACCGTTGGGCCGTGTCTGCACGCCAAGGTTTTTACTGGTGGGAGGTCGATATTACTTACTATGTGCTTAAAGTCATGAGTTGGCTGGGCATTGTTTACGATCTCAACCCAGTGCCCGCCAAAGTTTTGGCCGAAGGCCGTGGCCAAGCGCCAACAACCTCTGTTGTTCCTCCAAACAAAACAGAGGACGGTGCCTTATGACGCCTCCGCAGCTATTGTCCGTGCCTGAGCGTTTTCAGGCGCTGTATAAAAGCATGGATCGCGACAACGTGAATCGCGAAGCACTGCTGCGTTGCTATCACCCGGATATCGAGTTTATTGATCCGTTTCATCATATCTGCGGCATCAGCGACCTGACCGATTATTTCGTCGGTCTGTATGAAAACGTCAGCGCCATCGACTTCCAGTTTTTACAGCAGTGGCACAGTGGTGACAGCTTGGTGATGAGCTGGCAAATGCAGTACATACACCCGCGCATTAATCGTGGTCGCCCGGTGCTGGTGGATGGTTTGAGCGAGCTGCGCATCAAGGACGACGCCATTATTTATCACCGTGACTATTTCGACGCCGGACAAATGCTTTACCAGCACTTACCTCTGTTCGGGCGCATGATCCGCTGGTTAAAACGGAGGATGGCAGCATGAGCAATTTGCCTTTAATGCAACAACGTATTTGGCTTACCGGCGCCTCCAGTGGCATTGGCGAGGCCTTAGCGCGCGCCTTGCAACCACGCTGCCAGCATTTATTTATCAGCGCCCGCAATGCTGATAAGTTGGCCCACTTGGCTGAGCCTTTCGGTAACGTGACCGCCATCAGTGCCGACGTGACCGACTCGGACTCACTGGCCCATGCGCGCTCGGTGATCGAGCAGCACGGCGGTTTGGATACGTTAATTGCCAACGCCGGCACGTGTGAATATGTCGATGTCAGCGAGTTTGATGCGCAGTTAATTGAGCGGGTAATGAACACCAACTTTTTTGGCCTTACCCGAAGTGTCGAAGCAGCCTTGCCGCTGTTGCGGCAAAGCCAGCGCGGTTATTTAGTGGCCGTTAGCAGCAGCTCTACCTGGCTCGCCATGCCCAGAGCCCAAGCCTATGGTGCCAGTAAAGCGGCCGTTAATTATTTTATGGAGAGCATGCGTGCCGATTTAGCCCCCCTTGGCATGGATGTTTCTGTGATATTGCCAGGCTTTGTTAAAACGCCGTTAACGGATCAAAACGATTTTGATATGCCCATGATGATCAGCGCTGAAGAAGCCGCGCTGCGCATTATTCAAGGCTTAGAACAGCGTCGCTTTGCCATTCATTTTCCTAAGCGCTTTACCGTTTTATTGAAACTACTGGGATGTTTACCGCCGGCCCTGCGGCTTAAGCTCACCACTCGGATGTCCCGCCAATCACAAGGTTCTCAATCATGACCCAGCAACGCCAACGCCTTGCCATTGTCGGCTCCGGCATCGCCGGCCTGACCTGTGCTTATTTACTCAAGGACCAGTACGACGTCGTGGTGTATGAAGCCAATGACTACCTCGGTGGCCATACCCAAACCACAGATGTCACGCTGGGGCAGCAGAGCTACCCAGTCAATACCGGCTTTATCGTATTCAACGACTGGACCTACCCAAATTTCATTCAATTAATGGATCGCTTAGGTGTCGCCAGTGAAGCCTCTGATATGAGCTTCAGTGTGAAGTGCGAGCAAACCGACATGGAATACAACGGCCATGATCTGAACTCGCTGTTTGCTAAGCGCAGCAACCTGCTCAACCCTAAATTCTGGGGCATGATTCGCGATATTTTACGCTTTAACCGCGAAACCCGCGCCGAACTGGAGCGCAACGAGCTTGGGCAAAGCGAAACCCTAGGCAGTTATTTACAGCGCAAAAACTATGGCGATTATTTTCGCCGCTACTACATAGTGCCGATGGGGGCTGCGGTTTGGTCTGCCAGCGAAGACATGATGATGCAGTTTCCACTGTATTTTTTTGTGCGCTTCTTTAATAACCACGGCATGCTCAGTGTCGATGATCGCCCACAATGGCGGGTGATTTCCGGCGGTTCGCGTACGTATGTTGAGCGCATTCAACAAGAGGTTGGCCCTGAACGTTTCTGGCTAAACGAGCCTGTGCATAACATTGAGCGCCATCCGGACCATGTGCTGATTACATCGCCCCGTGGTAGCGAGCAGTTCGACCAGGTGATTCTTGCTTGCCATAGCGATCAGGCTTTATCCATGCTCAGTGCACCAAGCCTGGAAGAGCAGCAAATTCTGGCGGCGATTCCTTATAAAATGAACGACGTGGTCTTGCACACGGACGCCAGCATCTTACCGCGCCGCCAAGGTGCCTGGGCGGCGTGGAATTATCATATCGATACCAAAACCCACGGCCAACGCGATGCCGTTGCCGTAACCTACTATATGAACCGGTTACAGAACTTCGACGACGCGCCGGAGCACTTTTGCGTTACGCTGAATAAAACCGAAGATATCAACCCAGAAAAAATTATCCGCCAATTCCGCTATGCCCACCCGGTATTTACTTTAGAGGGTATGGCAGCACAGCAACGCCATGATGAAATCAGTGGTGTGAATCGCACCCATTATTGCGGTGCTTACTGGTTTAATGGCTTTCACGAAGACGGTGTGCGCAGTGCATTGCGTGTGACGGAGCGTCTGGGAGTAAGCCTGTGAACAGCGCCCTGTATCTGGGTCAAGTGCGACATCGGCGGTTTGCACCGGTCACGCACCAGCTCGGTTACGATGTATTTATGGTGATGCTCGACCTGGATGAAGTCGATCACGTCATGGCGCAGCATCCGCTTTGGTCGGCACACAAACCGGCGCTGGCGCGCTTTAAACGCAGTGACTATTTTGCTGCCGAGCAATCTAGCAACAACAGTGGTACTGATTTAAAGCGTCATATTCAAGCGGCTTTTCGTCAGGAAAGCGGTGAAAGCGTAGAGCGCGTTTGCTTGCTCACCAACTTGCGCTATTTCGGCTATTTAATTAACCCTGTCAGTTTTTATTACGGTTATCGTCAAGACGGCAGCCTGGCAGGTGTGCTGGCAGAAATCACCAATACCCCCTGGGATGAGCGTCATCACTACACGCTTACCAGCGAATCTTGCCAACATGAGCAAGCGGTGGCGCCCCTCAAGGTGTACAACAATGGCCCACAGCCCAAACGTGAATATCAGTTCGACAAAGTATTTCATGTATCGCCCTTTAACCCATTAACCATGCGTTATCGCTGGGTGATGCAAGATCCGGCGGAGCAGTTGCTGATTCATATGGAAACCTACCAGCAAGAGCGCAAAGATTTTGATGCCACTTTAATGCTCCAGCGCCATGACTTCAGCCGCGCTAATATGAGCAAGGTATTAAGGCGCTATCCGTTAATGACCGCCAAAGTCTTCTGGGGCATTTATTGGAATGCCCTGCGTTTATGGCTGAAAAAAGCCCCCTTTTATTCGCACCCCCACAATCAACCACAGCACGATTGGCAGCAGGCTCGCAAGCGCCAGCATGCAGACAACCGGCAGGAGAGCATCTGATGAAAACCATGACGGCCAGCCCCGACTCAATGCATTGGCTCGACCGCTTATGTCGTAGCGGTTTATTTAAAACCTTGGAACACCTGCACACTGGGCAACTGCGTATTTATGAAGGCGAGCAATGCCATGAATTTGGCCAGCCACACCCTGAGCTACAGGCCAGCATTGTTATCGAGGATTTTGAAGCCTATCGCTCCATCGCCTTGACCGGCAGCGTGGGCGCTGGTGAAGCCTACATGACCGGCGATTGGCACTGCGATGACTTGCCCAAACTCATTCGGCTTTTAGCGCGCAACAAAGACGTGGTGGATAACATTGATGGCGGCTGGGCAACCCTGGGCAAATGGATGCTCAAGGGCTTTCATAGCCTCAACCGCAACACTGCCAAAGGCTCGCGCCGTAATATTGCCGCCCACTATGACTTGGGCAACGACATGTTCGAGCGCTTTCTCGACCCGACCATGATGTATTCCAGCGCCATTTTTCCCAGCGACGACGCCACCTTGGAACAGGCATCGGTGTATAAACTCGACCGCATTTGCCAAAAGCTGCAATTAACCGCTGATGATCATTTGGTGGAAATCGGCACAGGCTGGGGCGGCATGGCCATTCACGCAGCCAAACATTATGGCTGCCATGTCACCACCACCACGATATCGCAGCAGCAATATGATTGGGCCAAACGCCGCATTGCCGAAGAAGGGTTGGAGCAAAAAATCACCCTGCTGTTAGAGGACTATCGCGACCTCACCGGCCAATACGACAAGTTAGTATCGATTGAAATGATCGAAGCCGTTGGCCATCAATATCTCGATACCTACATCGCTACTTGCAGCCGGCTATTAAAGGACGACGGCATCGGTCTGATTCAAGCCATTACCATCGACGACCAGCGCTACGAGCAGGCCAAAAATGAAGTCGACTTTATTAAGCGCTATATCTTCCCAGGCAGTTTTATTCCCTGCGTGACCGCCATTCAAAGCGCCATGACTCGCGCCAGCGATATGAAAATGATTCATCTAGAGGACATCACACCGCATTATGCCCGTACCTTAGCGTGCTGGCGTGAACGCTTTTTAAGCCAGCGCAGCGAGCTTAATAGCCTCGGCTACGACGATGATTTTATTCGCCTGTGGGATTTTTACTTCGCTTATTGCGAAGGCGGCTTTGCAGAGCGCGTGATTGGCGATGTGCACCTTATGTTTGCCAAGCCGCTTAATCGCCGTCCACCTGTACTGGGGCAATTGGGCTAGTGGTCATGGTGATTCCGCCACGCCTGCAGTTTTTTGGCAATCTGGTGATTTTCCAGTTGTGCTGGCTGGCGTGTGTGGTCGGTGGCAATTTATGGGCGTTTGCCGCCTTACCTGTATTAATACTGTGGCACCGTTGGCTATTAAAACCCGGCGAGCTGATGTTGTTAGCCGGGGTTACATTATTGGGAGTCGCCGTCGATTCTGTGTTTCAGGCCGTCGGCTGGCTGCAGTTCCCTGAGCACTACAGCTGGCTAATTCCCCCCTGGCTGATGATATTGTGGCTGGCGTTTGCTACTACGTTACGCCACAGCCTGGAGTGGCTGATGCGCCATCCGGGTTGGGCAGCATTGCTGGGGCTAGCAGGCGCACCCTGGAGTTATTTTGCAGGCGCTCAATTAGGCGCAGTTGATATTCAACTGACAGGCTATATCGCCATCGCTGTTTTTTGGGCGTTGTTACTGGGTTTATTAAGCTGGCAGGAGAAGCAAAAATGCGTTGCCTAATCATGCTGTTTAGCCTCTGTTGCAGTATGTTGGTGAGTGCACAAACCACGCTCACCTATCAGGGCATGGCTTATGCTCCAGGTACTGACACGCTGCTGTACAGTGAACATCACACACTCACGTTAGAGAACAACCAACCGGTAAAGCGTGAGGTGGAATATCGCAACGCCAACGGCGATGCCATTGCCCAAAAGCAAAATCAGTACACTCAAGGCGCCACTCAGCCCGAGTTTTTGCTCCAAGACCTGCGCCGCGACTATCACGAGCAAGTAAGCTACGACCAAGGCTTTGTCATGACGGTGCAAGAAAACGGCAAGGCCGAACAGACCCGCATCGATAAAGACGCCCAACCTTTGGTGATCGATGCCGGTTTCGATGAGTTTGTGCGCCAACATTGGGCAACGTTGCTGGCAGGCGAGCAGGTCGATTTCTATTTTGCTGCCCCTGCTCGTCAGGACGTGATCGCTTTTCGGGTGATTCCAACCGCCATCACCGAGCAACAGCTGCAACTGGAAATGCGCCTGCAGTCGCGCTGGCTGGCGTGGTTATTGGACCCGATTCAACTGCATTATGACCTCAACAACCAGCGTCTGCTGCGCTACATTGGTCTCACCAATATTCAGGATGGCGCAGGTAACGGTATCGATGCCGAGATTCGCTACCAGTATGACGATACTGTTCACAATTGATTCAGCTAATGCTGGTAGACTGCCGCCCTATTCGAAGGTCAAATTCTTAGGAAGGAAGCACAATGTCACACTTCATAGCCCACCCGCCCTGGCGTCGCTCCCTGTTGGCGCTGGCCTGTGCCGGCCTCAGCCTGAACGTGGTCGCAGAAGACGACGTCACCTTAGACACAGTGGAAGTCAGCGGTGAAAAAGAGCCGCTAACGGAAATTTCCACCAAAAAATTATTGCGTTTGCCCGGCTCCGGCAACGACCCGTTGGGTGCGATTGAAAGTTTGCCGGGTGTGACCTTTGGCGGTGGCAATGAGTCAGAGCCGGCCGTGCGCGGCTCCTCTCCTGATGACAATGCCTATCTGATCGACTTTTTACCGGTCGGCTATATCTTCCATACCGATACCAGCAGCATTCTCAGCGACAACACGGTCGAAGACTTCAAACTAGAAACCGCAGCTTTCCCGGCCCAGTACAACAATGCGACGGGGGCCGTGATCGAAGCGACATCGCGCTCGCCTTATTACGACCGTAGCCAAGTGGTCATCGATGCCAGCTTATTAAAAGCAGGGGTGTTTGTTGAGGCCCCTCTGAGCGAGAACCAGAGTTTTTACCTCGCCGGTCGGCAAAGTTTATTCCAGTACTACATTGAGAACTTTCTCGATGATGAGGACTTCGAGTTCACCACAGTACCGGAATATTACGACTACCAAGGCAAATATGAGTACCGCATCAGCGATTCAGAAACCCTGGCGTTTCAAATTGTTGGTGCCCGCGATAAAGCCGGCCTCAAGTTCGCCGATGATTCCGACACGGTATTGCAAGACCCAGGCCTGAGCGGCGGCATTAATTTTGAAGCCTTTTTTAACAGCCAAGGCCTGCTATGGAATAAGTTTTACCAAAACGGCATGAGCCATAAAATTGGTTTGTCACACCTGGAGCAAAAGTTTGGTTTTAACATCGGCGTTAAAAACCGCATTGATGTGAAAGTAAACGACTTTAACTTGCGCAGCCAGTTCACCTACCCACTGAACTTTGAGCATGAGCTGCAGTGGGGCGTCGAAGTGACTCAGAGCCATATTAGCTATGACGGCCGCTTTGAGGCGCCGCCTTGCGATGAGTTCGACCCAGATTGCCGCATTATTGATGGCACGGAAGAACTGGCCGGCAGCGGTAAACCTGTGGTGTTGAATCTCGACGCTCACATCGCCGACAGTTGGCAGGTAACGCGCAATTGGAACCTGACCACAGGCCTGGCGCTGTCACAAGACGATTACACCGATGAGCAGTTTGCCGAGCCACGGGTGCAAAGCCGTTGGCAATTTACTCCAGGCTGGACCTTTACCTCAGCCTACGGCCAGCATCATATTTTGCCAGATAACTTTGGCCAATACGTGGTGCCCTTTGGTAACCCAGACTTAGAGCAGCCCACCGCTGACCATTATGAGCTAGGCCTGGAAAATGAAATTAACGCCGATTTGTTCTGGAAGGTAGAGACCTATTACAAAACCCTGGACAAAATCATTGTCGGTCGCCCTTCGCAGTCGAATTATCCTGACTTGAGCACCGAGGAATACAACGCCTTACCACGGTACACCAACGATGCCGATGGCGAAGCTTGGGGCATGGAGTTCTTCCTCAATAAAAATCTGACCGACCGCTGGTATGGCTGGATTTCCGTCGCTTACTCACGCACTTTCCGTCACGACAATTTGACTGGCCGCGACTTTAGCTATAACTACGACCAGCCGGTGATTATTAATACCGTGGCGAACTACCAATGGAATGATAACTGGCAAATTGGCTTTAAGTGGCGCTACCAGAGCGGGCAATTGATTACGCCACTGGAAACTGCCATTCAGGATGCAGACAACCCTGAGCTGTACAACCCAATTTATGGCAGCCTTAACTCCGAGCGCCTACCGGCTTACCATAAACTGGATGTGCGCGCCGACCGTACCTTTAACTTCACCAATTGGGATATGGATCTTTATGTTGAAGTACTTAACTTGTACGGCCGTGACAACGTCATCGGCTATGAATACGAAGGTGCCGATTACAGCAAACGTGAAGAAGTCACTGACTTACCTATGATTATTTCCTTTGGTATTAAAGCAACCATTTAAGGGGCTTTTGACCCAAGGACTTTCACTAAGCGACCTTCGAACAATTCAGTGCCCTCTCTCAGTCACGGGAGGGCACTGAATCATCCAACCGGAGTTCTTAGGCGCTCCCTAGCAGCACTTTTTAAGGTCTTTCAGGAGTGCTGGATTTTCGATGTCAGCACATGATCTTCCCAGCGCCCGGCAATATTCAAATAATTGCGGGCGTAGCCTTCTTTCTCAAAGCCCAGTTTTTCTAATACTCTGCCGCTGGCTTTATTGGCCGGCATATAATTGGCCATAATGCGATTGAGCCCTTCGCGATTCAGCATGTAATCTACCGTCGTCGCGAGTATTTCCGTCATCATGCCCTGCCCTTGCAGTGTCTGATCGATCGAATAGCCTAAGAAACACGCTTGAAAAGCGCCGCGAGCCAGGCCGGTAAAATTACAACAAGCAATAACGCTATCTGTACCAGGCTCCAGTGCCACAAAGTGAAATGCGCTTTTATCAACAAACGCAGCCTCGCTGGCGTTGGCCCGCTGCTGCCAAAAAGCCGATGTCCAAAACTCGTCGTCTCGCAACGGCTCCCACGGCGCCAAATGCTGGCGATTTCGTAAGTAGTAATCAACCATGGCCGGAACGTGAGCGGTAGAAAGAATTTCAAGTTGCAAGCGAGCAGTGGATAACATAATAACGACCTAAGCCAACCTTTGAGTAATAGTGCACCGTACGATGATGCAGCGAATTATTCAGAGGCTTGTCACAGCTGTCTACTTTGATCGGGGCTGTCGCTGCCTATATTAATGCCTCAGTCCGTGCCAGACCTCAGTGCCGCTCTGATTTCCCCATCATTGAAAAGTCAAGCATTACAGCTATGCCAACGCACGTTTATTAACCAACCGACTGCGACCCAACAGCAACGTCAACAACCCCATTACAGCAATGGCAATACCCACCTACATGGGCGCATACAAACTGTAACCCCACTCCAGTGCCTGACCGCTGATGTAGCGGCTGATTCAAAGGTTGCCTTGCTCTCTGCCACCCACTTTATTGGCCGATATGCCGTTGGCCATGGTGCGATTAAGCCTTCCATTACTGAGCATGCAATGCACAGCACTGTGGTGCGCACGCTCCCAGTAGCTCATGACCTTAAATGCAATCATGCTACCATAGACCGCCACATGATCTGGCGCCTGCCATCGAAGATGGCCAGCTGTTTTTGCTGCCCCATGAATCATCAAGGATATTGCATGGAATTTTTAATCGACTTCCTCACTCGACTGGTAACCCAGTTTCAAACCCCGACGTTAGGTTTTCTGATCGGTGGCATGCTCATTGCCGCCCTCGGTAGCAATCTGAAAATTCCCAATGCGGTATACCAGTTTATTGTATTCATGCTGCTGATGCGCATTGGTCTGAAAGGCGGTATCGAAATTCGCGAAGCCGACTTTACCGCCATGCTGGTACCGGCGCTGTTTTCTATGCTGATTGGTGTGGTCATTGTTTTGATGGGGAGCTTTATTCTCTCACGCCTACCCGGTATTAATCGTGCCGACAGTTATGCCACGGCTGGTCTCTTTGGTGCTGTTAGTGCCTCTACGCTGGCCGCGGCCATGGTGTTATTGGAAGAAGAGTCCATTGCTTTCGAAGCCTGGGTGCCAGCCCTGTATCCCTTTATGGATATTCCGGCGCTGATTCTGGCCATTGTGCTCGCTAATATGCATCAACACAAAAACAGTGAGTACAAAGACACCAAAATTGATGTTTGGGGTATTGTTAAAGACAGCTTACGCGGCTCTGCCTTGTCAGCTTTATTATTAGGCTTGGCATTGGGGCTGTTGTCACGGCCAGATTCAGTGCTGCAGAGTTTTTATGACCCTTTATTTCGCGGCCTGCTCACCGTACTGTTATTAGTCATGGGCATGGAGGCCTATGAGCGCTTAAATGAACTCAGACGTGTGGCGCATTGGTATGCGATTTATGCCTTTATCGGCCCCATCCTACACGGCCTAATGGCCTTTGGTTTAGGTTATGTTGCTCACATCATGGTTGGCTTCAGCCCGGGAGGTGTAATTTTGTTTGCAGTCATAGCCGCATCCAACTCAGATATTTCTGGCCCACCGACTCTACGGGCAGGCATTCCTAAAGCCAATCCATCAGCGTATATTGGCGCTTCCACCAGTGTGGGAACACCGGTTTCCATCGCCGTCTGTATCCCCCTCTTTATCGCTCTGGCTGAAGTGGTATTTGATATTTAATCAAGGAGAGTAAAATGCAACTACATGCTGCTGAAAAAGTTGTGATCATCACGGAAAAGCTGATCGTGAAAGGCGTGGTGGAGATCATTGAAGCTGCCGGTGCCAAGGGTTACACCATTATTGCCGCTGGCGGCAAAGGCGGCCATACCTTTCGAGCGACATCTGAGCGCGCGGCCGTGGTGGATGATTTTTCGGATGTGAAAATTGAAGTCATCGTCAATGATAAAGCCACAGCTGAAACCATTATGAATGAGGTCACCCAAACCTATTTTGATGATTACTCAGGCATTACTTACATCGAATACATTGAGGTATTAAGGCCGAGCAAGTTTTAAAGCGCTTATGAATAATTCGGTGCCTGCTCTGGATCGCCAGAGGATTTCAGATCACGAAGCCGGTTTGCTGCTCTAGCCAGCTACAGCAAAAATCGGCGACACAGAGCTGGAGTTCTCTGGCGTTCCCCATAAGGCGCGGGCGGCAGGCCTCCATAACGTCGTTGGCGATGTTGGAAAGGGCTGGCCATTTCCTGCCATCACCGCCTTGTTCTGAAAGCCTGTCGCACTCGCGCAGAGCTGTGCAGAATTATTCAGAGGTGCCCTTGGTTTACCTGCTTTACCAAGCGGAGTGTGCCAGCCCGTCCAGCCAGAGCTAAGCGGCGTTGCCTGCCGCAGCGCTCCTCTTGAATACAAGGCAAGCAGCCAAGCACAATGCGAGCCAATAACGTATCTTTTTGTCATATTGTTCTTTAATTCTCAACAATCATCCCCATAATGAAGCCCATACTTCAGGGGAATGTCTCTTATGTTGATAGGAAAACGAGAAGAATTTGATCTCAATGAGATGGCGATCTTCGTTCATGTGGTCGACGCCGGCAGCTTTACCGGAGCGGCACGCAACCTAGGGCTGCCCAAATCGACGGTGAGCCGCAAGATCACCCAACTTGAGGAGCGTTTGGGCGTTCGCCTGATCCAGCGCACCACACGCAGTTTGCGCCTAACCGACACCGGCACCGCCTACTACAACCACTGCTCACGCATCTTGTCAGAGATCGAAGAAGCCAATATCGCCGTGACCCAAATGCAAAGCACGCCAACGGGTACGCTGCGCATTACCGCGCCGGTATTGTTTGGCTCCACCGTACTCAGTTCATTGGTGGCCGAATTTATGGAGCGCCATCCACAGGTCAATGTCGATATGGTGCTCAGCGACCAAAAGCTAGATTTAGTGCAAGAAGGCATAGACGTTGCCTTTCGCATCGGCCAGCTGGAAGATTCATCCTTGATTGGCCGCCATCTTGGTGATGCCCGCGCTTTGCTGTGCGCAAGCCCAGATTACATTCGCCAGCACGGCAGCCCCAACCACCCAGATCAGCTACGTGATCACCACCTGCTCACCGCATCGCAGTTTATGCAGTGGCATCTGACGCATGAAAGCGGTGAAGACCAAACCGTGCAAGTACGACCTAGACTGCAGGTCAATGATTTTGCCAGCTTGTACACACTGGCCTTATCCGGCGCCGGCATTACACCGCTACCAACCCTGATTGCTGCGTCGGCCATTCGCGCAGGAAACCTTGTGCCCGTCTTGTGTGACTGGCCGTTCGAAGCCAGCCCAATTCACGCACTGTACCCCAGTAATCGTCATTTGTCGGCTAAGGTCCGATCCTTCGTTGACTATGTAATTGACAGCGTGCGCCCCAACCCGCCTTGGGAGGTCGATTTGGTCGACAACGCTGGCCAGCCTTCGCTATCACATTAAGGACATTGCTAATGCGAGATTTTATGATGATTTCAGCCCTAGCCTTGGGGCTAGCCGGTTGTGCTAATACCGACTACTCCGGCGGTACGGACAACGCCGTCGGCCAGGTGCAAACCACAGCGGTGCAGCTGGGCGATCAGTCACACCGCAGTGCCAAAGCCCGCGCTCGGGATGAATACCGTCATCCACAACAAACTCTGAGCTTTTTTGAACTGCAACCGCAGCACACTGTGGTGGAAATCTGGCCAGGCGGCGGCTGGTACACCGACATTTTGGCGCCGTATTTGCGCGATGAAGGCCAGTTGATTGCCGCCCATTGGCATCCGCAGTCGGACGTTGGCTTTTTCCAGCGTCTGCGCGGTCAGTTTGAAGATAACTTTCTGACTCAGCCCGAGCTCTATGGCGATATTCAAATGTCCGTACTGGAGCCACCTAAGCATCTGAAGCTGGCCGCAGACAACAGCGTCGACCGTGTTTTTACCTTCCGCAATGTGCATAACTGGATGCGCAACGAGCAGGAACAGGCGGTATTTGATGCCGCTTATGCTGCGCTCAAACCCGGCGGTATTTTGGGCGTGGTGGAGCACCGCGCACCGGTGTCTTTCAGTCGTGAGCAAATGGTGCAAAGTGGTTACGTTAGCGAAGCCTATGTGCTCACCATTGCACAGCAAGCTGGCTTTGAGTTAGTCGACCGCAGTGAGATCAATGCCAACGCTCGCGATAGCAAAGACCACCCGAAAGGGGTTTGGACTTTGCCACCGTCGCTGCGTCTGGGTGATAAGGATAAAGACAAATACCTCGCCATTGGCGAAAGCGACCGCATGACGCTGAAGTTTCGCAAACCCGCGACGTAAGCCCTGACGGCTACGGCGTCGTATGGTGCAGCGTCTGAACCGACTGCAGCAACCGCTGCAGTTGCTCTGCCTGCAAATGCGGCTTGGCCAGCAATAATTCAGCGGCGGCGAGAAAATCACGCAGCCGCTGATCCAGCTGCAAGCCTTCGTGAAAAATTTGATTGGTATTTTGCACCGCACGGTCAGAAATCGCTTGTAAGCGCTGCTCCTGAGCTTCCGTCAGGTGCAGTTCATGCAGGCTGCCTTCAACTTGTTCGGACATATTCTCGACCACTTCCACAATCGCGCGCATGACCTGTAACTGCGCTTCATCAACATCGTCCATTAAGCTGCGCATTTGCAGCGCCATTTGTCGAATCAACTGCCCTTCTAGCTCCAACGTATGCTGATTATCCAATGCCTCAATACGTGCATCGGCCCCTTGCAGTAAAGAAAATAAGTTATCTTTGATGGCGCCGTATTTTTGCTCATCGTCGATCGGCATGTTTTTTACCAGCAAAGAAACACGGCCATAATTCATAATCGAACGATGGCCAAAATCGACGTAGCGGCCTTGGTCCTTACAGGCATCCAACAGCGATGACTCCATCGCCTTCGCCATGCCACTGGCTTCCATATTTTTGCATGCAAAGCGACTGCGTAGCTGCAAGCTGCAATTCAGACTGTAGTTACGCAGAGATTGGAATAAGCGCATGCCCAACTCATCTAAGTTGTTGCAGTGATGCACATCGAGCAAAAACTGAATATTTACCCCTAAATCCGAGGTGCCTGTCATGGCCAAAAAGGCCATCTCGTTAGCTTGCTGCAGCTGCTGTCGCAGTTGATCACTGGCGATTTTGTTCATAACCAGGCGATCAATGCGACCGCGTAGCTCAGCCAGCGCCGCCGGATCGATGCAATCATCGCAGCCGGCGTCATACAGCTCCAAGCGCATTGATAAGGCTTCTTCTGGCGCCACCACCACCAGCGGCGTGCTGTCACTCGCCTGACGCAATTGCCGGCAAATACTCAGTAAATCGGCCTCACTGACGCTGCGTGCATCAATCATCATCAGCGCCACGCGCTCGTTCATATCCAGCTCTTCATCTGGACGAGAGAACATGCATTGGTAATCCGGTTGCAGCCACTGGCGTAAATCCGGGCTGTCTTGGTAAGAAACAATCAGTGCCAGATGCTCGGCCATTCCATCAGCCTCATGAATTAGACATGCCTTGGGTTTAGCTGACAGACCTCATTTTTGCCACCAATAGGGCGGCTTGAAGCGGTTTTTCAGCCGTTAGAGCAAGAGCATTTCTTTGGCCCGGTGAATCGCTTGCGTACGGCTGCGAGCGCCCAGTTTTACATTGATCTTGCGCGCATGGGTTTTCACCGTATGTAACGAGATAAACAGCTGGTCGGCGATTTCTTGATTAGAAAAGCCCTGCGCCATTTTGCGCAGCACGTCGAGCTCACGAGCGCTGAGCCGGGCCACCGCCTCTGGCGCTGCGCTGGGCGAGGCTACACCCGCATTGCCTGCTGGTAGCCAAACACTTAAATCCATTTGAATGCCCTGACGCTCCAGCAACTGCTGTATACGACTTTGAATCAAATGGCTATCTGGATGCTGACGCGACTGCAGGGCGCCGGCGCGCACCAACTGCATCACTTGATTCATCAAGTTGCCACGACTGTGCTGCAGCCAGTCTTCCGCTTGATGCAAACAAGCGTCGTAATCCTGCGCCACCAAATACAAGCGCGCCTGAGTAACCGCCGCCAACCCTGGCAACATGGGGAAGACTTCTGGGCTGGGCAGTTCATGGCAGGCTCGGCCACGGCAGATTTCATCAATACAGCCCTGCGCCCGTTGCAACTTGTGCTGGCTGATCCAGACATTGGCTTTTACCAGCAGCAACCAGTCGTAACCCGACTGCGCCACACGCCAGCGCTGCATCAAACGCTCGGCTTGATCGAGCCAATCCAGAGCACGATCACTGTCGCCCACTGCCGTGGCGCGCATGGCTTGCACGGCAAAGCCATAACACACCGCGATGTCATGGGCGCGTACGCTGTTAGCCATGCCTTGCTGCAACAGTTCGACGACTCTTGCTTCGTCTTGCGGGCGACCATGCAGCCACAACAAGAAGGCGCGATACAGCAACAACCGGCCATGTGGCAGCGGCGCCGCTGGTTGTCGCCCTTCCTGCAGCAGCTCCAGCGCTTGTTCAATAATCTGGCTGGCACGACTGATGTTGCCGCGATTGAGCTCAATGCGGGCGTAATCGTATTGCATCAAGGCTTCCATGGCGGTGGCGCGGTGATGGCGGGCGACATCTTGGGCGTAGCGGTTCCACAGCCGCGCGCCATCAGGGTCGTTGCGCGACAGCGCCAGATGCGCCAGGGTGCTGCTCATCAAAATGCGCAGGGCATAGCGCTGAGCCGGCAGCTGCTGCAGTGCTTGTTCACACAGTTGCTGTGCTCTAGGCAGTTGGCCTTGCAGTCGAGCACTGTAGCCTTGTAAGGCATACAACTCAGCGGCGGGTAACTCACTGTATTGTAACTTCTGTAGAAGTGGCGCTGCATGGGCCTGCTGCTGCGTCAGCAGCCAAGCCCAAGCGGCCATTTGCATACTGCGCGGGCTGGCCATCACCAGCTCACTGCCGGCTTGTTCGAACCAAGCCAACAGACCTGCGATATCGAGGTTGGCGAGAATCGCTTCCGCTTCCTGCTCGACCCAGTGCGCCACACTGTGAGTTAAACCGGCGGCCTGGGCATGGCGCAAAGCCGCCACGGATTCGCCGTGCTGAGACAACCAATCAAAAGCGCGCTGATGCAGGGCACGACGCTCAGCCAGCGGCAGACGTTCCGCCAGCACATCAACCACCGGCGCGGCGACCGCAAACCAACCCGGGTGCGAAGGCTGCGGGCGAATAAATAACTGCTGCTGACGCGCTTGCTGCAAATGCTGGTGATAATCTGACGTCGCCAAGCAATGGTGCAATAACGGTTCGTCGAAGCTGCGCAGCACGGCTGCTTGGCACAAAAAGGTCGCCAACTCAGGCGGCAACTGCTGCAAAACCGCATCGTGCACATAATCCGCGATGGCCGGCAGCACCTCGGCCACTGGCAGTGGCTGCTGCGCCCGTAGGCTTTGGTTTAACCAAATCCGCAGCGCCGCCGGCCAGCCTTGCAATTGTTGGTGCAACTCCGCGAGCCCATGCTCCGACAGTGGCATTTGGCTGTGCTGCAACCACTGGCGCGCTTGCGACTCGCTGAATGCCAGCTCTGACTGACGCAACCACGCCACATGGTCCAGCACCTGCAGTCGGCCGTGCCCGTCGGGCAACCAACGACTGCTGAGCCACAGCTGAATGTTATCGGGTAGCTGCTCGATGATAAGGTTCAAGACTTGCCAAGCGTCTTGCAGGTAATGAGTGTCGTCTAAGCACAGCAGCAATGGCTGCTCAAAGCTGCTCGCTTCTTGAATCCACAGCAATAAAACACCACCGATATCGACATCACCGCGCTGCTGAGTTGCCTGCCAGTGCGCCAGAGCATCGGTGGCAATGCCAGGTAATTGCGCTTCGGCCAGTTCTAAAAAGTGCCGTAAGAATGAGGCTGGGCTGGCGTCGTTGCTGTCCAGCGACATCCACACCACGGGGCGCTCAGCGCAATGACGACGAGCCTGTTCTGCCATCAGTTGCGTTTTGCCAAACCCGGCAGGCGCCAATAACCAAACAATGCGCGCTTTAGGAGTTGGCCAAGCAATGCCATCAAGCCGTGCTAACCAAGGATCACAGCAGTCAGGAATGCGGGCTTTAACCGCGATGCGGGCGGCGAGGGATTTTTGCTCTAGGCGCTCAGCCCAAGGTAACGGGGAAGACGGCGTCAGCTCCATGCTTTGGCTTCAGATTGGCAGTGAGGCAGCAATCTAACCACGACGCTCAAGGGAACACAAACCGGCGGCCTAGCCGCCGGCTGCTGTGAGGTTAAAAGCTGACTTTCACACCTAGGTTGGCACTGCGTGGCTTGCCCGGACGATAGCCATACGGCTTAGATGCTACTTCGTACTCCGCAGCTAACACGTTATCGACGGTGGCGTACAGCTGCACGTCTTGCAGCGCCCGATAACGCACGGATAAATCCAGCACTGTGTAGGCATCGATACGCTGATCATCCGGGATGCTGCCGGTTCCTGGGGTATCCCGCATCTCACTTTGATACAGAACCGACAGATTCAGCGCCAACGGGCCGCGCTCAATACCGGCTTGAGCATTTAAGCGATGCTTGGGCAGGTAAGCCAGCTCTTCACCCGCCACAATGTTGTTGGCACGATCGCCAAACACACCGCTGTCGTCGGCAAAGTTGGCATCAAACTCGCCATGAGAGTAGGTGTAGGTCAGCGCCAAGGGAATGATGTGCGCGCCGGCAAACAGGTATTTGTTCCAACCCGCTTCGACGCCATACACTTGAGCAGCGCCGGCATTGAGCTGGCTATCAACCACGCTGTTATCACAGCCGTTAGAGAAGCTGCAGGTGCCGGTCAGCTCGATGTAATCGTTAAAGAAGGCAATTACCTCGGCTTGCCCAAGCGCGCCCTGGTAACGGCTGCCGAACTCATAGTTGATGCTTTCTTCTGGGTCGGTTTCACCGTTTTTGCCCGGCGTGGTAGCGCTGTAGCCTTTGTAAACGCCAGCCAATACGCCCACCGTCTCGGTCAGCTGTGAATAGACGCCCACGCCCGGCAGCAATACCGATTCGTTGCTGTCGGTTTTGGTGGTGTTCGCGCCGTAGGTGGTTTCTTCGGTATCGATTTGCTCCGAGCGCAGGCCAAGGCTCACCGTGGTGTTATCCCAACGAATATCGTCCTGAATATAGAGCGCCAAGGCTTGAGCTTTGCCTTGGTTGTCCAGCGTGGTTTTCACCTCACCGGCCTGGCTTAACTCACCGCCTTGCAGCATGTCATAGGCGGCTTCGCTGTGTTGGCGTTCCACTTGATCTTGGTGGTAGCGCACGCCAATTTCGATATCATGCGCCAGATTCAGCCACTGCAGCGCCAGATTCACCCGGCTCTGCACGCCTTGGGAAATGTATTGGCGATCGTTGCTGCCGATCATGAGCTGTTCATTGATATTGGCGGAAGCCTGCTCGCCGGTCAGCACGCGGTAGAACTCGGTATTCACGCCACTGGGGTCTTTTAAGACGGTTTGCAACAGCGGGCCATTGCCGCCAAAGCCATTGATCTTAAACCAGTCGCGCTCAAAGGTATGACGGTACACATCCGTGGTCAGACTGTGCTCGGCCCAATTAACCTGATGGGTCAAGTGCAGGCTTTGATGGGTCCAGTCCATGCGATCCAGCTGGCTGGCGGCATAACGACGATAAGGATCGTCATCAAAGTCGGCACGGGTCAGGCCAAGGTAGGTTTCATCGGACACTTCATCGGAGTAACCGGCTTTCAAAACAAAGCGCTGGGCCAGCTCACCGGGCAGCGTCCAGCTCAGCTTGAGGTTGGCGTCGTTGCGCTCAAAGCCGGTATCGCCGCCGCCGTCGAGCTCTTTAAAACCGTCGCTTTGCACCCGCAAACCTTCGATCAGATAGCCAAACTGCCCTACTTCCTGACCGTACCAGCCGTTATAGCGCTGGAAGTTGTCACTGCCGTATTGCAAGTCCAACTCGCCAGCTGCCAAATAAGGAATCGGACGGCTCACCAAGTTAACCGCGCCGCCAATGGTGGCCGGGCCATATTTAATCGCCGACGGGCCTTTAAATACCTCAACCGCACTCATGCGCGACACATTGGGGAAGTAATAAGCAGCTGGGGCCGAATAAGGCGCAGGGCCGGACAGCACGCCGTCTTCCATCAAGGTGACTTTTTTACTGCGATCCGGGCTGGTGCCGCGCAGGCCAATGTTGGGGCGCAAGCCATAGCCATCTTCTTCATATAAGTTGACGCCCGGAACGGAGTTCAGAATGCGATGAATATCCGTGTATTCGAAGGTGTCCAGCGCTTGCTGGTCGATCAAAGTGGCGGAGCCGGGCTGTTTCAGCACCTGATCTTCACCGCCGGTAATATAAACCTTATCCAGTGCTACCTCGTCTTGCGCCGAGGCGACGGTGGGAACCAATAAGCTGATACCTACCGCTGCAGACCACCAATGCGACACAACCACACCTCTTTGTCTGTGAAAAAATGGTGGCCAATTTAACCACAAACGGTATTCGATATTAAGAATAATCGCGGTTATCATTTACACAATTCTACGTCTTTGGGTGCCGGTGTTTTTGATGCCTGATGGGTCTCTTTCCACTGTGTTTTCGTGGCTGTTGCAACCCGGCCAGCGTACCTTCTGGGGCTTCTGGCTCAGCACTGCCTTGCTGGCATTGCTGTGGGCAGCGCAGCACTGGTCAAAGCGTGCGCCGCTGTTGCGCCAGTGGCTCAGTCGGGACTACTGGTGGCACCCCTCCGCACGCCAAGACTACCTGCTGGTCGCTCTTAACGCGCTGCTGTTTACCTTATTGGGCAGCGCTACGCTGGTGTTGATTTTGATGCTGGCCAATCAAAGCTATGAACTGTGGTCACTCGCTCTGCCGCCGGCGGTATTGGCCAGCTGGCATGGCATCACCAGCACAGCCATTTACGCCTTGTTACTGCTATTGCTGGACGACTTAAGCCGCTATGGCTTACACCGTGCCTTGCACAGCCGCTGGCTGTGGCGCATTCACCGTGTTCACCACTCGGCGGCGGTGCTGACACCCCTGACTTTTTTGCGCGTGCATCCGCTGGAAAAACTGCTCTACCAATGGCGCACGGCGCTGGTACACGGCGGTTTAAGCGGCAGCTACTTCTTCTTATTTGGCCAGCACTCCCAGCCTTGGCTGATTTTTGGCATCAGCGGCTCGGTATTGCTGTTTAACCTGCTCGGCGCCAACTTGCGTCACAGCCATATTCCGCTGCGTTATGGCGCTCTCGAGCGGCTGCTGATTAGCCCGGCGCAGCATCAGTTTCATCACAGTGTGCGTGGCAGTCGCAGCAATTACGGCTCCATGCTAGCTATTTGGGACGGGCTGTTTGGCAGCTGGCAAAGCGGCGCTGAGCAAGCGCCGCTGCCGCAACGGCATCACCACCTAACCCAACAACTGTTATTAAGACGAGTTCCATGAGCATTCACCGCCGTCAGTTTTTGCAGCTTTCCTGTGCCGCTATGGCCATGTCCGTCGCCGCTGCCAGTGGCGTTGCCCTGGCTCCCAGAGGGCAACGCTTGCTGGTCTCGGGTTACCGTGATCAGGCCACTGAAACCCAGTTTGGTATTTTGGTCGTCGATACGGAGGGCCAAATTAAAGCCGATTTCAGGGTGCCTGAGCGTGTGCACATCGCCGACCTGTACCCCAGCGAGCCAAGCGTTTTGGTCAACTCGCGCGCCCCTGGCGCGCCATTGCGACGCTACGATTTTGCTGGGCAATTGCAAGCCCACCTGCCCGTTCCCAAGGATATGCACCTAGAAGGCCATGCAGTTTTCTCGCACAACGGCCAAGTGTTATACGCCAGCGCCAGTGATTATCGCCGTGGCGAGGGGCGGTTACTGGTGATTGATGCCCAGCGCCTAACGCTGCTGGATATCTGGACGACTCACGGCGTCGGCCCCCATGAACTGGTTATGCAGGGAGATGATGTGTACCTCGCCAACACGGGCGTGCGTACTCATCCAGACAGCGGTCGCAAAGCGCTCAATATCGACAGCATGCACTCTGAGCTGGTGAAGCTTGATGGCAGCACAGGCAAGCTGCTGCAGCGCTGGGCCTCACCTAAACAGGCGTTAAGCGCCAGGCACTTGGATGTGTTGGCCGATGGCAGAGTGCTGGTCGGCTGTCAGTACCAGCGCAAAGATGCCCGCCCGCCTTGTATTGCCATTGCCAGTGCAGGCAGCGAGCAACTGCAGCTGTTGGAGCCAGATAACGACTGGCTGCACTGGGACATGCAGGGCTACACCGCCAGTGTGCGCGCCTTTCCACCCACTTCGGCCCGCGCCGGAGAGGCCATGATCAGCAACCCGCGCGGCCATTTACTCAGCCACTGGCAGGGGGCGACGCCCGCCTTGCAAGACACTCAAGCCATGCAGTATGCCAAGGGCATTGCTCTGTTCGGCAATCAGGGTTGGATTAGCGCCGGGGCCGGTGAGCTTTGGCATTGGCATAATGACGAGCTAAAACCGCTAAGCGAGTCGGTCAAAACCGGGATATGGTGGGAAAACCATTTGCACGGTCGCGTGCTGGCGGTGTAACGCCCACCGACCGACAAAATGGACAAAACGGCATTGCCAGCAAGGCTGCACACTCTGAGCATGCAGCCTTGAGGCATCTAAGAGCGGTTAGTCACCGTCAGACTCTGCGTCTCGGGGCACGGTTAAGCCCAAGTTCAGTGCCATTTGACCTTTTAAGTCATCCGTAAAGGCTTTGATTTTGGCATCCAGCGCGCACAGCTCTGCGACATCACTGCCACTGCTGCTGGCTACGGCGTTAATGCACAGCGCCACATCATTATCGCTATTGTCCGCCGCAGCCGTGCTAACGATATTACGCATGCTGGCATTTAAGCCGTTAGCACCGTCAATGGCCGTTTGCAGCGAGCTCAGCATAGCGTTGGCTAAATCTGCCTGACCAGCTGCCACCAAATAAGACGCCAAACCACCGTTGCTGCCTTGGCCGGCGGTCATCACAGCTTGTGCCGCTTCCAGGTTGGCGGCAATGACTTCGGCATTGATATCCGCGAAGGCGATTTCCAGTTTTTCTGGTTTGAACACGTCATTGGCGTTTTGCGGCAATACGGTTTTTTGCAGCTTTTCGCCTTTGGTTTGGTTATAGACGTAGAACAAGGCATCAAAGATTGCTTGAGCTGCCGCCTGGCCACCTGGGTTTGTAGCTGGCTCGTAGTTGCCCAAATCAAAGCTCATATTGGCAACATTGGTGCGCATGGACTCAATGGCTGCTTGGGCAAACTCACAGCGTTTAACAGCGTCCGACGCTTCAGCCGGTGCATCGCTGCAGCTAGGCAAAGGCGCATCGGCAAACAAGACATACTCCACCGCCGGCAAGCCGCGTACCTGAGGTGTGGTCGCAGCAAAGTTACCCGACGCAATCGCGCCATCCATATTGCAGGTTTTATTCACGCTCAATGGCCAGCTGTAAATAGCATTGCGGTACTCCTTGACTGGGCCAAACTGCATTACCTCAAGCTTTTGCCAGCTCAGCATGGCCTGCTCCCAGCTTTGCTGTGCCGCTGTGCGAGTGGCTGCTTGTTGATCGCTGCCAATGGCCGCGCAATAAGCATCGGTTTGCTGTTGCAAATCTGCCAGCTGAGTCGAGAACTGCTCCGCTGCTTGGTATTGCACCTGATCCAGCTCAGCCAGCATATCGGTGCAATTAAAGCTGTCAGAATTCAGTGCACTGCAAGCATCAGCGCTGCTGCTATCGCCCGAGGAAGACCCGCCACCGCCACAAGCCGTTAACAACAGTGTTGAAGACATCAGGGCTAAAGCCGATTTTTTCATGCTAAAAACTCCACGTTAAAACAACAAAAAGGGTCGCCCGCAAGCGGACGACCCTTTGCTTAAATCGCTCGATTCATGCAGTGACTTACCACTGGGTAACGTCGCCGTCGAAGTCGTAGACATCGACCAGCAAGTCACGCGCTTGCACCAGTGCTTGCTGATAGGCTTCAACATCGCCGCCTTGTAGCACAGGAGCCTGACCTACCAGACCATGCAGTTGCTTCAGCTCAGCCAGGTCGATTTCGGCAATTGGGTTGAACTGCAGTGACAAGGCAAAGCCTTTCAACTCACCCCAGTGCTTGGCGTGCAAGTTGAAGTCATAGGCGTCTGTGCCCATAGCGGCCATGTCTTCCAACGTTGCATTGATGTAGTGAATCACATTAGCAGCGAAGATTTCTTCCCAAGTGTCGATAATAATTTCGGCCTGATCTTCCAATGCATCGTGATAGCCCTGATCCGCTACTGGATCAGTGCCGTAATTATCGACAATGATCTGGCGGCCTTTTAAATACGCATCCATGATTTTCTTGCTGGTATCCCAACCTGCAATACTGGCATCACGCTTGTTGGCATACTGCGCCATCGAGAAGGTGTATTCAGCGGTTAAGTCGATCTGGCCATCGCCATTGGTATCGTTGTCTTTCTGCGCTTTTAACTGGGCATCACTGTAGTTGTTAAAGTCGCGCGCGGCGCCAAAGTAGCCAAAGCCTTCGTCCCACTGATGCTCCAGTGAAGTGTATGGCTTGCTGCCGTCTTTATCTCCGGCGCTGTTCTGCTTCAGCAGACCTTTGGTGGCTTTCAGGTAATCATTCGCCGTTTGTGAATAGGCAACTGAACCCAGCAAGAATTTTTGAATTAATTGCTGGTAATCCAGGCCTGTGGCAGACACATACACCTTGCCCTGATGCTCTGGATCAGCCGCTTGCTCAGCAATCGCAGCGAACCAGCTTTGTACCAGCGCGTCTGGCTTGGCATTGTCACTGTCGGCGGCGATATCCCAACCCACGAATTCACCCATGGCCAGTGGGTTATCAATACCCGCCATCTTGCCCTGCAGGTTTTTATCACTGCTTAAATCGCCGTAGCCGGCCTGCAGCAAACTGCCTTCGGCGACAGAAATACCCACTGGTGTTTCTTCCACTGCGAGGGTGTAAGCATTTTGTGAGGTCAGGTTATAGGTTTGGCCATCCGGTGTGCTGGTGCCCACTTTGTAGATCAGATTGAGCTTCTCCAGTACCGCTTCCTCGACAGAGTCATTGCTGCCCAGTTCTGAGGTTAGTAATGGGCTGCCGATCAAGGCTTTTAGCTCATTGATCAGAGCATTGCGCGCCACTTGGCCACCGTAAGAAACAGACGACTCACCGGCTATGACTTGGCTTTCGAAGGTGTAGGTCGCCGGCACTGTGGTGCCGTTATTGTTGTTGTCACTGTCGTTATCATCGTCGCTGCCACAGGCCGCCAGCAAGATGGCGGCAGACAGTACAGAAATACCTTTTACCAGTTTCATGGTTGTTATTACCCTTGTTATCAATACAAAGCGTTCTTAATTTGAGACAACGGATACTAGCAAAAGCCAAATACAATGAAAACAATTCTCAATACATGGGAATAGAGGTTTACTCCATAAAAAAACCCGCTGCCGCTTGCGGCAACGGGTTTGAACTGGCTTGACGGTGCCGTTAAGCCGAAAGGCTTACTCTGCTGGGGCGGCTTCTTCTAGCAACGGCTTCAGTTCACCCTTTTGATGCATGTCGGTGATGATGTCGCAACCACCGACCAGCTCGCCTTTCACCCACAACTGCGGGAAGGTCGGCCAGTTAGCGTACTTAGGCAAGTTGGCGCGAATGTCCGGGTTCGACAACACGTCAACGTAGGCAAACTTTTGGCCACACTCCATTACCGCCTGCACGGTTTGCGCCGAGAAGCCGCACATTGGCTGGTTAGGCGAGCCTTTCATGTACAGCAGAATGTCGTTGTTTTCGATTTGGTCTTTGATGACGTCCATTATTTCCATGGTGCTCTCTCAGTCTTAGCTCAAGGATTTGTCGCGCAGTTTATCACAGCCGATTGAATACCCGACAGCGGCAGTAGGCTAATCATCTTCCAGCGGACGGCCATAGCCACCACCGCCTGGGGTGTGCACGCAGAGGCTATCACCCGCTTGCAACTCAGTACGGGTGCAGCCAGGCAAATTTTGCAGCCGGCCGTTGCGGCGCAACACAAAGTTGCAGCCGGTTTTGCCATCGTCGCCGCCGGCCAAGCCATGGGGTGCTACTTGCCGGCGTCCACTGATAATGTTGGCCTGCATTGGCTGCAAAAAACGAATATGACGCTCAACGCCATCACCACCACGACACAAGCCATGCCCACCCGACAAGCGACGAATATGAAACCAGTCCAACACCACTGGGTAGCGCTGCTCTAATACCTCTGGGTCGGTCAGGCGTGAGTTGGTCATGTGTGAATGCATGGCGCTGACGCCATCGCCCACAGCGCTGGCACCTGTGCCACCGCACAGGGTTTCGTAATACTGATACTGAGCGTCGCCAAAGGTGACGTTGTTATTGGTGCCCTGGCTGGCCGCCATAAGATTCAGTGCGCCCATGACCGCATCGACCAAATACTGCGCCGTTTCGACGTTGCCAGAAACCACCGCCGCCGGGTACTCAGGTGCCACCATGGAGGCCTTAGGCACACGAATATCCAACGGCCGGAAAAACCCGGCATTCAGCGGAATGGGTTTATTGACCAGCACACGAAAGCTGTACAGCACAGCGGCATGCACGACGGAGGTGGGCGCATTAAAGTTACCCGGATGCTGCAGCTGATCAGGCCGGTAGCCTGTGCCATTAAAATCTATGCATGCCCTCCCCTGCTGGCGGTCGATTTGAATGGCCACCTGGATGCGACTGCCATCGTCCATGTCACAGCTAAACTGGCCATCCGCCAGCGACATTAACGCCTGCGATAGCACTTCGGCAGCGTTGTCTTGCACATAGCCCATATACGCCTGCACCGTGGCTTCGCCATATTGTTGGCATAAGCGCAGCAACTCTTGCGCGCCTTTTTCACAGGCCGCCAGCTGTGCGGATAAATCTGCAATGTTCTGCTCTGGATTGCGTGCCGGGTAACGGGTGTTAGCCAAGGCGGCGCGAATGCTTTGCTCCTGCAACGCACCATCACGCATCAACAGCAGGTTATCCAGCAGCACGCCTTCTTGCTCAATATGGCTCGATTCCGCCGGCATGGAACCTGGGCTAATGCCACCGATATCAGCATGATGGCCGCGCGCCGCCACGTAAAATGCGGGGTTGGCACCGTCGGTAAATACAGGTTTCACGACGGTAATGTCGGGCAGATGCGTGCCACCGTTGTAGGGCGTATTCAATACAAAAGCATCGCCCGGGCGCATGTCGGGTTGCCCTTGTATCACCACGCGAATGCTGTCGCTCATTGAGCCTAGGTGCACCGGAATGTGCGGTGCGTTGGCCACCAAGTTGCCGTGCTGATCAAACACAGCGCAAGAAAAATCTAACCGCTCTTTAATGTTCACGCTGCTGGCGGTTTGCTCCAGCACCACGCCCATTTGCTCGGCTGCCGACATAAACAAGTGGCTGAACAGTTCAAGCCGCAACGGGTCACGCTCTGTGTCTGTGACCTTTGGCTGCTTTGCTTGCTGTTGCGTTAGCAGTAAGGCACCGCTGGCCAGGCATTGCAGTTGCCAACCAGGCTCAAGCACGATGGTGGAAGTGCGCTCCGTTAACAGCGCCGGGCCTTGCAGCGGCTCACCTTCAGCAATACTTGAGCGCGCATACACCGGCACCTCGCACCATTGCCCCTGACAATGCATGCGCACTGTGCTGGGTAGCACAGTTTGAGCGGGGGCAGGCCCTGATACCGGGGCTGCATCCTCGCCACCGGCAATGCATTCCAGCTGCAGCGCATCGGCCACGATGGCGCGCTGCTCATTGATAAAGCCGTACAGCTGGCGGTGTTGCTGCTCAAACGCTTGCTGCATGGTAGCGGCATCGCCATAGGCCACCAACAAGGGCGTATCCGCCCCTTCATAGCGCAAATACAAGCGCACCTGTTTCACCGCTGAGGTATCACTGCCCGGCTGGTGCAAATAGTCTTGCCATAATGCTTCTAACACCTGTTCAGCTGCACGGGAATCTTGAGCCAACTGTGCCAGTGGCACATCCATCGACTTTTCGGCCAGCCAGCGCTGTTCGGCCAGACCAATGCCGTAAGCCGACAGCACGCCCGCTTGCGGGTGCAAATACACTTGCTCAATGCCCAACGCTTGGGCCACTTGGCACGCATGCTGTGCGCCTGCGCCACCAAAGGCGTTGAGCACGTAGGAGGCCAAATCATGACCACGCTGCACCGATATTTTGCGTATCGCGGCGGCCATGTTATCGACGGCAACAGTAAGAAAAGCTTCGGCCAGCGCCTCCGGACTGTAATCACGACCCGATTCCACACTGACGCTGTGCGCCAGCTGCTCGAATTGCTGCTGCACACCTTCAACATCCACAGGCTGATTTTGCTGCGGGCCGAAGATGGCTGGGAAGTGCTCGGCCTGAATGCGACCCAGCAGCAGATTGCAGTCCGTCACGGTCAGCGGGCCGCCATTGCGATAACAGGCCGGCCCGGGGTAAGCACCGGCCGATTCCGGCCCTACTTGCAAACGGCCATCACGAAACTGCACCACAGAGCCGCCGCCCGCGGCGACGGTGTGCACGCTCATCATGGGCACACGCAAGCGCACGTCCGCTATTAGGGTTTCAGTGTCGCGCTCCAGCTCACCGCCGTAGTGGCTGACATCGGTGGAGGTGCCGCCCATATCAAAACCAATAATGCGATCAAAACCGTCGGCGCAGGCGGTCTTGACCATGCCCACCACACCGCCGGCAGGGCCTGACAATACCGCATCTTTGCCAGCAAATTGAGCCGGCGACGTCAGCCCGCCATTGGACTGCATAAACTGCACATCCACGCCCGGCAGTGCCCGGCGTACTTGTTCCACGTAGCGTTTGAGCACCGGCGATAAATACGCATCGGCGACGGTGGTTGAACCACGCGCCACCAGTTTAATCAGTGGGCTGACCTCATGACTGAGCGACACCTGTTCAAATCCGGCCGCACGCGCCAGCTCGCCTAGGCGTTGCTCGTGTTCGGGGTATTTATAGGCATGCATCAGCGCCACCGCGATGGCGCGATAACCTTGGCGATGGGCTTCTTGTAGCTGTAGCCAGCAGGCTTCTTCGTCTAAAGCCAATTCCACCGTGCCATCGACTAACACGCGCTCAGGCACTTCGTACACCCGTTCATATAGCGGCGTTGGCTGCGGCGTGTGCAGGGCAAAAATTTCGGGCCGCGCTTGGTAACCAATTTGCAGCTGATCGCGTAACCCCTGAGAAACCAGCAACACGGTCGGCTGGCCACGCCGCTCTAGCAAGGCGTTAGTCGCCACTGTGGTGCCCATGCGCACTTCGCTGATGCGATTGGGCAGCTGTGGCCACTGAGATTGCAGTTGCTGAATGCCTTCGATGGCGGCATCGGCATAGTGCTGAGGATTTTCCGACAGCAGCTTATGAACCAGCTGCTGACCGTCTGGCGTCGTCGCGACGATATCGGTAAAGGTACCGCCACGATCAATCCAAAAGCGCCAACCTGGCTCGCTATTGTGGGTTGAACTGACGTGCGTTGAACTGGAGTCAGACATGTCGCCCCCGCCATCCATTGAAAGGTGCGACAGTGTATCAGAATGGCATCAAGGCATATGCGCCACGTAGGCTGCCACGTCTTTGACTTGCTGCTCGTCGAGGTTCTTCATCACCGCGATCATAGGCGAGTTGGCACGACTCGGGTCGTTGTGCAAAAACTTCAGCAAAGTCGTTTCTAAAAACTCATAAGGCTGACCGGCAATGCGGGGATAGCTGGCACTGCCGTGACCTTCTTTGCCGTGACACGCAAAACACACCGAATTGTAAATACGCTCACCGGCAGCACTGGCTTCCACTTGCGGCTCACGCGGCTCGACCTCACGCTCGGAAAAATACAGCGCAATATCAATGCGATCATCGGCCGAAAGATGCTTTGCCAGCGTGCTCATGACGTAGTCTTGGCGCTCGCCATTGGCAAACTTCTCGAACTGAGTAAATAAGTAGGCAGCGTTCTGGCTGGCCAAGTTGGGAATGTAATCACGCTTGCTGTTGCCGTCCTGGCCATGACAGCGAAAACATAATTGCGCACGCTCTTCGCCATCTTTTAGGGCCTGTTGACGGGCGCTGGCATCTTGCTCAATGGCTGCCATTTCCTGCAGCAGCTGCTCTACCGTTTGCGCCTTTGCAGGCGATATTACCCAGACCATCGCAGCCACAACGAAAGACGCTAGGCGTACCCTGGCAGTATATTTTTTACTCATCTCGTCATGTACTTCCATTGCCGAAATCATGCTGCATGGGCGATTACTCGCCCTTGACTGCAACCCTATTCACGGCGGCCACATTACGACGATTGACCGAGTGGGCCAAGGGAGCGACGAAAGCGGGATCATAAAATCATCAGCAAAGCTGACTTGAGTCAAGCCAGCGGCACCCCTTGCTGGCAACGCCACGGCATAGCCCCTCTGGCGCCATTGCGGTACACTGCTGACTCTTTTTTCTTCACCCAAACAACACAGATCACCATGATGCAAGAGACCTATCAACCGCAGGAAATTGAAGCCACTGTGCAGCAGCAGTGGGAAGAGAACCAGGTGTTTAAGGCCGTCGTCGACACCAACAAAGAAAAGTTCTACTGCCTATCCATGTTTCCTTATCCCAGCGGTCGACTACACATGGGTCACGTGCGTAACTACACCATTGGTGATGTGATCTCCCGCTACCAGCGCATGCAGGGCAAAAACGTCATGCAGCCAATGGGGTGGGATGCTTTTGGTCTGCCGGCAGAAAACGCCGCCATCAAAAACAACACCGCACCTGGCAAGTGGACCGATGAAAACATCGCCTACATGAAAGGCCAGCTGAAATCGCTGGGCTTTGGCTATGATTGGAGCCGCGAACTGGCCACCTGCAAACCTGAGTATTACCGCTGGGAGCAGTGGTTCTTCACTCAGCTGGTCGAAAAAGGCCTAGCCTACAAAAAAGTGTCGGCGGTGAACTGGTGTCCACACGATAAAACCGTATTGGCCAATGAGCAGGTCATCGACAACTGCTGCTGGCGCTGCGATACCCCGATTGAACGCAAAGAAATTCCACAGTGGTTTATTCGCATTACCGACTATGCCGAAGAACTGCTGAATGACTTAGACCAACTGGAAGGCTGGCCAGAGCAAGTGGTGGCCATGCAGCGCAACTGGATTGGTAAGAGCCAGGGCGTTGAGTTGCACTTTGGTCTTAAGGATCGACAAGACACGTTGGAGGTCTATACCACTCGTCCAGATACCTTAATGGGTGTGAGCTACGTGGCCGTCGCCGCTGGCCACCCGCTGGCCGCCGAAGCTGCTGAAAGCAACGCCGAGCTGGCCGCATTTATCGAAGAGTGCAAAAAAGGCGGTACCGCTGAGGCGGACATTGCCACCATGGAGAAAAAAGGCATCGCCACCGGTATGACGGCGATTCACCCAATTTCTGGCAAAGAAGTGCCGATCTGGGTCGCCAACTTTGTACTGATGGATTACGGCACCGGTGCTGTGATGGCCGTGCCCGCCCACGATCAGCGTGACTTTGAATTTGCGCAAAAATACGGCTTGGAAATCACTCAGGTGATTGAGCCGGTCTCTTCACCTGACAATCAGGGTGAAGACATTAACTTGGCAGAAGCGGCCTTTACCGAAAAAGGCAGGTTGGTGAACTCAGGTGAGTTTGACGGTCTGGAATTTGATGCCGCCTTTGATGCCATTGCCAAATGGTTAACCGCTGCCGGCAAAGGCCAGGTAAAAACCAACTATCGCCTGCGCGATTGGGGCGTTAGCCGCCAGCGTTATTGGGGCACCCCAGTGCCTATGATCAACAAAGCCAACGGCGAGCAAGTTCCGACGCCAGCAGACATGCTGCCGGTTGAACTGCCAACCGATGTGGTCATGGACGGCGTTAACAGCCCGATTAAAAACAACCCTGAGTTCGAAAACATCGAATTTGAAGGCGAAGCCGCATTCCGCGAAACCGATACCTTCGACACCTTTATGGAATCGTCTTGGTATTACGCTCGCTACTGCTCGCCGTGGGACGACAGCCAGATGGTGGATCCGACTGAGGCCGATTACTGGCTGCCAGTGGACCAATATGTCGGCGGCATTGAGCACGCCATCTTGCACCTGTTATACGCGCGTTTCTTCCACAAGCTGATGCGTGACGTTGGCTTGGTGAAGGGCGATGAACCTTTTGCCAGCTTGCTGTGCCAAGGCATGGTGTTGGCCGATGCGTTCAGCTACCAAAACGACAAAGGCGGCAAAGAATATGTCGCACCGAAAGATGTCGAAGTCGAACGCGATGACAAAGGCCGCTTGGTCAAAGCTGTGTGGAACGGCAAGGAGCTGACCCACGAGGGCATGATTAAAATGTCCAAGTCGAAAAACAACGGCGTGGACCCACAAGAAGCCATCGACATTTACGGCGCCGACACCGTGCGTTTGTACACCATGTTCGCCGCGCCCCCAGAACAAACCCTGGAGTGGTCAGAAAACGGCGTTCAAGGCGCACAGAAGTTCCTGCAACGCGTATGGCGCTTGGCCCATGAGCTGGTCAGCAATGGCCTGCCAGCAGCCGTTGATACCACCTCTCTGAGCAAGGACGAAAAAGACGTACGCCGCAAAGTGCATGAAACCATTGCCAAGGTCAGCGATGACGTTGGCCGTCGCTACCACTTTAATACCGGCATCGCCGCCATCATGGAGCTGATGAACACCTTGCAAAAGGCCGATCGCAGCCAAGGCCAAGGTGCTGCTGTAGTGTATGAAGGTTTGCAGGCCATCGTGCGCATGCTAAGCCCGATTGCGCCGCATATCTGTCAGGTGATCTGGCAAGCCTTTGGCCAAACAGGTCTGGTATTGGATGCCGATTGGCCCGCTGTTGATAAAGATGCACTGGTGAAAGACAGCATTCAACTGGTGGTGCAGGTTAACGGTAAGGTACGCGCCAAGCTGGAAGCCTCAGCCAACGCTAGCAAAGACGAGCTGGAAGCCATGGCCATGGCCAACGACGCGGTGCAAAAGCAGATCGATGGCAAAACCGTGCGCAAAGTGATTGTGGTACCTGGCAAGCTGGTGAACATCGTTGCGAACTAACGCTTTCACCGCGCTGATGCTGCTGGCCAGCCTGATATTATCAGGCTGCGGCTGGCAGCTACGCGGCACCACCGAACTGTCACCGGCGCTGCAAGTCATGCACCTGAACAGCCAGGCCAGCAACCGCTTTAACCAGTATTTGCGTTTGCAGCTGGAATACAGCGGCGTGCTGCTAACCCAAAGCGCCAGCGATGCGCCGGTGCAGCTGTGGGTCAATGCGCCTGTGATAGAGCGCCGCGAGCTGTCTGTGGGCGAGGATGGCCAGGTGTCAGAATACGAACTCAATGGCAGATTGAGCGCTCGTCTGCTGCGCCCGAGCCAAGACAGCGAAGTGGTCTACGAGCTGGAAGCCCGGCGCATCTTTGCTAACGACATTAATAATGTCACCGGCACCGCCAATACTGAGCACGAGCAGCACCAGGCATTGCACCAAGAACTTGCTAGCCAGTTGCTACGCCGACTGCAGTTTACCCAGCTCGATACGCCATGAAGCTACGTCAAGACCAGCTGCACGATCATCTGCAAAAAACACTGGCATCTTGCTATGTGGTGTCGGGAGATGACCCCTTGCTGGTGATGGAAGCCTGCGACAGCATTCGCGCGGCGGCGCGTCAGCAAGGCATCGAAGAACGCGAGCTGTTTCATGCCGAAGCTGGCTTTGACTGGTCAGGCTTGCGTGAAGAAGCCAACGCCATGTCATTGTTTGCCTCGCGCCGCATACTGGAAGTGCGCATTGCCAATGGCAAACCGTCCGACAAAGGCGCCACATTGCAGGCCTTAGCCGAGCACCCGAACCCAGACAACCTGTTACTGGTGGTGCTACCTCGCATTGATGCCAAAGCGCAGCGCAGCAGCTGGTTTCAAGCACTGGATAAAGCGGGCGTGTTTTTACCCATTTGGCCCATCGATCGCGGCCAATACAACGGCTGGTTGCAACGGCGCTTACACGCCGCCGGCTTGCATGCTGAGCCTGCGGCACTGGCCGCCTTAGCGCAGCAAACCGAGGGCAACTTGCTGGCAGCAGTACAAGAAATTGAAAAACTGCGGCTGCTGGGCAGCACCCAAATAACAGAAGAACTGGTCGCCGAGGCCATTGGCGACAGTTCACGTTTTGACGCCTTTGGTCTAGCCGACGCCTGCTTAGAAGGCAATCTGGCCCAAAGCAGTCGAATGTTGTCACATCTGCACAGCGAAGGCGTCGATGCCATCATGATTTTGGGGGCGCTGAACCGCAAAATACGCCAGTTGATCGCCTTACACGGTCAGTCCGGCCAGCAGCTGAGCGCTGCGTTTAAGCAGCAAAACGTTTGGCCAAGACAGCAAGGGCCGTATAAAAAGGCGCTGCAGCGACTGTCGCAGGCCCAGCTGCATGACGCTCTGCGTCTGGCGGAAAAGACTGACAACGCCATCAAGGGCAGCGGTGACGCACCTTGGCTGCTTCTGACTGAATTGGTCACTTGTCTGTGCGGCACCAGACTGGGGGCGGTTTAACATCAGCCTTGCAGGCTGGTTCACAGACCCGAGCCACGGCACCACCTATACTAAACACTGGTTAGCGAGTATCCGGAACTGACAAAAAGCGTCAGTTAGCGACGGAGGTCAGCAAAGACCGTAGCAATCATTGGAAAATCGCTTAAGATGTCACAGCATGCCGCTGACGCTGTTTGAGTAGGCATCGAGAAACAACGAGAGGCTGACTATGAATCCTGCAGTGCAACAAAATAATGCCGATCTGGTATGGGACCTTGATAAGCTCCACCAGCACCAGCGTGCCATTGATTTTATTCAGCAGTTTGAAAACCGCTTTTGTGTGTTCTCTACGTCTGTGCGTCAGCTTTACACCAACTACAGCATTTTCTTTCCCGAAGAAGCCAACCGTCAGATGGTGATTCTGCCTGACCCTTACGCGTTCCACGACACCTTTAGCCACTTGAACCGCGATGCCGTGCAAGCCACTGGTTTGCATGTGATTCCGGGCAACCTGATTGGCAAAAAAGGGTTGTACTTGGTGATTTCTCACAAGAACAAAAAGGTGCGTTCGGTGCCGATTCCTTTCCAAGAGGGCATTCGTCAAATTCTGCGTCGTTCCAACTCAGATGATCCGTTCTTGCCAGTGCTGATGAAGGGGGATTTACGCGAGTTCAATGAAAAGTTGCCATGCCTGCACTTGCACCGCCTGCGTCTCGGCGAGTTGGCTGGTCTGTCATCGCTTGAGTGTGATGGCATCCGCAATATCATTACCGACAAACTGATGCGTCTGTACCAAGAATCTGGCAGCTTCAAAGTTATTTGACCGTGGGGTAATTTGCCCACGGTTACTCCTTTTCTCCTACTCGCCCCTCATCTGCACGATAAAAACGCCGTACCAGTCGACTTAACCCTTGCCTCCAGGCTTTGGGCTGCACTCCAAAGGTATGAAACAGCAGGGTGTTGTTGCTCATTGGTGCCCAGATCGACGGCATGATACCGCCTTCGCGTGAGCGCAAGTTCAAATGACTGAGATCTTCATACTGGCTGGCTTCCGCCAACAACGCCTCAGCAAAGGCATACGAAGAAACCGGCTCAACTCCTCCCAAGTGATAAGTACCCCACAAGCCATCCACACACAAGCTTTGCTTTAACAGCGCCAACACTACCTCAGCAATATCATCCGCCGGTGTTGGGTTAAACAAGCGCTGCATATCAAACTCGAGCACTGCTTCCGCTCGCATCTGATTTAACCATTCACTGGCATAGTCACCGCCCTGCAAAGAAAACCCTTGCGCCTGGCGAATAATCAAATGCCTCGGGTTAGCTCTGGCTTGTTGCTCAAGCTGTAACAGCTGCAGCGCCAGCGGAGAATCATCATGCCCATCATCATGCTCGCTGTAGCTGATGTCTACCGCAGCTTTAAAGACCGTCATTGACGACACCAAAATTACGGGCATGTCCTCGGCTTGCGCCAAATCCAGCCAATACGGGATGTGTTGCAGGTCGTCTGGCCGCCACATGGATGGCAGCAAAATCATCACCGGCATACCGCTGCTGGCGGGCAGGCGCTCGCGCGACTCCAACGTCACGCCTTTGCATAAAAAATCTTGTTGTTGCAGCAAGCGAATAAGATGCTGCCCCACTGGGCGATCAGCACCCACCACCAGTGGACTGAATCCTGAGTTAACCAAGCTAAGTTCCGTTGTCATTGAGCCGTACCCAAATTATGCCACCAGTCGACGGTGCTGGCAGCCATTGCGATGATCGCTGTTGATGGCATTACACGCCAGCCGAGCTCAGCCAAAAGTATTTACCTAGAGACTACTTTTCGGTACTTTCGTATCAAATAATAACTGAGAGAATAAATAACAATGCAACGATCTTACCTAGCAATCGCCCTTTCGCTAGCCTCCCTCGCCTCCCTCGCCCAGGGCTATTACGTCGACGAACAGTCCGCTTTGCGCCTAGGCAATGCTTTTTCCGGTGGCGCAGCCTCGGGGGAAGGCGCTTCAGCCGCCTATTACAACCCCGCCAGCATGCTGCTAGCGGGGGATGAAATCGCCATTAACCTAGCGGGTGTATCCGTGCAATCCGAGTTCGACGGCGACGCCACCACAGGGGATGGCAGTGTGCCGATTCAAGGCAGCGATGCCAAAGCAGACAACTTTGATTTACTGCCCACCGCCTACGCGGTGCGGCAAATACGGGAAGGGTTAGCCGCCGGTATCTACCTGAACGCCCCCTTCGCCACTGGCACGGATTTTGGCGATGACTCCGTGGCCCGTTATCAGGTCACAGAGAGCGAAATCACCGGTATTGACCTTGGTTTAGCACTGGGCTTTAGCGTCAACGAGCAACTGGATCTCGGTGCCAGCATGGTGATTCAATACCTCAGTGCTAACAACGCCGTCGCCGTCAATACGCCCGCATTTTGCCTATCACAACAAGACGCCGCCACGTGTGCCGCACTGGGCGTTGACCCCGCGCTATTAGGCAGTGACGAGCTGGATGGCAAGTTTGAAATGGAAGGCGACAATACCGCCATTGGCTTTACCGCCGGCGCTCTCTATCACCTGTCAGACAATGCACGCTTAGGCTTACATTACCGCAGTCGTATCGTCCATGAGCTGAGCGGTACGGCGACGGTGTCGTTTCCCGAGCAAACCAGCACGCTGGTGTCGTTGGCTGGTTTGGAAGCGGGTAAAGCAGACGGCAGCACGCAAATTGTGACGCCAGAAACCCTTAACTTGAGCTATTTCCAACAGGCGGGCGATTGGTCATGGCAAGCGGATGCCTCCTGGACCAAGTGGTCACGCTATCAGGAGCTGGCCATCGACAGCCGCGACAATACCGTCTCCGCTCTCGCCTCGGCACCGCAAGTGTATGACTGGAATGAGTCCTATCGCATTGCGGTCGGTGTCGGCTATCAACTGTCACCCAAGCTGCAGCTGCGCTCAGGCGTTGCGATGGATCAGTCTCCCATTGATGACGACAAGGTCACCATCGACTTTGGCTTCGCCGACTATCGTGCGATTTCGGTTGGCTTGAGTTATGCGCTTAGTGAGCAGCTCACACTGGATGCGGGCCTGCAACACACACTGCAACAACAACGTGACATTGACCAAAACAACCTGGCCAGCTCTGGTGCGCGCTTAAAAGGTGAAATGACCACGGACGTTAACTCCGCAGCCATCGGCTTGCGCTGGGCACTGTAACGACCGACCTTAGTGCGCTAAAGGCAACCTCGCCAGCTCGTTTTGATTGCGCAGTGCATCGGACTTGCTGGCGAATAACTGCACATCGTTCAGGGTAATCAGCAATACATAATCATCGCTCAAGCCCACATAACCCGCTCGATGTTGCTGAATAAAGCCATCGTCTTGCACTGACAAGCGCACGCCTTCAGGCAGAGCAACACTGCTCAGCAAACCATTGCCAAGAGCATCCTGAACAGCGTCAGCGCGACTGTACAAGGCCAAAGCATCACTGCTGACTGCCAGTACCTGGCCATTAATCAGGTGTGCCAAGTCAACAGGCTCGCCATTGGCCAGCTGTGTGCGCTCTAAGCGCGCAATCAAATCTGAACTGTTCTCTAACAGCATGCCTATCTCCACTGTACTGACCTTACTGCGGCCGCTCAGTATACCTAGGTGCCGGACAGCAAACAAAGATAACCAAAAACTAACAAAGGGATTTAATTTATTGATTTCAACAATCGAATCAGTCACACCATACTGCACTCGAACTTAACGAAACGTGCAATGCCAAAGACAGCAGCGTTTCACATCATCTATTTTGGAGAACATGATGTCTGAACTGATTAACAAAGAAGGTCAAAACGTTCCATCCGTTACTTGGCCGACCCGCATCGGCGATGAGTGGGTCAACATTCAAAGCGACGATATCTTTAAAGGACGCACCGTGGTGCTGTTTTCGCTGCCCGGTGCTTTTACCCCTACCTGCTCTAGCACACACTTGCCACGCTACAACGAGTTGGCGCCCGTATTTAAGGCCAATGGTGTGGATGAAATTGTCTGCGTCAGCGTCAACGATACCTTTGTGATGAATGCTTGGGCGGCAGATCAAGAAGCCGAGAACATTCGCATGATTGCTGATGGCAACGGCGAGTTTACCGATGGCATGGGCATGTTGGTCGACAAGGCCGACCTGTGTTTTGGCAAGCGCAGCTGGCGCTACAGCATGCTGGTAAAAGACGGCGTGGTGGAAAAGATGTTTATCGAGCCACAAAAGCCAGGCGACCCCTTTGAAGTGTCTGACGCCGATACCATGCTGAACTACATCAATGCTGAGGCCGAGCTGCCACAATCGGCGGCGGTGTTTACCAAGCCAGGTTGCCCGTTCTGTGCGCGCGCAAAAGAAGAGTTGAACAAAGCCGGCATTCAGTTCGAGGAAATTGTTCTCGGCCGTGACGCCAGCACCACCTCACTGCGTGCCATCACAGGTCGTGAAACGGTGCCGCAAGTATATATTGGCAGTGAGTTGATTGGTGGCAGTGAAGAGTTGAGCGCTTACCTCAACGCTTAAAGCCCTGCGACAAATTGATCAATTTAGCCCAACCGGTTTACCGGTTGGGCTTTTTGCCGTGTGGCCGAAACCAAGCCCATTCAACTCTGTCAAAATCGCTTTTCACGCAGCTGTTAAACAAAGAGAGTCACTATGCGCTACCTACATACCATGGTCCGAGTTACTGACCTAGACGCTTCCCTCAACTTTTATTGCAACCTGCTGGGCCTTAAAGAAATCCGCCGCAAAGATGTGCCCGCCGGCCAGTTCACCCTGGTATTTTTGGCCACCGAAGCAGGTGCACCAGAAATTGAGCTGACCTATAACTGGGATTCCAGCGAAGAGTACGGCGGTGGCCGAAACTTTGGCCACTTAGCCTATGAGGTCGACGATATTTATGCCCTGTGCCAAACCTTAATGGACGCTGGGGTAAGCATTAACCGTCCACCGCGAGATGGTCGCATGGCCTTTGTGCGTAGCCCAGACAACATATCGATCGAGCTGCTGCAAAAAGGCGAGGCTTTGCCGGCACAAGAACCTTGGGCATCTATGCCCAACAGCGGCGAGTGGTAATTCTTGATAGCTATCGATTCTATAGATCTAATTAACTTCTACTAACAAACTGCCGCCAGCATACTAGGTCGCATCTATTCGAGGAGAAGGTTTATGTCCACACTCAGCAAAGATGTCGCCATTATCGGTACCGGCACCGCCGGTCTGGCGGCTTATCGTGCCGCCAAGGAGCACACAGATTCGGTGGTGTTAATTGAAGCCGGGGTTTACGGCACCACTTGTGCCCGAGTGGGCTGCATGCCGAGCAAGTTATTGATTGCCGCCGCCGATGCCGCCCATGAGATTCGCCACAGCCATGCGTTTGGGGTGATCGCTGAGCCACCTAAAATCGACAGCAAAGCCGTGATGCAGCGGGTTAAATCTGAGCGCGACCGCTTTGTTGGCTTTGTGTTGGAATCCGTCGACAGCATCGACGAGCAAGACCGTGTGCGTGGCTACGCCCGCTTTATCGACAACACCACCTTGCTGGTGGAACGGCAAGACGACGAAGACCTGCGCATCGACGCTAAGCGCATTGTGATTGCCACCGGCTCACGCCCCAGCTATCCGGGCTTTTTCCAAGCCGCTGAAGATCGCTTAGTCGTCAATGACGATATTTTCGAGTGGGACGCGCTGCCCAGCTCAGTGGCGGTATTTGGCCCAGGCGTCATCGGCCTAGAGCTGGGCCAGGCATTGAGCCGCTTGGGCGTTGAGGTATCCATGTTTGGTGTCGGCGGTGCGTTAGGACCATTCACTGACCCCGAAGTGCGCGCGAGCGCACACCAAGCTTTTGCTGGCCAGTTCCGCTATTTCAATACCGACGCCCAAGTCGACAGCATCGAACGCACGTCAGAGGGCGTAAAAATTCGCTACGACGGAGGAGAAGAAGTGATCGTCGACTATTTGGTTGCCGCCACCGGCCGGCGGCCTAACGTCGATAACCTGGGGCTGGAAAACCTAGAGCTGCCCCTCGATGAGCGCGACGTGCCCATCGCCAACCCTTACACCATGCAAGTAGGTCAGACACCGATCTTTATTGCTGGCGACGCGTCGAACCAAATCCCGCTGCTGCACGAAGCGGCAGACCAAGGCAAGATCGCCGGCGATAACGCCGGGCGCTCGCTCAAAAGCTTGGCAGACGTGCGCTCAGGTCTGCGCCGTTCGGCCATTGGCGTGGTATTCAGTGACCCGCAGCTGGCCACCGTGGGCATGCGCTATGACGACGTAGTAAAGCGCTACGACCGTGACTGCTTCGCCATCGGTGAAGTGTCGTTCAAAAACCAAGGGCGCTCACGGGTAATGCTGAAAAACCAAGGCTTGCTGCGGGTGTATGCCGAGCAAGGCACGGGCATGTTTTTGGGCGCAGAAATGGCCGGCCCACGCGCCGAGCACATTGCCCACCTGTTGGCTTGGGCCCATCAGCAGCGCATGACCATTCCGCAGATGCTCGATATGCCGTTTTATCACCCGGTAATCGAAGAAGGCCTGCGCACTGCGTTGCGCGACGTGAACGCCAACTTGCACTTGGGCAAAGCCTTGATGGACCGCTGTGCCGAATGCGGTGTTGGCTCCTAGCAAGCAAGCGCCGGCCCGCTGACTGCGGGCCGGTTTACTCCGCCAGCTTACTCTGCAGGCTGGCTGGACTTCATCGCTTCGGCTTGCTGATCTGACACCGCCAAACCATCACGGCAACGAATGCCGCGATTTTTGCCGTCCACCAAGACGCCCGCTGTGGCCGAGCCATTGGTAGGCCGCAGCAGCAAATAACCGTCGACGCAAAAGCCTTCTTTGCCAGAGTCTTTCGGCGATACCCGCGTTTCGTAGCCGGGCGCCAGGGTCAGCAGTTTAAACTGGTCGACGACCGCGGCATCTTGTTGGTCCGAATGCTGCAAATAGCCGTAGTATTCCAAGGCGACCACCGCCACCACGACACCGATAAAGAAACCAACACCGGTCCACTTACCGCGGTCGGTTTCTGGCGCTTGTGGCTGTGACTGCTCATTACTCATGATGGGTCCTCTGTTGAAGGATGATCTTTGCCCCAGGCGGGCATCAGTTGATGGTCAATATTGAGCTGATTCAAAATGCGGGCGACGACAAAATCAATCAGGTCTTCAATGCTTTGTGGCTGGTGATAAAACCCCGGGCTGGCCGGCAATATCACCGCGCCCATGCGGGTTAGGTTCAGCATGTTTTGCAGATGAATCTCAGAATACGGCGCTTCTCGTGGCACCAAAATAAGCTGACGCCGCTCTTTTAACGCCACATCAGCCGCGCGCTCAATCAAGTTGTTACTGGCGCCGGTGGCAATGGCCGACAAGGTGCCTGTGCTGCATGGGCACACCACCACCGGACCCGGCTGGCCGGAGCCGGAGGCCCAGGGGGCCATCCAATCTTCACGGGCAAACACTCTGAGCTGTTCGCTATTGGCGTTGACGTATTCACGCAACACCTGCGCCTGCCCTTGCGGCTTGCCAGGCAAACTCACCGGCGTTTCCGTGGCAAACACCAGTTGCGCCGCCTTCGACACAATGACATCCACGCCCACACCTGCTCCGACTAACGCCTGGACCAGGCGCAACGCATACAAAGAGCCCGAAGCTCCGGTCATGGCAACGCAGACTCTCATGCAGATGTCTCCTGTTGTTGTAACTGCTCCAGCAGCCGCTGCGGCAATTGCTCAAAACTGCCATTAGACATGCACACCACCTGATCACCTGGCTGCAATTGAGCCAACAGCGCTTGCAGCAGTGCGTCAGTGCTGTGGCAACAGATATGACCGTGCTGCGCAGCCAACTCAGCCAGCGACCAGCTCAATCCCTCTGGCTGCAGCCAATACACATGATCGGCCGCGGCAACGGCGTTGGCCAGTGCAGCCTGATGATTCCCCATTTTCATGGTATTTGAGCGCGGCTCCAGCACTGCAATTAAGCGCTGTCCAGGCTGCAGCGCCGCCGCCATGCCCTCCAAAGTGCTGGCAATGGCCGTTGGGTGATGGGCAAAATCGTCAAAGATCTGCACACCGGCCGCATCCCCCAAGCATTGCAGCCGCCGCTTAACCGATTGAAAAGACTCTAGCGCCTTCGCCGCCAGCTCCGGCGCAACGCCGACATGACGTGCCGCCAGCACCGCGGCCATGGCATTGCTGACGTTGTGTAAGCCTTTTAACGACCAGCGAATGCGGGCAACCGCTTGCCCCTGATGGCAGATATCAAAATCACTGCCATCGGCGGCGTGCAACTGCCAGTGCCAATCACTGGCCGGGCCAAAGGCTTGCGAGGATGACCACAGCCCTTGGCTCAATACGCGTTGCAATGCCGCTTCGTCGGCACGATAAATCACTTGGCCAGAGGCCGGAACGGTACGCACCACATGATGGAACTGACGTTCAATGGCGGCCAAATCTGCAAAGATATCGGCGTGATCAAACTCCAGATTGTTCAATACCAAGGTGCGTGGCTGGTAGTGGACAAACTTGGAACGTTTGTCGAAAAACGCGGTGTCGTACTCATCCGCTTCGATGACAAAAAACGGCGTATCACCTAAACGCGCCGAGCAGCCAAAGTTTTCTGGCACACCGCCAATCAAAAACCCAGGCGCCATGCCAGCATGATCCAGAATCCAAGCCAGCATGGAGCTGGTGGTGGTTTTGCCGTGGGTGCCCGCCACTGCCAGCACCCAGCGCTGTGGCAACACATGCTGATTCAGCCACTGCGGCCCTGAGGTGTAGGGAATGCCCCGCTCCAGCACATGCTCCACCGCGGGGTTACCACGCGACAGCGCATTGCCGATGATGACCTGATCGACGTCCGCCGGAATATGCTCAGGTGACCAACCTTCAAACAGCTCAATGCCGGCAGCCTGTAACTGGTCGCTCATTGGCGGATAAACGCCGGCATCGCTGCCGCTCACGTCGTGACCCGCGGCTTTTGCCAACTGTGCCAGCGATCCCATAAAGGTGCCGCAAATGCCAAGAATGTGAACCCGCATGGGCTGTGTTACCACCTGTATCTGTCATTTATGACGCATAGTGTACTGGCTGGCGTTTCGGTGCCCAAGTTCCCATTGTCATGGCACTGAAATTTGCCAGCGCTTCAGGTAGACTGCGCGCACTTTTCGATCAACTGCGGGAAAATCCATGCAACGCTTACGCACCTTTCTTCAACAACACAGTGACAACCCGGCTCTGACCGATGTAATCGATGGCCTGATGGTGGCATGCAAAGACATCGCACATCGTATTCAGCTCGGTGCCGCTGCGGGTGTGTTGGGCAGTGCAGAGCGCGAAAATGTGCAAGGCGAGTGTCAGAAAAAGCTCGACGTCATTTCCAATGACATCCTGAAGCAAACTCTGGCACAGCAGCCTGCGGTCAAAGGCATGGCCAGCGAAGAAGAAGAGCTGCCGGTAGCCGCCAACCCAGATGGCAGCTTGTTGGTGCTGTTCGATCCACTGGACGGCTCTTCTAACATTGACGTTAACGTCACCGTTGGCACTATTTTTTCCATTTTGCCTGCCCGCGATGGCGATGATGCCGGTGCCGAAAGTGCCTACTTGCAACCCGGCAGCGCTCAATTAGCGGCCGGCTATGTGCTGTATGGCCCGTCCACCATTTTGGTGCTGACACTGGGTAACGGCGTGTATTCCTTCACCCTGGACCCACGCATTGGCGAGTTCGTGCTGCAGCGCGAGCAAATTGCCATTCCGACCGAGACCAAAGAGTTTGCCATCAATATGTCCAACCAGCGTTTCTGGCTGGAGCCGATGCAAAACTATGTAGCCGACCTGCTACAAGGTGAAGAAGGCCCATTAGGCAAGCGCTACAACATGCGCTGGATTGCCTCCATGGTGGCGGAGATTCATCGCATCATGACCCGTGGCGGCCTGTTTATGTACCCGTATGATCGCCGCGAGCCGAACAAGCCAGGCAAGCTGCGCCTGATGTACGAAGGCAACCCGATGAGCTTTTTGGTTCAGCAAGCCGGCGGCAAGGCTTCAACCGCCTTTACTGACATCATGAACATTCAGCCGCAAGGCATTCACGAGCGTGTGTCTGTGGTCATGGGTTCAGCGCAAGAAGTGGACAACGTCGAGCGCTATCACGGTTGAGGCAACCAACGCTGCAGGGTCGCGGTTAAAGTAGCGACCCGCAGCGGTTTGGGCAGATAGTCGGACATCCCGGCTTGTAGGCAGCGCTCGTGAATATTGTCCGTTGTACTGGCGGTGCAGGCGATGATCGGCATGGTATGGCCATTTTTGCGTAATGCTCGACTGGTTTCAAAGCCATCCAAGCCTGGCATATGGCAGTCCAGCAAGACCAAATCAAAGCTCTGCTGCTGACACATCTCTAGGCATTCGTTGCCATCTTCTGCTGCTTCAATAGCAGCGGCAGGCAGTATCCGGCTAAGCATCTTGCGCGTCACTTTAAGATTAACGGCGTTATCCTCCACCACCAGCAATCGCAGTGGCTCCGAGCTGGTTGACGCCGGCTGGGACGACTCTGACTCGACCATGTCGACGGGCAAGATCACCGTCACCCGGGTGCCATGGCCGGCATTATCTTCAATGTGCAGTTCACCTTCGAGTATTTGACTGATGTGATGGCAAATGGTCAGGCCTAAGCCGGCACCTTCATAGCGGCGGTTGAAGGATGAACTGACCTGAGCAAAGGCTTCTAACACGCGCGTTTTTTGCTCATCCGCAATGCCAATTCCCGTATCCGTGACGGCGATGCGTAACTGGGCCGGCGTGAGGCTCTGATCCAAGGCCAGATGCAAGACCACCATGCCCTGCTCGGTGAACTTAAGTGCATTATCGACCAGATGACGCACCGTTTGCCGCAGTAAAGAAGGATCCACACGCAGCCAGCTGCGTTGCACGGCTGGCTCATAATCCACCACCAGTGACAAACCATTTTCCAGTGCCCGCTGACGAAAAGACAGCAGTAAGTTCTCCAGCAGCACGGGAATGCGCTGTGCCTCCGGATGCACACTAAGGCGGTTTTTCTCGATATCCACCACCACCAGCACGTCTTCTAACAGCTGTGTGAGATGCGTCAGCGATTGCTCGGCCAAACCTTTGAACTCGGTAAACTCCTGCTCACTGTTCTCCAGACTCAGCAACTGCAACATGCCCACGGCGCCATTTAGCGGTGTGCGCAGCTCGTGACTCATCATGGCCAAAAACTCACTTTTGGCACGGCTAGCCGCTTGGGTTTTTTGTTGCTCCGACATCAGCTGGCGAGTAAAGGCGCGTTGATCCTTACCTGCCTGCTCCAGCGACTCGGCCAAGCGATTGGCAGATTCTTGCAGCTGGCCGATTTCGGCACCGTGATCAACGGCAATACGACCACTGATATTGCCCAATGCCAAGCGACTGATAAAGCGCGACACATTCTCCAACGGTGGAATAATGCCCATCGCTGCCAGACGACCAAAAACCGCAGCAAGCACCACCACCAACACACCAGACACCAGTGTTTGATACAGGCTTTGCAACTGCTGCTGGCGAATAAAATGATCCGATACACCTAAAATAATGACGGCGAGTGTTTCTTCGGTGGCAGGCTCTGCGGCCAGATCCGACAGCTCGGAATCCGACAGCGGCTCCACCAAGCGCGTCACAGGGTAAGCCTGATAACGCACGGCTTGCGACTCCAAACTGGCGTAGTCGTCACTGAATGTTTCTAACAAGGTTGCGCCAGTCGGTGCTTGCAACTGCAAAGAGACAAAGGCGGGTTGCTGCAGAATTTGGCTAATCAGAGGCCGCAATAAATCGTAGTTGCCCGATATCAGAGGATATTCGGCAGCGGCCGTCAGGTTGGCCATCAGGATTTCGGCCTGGCGAGCGCTGTCTTCACGAATATCATTCCAGCGTTGCCATAGATTAAGAGCCGTCAGTATCACCACTGTGATCAGTGCCGGTATCGCGCCCACCAGCGTAATGCGACGGCGAATCGACCACTGACGAATACTCATGGTGACGGATCGGCTAACTCTGCTGCCAGTGCTTGCGCATCGGGTAGCACCATATTGAGGGAGCGCGCCACCTGCTCGTTGTAGCGCACGTGAAAGTATGGGTTGTAACCTGCTGCAGGCCAGTTGCCGGCGATGGCAAGGTCCAACATTTCTGCAGTGCGCTGCGCCATCTGCGCCATATCACTGTGAGTGGTGGCCAGTGCACCGGCCTTGATATAAGCATTGGATGGGCCGAATAAAGGGACGTTCTGGCGGTAGGCGGTAATCAGGATGTTCTTAATATTGGCCGCGCTGTACAGTTCGGGGTCATAGACCCCCACCAACGCATGGCTGTCTTTTAACAGCGCTACCAACGCATGGTTCAGGCTATCGTAATCGCTCACCGCCACCACTCTAAGCGGCCCTAGCAGCGAGTCGACAGTGCCATCCGCACGCAGCGGTTGCGCTGAAAACTCAGACCACTGCTCCCGCGCTTCTAACAACACGCCAAGTTGTTGCTCTGGCCCCAATAGCGCACGCGCCAACGCCAGCTGGCGTGCTAACGGCGGCTCAATAAACAAAGCAGAGCGCAATTGCGCTTGATATTGCAGGTAATGTTGGCGAGTGATGTAGACCGCCAACACAGGCTGGCTCACTTTGCCGGCCAACGCCGCCACCGAGGGGGCACCGACCGCGACCACGAGCTTGGCACCTGCCAGGGCATCGACTTGAGTCGTTTGTGCGATATCGTGTTTGCTCAACTGCTGCAATTGCTGAGTAAAACTCTCAACGGAGCGCATCGGTCGATGGCTAAACACCATCACCTCGGCTGCCCAAGCAGGCATTGTCAGAGCAAGTAGTATCAGCGCCATCAGCACTGACCACCACGATTTATGCATTGCATCCATGCGGGTGCGATCTCGTTAGAACTCCAACCCAAGGCGGAGGAAATAAATATCATTGACCTCGTAGCGCTGACGCAAGTAAACCAGCGCTGAATCGTCAATCAGGTGGTGCCAGAAAACGCCCAAATAGGGTCGATAGCGCCCTAGCTGCCAGTGCCGGTTAACATTCACTTCGTAGCGCCGGTAACGCTGACTCAAACCTGCAGCATCGCCATACGCATCAGCCCAGAAGTGGGACACGGCAAAGCGCCAGTCATCGGCCGTGTGAATCCAGCTAGCGACCACGCTGTCACGAGCGCTGGCGCGCAATTCTACCCTCTGTAAGTCTCGAATGTCTTTGCTTGTCAGACCACTGGTATCTCCCAGCGTGACATCCGCATCCACATATGCACTGGCCAGCCACAGCTGATTGCGTGGTGAAATTTGCCAGTTGACTTGCAAGTCCGCCCCCTGTACTTGCATTGCCGTGTCTGAGCGCACGCTGATGGTTTGCAAGTTGATGGGGTCCGAGATCAGCTGAGTTTGGAAAGTACGATACAGCTTAAGATCGACTTCAACACCGTACTGAGAGAAGTTGCCGTAATAACCCAACTCCCAACTGGTAATTTTTTCATGATCCAGCTGGCGCGAATCAGGTGTTTGATTCATAAAGTAGGTGCCTTGATCCAGGCCCAGATAGTTATCTGTCAGGTCCCGTGCGGTCAGCGAATACTCAGGCTCCTGTTCCAGTAAATCGGGCGAGCGCACCGCCTGAGAAGCAACAAAACGCAGACTGTGCTGTGGTTGTAGTTGCCAGTTCAGCGCCAGCCGCGGAGAGAAAACGTTATCGTTGTTATCTTCACTTTCATAGGTGGCGCCAAGATTGAGTAACCAGCGCTTAGCAAAGCGCCATTCGCCACTGGCAAACAAGCGATAAGTGTCGTTTTTGGCGTAGCCGTTATAGTAGGTGTCTGAGTCTGCTTGATCGCGCCTCAAATTGGCGCCCATCACGGTACGCAGGGTGTCAGACCAGACGTAGGTATCCTGCCATTCCACATCGTAGCGTTGCTCGACAATGTCCCAGTTGACCAACCCACAGCTCTCTTCCTGCAAGTTGGCCAGAGTCGACGGATCGCTGGTGTCAATCGCGCGCCCCAAGACCGCCAGCACCTGCTCCACTTGGGGTTGAGTCACAGTGACACCGGTTAACTGCTCTACTTGCTCAGGGGTGGCCGCTCCAGAGAGCAATAGCCCAAGCAGTTGTTGATCTGCTGCAAATACCGTTTCCACCCAAGCTGGGTTCTGTTGATACAGGGTAAACAACCCCGGATCAAAGCCAATAGAAGGCACACACGCGCGGCTGTCTACTCGCCGATCATTACGCTGCCAATAGGCGCGCAGCGACGAACTGTGTTCAGCTGAATGATCGAACTGCAGGTGGCCCAATACGTATTGCTGATTCACGTGCTGATCGGGGGGATCTTGCCAAGGGTCGCCATCATTAATGTGCATTTCCGTCGCGCCACGCTTTAATGACGCTTGCAGATTTAATTGCGACACTGGGCTTAATTGGCGATGGTAATAGCCGGTCACAAAGCCATGACGACGACCGTCACGAAAATCATCCTCACCTGTCGCACGACCATCAAACCCGTCATCGCTATTAAAGTTTGCAGTAATGCGGTAACTACTCAGTTCGCCCATACCAGCATGACTGGCAAACCCACCACGAATGGCTTGATTACCAGCTTGATAACGCAACCGAGTACCGATACTGTCGGCTGGGTGGCGGGTAATGATATTGATCACACCGACAAAGGCGTTGGTGCCGTAAGTGGCTGAGTTCGGCCCCCGAATAACCTCAATGCGTTGAATGTCCTCCAGCGCTACCGCCAGATCATCCCAAACAACGGCCGCTATTCCTGGGCGAATGGCTGAGCGACCATCGACCAGCACCTGCATGCGACGAGTCAGGTTGGGGTTACCGGCATGATAAGTGACAGAAGCGTTGTTATCGCCATCACCATGGCCAATAAACATGCCGGGCACGAAACGCATTAGCTCAGGTATGGTGCGAACGCCCCAAGCCGCAATTTGCTCAGCCTCAATGACGGTGACGCTGGCAGGTGCATCGGCACGAGCCTGTCGCAAGCGCGATGCACTCAGCACAACAGGCAACTCGGTGGCCAGTGCAAAGGGCTCTTCAAGGCCCAAAGACTCTGTTGCCAGTTCATCCTCCAGTGACGTTGCTATGGCTTCTACGGCCACGGTAGCGAGCAACAAATAGGGCCAAGTTCTCATGATGGACGATCATTCATAGCTGTTTGTTCACGAAGTCTAGGAACAAATCCATCAATGGTAAACCTGCGTCAGCAGATACAACCCATGGTGCGCCTGACAGTAGGCCAAGCTTGCGGCTATAATCCGCCCACCTTAAATTCTGCAACTCGGTGGATCACCAAGATGAGCTACAACTCTATTCCCGCAGGCAAAGACTTGCCTAACGACGTTTATGTTGTGATTGAGATTCCCGCCAATCACTCGCCGATCAAGTACGAAATCGATAAGGACATGGATTGCCTGCTGGTTGACCGCTTTATGGCAACGCCGATGTTCTACCCTGCCAACTACGGCTACATCCCCAACACTTTGGCCGATGACGGCGACCCTCTGGATGTGCTGGTGGTCACTCCTTACCCAGTGCAACCAGGCTCTGTGATTCGTGCGCGCGCCGTGGGCGTATTGAACATGGAAGATGAAGCCGGTGAAGACGCCAAGCTGGTGGCCGTGCCACATGAGAAACTGACCCAGTTGTACAATGACGTTCAGGACGTGGATGATTTGCCACAACTGCTGCGTGACCAGATCGGCCATTTCTTCGAAAACTACAAAGACTTAGAAAAAGGCAAATGGGTCAAAGTCAAAGGCTGGGACAACGCCGAGGCTGCGCGCAAGATGATTACCGACTCTGCAGCGGCCTACAAAGGCTAAGTGCGGATCAAATAAAAAAGGAGCCATTGGCTCCTTTTTTAATGCCGGCGAGTAATGCTATCACTCACTGTGCGAGGCGGGCTTTCAGCTCCGCCAGCTCTTGCTCAGCCTGTTTGGCTCGCTCCTCGGCTTCGATTTGCGCGGTGACGTCTTTTTGCACACCGATGTAATAGGTCAGCTGATCATCGTCGTTGTACACAGGTGAGATGCTCAGCTCATTCCAAAACAGGCTGCCATCTTTGCGATAATTGCGCAGCACCACACGACTGGAGCGCCCTAGTTCTATTGCTTCTCGAATGGCCTCCAAACCGTCCTGTGCACGATCGCCCGCCTGCATAAAACGGCAATCTTGGTAGAGGATTTCGTCGGCGCTGTAACCCGTCAGGCGTTCAAAAGCGCGATTCACATAGATCAGAATGTTGTCATCACCCTCCTGCTCGGCGATCACAATTCCGTCGTTGGAGGCATCCACTGCTTTTTTTAGCAGTTCCAAACTGATAGGGCCGCCATTGTTCAGGTCGGTGACCATGTGTTGTCTCCAGTGTCGATGTCCGCGTAACCATACTATAGGCCGCAACAGAAAAGGAAGGTTCAGTCCTCAGCCAAAACACAGGCGCTTTGCAGGCACCCTTTTTACATTGTGTATAAGTGCTTATAGAATGCTGTACCACTCAGTTGTGCAGCAAGAGCCCGCCATGACCCGTCATCAGGATGAACCACAGGCCGCCTATTATCCGATTCGCGTTGTCTCCAACGAAACCGGAGTAAATGCCATCACCTTGCGTGCCTGGGAACGTCGCTACGGTTTAATCACACCCAAGCGCACGGCGAAGGGCCATCGCCTGTACACCGAAGAAGACATTCGACTGATCAAACAAGTGGTTTCTCTGCTTAACCGCGGCATTCCCATTTCACAAGCCAGAGCCATGTTGGATCATGATCAAAACGCCCCCGATGTTGCGATCACTAGCCAGGCACAGCCATCGCAATGGCACCAATACCGCGAGCAATTGGCCAGCGCCGTGCAAGCATTTGACGACCAGGCGCTCGGCAAGACCTTTGATGAGGTCAGTCAGTTTTTTCCGATTGATATCGCCCTGCGTTTTTTGCTCATACCTATTTACAACCAACTGCGCGATACCGTCACTCAGCCGCTGGGGCAAGCAAGGCTGCGGTTTTATAGCGGTTTTTTACACGCTCGCTTAGCCTGGCGCTTATCTGAGCAGCAACAGCGCGCACCCAGCGCCAGTCTGCTGGTCGCCAGCACCAGTAACGATGACAGCATTGAACTGCTATTAACGGCCATTTTGCTCAAACAAATGGGGCTGCGCTGTGTGTGGATGAACGGCTTGCTAAGTGCAGAACAAGTGGTCGAGTGTTTAACCACCATGGACTGGCAAGCGGCCTTATTGCAGTTACCTGCCAGTGCCGATGATGCCCAACTGGCCGTTGCTCGCGATATTGCGGTCGAATCAGGCCGGCCCGTGTTTGTGAGCGGCGCAGCCGCCGACAGTCATGATCGCTTGCGCCAGATGGGCGTCATCGCCCTGCAAGACGATGTACAACAATCGGCGTTAAATATTCGCGACATGCTAGCAGGCCCTAACGCATGAGTGCAGAGCAACAATTACTGTTACGCCATGACAGCTGGCAACGTCAGGATGCATTGATCGTCTGTGGCCACCAAAGCGTCGAGCCTGAGTTTGCGGCGATCTTACGCGAGCATAATGTTCCCTTGCTGAGTTGGGATTTGCCCACCCAGCAGCGCTTTCAGCAGCAGCACGTCGATGCCCGTCACGCCATACCCGACCCTAGCCAATTACAGGCCCATACCCTGATATTGATGTGGCCGAAATCGAAGGCTCTGGCCACGGCCTTACTGCACTGTTTAGCCGCCATGGCGGTGCCTGCACAACAAGTGTTTGCCGTGGCAGCCAACGACGCGGGCGGTAAAAGCATTGGCAGTTGTGCCAGTAAAGCGGGCCACAGTGCCGAAAAAATAGACAGCGCCAGACGTTGCAGCCTCTGGCAGTTAACCTTACAGCCAAACGCTGACTTTAACTGGCTGCGCCATGCCAGCTCCTTTAGCGCTGAGCAACAAAGTTTTATGGCTCTGCCGGGCGTGTTCAGCTTTGATCGCCTTGACCGCGGCACGGCCGTATTACTGGAACATTTGCCCGCGCCGGAGCATGGCCGTGTGCTCGATCTGGGCTGCGGCGCCGGTGTGATCGGCCTCACTTTCAAGCGACGCAGCCCAGGATTAGAGCTGACCCTTAGCGATGTCGACGCACTGGCATTGCGCAGTGCCGAGCTGAACAGCCTGCGCCAACAGCTGCCGGTGCGCTTGCAGGCCAGTGATGGGCTAAACGCCATTCAAGGCCGCTACGATTACATCGTCTGCAACCCCCCTTTTCATCAAGGCAAAGACACAGATTATCAGTTCGCCCAAAGGCTGTTTGCCGATGCACCTCAGCACCTGACTCAAGATGGCCAGCTGTGGTTGATTGCCAACCGACATTTACCTTATGAAGAGTGGGCGCAGCAGCACTTCGCCAGAGTAGAAGTGATGGTCCAGAGCGACGGCTTTAAACTGCTGCTGGCCAGCCAGCAATAATCATCGATGCGTTGGCTCGCCTTACTGCTTATCTGTGCTAGCCCTTACGCCATGGCACAGGTGTACAGCGCGCGCGACTTTGCACCTCACTTACCCGAAACTCTGCTCGACATGCTACAGCTGCTGCCCGGCGTTAGTTTAAGCGGCGCCAGCGAGCAACGACGCATTCAAGTCTCGGGCACACCATCAGGCCAGACCCGCTTGTTAATCGATGGCGTCGCCATGACCGACGAGGACGGCTCGGGGCAGAGTCTGGCGGCGCAAATTCCCGCCGCAGCCGTGGCCAGCATTGAACTCAACGCCGATCATCCGGATGCCCTATCGCTGGGCAGCGCCATCATTCGAGTTCGACTGCATGACGCCAACAGCACACCACCGGGCGGAGAACTGCGTCAGCGCATCACAGGGCCTGATGATGGCGCGGTCGCGCTGCGCTGGAACTCGCGCCGACAGCAGCTGCAACTGATGCACAGTGGCTCTCGCTTCGATGATCAACAAACCTTGTTCAGCAGCCACCAGCGCTGGAATTGGCAGCAAACAGACTTCAACGCACGCTGGCTGCTGCTGGATGCTGAGCAACCGATGCCAACCGGCAGCTCTTATCCTCAGCAGAGTTATCGTCTACAGCTGCATTTACAGCGCCCTTTCGCCGACCTACAGCTCAACAGCCGGCTGACCTACAGCCATTATCATCGAGACAGCGTTGGCGAGCACAACAACCAACAGTGGCTGTGGCAAACTGGCCTGCAGCGCACAACAGGCGAGCATCGCTGGCGCTGGCAATTGCAATGGCAGCATGAGGAGCGCCAGCTGCAACATGCCACATACGACTACCGATTGCGTAGCCACAGTGCGGGGATGACGCTGGCCGATAACTGGCAGCTCAGCCGAGATTGGCAAATAGACCTGGGTTATCGCTTACAGACGTACCAGCACGATCTTCAACGCCAGTCTGCACAAGATGAGGAGCAGCAGGTATCCGATACCCACTGGCTGCCTTACCTGCATTTGCGCCACACCTACGATGAACACAACCAGCTGCATTGGCAGCTCGGTCAATACAGTCAGCACCCCAGTGCTCGTCAGCGTCTTGCCAGTGATGACACGTTGCTAGGCAACGCCAGCTTAGGTGCCGAAGTCTTGAACAGAATGCAGTTGAGCTGGCATCACCAAGGCGACACGCGCCAACAATGGCAACTGCGTTGGCTACGTCAGACGTGGCATAACAGCTTGGTGGCAGAGCGCACAGAAGCGGGTCGTCTGCAGCCACAAAACAGTGACGAAGTGCAGCAACTGCAAGGCTATGAATGGCAATGGCAAGATCAATACTACCTGCACCAGCAATCTTGGCGCCTTAGCACCAGCGTTGGCTTCTACCGTTGGCGTGGCCGCTTAAGTTTGGATAATCCGACCACCCGTACGACGACCTTTAGCCAAGCACGAGCGGCTTTGGTCAATATCGTTACCGCACAATTGAGATGGGCGGCCGATTGGCAATGGCAAAGCCGCAGCCGGGATCACAGCGTTCTCACCCAAGTAGCCGATGCTCCCGCAGGCTATCGGCTAGGACTCAGCGCCAGCTGGCTGCCTAAACCTCAGTGGCATATCAATGCGCGTCTTGGCTATCACCGCCCCGGCTTAATGAGCCAGACCGCTAATAAGGTGGGACAGTATGACTGGCACTTCGGTTTGCGTTTTCGTTGGTAGTTCGATGGCCAGCAGCTAAGCTGGGGAAGTTGCCGCTATCGGAGTACCACCATGCTGACTGCCACCGTTTTATTGTGTCTTGCACTGCTTGCGCTGATGCAGGCATCGACCCAAATGATTCGCCAACCCATCAAGATCGAACGGCATAAAAAAGCCCCTGATCACAGAGGCTATTAGTCCATCATTGAGCTGGCCGCACGGATGCGCCCATGTGATGTGCCTTACGGCATATTGCGAGAATAGAAAATTTCCAGCATTTCTTTCTTCAGCTTCTGCTCGATTTCAGTACGCTGTTCTAGCGATAAACTTTTCACGCCCTCGCCAAACAAGTAGTTATCCAGCTCGAAGTCTTTCAAAATCATTTTGGTGTGGAAGGTGTTTTCCTGATACACATTCACATCAATCATTTGATACGCATTGCGCGTATCTTCAGTCAGATAATTCTGAATAGAATTGATGTCATGATCAATATAATGCTTAACACCGTCCACATCGCGGGTAAAACCCCGTACGCGATAGTCCATCACCACGATATCTGACTCAAAGCTATGAATCAGGTAATTCAGCGCCCGCAAGGGAGAAATCAAGCCACAGGTCGACACATCAATGTCAGCACGAAAAGTACTGATACCACCGTAAGGATGGCTTTCTGGATACGTGTGCACGGTCACATGGCTTTTATCCAAGTGCCCTACCACGGAGTCTTTTAACGGCCCAGGTTTTTCCGCCGTAAACTCTTCACTCGGTGGCATTTCATGCTCAGCAATCAGCATGGTGACACTGGCACCTTCCGGCTCATAGTCCTGGCGGGCGATATTGAGTACGTTGGCACCAATAATATCTACCACATTGTTCAAAATCGCGGTCAGCCGCTCGGCGTTATACAGCTCATCAATATAAGCAATGTATTCCTGACGTTCTTTCTCGGTTTGGGTATAGCAAATATCGTAAATATTAAAGCTGAGTGACTTAGTCAGGTTGTTAAAGCCATGCAAACGCAGCTGGTCATTCACGGGCAGATCCTCCTCAGAGCGAGGTTAGTGTTCATCAATAATTTCGACGCTGTGGCGCACATTCACACCACCCTGCTCCAACATAATGGAAGCCGAGCAGTATTTTTCTGCAGATAACGCCACAGCACGCTCTACCGCTGATGCTTTCAGTGCTTTACCCGTCACCACAAAGTGGATGTGGATGTCAGTAAACACACTGGGCACAGAGTCAGCGCGCTGTGCCTCGATGTGAGCATGGCAATCCGTTACTTGCTGACGCTGCTTGGTCAAAATGCTCATCACATCAAAACTGGTGCAGCCCCCCAAGCCCAGCAACAGCATTTCCATCGGGCGAACACCCATGTTGCGACCACCGTGATCTTCCGGCCCATCCATGACGACACTATGGCCACTGCCCGACTCACCTAGGAACATGGCGTTATCGACCCACTTGACTGTTGCTTTCATTGCGAACCACTCCAGCTTTGAAAGACGCGGAGGGTACCACAGCAAGCCAAGGGTGGAGTAGCATTGTGCCGCCCTGAATCAGCGCCTAGGTCGGCAATCTGGTCAGTGGCTGCTATATTCCCTATAAAAACCGCCCAGGCGTTCACAGCGAGCACCTGAAGAAGCTTCATTAATGTTTGGACCTGTCTATGAGTCTTCCATTGCTGCCCGACAAACATCAGCCCCTGCAGGACTTCTTGGCGCAATGTCACAAACGCCGCTATCCGGCCCGCAGCACGCTGATTTATGCCGGTGAAGAAAGTGACACCCTGTATTACCTACTCAAAGGCTCAGTTACCGTCATCATCGAAGATGAAGATGGCCGCGAAATGATCATGGCCTATCTCAATGAGGGTGATTTCTTTGGCGAAATGGGCCTGTTTGACGAAGCCCAACAAGCCCGTACAGCTTGGGTAAAAGCCAAAACCGAATGCGAAGTGGCCGAGATCAGCTACAGCAAGTTTCGCGAGTTAGTTGATGAAGATAGCCAGCTGATGTTCCGCTTGTTCCGTCAAATGGCCAATCGCTTGAGCCGCACCACACGCAAAGTAGGTGACTTAGCTTTCTTGGATGTCACCGGTCGCGTTGCCCGCACGTTACTGGATCTGAGCCGAGAGCCCGACGCCATGACCCACCCAGATGGCATGCAGATCAAAATTACTCGCCAAGAAATCGGCCGCATCGTCGGTTGCTCACGCGAGATGGTTGGCCGCGTATTAAAAGACCTAGAAGATCAAGGCCTAGTATCCGTTAAAGGCAAAACCATGGTCGTTTTTGGTACCCGTCCAACCATGTCAGCTAACAAACCACGGTGAAGCAGCTAAACTCTCAGTAACCCGACTGACGGAGCGGTGCATGAACGATGATCTGCTGTTTGCCGATGACGACAACGCCGGCAATACCTCTCTAAACCGCGATGCCAGCCTGACATGGCGAGTGCTGGTTGCTGACGACGAGCCAGATGTACACCGCATCACCCGCATGGTGTTGTCTGGCTTCAATTTCGATGGTCGTAAAGTAGAGCTCATTAGCGCCTACAGTGGCGAAGAAGCCTGTGACATCATGGCGCAAAATGATGACATCGCCATGGCTTTGCTGGACGTTGTCATGGAAACCGACAACGCGGGCCTAGAAGTCGCGCGCTATATTCGCGAGCAACTAAACAATCGCTACACTCGCATCGTACTGCGCACAGGCCAGCCGGGGCAGGCCCCCGAGCATGAGGTCATTCGTACTTACGACATTAATGACTACAAAGACAAAACCGAACTGACCACCACCAAACTCAACACGCTCATGTATGCCACACTGCGTAGCTATCGGGATATTTGCATACTCAATGAACATCGCCGCGGGCTGGAAAAAGTCATTGAAGCGTCTGCGCGCGTATTTAGCTCCGGTGAAATTCATCAATTCGCCTCTGCTGTGCTCGAACAAGTCACCAACCTGCTAGGGCTTGAGCAAAGTGCCTTGTATTGCTCCAACTCGATGCCCAGTGCCTCGTTGATTAATGACAATCAGCGTTTTCGGGTATTAGCAGCCACAGGGGAAATGCAGGAACTGACCGATGTCGAGTCTTTTGACAATATGCCCACTCAGATTCGCCAGGGCTTTGAGCAAGCGATGCGAGAAAAGCGCAGCTTGTATTTCGATGACTACTATATTGGCTACTTCGCCTCCGAGCGCGGTAGTGAAAGCCTGCTGTACGTTAGCTGCCAAGACAAGCCCACGCCTCTGGATAAACAACTGCTCGAAATCTACGCCACCAATGTCGCCATCACCTATGAAAACTTGTTGATGCGCGATGACATCCTCGAGACCCAGCGCGAGCTGGTGTACATGCTCGGCGAAGCGGTTGAAAAACGTTCCAAAGAAACTGGGGCTCATGTTAAACGTGTAGCCAAAATCTCAGAGCTGCTCGCACTGCGCTATGGCCTATCAAAAGATGAAGCCAACCTAATAAAGTTGGCGTCTCCGTTGCACGACGTTGGCAAAATAGCCATTCCTGACAGCATTCTGCACAAGCCTGGCAAACACGATGCCGATGAATGGACCGTCATGAAAACCCATGCCCAGATCGGCGCGGATATTCTCAGCAAGTCAGATCGTCGCATACTGCGTCTGGGAGCGATTATTGCGGGCCAACACCATGAACGCTGGGATGGCAGCGGCTATCCGCATGGCTTGAAAGGTGAAGAAATACACATCGCCGGGCGCATCACTGCTTTGGCAGACGTGTTCGATGCACTGGGCAGCGATCGTTGTTACAAGAATGCTTGGGAGCTAGAGGATATTCTTGCCCTCATACAAGCAGAAGCCGGTAAGCACTTTGACCCCACACTGGTGCAAATCCTGCTGGATAACCTAGATGACATTACCGACATTCGCGACAACTATCCGGACTAAAGATAAAACCAGACTTAGTATGACAACTGGTTAAAATACGACACGCATCACATAGATCATTTTTTATCCAAAAACTCCTTTCTTTCTTTTACAGCTTCATTACAATGCCGCTCTCCTCCGCTAGCGCGGACACCTTCAACCTTCAGGGATAAACACCCAAATGAATAAGCATATTTTTTCTTTGGCATTGGTGGCCTCATTAACAGCCTGTGGTGGCGGCGGTAGTTCGTCATCCTCGAACGACGACACGACCGATCCAGTTGATCCTGCTCCGCAGCCAGAGACCAGCTACTGTGAAGCCGTCGATAACACCATTACTTTGGCTGAAGGTGCAAGCTGTCAGCTCTCACCGGAGCAGCTTGACAAAATTTCTATCTCAGTCGGTACCGATGAGGTGAGCTGTTCAAATGGTCGTATCAGCTTAGGCGGTATTAACTCAGGCACATTGAGCGGCAACGGTCTGCTGATTCAATGTGAAGCGCAAGAAGCAGCGGTAGACCGCTCAGCTTACCGCGTCACTAACTCAACCGAGTTCGCAAAGGTTAATGAATTATCAGATGACTTTGTTAACTTCGATAGCATGACGGTCGAAGGTAATGCCGAAGCCATTACTGAGGACGGTGTCAGCTATGCGCAGGTTCACAGCAACCTGGAGGATGGAGATTTTTCTTTCACCATCGACACCCGTGACATGTTCTTCGTTAATGAAGGTAGCGCGGCGAAACTTCGCATCGCCTTCAGTTCCGCTGAAGTGAGCGCTGAAAGTGCCATTAATGGCACTTCCAACATCAAAACCCAGCTCACCGTAAACAACCTTCACACATTCGGTTCTAAGCTGACTCTCAACTGCAACTATGGCGGTAGCCTAACTGATATCTCTTGTGAGAACCTTGATATCAAGATGGATAACCCACCAGCTGAACTGCCAGCTCGCCTTAACATCCATGTATTTGGCTGTACTGAAGAAGCGGGTTGTAGAACTGGTATTACTGTCCCAGTACAGTTTAACTAAGATAAAAAAACAGCGGCGTTTAGCCGCTGTTTTTTTATCTGTAAAATATCAATCAAACAACTCTGCCAAGGCTTCGCCAGGCTCTGGTGCCCGCATAAAGGCTTCACCCACCAAGAACGCATGGACATCATGTTCTCTCATGCTTTGTACATCCTGCCGTGCGAGAATGCCGCTTTCTGTTACCAATAAGCGATCCTTTGGAATGCGGGGTAGCAAATCAAAAGTCGTTTGCAAGCTCACATCAAAGGTGTGCAAGTTGCGGTTATTAATACCAATGAGTGGCGTTTCAAGCTTCAATGCCGATGTCAGCTCTTCGCCATCATGGACTTCTACCAAAACGTCCATACCCAACTCATGAGCTAGGCCGGCTAAATCCTGTAACTGCATATCCGATAAGGCCGAGACAATCAGCAAAATGCAGTCTGCATTCAGTGTGCGTGCTTCATAAACCTGATAAGGGTCGATCAGAAAGTCTTTGCGAATCACGGGCAGCGAGCAGGCACTGCGAGCAGCCATTAAATAGTCTTCATGCCCTTGAAAATAATCACGATCGGTTAATATCGACAAACAGGCAGCACCACCCTGCTCGTAAGACTCGGCAATGGCCTGCGGCACAAAGTCTTCTCGCAGGACACCTTTGGATGGTGACGCTTTTTTTATTTCTGCAATGACTGCGGGCAGACCGGCATCCACTTTGGCCCGCATAGCCTGATAAAAGCCACGCAGTTCATCCGCATCGCAATCACGTGCCTGTGCTCTTAGCTCATGAATGGGCAATTTGGCGCTGCGCTGCTGCACTTCTACCACTTTGGTATCGAGAATACGTTTTAGGACAGTGGGAGTATTCACTGCACGCCTCCTTCTAAATCTGCATCGATATAGCGTGAAAAACTACTGAGCTCACGCAGTTTTTCTAGCGCCAAGCCGGAGTAAATTGCATCCTCGGCCATTTCGACACCTTCTTTCATGGTGCCAGCCAAATCGGCGACATAAATCGCGGCACCTGCATTTAAGGCCAGCACATCAGCGGCTTTTTTACCTGCTGCGGTTTCGCGTTTGCCTAATGCATCGCGTATCAGCGCAAGACTTTGCTCAGCACTGTCCACTTCCAAACCAGACAACACTTGTGCCTCAACACCTAGCTCTTCGGGGGTAATAATAAACTCGTGCAGTTCTCCATTTTTAAGTTCACAGGCCCAGGTCGGTGCAGCTAGGCTGATTTCATCCAATCCATCTTGTGAGTGAACAACCAACACATGCTCAGCGCCCAAGCGCTGCAGCACTTCAGCGACGGGTCGCACCAGCGCTTGAGTAAAGACCCCAATCAGCTGTTTCTTCACACCGGCTGGATTAGTCATTGGCCCAAGAATATTAAAGATCGTGCGCATACCCAGCGATTTGCGAGGGGCAATCGCATGTTTCATCGCACTGTGATGGGTAGGCGCAAACATAAAGCCAACGCCCAACTCATTTATGCATCGTCCAACTTGTGATGGTGTCAGCTGTAAGTTAACACCGGCCGCTTCGAGCAAATCTGCACTGCCTGATTTTGACGACACACCGCGATTACCGTGTTTGGCGACAACACCTCCCGCTGCAGCCACGATTAACGCAGAGGCGGTGGATATATTGAATAAGTTGGCGCCATCACCACCGGTGCCGACAATGTCAACGGCGTGCTCGGCGTTAACGGCTACTCCCTCCGCCAGCTCGCGCATGACAGTGACCGCCCCCACAATCTCATCGATGCTTTCACTTTTCATGCGCAGTGCCACCAAAAAGCCACCGACTTGTGCCGCATCGCATTGGCCCGTCATGATTTGGCGCATCACCGCTATCATTTCGTCGGTTGTGAGATCCTGTCGTTCGACAACGCGAGCCAGTGCTTGTTGAATATTCATCATGACCTCACTCATAATTCTGCAAAAAATTGTTTAATAAATCGTGACCGTGCTCAGTCAAAATTGATTCAGGATGAAACTGCACCCCTTCTATCGGCAGGGTTTTATGGCGAATACCCATAATCTCTTCCCGACTACCGTCATCGTTTTGTGTCCAGGCGGTTACTTCCAAGCAATCCGGTAAGCGCTCTTTATCAATCACCAATGAATGATAGCGAGTAGCTCGATAAGGATTTTTTAAACCGTGAAAAACCCCTTGATTGGTGTGGTGCACAGCCGATGTTTTGCCATGCATAACCTGACCCGCGCGAACAACATGGCCACCAAACACCTGGCCAATACTTTGATGGCCCAAGCAAATACCCAATATTGGTATCTTGCCTGCAAAGTGCTGAATGGCCGCCATAGAAATACCTGCCTCGTTAGGCGTACACGGGCCAGGTGAAATAACCAGATGATCAGGCTTGAGTTGCTCTATTTCTGCCAGACTGATTTCATCGTTGCGATAGACTCGAACATCTGCGCCTAATTCCGCAAAATACTGCACCACGTTGTAGGTAAATGAGTCGTAGTTATCAATCATTAACAGCATATTGGTATCCTCAACTTCATTTACTGATCAAGGCCGGCTGAAGCCATAGCAACAGCACGAAACATGGCTCGACCTTTATTCATGGTTTCTTTCCATTCCAGCCTAGGGATTGAATCTGCCACGACGCCCGCACCGGCTTGAATATTGAGAAAACCGTCTTTAATCACAGCAGTGCGAATGGCTATGGCGGTATCCATATTGCCATTCCAACTTAAATAACCGACGGCGCCGCCGTAAACGCCACGTTTGGTCGATTCATATTGGTCAATGATCTCCATCGCCCTAATTTTTGGCGCACCGCTTAATGTGCCGGCTGGATGAACGGCCCGAAGCACGTCCATGGCTCTAACGCCGTCTTTTACCTGGCCTTTAACATTAGAAACGATATGCATCACATGGCTGTAGCGCTCGACCACCATTTGATCGGTCACGGCTACCTGACCCGTTTGCGCAACGCGACCCACATCGTTACGCCCAAGGTCGATTAACATTAAATGCTCGGCAATTTCTTTAGGGTCAGACAACAGCTCTTGCTCTAGCGCCTGGTCTTCTGCATCTGTTTTGCCGCGGTAACGAGTACCGGCAATCGGCCTGACGGTGACCTCACCATCTTCTAGGCGCGCGAGAATTTCTGGCGATGACCCCACCACATGAAAATCACCCAGATTAAGGCAATACATGTACGGAGACGGGTTGAGGGTTCGAAGGGCACGATAAATATCGACCGGATCGCCATCAAAAGGAATCTGCATGCGCTGTGATAAAACGCACTGCATGATATCTCCCGATAGAACATATTCTTTAATATCGGCCACGGCTTGTTGAAAGTCTTGCTCTCCAAATAGAGAAGCAAAGTCACTTTCTTGAACTGGGCGCGAGTCTTCTTTCGCCTGGCCGATCATGCCTTGATAAGGTTGACGCAACTGTTCACGCAGTTGCTGCAAACGCAGCTGAGCATGTTCATACGCCTGATCTTGCTCAGGGTCAGCCAATACAATCAGGTACAACTTACCACTGAGGTTATCGAACACGACCACTTCTTCCGATACCATTAACAGTATGTCTGGTGTTTTTAAGTGATCCGGCGGGCAACTGCTTTGCAGACGCGGTTCGATATAGCGCACGGTATCGTAGCCAAAGTAGCCAACCAGGCCGCCATTAAACTTAGGTAAGTCTGGCAAATCTGGCACTTTAAAGCGCTGCTGAAATTCATCGACAAACGCCAGTGGATCAACCACCTGATGTTGCTCAACTATTTCACCATCGCGCTCCAGCTTAACGTCGTGGCCAAAGACCTTAAGAACTTCTCGCGCGGGCAAACCAATAATGGAAAAACGCCCCCACTTTTCCCCGCCCTGAACAGATTCAAACAAGTAGGTATATGGCTGAGAGGCGAGCTTTAGAAACGTCGTAAGCGGTGTATCAAGATCGGCCAGCACTTCCCGTGCGATGGGAATACGGTTATAGCCCTGCTCTACCAGAGCAGCAAATTGTTGCGGAGTCATAGAAAACCTTTGCAGTGAACAAACCAACAGAACGGCCAACAGGCCAAGACAAATGTTTGGCTAGGTTCACCATCGACGGGTCAAATGCTGTCCCTGTTGCAAGGGGCGGTTGTATTGAAAAAACACCGCAAACTCCGGAGCAAGAATCAATAAGGCTCAGCACTATAGCAGAAGCCCTAGAGAGGGAACAGCCAGAGCGTCAAGCGACTTAATCGTGGCGCCAATCCAAGCAAGGCCAGCGCAGGCGTTGCGCAGTGGTACGCAACGATGGGTTGGGGTTCAAGACGACGGGTTGAGCAACCGCTTGCAAAAGAGGCAGGTCTGAGTGGCTGTCGGTATAAAACGCACAGTCGTTAAACGTCAGACCTTGCTGTGCCAAAAAATCTTGTGCCAACTCAACCTTGCCTTGGCCGTAGCACATGGGCTGCTGCAATCCGACAATGCGCTCACCTTCTACCTTGAGGCGGTTACTGATGACGGAATCAATGCCCAAAGCCTCACTGTATGCCTGCGCCACCACATCATCCGAACCCGTAATCATGACTAAACGCGTACCCTGGCGCTGATAAGCAAACAATAACGACGCCGCTTGCGGGTAGATATGCAGACGGCCGCGCTCCTGGAAAAAGCGATCCACCTGATGACGATACTGCGCCATGGTCATACCACGAGTGCGAGTGCGGTAATAGTTCGACAGGCGCCAATGCGTCACTCGGCCTTTTTTATAGGCACGATACAGCGATGCTAACGCCAGGCTAGCCTCGACCAGAGCCCAGCGTTCGTGCTTAAAACGCCATTTGATCCACAGACTATTGGCATCTTTATTAATCAACGAATCGTCAAGGTCGAAAAACACCACTGGATAGTCGTAAACCTGCATGCCCAGTCCATTTATGTGCGGTTCTGCACTGTACCACACATAGACTTGGCGTCATGGCAATGCTGAGTTTCCATCAGCCGGTACCGCGATCGTCACCCATCGCTGCCAGCCCCCAATGAGTGATGGTGGCAGCTGAAAATGCCTCTGGGTGACGAACTGCCAGTTGCTGCAACCCCTGCCACAGGGCGGCGACGTGGGTTTCTAACCCCAGTATTTTAAGAGAAGCCATCATGCGTGATATGCGCCGATGGTTATGATTATCCGGAGTCATCCAGTGATATTCACCAACGTCGGCTGGTAGCAACAGCTCAAACCCCTGCGGCGTCTCGCGTAGCGTCACGCCAAAGAATTGTGTCATACGCAGCAACACTCGGTGCAGCTCCGTTTGCAGTTGCTCATCTTGGCGAAAAATAACAATCAACTCGTCATTTAATACGGGGGCTTCAGGATTAAAAGGACTCGATTCCCGCAATGGAAACAACCACTGAATGTAGTCATGGCAGGTCTCCAGCTCCGCATTACTGAAAGCTAGGATGCCACTGAGCGTTCGCCCCCGGTGATCGGTGCCGATGCCTCGATAAAATGCGAGCAGAGGGTGCATATCAAACAATTCCTGACGGCCACAGCCGTTACGTTGAACCAAATGTCAGTGTCAGTATAGACGTGAAAAGACTTGATCTATGGCATAGCTTTGCTGGCCAACCTGATCCATTCTCAATAACAGAGGTGGTGATCACCACCCGTTACCGATCAAGGAGTTTTTATGAAAGGTTTGGAAATCAGCTTCCGCGATATTGACCACTCCGATGCCATTGAGCAGCACATCCGTGACAAAGCCGATAAGCTCACCAGTACTTTTGACGACATCACTGGTATTCGAGCAGTGGTGGCCCTGCCCCACAATCACAGCAACAAAGGCAAGCTAGCTCATGTGTCTTTGGAAGTTGGGTTGCCCGGCGAAACTGTAGCCATTACTCATGATCAACATGATCAGGCTGAGCATGAAGATATGTATCTCGCCATTCGCCATGCCTTTGATAAAGCGCAACGCAAAGTCCGTAAGATCCATGAGCGTCGTGTCGACAACAAGCGCCGCAACGCGACCGCCCCTCTGGTCGCTGAATAAACTCGTTTAGCAGACGGCTCCTGCCGTCTGCTACAAACGCCCCGCTAGCAATACCTGTAACAAGCCGGGGCGTACCAGATCAGCATATAAAGCCCCCATCTCTTCGGCAGTGATCGGAAAGTCTTCACGAATCCAACGCACGATCACCATAAACGACGCACCGGTTAGAAAATCAATCACATAATCCAGGCGTCCACTGTCAGCCACCGCCAACTGATGGGCATCCGCAAATCGTTCGATCACGCGTCGCACATAGCGTTTAAACTCGCTTAGCATCAAAGCCTCAACATCGGCTTGCACCAGCAAGCGAGCGAACTCAGCGTTATCCGACCACTGCCGAAACATCAGCGTCGCAATCATGGGGTCAGCATCCAGAGAGCGTGTTAGATACGGGTCAATCTGTTGGTAAAAGGCCATAAACATTTGCCCGATATAGCCGCGCAGCAAGTCGTCTTTACTGCCGAAATGCAAATAAAACGTAGGCCTAGCAACGCCAGAGTGCTGACAAATGTTCGCGACGGAGATACGAGCGTATGGCTTTTCCGCCATTAACGCCAACAGAGACTCCATCAACAGCCGGCGGCTGCGCTCCACGCGTTTATCCTGTTCTTGCGACATGCCATCACTACCCATAGCAAGGAAGCCAGTATTTAACCCCAAGGCAGTGGTGACCGCCATCAGACATGTGTCTATTAGACATAAAAAAGCCGCCCGAAGGCGGCTCTCATGCTGGCACGAGCAACGTTACGCTGTGGCAAACAGCTCTTCGTCCAGTTCATACAGAGGTTCAGAGCCGCCCCGAATGGCCGCAGTCAAACCGATGTAACGTGGCAGCAAACGCTTAAAGTAGAAACGTGCCGTTGCCACTTTGCCCTTATAGAAAGCTTCACTGTCGTTGCCCAAGGCGACCAGCGCCATTTTCGCCCACATATAAGCCAGCGCGGTGTAACCAAACACATGCAGGTACTCAACCGAAGCGGCACCCACTTCATTGGCATTTTGCTGCGACTGGTCGATGACCCATTGTGTCAGATCACCGAGGTTCTCCATCGCTGCCTTCAGTGGCTCGATAAACTCACCAGCGGCTTCGTTACCTTCATGAGTGGCAATAAAGTCGTTGACGTCCTGCTCAAACAAACGATAGAAAGCACCATTATTAGCCACGACTTTGCGGCCCATCAGATCCAATGCCTGAATACCGTTGGTGCCTTCATAGATCTGAGTGATACGAATGTCGCGCACGTATTGCTCTTGACCCCATTCACGAATGAAGCCGTGACCGCCAAATACCTGCTGGCCCGCAATGGCACCTTCCAGTGCGGTATCCGTCAGGAACGCTTTCGCCACCGGCGTCAGCAATGCCAGCATGGCATCGGCATGTTTGCGGTCATCGTCATTGTCGGTGAACTTGGCGATATCCAGCCATTTTGCCACGTAGGTAGAGAACGCTCGGCCACCTTCGGTCAACGCTTTTTGAGTCAGCAGCATGCGACGCACATCTGGGTGCACAATGATCGGGTCAGCGGCTTTGTCTTTGTTAACAGCACCGGTCGGCGCACGGCTTTGCAGACGATCACGCGCATACTCAACGGCATTCTGGTACGAAGCCTCTGCCGCACCAATACCCTGAATACCCACACCCAGACGCTCATAGTTCATCATGGTGAACATAGCGGCTAGACCTTTGTTCTCTTCACCGACCAGCCAGCCTTTGGCGCCATCGTAGTTCATAACACACGTCGCCGAGCCCTTGATGCCCATTTTGTGCTCGATAGAGCCACAGCTCAGTGAGTTACGCTCACCCAGAGAACCGTCATCGTTCACCAGCATTTTTGGCACCAAGAACATAGAGATGCCTTTCGGGCCTGCTGGTGCATCCGGCGTTTTCGCCAACACCAGATGAATGATGTTCTCGGCCATGTCGTGCTCGCCCCAAGTGATAAAGATCTTGGTGCCCGTCACGTCGTAAGAGCCATCGGCATTCGGTGTAGCCTTGGTGCGGATGATGCCTAAGTCAGTGCCAGCGTGAGGCTCAGTCAAGTCCATCGCACCGGCCCATTGGCCTGAATACATATTTGGCAGATATTTTTCTTTTAGCTCCTCAGAGCCATGTGCGTTCAACGACAAGCATGCACCGGCGGTTAGCATAGGCGCCAAACCGAATGACATATTGGCGCCCTGAATCATTTCTTCTACCTGACCCACCAGCGTCTTGGGCATGCCCATACCGCCAAAGTCCGGGTTACCGCCTAAGCCATTTAGGCCAGCTTCGACATAGGTTTGGTAGGCCTCTTTAAAGCCAGGTGCAGCCACAACCTCACCATCTACCCACTTTGAGCCGATTTCATCACCGTCACGGTTGATCGGCGCCAGAACCTGGCTGGCGATCTTGCCGCACTCATCGAGAATCGCCTCAGCCGTTTCTACATCGACAGCGCCCTGTAAACCCGCCAGCGAAGACCAAAGCTTATCGGCTTCGAATACCTCGTTCAGAACAAAACGCATATCGCGCAACGGTGCTTTGTAATCAGCCATGACTCACCTCATGTTTGTTTAACCAATGAGCCGCCCGCCCTGTACGAGGCGAACAACTTAAATGACGCTAATTGTAGCGACTCTGTGTGACATTCCCAGTTCAGGATACGAAAAAACCGCGCACAAGCGCGGCTTTCTCGTAACTAAGACTCAGCAAAAAGTCTTATCTATTAGAAGGCGAAGTGCTCTTCCGCAATATCCATCAGTGTATCTGCACCCGCCAACATGCTTTCAGCATGACCTTTGGTACGAGGCAGAATACGCGTGAAGTAGAAGCGCGCTGTGGCAATTTTAGCCTTGTAGTAGTCTTCTTCCGTGGTGCCGGCCGCCAGTGCATCTTGCGCCACCTTGGCCATACGTGCCCACAAGTAACCCAATACAGCGTAGCCGGAATACATCAGGTAATCGACCGAGGCACTGCCGACTTCATCGCGGTTTTTCATTGCGCCCATGCCCACCTTCATGGTCAGGTCGCCCCACTCCTTGTTGAGTGCCGCCAGTGGTGCTACGAACTGTGCCATGTCTTCATTGCCTTCTTCGGCCTGACAGAACTTATGCACAATCTTGGTGAAGTTTTTCAGGCTTTCACCTTGGGTCATCAGTACTTTACGACCCAGCAAGTCGAGCGCCTGAATGCCGGTGGTGCCTTCATAAATAGTCGCAATCTTGGTGTCACGCACCAGTTGCTCCATGCCCCACTCAGCAATAAAGCCGTGACCACCAAATACCTGAACGCCCAAGTTAGTCGCTTCACAACCCACCTCGGTCAGGAAGGCCTTCGCGATTGGAGTCAAAAAGCCCAATAGCTCATCAGCGGCTTTGCGCTCAGCTTCATCTTCGCCTTTTTTGACGATGTCATTTTGCTGCGCCGCTAGGTATACCAGCGCACGACCACCTTCAGAGAAGGCCTTCTGGGTCAGCAGCATACGGCGAACATCTGGGTGAACGATGATTGGGTCGGCTGCTTTCTCCGGTGCTTTAGGGCCAGACAAAGAGCGCATCGCCAAGCGGTCTTTGGCATAAGCCAGAGCACCTTGGAAAGACGCTTCTGCCGCAGTTGAACCTTGTAGCGCTGTACCGATACGAGCAGTGTTCATAAAGGTGAACATGCAGTTCAGGCCTTTGTTTTCTGGGCCAATCAACCAGCCTTTAGCGCCATCAAAGTTCATCACACACGTCGCATTACCATGAATGCCCATTTTGTGCTCAATTGAGCCACAACTTACGGCATTGCGCTCGCCGATAGTGCCATCTTCATTAGGCAGGAATTTAGGCACAATAAAGAGCGAAATACCCTTGGTGCCTTCAGGTGCTCCTGGCAGGCGCGCCAGTACGATATGAACAATGTTCTCAGCCATGTCATGTTCGCCAGCTGAGATAAAAATTTTGGTGCCAGAGATGCTGTATGAGCCATCAGCATTGGCTTCGGCCTTGGACTTCAAAATGCCCAAGTCAGAGCCACAGTGAGGTTCGGTCAAACACATGGTTCCGGTCCACTCACCCGACACCAGCTTGGTCAGGTAAGTTTCTTTTTGCTCAGATGTACCGTGCAACTCAATCGTGTTCATAGCGCCATGCGACAGGCCAGGGTACATGCCCCAAGACCAGTTCGCCGTACCCACCATTTCCGACATGACAATGCCCAGAGACTCTGGCAAGCCCTGACCACCGTGTTCTTCTTCGTGTGCCAATGATGGCCAGCCACCTTCTACATATTTTGCATAGGCTTCTTTGAAACCCGTTGGCGTAGTTACTGAACCATCTTCATGACGGGTACAGCCTTCGATGTCACCCGTGCGATTAATGGGGGCCAGCTCTTGTTCACAGAACTTAGCACCTTCAGCGATGATGGCTTCGACCATATCTGGTGTCGCAACCTCGGCATAAGCTGGAATGCTGGCATAGTGCTTAGGCATTTCCAGCAACTCATCCATTACGAACTTAATTTCACGAAGAGGGGCTTTGTAATCAGGCATGGGAGAGACCTCGTTGCCGGTTATCTTTTGCAGCGCTAGCTGCCGTTGTAATCGACGATGAGTCATCACAATAGGCTGATCGCATATCGACCGCCACCATCGTCATTTCAAACAAGTGTTTGAAACATACGTTCGCCCTCCGCCCTTGTCAAGCATCGAAGTGCATCAAACCGTTAAGTAGAAACCGTCACAGCCATCCGCACAGAAAATTAATAGAGACAAAGATCGAGAAGGGCGTAAGGGCCATCACTAAGCGACCTACCGCCAAAGCGGTGAAGGAGTGACAGTGATAGTGAAAATGAGAGCCTTGAACCAGATATCAGGCGATATCGTTGAGTAATTGACCGGCTGTGATGGGGGAAGGCTGAGAAATACGCAATAGGGTTTCGTTAATGCGGCGTACCTTAGCGTTGTATTCAGCAAAACGCTCGGCAGCCGACACCGTAGGTTCTTCCTCTTTCTCGGCCTTTTCTTCGGCTGCGCGCTGCTTTTCGCGGGCTTCTTGTAGCTCAGCACGCACTTCTTGGCGCTCCGCTTCGGAAGCACTGCTTTGCTGACGTGCTAGCTGGCGCTGCTCAGCAGCCATTTCCAACCGAGCCTCAGCCGCCAGTTGTGCCGCTTGAGCAGCGACTTGACGATCCTGAGCTGATGGTTCCGCCGGCGCCAATGCAGCGCGGCGTACACGCTCCATTTTTTCCAGTGTGGCTTGTGGGTCACCGCTTACTTTACTGACATCAATGCTGACTTCACCGCCCACCGCATAGCGCACACCATCTGGGCCACGCTGATAACTAAAACTGGCGGCACCGGCTAGGTTGCCGCCAACAGCAGCATGGGCTTGCTCATGAGCACGTACTTCGGCATCGCGTTGCTTTAACTGTTGAATTTGTTTGATTTCAGCCTGCTGCTGCGCATCGCTAGCGGAGCCGTCCGCTTCATTGGCAGCCTCAGCCTCGGGGGCAGATTTGCCTTGTGAATCTGGTGCTGAAGAAACACCCTCGTCGCTGCCAGTCGAACTTGCACGTACATCATCCTCAGCCGCCTGAGTGGACTCTGATGCGATTTGGGTGGCATTGCCACGGGGCAGTTGATAGGTGTCGGCGGTGCGGGAAGCACTGCTTGAACTTGCACCTGCGACAGGTGCAAAAGCACTGTTACCGCTCAACTCAGGCTGAGCAGTGGTGCTATTGGCAGGTCTGACATTCGCTGCCGCTGGCGCAGCAGTAATCGTCGGCAGACTGGCAGGTGAAGCGACGATTTGCATGATCTTGTCCGCTAAGCCTGAATATCAATCAGCGTTCCCAGCTGCTGGTCGGCGGCTTCCAATACCTTAGCGTTGGCTTCGACCTGACGCTCACCTTCGCGCAGGTTCACCAGACCTTCACTCACTTCAGGCGAGTTTTCCACTGGCCGAGTTGTGGTGGCATCATTGACCTGCTGGGCTGCTTGGCGCACTTGGTCAATGCCCTGAGCGACACCCGTAGAGGCTGTAGTAAACGCCGAGCCTGCAGTTGATCCGATATTCATAAGCGCCTCCCGTAGTGGTTTTTGGCTTATTGGTCAAAATATAAACAAAACCAGTCCCCAACGCCAGATAACGGGATAACGTTCAATGTGTCACATATGACAGTCGGCGTTTACTGAATCACATTTCAAGAAAACGCCGATTTGGTCGAGCGCTTTGCTATGACTGCACAGCGTCGTAAAAAGCAGCCTCTGGGTTTTCTTTCACCGCCAGCAATTCGTCCAGCTCTTTCGGTGCGGCCGTCACCTGATGGTCACGGTTGATGCCTAGACGAGCAAACAGCGCTTGGTCTTTGTTGGCCGCTGGATTAGGTGTGGTCAGCAAGCACTCGCCGTAGAAGATGGAGTTAGCGCCAGCAAAAAAGCACATGGCTTGCATTTCGTCAGTCATCTCTTCACGCCCAGCACTCAAGCGCACATGAGACTTCGGCATCATGATACGCGCGACGGCGATGCAGCGAACAAAATCCAATGGGTCCATTGCTTCTTGGTCTTGCAGCGGTGTGCCCGCCACACGCACCAGCTGATTGATGGGCACAGATTCAGGGTGCTGCGGCAGGTTAGCCAGCTGTACCAGCAAGCCGGCGCGATCTTTATGCGACTCTCCCATACCTAAAATGCCACCAGAACACACCTTCATGCCGGCACGTCGCACGTTATCTAACGTTTCTAAACGATCACTGTAAGTGCGGGTGGTGATGATTTCACCATAGTAGTCAGGCGAGGTATCTAGGTTGTGGTTGTAGTAGTCGAGACCGGCATCGGCCAAGCGGCTAGCTTTGTCAGCATCCAGCATCCCCAAGGTCATACAGGTTTCTAGCCCCAGCTCTTTGACGCCTTTGACCATTGCCTCGACATAGGGCATATCTTTCTCGCGTGGTGAGCGCCAAGCCGCGCCCATACAAAAGCGCTGCGACCCAGCAGCTTTGGCAGCCTTGGCCTTTTCGATCACGGCTTCGACTTCCATCAGTTTTTCTTTTTCCAGCTTGGTGTCGTAGCGCGCACTTTGCGGACAATAGGCGCAGTCCTCGGGGCAAGCGCCTGTTTTAATTGACAGCAGAGTGCTGACTTGGACGGAGTTGGCATCGAAATGCTGACGATGAACAGTTTGCGCCTCAAACAACAGATCATTCATCGGCTTGGCGAATAGCGCCTGCACCTCATCGACGGTCCAGTCATGTCGCATGGCTGTCGTATTCTGCTGCTCCGTGATCATCGAATGCCCCTAATTATGCTTGTAATGAAGTTAGGCAATATAAACCGGCACCGTAAGTGGTCAACTCAGATGAAATATATCGGCAACCAGTGGTTAAATTTACACCAACAGTTAACCCTATTTATGACAGCCCAGGCCCATTGCGAATGGTGTTTGAGCGGGTTAGATCAATCACATCCGTTTTTGTGTCATAACTGCTATCAACACCTCCCCATCAATTGCCACGCTTGTAGCCAATGTGCGCAACCCATCGCTACCGCTGGCCTGCTGCGCTGCGGTCAGTGCCAGCAACACCCACCCATGTTCGACTATGCCAGCACCGGCTATCACTACACCTTCCCGCTCGACCGCTGGCTGATGCAATGCAAAGATCATCACTCAGCAATGTGGCATGACCGCTTACAGCGCTTGGCTGGTGATGCGTTTATTCCACCGAGTATTCTGCCAGATGCCATCGCCTGCATTCCGGCAGCACACAAAAAGCGCTTTAAACGAGGTTTTAATTTGTCATATTCCTTGGCCACCCATTTGGCACAGATACTCGATCGACCACTCATCCATGTCTTTCGTCTGACACCGGGCCGAGATCAACGCGGCCTAACCGTAGCCGAGCGCCACCGAAACCTACGTCACAGTCTGCATCTGGACAAAAATCGTTGGCAGCAGGCACAGCGACAGCTCGATCTAGGGCACATTTTATTGGTCGATGATGTGATGACCAGTGGTGCAACGTTTGAGCGCGCAGCCAAGCTGCTCAAACAACAAGACGTAAAACTGGTAGGATGCTGGGCGCTGGCGCGCACCTTAAAAGCGCCATAAATGCCAACTAAGATCACCATCATGTCTGAATTAAATTTGCCTTATGCCGACCTCACCCCCGACCGGGTGATGGATGCCGTTGAGTCCCTTGGCTACCTGTGCGATGCCCGCGTGCTTGCACTTAACAGCTACGAAAACCGCGTTTATCAGGTCGGCATTGAAGACCAGGCGCCGCTCATCGCTAAGTTTTATCGGCCTCAGCGCTGGTCAAATGCGGCGATCAGAGAAGAGCATGCGTTCTTATTACAACTGGCGGATGAAGAAGTCCCCGTTGTCGCACCGCTGCAGCAACAAGGTGAAACCCTATTTGAATGCCAAGGTTATCGCTTTGCGCTGTTTCCCCAGCGCGGGGGGCATGCGCCGGAGCTGAGTAACGAACATGATCTGGAAACCATTGGCCGTTGGCTGGCCCGTATTCATCAGGTCGGCAGCCGAGCAACCTTCAGTGCGCGTCGCATCTTGCAGCCGCTGGAGGACTTGACCGAGGCACACCAACAGGTGCTAGACAGTGGCTTGATGCCGGAAGACTACCGCCCGGCTTATGACAGCACCATGACCGCATTGGCTCAGCGCTTGAGCAACCCAGAGTGGCAAACATTGCGCTTGCATGGCGACTTGCATAACGGCAATTTGCTGCTGCGCTATGACGAGCTGTTTTTCGTCGATTTCGATGACTGCCTACAAGGGCCTGCCATTCAAGACATCTGGATGCTGTTAAGCGGTCAGCGCGATGAACAACAGTCTCAGTTGCAAGCCATTGCTCGCGGCTATGAGGTGTTTCGCTCTTTTCCAGCCCACGAGTTACAACACATTGAGTTATTGCGTACCTTGCGTATTGCTCGCTATGCCGCTTGGCTGTGCCAGCGCTGGCAGGACCCAGCATTCCCTCTAGCGTTTCCTTGGTTTACCGGCCATCAGTTTTGGTCGCAACATCTACTGTCACTGCGAGAGCAGCAGGCCAGCCTCGACGATGAACCTCTGACACTCTTTGCTTAAAAAACCAGTTCGCAGACATAAAAAAAGGCCCCGCAGGGCCTTTTTCTTAGTAGCACTTAGCGACGCCCAGAGCGACGCAGAGCCGCTGGGGTATAGTCGCGCTGGCTGCGCTCAAAGCCAAACTCGTATGCACCTTCTTCTTCGTTATCCAAGCCCAGAGCCAGGTAACGACCAGAGTTCAAATCGTACAGTACTTCCAGCGCGTACCAAGGCACCAAGTAGTCGTAGTACATCAGGCTGTGTGCTTCTGCCACACGCCACAGCTCGCCGCGACCGTCGTAATGGTCGATCACAGACGCTTGCCAAGTATCTTCATCGATGTAGAACACACGCTTGGCATAAATGTGGCGCTTACCGTCTTGCAAGGTAGCTTCGACTTTCCACACACGGTGCAGTTCGTAGCGCGTCAGGTCTTGGTTAATGTGGCCGGCTTTAACGATGTCGTCATAGCTCAGGTCACCGCTTTTCAACTTGTAAGAGTTGTACGGAATGTACATTTCCTGCTTGCCGATCAGCTTCCAGTCGTAGCGATCAGGCGCACCGTTGTACATATCAAAGTTATCCGCAGTACGCATACCATCGGAAGCTGTACCTGGGCCATCGTAAGCTACCTGTGGCGCACGACGAACGCGACGCTGGCCAGCGTTGTAAACCCAAGCTTTACGTGGCTCTTTTACTTGGTCCAGTGTTTCGTGCACCAACAGTACGTTGCCCGCCAGACGCGCTGGTGACAGAACGTCCTGTTTAAAGTAGAAGAGAACGTTTTGGTCTTCTTCTGGGTTGAAGTCAGACAACTTATTACGGAAGGTGAACTCATCCTGGAAGCGCACCACGGTGTAATCACCGTTTACTTGCGGTGTTACCTGGCCAACAACACGGCGCACACTGCCACCGCGGTAACGCACGATGTGGTTCCAGATAGCTTCAAGACCATTTTCTGGCACAGGGAAAGGCGCGCCTTCAACGTAGTTTTCTAGGCCGTTACCGCCCGCCACCAGCTTGGTTTGCGTGGCGTTCTGCTTGGTCGCATCGTAAATGTGCTGCGGATAAGCCGCGGTGCGGCGAGTCTCGTACACCGGCATGCGGAAAGTTTCTGGGTACTTCTCGAACATGGCCTTTTGGCCATCGCTCAGTTTATCGGCATAGTCTTTGTAATTAGCCGCCGTGATCACAAACTTAGGCTTGTCGTCGGCAAACGGATTCGTCGGCTTATCGCCCTTTTTATGGCCAGCAGGCGCTTGGGTCAGGCCACCGTTCCAGGCTGGAATATCGCCCTCAGCCCCCATGATGGCGCCCATTGGCGTCAGCTCATTACCCAACTTAGCGGCGTCTGCCTCAGAGGCTCCAACCTGCGCTGAAGCAGCCATCAGGGACAGCGCTAACGCGCCGCCCCATTGCTTGTATTTGTTAAACATCGTTTTAAACCTCAATAGTGTTCGCACTGAGCTCTGACCTAGAAAGAATACTTAGCCGAGAACGTGATGTTGTCGCGATCTTTGATCTGGTTGTAGTCACCACCGGAGAAATTGGTGTAGCTGATATCAAACGAGGTTTGGTTCAGATACACAAAGTTCACTCCCAGACCTGTCGTTAGACGGCCGTCCACAAACTGCCCACCTGGCTCAGGCGCATTGCCCTCGTCATAGGCGACGCTCAGTTGTGGCGTCACGTTGACACCAGAGAACAGGTTGTTGTAAGTGGCTGACACACGTGCGCGAATACCGGCTGACAACTCAGTGGTGTAGCCCTCGTCAGTACAGTGCTTGGTCTGAGTGTTCTTGGAACTATTGCCTGTAGTTCCGTCCGGCAAAAAGTCGGCCGAACACGGGTTGTAAGACTCAGGCAGACCGGAGAATACACCGTCGTTATTGCCAATACCGTAAGCGCCGGAGCGGCCATAGCGCGCTTCATCCGTATCTGGCAGGCCGTCGACATAAGTCAAACCGGCCTCTGCGATCAAGGACACACGGTCTGCACCCATCACGCGATCAAAAAACTTGATGTAAGTGCTTTGAACTTGCCAAATATCAAACTCGTCATACCCCTGTGACAGCTCGCCATAAAGTGAACGACGCGCTTCTTCATCACCCCCTGCCTCAGCAGCACGTTGCTGATACAGACGACTCCAAGGCACGGCGTTACCGGCCAGAATCAGCTCAAAAGCGTTCCACTGTACCGGCGCATCAGGCCTGTAGCTGATCTCACCGGAAATAGAGGCACCACTTTCGGTGGACGTGGCAAAACTAACACCAGCAATCTGAATGTCTTCTGGGTATGCAATCTGATACACCGGACGATACGAGTTATAAGTTGCATCCTCATTGACTGGGGCAGAGCTGCCGCCACCAATCACACCATCAATCGCGCCTAAACGATCTTGGTTGCTGACCGCACCGTTAATGTACGGCAGACGGCTGTGGATGTTCATGTAGTAAAAGCCAAACTCAGTATCGCCTAATTCTTCTGAGTACCAGCGTACCGCCATACCGTACTGGCCGGAGTCTTTTGCTTCATCATCATCCAAACGCTCAGTAATCGGCGCAACGCGCTGAGTCATCGGCACATTGGTGTCGATTTCGAGCTGACGGTGAGCCAGGATATCGCGCTCATCCGCTTCACCGCCCAGCACGACTGGGCCACAGCCATCGGCAACGAAGTCGACGGTGGAGAAGAAGGTGCCACATGGGTCAGAGCGGGTTTTTTCCCACTCCAGCTGGTAAAAAGCTTCTAACGACACATTGGTGGTCAGGCCAATCGAGGTATACAGCATATTGACCGGCAATAAACCCTCTTTGACCTCAGCCCCCGGCTTACGGAAAGCAGAAGCATCCACTGGGTTAATGCTGTTGATGCCACCTTGAATAAAGGTGCTCTCACCCCAGCTCACCACTTGGCGACCGGCACGCAAGCTAACAGGGGCATCGCCGACGTAGTAATCCGCCCAAACATAGGCATCCTGCAACTCAGCACCCTTACCTGCGGCATCCTTGGTTTCATCAATCAGCGGTTTGAAATCAGTCTCTTCGTCCATCAGCGCCGTGTCGTAATAGGCGCGGGCTCGGAAGAAAGCACCGTAGTTCTCGTAGCTGATTTCAAAATCCGAGCTCCACTTAACAACATGGGTGTAAATGTCGCCCTTGTCGTAGTTCAGCGTGCCATCGTCATAGTTGTAAGACGAACCTTTGCCGCCATTGCCCGGCATAATTTGATATTCATCTCGGTCCTCTAGCCGCCAACCCACACCGTAACTGACGGTGTTGTCCCACTGGGCGTAAACATCACCGAAATAAAATTCCGCCGCTTGGGCTTGCATCGCCCCCATCAGGGCCAGTGCCAGCGGGGCTTTTTTAAACATTGTTTGCTTGGCTTTGCTTGTCATTGTTATTACTCCGCCAGACCTTAGTTAGATTCCAGAACACTGGTGTTCAATGTGTTCGCCGCAGTGTTATAGGCACCGTTCACCATCATCAGCGACTGGCGCACCATTTCACCGAAGGCCGCAGGTACATCGCCGGCCGCGAAGGTGCTGTGTGTGCCCTGGTTAAAGCGCACTTGAACCTGTACTGGTGCGGTCAAGGCGGTCACGTCCGTGGCGGCATTTACAGTATCCAAGCCCATCAGCTGTGCCTGACCTGTGGTACCGACCATGGGCGCCTGTGCTGTCATGATGCCCGCTTGCAGACCCAGTGCTGGTGCAAAAGCAGCGTATGGGTTGGTGGCCTCATTGCCGAAGTAGTCGAAGTTTGGCACCGTGTGGTCAGGCAAGAACATGTTCGCCGCTTTCAAGGCATCCGGGAAGCTCACACCTGAGGCATCGGCTGGCAGCGGAGCACCACCGACCATGTTAAACAGAGCGACCGGCGTACCCGAAGCAGCCAGTTTCTGCGCTGAGTTGGCGGGGTCTACCACGTCGATGGTGGCTTGGATCACGTGCATAAAGGTTTCGAAGTTGGCAGTCCCCTGCTCAACACCGGCTGCTTTCAAGCCGCCCAAAATGGTTGGGCCAAAGGCAATGGAGTTTTCCAGCAGCTTGGAGACATGGGTGCCGCCATTTGCCAAGATCACGCCCTGAATGCGGTTCAGGTTCTGGTTATACGCCAGCACCTCAGCATCGTTGTTCACCGCCGCGTAAGTCGTGCCCAAAATCGCACCCAACGAGTGGCCAGCCACATAGACTTTGTCCAGATCGAAGTTAATCGGCAGGGTATTGTCGATGTTGTCCAGTGACGCATTCAGGTTCAGCAGATCCACCACCGCTTGCTGCATGTTGTCACGGGTACGAGTGAAGTTGCTCAGATTAATAAAGGTCGAGCCTGAGGTACCTTCGCGCACGGCGTCACCTTCTGCCGCCGTCGCCAGTGGCGAGGCATCGAACACCATGTCTTTACGGATGTTATTGCCATCCTGATAAATGTTGCCATGACGCTCTTGCAGGTTCGGGAAGGCTCCGCTCTGTGCCGCTACACCCGCCCAAGGCGAGCCGGTAAATGCAGCATTTGCCGGATCAACACTTAAGCCCAGCAAGGAGTTATCCACCGCTTGTCCGTTGCTGTCTGAGGTCACCGGAGCAATACCGTGCAACGGCAAGTCAATCGCCACCGTGGCGACACAGTTGGCTGCCATATTAGAGGCATAAGCCAGAGAAGACGCACGGTTCGAGGTAATGCCGTGAACAAACATCACCACAGGCACTTCTTCACCGCACGCGCCCGAGTTGGGCAAGGTCACCATCAACGGCACGTAGTTCATGCCGTTATTGGTTTCTACCGGCTGCGGGAACGGATAGCGCCAAGTTACGTTGGTGCTGCCGTCAGCGTCTTTCGGCGGTGTGGTACCCGATGGATTGCCGAAGGCTCCGTCCAGAATCGCGCCGACGCCTGTATTGGCCTCCCAATCCGCATCCATCGACATCGCCGCAGCGATGCCCGTCGGCGTCATTTCGCTGGTTTTAACTGGCAGTTCTAGGAAGTTCGGCAGCTGAATCTGGCCCTGATAAACACTGGCCGTTGCTGGCAGTGCTGGATTCAGGGTGTTTGCGGGTACACCCATGGCGCCCACGGCTGCAGTGACGTCAATAATATCGACACTGCGTGGTGCCGGTGCACGCACCGCGCTGTTAATGTTCAGCCCTGCTGGCAAGCCCAGTTCTTCATCCAAAGAGATAATGGTGTTGTACAGCGCCGCTTCATACTGAGGTGATTGCTTGGCAGCTGCCACTTGCGCAGGATCCGTTGGATTACCGCCGCCGGCTTGTACCACGCCCGCGGCAATTAAGTCGGTAGTCCCGGGTTGTGCACCGTCCAGTAAGCCTTCCGCTTGCGCCAACGGCAACTGGTCTTTCACAAACAGCCCTGGCGCCGCATAGCGGGTCAGGCCTTTGGCATCTGAGTTGGTGGTAAAGGCGTAGCTCATGATGACGTTATCTTGAGTCAACGCGCCAGAAGAAGCTTGCGCCAAGAAACCACCGGCGATTTGCTCCCAACCTTTAACGGCCTCACGCACAGGTGCCAGGGCTGACGAAGGCAGCTCTAGATCACCGCTTAACAATTCATAATCCGCCGATGGACGCACCGGCAAGCCGTCTGCACCCTTAATGCCGTCGGTCAAAGCAACGATGTACTTGGTGCGCGGGTCGAGCGGTTCGGTTGGCATAATGCGAATGGTATGGGTGCCATCAGCCAGCTCCACGTAATCCGCCTGGAAGCCAGACTGAATGCTGTCTTCGGCGATTGGGTTTTGCGGGAAGGCAGCGACGATCGAGGTGATGTCCAGCGGATCAATGCTGGCATCGTCATCCTGATTTTTCAGCTTGACCAGAAAGACAGTGCTGCCAGCGGCAACGCTGTCAGCATCCAGTGCACCGTTAAATGGCAGGTAAAATGCGGCCGTCGTAGAGAAGCCAGGCAGCTTATTAATGGCCACTTCTGGTGGCAAGCTGGCTGAGCTCAATTGTGCCGTGCCATCGGTGGATGCCGCTTGCGCAAACAGCAAATCAATGTTGGGCGGCAGTAATGAATTAGCCGGTGAGAATACCGGAGAGACAGAGCTACGCTCGGCGCCCTCTTGGCCAGAGGTAATCGGCTTGTCATCGACTTTATCGTTGCCATCAACGCTACTGAGCTGACAACCGGCCATGCCAACAGCGGACGCTGCGACGGCCAGACTGAGAAGGGTCTTCTTCACCATATTGCTACCTGTCTGTGTTTTTATGGTTATCGGTGCACTTTCAGAACGCCAGGATGGTTCTAAAAAGATATGACGACTATAAGGTGGCGCGCATTCACCCTCATCACTCGAAAGTATGATTCCGGCTTATCCCTCTGCAGTTTTTGTATCTAAATGTAACATTGCACGCCATGATGGCAGCCTGAGACAGCGGGCAACAAAGCTTGCTCAGCCCCGCCAGCATGGGGAAACAACGCTTATGGGGCCGCATTTTTCTGGACCATTTCAGCCGCTGCTAATAGGACATTGTCGACGGTACCAGACGACCTAGTAGTTCCCCCGATTGACCGCAACTGTCCAGCGGCTGTCGCTTAGCCTAGAATGCGCCATTCACCAATCGTTAGGAGCATGTGGTATGTCTAATCAGGATGCTGTTGTTATTGTCGCCGGCGCACGCACGCCGATGGGCGGCTTCCAAGGCAGCTTAGCGGCTGTTCCGGCCACCGAACTGGGTGCCATCGCCATCGCCGAAGTGGTTAAGCGCGCGGGAATCGAAGCTGCCGACGTGCAAGAAGTCATCATGGGTAACGTATTGCCAGCGGGTCTTAAGCAAGGCCCTGCGCGCCAAGCCATGCGCCAGGCAGGCCTGCCTGACGCCACCGGTGCCACCACCATCAACAAACTGTGTGGCTCTGGTATGAAAGCCACCATGATGGCCCACGATGCCATCAAAGCAGGCTCGGTTGAAATCGCTGTCGCTGGCGGCATGGAGTCGATGTCCAATGCCCCATATATTCTGGAAAACGCGCGCACCGGCTACCGCATGGGTCATGGTTCGGCACCGAAAGACCATATGTTCCTGGATGGCCTGGAGGACGCAGAAACCGGTAAGTTGATGGGCGCCTTTGCCCAAGACATGGCCGATCAAAAAGGCTACACCCGTGAGCAAATGGACGATTACGCCATTCGTTCACTGACCCGCGCTAAAGACGCCATCGAGCAAGGCCTGAATAACGCCGAGATCGTGCCAGTCACGGTAAAAACGCGCAAAGGCGAAACCTTGGTAGAGCAAGACGAGCAACCGTTTAACGCCAATATCGAGAAAATTCCATCCCTGCGCCCGGCCTTTAAAAAAGACGGCACCGTGACCGCCGCCAACGCTTCGTCTATTTCCGACGGCGCCTCGGCTTTGTTGCTAATGAGCGAATCGGCGGCAAAAGCGAAAGGCCTACAGCCACTGGCACGCATCGTTGCGCACAGCACCCAGTCTCAGCACCCCAGCGAGTTCACCTGTGCACCGGTTGGTGCGATTAAAACCCTGCTGGAAAAAACCGGCTGGAGCACAGACGATGTCGACCTGTACGAGATCAACGAAGCCTTCGCCATGGTCGCCATGATGCCGATTGATGAGCTGGGGCTGGATGCCAACAAGGTCAACATTTATGGCGGTGCTTGCGCCCAAGGCCATCCGGTAGGCTCCACTGGCTCGCGCTTGATCGTGACGCTGATGAATGCACTGAAAAACACCGGCGGTAGCAAAGGCGTTGCTGCGCTGTGCATTGGTGGCGGTGAAGCCACGGCTATGGCCATTGAGCTGCTGTAACGCGTCTTGCCAGTCAGTGCATCGCCTTCCATTGCCAGAAGAGGTGAGCTGACTGGCTGGCATCAGCCTTCCTAACTCCGACAGTTGGAACTATGGTTAGCCCAACCGTCGGAGGTTCTATGCGCCAGATCCTTGTTTGTTTACTACTGTGCCTAGCCACCCATGCCGGTGCTGAAACCGTGCGCATTGCCATCGGTGAGTGGCCGCCCTACCACGATAGCCAAGCCCCTCATGCTGGTCTGGCCTCCCATGCCATCCAGCAAGCTTTTGCCAACCAAGGCATTAACGTCGAGTTTTCTTTTTTTCCCTGGAATCGAGCCTACAAGATTGCCGCCAGCGGCGAGTTTGATGCCACCGCGGTTTGGTACGACAGCGAAGAAAGGCGACAACTCTTTCACATGAGCGACCCGGTGATGATGGCGCAAACCGTATTCTTTCACCGCTCTGACCGTGAGTTTGATTGGCAGGAGTACAGCGATCTTAAAGGCATGCGCATCGGCGTTGCTCAATATGCGTTGACCGGCGACGGCTATGGCAAAGATTTCTCACGGATACACGAACAAGGCGTGGCCACCCTGCATGCCGCGCACGATGATCGCATGCTGTTCACCATGCTATTGCATGATCGCATTGATTTATTCCCCATCGACCGCATTGCCGGCATGGGCCTCTTAGAAGAGTTCAGCGCCGAACAGCGTGCCCAAATCACCTATCACCCCAAACCCATTCGCCAGGATGGTGGCTTGTTGCTGATGTCGAAAAAAAAGAGCGACGGCCCAGATTTGGTACGGCGTTTTAATCAAGGCCTAAAGCAGCTGCGCGCCGCAGGCGGCCTGATCGAACTTGGCTTGCCGCCGGAAGATTCGATGTAACGGGTTGTGTTACACCGCCAACTTATTATCGGCATAAAAAAAGCCGCTCCTCACAACGGAGAAGCGGCGCCTCAAGCTGATCCACACAGCGGAGAGAGATCAGAGTCTGAGCGAGGTAGTACGAGAAAACATGACATAGACATTGCGAGCAATGTCCAAAACAACTCTGCGAATGACGATCAGCACGCTAAATACCGATGAACACCTATATAAAGCGAAGCACTGAGCCGATTTGCAATGTGCATAGGATAGCGCGGAGCGAGTGGATGTCTTTGCCCATCCGGAGGAATACTTTGCCGATCTGGCGGTTATTCGCGTTAACGTGGGGCGTGCTGGCGATAATAACGCGGCGACTGACCGCTAAATTGACGAAAGCGATCGCTGAAAGCCGCCAAACTGCTGTAGCCCACCGCTTCGGCCACTTGCTGAATCGGCAGCGGCGTTGCTTGCAGCAACCATTGCGCTCGCTGCATGCGCAAACGGGTCAAATACTGCAGCGGGGTTTCACCTTGAAACTCGCGAAAACGCGTGGATAGCTGGCGCACGCTCAAGTTAGCCACGGCAGCCAAGCGTGCCAGGGTCAGCGGTTGATTAAACTGCTCGTCGATGTAACTGCGCACCGCCAGCATGCGCTGATCCGGCCCTTTGGCCGCATCACCGCCTTGCCGTTGCTGCAGCAGTTGCACCAGTAGCATCAGCATATGGCGTTCAGCAGCACCGCCCGGATGCTGCTGCAGCTGGGCATACAAGAACTGCACATACTGTCGCAACGGGGCGTCTAACTGTTGAAACGCAGGCCAGTTTTCCAGCCCTTGCACCCAATCGGTGGGAATATCGGCGACGATAAAGCAATTGCTCACCGGCGCCGCAAACCCGTGGCGAATACCAGCCGATACCAGCGCCAGATGCGACTCGTCGGCACAGCCCCCTCGCCCTTCCAGCGTCATTTCCAGCTGGCCCTGCACCGGCAGTACCAGCTGATGATAGTCATGCTGATGGGACTTGGTTTCCTGGCTATAGCGACGGAGCTCCAGCGCGGGTTGCATCAGATGTTCATCACCGTTTCAGTACTACCCGGTAGCGTGGGCTGCCATTACGCAAGCGCTCAACGGCTTGGTTAACGTCTTGCATATCGAAGACTTCCACCTGTGGTTTGATGTCGTGGCGCGCTGCAAACTCCAGCATTTGCGCAATGGTCGCCGGGCTGCCCACAGGCGAGCTGGACACACTGCGCTGGCCGGCCAGCAATGGGAATACGCTGATATCCAGCGGTTCCAACACAGCACCAACAAGGTGCAAACGACCTTTGGGTTTGAGTGTGTTGAGGTAGGCATTCCAATCGAGTTTGACGTTGACCGTCGACAGCAGCAGATCAAAGCGACCACTGGCCTGCTCCAATACTTGGCTATCACGCGAGTTCAAAGTGTGATGGGCGCCCAGCGACAAGGCTTCTTCGCGCTTGCTATCCGAGGAGGTAAACGCCGTCACTTCACAGCCCCAGGCATTCAAAAACTGCAGCGCCATATGGCCCAAACCGCCAATGCCGATCACACCCACCCGCGCGGTTGGCTTGAGATCAAACTGCTTCATCGGGTTATAAACGGTAATGCCACCGCAAAACAGCGGTCCAGCGACTTCAGCGTCCAAACCTTCAGGCAGTTTCACCACGCTGGTGGCCTGAGCGCGGACTTTGTCGGCAAAGCCGCCGTGGCGACCGACAATGGTTTGCTCGGCGTGACTGCACAGGTTGTGATCACCGTCGAGACAGGTATTGCAGTCACCACAGTAACCGGCGTGCCAACCTAAGCCGACACGATCACCGACCGTAAACTGTTTAACATGACGTCCGACGGCGGCAATTTTACCCGCCACTTCGTGACCAGGCACCAGTGGGTACTGACTCATGCCCCATTCGTTGTCGAGCATGCTCAGGTCACTGTGGCAAATGCCGCAATACTCCACGTCAATTTCAACGTCGTGATCACCCAAAGGGCCTGGGTCGTATTCAAAGGGCGTTAACTCACCACCGGCTTGCTGTGCTGCATAGGCTTTAATCATGGCTGTTTGCACCTGTAATTAATGTGTGTGCTGTCATTCTGGGCCAGAGCGCTCGATGGCACGAGTCATACCACCAAAACGCTATGTCTCAATCACAGTACAGCTGATCAGCTGGATAACAGGTTTCAAAATGACGGCGCTTGGCCTTGGGCAAGCCGGCTAATACCAAGCCGTAGGAGTGATCCACCAACCGCCGCACTTCGCCATCCGGCACATCCTGACCCAGCAAGATGGTATTCCAGTGGCGCTTGTTCATATGATAGCCCGGCAGGATGCCTGCAAACACGTCGCGCAACTGCTGAGCTTGCTCCGGATTACACTTGAGGTTTACCCGCACTGTGCCTTGGTGGCTGTACAACAGGGCGAACATTTTACCCGCCACTTTATAAACCTGAGCCTCCGGGCCAAACGGATAATCCAGTTCGGCTTCGGGTTTGTCGGCCAAATATTGGGCCAAAGTTTTCTCGTCCATGAGGGTGCTCCTTACTCGCAGGCCACGCGCTTAACCCGCGGCGTTAACTGACAAAACAGCTCGTAGGCAATGGTGCCCGCGGCGCTGGCAATGCGATCGACGTCTAGCTGATCACCCCACAATTGTACTTCCGCGCCCACCTGCAGCTGCTCACACTGGGGGTGATCGGTAATATCAACAGTAATCATGTCCATCGATACCCGCCCCGCCAGCGGGCACTCTACCCCAGCCACCATCACCGGGGTACCCGAAGGTGCGTGCCGTGGATAGCCATCGCCATAGCCAATGGCGACCACCGCCAAGGTGGTGTCGCGCTGCGCCACCCAATCGCCGCCATAACCGACGGCATCGCCTTGTTTAACGGCATGAATGGAGATGACCTCTGACTGCAAATTCATCACGCTTTTCAGGCCCAGCTCAGCCGCGCTTTGCTGCAGCATGGGCGAGCTGCCGTAGAGCATGATGCCGGGGCGGCTGATGTCATCAGCAAGACCGTTATCACCCAGAATGGCGGCACTGTTACAGGCACTGAGCTGAATACCTGGCAGCTCATCGGCCACCTGCTGCAGCAACGCCATGGGCGCGGCCACGTCTTCAGGCTGGCCAGTATCGGCATTGGCAAAGTGGGTCATGACGCTGACCAGCTGCAGTTGTGAATGCTGTTGAATGCGCTCGACACAGGCTTTGGCCTGCTCAGGAAACACGCCAACGCGGTTCATACCGGTATTGATTTTCAGCCACACAGGCACCAAGTTGGGCAGGTTTTCAGCCTCGGCATGCTGCAGTTGCTGCTCATGATGGACCACCAGCTGCAAACCCAGCTGCGAGGCAATCAGCCATTCTTCGCGGTTGTAGGCCCCTTGCAGCACCAAGATGGAGCGCTTAATGCCCGCCTCTCGCAGGCGCACCGCTTCATCCACACAGGCGACGGCAAAGCCATCGGCGTCGCCCAGCGCACGGGCGCAGTTTTCTAAGCCATGGCCATAGCCGTCGGCTTTGACCACCGCCAGCGCTTTGCCAGCGCTGTGCTGGCGCGCCAGCTGGTAGTTGTGTCTCAGGTTGGCCCAATTAATAACGGCCCGGGTTGCGCGTGTCATACCTTCACGTCCCTCACAAAAACAAAAAACGGCCGTCGCTTAGCCGACAGCCGCTGTTAAGTGGCAGTTCAAACACAGTACAATGCCGGCATTATGTATCAACTTACCTGCCGGATGCGAATGCATGCCCTGCCACCCGCTATTCACGGATAAAACCATTGCCCTGTCGTCAACATTGGCGGCGACCATCGGCCTGGAAGAAGCCGTGTTGCTGACCGTGTTCAATGATGCCGCCAGTGTGCAAATGGGGCCGGTGTATCAGCTCACCACCGATGCCCTGCGCCAACAGTTGCCGTTTTGGGATGACGTCAGTGTGCGCCGCGTGTTAGCCAGCCTGCTGGAGAAAGGCTTGCTGCAACTGCAAGGGCCTGGCTTTGCCGAAGCCGCCACCTTGGCCTTTAGCTTTGCTCAGCATGCAGCACCGCGGCCCGCACATAACAGAGCCGCCGTGCAGCAGCACTCTGTGCACGAGCCCAGCCCACAGCAATTCGCCGCAGCAACCCCAGCACAAGCAGCGACGCAGTCACACGCGCCGTTGTCTAGGCAGTGGCACCCCAGTGAGGATGCGCTGCAACGTCTGGAGCAACATGGCATTCCCCGCAGCTTCGCCATGAACCAGCGCGACGTATTTATGCTGCAAGGGCAGGAGCAAGGTGCCAACCGCAACGACTGGAACACGCGCTTTTTCCGCCATGTAAAGCAGCAATGGGTGTTTACCCAGAACGATGCCCAGCGTGAGCGGCGCCATATGGAGCGCACCAGCTTTCGACCGCAACAAGAAGAAGCCAGCCCCATTGCCGCTGACTGGCAGCCCAGCCAAGATGCCTGCCAGATTTTACAGCGTGCCGGCGTCGATCCGCAGTTTATCAGCGACGCAGTGCCTGAGTTTGTGCTCTATTGGTCTGAGCGCGGCGATGCCTTTAAAACCTGGAACAGCAAGTTTATCCAGCACGTGCGCCAACAATGGGCGCGCTACAGTGCCTCCGTTGAGCACTCAAGCTTGCCCACGCCCATTCCAGAAAACTGGCAGCCAGCTGAAGACTGCTTTGATATTCTGGCGATGGGGCACATCGACCGTCAGTTTGCCCAAGCCTTGGTGGGCGAGTTTGTGCTCTACTGGCGCGACTCGGGCCAGGCGCACAACAGCTGGAACAGCCGTTTTTTGCAATACGTTAAACAGAAGTGGGCGCAGCGCCTAGCGCAGCAACCTCAAGGAGCCTCCCATGGACAACAGCAAGCAACTGCTCAACCGCATTACGCAACAGCTGAAGCCAGCGTCCAACGACTCAAAGACACCAGCTGGTGATGCACCCACACCGCCCAGCGTGGAACAAAAAGAGGCCATCAACCAAATATTTGAGTTGTTTCGCTTCAATTACCACAACCAGTTTTTAAAGGCGTTTCCCGATTACGACACCCTGATCATGGCCAAGCGCTTATGGGCGCGGCTATTGGTAGAATATTCCGGTGACGTCATCATGCGCGCGGCAGAAAAAGCGGTAAAAGACAGCACCTATTTGCCCACCGTGCACGAGGTGGTGCGCCGCTGTGATCGCGCCGATGTGCTGGGGCTGCCGGATGCCCACGCGGCGTACATCGAGGCTTGCCGGGCGCCGTCCCCAAAGCAGAGTTTTAACTGGAGCCATGCGGCGGTGTATTACGCTGGCCGTGCCAGCGACTGGTATTTTCTCGCCAATACCCCAGAGCACAAAGCCTTCCCCGTGTTTCAACGCAATTATGAGCTGCTGCTCAAGCGCTTGGAGCAAGGCGAAGACTTGGAGCTGGAGATACCGACTGCGCTGCCACAAGAAAGCGTGGTACCGCTGCCGCCAGAAGAGCAGCAGCGGCGTTTGCAGGCACTCAAAGACGCGCTGTAACTATTGACCCTGCTGTTGTTGCAGCATTTGTCGGGCAATGCGTGGTGCCGTCCAAAGACTCGGCAGCAATACCAGCGATACCGGCACGGCGGTAACCACGATAAAGGACTGCAACGCCGAGATAGACCCTGAGCCGAGGGAAATCAGCACCGCGGCCATGATCCCCATCATCACGCCCCAAAATACGCGCACGCCACTATGTGGGTGATCATGCCCCGTCATTACCATCGACACGGCATAGGTCATGGAATCCCCTGTGGTGGCAACAAATACCGTGGTCAGCACCAAAAACGCCAGCGACATCCAAAACCCTGCCGGCAATTGCTCGGTAATGGCCAACAACGCAGCGGGCAAGTTAAAGCCAGTAAAGGGCTCCGAAATCACCCCGGGCTGCTGCAACTCAAACGCCAAGCCAGAACCGCCGATGATGGTAAACCACACACAGGTAATCACCGGCGCTAACAGTGAAATCAACACCACCATTTGGCGAATGGTACGACCGCGAGAAATACGGGCGACAAACATCGCCATCAAAGGGCCATACCCCAAAAACCAGCCCCAAAAGAACACCGTCCACCAGTCCAGCCAGCCTGGATCAGCACGGAAGGTGGCCATGGGAATAAACTGATCGAGATAAATACCAAACGCAGCCAAAAAGGCATCGGAGATAAACGCCGTCGGCCCAAACACCACGATAATGGCCATCAGCACCACGGCCAGCACCACATTAAAGCGGCTCAGCAATTGAATGCCTTTGGTCACACCCGAGACCGACGATAAGGTGTAGAGTACAATCAGCCCCAACAACACCGCCAGCTGAGTGGCAAAGGTATCGGGAATGCCGAACAGCTTTTCCAAGCCGAAGCTCACTTGTAAGCCCAAAAAGCCAATCGGCCCAACGGTACCGGCCACCACCGCCAACACACAGGCAGCGTCGACTAAACTGGCCAGCGGGCCGTGCAAGGCTTTGTCACCGAACACAGGGTACAGCAAGGTGCGGGGCTTCAGTGGCAGACCTTTTTCATAGTGCAAATACATAAACACAATGCCGGTCAAACTGCCGAGAATGGCCCAAGCGAGAAAGCCCCAATGCATAAAGCTTTGCGCCAGCGCGTGATGCGCCGCGCTTAAACTGCCCGGCTCTTCTGCCGCAAACAGCGGTGGCTGCGAGGTAAAATGCGCCATCGGCTCCGCCGCCGCCCAAAACACACCGCCACCGGCCAGCAAGGTGCACATGATGATGCTGGTCCAGCGAAAGGTCGACATTTCAGGTTGATCGGTGCCGCCCAGCACCACATCGCCGGTACGGCCAAACGCCAACACCAGACCAATAAAAAACGTGAGTAATAATAAGATTTGCCAATACACCCCAAACCATTGGGTGGCAATGGAAAAACTGGATGAGACCCAGTCAGATACGGCTTGTTGATTGAATAACGAGAGCAGGGTGAAAAGCACCAGAGAGCCACCACTGAACACCAGAACGGGCCAGTCGATATGAGCCAGCCAGCCTTGCGGTGGGCCATGAGCCAGGGGCGTTCGCACCGACTCAGTTTTAATGTTTTGCATGAAGTCTCCTGTGAGCCGGTGACAAACCGGGATAAAAAAAGCCCATCATGAGATGGGCTTTGCGGGGCGGGAATTGTCCATATTCACACGCCGTGTGCAAGGTAACAGCGCACAGATGTCAGCTCTGGCTACCAGCGGTACAGGGTAATCAATAACACCGCCAGCAACATCGGGATAGACACCCACATCACCACCACCCGCCACAACCGCGCCATGAAGGCGCTGCCAAGCGCCGTTTCAATTTGTTCCGTGGTTAAACCACGTGCGGCAAACCAGGCGATAAACAATCCACCCAAAGGTAAAAATAAATCCGGCGGAATACTGGTGAGCAAGTCAAACAGGGTTTTACCGTCGAATACAGCGATAAAGCCCAATGGGTGCCAGTCAGACAGCAAGCTAAACGACAACGCCGCCAGCACGCCCAGCATCCATACACAGCCACCGACCACAGCCGCCGCCAAAGGGCGCGGCCACTGTTTATCGACCAACATCGCCACCAAAGGCTCGGCTAGGTTAATTGAGCTGGTCCAGGTCGCGAGCACCAGCAAAACAAAAAACGCCGACAACCACAGAGAGCCACCCGGTACCTCTGCAAACGCCACCGGTAAGGTCACAAACATCAGCCCAGGCCCGCCGGCAGGCTCCATGCCATGACTGAACACCACGGCAAAAATCGCAATGCCGGCCAACAAGGCCACCACCACGTCGAGCACCGCCACGGCTACCGCTGCGCGCGGCAGGCTTTGCTCTTCTGGCATATAGGCGCCATAGGCCATTAATGCACATGCCCCCACCGCCAGGGTAAAAAACGCATGTCCCATGGCGTCTAACGTGGCTTGCCAACTGAGTGCTTCAGGGTTAGGCCAGAACAGCCAATGCAGCGCCTCGCCAAAGCCTGGTGTGGTGGCGGCAAAGCCCGCCAGCAATAGCAGTAACAAATACAATAACGGCATCAATAAGTTATTCAGCTTTTCTAAGCCAGCGCTAACGCCGCGCGCCACCACCAGCATGGTCATCAGCAAAAACGCCAAATGACAGCCCAGCATTAGGGGTAAATCTTGTAAAAAACCATTGAACTGGGCACCGACGTCCGCCGCCGCCAAACCGACAAAATCGCCATTGATCGACTTGCCTAAATACGCCAACGACCAGCCGGACACCACGGCATAAAAAGACAGAATTAAAAACAGGGTTAAACCACCAAATACCGCCAGTTTGCTCCACTGACGGCTGCGACCATTGTCACGCGCCAGCTGGGTTAAAGCAGCCAATGGTCCCGCTCGTCCGGTACGGCCAATCATGATTTCCGCCATCATGACCGGCAGCCCAAGCAGCACAATAAAGGCGACGTATTGCAGCAAAAATGCACTGCCGCCGTTTTCGCCAGTAATATAAGGAAAGCGCCAAATATTCCCGAGCCCGACAGCCGCACCAGTGACAGCAAGAATAAATGCGCGGCGTGATTGCCAGCGTACGGGAGTGTGTGTATCAGCCATTGCGCCTCCACGGCAGATTCTGTCGGCGAAAAAGCGGCGATTATACTGATGTCGCGGGCTAACTGAACCTCTGTTGACCAAAGAACCGAGGTTCGACAAGTATCGCCGTTAAGCCAGTAGCTGGAACCTTATTGGCCCGCTCTATTTACTGGGGCAAACAACCACAACAATATGGACAAACCCGCGATAAAAAACAGCCCCGTGGCAATAATTTGGTAGTCACTACTCAAATGGTGGCCCTCCCTTACGTCCCCAGCCGCCAGCAAGAGAGCAAGTAATATCAGCGCCAGCACACCCGCGGCTCGTCCTGCCCAAACCGCTGCCCTATGTAACATTGGCCAAAATATTGACCAAGTCAGTAACACCGCCAAGCCTAACGCTAACCATGTTCCCATCATCATCACTTGAGCACCGACCAAGGCCGTGATCAGTAAAGCCAGCGCCTGCAAGACTTTGCTGAGTTGCAATAAAACCGGCACATTTACCTCCTTAGCCAGAGACTGGTGGACCATGAGACTCGGTCACGCACAAGCACAGTAAAAGCCTCCCAAGCAAAGCACAAACATAGAACGCTGTTATCCTCACTTTGCGCAGGCTTTGGGGAGCCTGCACGCACACAGTGTTCAACTATCGCATACATCACTCAGCGACATTGCATCGGTTTTTACACCCGCACGGGTACGTTTCAGATGTATTACACACTATGATACTTCACTAGCCTCTAAACCGTTCGGCTCGTCACAGAGCGCGTAGAGCACGTGCAGCAGGTTTTCATAATGTCGTTGATTGACCAACACTGGTCATTTTTTGTCACAAGCGCCATGGTCTGAGCGCCCGTTACTCGCACGCTGCACCGCAAACAGGACGGTGAGACAGCCCTATTTTTTTGATTGCCTCGAGAGTTTTTATGTCGTTTCCTCCCTGCCCTAAATGTGAATCTGAATTTGTCTATCCAGATCAAGATTTATTGATTTGCCCAGAATGTGCCTATGAATGGAACCCGAATGCCGTCTCAGAAGAAGACAGCATTCTAGTGCGGGATGCCAACGGTACCCAGCTGGCTGAGGGCGATAAAGTCACTTTGATCAAGGATCTAAAAGTAAAAGGCAGCTCTATGGTGCTTAAAATCGGCACCAAAGCGCTGATTCGCCGCATCGTCGATGGCAAAGACCACCAACTGGATTGCAAGGTCGATGGCGCCGGCGAAATAATGGTCACTGCACAATTTGTAAAAAAAGCATGATACCTGCAGCACTGCTGGTTTATGTACCGAATGTGGAGGCAGGCCCAAGCCATATATGGGCCCCGCTTCGGTTAAGTAGCACAGGGTAAGTCATGCCTTTTGTGATATATCTATTGGCCCAAAGGCCGACGAGCCTGTGACTTTCTGCATGGCCGCTGAGCACTGCATCAAACAACGACCAACAACGAATCTGTTAAGTAAGGATACGCTACGATGAAAACACTGCTGAGTTTATGCCTGTGGCTAACCACCCTGGGTGCAATGGCTCAAGGTTATCAATATGAGCCAGACGCAGATCCAGAAAAACAGCTGCAACAAGCCACCCAGCTGGCGCAACAGCAACAAAAGCAAATACTGGTTATTTTTGGCTCAGACTGGTGCCCAGATTGCCGCAGTTTTAATAAAAAACTCGCTGAAGAGCCATTAGCCAGCACCATTCAACAGCGCTATGTAGTCATGCATGTGGATATTGGCCGTTGGGATAAAAACATGGCATTTACTGAACGCTTTGGTGACCCAGTAGGCAAAGGCATTCCGTCTATTGCCATTATGGATCAGCAGCACAGCGTGCGTTACGTGGCCGAAGGCGGTGAATTTGCCTCCGCTCGCCATTCGAAAGTGACGTCCATTAACGACTGGTTTATTGCGCTGGACAAGGACATAGCAAAGAGCAGCCAAGTGTCATCAACAGCCCCTTAACGTAGCAACAAGCGGTGATGGTTGCGTTTAACCAAATAGCAGGTTAATGCCAGCCAGCGCCGCACACCCCATGCCAGCACCCAACCCCAGAGTCATGGCTAAAATTTGCCAACGCAGCAAATCATTGCCACGCCCCACATTGATGGCCAAAGCCCAGGCTGATATGGCGATCGCCGCAGAAAAAGCGCACAACACTAATTGGCCCGGGCCACTGGCATAAACAGCAACCGTCACCACAACGGCGGCGGCACACAGCCCAATCAGAGCTAGCTCCACAGCATGCCAAAGCTGCTTCCATCGTCGCCGCTCGGGCTGCTGGTACCAGTCGATTTTCTTTGCCAGTGCCGACATCATGCCGTCGTTCTCCCTTAATCGCGTTGGGTCAGCTCTCCAGCCAAGTTAAGCTGCATGCGCTCGCGAATAATATCGACGCTGTCGTAATGGCTGAGCAGCACCACGAGTTTGCTGTAGCACGCCTCTAGCGTCATATCGCCGCCCGAAATAACTCCCGCACGTGCCAGGGCACTGCCGCCAGCGTAGGTGCCCATGGCCACACCACCGTGGTCACATTGGCTTAAGTTCACCACCACCGTGCCTTGCTCACAGGCCTGCTCAATTAAACGCATAAAATCCGCTTGCTGAGGCGCATTGCCAGCGCCGTAGCTGCGCAAAATCACTGCATCTAAAGGCTGATTGAAAAAGTGCACCAGCATCGCTTTGGGCATGCCCGGGGTGAGGGTTAACACGCCAATGCGGCAGGGCTTTAGTGGCGGCACTTGCGGTGCCAGCCCCGGCTGGGTTTTGACGTCGAGAGGCGAAGGCCCAGAGCTGGCATCCATCACCCACACGGGCGCTGCGTTAGGCGCAGTAAATGCCCCTAGCGCCACAGACGAGCTTTTGGTCACCCGATTACCAGGCAACAATTTATGATGAAACAACACATTAACGCCGGCACAAGCAGGCTTGGCCGCCAACATCAAACCTTCGACGATATGGTCATGACCATCGCTATGTGGCTCCGCCAACGGCAGCTGTGAGCCAGTAACAATGACGGGTTTATCGATGCCGGGTAATAAAAACGACAGCGCCGAGGCTGTGTAAGCCAGAGTGTCCGTGCCATGCAGGACTAAAAAGCCATCGTAATCGCTGTAGCGCTGAGCGATATCTTCGGCTATTTGCTGCCAATGGTGGGGTTCCATATCAGAAGAATCCAACAGCGGCTCATACTCCACCAAGTCGTAGGCCGGCACTTGGCCAGACTGCAGTCTTGGTTCTTGCTGTAAGCGCGAAGTCAGATAGCCTGCAGCCGGTATTAAGCCGTTGTCACTGGGCTGCATTCCTATGGTGCCGCCAGTATAAAGAATAGCGATGCGCTTAGTATTCACGAGCTAGGCCTCACTGCTGAGTAAATCAATAATTGAGCGAGTATATCATGCTCGGTGAGCACACAGCGTTGCGGCCACTTGCGCCAGAAAAAGGTCAGTTTTGTTCAATACACACGTCTGCCAAATAGACACACTCTGGAGCGTATTTGACAGGAGAACTTCGATGACAACCACACTATGGCTATCTATGGCCAGTTTTGCCCTAGCCGCCTCAATTTCGCCAGGCCCGGTTAACTTAGTGAGCTTAAGCAATGGCATAAGGCGTCAGCTGCGCACAGGGTTATGGTTCGTCACTGGCGCGGCTTTGGGTTTTACTGCCTTATTTATTGCCATCGGCTTTGGCTTGCACACCTTGCTGCAACAATTCTCTTTGCTCAACACCGTTCTGCGCTGGGCCGGCATCGCATTTTTGTTGTATTTGGCATTTCAGCTGTTTATTAGCAATGGCAATCTGGATTTAGAAGAAAAAACACATCAACCCGGCTTTTTTACCGGCGCCTTAATGCAATGGCTGAACCCGAAAGCTTGGTTGGCATCGGCGGCAGGCATTAGCGCTTACACCGCCAACGGGGACGCAACCCTGGTGTGGATCTTTGCCGCCATCTACGCCCCGATTTGCTGGCTTTCTATTGGCTGCTGGCTGGCAGCGGGAAGTTTTTTGCACCGCCATATTCAACAGCCCAACAAGCTGCGCTGGGTTAACCGTAGCCTCGGCCTGTTATTAGCGGCCAGTTGCGGCGCTTTATTGGTTTAGGGCAGCTGCCGTTTGCCCCCCCCCCCCATTCGGCACACACTCGCCCAGCCCTAAAACGCAAGGGTGATAAGGCATCAGCGCCGGCGCATAAATTGCCCTGGCGTTGCGGCTGTGAGCTTTTTAAATACACGCTGAAAATGCGCCTGATCTGTAAAGCCTGATGCTAGCGCCACCTCCGCAATGCTCAAGCCTTGGCGTAACAATACTTTGCTCTGCTGGATGCGCTGGTCCAACCAATAAGCGTGCGGCGCCAGACCAAACTGACGTTTAAAAGCCCGGACCAAATGGCCTTCACTGCAACCAGCAAGCTGGGCCAACTGGGCTAATGTGGGAGCGCTCTCCTGCGCGTGTTGCAGTTGCTGCGCAACTTGATTCAAGGCTTGCGGCGCAGGCGCATGGGTTTCAACCTGAGGTTCGGGCTTCTGCGCCAAATACAAAAATAAGTCGGACAAAAACTCCAACAAGGCCGAGGCTTTGTCCAGTAGCTCGCCTTGCTCGTCGATTAAAATATTGGCCATTTGCTGGTAGCGCTCAAACCACAGCGAAGGGCCGGCAATCACCGCCGTGTCGATATCCTGCCACTGCTCACCTGACAGCTGGCCTAGTTCCGCGCGTAGCTGCACCAACCAAGGAGTATCGACATACAACATCCAGTAGCCCCAAGCATCGCTGATGGGGTTGCAAACGTGCACCCATTGAGGGTTCATCAATACCAAATCGCCGCTGTGTATATCGAACTGCTGATCACGGTAATCAAAGCTGCTGTGGCCATTAATAATGGCGCCCATCGACCATTGCCTATGGCTATGCGGTGCATAACAAACGTTGCGCCCCTCTTTAACCAAACGTAACTCGACGTGAGGCAAGCGCTCATCGCGCCAGAAAATATGTTGGTCTTTCATAGTAAAAAGCTACTTTGCTCCTGTGCTGTCACCCGATACCAATAACAGCGAACTAAGCACAGACAATTGCCCAGCAAGCTTATAGGGTTCAACACCCTAAAGATAGCGTGAGCTATTTTGCTCGCTCTTGGCTAAAAGCGATACTGAGCTGAGGTAATAAACTGATTCATCGATTCACACCAAACAATCACGCTGTTGTAACGCTGCAAGTCGATGGCATTAAAGCGCACATCAAAACCGTTGAAGCTGCGCACATCACCAACGTTCAGCATGCGCTCTTTTAAGCGTAAAAAGTCGGCCTCGGTTTCGACAAACTCGGGCGAGAAATATAAGCGATAATCTGGCCCTGGCGACAGCGAGCCCTGAAACGAAACAAAATCACGCCCAACCAGCACCTCACCCTGGCCGCGATGCAGCCAATCGCTGTCTTGACGCTGATGATCAAATGCCGTGCGATACACCACCTGCTGCTCACGTTGCTGCCAAAGCTCTGCGCTCGGAGGCGCCTCGGCAATCAAAATCGGCAGGGTATAAATACCCGCAGCAAAGGCGAATACCGCCACTAGGCCGTGGCTAAGCAGCAGCGTGATTAACTTTTTCAATGCAGTAATCTCCAGTCAAATGGGTAGTTGCTGTTGAGTCGCCACAGCTTCTAGATTCTTACAGTGTGGCAATGCCTGGGCGAACAGGTGACAATGACAGCACAGTCGCTGGAAGCCGGTGTTTATGCTGCACATTAACCAACTGAATAAAAGTTTTGATCAGCCCGACGGCAAGGTCAGTGTGTTGCAGCAAGCATCGCTGCAGCTGGAAGCTGGCCAGTCGGCGGCGCTGCTGGGCGAAAGCGGCAGCGGTAAAAGCACGCTATTGCACTTAATTGCTGGTTTAGATCGCGCCGACGGTGGTGAAATTTGGCTGCAACAACAGCCACTGCATCAGTTCAGTGATGAGCAATTTAATCAATTGCGCCGCACTCAACTCAGCCTGATTTTTCAGCAATACCATCTGGTCCCGACCCTCTCTGTGTTCGACAACCTGTCACTGCAAGCGCGTTTAACAGGCAACCTTGACGATGACTTTCGCCAGCACCTCATTGCAACACTTGGCTTAGGGCCGCTACTCAAACGCTTGCCGCAGCAGCTGTCCGGGGGCCAACAACAGCGCGTGGCCATCGCCCGCAGCCTGCTGCACCGCCCTGCTTTGGTATTGGCCGATGAACCCACCGGCAATCTGGATGAAAACACCAGCCAGCAAGTGATGCAGCTGCTCAGTCAGTTGGTGCGCGATAACGGCAGCAGTTTGCTGATGGTCACCCACAGCCCGGCCATGGCCGCCTATTGCGATCACAGCTGGCGTCTGCAGCATGGCCGATTAGAAGCGGAGCTGTCAGCGTGAAGCCGTTTTTATGAGGTTGCTGTTGTGAGATCGCTGCTATGAGATCGTTGTTATGGAGCTGGCTAACACTGCTTAGCCATTATCGCCGCCACCCCAGCCAAACGCTGTTTTTACTGCTCGGCCTGATTACCGGCGTGGCCCTGTGGTCGGCAGTGCACATCATTAATGCCCATGCCCGCGCCAGCTATGCCGAGGCCGACCAGCTACTCGACGCTCAGGCCAGCCATTGGATTCAAGCCCCCAATGGCAGGGTGGCGTTAAGCGATTATGTCGCCCTGCGCCGCGCCGGGTTTCGCCAAGTCTACCCAGTGCTAGAGCTGCGCTTGAGCACGCTAGACAACCAGCCACTGACGCTGATTGCCACGGATTTAATGGCCATGAGCGCCAGCCGCACAAGCCCAACCCAAGAGCAGAGCAATAGCCGCGTCGATATGCGCGCCTGGTCACAACTGAGCCAGCCGCCTTACGCCGTGTGGGTGCCCGCCAGCCTGGCCAACTCGCTGCCATTACAGGCCGGGCAACGATTAACCCTGCGCGATGGCCGCCAGCTGCCACCGGCCGTGACTGATAGCCAGCCACGCCAAGGCCAACGCCTGTTTATGGACATAGGTGCAGCGGCCATCACCTTGGGCGAAACCCATCTCAGCTATTTGGCCGTCGGGGCCATTGACCCCGCCGAACTTAAGCGGCTGGATCAATGGCTTAATCAATACGCCCCCCAGCTCAAACGTCGCAGCAATCAGCAACCGTTAGATTTAACCGAGCTGACCGCCAGCTTGCACATTCACCTCAACGCCATGAGCTTGCTGGCCTTTGCCGTTGGCCTGTTTATTGTGTTTAACGCCGTGCGCTTTGCCCTGCACAGCCGCGCCAGCACATTGACCACACTGCGTGAACTGGGAGTGAGCGCCCGCACACTCACCAGCGCCATTGTGCTGGAGGGTTTTACCCTGAGCTTAATCGGCACCGCACTGGGGCTGGCTGCGGGCTTTGGCCTAAGCCAGTTATTACTGCCCGCCGTCGCGGCAACCCTGCAACATCTTTATGGCGCCGTGTTGGATCAGCGCTTATTGCTACAGCCTCAGGTATTGCTGCAGGCCTGGCTGCTCACCAGTGTTGGGCTATTGATGGCCTTGGTATGGCCGCTATGGCAGCGCAGCCGCCAGGGCGTGCTGGCGCAGCGCCAAGGCGTAGACGTGTTGCAGCAAGAACAGCGCAGTCAACGCCGCCTAGCCATCAGCGCCGCAGTTTTGCTGGCAATAGCGCTGCTGTCTTACCCCTGGCTTAATTCACTCGCTCATGGCTTTGCCTTGTTGGCGGCACTGTTGTTTGCTGGCGCCTGGCTGCTGCCCTGGCTGGCAAGCCAGTGTCTGCATTGGCTTAGCCAAAACGCCAAGCCTGGGCTGGCGCAATGGTGTTGGGCAGAAGGGCAAGTTCAACTAGGGCCGCTGCGCCCGGCGCTGATGGCCATGCTACTGGCACTCACCGCCAACTTTGGCGTCGATAATCTGGTCGGCTCGTTTCGCCAAGCGTTGGATAACTGGCTGCAGCAACGCATTGCTGCCGATGTCTACGTGCAAAGCGAGCAGCTCGATGCCCACCAGCTCAGCCAATACGCTTGGCTGCTGGATAGCCATGAGCGCAATGGTTTGCGTCTGCGCTGGCAAGGCCGCCCGACTCTGATTCGCGGCCTCGACCCCAGCGCGCCCGATGTGCAACAGCTGCCCATGGCCAGCCAGAGTTATCCACAAGGCGGCGCAGCTTGGCCTGACGACGGCATTTTGGCCAATGAGCAAGTGCAACACCTAGCCGGTAAACAGCTCGGCGATGTTATTTATTTGCCGCTTGGCAATGGTGAGCAACAGCGCTTTACCCTTGCCGGTTTTTACTACGATTATGGCAACCCCTATTTTCAGTTTTATCTGCCTTATCAGCGCGTGGCACAGCTGTGGCCGAATGCACAGCCTCAAGGGCTGGCACTGTGGCTAGATGAAGACGCCAATATGACAGAGGTCGAACAGGCGTTAGTTGAGGCCGGTGCCCAGCCGGGTGATTGGATCGATCGCCGCGCCATATTGCAGCTTTCGCTGCGGATTTTTGATCGCACCTTTGCCATGACGGCTGCCATCAATACCCTGACCTTTGCCGTTGCCGGTATCGCCTTATTGGCCGCCTTGCTTGCGATTCATCAGCAGCGTTTACCGCACTATGCCCACTGGCGTGCTATGGGAGTAAGTTGGCGCGAGTGGCTGCAACTCACGGCGGTGCCATTGGCACTGTGCTTAATGCTCACCTGGGTATTGTCCATTCCCCTGGGCAGCGCGCTGGCCTGGTTATTGATTCATGACATCAACGTGTTGTCGTTTGGTTGGACCATGCCGCTGCAATGGCAAGGCCGACCTGCGCTGCTATTGGCGCTGTTGTGTTTGGGTGTAACCGCTATCGCCTTTGCCATCGCCGCCTTGCAAGTGCGCCAGCGTCTACCTTATGCGTTAAAGCAATTGGGGGCCGACGAATGAAGCAGTGGTTTTGCTCAGTGCCAGTGCTGGCGTTATTGCTGTGGGCTGGGCCTGGCTATGGCCAACAGGCAAATGACGTTTATCAGGTATTGCGCGATGGCGACGGTGCCGCCCAGTTTGCGCCGGTAGTGCCGGGCTATACATTAGACTTTCCGCAGGATCACGGCCCCCACCCGGATTTTCGCATCGAATGGTGGTACTTAACCGCCAACCTCGAGGGTGCCAACGGCCAACATTATGGTGTGCACTTTACTCTTTTTCGCCAGGCGCTGTTTGCTCAGCAACAGGGCCTAGAACATGCCTCGCCTTGGGCCAGTGGCCAAAGCTGGATGGCGCACGCCGCTATTAGCCAAGGCGATAAACACCTGTACGAAGAACGCTTTGCCCGCGGCGGCATTGGTCAGGCCGGTGTGCAATCACAACCTGTATTTGACGCCTGGTTGGACGACTGGCAGTGGCTGGGGGATGGCCCGTCACCACTGCCGGGCCAATTAACGCTTAGTATTCAGGGCCAGCCGCTCACACTGCAACTCAGCAGCAATAAGCCTTGGGTATTGCACGGCGAGCAAGGCTTTAGCCAAAAATCCGAGCAAGGTCAGGCCAGTTATTATTACAGCCAGCCCAGCATCAATATTGTTGGCCAGTGGCAGCCCCGTACTGGCGATAGCGTCGCATTAACGGGCCAGGGTTGGCTCGATCGCGAATGGAGCTCACAGCCGTTGGCAGAAAATCAAAGCGGTTGGGATTGGTTTTCACTGCAACTGGCCGACGGCCATAAACTGATGGCCTTTCGTCTACGCCACAGCGATACGGAGCAACATTATTATTCCGGCAGCTGGATCACGCCCGAGCACAAGGTCACGCCATTAAATAGCGATGATATTCAACTAACGCCCACGGGGTTTGACGTTATTGATACCGCCCAAGGCGAAAAACGCATTCCCACCGGCTGGCAACTGTCATTGCCAACGTTAAAACGTCAGTGGCAAATTAAAGCCCGCTCCGCCAATGCCTGGCTGGATACTTTATTCCCCTACTGGGAAGGGCCGGTACAGGTGTTCGACAATAAACAAGCCGTGGGCGTCGGCTATTTGGAAATGACGGGGTATTAAGATGCCTGAAGGGCTCACCTGAGACATCCTATGGCTTGGCATGTTCACGAGCAGAAGCTCTTAGCCGCAGCAAAACTGTGGCTAAGAGCACCGTGACTCAAAAATCTTAATCAAAAAACTGGTCAAAAAACTCAGTCAAATCGCCAGCCATATTTATAAACCAGATGAGTACTCACCAGCTCAGAACGATCGTAAAAAACACTGCTTAGTTCCAATGCATGATAGGAACCAGCACCATCCATACCGAAAAACAAACCTGCACCCAGCAACTCCACATCGTCCACAATGTCGACGGCCGCGCCACCGTATTCGCCTCCATATTCAATCATTCTTGCACGCCCTAGGCCAACAAACCCATAAGGAGATACACGACCAATCGCATCACCTTTGATCGTTAAATCTACGAAGCGTACTCGTGAATCAATCTTGCGATCGATTTCTCCGTCTCCGGCATCCGTGTAACCATGAGAGTCCAGCAAATAATTTACTCCCGCATACACGTGGGGCGTTAATTCAAACTTAAGCTCAAGAGGTAAAACAGCCCCCACACGCTCTGTCGTATAATGCTCCGGCAGTCCTCCCATGTGTGAAAGTCCCAAACCTCCCTGGATGAGTAGAGTAGGGGCATCATTCGCTTGCGCTACCTGAGCAATAAAAAAATAAAAAATACCGAGAAATTTTTTCATATTGCTTTCCTTTACCAATAACGGTGTGTGTAAGCGGTAGTACCAACAGCCTCTCCAAAACAGCTATCAGCCAGTACAAGATATTCCATAGTATTGGAATCAATAATCTGATAGCGATATTTTGCTTCGCAGGCAATCGAGGGTACGAAAATCGATACTTCATTCCCGGATACTTGATAGAACCCTGCTGCGATAAATTGAGAGCCAACGCCACTCTGGGTGCGATCAAAGCATCCACCGAAATTATTAACGGGGCATCGATCTTCCATTTCGAATCCGTGGACCAAACCAGCTTCCAGAAAACTGATACCATCGGTGTCCAATAGTCGGCAGTTGTCCTGAAGTCCTTGCTCACAGGTAGCCCAAACGCCACCGACTAAAATACTATTTAATTCGGTGTTATCGGAATCAGGTATATTTCCAGGTTCGTCCCCTGAATTACCATCTGAGCCAGAGTCATCACCGGCTACCGTGTCTCGACTACTGCTTATATAAGGCACACCATCAAGTGTGACATCACCCGTGTAGCGTCGCATGTAGTAAGTCTCACCAGCAGTAAAACCAAGACACTGGTCTGTTACTACGGTAAAGCTATCAACTTGATCATCTAGCGTCCGCAAGCGGTAGTGCGTCTGACAAGAATCACCGTTCAGCTGAAACCCAAAGGTTAAATCCGAGCCATTAAACTGAAATTGACCACTAATTCGAGCATTAATATCAATTAAATCTTGTTGTTGGTGAAAACAATTACCATAATCCGTAATCGGACAATGATAATCAGCTAATTCAATAGATTTCACTGTACCGTCTTGCATAAATTGCAAGCCATCATCATCAAGTATTGAGCAGCCATCATTCATACCCAACTCGCAGGGAAACCAAATGCCTTGCTGCAGGGCTTGTGTAGAGCTTTGCTCCGAAGACCCCGAGCCACCGCTACCACCGCAGCCTGCTAATATCGCTGCCAGCATTAAAACTAAGATTATGCGCATAACCTCTCCTTTTTTTGAGGGCAGGTTATCCATAGCAGCATGATGCGCCCATGGGTTGATCAACCCATTTTCTAACCCAGTGTTACAGCCATCCCCAACGTGCTGCCAATACTGCGGCATGCGTGGTATTGCGCGCTTGCAACTTCTGCAAGCCAGAAGCCACGTGTTTACGTACCGTGCTGATACCAATCATGAGTTGCTTTGCCACTTCATCGTATGTCAGCCCAGCAGCCAGCCACTGCAGCACCTCGCGCTCTCGGCGAGTGATTGGATAATATATGGCAGGACTTAAGCACTGTCGTGATGACTCGAATAGCGCATCGTTAACCGCATATAGCAAGTGAAGGATATCTTTTTGATGAGCCTGCCACAGTGGAAGAAAGTCGCTTTCCGTTCCTGCAAAGCGCACACTCACAACGCCCACCTCTCCCAACGAGTTGCGACAAGGAAGTGTGACACCACTGATCAACCCAGCACTGCGAGCTTCTTGATATACATTCCGTTCAGACCGAGATAACCCAGATGAAACACCTCGGCTTGGCCATAAGTAGGGTGTGTCTTGACCGCTTAGGCAATGCTTCAACGGCGCATCATTGGCTACTAGGTTTTGGCGGGCATAATAATCTAACCAGTCGCTATCAAAAGTTGAGAACCAGTATCGCTCTATATCTAATTCCGCAGATTGCAAACACCCAGGGAGAGGCACAAACAGACACTGATCAAAGCCGACATTTGCCAGCGCATTGCTGACCTGCTGACGTCGCTCCTCCAAACTCTGCCCTTGTGTCAACTGATAGGCAGGCTCCAACCAATCGGCCTTCATATCTGTACCGTCCCTAACGTATGTAAGAATTATTGTTTCCGGCATTGAATCTTACCGGCACCGCAGCCATCAGAGAGTGTCGCATCGCGACATTTCCTACCCGACCTTTCTTGACAGACATTCACCAAGTTTGAATGGCAAGTCGCCCCAACACTGATAAATTGATAAGACTGCCTGATATTAATGCTCATCGGTCCGCGCCGATTTGAGAGCGATCTTCAGGATCAATATCCTGATCCTTTGTCACAAAACTGTCATAAGGAGCGTGAGGACCATGTTGTTATCTGACTCCCGGGTTCCGATTCAACTGCAACCCCAGCTGCGTACAACGGTACGCGCGTTTATTCAGCAAGGCGATCAACTGCTGATGGTGCAAAAATACAGCCCAGAAAAAGGCGTATACTTTGGCCTGCCCGGCGGCGAGCAAGAGGCCGACGAGTCTCTCGAACAGGCGGTAGTCCGAGAATGCAAAGAAGAACTGTCAGCCAAAGTTAACATTGGCCCCATGTTGTGGGTGGCAGACTATTACCGTAAACGCAGCGGCTGCAAAGATGTTTACCGACACATTATCGATCACGTGTTTCAATGCGAACTCAAAGGCAACTACACCCCGAAAAATGGCCCAGAGCCGGATCGTCACCAGCAATCTGTGGTGTGGGTACCCATTGACGCTCTACACGATGTGTACTTGGCAGAGCCTTATTTACTCGAGCGCTTAGCCAACATAAGCGCCGCACCCTCCGCTTATGTTGGCGCCTTCCACGACGACCCGAATAGCTGACCCGCCATCCACTGAGTGCTAACCTGTGCTGGCTCACGTACCATCGGCCGTGGCCAATGACAGGGAGACAGCATGAGTCACGAGTTTTTATTGCTACGCCATGGCAAGTCCGCCTGGCCTGAGCACTGCCCAGATATCAGCCGGCCGCTAAAAAAACGTGGCCGCCGCGACGCCGAGCGCATTGGCGCCTGGCTGTGGCAGCACGAGTGCATTCCCACCAGCATCATTGCCTCTCACGCCGCCCGCGCGCAGCAAACCGCCCACTGGTGCGCCAAGGCCATGGGCATTAGCCCAGGGCGCATTAGCTTAGATCAACGCTTGTATATGGCCACCCCAGCCACCCTATTAGAGGTGCTGGCTGAACGCCTGGCAGACACGCCGACGGCCGTGCCGCAGCGGCCGTTACTGGTGGGCCACAACCCTGGATTGGAGCAGCTGATCGAACAGCTGTGCGATACAGCGCCGCCCTATCCTGCAGACAACAAGTTGATGCCCACCGCCAGTCTGGCCTGGTTTAAATTATTGCCACACCAGCAACTGCCCGAATTACAACAAACGCAGCTCAAGCAGCTGGTGCGTGCGCGTGAATTGCCGCGCGAGTTCCCTTTTCGTAGCGGCCAAGGGCTAGAGTGGCGACCCAAACCCGCCTATTGGTATTCACAAGTCGCCGTGGTTCCTTTGCGCCGCCAACCCTTAGGCAGCGAAGTTTTGTTAGTTCGCAGCCGAGGCGATAAAAAATGGACCCTATGCCAGGGGCCAGCGGGCCAATTTGCGGACGACAGCGCCGCCGCCTTGGCCTTGCAGCAAGCCGGGGTTGAAAGCAGTCGCCCGCCGACCCCAGTCAGCGATATTGATATTCATAAATGGGGCGGCAATTGCCATATTCAGGTTTTTAGCCTGGAGGTCAGCATCGAGCACGAACCCTGGCCGCAACAACAACAGCAGCAACGCCAACGGCGCTGGGTGCCCTTACACCAAGCGGCGGACTGGGTCGATGATGACTACTGGATTCCACTATTGCAGTATCTACAGCACCAAGAGCAACAGCGTCGCCGCCGCTGACCATCGGCGGCTCACATGGGTCGTGTTAGCGCGGCCAGTAAAGCGCTACAGTGACAGCACCGTGATAACGATAAGAGAGAAAAATTATGATGTTATTGGTCGCCGGCCTGATCATTTTTTTAGGCGTGCATTCGACTAATTTATTGGCGCCGCACTGGCGTGAGCAAAAAATCCAACAATATGGGCCACTGGCCTGGAAAGGCGTTTATGCGCTGGCCTCGATTATCGGCTTTGTTTTATTGGTAAAAGGCTATGCCATGGCACGGATGGAGCCCACCTGGCTGTGGTTAGCACCCACCTGGACACGCCACCTCGCCGCACTGATTACCCTACCCGCCTTTATTTTGTTGCTGGCCACCTATGTGCCTGGCACACATATCAAAGCCCGTATTGGCCATCCTATGTTACTGGCGACCAAGGTATGGGCACTGGCGCATTTATTGGCCAATGGTGGCCTGCACGATGTGCTGCTATTTGGCGGCTTTTTGGCCTGGGCGGTGTTTGGTTTTATTGTATTGCACAAGCGTGACCGCGCCGCTGGCAAACAATACCCGGCTGTTGGTATAGCTCGCGATGCCATCGCTGTGGTGCTTGGTCTAGTGGCCTGGGCGGCCTTTGCCATGGTGGGGCATGTTTGGTTAATTGGCGTGGCGCCGTTTGGGGGGTAGGAGTTATTGGCCTTTTGGGGGAGCGTTAAATAAGAGCGGTGCAAATAGCTTTCAAACGCCACCCCCTATGCCCTCTTTGAGGTTATCCCTCACGCCGGGCGGGCGAGCTCCCTGCTTTGCGCTGCGCAGGCCGTTAATCCTTCGTTGCCAATGCTGTGGTCGCCGCAACACAAAAAGCCTACGTCCTTGTAGGCCTTTTGTTGGTGCTGCCGTCCGGGCAGCCCCTGCGGGCACAGCCATTGCCAACTCCGGCGGCCTGCTAAGGCGCGGGAAACCTGATCGCAAGAACGCGCTTAGAGCAGGGGGAGCAGGGGTGGGTGTCTCGTTTGTGTATTTCTCGTTTGTGTATTTTAAGAATGTAACGCCGCGATAACTGGCTTGGGTATAAGAGGCGGCTTTTTTGGCACAAAAAAGATGACGCTTTACCCAAGTCCATGTTCATTGCCTTGTTATGCATAACCCTTGTTTGAGCAATAAACCTTCAGAGCACTGTGAATAATCACACCCTGTGTCTTGTTAAACTCATAGACATCAGTAGCTGGTTCTCTATGCTTAAAATAAACGTATCCATTATCACCCATACCTCCAATCAAAGACCTATAGAACATGTCTTCAATCAATTCACTAGCTGACACGCCAGAGCAATTGCGGTTAATAATAGATATTGCGTCTTGGTAGGTTATAGATCGTAACTTAGGGTTTTTAAGTTCCGAACTAATTTCGCCAAAGGCATTAAATATTGTTGCTATTTGCTCGGATGAATAAAAGCACGAAAATTCATTTTTAATCTCATTTACCACTTCTTCGCAATATCGTCCTATCAGATGATTAACGTCAACTTTGGACAGAGGGAACTTATATTTATGCTGAGATAACGGCTTAAAAAATAGCAACAGGTCTCGTGGACGAAAGAACGTATGATCTAGAATATATTTAAAGCTAGATTTTGTAGAATCCTGAGCTCCTCCAAAAGGATCTTCCACCAATGAAAGCCAAGGGTCCATAGAATTTACATCAATTACCTCATCACTAAAGGCGAAACCTATCCGTTTATTAATGAACTTTCGAATATTCAATTGGAGCTCATCATCTCCACCGTGATATTCATCTTGATACCAATTTATAGGAACCGAGTAAGAAGAAAATATTTTTGCAGTGTCAGAGGTAGCAGATGCAACATTTTTACTAATATCATCCCTTAAAAGGATAACTACTTTTGAATCAAGATTGTTCTTGGCGAAAAACTCGTTATTAATTTCTTTTGATACACGGAGTAGAGAAATTAGTGAATTAACGGTACTTTCATTGTTTGCATCGAAAACGATATCTAAGTCATCAAAAAAAAGAACGTAGCTATTGTTATTCTCTCGCTCAGAATGACTTTTAAGAACTTTTAACAAGACCTCTTTTAGGTGCGGTATTAGCTTGTAAAACGGAGCTTTTTCCTGTCTTATCTCTAAGCTCTTATTCATCTTGCTGGTAAAAAAACGCTTCAAATAATTAATATTTATATCAAAGCCTTGCTTTCTAATAAGTTCTTTGACCTCCGACTCTCTTATATCGATATATCCTGAGTTCTTAGATATAAAGTGTTTAAGGAGGTCATATTCCTTAGCGTTTTGTGCAGCTTGGTTGTCAGAAAACATCTTTAAAACATTCGTCAATATAAGCCACTTATATAGGTTTTCTTTTTCTATCTCATGGCCATTTTCTATGCCTAGCTGCACTATTTGCTCTAAATTGGATTCTCCTTGACGAATAAACCTTGCAAATAAATTAGCCTGATCTTCTGCTATAGAACATATATGCTCTGCAAAAGCACTTTTTCCGGCCCCTTTTCTGCCAACTACAATAAACTTCTCATTTGCCAATGCTCCAATAAGGTCGCAATGGTCTTCATATACCTTAGACAGTGGCATACGAGAATTAGGTAAGGCTTCAGCCTCAGCTTCAGGAGAGCCAAGAAAAACACTTCCATTTACGCCCTTTCTATTTCTTGAAAGTTGGCCAAAGACCATATTCAACTCCTTTAGTGATGTAGTCTATTTTTCAGACGCATAACAGTTTAATAGTGTGCGTGCCTGTTTTTCCAGCTAGAACCATTCGAGCTGTCTCTGCCAACCTATTGATTTTCAGCTGGATATCTTCCTTTCTTTCACATTCCCTCCTGGAAAAACGTGCTTGCCTACTATCCACGCCTCAAAGTTCTGGTGCTCAACGGCTAACTCACTGATTTATCAAGTATTTAAGCTACCACCCTATGGGAACACAGGCAAGCGGACCGGAAAAACGTGCCAGCTTTTTGTTACTCTAAAAAATATACTGGTTATATAAACAGTGTCTCTTTACATTGAGTCTCAAGTAACAAGCCGGACACCTATTCCATTTCCTAAGGCAAGCCGCTCAACTCTCGGTTTCTCGCCCAGGTTTTCTGCGCCTTAGCAGGCAGTAACAAGCCGGACACCCACTCCATTTCCTAAGGCTAGCCGCTCAGCTCTCGGTTTCTCGCCCAGGTTTTCCGCGCCTTAGCAGGCCGCCTGAGTTGGCAATGGCTGTGCCCGCAGGGGCTGCCTGGACGGCAGCACCAGCCAACATCCTGCCGGGATGCAGGCTGTTGGCGTTGCGGCGACCACAGCATTGGCAACTCAGGATTCACGGCCTGCGCAGCGCAAAGCAGGGAGTTCGCCCGTCCGGCGTGAGGGATAAGATCCCTCAAGGAGGACATAGGATTTAGCGTTGAAAATCGCTCATACGCGAGCCCGACTCAAATGCTCACTTACTATTTGTAAGCGGCACGGAGCATAACCAAGACATCCAACCTCAGCTCTGAACTCGCTCTTGCGCCCTGGTTTTCCGCGCCTTAGCAGGCCGCCTGAGTTGGCTATGGCTGTGCCCGCAGGGGCTGCCCGGACGGCAGCACCAGCCAACATCCTGCCGGGATGCAGGCTGTTGGCGTTGCGGCGACCACAGCATTGGCAACTCAGGATTCACGGCCTGCGCAGCGCAAAGCAGGGAGCTCGCCCGTCCGGCGTGAGGGATAAGATCCCTCAAGGAGGACATAGGATTTTTCAGCGATCACAATAACGAAAATAGGGAGTCTGCTGCCATCGCAGCAATAAGAAAGCTGTGGCTCAGCGCAATACTTACCCACACCTAGACAGCCCCCTCCCCCACCTTTATCCTGACTGTTTTACTCAGGTTTAGGCCATGCAGATTCCCTTTCGCAATAGCTACGCCCGCTTGCCCGAGCACTTTTATGCCGCCACTCAGCCAACGCCGGTGGCTGAGCCACAGTTAATCGCGTTTAACAGTGCTTTAGCCGAGCAGCTGGGCATTGACACCCGCCAAGCCAGCGATGAGGAGCTGGCACAGTGGTTTGCGGGCAATCGCCTGCCCGAAGGCGCTGAGCCTATCGCCATGGCCTATTGCGGCCATCAGTTTGGTCAGTTAAACCCGCAATTGGGCGATGGCCGCGCGCTGCTGTTAGGCGAGGTGGTGAATGACCAGGGGCTGCGCTTTGATATGCAATTAAAAGGCAGCGGTCGCACACCGTTTTCGCGTGGTGGTGATGGCCGCTCACCCATAGGGCCGGTATTGCGCGAGTATTTATTGTGCGAGGCCATGCACGCTCTCGGTGTGCCCACCACGCGCGCCCTGGCGGCGGTCGCCAGCGGTGAAACGGTGGTGCGCGAGCGGCTAGAGCCTGGTGCGGTGTTTACTCGCGTTGCCGCCAGCCATATTCGTGTGGGTACCTTTCAATATTTTGCTTTGCGCCGCGATCTCGATGCGTTAAAGACCTTGGCCGATCATGTCATTGAGCGACACTTTCCTCAGGTTCTTTGCTCGCCAGCAGCAAACAGCGAGCAGCCTTACTTAGAATTATTAAGCAGCGTATGCACAGCCCAAGCAGAGCTGATTGCTCACTGGATGCAGTTGGGTTTTATTCACGGTGTGATGAATACCGATAATATGACGGTGAGCGGCGAAACCATCGACTATGGCCCCTGCGCTTTTATGGACACCTACCGCAAAGACCAGGTGTTTAGCTCCATTGATCGTGGCGGTCGCTACGCCTTTCACAATCAGCCCGCCATTGGCCAGTGGAACCTGGCGCGCCTAGCCGAAACATTATTGCCATTAATCAGCGACGATGAGCAAACGGCGGTAGAGCTGGCGACTGAATGCCTGGAGCAATATTCGCAGTTCCATCAGAACACTTGGCTGAATGGCATGCGTCGCAAGCTGGGGTTGAGCACAGAGCATGATGGTGACAGCGCCTTAGTAGATGACCTATTAGCTCTACTGGAGCAAGGCGAGGTGGATTACACCTTGTTTTTCCGCCGTTTATCTTGGCTTTGTGGCGAGGATGAAAACAGCGATGCTTATCGCAACGTAGCTGAGTTGTTTAATCGCCCGGAACTATTTAACGACTGGCATGTGCGCTGGCAACAGCGCCAAGCGGAAGACGCACTGTTACCTGAGCAGCAACAACAGCAAATGCTGGCCACTAACCCGGCCTATATTCCACGCAACCACAGAGTCGCTGAGGTCATTAAAGCCGCAGAAGAAGACGGCGATTTACGCCCGTTTCATAAGCTACTCGAGATTGTTACTCAGCCGTTTGATGAACAGCCAGAGCGCCTTGCCTACCAGCAACCACCGGCCGAGGGCGAGAAGGTTTTAAAAACATTTTGCGGTACCTAAAAAAACGGGCGCTTAAGCGCCCGTTATCGTGTGATCGCTAATATTACTGACAACCACTGTGCGGCGTGTTTAATACCACATCGGCAATATGCTGTTGATAGCCTTCAGCAGTGATGGCTTGCGTACCATTAATGCCGGCATTTTTACCAATCATGTAAGTCTCTGACAGTGGAATACCAACATTGGCAAAGGCTTCGGCATCGGTATCGGCATTGCCATAAGCACGCACAAACTCAACACCGGCATCTTGCATGGCCTGCATGACTTCGGTTTTGTACTGCGCGGTTTCAAACAAGCCTTGCTGATTGGCAAAGGTAGTGCGCAGGGTAAAGTCTGGCAGATTTAATGTGTCACGCAGCCAACGACGAGTGCCTTTGGCGTACCAATAAGTGCGGGCGGTGACGAATACCGGATGATAACCGCGATCGATGTATTCCTGCACCAGCTGGCCTGCCGCCGGACGCGGATCTGCCGCTTCGATGCCGGTGTAATCCAGAATTTGCTCCAGGTCGCTCTTGGTCAGGGTTTCATCAATATCAAATACCACGGCTTTGCGGCCCGGCTCAACGGCGGTTAAATACACGTCGGTGTAACTTAAATCGCCCAGCACCACCATGCGTACCACATATTGGCCTTCTTGCTGGCCATCTACCGGTACAAAAATTTTGCCATCATCATTGGTGGTGAACTGACCTAGGTACTGCCAATCGTCTTTACCGGTGCCAGTCAAAAATGCCTGTACGGGCTCACCTTCTAGGTCTTTATGAAATACTGCGCCGTAGTCGAACTTACCCACCAGCGAGGTGGCTTGGCCGGCACTGACGATTTTGTCATGGCCCATATGAAAGGGTTTATCTAAGGCCAGTAGGCGATTGCCAAAATGCGTGAAATCCTGCTGTTGCGGAAAGTTAAACTCAGGTGCTTGCTGCACTGCGGCATAGTCGGTACAAGCGATTACGCCATCGTTAATAACGTCAATATCGTCGCCATTTGCATCACCCACATCCTTGGGGTTGGTCATCGCACAGGCTGACACCGCCAAGCCGCACATGGCGGCAAAGACGGCTGTATTCAACAGGGATTTTCGTAGTGAGAAGCGAGACATAAAGACCTCTTTTTTTATGAGTGAAAATGACTGGTTGCTAGGCTCAGTAACCTGCATGTTATGCATTAAAAATTGATGACAGTTATGCGTCAGCGTCTTCAGTTCAATCGAGTATGCTCTGGTCTTCAAGTGCCAAGTGAGCCAGTTCGTCAGGCTGACGCAAATGGACAAAGCGGGCACAATCACTGTACAGCCGCCGTCGAACACACCACAATAAACTGACCAATTAGACAGGATTACATCATGACTTACCCCCGCGATCTGCTTGGCTATGGCCAAACGCCGCCGCATGCTGCTTGGCCCAACCAGGCGCGCATCGCGGTGCAGTTTGTTATCAACTATGAAGAAGGCGGTGAAAACTGTGTTTTGCACGGTGATGCCGCTTCTGAGGCGTTTTTATCCGAAATCGTCGGCGCCCAGGCACTGGCAGGGGTGCGCCACATGAACATGGAGTCTATTTACGAGTATGGCGCTCGTGCTGGCTTTTGGCGGCTGCACCGGCTGTTTACTGAGCGTGGCTTGCCGGTGACGGTGTTTGGTGTGGCCATGGCTTTAGAGCGCAACCCCGAGGTGGTCGATGCCATGCTGCAAGCCGATTGGGAAATTGCCTCCCATGGCCTGCGTTGGATCGACTATCAGTACGTGCCAGAAGACGTTGAGCGCGAGCACATTCGCCAAGCACTGGACATTCATAAACGCCTTACCGGGCGCTACCCAGAGGGTTGGTACACAGGTCGCATGAGCCCCAATACCCGCCGCCTAATATGCGAAGAAGGCGAGTTTTTATACGACGCCGACAGCTACGCCGATGAGCTGCCTTATTGGGTGACAGAAAATGGCAAACCGCATTTGGTGGTGCCCTACACACTAGATGCCAACGACATGCGCTTTGCCACCAACCAGGGGTTTAATAGCGGCGAGCAGTTTTTTCAGTATTTAAAAGACAGTTTTGATGTGCTCTATGCCGAAGGCGAACACAGCCCCAAAATGCTCAGTATTGGCCTGCACTGCCGCTTAGTCGGTCGGCCAGGGCGCGCGGCGGCGCTGATTCGCTTTTTGGATTATATCCAACAATACGATCAGGTTTGGGTGTGTCGGCGCGCCGATATTGCCCGCCACTGGCACCAATATCACCCGGCAGCCTGATTCTTTAAACGTCACTACGCAGCAGCGCCATGGACAGTGTATCTAAGTATGAGCCGTTGACATAAACGGCTTGGCGCTGCCGCCCTTCAAGTTCAAAGCCGAAAGATTGGTATAATGCGATGGCGCCGTCATTATTCGCATGTACCGACAGCTCGACACGAAGAATATTTAGCCAATTAAAACAAAAATCCAGTAGATGCTGCATTAATAGCCGAGCCACACCGCGTCGTCGATAACTGCTTGATACTGCCAAGCCAAACGAGGCGATGTGTTTTATTCTGGGCTTGGCGGCATTGCGGATGCATAAATGCCCCATTACATTGCCATCGTCATCGCAGGCCACAAAGTTGTGTGCCATCTGCCTTAACAGATTATCAAACTCAGAGCGTGACATAGACGGCAAATAGGCATTATTGGCCAACACATCCGGTTCTAAATAGATGCGATACAAGGCATCGGCATCCCCCTCTTGCAAGGGGCGAACCTTCATTGCTGCTCCTCCAGCCAGCGCTTACGGCTTAAGCCATAAACAGCATGATCGACCACTCGGCCGTTAAGGTTTTCTGCCCGGCTGATAATGCCTTCCAGAGCAAACCCTAAGCGCTCACACACCGCACGGCTTGGCAGATTTTCTTCGGCCGCAGAGATTTGTACCTGCTGCATGGCCAACTCGTTAAATGCTATCTCGATTAAGCTGGCCACGGCTCGAGTCACGATGCCTTTGCCCTGGTAGTCTTGACGCAGCCAATAGCCAATTTCGACTTTTTTAAGGCCATGGTTGATGCTGTTAAAGCTGATGTTGCCGACCACTTGCCCTAAATACAGAATGGCGCAGGTTAACGATTTGCCATCGGCATAATCATGCAGTGAGCTTTTAATAAACGTCAGAAAAAAGGCTTCACCGTCTGCCAACTGCGGCCAAGCCAGCCACTGTGATAAATACTCTCGCTGCTGCTCAACAATCACCCAGTATTCTTTGGCAAAGCTGGGTTGAACCAGTGCTAAGGTGATTTCGTCATCGACTATCTTGCTAAACATTCTATTCCTTGATGCTGATCTGTGATGGCAATAAGAGCTTTGCCATCAGCCATTCATTAATGGTGTTGCCCTTTATTTTTATGCTACCACGCTTTAGGCCTTCTTTTTCAAAGCCCATGCGCTGATACAAAGCGATGGCAGCCAGGTTGTGCTCCATCACGGTCAGCTCCAAACGCTGCAAGCCTTGCTTTTCCGCCCAGGCTTGCATATGCATCATCAATTGTGTGCCAATGCCCTGACCCGCCCAGGCCTGACTCACACCAATCACACAGTTAGCGACATGGCAATTACGCTGCCACGGGTTGCCGATGCAAGCCACAAAGCCCAGCAATTCAGAGTCATGTTCCGCAACAAACATGCGTTGATTATGACTTTGATTAAAACGCTGCAAGGCCAGGGTTTGATCCTCTACAGAGGTGGGCCGCTCGCCCGGCTCAAACAGCATAAACTGTGTTTCTTGATCCAGTTTTTGGAACAAATCAATCAGAGCCTGAGCATCATGCTGCTCTGCCGTTCGAACAACCACTGTCATGGATAGACCTTGTCAAAATGCTCTAATACCAGCTCAGAGTCTTCATTAAACTCGGTGCCCACTTCCTCGGCATACTGGCTAAAGAACTTCATATGCGCATCGCGCCACCATTCATAGCTGCCATCGCCCTCGCCTTCTGCTGCCGCAAACTCTGGCTCCACTTGATTAAAAGGGCAAATAGTGACCTTACTGGTGCGAATAATACACACCGGCTGCTGGCTCCAGTTCAGTACCAGAGTTAAGCGCCCCACAGCCGGTAACGGCTCATGTTCGATCTCATACGCCGCTTTTAAACTGCAGGTGGCTGTCTTTTGGCCAATATTGATCAGCCGAGCGCATTCATTGGCGTTATATTCATCGGCGCAAAAGTGCTCAGCGAATATTTGTACTGCTTGCTCCGCTTCAGGCAGTGAAGTTAGGTAGCGAGTAACAAATTCGTGTTGCTCGGGTGTAAGGTTATTCATCATCTCTCTTTTTTCATCAGGCCATCGTTAGCCGCTTGCTCTAGCTTGGGTCGTATCACTTGCCAAAGCGCATCGCTGCCTTTGCCAATGCGAGTATTAACCGCCAATACCTGCTCTAAGCTAATACCATGTTGCTTCCAACTGTGGCCATCACCGTGCAGGTTGTGAAGTAGCGGCGGTACACGATCAATGGCCCTAGCATAAACGGCATCGGCTGTGTCACCGGTTTCAAATTCTATCCACAAGTCTAACAGTGGCTGGCGCATCGACTCCGGTAGCAAGGCCAATAAGCGCTCAACCCCTTGCTGCTCTAGCTGTTTATTTTCGACGGTTTCACTGGCGTAGATAATGGTGTCGCCTGCATCGATTTCGCCCAGATCATGAATTAACAGCATCTTCATCACCCGCTCAATATCGACGTTTTCATTGGCATAGTCTTTAAATAAAAGCGCGGTTAAACAGGCGTGCCAGCTGTGCTCGGCGGAGTTTTCATAGCGCTCCAGCCCAACGGGCTTAGTTTTGCGCTGCACATCTTTGAGCTGTTCAATCGCCACGACAAAATCAAGAATTTGCTGTATTTCTGCCATAGCACGGCTCCTGTTTACCCAAAACGAGCAGTATGCCACAACAAGGGGTTATTACAGGCAAATAAAAAGGCCCAAGCTGGGCCTTTATATACGCAAAAGACGTGATCAAGAAGAAAGTCGGAAAAATCCCACCCGTGATTTTAACCCGGCCGCCAGCTCATTAAGACGCTGACTTTGCTCGTCGGTCTGCTGAGCTGAGCGAGCAATGTCTGCCATGGCTTCACTGATGTGACCGATATTAAAGTTAATTTCTTCCGCCACTTTCGTTTGCTCGCTGACGGCATCGGCGATGCGGCTGTTCATATGCGAGATTTCACCGACTTCGGAGCGAATTTGCTGCAGTGCGGTGCGTGCCTCTTGGGTTTGCTCTGCTGTTTCGTTTGCTTGTTGCTGGCTATCTCGCATGGCTTTAACGGTTTCTTCGGCATCGGCTTGTAAAGTGCCTATCATTTCGCTGATTTCACCGGTCGAGGTTTGTGTGCGCTGCGCTAGGTTGCGCACTTCATCGGCGACTACGGCGAAACCGCGGCCATGCTCCCCAGCTCGGGCCGCTTCGATAGCTGCGTTCAGGGCCAGCAGGTTGGTTTGCTCGGCAATGGCGTTAATGGTTTCGATAATGCCTTCAATATTGCCACTGCGCTCCGATAACCGCTGTGCCACCTCAGTGGCCTGCTCCAGCCGTTGTGCCAACTGTGACATCATATTGGCATTGCGCTCGACCACATCGTTGCCACGGTCAACTTCGTTATCAGCTTTTTGTGCAGCGTCGGCCGCCGCTTTAGCGTGACTGGCGACCTCACTCACCGACTGCGACATTTCGGTAATGGCCGTCGCCATTTGCTCGGTATCATTGCTCTGGCGATTGATTAACTCGGCATTGTTACCAGCCTGCTGCTGCATGCTCGATGAAGTTGACGCCACATCATCTGAGGCTGTTTGCACCTCAGCCAGAACTTCATTTAACTGCTGAGTTAACTGTCGTGCTGAGCCCATAACACTGCCCGCCAACACGGCATAGTTATTAATGGTTAAATCACCCTCTGCCATAGCGCGAATGGCCCGTGCTACTTGGCCAGGCTCTGCCCCCAGAGTGTTGCGCACACTGCGAATAATGACCCAGGCCATCACTACGCCGACAACCACCGCTAACAACAGAGCAGCAATCATGGTCATGCTAAAACCATCGGCAATGCCGCGCACCTCCTTAACCCCAGAGCGAATCATGGTTTCTTGCGCATCAATATAATTGTTAATGACTTTCAGCCACTGGCTATAAGCTGGGCCGACCTCAGATAAAATCAGCTCGCGGCTACGTGGCAAGTTACCTTGCATGCGCGCTTGGGTTACTTTTTCAGTCGCCACCATGGCGGCTTTTTCTGCTTGTTGAATGGCTTGCAACAGTTGCTGCTCTTGCGTTGCCGGTGCTTGCTGTTGATGCAGGCGCTCCAACGTGGCGCGGGCATCATCGTAAAACGCTTCTAAGCGGCGGATATCGGCCTGTATCGGCCCTAGCTGACCGTCATTTTCATTTAGAACTAGGTCACGCAGGGCGATGGCCCGGTCGTGCACACTGCCGCGAAAGTTGATCGCCGCCCGTTGTTTAGGGCTAAGCTCATCGTTAACCTCATTCAGTACGGTGTCCATCACACTGACACGCTGAATACTCAGCAAGGTCACCATGAGCATCAGAGCAATTAACGCTCCAAAGCCGAACATCAACCTTTGAGTCAAAGTCAGTTGGCGTAACATACACATCCCCCTTTGCAAGTGAGTACTAGTGTAGACGCTAACCTTTAGTAGCAAGGCGGGATCTTATACGAATAATGCTCTTGATAGCTTTACGCTATGGGAATGTATTAAGCGATGCCTGTAGTGTTCAAAGAAGATAGGTGAGGCGCAGCAAGTGCGCTATGAACGCCTTACAAGTCGACACCGCGCGGTGTGCTCAAATCATTTGAGCTCAGTCTTAACCTTACTGCTAACAGCGCTTTGATACCAATTAAGCGCTAACGCTTCGTGGTGTTGGACAAACTCATTTTTGTAATCGCAATAGAAGTCCATGTCATTGTTGCACAGCTGTGCCGCCTGCAGCTTTAACTTGGCGTATTCCTCCGCAACAGACGGATGAGCTTTTAGGTAATCGCGAAACGCTAAATGACGGATGGCAGCGCTTGAGTCCACTTCGAATGCGTGTACATGGTGCGTGCGCTGATGCTGGCTACTTTTTCGAAAATACCGCCGGCCCGGTATGCCGAACTCGCCTTTCACTTCATAGCCAAGGCCCTGCATGGCGCCGGACTCGTCGTCGAGTTTTTTAAGGTCGTGCACTTGCAGCTGTATGTCGATAATGGGCTTAGCCGCCAGCCCTGGCACTGAGGTACTGCCGATGTGCTGCACGGCATACAGGTTACTTGCCGTTAGGGCGCCGGTTATTCGTTGTGCTTCTTGCTTAAACATTTGTGGCCATGCCGGATTGGCTGCGACCACGGTAATAATTCGCTGAGTCATGTTTCTTGCTACTCAATTGGATTGGTCATTTGTCAGTTAAAGTGGGCGGTAAACACTCAAACAACCCGTTTACAAGTGCAGGCAGCTGCTCAAAGTGCGAGCATACGCCATCGGCCTCGGCGCAATGCTCGCCAAAAAACCCCGGTATATAGACAGTTTTCATACCCACTTGTTGAGCCCCTTGAATATCGGCAATGGGATTATCGCCGACAAAAATAGCCTGCGATACAGGCACATCTAAGCGCTCACAAGCGAGTTGAAAAATAGCCGCATCGGGTTTTCGCAGTTCCACCGCTTCAGAGACAATGACCACATCAAAATACTCACACAGCCCTAGGGCCTGAAAGTTACGCTCTTGAAACGGTGTTTTACCGTTAGAAATCAGGCCCAAGCGATAACCCTGTTGATGCAGTGTTTTGATCGCTGTACTGACACCCGGCTTTGCTTGGCAGAAGCCTGAAAAACACAACTCGTAGCTACTCAGCAGTTCCTGCATCGACCAGCCTTGAATCGCAAACTCGTCGATCAACTGTTGATAAACGCGATCTTTCCAAACCCGGCCGTTGTCATCCAACTCTACAAAGCGATCACAAAACTGCTGGGCATGGTTGATCTGGTTGCGCAACATGCCAGTGGCCTGCCAAAGGGCAAACCGCTTAAGCGACGCTGTGCGATCGAGTAGGGTTTCGTCCAAATCAAATAGTACAGCGCGTTGTTCAGATGACTCAGCTGCAGGCTGCATTAATCTTCCTTGTTATTTTTCACTAGGGCCTTGGCACTCTGCCCGAGTGAATCAACATCGATGCCTTGCTGTTGCAATAATTTTTCAAACAGCGGCATTAGCTCACCTAGGCTTTCTTGCAGGGTATCGCGCACGGTATCCACCACCACCTGGGTGCCACGCTCGATTTCTACGTTGATTAAGCTGCCAGCTTGTTTATCTTCAAAGGTCGTCATGCGACGGGTTTCGGGAATCAACCAGACTTCAAACCAACCTTGCTGTTTATCCACTTCCGCCAAGGTCAGGCTGGCACCATTTAAGGCGATATAGCCTTTGGGAAAAATGTAGCGCTTCCAGGCATCCGGCAACGCAAAGCGAATGCAATAATTGTCTTCTACCTGGCGCACGTCCAGCACCTCGGTGTTAAAATCGACATGACCCGACAACGGATGGCCGCCAATTTCAGCACCGTCTTTAGCCGCACGCTCGACATTAACGCGATCGCCCGCCTGATATTGGCTTAAGGTGGTAATGTTCAAGCTTTGCAGCATGACATCAAATTTTACCCGCACCTCAGACAGCAATTCCGTCACCGTTAGACAAACGCCATCCACCGCTACGCTGGCGCCAATTTCTAGTTCATCACAAAAGCCGGGCTCAAAGTGAATCACAAAAGTGCGAATGCCTTGGTGGTCTTGAACGTCTTCCAGGGTGGCGACGGACTGCACGATGCCGGTAAACATAACTTCTCCACGGAATAGATGCTGACAGAGTGCGTATTTTGCTACAGGGCTGTGGTCCACACCAGCCAAGGATCAAAATGTGCGTGGATCAGTGTGTTGAGGGGCTTCTCCTGCCTTTCTCCTGCCTTTCTCCTAGCTTCGCTCGCCTTCTCTAGGCCTTTCCTAGCCCTTGCCTAGCTTTCTCCCACGATGGCCTGTACCAACTGTTGTAGCACCGCATCGTCGCCCTGTTGCAAGGCCTGCTGATACAACTCGTATACCTCAGCATCGTGCTGCTGCAAATAATAAAAGCCCGCCTTAGAGCCTAAAAACCAGCGCTGGCGCAATTTAAAATAAAACTCTAACAAGTCCGTTAGCAGCCAGTGGCGCCGGTACAAAGACTCAATATCCTGCTGACACGAGCGCTGCAGCATTTTGTGGCTCCAAGCAACGATATGCTGGCGTTCATCGACGCTCAAAGGCTCGGGGCCTTGCTCGAAGCGCTGCTGCAACTGCTGTAAAAAAACCTTGCCCTGCCCTTGCCGATCCAGTAGTAATTCACCGCCAACAAAACGTAAAAAATCCTCGCGGCTGGCGTCGGCCTCGTGGCTGGCATACAACCAGGCGTCCAAGGGCACACCGTCAAACAAGCGATGATCTTTTTTCACATCAGGTGTTGGGCAAAAACAAGCGATATCAATATCACTGCTGGCAGTGGCATCACCCCGAGCAATGGAGCCATATAAAATAATAAAATCGGGCTGATGCAGGCGAGCCAGTTCTTCGGCCGCACGCAAAGCAATGGTTTTCATGGCTGTCCTTAAAGAAAAACGGATGACTGCGAAACTTTGGCAAACCCCAGCGTTACTCCTGTTTGGAGCCGCCGAGGCAAGCATATGGGTATAGAAGATGAATACAGGCGCCTCGAAGTTGGCGCCTGTACATAGAGGAGAAGCGCTAAGGCTTTAAGTGATCGGCCACCAAGAACGCCATTTCCAATACCTGATCGGCATTGAGGCGCGGATCGCACTGAGTGCGATAGCACTGGGCCAGATCGTCTTCGCTGATCTGGTAAGCACCACCCGTGCATTCGGTAACGTGCTGGCCCGTCATTTCTAGATGAATACCACCAGCATGACTGCCTTCGGCGCGATGCACATCGAAGAACTCACGAATTTCGCCAATGACATCATCGAAATTACGGGTTTTATAGCCACTGGAGGCTTTACGCGTATTGCCGTGCATCGGATCTGATGACCACACCACATGGCGACCTTCACGCTGTACAGCCTGCACCAAAGATGGCAAGGCTTCACCCAGCTTATTCACACCCATACGAGTAATCAGGGTTAAACGGCCAGGGTCATTGTTCGGATTCAGCGCGTCGATTAAGCGAATCAACTCATCAGGCTGCATGCTTGGGCCGACCTTAACGCCCACCGGGTTATGAATGCCACGGAAAAATTCGATATGGGCATGGTCCAGCTGACGGGTGCGCTCACCAATCCACAGCATATGGGCCGAGCAGTTGTAGTATTTGTCGGTGAGGGTATCGACTCGGGTCAACGCCTGCTCATAATTCAGCAGCAAGGCCTCGTGGGAAGTAAATAGCTGAGTTTCGTGTAGGGTCGGATGGGTATTAGAGTTAATTCCCACCACATTCATAAAGGCCAGGGTATCCTGAATGCGATCTGCCAGGGCCTGGTATTCATTTTTCAGTGGATTATTTTCCACAAACGCCATATTCCAACCATGCACCTGATGCAGATCGGCCAAGCCGCCTTGAGCAAAAGCGCGCAGCAAGTTCATGGTCGCTGCCGAGCGATGGTAAGCATCCAACATGCGTTGTGGATCAGGACGACGCGCTGCTGCGGTAAAGTCGTACTGATTAACAATATCGCCGCGATAACTCGGCAGAGTCACGCCATCGATGGTTTCGGTATCGCTGGAGCGTGGCTTGGCATATTGACCCGCCATACGCGCGACCTTAGTCACCGGACAATGGCCGGCGTAGGTCATGACGATGGCCATTTGCAAAATGACTTTAAAGGTGTCACGAATCTTATTGGCGCTGAACTCGCTAAAGGATTCAGCACAGTCGCCACCTTGCAGCAAAAAGCCACGCCCCTGCGCGACTTCACCCAACTGGCGATACAGCTCGCGGGTTTCCTGTGCAAACACCAACGGAGGGTAAGCACTGAGCTGCTGCTCTACCTGTGCTAACGCGTCGGGATCATCGTAGTGTGGTTGTTGTTGGATTGGCAGTGAGCGCCAACTATCGGGTTGCCAGGTCACGGGAACTCTCTCGAACAGCTATGAATCATGAGCCGACACTATAACTCAGACCGCGTTAATGCAATCTATCTCGGTCATAAGCATGACCTGGCGCTACGAATGGCTGGTCATGCTTGCACCTGCCCTCGGTGCTTGCTGCGAAAGTAACAGCCATCGACCTGTCCCCTATTGACTTATCCATTAGTAGTGTTGTGAACGCAAGCGTTTTCGCGGAGCTTGGGGCTAGAGCTTTCTGGCGCTCGCGCCGGACGCAGCGGCAGCCTCTTCGAACGTCGTTGACAATGTAGCAAGGGGCTGATCTGCCGCTGCGCCTTATTCTGAGCGCCGGCTGCATGCCTGCAGGGCTGTTCACAGGCTCCCTATGGAATTTCACTACAAGGAGATCACTATGACCCCTAGCTATGATCCACAAGCTAGCTACTGTCGTGGCCCACAAACACTCCCTCTGCTGGAACTGACCATCGGCGAGTGTTTTGACCAAAGCGTGCAACGCTGGCCCGACAACTTGGCCTTGGTAAGCCGTCAGCAACATATTCGCTGGAGCTATCGCCAGTTACAGCAGCGTGTGAATAACTGCGCCCGAGCGTTACTGGCGCTGGGCGTAGAGGTCGGTGACCGAATCGGCATCTGGTCACCCAACAATGCTGAATGGTGCATTACCCAGCTGGCTACCGCAAAAGTCGGCGCCATTCTGGTTACACTCAACCCAGCCTATCGCTTGCATGAAGTCGAGTATGCACTGCAACAATCACAATGCTCGTTGGTGATTGCTGCAGATCGTTTTAAAGGCTCCAACTACAGCGCCATGCTGCAGCAACTCGTAGCTGATAATGATGACAACCCATGTCAGTCAAAGCTTCCTCACCTGCGTATTCTTGTTAGTCTAAGCGATGAACCTGACCACCCTGGTTTTATGAGCTGGAAGCAATTGCAAGAGCTAGCCGACGAGGTATCACCAACGATTCTGGCCAAACGCCAGGCCAGCCTAAACTGCCAGCAAGCCATCAATATTCAATACACCAGTGGTACCACCGGCTTTCCTAAAGGCGCGACGCTCAGTCACCACAATATTTTAAACAATGGCTTTATGGTGACAGAAAACTTAGGCTTTAGTGAGCAAGATAAACTGGTAATACCGGTGCCTTTGTACCACTGCTTCGGCATGGTTATGGGCAACCTTGGCTGTATCAGCCACGGCGCCGCGATGATCTATCCTAGTGATGCATTTGATCCACGCGCAGTGCTACAAACGGTGCAGGAAGAAAAAGCCACCGCACTGTACGGTGTGCCTACCATGTTTATTGCCACATTAGCAGAGCCAAGTTTTAGTGATTTTAATCTCAGCTCACTGCGTACTGGGATTATGGCAGGTGCCAGCTGTCCGGTAGAAGTTATGAAGCAGGTAATGGAAAAAATGCACATGCAGCAGGTGCAAATTGCTTACGGCATGACAGAAACCAGCCCGGTCAGTACACAAACACAGGCTGACGACCCTGTGGAAAAGCGCGTCAGTACCGTTGGCCGCACTCACCCTCACTTGGAAAGCAAAATCGTTGACCCAAGCGGTGACCTAGTGACCAGAGGTCAAATTGGCGAACTGTGTACCAAAGGCTATAGCGTGATGCTGGGTTACTGGAACAACGACGAGGCCACACAGCAAGCCATCGACAGCGACGGCTGGATGCATACCGGCGATTTGGCCTGCATGGATGACGACGGCTACATCAGCATTGTCGGGCGCAGCAAAGATATGGTCATTCGAGGCGGTGAAAATATCTACCCACGTGAAATCGAAGAGTTTTTGTACACCCACCCGGCCGTAGCCGACGTGCAAGTGACGGGCGTACCGGATAAAAAATACGGTGAAGAGCTAGTGGCTTGGGTGATTTTAAAGCCGGGCGAAGATGTTTCAAAGGCAGAGTTACGTGAATTCTGCCAAGATCAAATCGCCCACTATAAAATCCCGCGCTATTTTCGCTTTACCGATGAATTTCCGATGACGGTGACCGGAAAAATCCAGAAGTTTAAAATGCGCGAGATTAGTGTCGAGGAGTTGGGTCTGAATCCATAGATCGATGTTTCGAAAACCCCGATAAATCACTCATTTATCGGGGTTTGATATTAGATTAATACACCTCACCAGTTTCGGTGTTCTTTAGTACTACACTGGTTACATTGGCCTTTAATCGAGCCTCGCAGTTCTCAACATAGTTCTGACAATACATGCCATTATCATCTATGTAATCCTGGCTAAAACGAATCACATATTCATACTGGTAAGCATCCATCATACGTTCAGCTACATCAGGAGCCATTGGAATTGCTGCATAGAAATCATAGTCTCGATATTCATCACCGAAAAGCCATATGTTTTCGCGGGTAGCATAGGTTTTGCCTAATGAGTCTAGCCCTTCCAGTTCAAGTTCAACGCTAGCAACATCCAGTTCAACGTCACCAATAATCGTAGTGGTTGTATATGTAACCCCTTCTAAGTCATGCGAAAAGTCATCATCCGGCTGAGTTATTCGCAACTCCTGCATTTCTGCGTCATAACCGATTGCATGCAAGCCTGTAAATAGGTAATAACTGTCCTTACTGACTCGATCAACCAGAGTAAAGTCCGGAAGGTTATTAAAAAACTTAGAAACTCTTTCTTCATACTCCGCTTGGGTTTCAAACTCTGATTTCTTTGATGCTTCTTCAATTTTCTTGAACTGCTCAAACAACGCCTTACCGCTGTCAAGAGAATTACCCGAGGAGGAACCACCGCCGGATGAACCGCCACAGCCAGACAGTGCAATGATGGCCGATGTCAGCAAAAGCGAAGAAGAAAAGCGATTATTCATTGTCCACATACCTGTGCAATATTTGATCAAGGCGACTCACTGAGTGATGCCGCTATATAATAACCAATCAGATGAGACAAATGAGAGCATCACTATTCCAATTGGCGCGCGAAGACTAACTCCATGACAACATGGCGTCAATCAAAGCATCCCTTCATCCCCATATCAACGTTGCGAGGAAAAAAGACCCAACTGGGTCTAAATCACCTCAGTTACAGAGACCTAAACAGCCAATTTGGCCCATATAGCTGGAACAGGTCTTGCTCAGCGAATACAAAACGCAGCGAGCGAGATAGCCATGCAAACCAACCGTGCCCGATCGACAACGCGTCAATTACCAAAATCACTCTCGACGTCGAACAGCGATAAGCACATCGGCGTGGAAAACAAGCACGGGCAGCACAGCCCTAAAACCTTTAATGAAAAAGCCAGCAATCAGCAATCTCACTTGCTGGATCAACAAACAGAGTTTTCAGGCCGCGCCCGGGTAGCTCAAGTGCTGCGCTGGACCAGCACTGCAGCACTGATTGCCAACGACCTGTTTTCTGAGAAATCCACGACCACTAAGCAACGCGCACAACAGGCACGAACCCCTGAAGCGCAGTCCACCGTGATAGGTGGCCGCTTAATGATCGGAACCAATGCCGAAGATGACAGCCATATTCCAGGACACCTTCAAGCACTGCTGTCGGACGCGAATAAAGTAAAAAGCGTCGTGCAAAATTTCGAAGATCAAAACGAGGGGTTGACTCACCAGTTGCTGTTTGCTGGCTCAGACACCGAACGCACCAAAATTCGCGAGCAAATGCGCATTAACAGTCAGCAATCACGACACTTGTCGCAACTGCATCAGTTTGTCGCAGATGATGGCGTCTTTAATGCTTTTTCGCACACCACCCGCCAGGAAATTGAAGATCGCTACGTGCAAGAAAACGCCAATACAAACATGTCAGCCAGCAACTATATGAACGGCCTGAAAAGCCGCCAGCAAAGCCACTCGGCTATGCTACGCAACCTGCGCTCCAGTTTGCGCGACCAAGGCAGTATCAGCATGGCCAGCAACACCCAAGGCAAACATGCTGAACAACGTATTATCGAAGATGTTATTGGCAAGCATGACCAAGAAGTTGAAAGAACTAAAATGGCCCGAGGGTTTACTGTATTTTCTACACTGCCAGAGCCTAGCCACCTGGACATGGTCGTTGCCGGAACCAAACCGCCCTGTGCAATGTGTGAAGTCACCGAAAGAGCCAGGCAAAAGGTGGCACAAACCGGACAAAACAATAGCAGCCCACTGGTGATGAAACGCTATAAAGATGAGCAGTATCAATCGGGTAATTTATTTCCGGGCAACTATGTCAATACCGAAGATCAACACGTCCATCAACAGTTGCGTAGTCAGTTTGCCGACAAAGCCAGCTTTCCTAAAACCCGGGTAACGGCACGCAAGCGCGCCGATAGCGTGGCCAGCTTTAAGGCCTTTAAACAGCTATAGGTGCTGCACAGCAATAGGCAGCACCCTTAAAGGCCATAACAGCCACTTGAGTTCTGATACGCCTAATCCACACTAAGATAAACACGGACTGGCTACTTAGACCCACACCATGAACAAGTTCCTACTAGCGTTTGCGCTATGGCTACCCTTGGCCTCGATCAGCTCGGCCTCTACGCTCACCTGGTGTGCCTATTACGACTGGGCGCCGTGGATCTACCCCGTAGAAGGCGGCGTAGAAGGTGGTGAAGAGAGTGACTATGCGGGCATCCTTATCGATCAGTTGAAGCTATTCAAGCAAAACAACCCAGACATAGAAGTGAACGCCAGTATTATTGCCAACTGGAAGCGCTGCCAACTTGAGGTCGCTACCGGCAAGGTCACCATGATACTCGGAGCCAATAAAACGCCAGAGCGTGAGCAAGTATTTGACTACCTAGAAATACCAGCGTTTATCAACAAACGGGAAGTACACGCCTACGCAGCCGCCAACAATAGTGCGTTACAGAACATCAGTTCACTGGCTGACCTACGCCCCTTTCGCCTTGCCATCGTTCGCGGCGATACCTTTGGCGGTATGATTGACCAGCATATAAATAGCCTACCCGCCAATCGTGTTACAGCAACCAACAGCCACGCCCAATCTCTGAGAATGGTGAGCTCGAGGCGCCTAGACTACCTATTTTTGCAAGCAGGCCTGATCAGAGACATCATCGACCAACACCTAACCGACGGCTCAGAACTGACCAAAACACAGTTTAAAAGTATTCTAACCATACCCCGAGAAACGCCCGCATATCACGTTTTTGGTAAAAATACCGATGGCTACGCTAACTACGCAACCCCCTGGCTAGAGACATTAAAGGAGTACCATGCCACGGTGGATATAGAAGCGGAAATAGCGCGCCACAAGCGACAGAACCGATTACTCAACCAGGCTGAGTAACGGCTCAGAAAATCGATTCAATAACGAGCACATGGGCGCTGCATTTATTCTGGCAATAACACCACATCACGCTGACCGAAAAATTCAAAACCACACCCCAGTGCCAGGCCTTTCGACGATAAATTATGCGACTGATGGCGATATTGGGGCTCGTAACCCAACTCATAGGCGTGTTTTGCCAACGCTTGTACCACGGCTTTGCCATGACCCTGACCACGATATTCGGGTAGCGTTAGAACCCCCATATCGGCAATTTTTGAATTGTCCCAAGGGTACATACTCGCAGCGGCCACGAGCTTACCTTCGACCAAGGCACCAAAAACGCGCCAGTGATCTAGCTCGACATAAGCATCGTCTAGATCTTGCTCGGTGGCCGACGCTTCAAATGCTTTAAATAGCTCAGCATCTTCAGCCGTTAAACGACGCACATGAGGAGCCGCGTCCCGGCTTAAAATGGCGGCTCGTTGGCTAGCAGAAAAATAATACAGATTATCTTCACCGTAAAACTCCAACCCATGCTGTGCCAACGCCTGCTGCAACTTTTCTAAAGGTAAGGGCCAACTTTGATCCAGCTGTAATAAATCGGCCACCTTAGGTGTCATGCACAGCCAGTGTTGCTCATCACTGCGCACCAGCTGCATCAAAGGGTAGGCCGAGTGCTCATTCACCACCACGGATTGCTGCGAGCTTGAATGCAGCATATTGCCGGGCAAAAAACGCTGTTGCCAAAAAGAAAGAACGGTGTGAGAAAAAACAGACATAAGTGATCCTTGGTATATAAACCGATACACACTCAGGGGCAGGAAGATGTCGTTGTGAGGTCATTCGCACTACAAGTACGAGAGGGATCGACGAGCATTGTAATGGCTATATCGACGAGCACCACGCCTAGGGCGCAAAGATTGCGTCAAGAAATTCTGGGCAAAGATGCACCATTGCGGCGACAGCTTTTGCTATAAAATCACATAGCTCGCGTCCTTTTAAACAAGCCAGTTTTTTAACTGCCGTAATAAAAAAGCCACCTGCAATGCAGGTGGCTTTTTCGTAGCGATCGCTAACTAATGATGTTAGAAGCTATAAGCAACACCGGCATACCAAGTGCGGCCAGCAACATCAAAGTAACGTGGATCGAAACCAACCTGGTGACCAGCACCGCTGGTGCGCAGTGACAGTGGTGGTTCTTTATCCGTAATGTTGTTGATACCGAAGGTCAGCTTCAGCGCATCTTCCATTGCTAGGAATTGACCCTGATAATCGATGGTTTGATGGGCTGGCACACGACCTGTGTAGTCGAAGAACTCACCGCTCAACGTACCATCATTGTTCACATACTCAACTTCTTGAGTTTGATCACGGTAGCCGCCTTGGTAGTTCAGCGTCACATGATGATTAAACTGGCCAACCATCACAGACGTTTCAAGCTTCAGCTTGTTGCTAAAGGTGACCTGATCATCAGAGCCAAACTCATCCAGGTTTGAACCATAAGAAGAGCTCCAAGACTTGATCATGTGCGTACCGCTCAGCGCCAGAGTCACAGAACCAAAGTCAGGGTAGAGGCCTTGCTCAATGCGGTAATCGATACCCGCACTTTGTGATTCAGCAATGTTCACGAACTCCTGCAGAATCGCGAGCTCATCAAAGCCAGTGGCCAAGTTCTTCTTGGTGGTGAAGTTGCCGCTGTATTTTTCTGGGTTGTCGAAAATTTGATTTTCAGTCAGCGTGTCGATCTGATCTTCAATTTTCACATTCCAGTAGTCAATCGTAGCACTGGTGTCCGTGTCGGTACGGAAGACAAAACCAGCTGTCCACTGAGTCGATTTTTCTGGCTCCAGATCGGTATTACCACCTTGGAATACGTGTGCCTGAGCAGGGCCAGCCGATTGCTGAATACACCAAGCCGTACGAGGATCAGAGTCTTCAAATGGGCAGTCAAAGTTGCCTGACGTTACACCAAACTCGCGCACCGGAATGCCAATTGATAATAAGCCTGGTGCTTTAAAGCCAGTGCCATAGGCCGCACGAACGGTAAAGCTATCAGTCAGGTCATACTTACCGCTGAGCTTATAAGTCAGATCGGTTAGCTCATCACTGATTTTTTTACCTTCGCTCTTAACGCCGCCAATTACGTCATAACGCGCTGACAAAGTAACTTCAGCACCATCAACGACTGGCAACAACAACTCGGTAAAGGCACCGTATTGATCACGCTCCAGGTCAAACTCACTCTCTGAAGACAGGAACAGAATGACTGCGTCCTTATTGTCCTGCGATGGCATGTCTTCATAGCTATTGCTGTAGTAATCAACACCCGCCGCGATCTGAGCATCACCACCGCCCATGGTAAACAATGGCATCGCCACGTTGGCGTTAAAGCCCATCATTTCAGTGTCGGTTTCGCCCCAAGTGCCTTTATAAATCGTCTTGCTTAAGGCTTCTTGATCCGCTTCAGAGAACTCTGAAGGCGGTACAAAAATATTGAAGTCACCGCGAGCAACCGCTTCAGTAAACTCATCGGCCAGCAGCCAACCCGTTGGGTAATACTCTTCCTGCTCAACTTTTGAATAAACAAACGCAGTGTTGAAGTCGACACTACCAATGTAGCCCTCTGCTCCAAGGGTAAAGTTCAGCGATTCAGACTTCCACTCAGTGGTACGGTTACCTGCAGGCAGTGAGCGCCAAGCACCAAATGGCGCCAGCTCGCCGGCCTCAATTTTCGCGATTTCCTCATCCGTGAGCACCGGCTTGAGTGAATCGTTATACGCCGCAGAGTCTAGGGCAATGGGCACCGCTCCGGTTGGATAAGGTGCAATACGAGACGTCATTTCTCGGTTCGACCAAGTAACGTCCGTAAAGGCTGTAATGCCATCGGTGATCTGGAAGTTCAACCCAGCAAAAACAGAGTCTGTTTTCTTCTCTGGCATCGCCTCTAAAGTCGATGTGTAGTCAAACTGACAGCTAGAGCCAGACGGTGTGTTATTTTCAGCACAGGCACCATTGGACTCACGATAAGGGTTTAAAACACGCTCAGTTTTACCCTCTGGCGTAATGAGATAAGCATTACCTGGAATCGCATTAGATGAACCATTAAAGAAGAAAGCTTTGCGGTCGTGGCCGCGTGGTTGAAAGGTAATAAAACCTGTTTTTGAGAAATCACGATCCACTGCCGCGAGCTGATCTTTTTCAACACGACTAGCACCCAGAACCACCTCGTAGCCATCTTCAAACAAGTTGCCAAAACCTGTGGTCAGATCGAAGCGCTGGCTTTCGCCACCGCCATTGGTAGGGCGATCAACGCGTGCAGAAACTGTGGTTTTATCAACACCTTTTTTGAGAATGAAGTTCACCACGCCAGCAATGGCATCAGAGCCATAAAGCGCACTGGCGCCATCGGTCAGGATCTCCACCCGTTCAATCATGGCGGTTGGAATGTGACTGATGTCAACCGTGCCATCCGACGTCGAAGGTGCCACACGGCGGCCATTAATCAATACCAAGGTGTACGATGAGCCAAGGCCGTGAATGTTAGCCGTTGCCAAGCCACCACCTGAGCCGCCCACACTCTCGCCAGGTGAAACGAAGTTCTGCATCGCTGGCAGCTTAGTCATCAGCTCAGCGGCATCCAGTGCGCCTGTGGCCTCCAACTGTGCAGCATCAAACTGCTGAACCGGCAATGAACCTTCCAAGTCTTTGCGTTGAATGCTGGAACCGGTAACCAACACTTCCTCAATGGTTTCTTGTGCAGCTTGCTCGTTGGCAATCGCGCTGATCGGCAAGGCCATCAGAGCAGTAGTGCCGAACACACCGGCCACCGCACTCGAAAGCAATGTTTTTTTCATTCTAATTCTCCTGAGGGATCTGAAACTCTAGGACTCCAGACTTGTCTTTGCAGGAGATGGGCCAATTTGCTCACGCTGACAGAAAATCAGCCATTGAGTTCCATGATGTCGGCGGGAAATAAGCATCAAAATAATAAAAGGTACGGAAATTATAAGGCCTAGGCCGCGATAGACTGCTTTCGTATAAATACCAATGGCCCAATAGGATACATGCGTATTGCATACCAATTTCTTTTGATAATTTAAATAATTGCACCACACTAGAGCAGAAGCGATTCGATAGGTAACACAATGGTGCATGTGTAACCGCTCGTAGCTGTTGCTTTTCGAACCGTAAGTATTTGTTCTATCAGCAAAAACACCCTTCTCATACAAGTTCGACCGTAACACCTGGTTACTAATCAACCAAACCGCTCAATAATAGGGCACTCAGAATAAGAGCGCACCGTAAAGTACAAGCCTTATGAACAGAGCCAGCAAAACCTTTAACCATAGCGGGTCTGCGCCATTACCACTAACTCAGACTCGCTGATACTGCATCATGGGCGAGCTCAAGCTTCCGTCATGGCGCGTACAGGACACTGAGCTGGCAGCGCCGAGCAATCCTTTAGTGCGACAGCCACAAACCCACCACCACGGCTAGGGAGAGGTTTACGGCCCAAATGCTCATGGCTAATAAGATGACCTTGACAGGTAATTGAGCGGCATCGGCCAAACGCAACTGCAGCCCCAGCGCCGTGACCGCCAGCAGCATCAAGACATGCCCCAACGACGTTAAAACATCATTCAAGAAAGAAGGCCACCAAGGCTGCCAATGCAGTACAGCTAAAAGGATAAAAGCCGGAAGAAAACCATAGCGGCACAGCCACCGCCGAGCCTTGTCCGCCAACGACAGTGATGAAACGCACTGCGGCGCTGCTAGCGCCGAGCTTTGCAAATAGTATTTGAGCAGCGCCAGCCCCAGCCCCAACAGCCCTATTCTGAGCAGCTTTACCGTGAGCGCAGTCGCCGCCGCTTCGGCGGGCATGGCACTGCCCGCAATCACCACCTGTGCCAGCTCTGGTGCAGGCAAGCCAGCCACCAAGGCAGCCACAGGCTGCCCTAACCACTGCATCAGCCAAGGGTAAATAAGCAAGTTGACCATGCCCAGCAATGCCACCAGCACTAAGGCTCGTGCGATATCGGCAGCGCCATAATGCGGATGCCGACTTGTGATCGGTGCAGCGGCAGCAATCGCACTGCCACCACACACAGCAAAACCAATACTCAATAATGCCGTTTGCGGCCTTGGCACTCTTAATCGAGCTGCCAGCCAGCCCCCCAGTATCAGGGTCGACAATAAAACCAGAGTGACCCACAGCAATAATTGCAGCAACAGCCCCCATGAGGGTGGCGCCGCCCACTGTGCGGCAAACAACACAATGCCGGTTTTCAGCCACCGTGGCTGCCAACGCTGTAAACGCATCGATGGACGTGCAGGCACGCACAGGGCCAACAGCAGCGCCAACGTCAGACTGCTGATACCCCAAGCTTCTAGCGGCAGCCACTGGCCCAATGTTTGTGCTAGACCAGCGATCGCAAGGAGTAAAAGCAGGGTCATAAATCAGGCTCTAATTGCAATTAGGAATAAGTATATTCCCACCCGAAATAAGCAAAACCGGTAATTATCGCAGTAGCTTTTCGGTTTTAATGAAAAGCCACTCACTGTGCTGGCTCAACGAGCTAAGACTGTTACGAAACATGCCGTCCCCCCCACTAAAGTGAGCTCAGGCATTGGTACAGGAAAGACACCATGACAGGGATATTTCGCTCATTGCCCGCTTTTGATGCTTACCGGCTAAGCGCTGAGCAAGCTGAGGTGTTGCTCGCCTCCTACCCAGTGGGTAGTCACATCGCACGCGACCGACAACGACGGCGCAATCATTCGTGGCGAGCTGACCCTAACCGTGCAGGGCCGTCGTCAGCACTTTACTGTCGGAGACTGGTATCACGTTCCGGCCGAAGTTGAGCACGCCGCTGAGTTTGAACAAGACACAGATGAAATTGAGTGCTGGTGTGCCAAGCGATAGCTCGCCAACCGCTCTGCCGTACCTATCAATGGGTTCTTGTGTTGCCCCCTGCCGGACCAGGAGCAGTTGGCGTTATTTCCGCATGTAACGATGTTGCGTCAGGCTGAGCGCAGACATCCAGCGCAGTTTGTGCCCTTTCACCCAGCTCGCAGCGCCGCCATAGCAGAAGCCGGGCAACGCCATCCTCACTCAGCCAGTCTGCCATGCTGCGTCTGTAGTCAAGGGCTCGCGTTACACCGCAACAGGCCATTATGGTACGCCGCCTGGACGAGGGTTTGGCAAACCATGCCATGCCACTGGAGCGCTAAAACAAAGAAAATACAGATACAAATCGTTTGCATTAAAACTCTTTTTCTTTACCATCCTTGCACTTTGTGCCGACCTCGAGGTTGGCGTATGAGCCTTAATGACTGCACAGCTTTTAGGGTGTCTCCAAAACACCTACTCAGAACAAGGAGTGTTACACGCCCACTTTAGCTCGGTGCACTCTCAAGGCACATATTTCCACAACCATTGGACAGGTAGCGCACTATGCCCTTGGGAGTCTTTATGATCTGGCCAGCTTTGCATTTGATGTACGGCGTCAGTGAGCATCGCAGTCAGCGCATTGCGCGTTCGCGCAAACTGGCTGGTTTGATTTTTCTGCTGTTTAGCCTGGCCTGGATGGGTCACCCCTTTGGCTGGGAGCAAGGCAGCTTTTATTGGCTGTTCAGCTTGGTGGCATGCGCCGCCATATTTGTACAGCTGCGCATCTGGTGGCCGCGCAGTGTCATCGCCATCACGTTAATCAGTGCTGCAGGGGGCGCCTATGTCGGTTTGGTCTGACGGCCAAGGCAACTGGCCACGCTTAAATTCCACCCTCAGCCGGGTCTTGGCAGCGCTACTGGGGGCACTGATCGCCACCGTTTTGCTGACCTTGTGCATCACCCTGTGGTGGCCGTTTGGCGATGCGGTCGAGCAAATTTTTGCCGGCGGCGTGTTCTTTTTTGTGTTTTGGGCTGGCTTTTTCTATTGGGCCTTGTTGGCAAAGGGCGGTCTACAAGCTTGGCGGCGCATGTTACTGCTTATGGCTTCGCTGACTCTCATTAACGCCGTGCATTTTGTTGGAGGCTGAAAATGCAGCAAGCAACCCATAAAACCCTGTACAACACTCATAGCTGGATTGGCATCTGGTGCGGCATTTTATTGTTTGTCGTCACGTTTTCTGGCCTGCCAGCGATGTTTGCCCACGAGTTAGAAGTGTGGCAATCGCCCACTCTTAGCCAGCTTCACAGTGTGGATAGCACCCAACTCGACAGCGTGGTGGCTGATGCCAAAGCCAACGGCTTTGACTATGCCGATTATTTTATTGTGCCGGAACTAGAGCGTGGTTTTGTGCAGCTGGTGCACTTTGAAGAAGGCCAAGAACCTGATATTCGCTATTACGACGCCAGCACCCAGCAGCCGCTGGAGATTGGCCACTCAGACATGGCCCACGTTCTAGAGCACCTACACACAGACTTGCATCTACCCAGCCCAGTGGGGCGCTATGTGGTCGGCTTGGCCGGCATGGCCATGCTGTTGTCCATCATCGCCGGTATTTTAATTCACGTTAAATGGCGCAAAGAGTTTGTTATGTTGCGCCCCAAACGCAGCTGGCGCTTACTGCTCACCGACCACCACAAACTGCTCGGCTTATGGACCTTGCCCTTCGCATTTATTTTGGCCTTTAGTGGCACGATTTTAGGGTTATTAGGCTTGGTATCGCCGCTATTAGCCGTGGCCAAGTTCGACGGCGATGTCGATAAAGCCGTGGCCGCCGTGGTGGGGCCACAAGCCGAAGTCAGTGGCACTGCTGCTTCCCGCCTAAGCCTAGATGCACTGCAACAGCAGGCGCTAAGCATTCAGCCGGAACTGGATGTGCACTTTATTCATGTCACTGCCGATGGCGATGCTAATGGCTTGGTGAAGTTCTCTGGCAACCATGTCGAAAAGCTCAGCAACTTGCAAAACGTCACCCTGCAACTCACCAACGGCGAACTGGTGCATCAGTCTGATGCTGCTGAGCGCGGCCCTTTCCAGCGCATTTTTGCCGCCGTGACACCGCTGCATTTTGTGATGTTTGGCGACATTATGCTGAAAGCCTTTTATGCCCTGTCGACTCTAGCCTTAAGCTTGATGATAGTGACGGGCAATATGATTTGGCTGGCCAAACTCGACGCCCCTCATAAAGCTGCGCGCGCCAAACCTCACCCACTGGCACGCTTCACTCTAGGTATATGTGCCGGTCTGGTCAGCGCCTGTGCAGCACTAATATGTGCCAGTACCTGGCTGCAAGGCATGGCACAGCAAGCCGCGTTAGAAGAAGGCACCTTCTGGTTGGTATGGGTGCTGGCGCTGGCATTGGCTTTTAGTCCGCTAACACTGCGCCGCCAACTCAGCCTACACCTCAATGGTGCCAGTGCATTGCTGCTGTTGACCTTGCTGGGCGATGGCATCATCAATGGCCGCTGGCTGTGGCATGCGCCGCTGCTGACGGTAGGAGTGCACATAGGCCTTTTGGCCATGGCCGCCATGCTGGCATTTGCCGCGGCCTTGCTGGCTCGTATGCAAGCCAACAGCGAACGCCAACCTCAGCGCCATGAAGGCTTTAGCGCAGACTCCTCGCCGGCCTAATGTCCTGGCTCGACATTGCCTGCGAACAGCGCCTGATGGCCTTGGATGCCTACACACCAAAGTGTAGGCATCACTCCCCGTTAGCCCCCTTGACCGATGCGCGTATAATGGCGCTTCTTTTCTTGATTTGAGCCACCCCATGTCGGATTCCTTCGCCACTCTACCGCTGCCCGTTGAGCAACTCGACAACCTGCAACAACTGGGTTACCAGCACATGACCGCCATACAGCAACAGGCGCTGCCAGCGGTGTTAGCCGGCCAAGATGTATTAGCACAGGCCAAAACCGGCAGTGGCAAAACCGCCACCTTCGCCTTGGGCATTTTGGCGCAATTGAATCCGCGCTTTTTTGGTGCCCAGGGTCTGGTGCTATGCCCAACCCGAGAGCTCGCCACCCAAGTAGCCGATGAAATCCGTAAGCTGGCACGCTACATGGCCAACATTAAAGTGGTGCTTTTGTGTGGCGGCCAAGCCATCGGGCCGCAAATCGGCTCACTGTCGCACGGTGCTCATATTATTGTCGGTACCCCTGGCCGGGTGTGTGACCATTTGCGCAAAGGCACCTTGGCGATTGAGCAGTTAAAAACCCTAGTGCTGGACGAGGCCGATCGCATGTTAGATATGGGCTTTAGTGAGGACATGCATTTTATTGCCGCCCACACACCAGAGCAGCGCCAAACCCTGCTGTTCTCCGCCACTTACCCAGATAACATCGAGCTGTTAAGCCGCGATTTTCAGCAGCAGCCCACCATAGTGCGCATCACCAGCCAGCACAGCGTGGCCACCATTAGTCAGCTCAACATTCGCTGCGATAAGCACCAACGTCTAGAAGCACTGCAACGTACTTTGGCCCACCATCCGGTGCGCCAGGCCGTGATTTTTTGCAATACCCGTCAAACCACCATGGAAGTGGCGCAGTATTTACAGGAGCTACGCACCAGCGCCGTGGCTTTGCACGGCGATTTGGAGCAAAAAGACCGCGACCGTTTATTGACCCGCTTTAAACACCACAGCGTGAACTTTTTGGTTGCCACCGATGTCGCCGCGCGTGGCCTCGATGTGGACGACCTAGATACCGTGATTAATTTCGACCTGCCGCGCGATCCAGAAGTGTATGTGCACCGCATTGGCCGCACCGGACGCGCCGGTAAACAAGGCCAAGCATTTAATATTGTCAGCAATAATGAACAGCACTTGCTCGATCGCATTCGCCAGCACACCGGCCATGCACCGGACGACGAAGTGTTGGAACAACTGAGCACCGCAGCACTGGACATTGACCTCCCTCCTTACGTCACCTTAAACCTTGCCGCCGGCCGCAAAGACAAACTGCGCCCTGGCGATATTCTTGGCGCCCTCACCAAAGACGGCAGTGTGCCTGGCTCTGCAGTCGGCAAAATCGACGTACTCGATTGGACCGCTTATGTTGCCATTGAGCGTGAACATGCCAAAACAGCGTTAAAGCAGTTACAAGAAAACCGTATCAAAGGACGACGAATTAAAGTGCGTAAGGCGTGAGCGCTTTATAAATTAAAGGCCGATGGCTCGTTCTATGGCCATCGGTTTCACCTTTTAGCCCGTTATGCAGGTATAAACATGACTGACAAAACCAGCGGCCTAGACCACGGGTTACAATAATCTAAGGCAACTCTGAATAATTCGGTGTCTGCTCTGGATCGCCAAGGGCTTCAGATCACGAAGGCGGTTTGCCGCTCTAGCCAGCTAAAGCAAAAATCGGCGACACAGAGCTGGAGTTCTCTGGCCATGCCCGCAGGGCGCGGAAGGCAGGCTTGCATAACGTCGTTGGCGATGTGGTAAAGGACTGGCCATTTCCTGCCATCTCCGCCTTGTTCTGAACGCCTGCTGCACTCACGCAGAGCTGTGCAAAATTATTCAGAGGTGCCCCAATCACCTTACCCGCCGACTGCACCAGACAACTCGACCCACGATTTGCACCTGTTCATCTTCGGTATTCAGCGTCCAGCTGGGGTAACTGGCGTTATCGCTTATCACCTGAATCGCTGAACCTTGGCGCTGCAGCCGCTTGGTCATCAAACCATCGGCATGGCTCAGTGCATAAATGCCGTTATTTTGGAATTGCTGCTGAGCCGGGTCCACCAAAATCATGTCGCCATCTTCCAGCGTTGGTAACATAGAGTCGCCACTGACATAAATAAAAAACAGTCGATCGCTTGAAACACGCAATGTTTGGTTCAGCCATTGGCGATCGAGCACAAACTGCTGCTCCAGCTCTTCACTAAAACCGCTGGCGCCAAAGCCCGCACTGGCCTGCACATCCAGCACCGGCGCATACACCAAGTCATTGGCACTGTCCGCTGGAGCCAGTTTCTGTATGCGATCCGCCTGATCGCCGGTAAGCAACCAAGTTATATCAACATTCAATTGCTCGTAGATTGTTTGCAAATACTGCATAGAAGGACGCGACTGGCCACGGCAAATCTTATAAACATGACTGGGAGACTTACCCGTTAAGCGGGCAAACTGCGCCTTATTGCCATCGCAAACGGCATCAATAATATGATTAAAGCGCTGACTCAGACTCATAGGATACTGCTCACACAAAAAGCCGCTATGATACGGGTGCTTAGATAGAATGTCAGCGGCTATTCATGCAAACCCATACGCAGCATTATCTACACAAGATCGTAATCCCTCTCAAGTGCTTCAGCCGGTGTTGGCTTTTCGTTTTCTCCCGCTGAGCTATTAATTAGCTCGACGACTCTTTCGAAGCCATCCTCCCCTCCTTTAACGGTCTCTAGAATAACGAAACTATCACCATCCATATCCAAGACGACATAAACAAAACAACGATCATGGATAGTTCTTTCAAGCATTTTCGCCGATACCTGTCTCTTCTTTAGCTTATAGACAGATCTACGTCCTATTAAATCGGTAATAACCAGCTTACCTAAACCAAAATCAAAAAAAGTATGTTTGACACGAAATGCCGACATTAGGTAACGAAAAGACAGCACCAAAATGAATATCGAAACCCCTAGCCCACTGAATAAGTAACCATTCCAGTAAACCACCAAGCCAGCTAGAACAGCCGTGAGAAGCATCAATATAGCGAAAACTATCAAATGGCTAAGGGTATTGGGCTTGGTCAGCTTAAGCTGCTTTAAATGAGGATAATAGTTGATCAGCTTGGTATTGATAGCTTCCATAATCTGCCTTTTACCGGAGCTCAGCTCCGGGTTAAGTGTTAGTCAAACATACTATCAAAGTCGGGATTTATATTCTTACTACAGCGTTTACGCTGCTCATTCACTTCCCGGCGATTGGCAGCCATCATGTTTCGCGTAGCATCATTCATTAAGGTCTGCGGCACAGGCAAAGCTATAGGGCTGTAGTCACCTGAAAAGCCCACTAGCTTTCCACCGCCTATGTTCTCTAACTGTTTAAGTGTACGACCGAAGTCTTTACCACTGCAGTGAAAGTGGCTACCACTACACGAACACTTTTTAACCAATTCATGAGCGCGAAAGCCATCGTCGAGTGCCATTAGGCGGGTATTAGTATCTATGTCTCCCGTCACCACTGCGCCAGGCTTATAGGACGAATACACAATCGCTTTAATAGCATTATTGTGGGGATTATTGATGTGCCACTGGATTGGGTTGTAAGAACCCAAGAAGAGCACCATCGGTTGCTTGGCTGGGCGTAGGTTAAGCTGTACAACACCATCTTGCGCATCGCTTTCATAGGCACCAACATAATAAAGCTGATGAGGCTCGCTGGTACGCTCTAGTTCTGCTTTTACTTGGCTGCGAGTCAGCAGTTGTACTGGCTCCTGCACACGCACCATCACATCTGTGGTATGCCAGTTATTAATGTACTCAACCTCTATCGTATGGCGGCCTTTATCCAGCTGTAGCTTTATTTCAGTATCGCTGTCACCTTCGTAAATCAAATGATCATCAATGATGATGCGTATTTTGGCCCAGCTAAGACTGGCAGAAACGACCCTTTCACCTGCCTCTGGCATCACTATGCTGCCAGCCCAATAGGCTCCAAAGTCTTCAGACTTGATATTATGGAAATCACTCCAAGCGTAGTTAATCCCCAACGAGCTGGATAGCTCCTTATGCACTAAGATCTCTGGGCTATTCGTATTAAAGAAATAACCCATATAGCCATCATCAGGGAAATCATTATTGGGATTCAGCTTGGCGCCCCAGCTGGATTCAGCTTGCGGAAATTCATATAACCCAGCCAGTGCTGGATCTCCAGCGGCATTGATCAGGCTACTGGCCAGGAATAAAGCCATGACAATGAACAGGGCTTTTGAGCGATGCAGAACTTTGGTCATCCTTTTCGTCCTCTTAAAAAGATGGCTGCGGATTGAAGCATCAGTATTCCTCAATATCAACTGATGCATGGCGCATTTCTGTCACGCCTCAACAGGCAGCTCGACCTCAAAGCTCTTGCCATACATCTGCAGCATTAAACGCACGGCTTGCAGCTGTTGAAATTCAGCGCCCAATATTTGATAGTCTTTTGCTGTTAATGGCTGTTGTAGACGCTTTAGATAATACTCGCCGTCAAATGCGTAAATTTTGTCACCCACTATCGGGTGGCCAAGGTGCGCCAAATGACAGCGAATTTGATGTTTGCGTCCGCTGTGTAGCCGACAGCGCATTAAACTGTATTCACCCTGTGTTTTAACCAGAGTAAATTCAGTTCGGCTTAGCTGTGGCTTGGTGTATGCGAGGGTGTCTGATTCGCACACATACATGCGATTGCGAATGGCACTGTCACTGCGCTCGCTGATGGTGCACTCTAAGTCATAATACTGCCAGCTGGGCTGGCCAAATACCCAGGCTAGGTATTCTTTTTCTGCCATTAAGCGGCTGGCTTTCTTTTTCCATTTTTTATCGACGTGACTGTTTTTTGCCAGCAGTATTAAACCGCTGGTTTCGGCATCCAGCCGGTGCATTAAATGCGCCTCGTGCCACGGGCTTTGTCGGCGCACTAGAGAAACCAGGGTATAAAATAGATTGCGCGTGGTTCGGCTTACGGGCAAACCTGGCGGTTTATCCACCACGAGAAATTCGTGATTTTGCCAAACTATGCGCCAGTTACAGTCGACTTCGGCCTCCCAATGATCAGGCAGATCCAGCCATACGGTATCACTGGGGTAGACACTGGTTCTTATGCACTGTGCTCGGTGTTGGTTTATGTGAACTCGACCTTGAGTCAAGAGTGTGGTCAGCGGCTCGCTGTCGCGCGGTAGCCTCGGGGCCAAAAAGTCGACCAGTGATTGGGGTTCGAAAACCCGAAAATCTAATTGCATGACAAGCTCAGCAATAAAAGATGGGAGCGCCGATCCACATTAAGGTCCCCATCACAGCAAGGCGATGAAAAGGCGCAGCAAGGCGATGGAAAGGCGCATGATAATTCAAAGACTATTCAGTTCTCGCAAACTTCAACCCAAAGCACCCCCACTTCTGTGCGCACCACTTTTACCAAGGTTCCGGCTGCGATGGGCTGCTGGCTTTTTAATTTCCATTTCACACCGGAGTACTTATGTGTAGTCAGTCCACGCTGGTCTACGTCTTGTTCCAGAATAAAACTTTGCTCGGCAAAGTCGTTGCGAACCGGCTTAGTATCCGTTTTATTCTGTAGCCGCCGTAGCGGTTTCCATAACGCCACCCCCAGCAGTGAGGTGAGCAAGACGTTACTCCACAGCGCGGTGACCCAATCGGCCGGCAGCACGCCCAACTGCATTAAAAAACCGGTTATGAGCAACGACAAACCGAAAAACAGCAATATAAAGGTGGCAAAACCTAACATCACTACTTCAGTAATCAAGGCTGCTAGCCCTAGGACCATTAGGCCTTCCGGTAAGTGCTGCAATAGCCAGTTAATCATGCATTATCTCCGTTAGGCGATGTTCCTTGAGGCCGCTGCTGATGATTAATTCTATTGACAATGCTCATGGCCGTTGCGACCAGTTGACTGGCATCGTTGCTTTGCTCTGGCAACAAGACCACAGAGGATTCTCGGGCAATGGCCGCTTTGGCTTCGATTGCTTTGGTCGCCAAGTCGAGCTGAATGGCTTTTTGGCCTTTTTCCGTGTCGGCGGCTTCACCGACTTTGCGCAGGGCGTCGGCTTGCGCCTCGGCGACAGCGATAATCGCTTTGGCCTCACCCTCTGCTTGTAAAATTTGCTCAGCACGGTCGGCTTCAGCGGCTAATACCTGAGCCTGTTTTTTACCCTCAGCCACGTTGATGGCTGCTTGGCGATCACCTTCGGATTCCAGAATTTGGGCGCGCTTGACTCGCTCGGCTTTCATTTGTGCTTCCATTGCGTCCATCACCGATTTGGGCGGCACGATGTCTTTAATTTCATAGCGCAATACCTGAATGCCCCAGGGTTCTGCCGCTTCGTTGATCGAGGCAACAATGCTGGCGTTCAGCTGGTTGCGCTCTTCGAAGGTTTTATCCAGCTCCATTTTACCCAGCTCAGAGCGCATGGTGGTTTGTGCTAGCTGGGTAACGGCGAAAACATAATCATCGACACCGTAAGTGGCCTTGTAGGGGTCCAATACACGAAAATACAACACGCCGTCTACAGAGAGGGTAATGTTGTCTTTGGTAATGGCTGACTGGCTGGGCACATCCACCGCTTGCTCTTTCAGGCTACGGTCGGCGGCAATGCGGTCGATAAAGGGCACAATAAAGTTAATGCCCGCTTCTTTGGTGGATTGATACTTACCAAAACGCTCCACCAGCCATGCACGGTTTTGCGGCACAAACTTGATGCTGGATTTGAGCAACACCAAGACAAATATCAGAGCCACCAGCTCGATAGAGAAAATCAGATTCAACAATGATTCCATGGGCGTAGGTTCCTTCTAAATGGTTGATCAAAGCTTATCACGAAGTTGGGATAATTCTGCACAGCTCTGCAGGCACTAGACGGTTCCGAGGTTGGCGGAATCCTACCTTTGCAGTCGCCGCTGCCATGCTATGGTCACTCATGGCAGCCAGTAATGAGCAAAACGGAGGGAGTATGTGGTCAAGCCTGTGGACACAATGGATGGATTTTTGGCAAGAACCGGGGTCTATTCCGCTACAGCAACTGCGTGAGCGCCATGAATACCCTGAATCACGCTACGTGGATATCGACGGCATGCAGGTGCATTACCGTGATGTTGGCAGCGGCCCGGTGTTGCTGTGCTTGCACGGTATTTTCTCCTCTTGCCACACGTGGGAAGGCTGGAGCGATGAGCTGAAACCAGACTTTCGCGTTATTAGTATTGACTGCCCTAACTTTGGTCTCACCGGCCCCCACCCGCAGGGCATGCGCGAGCACCTATACAGTGACTTTATTGGCCAGTTTCTCGATGCACTCAACATTGAACGCTGTCATGTGGCGGGCAACTCACTGGGAGGCTGGATGGCATGGGAGTTTGCCGCGCGCTTTCCACAGCGTGTCGATAAGATCATTTTGCTGGATAGCGCTGGTTTTTTCTTTGTGCCACCCCCGATTCTTATTTTTATGGGCCTGCCGCTGATGGGCTGGGTCAGCTCGCACCTTGCGCTGCCACGTATGATGGTGCGCGCCATTGTGCGCAGCACCTATGCCCAGCCTGAGCGCTTACAACACGTCGTGGCCGAGCGCTATTTTGAATTATTAATGCGCAGCGGCAATCGCAGTGCAGCGGCCAATGTACTGGCTTTTGTGCGCAATCGCGGCGGCTTTAATCACAAGCAACTCCAACAGGTATCAGCGCCCGTCTGCGTCATGTGGGGCGAGCAAGATGAGTGGATACCGCCATCGCACGTGGCGAAGTTTCAACTCGCTCTGCCGCAAGCCGAGGTGCTGCGCTACAGCGATTGCGGCCACCTGCCGATGGAAGAACTGCCACAGCAAAGCGCCAAGGATGCGCGTCGATTTTTATTGCAGCAGTAAAAACGACAAGGTGGAGCCAAAGCTCCACCCAACTGCATCAATGCAAGGTGCCATGCCAACGCTGATTGGCCTTGCCATGGGCGCTAAACATAATCAGTTGACTGCCGCCGCCCGCCACATCCAGAACCTGATTGGCATCGAGTTGAGCACGCAACATATTACCGGCGTAGCTAAAGCGTTGATGATCTGCATTGGCGTTGCAGTGCTCAAGTTGCAGCGGCGTATGATCGTAAATCATGCCATTGGGAATGCTCAGGCACAGCTCGCCAGCCTGGCCATTAATCATAAGCCCGGTACCACTGTCGAAGCGCCACTGCTGCGCATCGCTGCCATCACAAGCCGCCATACTGACCACGGCATCGACGTGATCGCCTTGCGCGGTAATGCATTGGCCAGTGGCTTCGCTACGGTATTGCACCCAAGCATTGCGCGGCTCAGTGACGCGCAACTCCCACTGTTGATTGCTGCCACCGTGGTACGTCCACTGGCCGACGTTTGCGCCGTTAGCTGTGCCATAGGCATCGGCAACGATGTTCGAGTTGTGACGGCTGGCGAGTTTATTGCCCTGATAATCCCAGCGTAAATTATCCGAATCGATACAATCCCAAATAACGATCTCGCCATTATCATGGGCTTGGCCACGGTTATCGAGGCACTTTTCTGGGTTGGCTTTATTGCGAAACATGCCGGCCTCTCGATCGTAACGCCACTTTTGATCCTGTGAGGTCAGCTGGCAATCCCAGAGCTGCACACTCACGCCATTATTGAGGTTGTCGTCGTTGCCGGGAATGTCCATGCAGCGCCCTGAATTGCGATCGACAATGGAAACATACGTTCCGGCAGCACCAGCATACTTGGGCGAGCCGTTGGCGATGGCGTTTTCCCACATTTGCAGGTAAGCCTCGGCCGAATTCATCACCGCTTCATAAATACGAGTGCTGGTATTTTCTCGAATGTCCTGGATATGATCGGCGACCAAACCAAAGTGCGCCAAACCGTCCTGATTAAGATCAAATACCCGGTTACCCGTTTGCTGGCGCTCAATGGTTTGACCAAACTCTGTTATAAACGGATATTGCAGTGGGTTGCTATCCACGTCATCACGCGGCCAAGCTTGGGAGCCAATGCCGCCCATGTCGGTAGAAAAAGGCACCCCTACCCAGTGGCCGGTGGATGATTTTAAGTCGATAAATTCACCAATGCTCCACTCCAAATTACTGGAGGCACTGTTATAAGGTGCCAACATGCCACCGGCACGTGCAATGCGATGATGCAGCTCATGAGCAGAGCCATCGGGCTTGCGATTTAAATGGCTATGACCGCTGACCACACCGTGGTATTGGCGCGCCTCAAGCAAATCCATAATCGCACGACCTGTACGTGTGGAGGTGTGGTCGAGCTCAATGATCATGCCCAAATCCATCATGCGCTCCACCAAGTATTCACCCAACGAGGTTAAACCGTGGCGGTTGCAATGTAGCCGGCTTTCGTCATATTCCGGACTAAGACCAATGCCTTTTAAAATATCACCAATGACAGGCACATCGCTCAACAGCGGAAAGCCACTGGTAAAGCGCTGCCCGCGAGTTTCGTCATCGCATTCTTCGGTTGCAAAGAAACGACCGCTCGACAGCCACTGGCCCACGTTAATAAAGCCATCTTCTTGCCGCGCCGCCCCTAGTTGATTATCAAATCGATGAACTGGGTACATCACACGCACGCCCGCGTCATACACTTCCATCAATTGGCGCTCAATGCTTTCTTTGCTACAGCTGTCCTTGAGGCCACAGTTAAACAATTCTGACGCTTCTATGCCCATCAAAATGGCCATTTTGCCATCGGCGATCACCTCTCTTGCTTGCTGCGGTGAAGTAACCAGGCGGAAAAACCCCTTACCTGGGCCACCCTGTTGGGCGTCGATGTAATCCTGCATTTCTTTTAAGCGGCGGATCTGCAAGTGAATACTGGCCATGGTGTTGCAGTTGTTGGGGTTGATCCAGCTCGCTGGATTCACGGTTTTTTGCACATTGCACAGCACTTCATTTTCAACCAAGTGCGTCACCATCATGCGCACACCACCGCGATGAGCGCGTTCAATCCACTTGTAGTAATACTGCATGTGAGATACTTGCTGCCGATTAGGCCAAAAAGGAAAATCGGGCCAGCCGCGCGTATCATAGCGATGGTTCACATCGTCATAACCCATCAAGTTACCGATAATATCCAAAGAGCCATTGGGGCCATGAATTTCTTTGCTGTCTCGTAACGCAGTTTCAATGCCCCAGCGGTGAAACGGCTCGCCGTGTAAAAACTTACCGCCCATAAATTCATACGATGTAATGTGCGTATGCAGGTCGATGCTGCCTCGCACCGGCAGCTCAACATCGCCCTTTAAGGCATTCAAGTCGCCGCTGACGTTGACTTGTGCTTCGGGAAAAGGCGTGCAATCGCTTTTTTGCACCAGTCGAAACTGACTTTCACTGCCACTATTGTTTGGATTCAACAGATCAATGACATACACACCCCCCTCTCGATAATGGCCGGTACTGCCATAATTGTGACGAATCACCTTAGCCAGTTTGGGGCCATAAAAGCTGTAGAAGAAGCCGCCATCCGTTTGCGGGTGTGCCGTCACCTTAAATTCTGCGAACTCACCGGCATAGCGCCCGGCAGAAATCTCATTGGGCAAGTGAGTGGCTAAATAGCGCCCGTCTTTATCCGTTAGCATAAAGTGAAAGAAGGAGGTTGGCTTAAAGTAGAAGCTGGCCGCCTGCTCTAAGCTGGTCGCCTTGACCTGCCAACCTAAGCCATCATCTATAGCACCGCCTTTGTGATAGCGATTGATAAACTTGCCATTGGCTGGCGACTGTATGGCGTAGCACCCTTGCGCCAGTTCATGCACGGCTTGTTCGGCATCTTGTCGCTGCTCAACGGGCACTTCTGCAGGCGGCGGTTGGGAAAATGCACCGGCCTGTTGAGTCAGCAGCAAGCCGACACCGAGCCCAAAACAGTAATGCATTATGCGGTTTATGTTCATGATCAGTCCTTGCCGTATGGCTTGTTTTTGTTGTCAGCCAACTATGGACAAGAATGGTGAAATCGCCACAGGTATAAACGCGTCACCCTTGTGCAAATCGTGGAAAACGCTGAGCGATGATTAAAATATTGAAATAATTAGCATGACATGACAGCGTCAAAAAGTTGCCATGATAAAATCACTTACAAGTGACAATTTATTGCTAATGTCCAACAGCGGAGGCGAAGACCCATATGCTAAAAATTAGGCCCTTGCAGCACGCCGATCGACACCCAGTCCTGCAACTGGGTGTCGGCGAAGAGCAATGCCAGTATGTCGGTACGACGCAAGAATTACTGAGCAATCCACCGCCAGACTGGCACCTGCATGTCATCGAAGCAGATGAGCAAGTCATTGGTGTGTTTAATATCGATCATGGGTACAGCCAGCATATGGCGTTTGCTGGTATTAACGACGCCGGCTTACGCTCGTTCTTAATTGACCAAAGCCTGCAAGGCCGTGGATATGGTAGGCAAGCGGTACGCTTGTTGCCCAGCTACCTACAACAACACTACCCCAGCATGGCCTGCATTTGGCTAACGGTGAATTGCCGCAATACCAGCGCCCATCAGTGCTATCTAAAAGGTGGCTTTATGGACAGTGGAGAGTTGTATTATGGCGGTCAGGCCGGGCCACAGCACATCATGTACGTATCACTTCGATAGACCTCTTGGAGCCGAGTGGCTCAAATCTGGCTACCCTCGGTGGTTACGCTGATGCTGCTTGGCGGTACGCTCGTTACCGCGCTTGTAGTTACCCGTTAACCTTGCCATCAGTTGCTGCTGTGCGTGAAAGTCGCCAACATCAACAACCTGCTGAAACTCTTTCGCGCGATCTCCCCGCAGTACCGTGACTTTTTTGCCGTTACGATAGATAAAGTAGTCATCGCCTTGCTTCTTAAAACTAAACCCTAAGTCGTTTGGCATTGCTTTCCCTCTGCTGCCTTGATCGCACGCACATCATCGATATCGACTTCACGCTGCAATACATTCTTATAGTCAATCAAATCTTGCTTATTCATCACAGACAATTCATTCCCATAGAGGTAGACCTTACTCAATGCAGAGAAAACCACATTAAGGGGCTGCCATTTATGAGTGCTTGCATTCAATATAAAGGCATCCTTGGGATTACCCACCTCAATCTTGATGCCAGCATAAATAAGCTGCACATACTCCAAGTCCCAGCCCTCGCCCTGATAGCGCTGCGCAGGCTTGCTCACGTATGGCTGCAGTTGATTCACCAGCGGAGCAAAGTCTGCCTCAGATACAAACAAATCAATGTCATTCAAATCCCGCTGACTGCCGTAAGCAATCGCCGCCAAGCCACCACAAATGGAATACGGCGTATCCCCTAGCTGTTGGGTTAGCCAGTGCAACGCCTGAGCGATAGATTTTTCGCGTTCAACCAACTGAGTCATGGTACTGCTGCCGAGAAAGAGAAAAATACCGCAGGCCATCACATTGGTAAAAATCTAAACCCGAGTCTGGCTGCATGCCGATTTTCTTTAATACCGCCAGCGATGCCATATTTTCTTTCATGGCGGCGCCGTACAGCATGTCTTGCTTAGGCTGTGAAAAGAACTCCCTTAGCAGCAGCTGGCAAGCCTGCAGCATATAGCCCTTGCCCGCATGCTGTTTGGCGAGAGCAAAGCGTATATCAATAAAACTTGGGTCAGGCGAATATTCTGCGCCAACAAATCCAAGTTTTAAGGTGGGTGAGCTGTTTAACTCAATGATGTAGCTGCCAAACCCGTGTTGCTGCCAATGATGGAGACGGTTTCTTAAGTACGTTTGCTGCTGCTCTTTACTGTACGACCTTTCGTTCGGCAGAAAACGGGTCTGCTCAGGACACGATAATATCTCTGCCACAACGTCAGCATCATATTCCGTTATGGGTTTAATCGAAACCGTATTCAATCGCTCATCCTTTCTCTACTCATTCGGCCATACAGTGTTGGACAGGGTTTCCCTAGTCCGCAAAGCGTACATAAAGATTGTTATCAATTCGATGACCTGAAAAGTCAAAAGACCGAATACCAACGGATGCCAAACCCAAGTACTGATAAAAGCCATTGGCGTCATTTTCTACCCAGGTATCCAGCCAATATGGCTGCTTTAGTGATTGTTCAATTGCCTGCAACAGACGCTTACCTATGCCCTTGCCTTGATGGCGGCTGTCGACATAAAGCTTCTCTACTTCAAAGCCGCAGTCCTTTGCAGACAAGTGTGCATAATCAGAGCTTAAGCACGCCGTCGGAATGGCTGAATCTAAGTTGATCAGTGCAAATCCTTGCAGAATGTCGTCCTCTTCACATACCCACAGGCGGTAGCGATCATTCGCCAGCAAAGATCGAAAATAGTCAGGTGTAAATTGAGTCAATACGAACTCTGAGTACGCTTGCTTAATGCCCTCTTTGGCGTAAGTGTTTATCCACACTAAAGTCGCCAAGATAGCCAGGTTGCTGCAATCAGAGTCACTTGCTAAACGAATCATAAATTCCTCATAGTAAAAGCGAGACTAGTAAAAGCGATACAGTCATCATTGATTGATCTGATATTCTGCCAGCCAAAAGTAGGTTAGCTCCGTTACCTTTACCGAACTGGCGACACCAGACAGCTGTTGCTCAAGATCAGCAGAGGATGGAAAAATCTTTAATATTTCGTGCTGACTGCCATCATCTAACGGCCTTGTTTGATAGGTATTGCCAGCATCATCACTATGGCTAATGGGCGTACTGCTGCCTTCGACGTAGCGGTTATCCATTATCCAAACCGTCGCTCCCGGTTTGAGCTTGGCATGCAAAGCGTGCAAAAACTCTGCAATACGCTGCAATGGCACATGGGACCACCAAAAGCCAACAAACGCTGCTTCGAACTGCTCATCCAGCTGGTTTAGGGTGTAGGCATCGTCGCGAACAAAATAAACCGAGCGATTCGCGTAATCTCGTTGGCAGGCAATATCTAACACTTCCTGGTTGTAATCAATGGCCGTTACGCTCTTTGCTTGCTGGCTGAGAAACTGAGTCCAGTAACCCGTACCACAAGCAATTTCTAATAGTTTTTGGCCAGCACCAAACTGGGTGGTTTGCTGCTCCAATACCCGCAAATCCTGTTGGCGTTCTGGCTTGTCGTAGATGCGATCGTACTCTTGCGCCCGCTGGGCGTAGTAGCGGGTTAACTCGGTGGCGCTCATTCACTCTCCTGGGTGTGATGGCTAACGTATTAGGTTTCCTGATGCTGATAATTTTCCGGATGAAAATGCCGCTCGATCAGCTCAATAAAGATATGCAGCACTTTAATATGCAGTTCTTGCACTCGGTCGGCATACTGACCCGCCGGGGTGCAAATATACACATCGCTGAGCTGCTGTAATGGCTCATGCAATCGGCCGCTCAGGGCGATCACCGTCATGCCCAACTGTTGTGCGACTTCGGCAGCATTAATAATGGAAGGGCTTTTACCGCTGGTACTGATGGCCAGCAACACGTCGCCACGGCGGCCATGGGCCTGCAAATAGCGGGAAAAGACGTACTCATAGCCATAGTCATTGGCGACACAACTCATATGACTGGCATCTGAAATAGCGGTAGCAGCGCAGGCAGGCCTATCGTCGCGGTAGCGACCAGTGAGCTCTTCTGCAAAGTGCATGGCATCACACATGGAGCCACCGTTGCCGCAAGAAAAAATCCGCCCACCTTCAGTCAAACTCGCAATCAACTGATCCGCTGCAGCCTGAATAGACTGCAACGCTTGCTCATTAGCGAGCAATGCAACGAGGGCGTTGTGGGCTTCATTCAGGCTATTTTTAATATCATTTAACATAGAAATCTCAGTACATGTACCCTAGCCAATCTAACTCTCCTTCTGGCCAAGGCTCTCCAGATATGGGCTTGATCATCAAATCGTCTAATAATTCCTGTGCGATGCCGTAGTGTTGATGCTCATGTATTTTCAGCCACTCACCAACGCACTCAATTCGTTTAAAACCATTTTTCTCATAGTATTCCGGGCGGTCGGCCATCAGTAATAAAAAGTCCACATCACGCTCAGCAGCATAAGCAGATACATGCGCCAGAATTTGCCCAGCAATCCCTTGAGCACGACAGTCTTCAGCAACGCATAAGTCAATAATACCGAGTATTTTCAGCACATTTTCTGCTACCGCCATGACACGATAGTTCAGCCCCATGGTCGCGATAAGCCTGTGCTCGCGATATAGCAACACCCGATAGCGAGGTAACTGTTTAAAGTAAGATCGAGGAACGGCGTGATCAGGAAAGCATTGATTGCGAAGATTCTGTATTTGTATATGCATGTCGTAATCGACATCTAGCTCAGGCTTTATTATCAAACTGACATCCTTATAGCAGCATTTAGAATTTAACAAAAATCACTGAATGCTGCTATAGACAGGCAGTTAATCTGCTTGATTATTTTCTATAAACTGACGAATTAGCTCTGCCGCCACCGCCGGTTGTTCTTGCAGCAAGGCGTGTGATGCCATGGGAATATTGGCTATTTTGGCATCGGCTAATTGCTGTTGCAGCGCCAACATTTCTGCTAATGATAATAAAAAGTCGTCATCACCACGCATCAGTAATACAGGACAGCGAATGCGCCGCACATGCTGTTCAGGATAACCAGCAGCCTCCAGCCACATGGCCCGAACTTGTTGAATAAGGCGAGAAAAGTCTGGCTCGGGGTTTTCTTGCTCGTAAATGTCGACCTCTGCAGCAAAGTTTTGACGCCAAAGGTTTTCGGTCACACTGGCTAGAATATTGCGTGCCGGATCATCATCCGCCAGCCGCCATTGTGCGCCGACGGTCACCAATTGCTGAACCCGTTGCGGGTGTTGGGAGGCAAGCCAATACCCAACAATGCCGCCGTCACTGAAGCCCAGCAGTGAGCAGCGCTTAATTCCTAGGTGATCTAATAATGCAACCACATCCCGCTGATGCTGCGCATAGCTAATAGTGCCGCTGCCCAGTGTTGAGCAACCATGGCCACGGAAATCCATTTGCACCACATAGAAGTGGTGCAACAGCAGCTGCCGAACCCCATCGAAATCATGCCGGCTTCCCAAACCGCCGTGCAGCAATAGTAAGCAGGGTGCATTGGAATCCCCCTCGGTTTGATAAAAAATATCGGCTCCATTAATTGGTAGCGTATGCGTTTTCATTACATAAAACCCTTGGTTATCTCATGGATATTACTGCGCAAGTAGAGCAGCTATTCTGAACCCTGGCCCTGTATCGCCGCCTTGGCTGCAGTTGGCTAGAGCAGCAAACCGATTTCTTGCTAAAGAGACTTGCTGCGGCCCAGAGCTAGTCAATTTTAGTTTTAGATCTATCAATTAAAGTTCATTGTGCAATTAATCGGTGAACAAGGCCAGCAACATGCAGCCCTAAACGCCGGTGATAATCCTTTGCGGACGCGCCGAGACCATTGCGCCAGCTCTGATCAAAACGCGCAAACGCTAACTTCTCAGCCTAAGTTGAGGTCAACCCTTAGTCGCAATCCCATACTACATGGCTGCAGCCCTACTGCAGAGGCTGTTACAATGCCACATCGCTTACAACACTGGGGTGACCAAGTGAATCCAGATCTGAAGTTGCTGCAACCTTATCCGTTCGAAAAGCTCAATCAGCTCAAAGCGGCGGTTACGCCCAACCCTGAGCTGGAGCACATCGCACTGTCCATTGGCGAACCCAAGCACCCAGCTCCGGATCTGGTGCAACAGGCGCTGGTCAACAATATTGGTCGCATTGAAAACTACCCCACCACTAAGGGCATGCCCGAGTTAAATCAAGCAATGGCAGACTGGGCCACCCAGCGCTTTGATTTAAATGCGTTAACCACGGAGCAAGTGCTGCCCGTTAATGGCACGCGTGAGGCCATTTTTGCCTTTACCCAAACAGTCGTGGATCGTAGCCAAGCGCGGCCTTTAGTGGTCAGCCCGAATCCGTTTTATCAAATCTATGAAGGCGCGGCGTATTTAGCCGGTGCGCAGCCACATTTTTTGCCCTGTTTAGAAGAGCACGGCTTTATTCCTGATTTTTCCAGTGTGGCTGAGGACGTCTGGCGTGACTGCCAGCTGCTATTTTTGTGTTCTCCAGGCAACCCAACCGGCGCGGTATTGTCACTGCAACAGTTGCAGCAGTTAATTGAACTGGCAGATAAATTCGACTTTATTGTGGCCAGCGATGAGTGCTATTCAGAAATCTATATCGATGGCCAAGCTGCCCCCATCGGCCTGTTAGAAGCCTGTGCCCGCCTAGGCCGGGACGATTATCGCCGCTGCGTGGTATTCCACTCGTTGTCCAAACGCTCAAATCTGCCGGGGTTACGCTCCGGCTTTATTGCCGGCGACGCTGATATTCTCAAAGCATTTTTGCTGTATCGCACCTACCATGGTTGCGCCATGCCGTTGCAGACGCAACTGGCCAGCATCGCCGCTTGGGGCGATGAGCACCATGTGCAGGAAAATCGCAGCCAATACACGCAAAAATTCCGCGCCGTATTAGAAATCTTGCAACCTGTCATGGACGTTAAGCAGAGCGATGCGAGCTTTTATTTGTGGGCCAAAACCCCCATCGACGACGAAACCTTCGCCCAACGCTTATTCGCCGAGCAGCACGTCACTGTGCTACCGGGCTCGTACTTATCGCGTACCATTGATGGCGTGAATCCGGGGGCTAACCGCGTGCGCATGGCCTTGGTCGCCAGTGTGGATGAGTGTGTTGAAGCGGCTCAGCGCATTCGCCAATTTATTTCTACTTTGTAACAGTGACGAGCAACGTTATGACAAGCACAGCATTTGGCCTAGACATCACCACCGAAGACATTCTCGACACCTTGGGCTTTTTCGACGATTGGGAAGAGCGTTATAAATACATTATTGATCTAGGCAAGCAACTGCCCGCCATGGATGACAGCAAAAAGAACGACGACTATTTGCTGCGCGGCTGCCAAAGCCAGGTGTGGATCGATCACCACAGCGACGATGGCAAACTGGTGTTTGAAGCCGACTCCGATGCCCACATCGTACGCGGCCTACTGGCCGTAGTGCTGACGGCCTACAACTATAAAACCCCAGCCGAAGTGCTGGCGTTTGATATCGAAAGCTTTTTTGCTGATATCGACTTGATCAAACACTTAAGCCCAACCCGCGGCAACGGCTTGCGCTCTATGGTGCAAACAATCCGCGCGACCGCAGAAGCGGCGTAATGCTGCGCTGCTCGCCTTTCGCTGTGGCAGCCAAGCTGCCACAGCGGCGTAACGCCTAAGGCAGTGATGGCCAGCATCGGCATGGGCGGCTGACCAAGCTCCTCTGACGTCGCCATTGCATGACCTACAGCATTTATTCAAAAGTCTCTTAACAGGTAAAACCCCCTAGCGCTTATTACGTAAAACAATCAAATAACCGCAGATTTCCCGCCCAGTTTGCGACAATTCCGCCCATTCCCTTGACTGTTAAATACAAAACCGGCTTATTGCGGCTTTTTGAATTTCCCGGAAGCTTAATATGCTATCTATAATTAAACGCTTTATGGACGCCACCTCACTGGTGAGCCGTATAGTTATCGGCATCATACTGGCCGTTGCCTTGGTCCTGATCGCCCCAGAAGCCGCTAAGCAAGTGGGCATTTTAGGAACCATTTTTGTCAGCGCTTTAAAAGCGACGGCGCCAGTGCTGGTATTTTTCTTGGTGATCTCAGCCATTGCCAACCGCCAGCGCGATACCCAATCGAATATTCGTCCGATCTTGGGCCTGTACTTAGTCGGCACTTTGGCCGCGGCCTTAACCGCCGTGGTGGCCAGCTTTGCTTTTCCCACCGAACTGGTGCTGGAGTCCAGCGAGGTCAGCGTTACCCCGCCAGAGGGCTTAGCGCAGGTGCTGGGTACCTTAGTGACCAATATGGTCGCTAACCCAATTACTGCCATCACCGAGGCCAACTACGTGGGCATTTTGGTATGGGCTACGGCGCTGGGTATCAGTTTGCACCACGCCAGTGACAGCACACGCCAAGCATTGGGTGACTTATCCGATGCCGTCTCACAAGTGATTCGCTGGGTCATTCAGTTGGCGCCTATCGGTATTTTTGGCTTGTTGGCCAACACCTTGGCACATACAGGCTTTGCCGCCATGGCGGGCTACAGTCAGCTACTGATGGTCATTGTTGGCAGTATGTTGTTTGTCGCCTTGGTGATTAACCCGGCCTTGGTATGGTTGATGACGCGCTCTAACCCTTACCCACTGGTGCTACGCTGCTTGCGCGAAAGCGGCGTTACCGCCTTTTTTACCCGCAGCTCGGCGGCCAACATTCCGGTCAATATGCAGCTGTGCAAAGACATGCAATTGGATAAAAACGTCTATTCCGTGTCTATCCCGCTGGGCGCGACCATCAATATGGCCGGTGCGGCCATTACCGTGACCGTGTTAACGCTGGCGGCCGCCAACACGCTGGGCATTCAGGTAGACATGGGCACAGCGCTGCTGCTGAGCGTGGTCGCAGCCGTTTCAGCCTGTGGCGCATCCGGCGTTGCCGGCGGTTCTTTACTGCTGATTCCACTGGCGTGTCACTTGTTTGGCATCGACCAAAGCGTTGCCATGCAGGTGGTGTCGGTGGGCTTTATTATCAGCGTGGTGCAGGATTCTGCCGAAACGGCGCTGAACAGCTCGACCGATGTGGTCTTTACCGCGGCGGCATCGCAGCGCGACGCCTAATGCCCGTTAGCGGCCTTGTGCTCAAGGCCGCTTTCCTTCTGTTATTTGCCCCCCGCTCACTCCACGGGCTCAGTTCTGTCGGCCAGCTCTGATGTTGTTGTTTGAATGCCTGTTCGAATGCCTGTCCAGGCAAACGATCGGCGTAAAAATGCCTCGGCCTGCTCATGCACGATAACGCCGTGCGCCATCACTATGCGTTGCGGCTGCCAGCTCAACAACTGCTCGATGTGGCTGCGAATCTCGCTTTTATGACCATAAAAGGTTAAGCGCCAATCCAGCGGTGTTTTGCCATTGGGGGCCACCACCCCGGCCAGCTGTGCCAGCCAGCGCTTGCCGATGGGTAACGCATCTTTGGCAAAATTCTCGATCAGGTCCGTCACAATCAAAGTATGGCTGGGGCGGTGAAAAAACACCGCTTCTTGCATAACCGCCGAGCCGGTGATGAAAGCCGTGTGCAGCGACGGCTGCCAGGGCCATTGGTTGGCGTCGTCGAGGATGCCATCAAAGTGTAGGTCTGGGCGTTTTTTAGCGACGCCTTGAGTGCCATAACTATGCGCCTGAGGGTAGGCCTCCTGCCAGTCGGCCAAAAACAAGTGATGCAGTGCGTTAGGGGCAATGAGGTAACGTACCTCACCGAGCGCATCTAATTGCTGCTGCATGGCCGGCCGCAAACGCACCGGGCTATGAATCCACAAGCCGCCATCGGCTAAGCGCACCACCACCATGCGCGTAGAAAATGGAAGCGTGAAAAACGGCACGGTTTCTCCCGCTACCACCCAGATATCATCGGCAAGCTCGAGCATGGCATCCTCCTTGAGCGTTTTTTTGCACTATACCGGCATAGCGTTAGGGATGTCAGTCGCTCATGTGACGCAAGGGGAGCGGCGTTCTGTGCAATAGCAGCGATTTACAGCCAAGGCGTTTGCTGTGGTCGAAACTCGTCATTGAGCAAGTCAGGGTGCTGCTGCTTGAGCTCTGCGGCCATGGCCTCAATGCCTTCGAGCTTGCGTTGCGCTTGAGCGATTTGCTCATCGCTAATGCCGTGTTGCCGGCCTTTTTCGATCCAGTTTTGTAACTCGCGGACCTTTACCTTAGCGGCTTCAACATAGGCGCGTTTGAGCTGTTTATCTTGGCGCTGCTCGTAGGCCAAATACGCATCGTGATGTTGCAGCTCCGCTGCCGTGGGGGCGGTGCGTACTATGGTGGGGCTCAGTTTGGGAGCACGCGCGTCACCCTGCAGGCGGCCGTTACGCAGGCTTTCAATGGCTGCTGGGTCCAGCGTCTCCTCTGCCTCGCTAGCTTCATGGGCCGCGCCAGAGGGTGCCAGCGCAGGCTCAGCCGTGTGCTGCTCAGCGAGCAGCGGCTGACGCTTTGCCGGTAAGGTGATGGCCACACTGTCATCGGTCTGCGGCAAGCGCTTGACCGCCACCGGTGGCAACCACCACCCAACGGCGGCCAGCGCGAGCAGCAGCCCAGCGATAGTCTTCACGACGCTCCTGCCAAGCGCTGGTTAAGTGAAATAGTTGCCTGCTGGCGCAAGCGCTGCTGCAGCTGCTGATAATTCTGTAACAGCTGCTGCGCGGCAATTTCACGCGCCAACTCATAGCGCACACCGGCATCGCTCAGCGGTAAAAAACCGTCCTCTCGCGCAACGATGCGCACAATTTCATACACCACTGGGCCTGTGTTTTGCGGGCTACGAAACGGCTTAGAAATGTGCCCTTCAGGCTGGGTAAAAGCGACGCTGTGCATCCAGCTGCGCGGCTGATCGCTGCGCTGCAGCCAACCCAGCTCGGTGTCGTTAGTGAGTGAATAGCGGGTTGCAGCTTGCTCAAAATTCAAGCCCTTCTGCAGCGCTTGATAAACACGATCTGCGCTGTGCTGGTCAGCCAGCTGGATGCGCTGTACCTTGGCCCGCTCCACCACTTTAAAATCGTCCCGATGGCGCGCGTAGGCCTGCTGCAGTTGCTTGTCTGTCACCTGCTCCGCTGCCGCCCGCAAGGCGGGGTTGTCATCGTGAATATCGGCATAAACGCCCACCAGCTGGCGTAGTCGCTGTGCCAGCTGCTGATTCACTAACACCTGTTCGAGCGCCTGCCAGTCAGCATGGCTCCAACGCTGCTGCACCCAATGCTGAATAAACAACTCTCCAACGCGCTGACGCGCCTGGGCTTTCAGGTAATCCACATCGCCTTGTTGCAACGCTAACCGACCTTGCACGTTTTGGCGTTGGTAAATATCCAAGGCCGTGATGTGCTGCTCGGGTTCGCCATCCTGGTTAAAGTCGGTACTCACTACGATCATCTGCCCAGCTTGCTGGCGTTGATCTGGGGTCAAGTCAATGGTCAGGCCAGGCTGCAAAGTCAGAGGCTTCAAGTCGAGCTCCGACTGCCATTGCACCACAGAGGCTAACGAGCCATCGGGCAAGGCTTTGATCGCTTGCTCAATGGCTTGGCCGTAATAGCCACGTAACAAGGCCGCTTGCTGGCGCTGGCGATCGACTTGGTAGTCGAAACCCACACGTTGCTTTGGCCATAACTGCTCGGCGTCGTACCGCTGCTGCGCATGGGCGGCCAATACGGCATCGTCTAACAACTGTTGCACAACCAGCCGAGCCGTGACCGGCTGACCATGGCGTTGTGCGGCTTGCTGCTGATGCTGCACAAATACGTCGACCAGCGTCTTGCTCAGTGATAGCTGTGGCTGATCGGCGACTTGCAATTGCGCAATCAGTTCATCACTTTGCAGTTGATAGTCGATAGCGGCCTGAACTGGGCTAATACACAGCCCAGCCCACACTAGCCAAGAGATCAGAGCCCGCATCAGAAGCGATTAGCCGCATGGTTTAACACATGCACCGTCATGGCGATGGCATGCGGAATAACGATTTTCGCCACTTGTTCACGATCCGCCGCCGCAGTGGAGCTCAGCACCATGCCGCCCTGGCTGTAAGAAATAGCGCCACCTTCGGTTAGTAGCGGGCGAATATCGCGCTGATGGGCCGGAATCGGCGTGAAGCTGTTCAGGGCGTCACTCACCAGTGCATCGTCATTCAGGCGCAAGCTGGCGTAGTGGTCTTCCACCCAGCTTTCCCACCCCGAGTGATTTAAATCGGATGTAGTCCAAGTGTGATGCGGCTGCAGCAAATCGGTGGCGTGTAATACAAAGCCTAACGTCTGAGCCGTGGGCTGCTGCCAAAACTCGTTGTACCAATGCTGGCCCATGTTATCGATGGGCTGGAACGGCATTTTCTCAAAGTCTTCGTACATGCCTTTGTGCGAGTGACTGCCTTGGCGATAGTTAGCTTCGGTAATGCCGTAGCTGTTGTACTCTGAGTCCTCGTTGCATGACCAGAAAAAACACCAACCTGTCATACCGCCTTCACCGTCATCTAGGTGATCACCGCGTAACCAGGTGGCCGCCATGTTATCGACGGCGCCCCATACTGTCAGCAGGTCGTAGTTGTAGCCGCCTAAATCGTTGCCGTGCGCGTCACCGCCACGAGTGTGGTTTTGAAAATGCCAATAAGAGGTGTATTTAACAATGGAGGAGCCTGCACCCCATACCGGCGCTTCGACACAATCACCGGTAATGGCACCGCACAGGAAGGTATCAGCAAAATCGTCGACATCGTAGGCGGCTTGACCAACCTCTTCAGCAAACTGCTCCATGCTGTAGCCTGCCGCTTGTGCGGCCGCTACCAGTTTGGCGTATTCGGTGCTTTCTGGATGACGCTCCATATAGGCTATGGCGTCTTGCACAATGCGTTTGTGTGTTGGCTGAGTAAATGCCTGCGACTGACTGGCGCTTATCGCCATCAAGCCGCCCAGAGCCAGGGTGAGCGTTGCTTTCATGCCTACCTTCCCAGTTATTGTTGTAGTAATGCGCTGCGGGAGGGCATTCCACCATCATTGACAAACTCCTGACAATAGCCAGCCAAGTGTCGCGACTGGAGTTGGCCTGCGACGACACATCTACGAACGGCGCTGTCTTTTTTGGTGATGATCAGCGTCCGCAGAGGTCACAGCAAACCAAACGATGGTACTCAAAGAAAAGGAGTGGCAGGTCCAGCCCACCGCATTGGCCAAACACAAATACCACCGCTGCATTGACCAGTTTGGCAAGGCGAGCAGTGTGGGCGCTTCGAAGGCGGATTACGTCAGAATTGGTCAACAGCGCTGCGCATTAGGAACTCTATTGCAAGCAGCCCGTCAGACCGTTGTGCGCAAGAATCAGGCACCTGCCTGATTCCGGCTCGTACGCTTGGGAATTACTCTGAGCTCTCCACTCTTTATTGCCTGTGTGCGGCGATGTTTCGACATCGCCGTTTTTTTTGGCCTGATAGCAGCGGGCTTCGCTCAGCTTTGAGTGACGCCGCCATTAAAAATGCGATTCAGCGCTCCGCTGATCCAACTTTGCTCCTTGGCCAGCACCTTTTTTACCACCGGCACGTAGTCAATATCTTCATGCTTGATGTGCTGAATCAGCCAAGCCATCAGCGTATTGCGTATACGCCGAGCCACGCCAAAGGGATCATCGCCTTGGCGCAAGGAGTCTGACAGCCGCTCGACCTTATCTTCAAAGCGTCGGTGCTTGGCCTGGTGCGCCTCGCACAGAACATAGCCAGCCTTTTGCATCAGTTGCTCTTCAAACGAAAAGTGATCAAGGGTGTAGTCTTTCAACCGTTCCATCACATCAAACACCAATGCGGCGTCTTGCTGCTCAATGGCTTGGCCAATTTCGGCAATGTAATCGACGATGCGGCGATGCTGGGCATCAATGATATCGATCCCTAAGTTCAGATCGTCGGTCCAGACAAATTGCTCCATGCACTGACCTCTTTCGTTGTTATTGTTCGTCAGGTCAGTCTAAAAAATCGTAGCGGCATACTATTGATACAGATCAATACCATACAAAATGAGTGGTTATTGCTCAGTGCTCGTATCGCATGGACAACAACAAAATGAGCAACCACCTTAGGCTTAAGATGCCAAGACGTTGCCCTGCGACTCACAACAACCGTTCAATGTCTCGCCATTACAGCAAAGGCATTAGAGATAACCGTACAATTGTACCTTTTGTCATAAAATGCAGTTATGGCAATCTCTCGTTAGGTCTAATCATATTATTTTAACTTTCATTTTTCTGGTGCTGGCTAATGTTTAAATTCTTTTACCTTCCCATGTGAGGAATACTGGCATGAGCATTATTAAAACCTTTTTATGTGTACTGACAATGGTGCTTTCATCTAACTGGGCACTTGCCGAAAAGATCTCTCTTGCAACAGTCAACTGGCAACCTTTTTATGGTGATGACTTGCCCGAGAACGGCTTTTTTACAGCAATCGCGAGAGAAGCATACAAACGCGCAGGTTATGAATTAGTAGTCGATTTCCTGCCTTGGAAGAGAGCTTTGGAAGAGGCAAGAAAAGGTAAATATGATGGACTTCTGGGTGCTTACTACAGCGAAGATCGAGCGAAAACCTTCTACTATAGTGATATTGTTCACACTAACGATGAAGTGTTCATTCAAAATATTGGGCGGGGAATTGAGTTTAATCAACTGGAAGGATTAAAAAGGTATAAAATCGGCGCAATGAGGGGATCGGCTCAGCTAGAAGAACTCCGCTCCAAGGGATTTGATGTTGATGAGACTACTGATGATGTTCAAAACCTTAAAAAGCTTGCTGCTGATCGAGTCGATCTCATCATTATGGGTCGTCAACAATTTTACTACCAACTAAATAACAGCTCAGAACTTGCTGGTTTAAAAGATAATTTTGAACTGATCAACCCACCTTTTAAGTCATTTGAACTATTTTGCGCCATTACCAAAAAACGCCCGGATGGTGCTGAAATAACCAAAAAATTCAACGCAGCACTGAACGAAATGAAATCCGATGGAACTATCCAAGCAATTCTATCTCGTTTCAATCAACAGTGATCGAATAACAACCGGAAACATATAAACGCGCTCTCGGTTTCAAGGCATCACACTCAAACCGGATATTCATCTGAGCCCTGTAGGTAAGTCGTTACACTCTCGCTCTCGCACCCAAGCTGCTCGTAACTTAGCAGGCCGACTGAGTGGTTAATGGCTGTGCCCGCAGGGGGCTCGTCAACAAAAGGCCTACAAGGACGTAGGCTTTTTGCGATGCGGCGACCACAGTATTGGCAACGAAGGAAGAACGGTCTGCGCAGCGCAAAGCAGGCGGATAGCGATCTACGTTGTTTCTGCTGCGTTAAAAAGCGCCTCGTGCGCGAGTCCGGTCTTCCACCGGCGTGAGGGATTACCTCAAGAGGGCATTAAATGTAGCGAGAAATAAAACGCAAATACAGGGGTCAGAGCTTAAGCTCTGACCCCAACTAAAAGCGTACCTGCAAGCTCCCTACTTCCTAGCCAAGCCCTCGACCTAACGCTCAGTTTTTACGTACCTAAATAAGCCACTTAGGTTAGCAATAGCTGTGTCCGGCAAAATCCTAGCGAGATGAAGGTTGTTGGCGCTCCGGCGACTGTCGTGGTCTACCATTTAACACAATAAAAAACCCGCTGCACTTTCATGCTGCGGGTTTCTTTAATCACTTAACTTAAACGCTAAATCAGTTGATTTTCGCGTCCAGCTCTCCGGTCAGGTAGCGCTCGTACATGGTATCCAGCGATTGCGCTTTGATTTTTGAGGCATTGCCTGCGGTACCAAAGGCTTCGTAACGCGCGATACAAATATCTGTCATGGCTTGCATAGAAGCGATCAGATATTTACGCGGGTCAAACTCGGCTTTGTTTTCTGCCAGGAAGCGACGCACGGCACCGGTGGACGCCAAGCGCAGGTCGGTATCGATGTTGACCTTGCGTACGCCGTATTTAATGCCTTCAACGATTTGCTCAACCGGCACACCGTAGGTTTCCGGAATCTCACCGCCAAACTCGTTGATGATCGCCAACCACTCTTGCGGTACAGAAGAAGAACCGTGCATGACCAGGTGGGTATTAGGAATGCGCTTGTGGATTTCTTTAATGCGGTCGATGGCCAAAATGTCACCCGTTGGTGGACGGGTAAACTTATAAGCACCGTGCGAAGTACCGCAAGCAATGGCTAGGGCATCAACATTGGTTTGCTTAACAAAGTCTGCTGCTTCTTCTGGGTCGGTCAGCATTTGATCGTGGCTCAGGGTGCCTTCGGCGCCAATGCCGTCCTCTTCACCGGCTTGGCCGGTTTCCAATGAGCCCAAACAGCCCAGTTCACCCTCTACAGACACACCGCAGGCGTGAGCCATTTCAACGGTGCGCTTGGTGACATCAACATTGTATTCGTAGCTGGCTGGCGTTTTGCCATCTTCACCCAATGAGCCGTCCATCATCACTGAGCTAAAGCCCAGCTGAATAGAGCGCTGACATACCGCAGGTGAGGTGCCGTGATCCTGGTGCATGCACACAGGAATGTGCGGAAACTCTTCGATGGCGGCCAGAATCAGGTGACGCAGGAAAGGCGCGCCGGCATATTTGCGCGCACCGGCAGAGGCCTGCACGATCACGGGCGAGTCGGTTTTGTCCGCCGCTTCCATGATGGCACGCATCTGCTCCAGATTGTTAACGTTAAACGCTGGGACACCGTAACCATGCTCGGCGGCGTGGTCCAGCATTTGACGCATGCTGATCAAAGCCATGGGATTCACCTTAGTTCGATAGAAAGAATGGGCGCTATTCTAGCGATTTCTCCGCCTTAGCGAAACACGCATAGGCCATGGGCGAATGGAGGGGCAGGGAGGCCGTAGAGCCTCTGCCTTAGCCATCTCTAACCTAGCCATGGTAGCGCCGAGGGCTTAGGCGCGCCCTCGCACGGGGAGTCTCGACAGCAGCAGGCACTTGGCTCTCGTCTATATACCCAACTCATGTGGGCACACCCTGCCTATTTGCTGCTTTTATTTGTCGATTCTAACCACGCATCGCGTTGCTGCTTAAAGGTACCTGGTGCCTTGCGGTGCGTCTCGCTCAACTCGTTATACTGAGTGCCAAAGTTACCGACCATCTTAGCGGTAAAGAAGCTGCGGTAAGCTAAACCGACAAAACCTGGCATTAAATAACCGGGCGCTTTGAGCATGGCGTTGCGACCCAAACTTTGGGCCATTTCTGCAGTTTTTTGCGCAGTCATTTGCTGAGCATGCTGCTGCAACTGATCACCATCCTGTTGAAATGCATCGTACTGCCCCTTGACTTTTTGCACCTTGGCCGCCGTTTCACGAGCTTTTTTTAGCGGATCTTCTAGTAGCTCTTGAGCAGCATGTTTGGCACTTTGTTTAAGAGCAGCGGTAGCATCTCTCTTCTTTTGAGCGGTATCCGTTTGCCAAGCATATTGAGCTGTTTTCATCATATCCATATCTGGTTTCGGTAGCTGCCAGTTGCGCGCATCAAATGACTGCAAATAGCTGTCTTCAAAGGGCTTATCCATAGTTTTATTCATATGACTAGCATACTGCTGCCCATATGGAGTGTGATAATCGCGCTTCTTTTGCCAGTCTTGCATATTCTGTTGATAATACTTGCGCCCCATGTTTTCTACCAAACTGCCAAACAATAAGGTGCCTGTGTATTGAATTGCCTTTTTACGAAAGTTGGCCATGTCTATTTCTCCGCTGAAAAACAAGGGCACCTCTGAATAATTCGGTGCCCGCTCGGAATCACCAGAGGGCTTCAGGTCACGAAGCCGTTTTTTACTCCAGCCAGCCACAGCCAACATCGGTGACACAGAGCTGAAGCTCTCTGGCGATCCCCGCAGGGCTGCGGCAGTATTATTCAGAGGTACTCAAGCAACAGCAATTTCTACACCAGAAACTGCCATGACCAACAAGCCGATAGTAGAGGCTGAGCCGAGAAGCGCTACCAATATGACCCACCCACTTGCGCTGGTTTTCTCCCACCATTTCTTCCGCTGCACCCAACCAGTGACGCACCAGTAGCGGCTACTCATTTTGTTTCGCCAGACAGATATGCAATGCTGGTAACCGTTTTCGGCGACACTGGGGCATCCACCATGGCATCTTCATCACAAAGCACGCTACTTCCGCCCTGCTCTGTTGGGCAAGACGAGCGCCCTAGGCGTATTGGTGTGGAGATCGAGTTTGCTGGCTTGCCTGCCGCAGACATCCTCAATGTTATGCACGGCTGTTTTGGAGGTACGGTCGTAAAACACAGTCACTTTGAACATGAGCTAACGGACAGTGAGCTGGGTACGTTTGCACTGGAGCTGGATGCACAGCAACTTAAGCAATTAGCACAATCCTATGAAGCAGGACAAAAAAACGATGAAGATAGCCTGCTAGACGATTTCTCAATGGAGCTTTTATCGTTAGCCGCTGAGCAGTTCGTTCCTTGGGAAATTGTCACTGCACCGTTTGAGTTTGCACAGCTGCATCGACTGGACGATATGGTGCATCAGCTACGCCAGCGCGGTGCCAAGGGCACGCGCGAGTCACTGCGCTTTGCTTTTGGCGTGCATTTAAATATGGAGCTGCCAGATTTACAAGCCGCAACCATTTTGGCCTACATGCGTGCTTATTTTTGCCTCTACGACTGGATCGCTTTGCAAGAAGATATTGATTTGGTGCGGCGCGTTACGCCCTATATCAACCATTTCCCACAATCCTATGTGGAAAAAGTTATCAATTTAAATTACCAGCCAGCGCTAAGTGAATTAATTGATGACTATTTAGAAGCCAACCCCACTCGCAATCGCAGTTTGGATATGCTGCCACTATTTACCTACCTGGACGAGCAAAGGGTACGCCGAGTCGTTCACGATCAACGAGTCACAGCCCGACCAACCCTGCACTACCGCTTGCCTAACTGTGATATTGATAACCCCAACTGGAGCATCGATAGTATTTGGCGAGAGTGGCTGCAGGTGGAGCACCTAGCCCAGGATCAAGAAAAACTCGCTAAAGTGTGCCGGGTATTTCGTTTAGAGCTACAGCGCTTAACACGATTTATCGATGATGATTGGGCGGTACAATGTCAGCACTGGCTGGTGGATTTGGACACGCAATAAACGGCTATTTTTTTATGTCAGAAGAAACTCCCATCGTTGCCATCACAGGCCCGGTCAAACGCTTAAAAACTGCCTGGTGGGCGACCTCATTGCTGGTTCGCTTACACGGCTTAAAGGCTCGCTACGTTACCGCAAAAAAGCCCAATATTGATGGCAATATACGTGGTGTGATTTTATGCGGCGGTAACGACATTGAACCCGAACATTATGGAATGACAGGCGACGCCGGTGCCGATTACGACCCAGAGCGCGATCAATTAGAAATGGATGTCGCTCGCAAAGCGCTGCAGGCCAACATTCCCGTATTGGGGATTTGCCGTGGCTCACAGCTACTCAACATTGTGCAAGGTGGCAACCTGTATCAGGATATTCGCCCACTGCGCAACGTCACCCCCAACCGCAACAGCATTTTACCGATTAAATGGGTTGATTTTGAGGCCGACTGTCGACTGGCTGATATTTATGGCCAAAACCAAATTAAGGTAAACAGCCTGCACAATCAGGCCATTGATCGCATCGCTGAGCCGCTATCGGCCGTCGGCTGGGATGCCGATGGCTTTATTCAAGCGTTTGAAAACCGCTCCGCGCTGTTTCAGGTGGGCGTTCAGTGGCACCCAGAATATTTACTGTGGTCAGCCACGCATAGACGGCTATTCACAGCCTTTAGCCATGCCGTGAAAAAAACGGACAACGTATTGTATCGACTATGAGTTATCTTTCGCTATTTGCCAGCGCCTTTTTAGCTGCCACCTTGCTGCCGTTTTATTCCGAAGTCGTGCTCGTCGCTCTGATGACGGGTGGTTATCATCAGGGGCTGCTATGGGCCAGTGCCACCTTGGGCAATACTCTGGGGGCTTGCGTGAACTGGTGGTTAGGGCGGTATTTACTGCATTTTCAGCATAAACGCTGGTTTCCTGCGTCTGAAGAAAGGCTAGAGAAAAGCCAATATTATTTTCAACGCTATGGTGTTTGGAGCTTGCTGTTTTCCTGGCTGCCCGTTGGCGGCGATGCCTTAACCCTGGTAGCCGGTATCATGCGGGTGAATTTTTGGCTGTTTTTTGTTTTGGTGCTGATTGGCAAAGGTGCGCGCTACTACGTGGTGATGCTGCTGGCTAAGGCCGCTTTACCTGGCTCACTGTAACGGCGTTTTTACAGTGAGCCAGCATCTTTTTCACAGTTTTCTGGTAATGACCAAACCATGATTAAGCTCGGCTCATGGCCATGTTATAAGTGCTGTTCAAGCCGACGCTAGGGCACCTCGAATAACTCGCTAGCTTATCCGGACCGCCAGCATATAGTGACTCTCTGTGTACTGGCAAATGAGTTGTTCCACTGTGGGTGACTTCCTACTGTAAAAAATGATACTTCCGAGAAATAGACGAAATATAAAACTTAACACTGTTTCTTGTGTGGATAATGGCACTATTAACATTCGTTCAGCAGTGTCTTTCTTACTTCCAAGTCAGTATTCCTTATCATCTCATAGCAAAACATTACGCAGCTTGACTGGTAGCTGATAGAAAAATACCGGATAACTTATTTTTTATTCAGCCATCGAGGTTACTGCATGATACGGAATTCCATCGCTCTGTTAACAAGCGCTCTGTTGGTTACAGGTTGTGCCAGCATGGCCAATCAACAGAGTGCTACGCCCACCGAAACCAAGACGCCCGATCAACAGCGCCAGCAGTTGGCGTCCAACACCCAAGGTAAGGGCTTTGGTCCGCAGTCACCGCGTGATATCGATAACGGCACAGGCAATAATGCCATTCAGTTCGGCCCAGCCCCTGCCTTTACCCAGATGAACCTATGCAATATTCATTTCCATAAAAACGCTGAGCACAAAGGCGGTGAATTTACTCGGTATGCGGGTGATGGAGACGGCCAAGGTTTTGGCACAGGCTACCAATATACTGGCCAGCTAAGCGCTGCCGAACTCGCACCGACGACTCAGCCTGTTTGTCCAAGCACTCACGGTGGCCTGGTGCCAGGCGACACCATTGAGTTGCATTATGTTCACTCCACCGCGCAAGTTCGCCCTGGACCTACACTCGGTGCCTGTTTAAGCGATGCCATTAAAAACCCGCAATTGCGTGTCGAAACTCAAGTATATGTGTTGGTTAACGACGACAGTGCCGCCGACTTCACCGAACTGACTGCGATTGGCGAGCGCAATGGCTATCACCAAGCGCTGAACATTCCCAGTGATACCGGCATCCCAGTGCAGTATGCCGGCTCCACCACAGGCCCAGGCTACAACGAAAAAGGCTCGCCATTTCAGGTCAGCTGGAGTGTGCGACCTGAAGTAAAGAAGGTGAACATCGAATCCGTTGGCCGCTGGTGTGGCAACAACGTCTTTAACGAAGATCACGCTCACGGCGTGCGTAACTTGGTCACTAACCCAGAGCTGCTGTCCAACATCCAGTAGCCCCTTATCTCAGCCCGCTGCGGCGGGCTTTTTTTAGAGCACCTTTGCATAATGTTGCACAGCTCTGCACGAGCGCAGCAGGCTATCGGAACAAGGCGGCGATGGCAGTTTTCACCATCGCCAACAACGTTATGGACGCCTGCCGCCCGGCCCTATGAGAAGCGCCAGAGCGGGCATTGAATTATTCATAGTCACCCTTGATCCTGACGATCAAAATTTATCATCATCCACCCCTGAGTTTTTTATTGCGCCTAACCCACTGCGGTTCTACTATCAGCTCACTTCTTGTTGATAGCCAATCCGAGTACATCACAACCATTGTGGCAAGGTGATAGAGCAACTATCCAAGAGTGACTTTGACTGCACTTACGTGCTTTTTTTGACACTCCACTTTTCTTATTAATAACTGAAAAGTGCTTCAACTGGTTGGAGACAGGCGATGGCTATTGCTCATTCTGTATTAGATTTTCAGTCATATTCTTCCGATGCCTTAACGCTGGATCAGGTTCAACTGATTGAGTCGTCTGTTGCGCAGTTTGGTGCCCCTTTATTGCTGCTCGACTGCGACGCTATTCGCCAGCAGTACCGTGCTTTGCAACAAGCACTGCCCAGCGTAACCCTGCACTTTGCGTTAAAGCCGTTACCGCATCCTGCTGTGGTGCGTACTTTGATGGCGGAAGGTGCTTGCTTTGACCTGGCGACGACAGGCGAAGTCGAACTGGTACAACAACAAGGTGTAGAGCCCGAGCGTACTATTCACACCCACCCGATTAAACGCGACAGCGATATTCGTGACGCTCTGGCTTATGGCACTCGAGTATTTGTGGTCGATAACCTGAACGAGCTGGAAAAATTCCGTCGTTACAGCGATGACGTTGAGCTGCTGGTGCGCTTAAGTTTCAGAAACTCTGAAGCCTTTGCTGATTTATCGAAAAAATTTGGCTGCAATGCAGAGCAAGCCATGGCGATTATCAGCATGGCGAAAGAGTGGAACATTCACATTAAGGGCTTGTCGTTCCATGTTGGTTCACAAACCACCAATCCACAAAAATATGTGGATGCCATCGGTGCTTGTGCCAGCCTAATGCAACAGGTAGTAGAAGCAGGCTTACCAGCGCTGAGTACACTGGATATTGGCGGTGGTTTTCCAGTACGTTACAACACCGACGTCATGAGCATCGAGCAGTTTTGTCAGCCCATTAATGCGGCTTTGAACGAACTGCCTGACACAGTGAAGGTATTGGCTGAGCCTGGGCGCTTTATTGTTGCCCCTGCCATGACCAGTGTCGCATCTATTATGGGTAGCGCTGAGCGTGAAGGCCAGATCTGGTATTACTTGGATGACGGTATTTATGGTTCGTTTAGTGGTTTGATATTTGACGATGCCAAGTACCCACTGCACACCTTGAAGCAAGACGGTGAGCAGTATGCCAGTGTATTATCTGGCCCAACCTGTGACAGCATTGATGTGATTGCTGAAAACATCCTGCTGCCCAAGCTGGAAAATGGCGATCTGGTGATTGCCAAAATGATGGGCGCCTACACCAGTGCGACCGCCACGGACTTTAACTTCTTCAAACGCGCTCATACCGTGGTGTTGAATGAAGATGCCGTCAGTGAAGAACGGTTAATCGGTTAATCGGTTAATCGCACTCTGGTAATCTAGCCGACAAGGACGTTGGCTTGTATGCTTCACGCTCACAGCAAGCAACAGCAGGGAAGAGTCATGCACAAAGACGATGTGGCAGCACTGCGCCTTCCAGCCATTATTATCGACCTTATCCTGATCATGGGAACGGTGGGATTGGTTCAACGCTACCTGGTGCAATATGGCTGGCTGGAGCAACATCCCCCTATTGAGTGGATTATTTTTGCCGTGGTGCCCATTAGCTTCTTTATTTATTGGGCCTTGAATATCAATATTGGCAAGCGTTTGTTTAAGCTGGTCATTGTCGATGCCGATACTCTAGAACCAGCCACAACACGGCAACTGCTGAAGCGTTCAGTGCTGTTCTGCTTTCTCATTTCATTTAATATTCTACTGGCCATTCCTATTTTTCTTAGTAAAACTCACCAAGGCTTTCATGACCGTTTGGCCAATACACGTGTGATACGCAAGCCAGCTGGTCGTTAATCATATCCGTCGATACAATAAGTGCTTGGGCTGATCGGCTCCACATTATGATTCGTGCATGATCACGATTAAGGCACTTCTGAATAATTCTGCACAGCCCTGCGTGCGTGCTTGAACACAGTCGCCAGCGATTATCAGGCTAGGTCGGAAGCAGAATACTCCGCCTGCCTTAAATACTCAGATAATCGCTCCGAGTGTCGCCGGGAGCCTTGCTCACAAACCCACTGCGCTAGAAATCAATGCTACCATGCGCCGCAGTACGGCCGCTGTCAGACAGACTTTAACCTATGCTTTCAACAATGCGGCGGGCGCTTACAAGAAGTGGAATAATCTATGTCGATGATTTGTAGGAAAACTGCCGAGCACTACCATTGGGGCGATGGCTGTGATGGCTGGCACCTGGTAAAAAGCCCGAACTTGAGCGTGATTCAAGAACGATTGCCCGCCGGTAAAGCTGAAGTACGCCACTACCATCAAAAAGCCGAGCAATTCTTTTTTGTGTTAGAGGGAGAGGCAACGTTAGAGGTGAATGGTGAAGCCATAACCTTAACACCGCAGCAGGGCGTGCATGTGCCCGCCGGAGTAGCGCACCAAATGAAAAACCTAAGCCAGGAAGATGTGGTGTTTCTGGTCACGTCCACACCGCCGAGCCATGGTGATCGGGTTGTGGCGGATGAAGCGGCCGATTAAAACGCCCCACTGGCCAGCCACACACCCACACCCATCATTAAGGTGCCGGCCACTCGATTTAATCGCTGCACCGAGTGGCGCTGAGATAACCAGCGCCGCAGCCCAGAGCCGCCGCCGGCATAAAGCATTAGCGATCCCCACTCCAGTAATAACTGAAACGTCATTAATACCGCGAGTTGCGGCACAAGCGGCCGTTCAGAATCCAAAAATGATGGCATAAATACCACTAAAAATGCCCAGCCTTTGGGGTTAGCGACGGCCGTTAAAAAGCCCTGGCTAATTAAGCCCCAGCGGCTGTAGTCACGATCTTCGGGCTGCTCCGGTATCGCCAATGAACCTTTGGATTGCCACATTTGCCAACCCAGCCACAACAGATAAGCGCCGCCCAGTAGCTGAAAGGCAATAAAGACACTCGGCGCTTTCAGCATCAGCGCGGCTACGCCTAACACGGCGCAAATCGTTACCAGGGCAACGCCCACCAGTTCACCGGCCATCATCCACATGGTGCGACGCACACCAATGGTCATGCCCAAGCTCATCGACAGTGCCATGCACATCCCAGGAGTCAGAGAAATTAACGCAAAGGTGGGAATAAACGCCGCCAGCACCGCCCAGTTCATGGCCAAGCTCCACAAGATAACAAGGTGACAGAAAGCTCAGCAGTATAGCGCGGCGATGCGCCTGCTTGCTATCAACGCCATAAAAACAAACTATGCATCCAGACTTTACCTCAACCTTTGTTGAGGTTTTAGCATTCCATCTTGTCAGCAGTCAGGACGCAGCGACTGCTAAATCTACATAAAAAAGGACAAGATCATGATTCAACTTGAACACCTCAACCTCGTCGTAAAAGACATCGATCGCACCCTGAACTTTTACCGTGCTGCATTTCCGCACTGGCGCGTTCGCACCGAAGGGCGTGGCAATTGGTATGGCACAGAGCGGCGCTGGGTGCACTTTGGCGACGACTATCAGTTTTTAACCTTTAACGATAACGGCACCGGCGCCAACAGAAACCGCGAAAGCAACGACATTGGCTTATCTCACTTGGCCTTCGTGACTAGCAATCTGGATGCCTTGGCGGCGCGCTTAATGGCAGCGGGCTTTGAACCCACGCCGTCCGGCGGTGATGGTAAATACCGTAAAAACCGCTACTTTATCGACCCTGATGGCTATGAGGTTGAGTTTGTACAGTATTTGACCGACCTTCCCATTGAGCGCAATGACAATGATAATTAACCCAGCAGGGCCGAATAAACGGCCCTCAGTCAACCATCGACGGGCTATTAATAAATCATGGACACTGTGTTTATGCAGCAGGCACTGGCGCTATCACAGCAAGCACTGCCTGCTTGCCTACCCAACCCTCCAGTAGGCTGTGTACTGGTAAAAGATGGGAAGCCAGTGGCACAGGGCCATACCCAGGCCATTGGTGGTAATCATGCCGAAGTACAGGCCATCAAGCAGTACCAAGGCTCGCTGTCGGAAGTGACGGCCTATGTCACTCTAGAACCTTGCTCTTTTGCCGGACGCACGCCTTCTTGTGCGCAGATGCTGGCGCGCAGCGGCATCCAACGAGTCGTGGTTGCCCTACTCGACCCAGATCCGCGCAATAACGGCCGCGGCATAACGATTCTGAAAAATGCCGGTATAAGCGTTGAAGTGGGCTGTGCTGCGGATCAGGTAGCGGCATTTCTGCATCCCTACCTCGGGCATTCCTGAGGCTTGAATTTTTGCGGTCTCGGCCTCAGACAGTCCTTTCCCTTTTAATGGAAATGCGTATGACACTGTCTTTACGCCCAGTTACAGCCGACAACTATGAAGCGATTTGCGACCTGGATGTCGCTCCCGAGCAGGAAGCCTTTGTGGCCTGCAATATGTGGTCATTGGTGGAGGCGGCCTACAATGATGGCCACATTACTCGGGGCATTTATCTAAACGATGAAGCCGTGGGTTTTTTTATGTGGGTTTATGAATCGCCTAACAAGGTCTCCATCTATCGCTTTATGGTGGATCAAGCACATCAGCGTCAGGGCATTGGCCGCCAGGCAATGACATTGGCTTTGCAGGAAATCCAGCAAGATTCCAATCTTTCCTACATCGAAATCTGCTATAACCCCAACAACCCTGTAGCGAAGCATTTTTACGCCAGCTTTGGTTTTATCGAAGTCGGTATGGATGACGATGGCGAAGATATGCTGGCGCAAATAGCGCTTTCTAACCAATAAAAAGCCGGCGAAATCGCCGGCTTTTTTCAACCATAATGTAACGCAAATTTAGCCTTTAGCACGCTGCTCCAATACAGCTACCGCGGGCAAAGTTTTGCCTTCAACAAACTCCAAGAAAGCACCGCCGCCGGTTGAAATATAAGACACCTGCTCGGCAATTTCATACTTATCCACCGCCGCCAAGGTATCGCCACCGCCCGCAATGGAGAAAGCATCCGACTCAGCAATGGCCAATGACAGCGCTTTCGTGCCTTCGCCAAACTGGTCAAATTCAAATACGCCCACCGGACCGTTCCAGATAATGGTGTTGGCTTCTTTTAACTGCTCCGCCAGTGCCTTGGCAGAATCCGGGCCGATATCAAAAATCATATCGTCTTCGGCCACGTCATCAGCCGACTTCAGCATCGCTTCAGCGCTTTCAGAAAACTCTTTGCCACAGACCACATCCGTCGGCACAGGAATGGAGACTTTTTCCATCAGTTTTTTTGCCGCCGGAATTAAATCCGCTTCGTACAAAGATTTGCCCACTGGCTTGCCAGCCGCAGCCAAGAAGGTATTAGCAATGCCGCCACCGACGATGATTTGATCGCAGATGTCAGACAGGCTTTCCAGCACTTCCAATTTGGTCGATACCTTAGAGCCACCAACAATCGCCACCAGAGGGCGTGCCGGCTTATCCAGCGCTTTGCCCAAGGCATCCAACTCCGCCGCCAGCAGTGGGCCAGCGCAAGCAACTGGGGCAAACTTGGCCACGCCGTGCGTCGAGGCTTGAGCACGGTGCGCTGTGCCAAAGGCGTCCATCACAAACACGTCACACAAAGCCGCATACGCTTGGGCCAACTCGTCTGTGTCTTTTTTCTCGCCTGGGTTAAAGCGTACGTTTTCCAGCAGTACCAACTCACCGTCGGCCACGTCGATGCCGGCAGAGAAATCTTTAATCACATTAACGCTGCGACCCAGCAAACCGCCTATATGCTCAGCCACAGGCTGCATGGAAAACTCATCGGCGTATTCGCCTTCCGTCGGGCGGCCCAAGTGAGACATCACCATGACTTTGGCACCGGCCTCCAGCGCGTGCTGAATGGTCGGCAATGAGGCACGAATGCGCACATCGGACGTTACCTTGCCGTCTTTTACCGGCACATTCAGATCTTCACGAATCAGAACCCGCTTGCCCTTCAAGTCGAGGTCGGTCATTTTCAAAACAGTCATAGCTACCTCATCAATTGCCGCTTGGCAGATGGTCAAAATCGGGGCGGGAGTATAGCAGCAAGGCAAGAGCGGCCCCAGTACTGAGGCCGCGAATGACGCAGGCAAGACGGTCAGCGCGTCATGCACTCGGCGGTATCTAACATGCGATTGGCAAAGCCCCACTCGTTATCAAACCACACCAACAACTTCAGCAAACGCTCGCCGCTGACCCGAGTTTGGGTGGCATCCACCACCCCCGAGCGTGGGTCCTGATTAAAGTCGATGGAGGCGTGAGCTTCGTTGGCAATGCCCAACACCCCAGGAAAACGCTGCTCGGCAGCACGCGTTAGCTGCTCATTCACCGCTTCCACCGTGACCGCTTGCCTGAGCTGCAAACTCAAATCCAACGCCGACACATTAATGGTCGGCACCCGCACATGCAGGCTTTCCATGCGGCCATCCAAATGTGGCAGTAAGCGCGCGATGCCCTTAGGCAGGCCGGTATCGACGGGAATAATGCTTTGCCCCGCGGCACGGGTACGACGCAAATCCGAGTGATAAGCATCTATCACGGGTTGATCATTCATGGCCGAATGAATGGTGGTGGTGACCCCAGCTTCAATGCCCCAGATTTCATCTAACACCGTCAAAATGGGCAATAAACAGTTGGTTGAGCATGAACCGTTAGAAACGATGCGCTGCTCCTCGGTCAGGGTGTCATGGTTAAGGCCATAAATAATGGTGTTATCCACATCGGCATCGGCCGGGTTAGAAATCAGCACCTTGCGCGCACCGCGCTGCAAGTGCACCTCGGCCTCGGCACGGGATTTGATCTGGCCGCTGCACTCCAACACCAGATCGATATCTAACGCCTGCCAGTCAAGTTGCTGCGGGTCGGCTTCGTGGCGCATGCAAATGCGATCGCCATTGACCATCAAGTGGCGTTCATCCGCCACACTGACGGTACCCGGGAAGCGGCCATGGGTGCTGTCGTAGCGCAGCATGTAGCTGATGGAGTCGATGTCCGCCAGCTCGTTGATGGCCACCACCTGAAGGTTCTGGCGATAGCCGTTGGCATAGAGGGCGCGAAGAATGCAGCGGCCAATACGGCCAAAGCCATTGATGGCGATGCGCGTGGTCATACTGTTCACCTTATTAAGCAGGCCATCATTGTCGGGGATTAGACCGTGTCAGGTAAAGCACCCTTGATTTAGCGCAAGCTTCTGCGTCTTACTGCGACACCCTGTCACACGCCAGCTCGGCGCTGTTTTTTTATAGTGGCGCCGTTTTTATTGGCGGATCCTATTTATGCGCGGCACTTATCTTAGCTTTCCCCTCATGCTTGGTTTTCCACTCATTGTTGCTCCTTTGCTGGCCACGGCACACACCGATCTTAGCCCGGTGGTGATTACCGCCCCCAGCTCAGAGACGGCGTTGCAGGTGTCAACGGACCCCAAAGCCGCGCGCCAGCCCATCCCGGCGCACGACGGTGCCGATCTGTTAAAAACCATTGCTGGCTTTAGTGTGATTCGCAAAGGGGGTGCCGATGGCGACCCAGTATTGCGTGGCATGGCCGGCTCGCGTCTTGGCATCTTGGTGGATGGCGATACTCTGCTCGGCGGCTGTGGCGGCCGCATGGATCCACCCACCGCTTACATCTACCCCGCCGCCTACGATGACGTGGTGGTCATGAAAGGGCCGCAAAGTGTGCGCCATGGCAGCGGCCATAGCGCCGGTGTGGTGCGTTTTGAGCGCGACCTGCGCCCTGAATCTGGCTTGCACGGTTACCTCAGCGCCGTGCAAGGCAGTGCCGATCGCAGCGACCAAATCGTCAGCCTCAGCGGTGCACAGGCGTTAGGTTACGTACGCTTGGACGGCAGCCGCAGCGATGCCAACAACTACCAAGATGGCAACGGCAATGAGGTGCACTCGGCTTATCAGCGCTGGAGCGGCGATATGACACTGGGTTGGACCCCTTCCACCCACAGCCTGCTGCAGCTCACCACCAGTCGCAGCGATGGCGAAGCGCGCTACGCCGATCGCGGTATGGATGGCGCCGCCTTTGAGCGCGAATATCACCAGCTATTGTGGCAACAGCAAACGACATCAGGGCCTCTGCAACAGTGGCAATTGAGCCTCTACAACCATTACATCGACCATGTGATGGATAACTTTTCGCTGCGCGCGAATACGGGCAAAAAGATGGTCAGCAACCCAGACCGCCAGACCCGCGGTGCTCGCCTTGAGTTTGATTGGCAGCAGCACTGGAGCCTTGGCTTTAACTGGCAGGATGACAGCCATCGCCTGCGCAAAGCCATGCACATGATGAACACCCCAGACATAGACACAGTCGCACGCCAGCACAGCATCGATCATGAGCAAGCCGGGGCGTGGCTGGAATACCAGCCAGCCGGTGAGCAAGGGCTTTATGCTGGGCTCCGTGTTGATCAGCACAAGGCCTTTGATCGGCGCCGCAACAAAAGCACCAGCGGCGATCAGCAGCAGCAAACCCTGGTGAGTGGTTTTGCGCGTTACCAGAGCGTTTGGAATGAGCAGCTCAGCAGCTATGCCGGCATCGGCCATAGCCAACGCAGCGCTGATTTTTGGGAGCGCACCCGCAGCCCAGGGCAGCCCGACCATGACAGTACCTTTGACGTCAACAGCGAGCACCTCACCCAAATTGACTTAGGCGGCCATTGGCAACAGGCGGAACTTAAGGGCTCTGTGTCGGCTTTTTATGCCTGGCATCAAGATTACATTCTGATTGAGCAACTACCTGACGTCAGTGCGTCTGCATCTAACGCACGCTCTATCGATGCCCGCAGCTGGGGCCTGGAAAGTGATTGGCAGTATCAGCTCAGCCATCGTTGGCATGGCTTGGCCACCCTGGCTTGGGTGCACGCCGTTAACGACACAGATAGCCGACCACTGGCGCAGCAACCCCCTTTAGAAGCTCGCCTCGGACTCAGCTACCGTGCTCGTCAGTGGAGCAGCGGTCTGTTACTGCGCTTGGTGGATGATCAAAATCGCGTGGCCATTGGCCAAGGCAATATTGTGGGTCAGGACATTGGCAAAACGCCTGGCTTTGCCGTGCTGTCCGTCAATGCCAGCTGGCAACCGCTAGCGGCAGTTACCTTAAGCGCTGGCATCGATAACCTGTTTGACCGTGCCTATGGCGAGCACTTATCCAAGGCCGGCGCTGAGCTTGCCGACTACACCGTCACCACTCGAGTAAATGAACCGGGCCGCACCGCTTGGCTGAAAGGCGAGTGGCAGTTTTAGACTCCAGAGCTAGACCTCCAGAGCTAAAAGTACAGCCCGGGCTGCTCGCCGGTGCCGCCCGCCATCAAGCGATCAAACTGGGGCTTGTCATGCTGAATCCACAGCTCGGCTCCGGTTTCTTTAATCAGCTCATCGAGTTTATCGAAGGAAGCGCGGGTATCACCGGCATCGGCATTAAAAGATGGCACTGCGCGCTCATCGTGATTGCGCTGAAAATGGTACAAATCACCACTCAGCACCACAGGACCATGCTGTTCTAGCTTCAGCAGCAGCGATTGATGGCCCGGGGTATGCCCAGGGGTGCGCACAATCACCACCGAGCCGTCGCCAAACACATCGTGATCGCCATTGAGTTTTTTCACCTTGCGCAGACGGTTGTAATCGCCTTGCTTAAAACCGTATTGGCGCGCTTTTTTACCCGTCGACACCTTGTGCTCACTGCGTTGCACCAACCAAGTGGATTTAGCAAAGGCATTGGCGTTGCCCGTGTGATCCGAGTGCAGGTGCGACAGCGCTAAATAGTCGATTTGCTCCGGGCTCACGCCCTGCTCTTGCAGCTGGCCCAATAAGGTTTTTGTCATCGACACGTGAAAGGCGCCATCCCACATCTCTTTGCCATCGGGCAACTTCGCCAGCTCATCAGTCATGCCGGTGTCCCATAGCAGTGTGCCCTCTGGGTGGCGTACCAGATAGCAGCTGTTGGCCAAGACTTTTTCCGTGCCGGTTTCTATGTTGCTATTAAACATGGAGACATTGCGACTGACTAAGGTGCCGCAATCAAGCACTTGCACCGATAAACCTAGTTGAGCCTGGGCGTTCGACCAAGCCAGGCAAGCACAAAGAAAAGGAACTAAAGCACGCATTGGAGCCTCCATGCGATAAGAATGAAGGCCCAGATTGGGTTATCCAATTTAAGACATCAACCCCACGGCGCGTATTGAAACACGCCCCACATCGCGGAGCACATGATGGAGCAACCACCTGAATTACACCAGCAACAAGAGCATGGGATTCACTGCCCCTATTGCGGCGAGCCGTTGACCATTTTGGTCGACCCATCCGAGCCGCAGCAAGAGTACATTGAAGACTGCCAGGTATGCTGCCGGCCCATGGTGGTCAGCGTTGAGCAAGACTGGGACGGCGACATCCTGGTTAATGTGCGTGATGAAAACGAGGCTTAGTAGTCAGGAGTTCACATGCTTGCAGTGGGCCATCCAAGTTCTCTGGCGAGGCGTGCCTCGCCGGTAATGGTGGCTCCATTGGCACGCGACAGAACGAAGCCAGAGCGCTAAACGCGCGCCGCTAATTGACTGAACAGCTCCAAATCCACACTGTCGCCTTCAAACTCCAGCTGCGCTGGCAAATAGCCTTCATGAACAAATCCCAGTTCCTGGGCCAGCTCTAGATGCCTCGTCGCCTCGCGGCGCAGGCGCACTTCGATGCGGTGCAGCCCCAGCTCACGATGGCAAAACGCCACGACTGCCGGCACGACTTGCTGCATATCGGCGAGCGCCAAGTCGTCATCCAGCTCCCACCACAACTGCGCCGACAGCGTCATCCAGTTGATGTGCTGCAAGCCAATGCGGCCACGCAGCTGGCCTTGCTGTTCGATTAGCCAGCAGGCGGCTTCACGCGATTGAAAACGCAGTGCCCAGCGGCGCAAATCATCCAGTGCTTGAGCGCTCACATCGAGGGGCAAGGCCGGCAAATGGGCGCGGCGGCTGGCGTCTTTGAGCAGCTCATAGACGGCATCGCCGTCTTCATCCGTGACCGGTAAGCGCAGCTGAAAATCGCCCGCGGTAAAATTCCAATTCATGATGATTCCCCCGGTGCGTGGAAAGATTTTTCTAGGTTTTGACCCGGGTTATCTTGCTCGCCCAAACGCCCTGGCACAGGCTTGGCCTCCGAGCGCAGCAGATGAAACTGCTCAACATCGGCAAAGCGATTATCGCTGCAGCGCCAGCCATCGCGCAAGGTGGCGGTATGCTCAAAACCGAGCTGCTGCAGCATGGCTTTAATGGCCTCAGCCTGCCCAGCCACCCACTGATAGCCAAAGTTGCGCAGGTGATACTTGCTGGCCAAGAAGTCCATACAGACCTGCAAAGCGGCGGCGCGATGTTCATCTTGCAAAGCCGGTAAGCCATCCACTCGCAACATGGTGCGCAATGCCGAAGGCTGCCAATCGTAAGCACTGACCAGACCCAGCAACTGGCCGTCGATTTCCAGCGCCCACATCATGCCGCGCTGGGTGGCCGCCATTTGCACGCTCAACTCGATCATGCGTTCGATTTGCTGCTGCGCTTGCTCTGATTGCGGGTCCAATGGCCGCTGGCCAGGCAACTCGGGGTGCTGATACAGCTCAATGATGGCGGCGATGTCGCTCGCCTCTAGCGGACGCACCCGGCCGCCGGCAAAGGACAATTCGGGAGTAAACTTCATGCGATTCCTATTGGTAGACTGATCTGGCACCGCGGCGACGCATTAATATTCGTCGTCACCGCCATAACCGTGCGCCAGATTTTCAAAGCGGGTGTATTTACCAATAAAGGCCAGTCGATCGCTGCCAATCGGGCCGTTACGGTGCTTACCTGTGATGATTTCCGCCACGCCTTTATCGGGCGTATCTTCGTTGTACACTTCATCGCGGTAAATGAACTGAATGATATCGGCGTCCTGCTCGATGGCGCCCGATTCACGCAAGTCAGACATCACTGGACGCTTGTTAGGCCGTTGTTCCAGCGATCGGTTCAACTGCGATAGCGCCACCATCGGGCAGTTAAATTCTTTCGCAATGGCTTTCAGTGTGCGCGAGATTTCTGAGATCTCTTGCGTCCGGCCTTCAGATGGCCCTGACACCCGCATCAGCTGCAGGTAGTCGACCATGATCATGCCCAAGTCATTGTTGTTTTCGCGATACACCTTACGCGCCCGGGCACGCATCTCTTGCGGCGTCAGTGCCGGTGTGTCATCGATGTAAAGCGGTAAATCTTTGAGCATATTGACCGCCGCCGACAGCTTGGGCCAATCCTCTTCGATCAGCTTGCCACTACGAATACGGGACTGGTCGATGCGCCCCAGCGACGACAGCATCCGCATGACGATGGATTCCGACGGCATCTCCATACTGAACACCAAGCATGGGCGCTTGGTGGCCAACAAGGCGTTTTCCACCAGGTTCATCGAATACGTGGTTTTACCCATGGATGGACGCGCGGCGACAATGACTAAATCCGCCTTTTGCAGCCCGGAGGTGCGCGAATCGATGTCGGTAAAGCCCGTGGTGATGCCGGTTAGGCCGTCGGGCTGGTTGAACATTTCATCGAGCTGATCGAGGGTGTTCTTAAGGATTGGCCCCACGACTTGCGGGCCACCGTCTTTGCGGTTGCCTTCGGCAATTTGTGCAATCGCCTTTTCCGCATCCGACAGCAAGGTGAGCGAGTCGGCACCGTCGGGCTCGTAGGCACGCTGCATCATGTCGCTGGCGGCTTCGATCAAGCGCCGTTGCTGCGCCCGCTCGCGCACAATGGTGGCGTAAGCGGCGCAGTTGTCGATGGCTGGCGTCATATCAACCAGCTGACTCAAGTAAGCCGCACCGCCAACTTTTTCCAGCTGCGAGCGCTCTTCCAGCTCTTCGGCCACCGTGACCACATCAAGTGGCTGTTCTTGCGACACCAAATGGGTAATGGCGCGGAATATCAGCCGATGGTCATGGCGATAAAAATCGTTGTCGTCGAGACTTTCGGACACATCCTCCCAGGCGCGTTCGTCCAGCATCAATGCGCCTAACACAGATTGCTCAGCTTCAACGGAATGCGGTGGGGTACGCAGAGATGCGCTTTCGTGCTCGTCGTTCATAACCGTGTCGATCACCAAGTGATGGGAAAATGAAAGGCAAAAAAAAGCACCATTGGGGCAGCCCAATAGTGCCTTTTCCTGCATCATCTGTCACGACTCATGGCCGTGACAGAACGACTTATTCAGCTACAACGTGCAGCTTCAGAGTCGCTTCCACTTCTGCGTGCAGGTGGATAGCAATGTCGTATTCGCCAACGTTGCGAATAGGACCTTGTGGCATACGAACTTCGGCTTTCGCCAGTTCAACGCCTGCTTCTGACGCCAGCTCAGCGATGTCACGGTTGCCCAGAGAACCGAACAGCTTGCCTTCATCGCCCGCTTTAACGGCAACAGACAATTCGATTTCTTCGATTTTCTCTTTGCGTGACTCAGCAGCTGCCAGTTTTTCAGCAGCGGCTTTTTCAAGATCAGCGCGACGTGCTTCAAACTCAGCAACGTTTGTTTTGGTGGCAGGTACGGCCTTACCTTGTGGGAACAGGAAGTTGCGCGCGTAACCTGGCTTAACGGTTACTTGCTCACCCAGTTCGCCCAGCTTGGCGATTTTTTCCAGCAGAATAATTTGCATCTTCAATTCCTCATTACAGGGCGCGGTTAATCATCCGACGCCGTGTCTTTTAGTCGCGCACGGATGTCCATCAGACTGTCCAGCAACGCTACGAAAATTAGTAATGTGTACATGTATGGCCCGAAGAACAGCAGGCTGAGGTAGGTGACCGTCAACCAAATCGGACTGGCAGCGGTTTTCGCGACCGCGCCATGGATAAGCGCCAGCCCAGCCAGAAACAAAGGCACCGTTAAAATCGGCACCAGCCCGGCGAACTGAGGCTGTAACTGCCCGGCCATCAACAGCACCAACACACTTGGTACTGCCACTGCCGCGGGCAACCGCAACTGCTTAAATTCAGTGCCAAACCCAGCTGGGTTGTATAAGGCACTCTGCCAGTAGCGTCCCAATAACAGACACAGGTTAATGATCAGTACAAACAGTGCCGCCAGCCCACCACTGATCAAGGGGGCTACGAAGGGCGTGACTTGGGCCAACGCTTCAGGCTGACTTTTTAACGCCTCCGCCACTGCGGCTTCGCTGTTGCTGACCACCAGAGGCATTACCTCTGACATCAACAACGGCAGGCTCACATACACACCGATACCAAACAGCACGGTGGCACTGATCGCCCAATCTAAGCGTATGGCATTGCGCAAAACCAAGGCCGACAGCGCTGTTCCCAGTGCCGTCAGCAAGGGGGTTGGATCCCCCATGGCCAGCCAAGTAATGGCTGGTAGCGAAGCCCACATCAATACCTGGCTACCTTCGCTCAGGCCCTGACGCAGAATCACCAACGCAATGATGGCCGCACCCACCCAGAAGGCTAGCGGCACGGCTAACGCAACTCCGGCCACCACAGTTGCCTGTGTGCGACCGGACATGGCCCATTGAGCCAGTGCTTTCATCACTAAAATCCTAATTCGCTGCCTACGTTGACGCGGCTGACGCCGTGAACGGCGCAGGCAGCTTAGAACTTACTTGTCGTGCTGATCCGTGTACGGCAGCAATGCGATGTAGCGCGCGCGCTTGATCGCAGTAGACAGCTGACGCTGATACTTAGCACGGGTACCAGTGATACGGCTTGGTACGATTTTGCCAGTTTCAGTGATGTAGCCTTTCAGAGTATCCAGATCTTTGTAGTCGATCTCAGAAACACCTTCAGCGGTGAAACGGCAGAACTTACGACGACGGAAAAAACGTGCCATGACTAAAACTCCTATTACTCTGCGCTTTCGTCAGCAGTAGATTCTTCTGCGTTCGCTTCAGTAGCGTCCGCGGCTTCTTCAGCTTTTGGCTCAGCTGCACGCTCTTCGCTGCGAGCTTCGCGGCGACGATCTTCACGGCTTTCAGCCGCTTTGATTGGTGACAGCTCAGTCACAGCTTCATCGCGACGAATAACCATGTTACGCAGAACCGCATCGTTGTAACGGAAGTTAGTAGTCAGCTCATCCAGCACTTCTTGTGAACATTCAACGTTCATCAGAATGTAGTGTGCTTTATGGATGTCGTTGATTGGGTATGCCAGGTGACGACGACCCCAGTCTTCGAAACGGTGGATTTTACCGCCAGCACCTTCGATGCTGTTGGTGTAACGCTCTACCATGGCTGGTACTTGTTCGCTTTGATCTGGGTGTACCAGAAAAACGATTTCGTAGTGACGCATTGTCAACTCCTTATGGGTTTATAGCCTTCCGGCCCATCCGGTAAGGCAAGGAGTCTGCCGCCGGCAAGCCAGCGGCAGATAAAGGGCTGCGGATAGTAGCAGAAGGCTCATAGCGGTTCAATAAATAACCACCCTGTGCTCTTTATGAAGATCTCGGCTGCCAACAACGCTTTGCAGTGGCGCTTTCCATTCGCCCTAAAATATACGCTCGGTCACAGAGCTGCGACATCCCGTCACAGGCTTGCCACGCGCAACTGACGTAGGCTATGCCGTATCAGTTGTGCTGATGATCTGCGCTGGCTATGAGGGTGGCCGGCGCTTTTTTTATCCCTATCGCCACCCGCTTGCCTCACTCATTACGCCTAAATCAGAGGTGCCCCAGGCTTGGCTTTAATGCACAACGGCCTTCGCTGTGACTGCAACATGATCAAGCGTAAGCTTGGCGTTCTTTCGCTCAAAATATAAACGATAATCTATATCATTTGCATAAGTCTTTGTATTAAACTCCTCAGCCCTAATTTGACTGATTGGGGCTGTCGCTCAATGCCATCTTCTCGCCTGTCTGTACATCAACTGCTGTCCTGCCTGTGCTTGCCCGTGCTCGGCGCTGCTACCCACGTGACGGCGAAAGAGCCCGGCCATGCTGATTTAGAAACCGTCACCGTCACTTCAGGCAGTGCCCCTGAAACTTCCATCGACGTGGCAGACACCGGGTTCAACCTGAGTGCCATCGATACGGCGGAGTTTTTTAACTTCAGCAAAGACTTGCAGCAAATTCTCAATAGCAGCCCCGGCATTATTGTCCGCCAGCGCGGCGCACTGGGATCGGACTCAGAGCTGTCGATTAACGGTTTGTCGGGCAACCAAGTGCGCTATTTTCTCGATGGCATTCCGATGGAAGCGTTCGGCAGCGCGCTGCGCATTGGCGATCTGCCCGTTAACGTGGCCGAGCGCTTGGATGTGTACAAAGGCGTCGTACCCATTTCGCTCAGTGCCGACGCTCTGGGCGGTGCGGTAAATATTATTACCCCGGCAGGCAATGAAGATTACTTTAACGGCGCCGCCAGCTACGGCTCCTTTAATACCTTGCGCAGCTCTTTTAACAGTCAACACAGTCATAGCAAGAGCGGTGCATTTGCACGCCTCAGTGGCTTTTTTAACCACTCGGATAATGACTACGAAATCGATAATGCACCGGTCACCGACGAGCTAGGCAACGTGCAACAAAGCGGCAGCGTGCGCCGTTTTCATGACGCCTACCGCTCACACATGCTCAGTGCCAAGTTGGGGCTGGGCCATCGTACCTGGGCCGATGAATTATCACTGGGCCTAACCAGCGCAGTGAACCGCAACGAGCTGCAGCACCCCACCACCACGGTGAATCAGGTGTATGGCCAGTACCACAGCACCAACCGCACTTGGTTGTCGACCCTGGTGTATAAATTCAGCGGCGATGACTTTGCCCTCACCAGCTATTTGCTCAAGGGCCAAGTCGACGAGTCCTATGTCGATACCGCGTCGCGCCGTTATCAGTGGGATGGCTCTTACACACCAAGAAGTGAGCAACTGGGCGAAGTGGGCAATCGCAGCCGCTTAACCGTCAGCGACGATTTACTGCGCGCCAACTTTTCTGGCCGCTATCACCTAACCGATCAGTTCAGCCTTGGCAGTGCTTTGTCGTTTAATCGCACCGACCGCTCCGGCGATGACTCACTGCAACCCGACTCCACCCTATTAGCCGGTACCAATCAGCTCACCAAGAGCGTATTCGCCCTAGATAGCAGCCAGACATTTTTTGATGAGCGCTTGCGCAGCACGGTGTTTTGGAAGCACTACGTCTATGAAGGAGAAGTCAGTTCAGTACGCACAGAAAGTTTCAACCAACGCTTTGTCACCAGCAAAGAAACCGGCAGTGCCAACGGCTTCGGCCTAGCGTTGCAATATCAACCCTGGGACAGCACCACGGTTAAATTTTCACGTGAAAAAGCCTACCGCATCGCCGAGCCCAACGAGATGCTCGGCAACGGTCAGTTTGTATTGCCAAACCCTGAGTTAGAACCGGAGCAAAGCACCAACACCAACCTCAGCGCCAACTATGGCGCCATGCTCAATGCCTGGTATTTAGGTGCAGAGATAAACGCCTTTCATCGCGACGCCAGTCACTTTATTTATTACAACCCGTCCGAGGTCATTCGCGGCCGCTACGAAAACTTAGGCGAAGTCCTAGCCAAAGGCTTAGAGCTGTCGACCACGGTCGATTACCAAGACAGCTACAGCGCCCACGTCAATATGACCTACCAGGACATCACCGACCAAACACCGCAGGATTTCGACGGCTCGGAGAATTTGCATCGCGGTGATCGAATTCCCAACACACCTTACTTTTTTGCCAACGCACGCCTGGGTTGGACGCATCATCGCGATAATTTCGACAAAATTTCTATTTATGCCACCAGCCGCTTCGTTAATGAATATTACCTGCGCTGGGAAAGCGATGGCGATAAAGATCAAAAAGACAAAATCCCATCACAAACCTCCTACGACCTGGAGCTGGAATACGTGCTGTCGAACATCGACATGAGCGCCTCGCTCACCGTCAGCAACCTCACCGACGAAGCACTGTATGACAACTTCAAAATCCAAAAGCCGGGTCGAGCCTATTACGTCAAAGTCCGTTTTGCCTACTAACTAAGAGGAAGAACCATGTTTAAGAGAAGCGCATTAACCTTGGCCGTATTGGCCGCCATGACAGGCTGTGGCAGCGATAGCAGCAGTAGCGACAACAGCGGTGATCCAATTACCATGTCATTTAAAGTATCGGCGTCTAACTCTGCTGACCAGATCGAATACTTAATTCAACAAGAAGATCTCAAAACCGACGCCATTTCGGCACAAGGCGCTGGCTACGAGCAAACCAGCTGGAACTTCTACTACGCCGTTGGTGATACCTTATTTATTTCCGGTTACGGCAATAAGGAAATGAACGCTTACCAAGCCAACGATGGCGGCGATCTGGAAAAAATTAATACCTTCTTGTTTGACGAAACGCCGGAAGTCTTTGGTCACATTGGCAGCGAGACATTGCTAGCGACAGACCAGCCACGCAGCGGCGCTCATGTTCCCAGCGTGTTGTATACACTGGATGCGCAAACCGGTCAGGCAACCGCAAAAACGTCTTACACCATTCACCATAAAGACACCGGTGTGCGCGGTGAAGGCACCGTCGCCGCGGCTTCCGGTCTGGCAGTCGAAGGCGATAAATTGTTTGTTGCATTCCATAAATGGGACGACAGCGCCGGCGGCACTAACTATCGCACTGACGAGCAAGATACCGCTTTTGTCGCGGTGTACGATTACCCACTGACCGACAACGCCGAGCCACTGAAAATTATCAGCGATGAGCGCACTGGCCACATTGGCGTTAACGGCAACCCCACCAATATGATTCGCCTGGAAAACGGCGACATTTACACCATGTCTCATGGTGGCGTGGGCGCCATTGCGGCAGGTTTCAGCAGCAACTCAGAAACGCCGTCCGGTATTTTGCGCATTAATAGCGGCGAAACCGAGTTCGACGCCGACTACTTCCTCAATATCAGTGAAAAAACCGACGGCGGACGAATCTTCTGGTTCTCGTCTATCGGTGGCAACAAGGTATTAGCACGCATTCTGACCGCTAACGAAGCCGCCGATCAGGTTTCTTGGTCGGCGTTTGGCAAAGACTTCCACACCATGAAGCTGGTACTGATCGACCTGGAAGAACAAACCGTCACCGACGTGGAAGGTGTGCCGATGCATCAAAAACGCTGGACATCGCCATTGGAAGTCATCGACGGCAAGGTCTACCTGAGCATTGAAACGCCAGACGGCGCACACGTTTACGAATACGACGTGGCCACCAATGTAGCGACCAAAGGCGCTAAAATTGTCGGTAAAACCATCAAAGGCTTTTACGACCTGTAAGAAAACTGCAGCGCTTAAAACAGCCATACAGCGGCCGACTTTACCGGCCGCTATCTAAAATAGCGCCACCAGCGCCAGACGTTCAGCAAACTGATTAACGAGCCAGCAACGTACGTCAGTGTTGCAGCACGCAATATCTGCTTAGCCCCTTGCATATCTTGCTCACTTAAATAGCCCCCCTGTTGCAGCCAAGGCAGCGCTTTGCCAAAGCTGGCATCCCATTCCACCGGCAGGGTCACCAAATGCACCAAGGTTGAAATCAACATCGCCGCAATGGCCAAAATAAGACTCCAGCGTGACAACCCTGGCTGCCACCAAGCCAACAACGGCAGCGCCAACAGCAATACCGGAATGATGCGCTCTGACCACAGAGCCACATGGGCCAGCAAGGTACGCAATCGAAACAGCGACTCGCCTTGCGCGTGTTGCATGGCATGGCCCACCTCATGTGCCGCCACGGCCACTGCGGTGAGCGACTTGCCGCTTAAGTTATCTTTCGACAACCTCACCATGCGCGCACTGGGGTCGTAATGATCGCCGTGCTCAGTGCCTTCTAGGCCCACACCGTTTAGCTGCAGCTTGTTAATAAGGTGCTGTGCCATTTCGCCACCGTTGCCCGGAAAATCGGCTCGCTCACCACTGTGACGTTGCATCACCCGCCGCACCCACCAGCTCGGGCCCAGTAGCAGCGCCAAGATCAGCAACACAAGAATCAGCCAAATCATCGCTGCCACCCGTTATTGAACATGCCTCTATGGTAACGGTCTGATTTGAATGCCGGAACAATCAATCTCGACGTAGGATTACAACGACGTCGCTGGTAATATGACGCGCCCTGTTTGACCCCTGAGGGAAACGCCCTTGAACATCCGCTACGTCGCTTCATCCAAACTGCCCACGCCCTTTGGTGTGTTTACCATGCACGGCTTTGAAGAAACCGCCACCGGCAAAGAACACGTCGCTCTGACCATGGGCGATATTGGCAATGGCGAGCCGGTATTGGCGCGCGCTCATTCTGAATGCCTGACTGGCGATGCACTGTACAGCATGCGTTGTGATTGTGGCTATCAACTAGAAGCCGCCTTGCAGGCAGTGTCGGCGGCTGGGCGCGGCGTGATCTTATATTTGCGCCAAGAAGGACGGGGCATCGGCCTGCTAAACAAGATTCGTGCTTACAACCTGCAAGATCAGGGCGCCGATACCGTAGAAGCCAACGAGCAGTTGGGCTTTGGCGCCGATATGCGCGACTACAGCATGTGCCAGCCGATGTTGTCGCACTTACAGATCGACGCCATTCGACTGATGACCAACAATCCGCGCAAAGTTAAAGCACTGTCATCCGCCGGGGTGGATGTGGTCGAACGCGTGGCGCTAGAGGTTGGCCGCAACCCGCATAACGATGCCTACCTGGCGACCAAAGCCAGCAAGCTTGGCCATATGCTCAGCCATCAGGACGACGAGCCCGAAGGCTGATTTTCCCCCTTGTGCGACGGTGCCGCGGGATCATCATTATGAATATGAATGGCGATATCGTGGCCCTCAAACTGCACCATCAGCTCCTGTAGCTTGCGAATATGGTGCTCAGTTAGGCAGGTGCCCTCAGATAACAGCACCACACCTGCAGGGGATACCAGCGGTCCACTCAGTACCATGCCGGCCTGAGCTTCAGCAATCGGTAAACGCACCTGCTTAGGCGCAAAGCGGCCATCGACCCGCTCTAGCACCTCCATAAAAATGTCCACTAACTCACGGTCGTAACGCTGCCCAGCCATTTTTAACAGGTATTGCTGCGCTTCTGCCGGCTCCAGGGTTTCACCCAGAAAGTTATGGGTGTGCTGCAAATCGACATAATCGGCGACAATGCGCAGCACACGGGCAGAGCGCGCAATCGCAGCGCCAGTGAGCTTGTCGGGAAAGCCTTTGCCGCTGTACAGCTCCATATGCGAGCGAATGATATTGGCAGCCCCCGCCAAAGGCTCATACATCATCAACATCGACTGCCCCCACTCAGGAAAACGGGCATACTCCTGACGCTCACTGATGCTCATCTGCGTCAGCGACTTACTCATCACCTGATCCGACATGGGTACCTTGCCAATGTCACGCAGCAGGGCAGCAATGTAGAGATCCTCCCGCTCCGGTCGACTCATGTCAGCATCACGAGCGAACTCCCGCGCTAGGTGCGCCGCCTTAGCACTGGTACCGCGCTCGCCGCCAATGCGATGCTCAATCAGCGACACCAACATATGGAGCACCGAACGCATATCCTCGCGCAGCTTGCGATTAGAGGCTAACAGCTGCTGCTCGCGCTCACCGACCTTCGCCTCCAGCTGCTCATTGCTGTTCTGCAGTTGCTGGTTCAGACGTGCCAGCTCGTCATTTTGATGAACAATATGTTGATTGAGGGACTGGTTGGCACTGCGCAAGGTACGAATTTCAACCGCCTCCGCCACCAGCTGGCGCAGCTCGTCGTTATCCCATGGCTTGGCAACGTAGCGATAAATTTGCCCTTCGTTGATGGCGCGCACGGCAGATTCCAAGTCGGAATAGCCCGTCACCAAAATGCGAATCATATCGGGGTAATGCTGGCGACAGTGCGCTAACAGATCAGCACCACTCATGCCTGGCATGCGCATATCTGAGAGAATCACGTCGAAGGAGGCCGCATCCAACAGCTCAATGGCCTCGGCGCCACTCGCGGCGGTGCTAACCGCGTAGTGGCGACGCAGCAGCCGCTTCAACGACTGACATACCGCCTCTTCATCATCAACGATCAATACATGGCCTTGTTTTTCAGCGCTTGCATCCAACGACATTGCCTTCTCCAGCGATGATTAACATTGCTGTCAGCATAGCTGATCAGGCATGGCCACTGATGCTGGTTTACAACACCGCCAGCAAGCGCTCCAAGGTTAGGCCAGCATCCGCTTTTTGCTGCGCCACGCTGGCGTGTTCAATAAAGCGATCAGGCAAGCCTAGGGTGGTCACTGGCGTCGTATTGCCATGACGGGCTAAACACTCCAATACCGCACTACCAGCGCCACCAGCAATGACGTTCTCTTCCAACGTTACGAGCCGGTCGTGTTGCTGCGCCATCTGCAGTACCAGAGCTTCATCCAACGGCTTGACGAAGCGCATATCCACCACTGTGATGTCATGCTCGCGTGCGGCTTCCAACGCTAACGACAGCGGCGCGCCAAACGCCAATACCGCAACGCCACCTGCACCCGCTTGGCGCTGACGTCGAACAACGCCTTTGCCCAAGGGCAAGGGAGCCATCTCAGTTTGCAGCTCAGCGTCTGGGCCACTGCCACGTGGGTAGCGCACTGCCGCAGGCCCTGGATACACGTAGCCGGTATGCAACATCTGCCGACATTCGTTTTCATCCGATGGCGTCATCACCACCATGTTGGGAATGCAGCGCAAATAGCTCAGATCAAATGCACCGTGGTGTGTGGGGCCGTCTTCGCCGACCAGGCCGGCACGATCAATGGCAAACAGCACATCTAGGTTCTGTAGCGCGACATCATGAATCAGCTGATCGTAAGCACGCTGCAAAAAGGTCGAGTAAATAGCCACCACTGGCTTGCTGCCTTCACACGCCATGCCCGCCGCCACCGTCACCGCATGCTGCTCGGCAATGGCAACATCGAAGTAGCGATCAGGATACTCCTGCGAGAAACGAATCAGATCAGAGCCTTCACGCATGGCCGGCGTAATGCCCATCAACTGCTCATCCTGCGCGGCTTGATCGCACAACCAATCGCCAAAAATATTGGAGTAAGTCGGGCGCTTAGCACCACCGCTTGTGGATGCTGGCTTCAAGGCATGGTATTTGATCGGATCTTGCTCGGCCGGCTCAAAGCCTTTGCCTTTGCGCGTCACCACGTGCAGGAACCTCGGCCCCGGCAAGTCTTTTAAGTTCTGCAGCTGCAGTACCAGCTCGTTTAAGTCATGGCCGTCAATGGGGCCGTAGTAGTTAAAGCCCAGCTCCTCAAACAAAGTGCCAGGCGCCACCATGCCTTTCATGTGCTCTTCGGTGCGGCGGGCGAACTCCCAGGCTGCGGGGATTTTCTCCAGTACTTTTTTGCTGCCTTCACGCATGGCGGAATAGGTACGACTCGACCAAATACGGGTGAAGTACTTATTAAGCGCACCGACATTGTTCGAAATCGACATGTCGTTGTCGTTGAGGATGACCAGCATGTCGGCTTTTTCATGGCCAGCATGATTCAGCGCCTCAAACGCCATACCAGCCGTCATGGCACCATCGCCAATGATGGCCACCGCATGACGTGGCAATTGCTGCTGGCGAAACGCCAAAGCCATACCCAGTGCGGCGCTAATAGAAGTGCTGGAGTGCCCAACACCAAAAGTGTCGTAAGGGCTTTCTTCGCGCACCGGAAAAGCCGCCGGCCCTTGAGCCGTACGAATGGCCGTCATTTGCTCGCGGCGACCCGTCAGCACTTTATGTGGGTACGCTTGATGGCCGACGTCCCATACCAGACGATCGTCCGGCGTATTAAAGACGTAGTGCAGGGCCACGGTCAGTTCCACGACCCCCAGCCCAGCACCAAAATGACCGCCGGACTGGCCAACGCTATAAAGCAGAAACTCGCGCAGCTCATCATTCAGCTGCTGTAGCTGTGGCAGCGACAGCGATTTCATATCGGCGGGCTGCTCAATGCTGTCTAACAGCGGCGTATGTGGGCGTTGTGCAGGTATTTCGGTAAACATCAGGGGTGTGATCCCGGTCGGTGAATCTGCCGGTCAGGGCGTAAAGGTGGCACATTCTACCGGCTCCGCCCGACCTTGAGTAGCGCTGTTCAGTGATCGCGGTTGATCACGTAATGCGCCAATTGTTCCAGCGTATGACACTGGCCGGGTAAATGCCGCAACTGTGCAATAGCAACGTTCGTCAGTTCACGCGCTTTCTGGCGCGCACCATCAATGCCCAATAGCGCTGGATAAGTGGGTTTATCACGCGCTATATCGGCGCCTTGCTGCTTGCCGAGGGTTGCTGTATCACCTTCGATGTCGAGAATGTCATCCTGAACTTGAAACGCCAGGCCAATGGCATCACCACATAAACGCAGCGCTTGGGCCTGCGCCTCAGACAGATCGCCAGCTGCAGCACCCATCTCCAACGCTGCGGTGATTAAAGCGCCGGTTTTGAACTCGTGCATGCGCTGCAGCTCATCCAAAGTCATCAGCTTACCGACATGGCCAAGATCAATGGCCTGGCCCGCTACCATGCCGGCAGCACCCGCCGCACGCGCTAGCAACTGTAGCCAGCGCAGTTTCAAGGTCTCTGACACAGGGGCCTGAGCTAAGTGCTCAAAGGCAGCCGCTTGCAGCGCATCACCAGCAAGAATGGCCGCTGCTTCATCAAAAGCGATATGACAGGTGGGCTTGCCACGGCGCAAATCGTCGTTATCCATCGCGGGTAAGTCGTCGTGCACCAAGCTGTAGCTGTGCATCATTTCCACCGCCACGGCGGCGGCATCCACGTCTTCCCAGCGAGCACCAGCAGCCTCCGCACCGGCATACACCAGCAACGGACGCAAGCGCTTACCGCCGTTGAGAAGGCCGTAGTGCATGGCATCGGCTAAGCGCTGATCGCCAATATCAAGTTGCGTCAGAGCCTGTTGCAACTGTTGTTGGCAGCGCTGTTGTACCTCGATCAAGGTGTCCTGCAACGTCATTGGTCATCATCATCCAACTGGAAAGGCTGTTCTGTGCTGACACCGTTTTGCTCCACCAATAGTCGCACTCGTTGCTCCGCCTGCGACAAGGTATGTTGGCACTGGCGCGTTAGGGCAACGCCCTGTTCAAACGCCTGCAGTGATTGCTCCAGCGTCAGCTGACCGCTTTCCATCTGCGTCACCAGCTGCTCTAGCTGTTCCAATGCCGTCTCAAATTCAAATTGTTGTGCTGAATCGCTCATATTTTTCTACTCATGGCCGATGAACAACGCTGGCTTTTATGACAGCAAGAGAGCTTTCCGTCTAAGATGCACGCCAGCTTTGTCAGGTGCGGCAACATAACCGTCGGCCTGAGGCGGGTCAACTCAGGTTCGAATGGCTAGGGTAGTATGAGGCTGTTCACTCCTGCGCAAATACAGGAAAGACAGATACAAGCGCCAAGATTGGCTAAACTCTCTCCAACTCATAGATTTATCACAAATCAAAAGGAGCGCTAGTGGATCTCGCATCACTGGTTGGCATTGTGGGAGCCTTTGCCATCGTCGGCATGGCCATGTTCCTGGGCGGCGATATCGGCATGTTCTTTAACGTGCCTTCGGTTTTGATCGTGCTCGGCGGCACACTTTTTGCCGTTATGATGAAGTTCGAGCTGGGCCAGTTCATTGGTGCCATCAAGATCACTGGCAAGGCTTTTGCGTTCAAACTCAGTAAACCAGAGCAGATCATTGAAGAGGTCGTCGAACTCGCCGGCTTAGCGCGTAAGGGCGGCTTGCTGTCGCTCGAAGGCAAAGAAGTCAGTGACGACTTTCTCGCTCGGGGCATTCAACTGCTGGTCGACGGCCATGACCCGGACGTAGTGAGAACCCTGCTGGTCAAAGAGGTGCGCTTATCCAGTGCCCGCCATGATTTGGGGGCTTCTATTTTCAAACAAATGGGCGATGTCGGTCCTGCCATGGGCATGATCGGCACATTGATTGGCCTGGTGGCCATGTTGGCGAACATGGACGACCCCAAGGCCATTGGCCCAGCCATGGCAGTAGCGCTGCTAACCACGCTTTATGGCGCCATGCTTGCCAATATGTTTGCCCTGCCCGTCGCAGATAAACTCAAGCTGCGTAAAGACGAAGAAGACCGGCTCAAATCGATGATCATCGACGCATTGCTGGCCATTCAGGCAGGGCAAAACCCGCGGGTAATTGAAGCCATGCTGCAAGCGTACATTCAGGAAGGCAAACGTACAGGTGGAGATGACTGATGGCCGAAGAAGAAGAGGAATGCCCGGAATGCCCGAGCGTTGCTGCTTGGGTCATGACCTTTGCCGACCTGATGTCGCTGCTGATGTGCTTCTTTGTGTTACTGCTGTCCTTCTCTGAAATGGAAGCGATGAAGTTTAAGCGGCTGGCAGGCGAACTGCGCAATGCGTTTGGCGTGCAAACCATCATCAACGCCAGTGACCCGCCCAAGGGGACCAGCGTGATCGCGCGCCACTTCAGCCCTTCGATACCCGAGCCGACACCGATCAATGAGATTCGGCAAAAAACCAGCGACATCACCAAAAGCTCATTGGAGGTTCTGTGCCAAGATGAAATCACTCAGCAGCAGGAGCGACAGGGTGATCAAGGCGAGATGACGCGTGAAATTGTGGTACCGCAAGAGCAAATCAGTAACGAAGAAGTCGAACAAGAAGCCATGCAAATGGCAAAAGAGCTGGAAAGTGAAATAGCCCGCGGCCAGGTCGAAATTGAGACCTCAGGTAAGAAGATCATCATCCGCATACAACAACGCGGAGTGTTTCGTTCTGGCTCAGACTTTATTGAGGACCGCTTTTTACCTGTGATCGACAAAATCCGCGAGGTACTGGTTACCGTGCCAGGCCGCATTTCGGTGGAGGGACATACCGACGACATCCCGATTAGCGGCGGCCCATTCAGAACCAACTGGAGCTTATCTACGGCGCGCGCGGCCGCCTTTGCTGAAGAGTTGTTTATCGCTCCAGAACTAGACGCCTCACGCTTTCAAATTGTTGGCCATGCAGATAAGCAGCCCTTGGTTGAAAACCTGGATGCTGAATCTCGGGCACGCAACCGTCGAGTCGAGATTGTTATTTTGCGCAGCAAACCCGGCGACGATGACAATGTCCCCGAAATAGAGCCAGAAGATGAGCGCGTTGAAGATGCGGTAAACGCTCGGCCAGAGGACTTTGAGCTCGAACCCAGTGAAATCTTTTAATTCAGCTCGCTAAGGAGTGACAGTCAACAATGGAAGAGAGACGCCGCTATTTTCGCCTAGATGACGAGGTTATCCTAGATTTCCAAGTACTTAGCCGAGATGAAGTATCTGAGCTGGTGCACCATACCAACCAGGTAAAGAGTGAGCTGCAGCAAATCGAACAGGAAATTGGCACCCTGATTTATCAGATCAAATCACACAGCCCACAAGTGTCGCGGCTGGCAGATCTGCTAAATCAAAAACTTAACTTGCTGGCACTGGGTGCTGGCCAAAGCAACAAGCAACGCTCTCTCAGCCAAAGTGAAGCCCGCACACGCATCAACCTCAGTGCCTGTGGTATGGCATTTAATACTGCCGAACCGCTGGAGCGGGATCATCACTTATTGCTGAACATGCAGCTCAAACCATCCAATGCCAATCTCGAACTCAGCGGCCGGGTGGTAGATATCGAATCGTCCGATGAAGACGAACGTCCATATCGTGTGCGAGTCGACTTTGAAGGGCTCACTGAAGCGGAGCAGGAAATCATCATTCAACATCTATTTCAGCTGCAAAATCGCAACTTGAAGGCGCGCCATCAGGAGCATCGCGATGACGCTGAGTGATCTCACGTCATCACAGATCAGCACTGAGCATTGACACAGCCACAGTCTCAAAGTTTGTTACCATAGGGGTTCTGTTGTTCAAGCAAGAGTCACTATGGCTACTCCACGTATTTTTCACCCCTCGCCAATCGGCAAACAAAAGATGATTGAACTGAGCGAGTCCGCTGTGGCTCACCTAGTGCGGGTATTGCGTATGGGGCCAGGTGCACCTCTGCTGCTGTTTGATGGCCAAGGCCAAGAATATGAAGCTCAGCTGCACTCCACCAGCAAAAAAAGTGCAACCGCGGAAATTACTCGTGTTGTACGCCAAGAGCCAGAGCCAGCGCTCACTTTGCACCTAGGGCAAGTAATCTCCAAAGGTGAGCGCATGGACTTCACCATTCAAAAAGCCACTGAACTTGGCATTTCGGAAATTACGCCCTTATGGAGCCAGCGCTGTGAAGTGCGACTGAATCAGGAACGTCTGCAAAAGAAATGCGAGCATTGGCAAAAAGTTGCTCAATCAGCATGCGAGCAATCAGGGCGCTGTCGAGTACCAACGATCCACCCGCCGAAAACTCTGAGCCAATGGACAGAAGCAACCCAAGCTGAATCTAAGCTGGTGCTCCACCCTCACAATCAAAAGCCCCTCCGTGAACAAACAGCACCCAACTCATTGGCGTTACTGGTTGGCCCAGAGGGTGGATTTACCGAAGAAGAGATACGCCAATGCCAGCAACACGGCTTTGACGGTTTGACGCTAGGCCCACGAGTGTTGCGCACAGAAACCGCCGCACTGGCAGCGCTGGCAGTGCTGCAATACCAATGGGGCGACTTCTAACGCCGAGGGCCATTTCCAATAAGCTCGGCTCAGATTTTCCCACACCACTCAACACAAAAAGCCCCATCAGCGCGAGCTGGCGGGGCTTTTAATTAATCGCAGACAAGAAAAAGCCCCGACAGCGTTAGCTATCGGGGCTTTAGGATAAGAGCTTGACGATGACCTAC
>NZ_BMYY01000005.1 GCF_014652515.1 Bacterioplanes sanyensis | reverse complement strand
AACACCGATTGAATTTGAAAAATGTGCTTAGAAAAGTGTCCGGTTTGGGTTGACCACAACAATTCAAGCGCTTTTGACTGAAGAGGACTATCAGAAAAACTTCCCCGCCTTGAAAAGCGACATAGATGACCAATTGGGTGATTATGAGAGAAGACTTCCATTGTTCAAACCATGGGTAAAGTACTTGGTCGGAGATTACGGAGTTTTCTTAGCCTGCGAGTGCTATATCAACCCTGCTAAGGAAACCACTTACTATATTATGCGGCGTTTGCAACAGCTTTCTCTCGGTTGGTTTCAGTGCCCATTGCACGACGGTGAGCTGTTTGATTTTGAGCTTGATGAAACTGTTCATCCAGTCTACGGCAGGGCGAAAGGAGAGACTGCCGATGCGGTAAAATGGTTTAGAGCGCTACAAACAGCTTGGGTTACGCGTAATCAAAAGGCCATTGATTTTTTGATGAGCATAGACTTTAAAACCGTATTGTCTGTGACCTCATTCAAAGACACCATGTTCACGACAACTGCAGCTTTGTATCGAAAGCTTCAGCTACAGCACGATATTCGCGATGCTTTGTTGGAATGCCAATTCAGCCCCAGCACCTTGGATGGCAACCCAGCCAAGCTGGACCGCGCCGAGCTACTTTTATTGCCACCGATAGACGTCATCGCCACCATTGCCTTCGAAGAAGGTGAGGCACGTTTTAACCAGGCGATAGAAAACGCACTGCTTCAGCATCAGCGGTACTACAAAAAAGACCCAGATATCGCGACACCAGATACGGCATTGTCAATGCCTCTAATGGGCCTAGCAGCCTTGGCCTACGACCGCTTAGGTTATCGTGTGACGGTTGAAAACCGCTATATTCCCCAGTGGTTGGTGGAACATCAGGATTGGTCACAGCTACCGCCGTTGGCCGACGACAGCTTGCGGCTTAATTTCCCCGTGCGCACACGCAATCCTTTGGAGAAATAATATGAGCATAATGCAGCGTTTCCCCAACTATTTCGCCGACTACTGGTAGGGTGAAAGCCGCTCGCCCGAGCAGCTTGGTCGCCTTCGCTGGTTGGCGGCGCCATCTCAGGCCGATTTGGTGTTGCAAGAGTGATTTTAATGACTGGAGACTTTGACGCGGCAAAGTTTGAGATGATTTTTTATATCTCGGTTTGGCGCCTCGGTTTTCCGCGCCTTAGCAGGCCGCCTGAGTTGGCAATGGCTGTGCCCGCAGGGGCTGCCCGGACGGCAGCACCAGCCAACATCCTGCCGGGATGCAGGCTGTTGGCGTTGCGGCGACCACAGCATTGGCAACTTAGGGAACACGGCCTGTGCAGCGCAGAGCAGGGAGCTCGCCCGCCCGGCGTGAGGGATAAGATCCCTCAAGGAGGGCATAGGGCTTGGCGAAAAAGAAAATGTAGATACGGGGTCAGAGCTTAAGCTCTGACCCCAACTCAGTACCACGGCATTGACAACAAAGGGAGCTCGCCCGCCCAGTGTGAGGTTAACCTCAAGGAAGGCAAGTGGCCGAGCAGCGTTTAACCCAATCTTGAGGATCAAACCATGAAAACGCACATCACTCACTGGGTGACCTTGGCCGCCCTCAGTACCTTGCTGGCTGCCTGCGGTGGCAGCGGCTCATCGGGCGATTCCAGCACCGTGGAAGTCGCACCCGAACCAGACACCAACACTGAGCAAGAAAGCACAGTGCCAGCCAGTATGGATGAGCGCAGCCAACTGCTATTGCCCACCCATATTAACCATCGCCCAGTCAGCTGGATCGTCGACACTGACGATGCACCGCTGGAGCTGGTTAAAAACGAGCAAGGCCAGTTAACGCTGCACAGCCAAGACGTGGTGGAAGACACCCAGGTAGAGTTAGTCGCCAGCGATACCAGCCGCCATACCCTCACCATTAAAGAAATCGACGCGCAAAAACTGCCGCCTAAGCCAAAATTCTTTGCTGCCCGCGAAACCATCGAAGGCATTGATACGGATGGCAATGGCGTGCGCGATGAAGTGGAGCATGGACTGTACGAGCTATATGGCAGTAAGTTTCAGCTTTATCGTGCGAGCTTGTGGAGAGCTTATGGGCTTCAGCTGATGATGGAAAATGGTGGGTCAGGAGACTTCGAAGAGCTTAGCAGAGTGAAAGAAATATCCATGAAAATGGTGGCATGCTTTGGTTCTTACTCTGGTACCAATGATTATGAGGTTGGCGAATACCGTTCGGCTATAACGTCGTTTGTATTTAACACAGATGAAAGAAAAAAATCATATGAAGGATTCGAGCGATGGCTTTCTTCTCAGCTAATTAAAGCTGTTGATGTAAATGCAAAGGAGTGTGAAGAATATGCTCAACCGTAAGCTAGGGTTTGCTATATTATTATTTCTGAATATATCTATGGTGCGTTCTGAAGTATACTGTCCAGTAGTGGAGGTCGATGGCGGAGACGGCGAAGCACTAACGAAAATTTATTACCTACCAACAACATATACTAGTACTGGAGCGCTTAGGGATATCGTTGATAAGCTGAAGCGCGTAGATTTTTTGAAAAACGATTCTCTGTCAATAGCGGCTCTCCCCTCCTCCAACTCCTATAACGGCCCCGGCAGCTCTGAATACGACGGTCTGGCCTTGGCCATTGCTGAAAAGGTATTGGAGCGAGACAGTGCTGCTGCTGGCACAGCCATCGATCCTCATGTCGATAATGTGATCAACTTTTATAATAACGGCATAACCAATCGCCAAGCCGTGGACATTTATCGAGCGGGCACCAATAACGGTATTTTAACTGAGCCAGAGTCGGGCTTTAGTCGTGATATTAGCGATGAAATGGGCTACGTCATTGGTAGCGAAATGCGAAAAACCATCGAACGCCAACGTGAGCAGTTACAAGAGGGCGTTGAGCAAGTTAAAGCCGATATGATCGCCGGCCATCGGCTCGTTCAGAGCTTTCCCAATATCAACTATGGTGTGGCTTCTGGAGTTTAAATTTGCTATATCCAATAGGCATCGGGCACGAACAAAACTAAAAAGGGTGATATATGGAAGCTCAATCTAAAGACAATAAAGTCGTTGCGACACTTTGGCTGGTTTTGGCTGTAGCAGTCGCTGTCGCGGGTGTGTATGCCTGCTTTACTCCAGGGCGGTATGTGGCTCCGGGGTTTGTGGGGTTGTCACTGCTACTCGGTTGCCTTGGGCGTCAATGTTTGAGCAAATACTGGTTGGAGGATGCTGTTTATCAGAAGACCATTCGAGGCTTGGCTCTGTTTGTTGTTTCTGCAATGGTAATAGGTGCCCTAGTGTCCTGAATCAGAAGCTCAGGCTTGTAGTGGGCCATTCACCGTTTCTGGTTGGGTTTAACTCGCAGATAGGGGCAGTTCCATTGGTGAGAGTAGAACGAAGCAAAATGGCCTGAGGACGCGCCCAAGGTAGCGAATGGAAAGCTCAATTTTGGCATTGATTTTCTTGAGAGGGTTCCGGTATTTCCTTTGAAAGCGTCTGCGACAGTACTTTCTATTGGCACTGAAAATACACGAGCTGCTGATTCAGTCGATAATAGCTGCCCCCGCAATGTGTGTGTTTCTCGCAATGCTGTTGTGTACACTCCATCAAGAATATGTCCGTTGCAACAATGCATAGAGAAACCATGACCATCGCATTTCACCCAATCAAAGACCCCAACTGTGAAGAAGTGTTCCAGCTCATCAAGCAGGGGTTATTCCCGTATGTCGATGCTGTGTTTGGTTGGGACGATGATTTTCAACGTCAGCGCATTGCAGATGAGTATCAGCCCGAGTGGTTTCATTGGGTGTACGAAGGCGAGGCTAAAGTTGGGTTGGTGTGTTTTAAACCCTATGATCAGGCCTTGCACTTGCATCTGATTGTCTTGGCTGAAGACTACTGTGGTCAGGGCTTGGGTAAAAAAACCATGATTGCGGTGCAGCGCCTCGCGGCTGAAGAGCAGCGTGCAGTGACGCTGTCGTGCTTTCAGTGCAACCACAGGGCTGTGCGGCTGTATCAATCCTTGGGGTATGACGTCACGGCGCAAGATGAATATTTTGTTTCTTTAGCGCTGCCAGTTGCGGCAGTTAAATAGGGCACGGCTTTTTTACAAGACGACTTCGCATAGTCGCGTTAGCCTGTCGCCACCTAATGCGACATTGTGACTACTAATGCGATATTGTGCCTATGGATCATATTCGTTATTACCGCCCCCAGCCTGATATCAGTCTGATCGATGCCAGTTACCAGGCGTTTGCGTTTCAGCGTCACTATCATCTCGATTTTCACATCGGTCTGATCACCGCAGGTGTCCAGCGCTTTCGCTACCGTGGCCAAAGCTATACCGCAGGGGCGGGCGAGTTGGTATTGATGCCACCGGATGAACTGCATGATGGCGAGGCTCAGCTGGAGCAGGGGTATCAGGTCAACGTTTTTGCCATGGAGCCGCACTGGTTGGCTCAGCTTGCCGATGTGTCAGATCCTTCAGGTTTGATCCATTTCAATCAGTTGGTCGTCAAAGACGCAAACGTGTTTGCGTTTTTACGCCAATTGCATCGGCTGCTGCGCCAATCACAGTTAAGTCAGTTGGCGCAGGATTGCTTACCGCTGGAGGGGTTTCATTTGCTGTTCGAGCGCTATGCTGCTCAGGCCTCTTTGTCGCCCAACAAGCTGGGTAAGCAAAATATGGCGGAATTAAAAGCCTATTTGCTGGCGCATCTTGATCAGCCGGTGCGTTTACAGTCGCTGGCTGAGCTGTGTGATTTAACCCCCACGCAGCTGCAGCGCCATTTTAAGGCCACCACCGGCTTAACCCCTTACGCCTGGTTTAGTCAGCTGCGCTTAGAGCAAGGCATGAAGCACCTGCAAGCCGGTTTAAGCCCGGTCGAGGTCGCGCATGCCGTGGGGTATTACGATCAGGCGCATTTTTGCAAAGCCTTTAAGCGCCAATATGGCGTGCCACCTTCGCAAGTGAAGGGGGCTGAGCGGCGTTGATTTTATACGAGCCAAACTTTCGCGCTCGCTTCACACTGCAGCCTTAAATACATCGATTTTTCTGAGGTGGTATGAACGAGTTAACCCTGTTGTTGACCTTGGCGGCGGTGCACAGCGTTGCGCTGCTGAGCCCAGGGCCAGACTTTGCTTTGGTGGTACAACACGCGGCGCGTCATGGTCGTCGCAGCGGGCTGTGCATTGCGTTGGGATTGTCGCTGGGCATTCTTTTGCACACGGCGCTGAGTTTAACGGGGGTGAGCTATCTGATTCAGCAACATGAATCTGTGTTTGCTGTGGTGCAGCTGCTCGGCGGTGGGTTTTTGTTGTATTTGGGGGTGACGGCGCTGTGGGCCAGCTACCAAGGGTGGCAGCAAGTCGCTGTGGCTGAGACTGCATCGGTTGCTTTGGTGCACTCGCCTTTGCAGGCAGTATTAAAGGGGCTGGCGACGAACTTGCTTAATCCTAAAGCCTTGGTGTTCTTTGTCAGCCTGATGTCGACTCTGGTGCCTGCCAATGTGAGCCTGGCGGTAAAGGGGCTGGCCACCGCGTTGTTGTTTGCCTTGTCGCTGGGCTGGTTTGCGTTGCTGGCCTGGTGGCTGTCGTCGTCTGCCATGCAACAGCGGCTGGCGCGGGCCAGCCATTATATTGATGCCCTATGTGGCGGTATTTTCAGCGTGTTGGGCGGCGGCATTCTATTGAGTCGTCTGGCGGCTATTTAAGCTCGTCGTTGAGCAAATCCAACGGCAGCTCGGTAGTGTATTTCAGTTGCGTGATGGCGACGCTGCTGTGCACCTCACGCACCGCCGGCATTTGCGATAAATGCTGGCGGAAGAAGCGCTCATAGCCCTGAATGTCTTTCACCACGATGCGTAAGTGGAAATCCATGCTGCCGGTCATGGTGTAGCACTCGGTCACTTCCGGAAAGGCGCAAATGGCCTCTTCGAACTCTCTTAATGACTGATCGGCATGACCGCTTAAACGTACATTCACAAATACCACGACCCCCAAGCTGAGCTTTTGTGCGTCCAAAAGCGCCACTCGTTTACGGATCAGGCCGGCTTGCTCTAAGCGATTTATCCGACGCCAGCAAGGCGATTGTGACAAGCCTACCTGATTGGCCACTTCGGCCACCGATAAGGTGGCGTCTTGTTGCAATATTTTGAGAATTTTCTTGTCAGTTTTGGTCCATTTTTCTTGGGATAGATCTTCCATCATCTGCCTCATTGAAGAATAAATTTGCCTTGAATCTATCTCTCGCGGCATGTTTTGGCAAATTCTATGTTTTTTTTTAGAAGCTATAGCTCGCCTTCAAACCCTGTGATAACTCTTTAATAAGCGGATGAAAATAAACAGCGAAAACCAAACACTTGTTTGAAAAAACGCTGAGCCGAGCCAAACAAAAATAACAACGCAGGAGCTCAACCATGAGACTGCAATCTGTATCGCTTGATGATAAGTACACCCGCACCGACGGCCAGGTGTACATGACCGGTATCCAGGCGCTGGTGCGCCTGCCCATGCTGCAAGCCGCGCGTGACAAGGCCGCCGGCCTCAATACCGCTGGGTATATCTCAGGTTATCGTGGCTCGCCTTTGGGCGGCCTTGATGGTGCCTTGTGGAGCGCCCAGAAGTTTTTAAAGAACCACAACGTACGCTTTCAGCCAGCCATTAACGAAGATCTGGGCGCCACCGCCGTATGGGGCAGTCAGCAGGCCAATATGTACGACGACGCCAAGTACGACGGCGTATTCGCCATGTGGTATGGCAAAGGGCCAGGGGTGGACCGCTCGATGGACGTGTTTAAACACGCCAACGCCGCCGGTACCTCCAAACACGGTGGCGTGCTGTTGGTGGCGGGTGACGATCATGCGTCCAAATCGTCGACGCTGCCGCATCAAAGCGAACACATGATGATTGGTGCCAGCATTCCGGTACTCAATCCAGCCGGTGTGCAGGAGGTGCTGGACTACGGCATTTACGGTTGGGAGCTGTCGCGCTACAGCGGTTGCTGGGTCTGCCTGAAGGCCATTACCGAGGTGATGGACAGCTCGCAAGTGGTGGATGTTGAGCAAAATCGCATTAAGATTAATATCCCCACCGATTTTGAACTGCCCGCCGACGGTGTGCACATTCGCTGGCCAGATTCGCCCCAAGCCCAAGAAGAGCGCTTAAACCGCTACAAGATTTACAGCGCCATCGCCTTCGCTCGTGCCAACGGTCTCAACAAAATTGTGGTCGACAGCAAAGCGCCCAAATTAGGCATTATTACCACAGGTAAATCTTACCTGGATGTGCGCCAAGCACTGGCCGACTTAGGCATTGATGATCAGCTTGCCTGTGATATCGGCATTCGCGTATTTAAAGTGGGCATGAGCTGGCCCCTCGACCCAGTGCTGACCCATGAGTTTGCCAAAGGCCTGGAAGAAGTCTTGGTGGTGGAGGAAAAACGCTCCATTCTAGAAGATCAGCTCACCGGCCAATTGTATAACTGGCCCGTCGAAGAGCGCCCCAGAGTGGTGGGCGAATTTGATGAGCAGCGCAACCTGCTGCTGCCCAATACCACCGAATTAACACCGGCGATGATTGCCCGTGTGATCGCCGATCGCATTAAACAGTTTTACACCAGTGAGGTGGTGCAAGAGCGGCTGAGCTTTTTAAATAAAAAAGAAGAAGCCCTAGCCAAACCGCGCACCGGCATTGACCGAGTACCGCATTATTGCTCGGGCTGCCCGCACAACAGCTCAACCAAAGTACCGGAAGGCAGCCGCGCCTTGGGCGGTATTGGCTGTCATTACATGGTCAACTGGATGGACCGCTCTACCTCAACCTTTACCCAAATGGGTGGCGAAGGTGTGACCTGGGTCGGGCAGGCGCCGTTTGTTGGCGATAAGCACGTTTTCCAAAACTTGGGCGACGGTACGTATTTCCACTCGGGCAGCTTGGCCATTCGCCAGGCCATCGCCTCCGGTGCCAATATTACCTATAAAATTTTATACAACGACGCCGTCGCCATGACCGGTGGTCAGCCTCTGGATGGCACCATGAGTGTGATGCAGCTGACTCACCAGCTGTATGGCGAAGGCGTTAAGCATATTTATCTGGTGAGTGACGATTTATCTAAATTCACCAATAAACATGAGTTCGCCGAAGGCACGAAATTTTATGATCGTGATGAACTTGAGCATGTACAAAAAACCATGCGCGAGTTGCCGGGCGTCTCAGTACTGATTTATGAGCAAACCTGTGCGGCGGAAAAACGCCGTCGACGCAAGCGCGGTAAAATGCCAGACCCGCAAAAACGCGTCATTATTAACCAAGAGGTGTGTGAAGGTTGCGGTGACTGCAGTGTGCAATCGAACTGCTTATCTGTGGTACCCAAAGAAACCGAGCTGGGTCGTAAACGCACCATTGACCAAGACGCCTGTAACAAAGATTTCAGCTGCCTGAATGGCTTCTGCCCAAGCTTTGTTACGGTAGAAGGCGGCACGCTGAAAAAGCATGTGCCCAGCAGTGACGTCGTTAACCAAGCCCCGTCTTTGCTAAACCTGCCCGAGCCTAAGTTGGCCGACGCCAGCAATACCTGGAATATGGTGATCACTGGGGTCGGTGGTACTGGGGTAGTAACGACCGCGGCGGTGATTGGCATGGCGGCCCATATTCAAGGGTTGGGTGTCTCGGTATTGGACATGACTGGCTTGGCGCAAAAGTTTGGTGCCGTGGTCAGCCATGTGCGCTTTGCCAATAAACCTGCCGACATTAACGCGGTACGCATTCCAGCAGGCGAAGCCAATCTATTATTAGGCTGCGATTTGGTGGTCAGCGCCAACGATGACACCCTGGCGAAGGTGAACGACAAAATCACCTACGGCATCGTCAACGATCATCAAGCCATCACGGCGGAGTTTACCCGCAACGCCGATGCCCAGTTCCCAGCCGATGCGATGAAAGACACCATTGCTGATGCCGTCGGCAAAGACAAAACCCGTTTTGTGAATGCCACCCGCTTGGCCAAAGCCTTGCTGGGCGATGCCATGGCCACCAATATGTTTATGGTCGGCTATGCCATGCAGCAGGGTTTATTGCCCATTTCGCCTGACGCGCTGGATGAGGCCATTGAGCTGAATGGCGCAGCGGTTGAAGCCAACAAACAGGCTGTATTGTGGGGCCGTCGTGCAGCGCATGATCAGCTGGCGGTCGAAACCATTGTGAATCAACTGCCGGGCACCCCTAAGCCATTTAAGCCATTGGAAAAGCTGGAAGACATTATTGCCGATCGCATTCAGCGCCTAACGGAATATCAAGACGCAGCCTACGCGCGTCAATACGAGCAACTGGTGCAAGAAGTACAGCAAGCTGAGCAACAAAAATGTGCCGGCAGCACGCGCCTGACCAAGCTGGTAGCGCGCAATCTTTATAAGGTAATGGCCTATAAAGATGAATACGAAGTGGCACGCATGATGGCGGACCCGAAATTCATCGACAGCGTGCGCGAGCAGTTTGATGGCAAGTTTAAACTGAACTTCCATCTGGCACCGCCGATCTTTTCTAAAACCAACCCAGGTACTGGCCGTCCGGTTAAGCGGGAATTTGGCCCTTGGATGATGAAAGTTTTTCGTTTGCTGCGCCACTTTAAAGGGCTGCGTGGCAGCCAGCTGGATATTTTTGGCTACCACCCAGAGCGCCGTGAGGAGCGCGAACTGATTAAGCGCTATCAAGCGACGCTGCGCGATATGCTCAAGCAACTGTCGCCCAGCAATATTACGGTGGCCATGCAATATGCGCAGTTACCACAAGATATTCGAGGATTCGGGCCGGTTAAAATGGCCAGCCTGGAAAAAGCTAAACAACAAGAGCAGGCATTACTGGAGCAGTTCTTTGGCAGCCCAGTAAAAGTCTTCCAACCGGCCAGTCAGAGGTAAGTTATGTCCGTTTTTTCGCATAAAGATTTTGACCATCATGAAAATGTGCACTTTCACCACGACCCAGCAACAGGTCTGAAAGCCATTGTCGCCGTCCACAATACCAGTCGTGGCCCGGCACTCGGTGGCTGCCGCATGTTTGCCTATGCCTCAGATGAGGATGCACTGAGCGATGTGCTGCGTTTGTCGCGCGGTATGAGCTACAAATCGGCCATGGCTAATTTGCCTTTGGGCGGTGGCAAGTCCGTCATTATTGGCGACCCGGCAACGCAAAAAACACCTGCGTTGCTGCAAGCCATGGGCAAGTTTGTGCACTCGCTGGGAGGGCAATACATTGCCGCTGAAGACTCGGGCACCAGCGTGCCGGACATTGAGCAAATGGGCAGCATGACACCGCACGTGGCCGGCATTCAAAGCAAGTTGGATGTTGATGGCCGTCCGGTATCAGGGGATCCATCGCCGTCGACGGCTTACGGTGTTTATGTCGGCATTAAAGCCGCAGTAAAGCATAAGCTCGGTAGCGACTTAAAAGGCGTGCGCGTTGCCATTCAAGGGTTGGGTAATGTCGGTATGTATTTGGCGCAATATCTGGTGGATGCCGGTGCCGAGTTGACTGTGTGCGATATTCATGAAGAAAAGCTGAATATGGCCAAGCTGCGCTGGAATGCCAATATCGTTAGTGTTGATGATATTTTTGCTGCCGATGTCGATGTCTTTGCTCCTTGCGCTATGGGCGGCGCCATTAATGACAAAACCCTGCCGCAAATAAAGGCCCAAGTAATCGCTGGCGCTGCCAACAATCAGCTGGCGGAAAAACATCACGATAAGGCGGTGATGGAGCGCGGTATTTTATACGCACCTGACTATGTGATTAATGCCGGCGGCATCATTGACGTGTCTTATGAAGGCCCAGAGTATTCGGCGAAAAAAGCGCGTGCACACATTGATGGCATCGCCGATACCCTGTTTGAAATCTTTGAACGCTCCGACTCGACCGGAGAACCCACTGAGTTGCTAGCTAACCGAATTGCCGAGGAAAGGCTACAACTTCGTACCCCAGAGCATAGCCTCTGATCTCCCTTGGCAGCCCATTGGGCTGCCCTTTTTATTCTTAGTAGGTGCTGCATTGGGCAGCACCTGCTTCATTTTGATAAAGCGGCATTGCTGTAGGGTGCAATGCATCTTGATTGCTTAGAAAAACCAGCGTCGTGCCACCCCAAAGCTAAGTTCCTGCGCAGAAAAATGATAGTCATCTTGTGCGTGAGTTTGGTTATAAATGGCGACAGCCAGTTCCCAGCGCCAGTGCTCTCGCTCATAAGCAACAAAGGTTTGAAAACCTAGGGCGCTACCTTCACGATTGAAATACGCACGGTCGCAATGCTGATAAATCAAATTTTTAGAGTGACCATGGGTTTGACGCAGATATTGGCTAGCAGCTTGGTAGCAAGCGGGACTGTTTCTGCTTTCTGTATGATAAGCGCTGCCACGAATCCGGGTGTAACCCAAGGTCATGCCTAAGCCAACCTTCAGTGCGTGGGCCCTTGGTAGATCAAAACGATAAAACAAAGCCGGTTTTATCGCCAGCACCTCGGTGCGGCTGCGAGTATCGAGGTTCACTGAGGTTATTTTCCCATTGCGTTCAATGGTTTGCTGATGGGCATGATGAATATAGTAGCTGAACCCCGCCGTATAGCCCCAGTGTGACTGAGCAAAATATTGATCACCCAAACTCATACTGAGCCAGGGCCGAGGTTTTGCTGGGCCGTCCATGGTGAATGCAGCGTCAGTAGACTGTTCATGCTCAAACGCCGTCATGCGTTTGTATATGGTGATGCCAGTATTTAGCTCATATGCATCGGCCAAACAGTTAGTTGAGTACAATAACAACAGGAATGTGACGTAGGCTTTAAGCAAAAATCAAATCCCATCTAACAGCATCATTATTTACTATATCGAACGATTGAACAGCTCTCTAAGGAGCAGGCCAATTAAACGCCAAGCAAGATGAACCCTAGCTTAACGATGTGGATTAAATCTCATCCTTTAATAGAACGTCATCGCTAGCTGGGGGCACGGGAATGGCATCGTCATCAAAGCTATTTTTGAATAAGCCTACGTACTCAGCCACCATTCCGCCCTCGCATGTGCCTTCATACTCAACCCAATGCAGTGTATTGCCAATCAAGATCACACTGCCTGACACCACCAAGGTAATAGCAGGCAAGCCGATGGCCACGCCGAGAAGACACTCGTTCAGATTACCGCCTTGGCAGTTCCAGAATTGATCGTACTGCTCGATTCTAGCTGCCGTGTGTACATATCGCACTCTTGCGCATATCTGTGTTGCTCATCGACGGCCGGTACAAATGCGCAAGATGCCAGCACGCTGGCCAATAGAATGGTGATGTATTTCATTCCTTGAGGTTCTCTATCCGATGAATCGGCGCGATATTGCCACAGTATTCTTTGGCCTGACGACGTCACTGGCATGCCTTCGATGAGCTTGGATTGAACGTGGTGTCATAGGCAATGTTTAGTGTTGACAAAAAATCTGTTGTGGAAATTCTCGTCAGAGGGCTCGGTATCACGAAAACGGTTCGCTGATCTAGCCAGTTAGAGAAAGATTTTGTTGCATAGAACTGTGCAGGATTATTCAGAGGTTCCTTGAGTTTGGTGGTGAATCTAATAATGCGATATCACTTGATTGTAGTCGGTTTGGTGAATTCTATCTGTAGGACAATGGGCTTTATAAAGATAATGAAGCAGAGCCAATAGCTGATTATTACGTGGGAATTACCGTTGGTAATAATGGGTACGCCCGGGTGATTTTAAATGACTCCTCGGGTCTTAGGATAAATGGCAGAGGTGCCCTAGTGTTAACGAGGGTGTAATCATCGGCCCAATAATGCCAGAGTTGTCGTTATAGTAAACCAAGCGCAAACTATTCGCTGATTGTGAGTCGTTAACATAATATCAATATATCAATCACAGGGTATTTTCTGTTTTGTTTATTATAATCAACGACAAGTCAGGCTATGCATTATTCTTCTTTTAAAAACGCCAGCAGCTGCGCAAACGTCTCTGGCCCATAGCAGGCAATGCCATGTTCACTTAATAAGGCTGCGGTCAGCCCTTGCCCCTGAATCAGCCGGCCAGAAAATTCACCATCGTAGATCTCGCGGCTGCCGCAAGACGGCGAGCGATCAGCTAGCAAGGCAGCGGCCACTTGGTGTTGTTGTGCCAGTTTTAATGCTTGGCGCGCACCGGATTCAAATGCCTTGGTAAAGTCCTGGCCATCGCTGGCAATGACGCGGTTTTGATGTATTTCAGCTGCAGGCCTAGGCGTGGGTAAGCCTCCGGCCACTTCAGGGCAAATAATCACCAAGCGTTGTTGCTGCTGCCAATGTTGTAACCAGCTTTGCCAGTGAACCACTTTATCGTCATTGGCGCGGCCATCGTAACGCACGGGCTGACCCATTAGGCAAGCGCTGACCAGTATTTTATTCGTCATGGTTATCTGCTTTTTTGCACAACAAGTGCACGTAACGCCCTAAGCGCCGATAGGGCTCTTTTAGACCAAATTCTAAATCAGCTTGGTTAACGGCATCTTGACCGATGCGTTGGCGAATTTTTTGGTGCATATGATCGTGTATGCAGCGAATCCCACGCCAACGCTTAATGGTCATGCCCAACTGTTGCAAAACGTCGGCAATTTCATCTGGATCGAGCGGGTGTTGCGGTGCATTGCCTTGTTGGCGCAAACGTTCGGTGGCTGCAGCAGGCGCATGGGTGCGGCCATTCATTAATTGTCGCCATTGATGGCCGTGTAAATTATAAAACATCAAAGATAACCAACCGCCCGGTTTAACCTTGGATACCAGCAGCGGCAGTGCATCAAAAGGCCGCTCTAGCCACTCCAACACGGCATGATTTAATACCAGAGCATATTGCTGCGGAAAAAACTCATTCACTTGCTGCAAGCTGCCCAGCTGTGCGGTGAGGGGTAAGTGGGCAGCAGCAAATTGATCGCGTGCCAACGCCAGCATTTCGCTCGACACATCCAATAAATCTATCTGCGTGCCTTGCTGAGCAAGTTGTAAGCTGAATTGGCCTTGGCCACCGCCGAGATCCAACAGTGACTGTGGCGCACCGACGGCACAATCGTGAAAGTCTTGCGCTAATGCCAGCAGGCGCAGCTGGCCGCGAGGAGTGGCATAAATGGTGCGGCCAAAGCGCTCGGCCAAATCGTCAAAGTTGCGATCGGGCTGGGTTGGCTGTGTGTCAGTTATTGGGCGGGTAGTCATAGGCAGCTTTACTGTTTATTTTGCGTCATTGTACTGGGGAAGCGTGCCTAAGACGATGTGTCTATACTGTGCACTTGTCTGCAGTTGGGATGAAAGATTATGTCTGAGGGCCATACCTCGGATTCGGCGCCGGATGCCATGAACCGAAAAACACATTCTTCGCCGGGCGCACTACAACCTCAGATGTGCGAGCCGCGCTGTCCAGTGGGTGAGTCGCACTGTGCGATTATTGACGAGCTGATGGAGCTGCGCCAGCTGGTGGTGACAGATCCATTAACAGGCTTGTTCAATGTTCGTCATTTTACCGCAGCGTTAGAGCAAGAGTTGGAGCGCACTCAGCGCACTGGCATTGCCACCGCATTAATGATGATCGACTTGGATTTCTTTAAGCGGGTTAACGACGATTGGGGCCATGAAGCCGGCAATCGAGTGTTGCGCGGCACGGCCAACTGCATTCGTGACAACACCCGTAAACTGGATGTTCAATGTCGCTATGGCGGTGAGGAGTTTGCCGTGATTTTGCCCACCACCGAGCGGCGGTTGGCAATTCAGGTGGCTGAACGAGTACGGGCGGCCATTGCAGAGGCGGTGTTTTACGCCGATGACGAGCAGCAGCAAGCGATTCCAGTAACGGCTTCCATCGGCCTGGCTTGGCACGGCAATGGCCAGTGGCACACCCGCCAAAGCCTGGTGGAAGAAGCCGATGCTCAGTTATATCGGGCCAAAGAATCGGGCCGCAATCGAGTGTGCTATGCCCAAGCTGGCAGCCAGGTGGCGGTTAGCCAAGGGGAAAAAGACCTGCTGCATGACTTGTTTGCCCCCGCTGATGACGAGGCGCAAAACGCCGACGCTGATGACGACAGTAGCTGGGACTTTGACGGCAGCGGCCATTGATCATCGCTGACGTAGCGTCTCTACCTTCTGCCATAACTCTGCTGCGCTGATGCCGGGCTGGCGTTGGCCGCGCTCTACCTCAAACATTAACTGCGTCAGCATTTGATTCACGGGTGTTGCCACGCCTTCCTCTGCACCGGCTGCGGTCACGGCACCGTTTAAGAACAACACTTCCGTTGGCCGCCCTTGTTGTAGGTCTTCCCACATAGAAGAACGCGCTTTGGGGTCAATGGCCAGCATGCGTTTGGCCAAGCGCTTAAACAACCAGTCTGGGCTGGTGATAAGTTTGGGCAGCCAAGCAGGGGGCAAGGCGGTTAAGCGTGCCAGAGCAATGCCTTTTGCTTGGGCAACCAGTGCCAGCTCTTGCATTGCCAGCGCCAACACTTGCCGGTATGGACGTTGCTCTAACTCGGTTTTTAACGGTAAGTCGGATAACGCATTGATGACATTATTGAGGTTCAGCTGCAGCTTGGCCCAAGCGACGCTATCAAAGTCTTGTTCAAGGTGGCACTCCAGCCCCTGCTGTTGCCAAGCGTGTTGCAGCTGAGCCAACGCTGGGTCATGTTGCAGGTGAATCGCGCCCTCGGTGCCGCGGTGAAACTGGTGACCATCAGCCACCACATTAAAACCGACAATGCCACGTAACACGGTTAAATCTGGGCACTGATGGCGCACGGCCTCATCACTGCCCAAGCCGTTTTGCAGACACACCACGCGAATGCCGGTGCGTGCATACTGTGCCAGTTGTTCAGCAGCATCTTCCATCGCCAAGCACTTGAGCGTGACCAAGATCAGGTCGGCGCGCTTGAGCACGGTTGGATCTGTGCTGTAATCCGGTGCCTGCCAGGTCAGCGCTCGGCCTTGATAATCACTGAGTTCGATGGCGCCCTGGTGCTCGATAAGCTGCTGTAAGCGCGGACGGCCCAGCAGTGTGACCTTCAATCCGGCAGCCTGTAAGCAACCGCCTAAGTAACAGCCGATGGAGCCGGCGCCATAAATAACAATTTGCATATAAACCCTCTCAAAGCTGACTCCAGTTTTGCCGAGTCGCTGGGTGAGCACAAGCGGGTGACAAAACGTTACAGTGATGGCTATTGTTTTGCTTCCATGTGATTCGTACTGTAGGCGTCTTGATAAAAATAAAAGTAAAGAGGTATCTCATGATGCAAGGCCTGATGATGGACCGCCCATTGCTCATCTCCAGTTTGCTGGAACATGCTGAGTCGACTCATCCAACCAGTGAGATCGTTAGCCGTCGCTGCGAAGGCGATATTCATCGCTACCAGATGCGCGATGCCGCTCGCCGCTCACGTCAGGTAGCGAACTTGCTGGCCAGTTTGGGCATTGAGCAGGGGGATCGCATTGCCACTCTGGCCTGGAACGGCTACCGCCATTTTGAATTGTATTTTGGCGTGTCTGGCTATGGTGCTGTGTTGCACACCATTAACCCTAGGTTATTTGCTGAGCAACTGGTGTACATCATCAACCACGCTGAAGACCGTTATATTTTTGTTGATTTGACCTTTGTGCCCTTACTAGAGGCCATTCAAGATCAAATCAGCGGCGTTGAGGGCATCATTGTATTGTGCGATGCCGGGCATATGCCGGAAACCAAGCTGAGCAAGGTGCACTGCTATGAAGCCTTGCTGGCGCAGCAATCTGAGCAGTTTGACTGGCCTGAATTTGATGAGCGCAGCGCGGCCAGCATGTGTTACACCTCTGGCACCACCGGCAACCCCAAAGGCGTATTGTATAGCCACCGCTCGACGGTGATTCATGCCATGGGGTCGATTGGTGAAGAAGCGCTGGGGCTGGCGTCGACCTCGTGCTTTTTACCAGTCGTGCCTATGTTCCATGTAAATGCTTGGGGCACGCCATATTCAGCGGCCATCACTGGCGCGAAACAGGTCTTTCCCGGGCCGGGTATGGACGGCGCTTCATTGTGGGAATTGATTGACGCTGAACAGCCCGATTTATTATTGGGTGTGCCGACGGTTTGGTTAATGTTGCTGAATCATATGGATGCCATCGGCAAAAAGCTGGAGTCAGTGCAAAACGTTGTGGTGGGCGGTGCGGCCGCGCCGTATTCGATGATCAAGGCGTTTCAGGAAAAGCACGATGCTTTTTTAATCCATGCCTGGGGCATGACAGAAATGAGCCCCATTGGCACCGTCAACTCGCATAATGCCCATATGGAATCTTTGCCGTTGGAGCAGCGCTATCAGTTGCAACTGAAGCAAGGCCGGCCCATTTATGGCGTAGAAATGAAAATTGTTGATGACAACCACAACGAGCTGCCCAAAGACGGCAAAGCCTATGGCCGTTTATTGGTGCGTGGTCCGTGGATTGTTAGCAGCTACTACAAAAACGACGATGACAGCAGTTTTATTGATGGCTGGTTTGATACCGGCGACGTGGCCACCATTGATGAAAACAATTATTTGCACATCGTGGATCGTTCAAAAGATGTGATTAAATCCGGCGGTGAATGGATCAGCTCCATTGACTTAGAAAACGCCGCCGTCGGCCACCCGGATTTAGTCGAGTGCTGTGTGATTGGTGCCCGTCACGAAAAATGGGACGAGCGGCCGTTATTGCTGGCGGTGCGCAAGCCAGGCAGTGAGGTCAGTGCCGATGACATTCGCGATTATCTGACGGATAAAATCGCTAAATGGTGGATGCCGGATGCCATTCTATTTGTCGACGAGCTGCCGCATACAGCCACAGGCAAGCTATTAAAAATAAATCTGCGACAGCAGTATGAAAACTACCTAATGGAAGGCGAGCCGGCTTAACTAAGCCGAAAGATGGTGCGGGCACTGTATGTGCCGCACCACTTTGGCGTGTTACTGGGCATTACAATGCATGCCGCCGCCAAACTCCAACGCACCTTGTGGAAAGTGTGCTGTTTCTTTGAGTTTGCCGAAGCGATACAGCTCAACATCAATTTGCGCATTCATGGTTTTAGCCGATGGATACTCGGCATTAAATACCTGTAATGATGGCAGGGTGGAATCTTCAAAGTCTTCCATGTTGGCACGAGCATTAATACGTAACTCTTTGCCTAGACCTTTGAGTACCATGTTAAGTTTGCCTTCGCATGGCTGCAGGGTACGTTCAACGGTTAGGCCTGCAACTGAGGGTAAAAACGTCATGCTATGGTCACTTGAGCGATAGCGCCCCGCCCACATCTCAATGGCAAAGCCTTCATCTGAGCCGCCGGCGAGCATTAATTGACGCTCTGCTTCAGTGGCCATAACAAAGGCATAGTTGGTCGCCTGGCTGGTGCTCCAGCCTTTGTCGATGTAGGTGCTGGCACTGCCTTGGTGTTGGGCATAGTCGGCACTGAAAGTGTAGTGCGCAGGGGTTGCGAGGCTAAAAACAAACCAACGGTTGGCGACATTGGGTAAAGACGTTAATAAACTGTACGGGCTGGCGCCTTTATTGAGCCGCCAGTAGTGTTGATGGGGGCCAGTTAGCTCGGATGAAAAAGAAAACTCGGGTGTGTTAATACGAATTGACGTTTCTGTCATCTCGGCAACCCCAGGAATGCGAAATACAAAGCCATGGTCCGTCTCTGGCTTGGCGCTGACCTCAACGTCGTTGTATAGGTAGTCGTAGGTGCGAATGTCTCCTTCTAACGGGGTGTACACCAAATGCAAATAGCCCCGCTCTTTAAGCTCGGGGTCATCGGCGTAGATAAAGGTTTGCATACTGATTTTGAAATACCCCACCTTTGGGTCATTAAAATAATAAAACCACTGTTCATTCCAAGGTTGGCCCGTGGGAGTGTGGGGTTTAAGGTCGGCCAGCGTAGTGGCATAAACATGGTTGCATAATATCGCCATGAATAGCACGGATCTGAGTATCCAGGTCATCATTTCATTAGCCTCAATTAAAGACAATAAAAAAGGGCCGTACAAACGGCCCAGAATAGGAGCGACGTTACTTACAGACTCTGGCGTCGGTAAAGAAACCGCCGCTTTGGCACCTGGTGCCTTCTTCGCAGTGGCTGTCTTCGGTGCAATAGCACTCGCCGCGCAAATTACAGCCTGGCGTTAAATAATTGCTGAGCGGGTCAGCGCCGCTGGCACGCTCCCAAAATGGATTGGTGAAAACGTTGTAAGGGTCTACCTCTTGCTTGAAGGCGACAAACTCGTTCCATTTAGGGAAGCGCGAGGGCATGTCTTCAAAAATAGCCACAGAGTTTTTGCCCCAATGTGGGCGGGCGCCATACTTACGCAGGGACATTTGCTCGATTTCTAAGTTCACAAAGTAGTGCTTGGGCACAGCGGCACCTTTTTGGCGCAGGGTATATTCAATGCCGACAAAGGCACTGTCGCGGCCAGCACTCATGCCCAGATAACTGTCAGAGGCTTTGCCAAAGCGAAAGTAAATGCCATTCAGTGGGAAGCAAGTACGCGGGTTGTTAGCGAGAATTTTACGCACATCGGCAATCCAGTTTGGCAGTTGTTCAAACGGAATGGCAACCTCTTGCAAGGCGATGGGGAGCTTATCCCAAACGCATTTGTCAGGGTCTTTGCATTGGAAGTATTGCATGCGATCTGAGAAGCCAACCGGTTTATAGCTCTTAAGGCCGTTTTTCATTTTGCGAAAGTAAGAGCCATCGCGGGCACCGTAGCGCACGGCGGCGGCAAAGCACTGTAGGCTGGAGTTGTTGGTCTCGTGCAGAGCGTCAAACAGCAGGCCAAAAAAGTATTCCTGCACATCGGAAACATCGGCCTGGGCGTTGTAGTCATTGCCTTTGGTGGATAGCGGTACCTCGTTATACAAGGTGGTGGTGTAACGTCCCAAGCCTGGGAACCAAGCGACATTGGCGGAATAGTTATTACGCGCCAGATCCAGAATGACCTCTTCTAAGTTACTGTCATCGCGATAACCTTTGACCTCGGCGCGCACTTTAAAGGCGGGCTCCAATTGAATGGTGGCTTCGACCACCACTCCTAATACGCCAAGGTTAACGCGAGCAGCATTAAGCTCTTCGCCAGTGAGTACGCGCACATCGCCGACACCATCGACGATTTTCATCGAAGTCACATAGTCAGCAATCATATTGCTTTTCTTTTGGAAGGTAGAGCCATGGGTGCCGCTGCCCAGCATACCGCCAATGGTAAAAGTGCCGAGCTCTGTCACCATGTTCACGGCCAGGGCTTTGTCGCGTAAAAAGTCATTGAATTGATTAAAGCGCATGCCGGCTTCGACGGTGATGGTCATGGCTTCTGGGTCAAAATCGACCACGTCGGTCATGTTTTCCAGAGTGATTTGTATTTGGTCATCGGCGGCGCAGGCGGCATCGATTTGGCTGGCAAATTTACGGTTGCCCGTCATGACTGTATTGCCATTAACTAAGGCCTGACGAACGATGTCCTGTACTTCGGCAATATTATTGGGGCTATAAATGGCGGCCGGCGAGCACTCGTAGGTGCCTTGGTAATTTTTGAGCTTTTCTCGCTCCTGCGAATACAGCTGATAAGAGCTGAACAGCACCGCTGCCGCAGCGACAGCGGGAAAGATAAATTTTTTTAATGTCATGTCGTTTCTCCTGGCCAAATGGGCTCATCCAAATTGAGGAAGCAAATAGGTATCTATAAGTTGGCGCACTTTGCGGCTGTGACGTGGGTATTTTTCACGCAAATAGTCACCGTAATTCGCCTTGTAAATGCCAGTCGGGCGCGGGCCTATGGCAGGTACCCAGAGCGCATGATTGGTGGTGGCAAAGTTAAGGTCTTGATGGGCCAGCTTGCAGATGGGGCCGGCTGCTAGGTCTTTGGCATCAAAAAACCAATACTCTTTGCCGTTAGACTGGGCTTGGCTTGGATGCTTGCGCACCACCGCAGTAAAGATATAGCCGTCATCCTGGGCGGTTGATCCTTGTCTGGCCATAAACTGCGGGGTGCGTACTACGCAGTCGTCGGGAAAGGTGTACACGTCACTGATGCGCATATGTTTGCAATCCATATGCACAATCGATGACGGTATCGATGTTTTAGGCAGTGAATCATTGTCGAAATAGCGCCCTGGGTAATCTTCATAGGCTTTAGCTACGCGACGTGGTAAGTGCTCGGGGCGATAACCAATCGCCGACCAATAAATATGTTCAAACTTCTCAGGGAACTGGAAGTGACCGCGATAGGCCGGGTCGTTCATGTCCCACAGTAGGTTCTCATCACGAATAACACGAAAATCTTGTTTGATTTCCTCAGCATGGGAATCACTGACCCAGATGCGTGCGCGTACCAAACCACCTACGTCGACTGGGGCAACCGGATAGCCAGAGATGGACTCATCCACGCGACCACCAAAATAGAGGCGCTCCCAGTTGAATAACTGTTCCGATTTATCCATGGCTCCCAAGTATTGACCATAGAGGGTGATTTCGCCGTGGCTGTCATCGAAATCGCACATGATGTCTGAGGTATCAAAGTCTAATTCAACGTAATCGGCAATGACTTGCTTCGTCCCGTTGAATAGATCCGCTTTGCGAATAATCCATACCGGTGTTTTATGCTGTTGTGGTGTGACGATGGTGGTGCCCAAGATACGGGTGGCTTCAACGCGGGCGGCGGTTTGAAAGATCAAAATATGATTGCGAGTAACGCCTAAGGAGTGAGACGTCGTTTCGAGCCAGGCGTTATTGCCTTGGCGATCTATGATATTCCAGCGCTGCAGTGGGCCTGCTAAGTCCCAGTGAATTAAATGCAAAAATGCGTCTTTTTTACCCATTTTTCCAACGTTGCCGCCATAGTTAATGGTGAAGCACTCTTCTTTTTCCAGGTCAAAAAATGGATGGCCGGTGGTTCGAATTTGAGGAAATAGATGTTTTTTCGGCGTCAGTGCGTCAATAAAGGGCGGCAGGCTGGACTTCCATTCCGTGGGCAAACCTATGGGCGTTATAAGGTCTAGGGTGGTGGCATCAAATTCAAACGGCATACCGCCTTCGTAGCTGAAGGCAAAGCGGTTGTTGCCCATGTAATTGGGTGCCGTATTGCAATAGTTCATGTAGCCCAAGGTAAGGCTTTGATAAATCGTGCCTCCCATCAGGTTGAACTTGTCTAGCCCATGAGTGATGTGGGTTTGCATAATGGCCGACGGCGTATCGATCATCTTGCGTTTAAATTGCACTTGGCCATCGCCAATATCCAACCGGGTAACGGCACCGCGCCCATTGGGACTGAGATGGTTGGTTTCTAAGGGAATGCCTTCGGCAATAAACACATGGCCGAACATATCCGTAGGAATATGGCCTTCCAATAAATTCAGCGTACCGCTACTGGCTTCTAAGCTACCGTCCATAATACTGGTGGGAAAGCTCGATGGCTCCAGCCGCGAGTGGGCTAGGGCCGTAGCCGGTAGCATGGGGGTAGCCGCTGCTACTTTTAGAAAATCACGTCGTTTCATCGCCAGCTCCAGTGGTTTGTTGTTGTGATGATCCGAAGTATCCGGACGAAGCCTTTACCACTAGCATGAGGAAAAAACGCTCAGTGTCTCTCGCTGAATAAAACTAGACGATAGTATTAAAAAAATAATATTAGTGATAAACCTGATTTTTACCTGTATTAAAGAGGAGTGCTCTATGGCTGCACAGCAGGCTTTATTCGATCGCATCAGTGAGAGCATCGGCGAAGGCCGGGTTGAGTGGCTAGGCGTGCGTCCCGAGCGACGCCAGCCCATGCACCCGCTGCAAGAAGCCTACGCCATTGAAGCGCTGGGGCTCGAAAGCGACCGTCGCTGTCATAGCCGCCCTGGGTCGGCACGCCAGATAACATTAATCAATGCTGAGCATTTGGAATTGGTAGCTAAGTGGCTGGATCGCAGCGAGATCGATCCAAGCTTGGTAAGGCGTAATATCGTCGTGTCTGGTGTTAACTTACAAGCGCTACGGCATCAGCATTTTGCCGTAGGAGAAGCGATTCTTTTAGGTACCGCTCTGTGTCACCCCTGTTCGCGCATGGATGAAAATTTGGGGGTAGGCGGTCATGCTGCCATGCTGGGCCATGGTGGCTTATGTGCCAAAGTCATTCAGCCTGGGCTGATTAAGTTGGGAGATGCGGTTCGTCGGCTAGAGGTTCTGGTTTAGTGCTTGTCAGCCAAGCAGCCGGCTGCTATTTTCCCAGTTAATATTCTTATCAACCTAAAGGATTGTACTGTCAGCACTGCTGGGCGCAGTGAAAGTGTCTGAGTGCGAACAGAATTATTGCCTATGTCATCTGTTGTGAATCAAGTCGTTGTGGCTGGCGTTCAGCCGCCCACGACTGTTGTGGCCTAACTCGGCTATATCCATCCTGCTGCAGTAGCGTTTACTGAGGCCCAACTGGGGTCGCAGCGGGTTCGCACGTTTCAACAGATGAGATTTTCACATGCTTACCTTATTTTCTCGCGCGCCTTGGGCGCCGATGGCCCTATTTGTTCTTTTATGGGGCAGTGCTGCGATTTTTATTCGCATTGGTCTAGATCACAGTTCGCCGCTGGCGTTGCTGGTGATGCGCTTTGCGTTAGCGCTACTGGCTTTGCTGTTGCTGATAAGAACGGCTGGTGGTGGCTGGCCCGCTAAAGCCTCTTTAAAGCGAATCGCGTTAGCCGGCCTGCTGATGATTGGCTTATATTCGATTTGCTATTTCCAGGCCATGTTTCATGGCGTCACACCGGGTTTGCTGGCCACCGTACTGGGTGTGCAGCCGATTTTAACTTTGCTATTTACCGAGCGGCGTTTTTCAGCGCTGCGTTTGAGCGGTTTATTGCTGGCGCTTTTGGGGCTAACCCTAGTGGTTTGGCAAAGCCTGACTCAGGCCGAATTGTCGTGGTGGGGCATGGGCTATGCCTTGGCAGCCTTGGTCTGCATTACCAGCGGCGCCATTGTGCAAAAAGGCGTGCAGCAAACGCCGCTAAAAACGCTGCCACTGCAATATGTGGTCACATTATTGGTATTGGCATTGTGGGCGCCAACACAACCCTTTGACTGGCAAATGGAGTGGGGCTTTTGGGTGCCGCTGTTGTGGATGGGGTTGGTGATTTCTGTCGGTGCCCAGTTGCTATTTTATCAGCTGATACACACCGGCAATCTGGTCAATGTCACCAGCCTGTTTTATCTGGTGCCTGTGGTCACTGTGGTACTGGATTTTCTGGTATTGGATAACCACATGCCACTGTTGGCCTTGCTGGGAATGATGGCAATTTTAGCGGGTTTGGCGTTGGTAATGCGGCAAAGTGGCTAGCACCATTGGCGCAAGTCCTCTGGTCGATCGATGTCGGCAATAATGCCGGCATCGTCAAGTGTTACTAAATGTGCCGGTTGCTGCTGCACAATATGGCGTGCCCCTTGATCCCCTTGGCATTGCAGTAATTGCTGTTTAAAACAGGCAGCAAAGCCCACTGGGTGGCCGCGGCGGCCATCGGCTAATTCGGGTATCACCAATGCGTGTGATTCGAGTGCTTGCGCTATGCGCAGGTAGGTGTCGGGGCGAATGGCTGGCATATCCGCTAGGGCAATTAACCAGCCGTTGTTGCTTGTCGTGCTGGCAACGCCAAAGGCCAAACTGTGGCCCATGCCTAGCTCGGCATCCGGGCATATCGCTGTGTCAATATTGAGTGCTTGCAGCCGCTCGGCGAGGGCTTGGTCGTTTGGCGCTAAAATAACTTTTAAGGGTAGGCCGCTCGCTTGAATATTGGCCAGGGTGGCAAATAACACAGGCTTGCCCGATGGCAATAACGCTAAGCGTTTATCGCCGCCAAATCGACGGCTGCAGCCAGCGGCGAGTAGGATAACGGTGGCGGGCATGACGGCTCCCAATCAGAGCCGTCAGTGTATCAAACATTACAAGTAGCGATCATTAATGGCTTTCATCGCAGCTTTATCGGCTTTGATCGCATCGATGGCTTGCTGCAACTTTTGCACGTCAGCGCTATCGACGTCGGTACTGACGCTAAAATACAGCTGACCTTCTTTAAGCACGCTGGCGGTTTCAAAGTCATCATTGTTTAAGCCAGCCTGACGAATAAACCAACGGCCCACATTTTCTTCATAGGCCCAGACATCAATGCGGCCTTTATCCAGCATGCGCGCTAACGATTCGGCGTTGGGCACATAGCGAATATTGCTGTCTTTAGCACCGCGTTCGCGTGCCATTTGCTCACCGATATCATCGCGAATGACTCCCACAACTAAGTTGCTGAGATCTTCGCCTACCGTCAGATTTTTATCTTTGCGTGCCAGCAGCACAATGCGTGTATCGGCAATTGGGCCGACCCATTGAAATAAGGGCTCACGCTCTTCGGTACGGGTGGTGGAAAACAGCACCACACCTGGGCCGTCTAAGGCGGCGCGATACGCTCTTGGCCATGGCTGCAGTTTGATGTCAGAGCGCTGCACATTGGCGCCCTGGCGCTCCATGGCAGTGACCAGTAAATCGACGGCAATACCGCGCAGTTGGTTGCCCTCGTACATATTGTAGGGTGGGTAAGATTCTGTCAGGTATGTGAGCTTGCTTAAGTCTGCCTGGCTGACGTTCGCCCAGAACAACAATGAAATGATCAGCAAAAAACGTGGCATTGCTCTGCCCCCGTGGCCGTGGATATGGCTTTAGATTAGGTCAGGAGAGCGGGTGCCGTGTTGCAAAAACGTCAGGCGCTCATGTTACCGCATGTTGCTGCGGCGTATTAGCGCTGCTGTAACAGGTGGGCCAATACGGAAATGGCGATGTGATAGGGCGTGTGGGAGTTGATGGCTAAGCCGACGGGGGCGTGCAGCCGAGCCAGTTGATCAGAGTGGAGGCCCAGTTCAGCCAGCCGCTGGCGGCGCTTAGCAGACGTTTGCTGCGAGCCCATGGCCCCGACGTAAAACGCTTGGCTGTCGAGGGCTTCGATGACGGCTAGGTCATCCACGCGTGGGTCATGGGCTAAGCCGATCACGGCACTGTGGGCATCATGAAACTGCTCACGTACCAGCTCATCCGGCATGGCTTTAACCACGCGAGCGCCCGCCACCTTAAAGCCGTGTAAAAACTCGTCGCGAAAATCGCAAATGGTGACGTCAAACCCCGCCGGCTGAGCCAGCTTGGCCAGCTCGGCGCTGGTTTCGCCGGCACCGGCCAGCAATAGCTGGTAATCGGGCTTGAACAGCTGTTGCCAGCCCTCTGCGGTGTTGCCGGTCTTGCTGTGCTCAGCAGGCAGCAGCCGGCGCTGCCCATCCTCTGCAACGCTGCGGGCACAAGGCCGACGCTGCTGCAGTGCTTGTTGCAGTGCCTGAAAGTGAGCGACGTCATCACCATCGACGGCTTCGAGCAATATCTCCAACTGCCCGCCGCAGGGTAGGCGGTAGCGTTGCTGCTCGGCTTCAGTCACACCAAATCGTTGTCGCAGTGGGGCTCTAACGGGTGGGAGTTGTGGCAAGCGCTGCAATAAATCTTGCTCAACACAGCCACCCGATAGCGAGCCGATGTGGCCGTGTTCAGCGCACCAAGCCAGCATGGAGCCAACCGGTCTGGGGCTGCTGCCATAGGTGGCGGTAACCGTCGCCAGCCAACACGGGTGACCTGCTGACAGCCAGCTAGTGAGCTTGGAAATCACCTGCAGGTGATGGCCCGTCATGCCGTTAAGCGCAAAGGCAGGCTGCGCAACCGTTGGCCGCTGGCAGCAAATACGGCATTGGCGACGGCCGCTGCCAAAGGCGGCACACCAGGCTCGCCAACGCCCGTAGGGGCTTGCTGCGATGGCATGATAAATACCTCGAGTTGCGGCGTTTCGGTCATGCGTGCCAGTGGGTAATCGTGAAAGTTGCTTTGCTGAACTTCACCTTGTTGCAGTGTGATTTCTCCGTGCAGAGCAGCGGTTAGGGCGAAGATAATGCCGCCTTCCATTTGTGCTTTAACGGTATCAGGGTTAACGGCCAAGCCGCAGTCGACGCCGCAGACCACACGCTTTACCTTGATTTGCTCGCCTTCTACCTGCACATCGGCCACTTGAGCCACCCAGCTGCCAAAGCTTTTATGAATCGCAATGCCCTGCTGGCAGCCAGCCAGTGGCTGACCCCAGTGCGCAGCCTTGGCCACGGCTTTTAATAAAGCGACGGCTGGTGGGTGTTGTGCGAGATGACGGAGGCGAAACGCCAGCGGGTCGGTTTGCGTGTGATGGGCCAGTTCATCGACAAAGCTTTCTGTGACAAAGCCATTGTGTGAGTGGCCGACGGCACGCCAATAGCCGACCGGCACGCCCGGATCTGAGTGCACAAAGTCCACTTGCAAACTTTTAAAGTCATAGGGCAAATCATGGGCGCCTTCGTACGCCGAGGTGTCGCTAGGGGCAATGATGCCTTCACCCGCTTTGCCGGCGGAGGCCAGCGCCGGAAACATAAATTTGGGCATAAAAGGGTATTGTGCGGGGGCAGCATCGTCGGCAAACCATTCAAATACCTTGGGGTGAGCCAGGCGGTGCTGCCAGCCTTGTACGTCGCCGTCTTTGATGGCGGCTGCCAATCGGTGCACGCTGGCGGGGCGATAAAAGTCGTGCTGCGTGTCTTCCTCGCGGCTCCAAATCAGTTTGACTGGGCGTTGCATATGGTCGGCGATAGCAGCGCACTCACTGACGTATTCCTGCATGATGCGCCGGCCAAAGCCGCCACCGATCCAGGTGGTGTGCACTTTAATGTCGTCCAGGCTGTAGCGGCTGTGCCGGCCTGCGGCAACGCGGGCCATGCTGGCCGATTGGGTCGGTGCCCAAACTTCCATGGCGTTGGCGCGGGCATCGACCACGCAGTTTTGTGGCTCCAGCGTGGCGTGGGCCAAATGTGGCAATTGATACTCTGCCTCTAACACCTGTTTGCTGGCCGCTAACGCCTGTTCGAAATCACCCTCATCACGCACCCGATCGCCGCTGTTTTGCTCTAAGGCTTGGCGATGGAGTGAGATAATACTGTCAGTTGACGGTGCTACTTCAGGTGTTTGCCATTGCAACTTTAATAGCCGCTGGGCTTTGCGGGCTTGCCAGTAGCGCTCGGCGACCACGGCGATGCCCTGACGGCCAGCGGCTGTGATTTCGAACACCGCTACCACGCCTTGGGCTTGTTGGGCGGCGCTGAGATCACGGCTTGTTAGTGTGGCGCCCCAGGCCGGTGCTCGGCTCACCACGGCATAGAGCATGCCGGGCAAATCGACATCGATGCCGTATTCGGCCTGACCAGTGACCTTAGCGCGTGCATCTAAACGCTGCTCGGGTTTGCCGATGCGCTTAAACTGCCCGGCGCTTTTCAATGTGACCTCGGGCACGGATTGCTGAGCGGCCAACGGGGCCAGCTCGCCGTAGCTGAGGGATTGTTGTTGAAAATGCACATGGCCATTGTCGGCTTGTATGGCGCTTAATGGCTGTTGCCAGACTTGCGCTGCGGCTTGGCGCAGCATTTCTCGAGCACTGGCGCCGGCGATGCGGATGCGCTCATAACTGCTGGCCATGCTGGTCGAGCCGCCGGTGATTTGCAGCTTATAAATGGGGTTGTTGTAGAAGCTGTCGACCCCAGCGAAAGTGACGTCTACCTGCTCGGGTGCGACTTCCAACTCTTCTGCCAATAAGGTCACTAAGCCGGTGTAGGTGCCTTGGCCCATTTCTACTCGATCGAGCACAAAGGTAATACGGTTGTCGGTATGAATGTGCAACCAAGCATTGGCGTGCCAATCACTGTTCGACACCATGCCCTCATGGCCGATGCTGGCGCAGCCGGGCAAGGCGATGGTTATTAGCAAGCCGCCAGAGGCCAGTGCAGATGTTTTTAAAAACTGCCGGCGATTTAACTCAGTCATGATGTTTCTCCGGCTGGCGTCGTTCCTGATACAAAGGGTGCTGTGCGGCTTGATGAATGGCGGTACGAATTCTGGGGTAGGTGCCACAGCGGCACAGATTGCCGCTCATGGCTTGGTCAATGTCTTCATCTGTGGGGCTTGGGTTGTTCGCTAATAATGCTGTGGCCGACATGATTTGGCCGGATTGGCAGTAGCCGCATTGCGGCACATTTAAATCCGCCCAAGCCTGTTGCACTGGGCTTAGCCCCTGGCTTGGCGTCACGCCTTCAATGGTGGTGACTTGTTTGTCAGCGGCCAGGCTGACCGGTGTGATGCAACTGCGAATGGGCGCGCCGTCGAGATGCATGGTGCAAGCGCCACACAAACCAGCGCCACAGCCAAACTTGCTGCCTTTGAGTTTTAGCTCATCACGAATCACCCACAGCAAGGGCGTATCGTCGTCGATATCCAGAGAATGGCGTTGTCCGTTCACCGTCAAAGAGATCATAAGGGCCAACCTGTTATTCTAAGTGGCCCAAGGTTACTAACGCCTTCGCGGCTGGCCAAGCGGTTTTTACGGTATAGGATTGCGGTTTTTGTCTATTCGGGCCAGGGCATTGTCAGCTGAGCCTGACACGGCTAAAACAAACGTGCCGAAAAGGTATTCAGGCGGTCAGGGAGCGCTGCCAACACTATTACAAATAAAAATTATAGGTGTTTTATGAAACCAGCGATCTCACTGACGTCTGTAGCAGGCGCATTGGCCTCACTTATGCTGAGCACTCACGCTGTGGCGATGAGCTCGACGCCAGAAGCCGACCCTATGGCAGATTTTCATAACAGTTGGGTGGGCAAAGCGCTCAGCCAACAGCGCATGTTGGATGACGACTCTCCCCTCGCGGAAAATAATATTCTCGGCACTCACAACAGCTACAACTCCGAAGCCTATCGCAACGCCACTCGCTACCTAGACCCACAGCAAAAAGTCACCATTGCAGAGCAACTTAGTTTAGGTGCTCGCTTTATTGAGCTGGATGTTCATTGGACGGCACACACCCACGGTTGGCCATGGGAATGGGGAACCGATTTATTGCTTTGTCACTCGGGCATTGGTGAAGAGTGGGGCGATTTGCACGTGGGTTGTAGCCTCACAGATCGGCGCGTGAGCGAGGGTCTTGCAGAGGTAAAAAACTGGCTTAACAATAACCCACAAGAAGTAATTATTTTATATTTTGAAGATCACTCCGACGGTAATCACCAAAAACTGGTGGAGCTTTTGAATAACAGTATCGGCGATAAAATTTATGCCAGCGGCGGCTGTAAAGATATTCCCAATGCGTTAACAGAAAACCAAGTGCGCCAGGCCGGCAAGCAAGTGGTGTTTTGGAAGGATGGCGGCTGCTCAGACAACAACGCCATGCAGCAACTGGCCTTTACTGGCTTAGGCGACATTGATCGCGCCTGGGAAGACCGCACCGGTGTTGGTGCGATTGGCGCTATTTTTACCGGCGGTAAAGTTAAACGCATTGAAGCGGCGGATGTGCGCCAGCTGTATAAAAACGGCGGCAATATCGTCAATCTCGATGACATACACCATGACGATGATCGCTTAGCGGCAGCCGTGTGGTCGTGGGATGTGAACGAGCCTAATAATTACAACGGCAATCAACATTGTGCGGTGCAATGGCAAAACGGTCGTTGGGACGATACTGAGTGCAATAAAGAGCACTTTTTTGCCTGCGTTAACAGCTCTAACCAGTGGCAAGTCAGCAGCTGGCAAGGCCGTTGGCATCAAGGTGCTCAGGCGTGCCAGCAGCTAGGCAATGATTATCAGTTTGCTGCGCCGACCAATAGCAAAGACAATCAAGCCTTGATCGATGCGCGCGGTGGCATCAGTCATGTTTGGTTAAACGCCAGCGACCAACACAGTGAAGGCCGCTGGCAGGTGAATCGCTAAAAAGTCGAATAAAAGCCAGCGTTTGCTGGCTTTTTTCTAGCCAGTGATCGGCTATTGCTGTAAGCGATTTTCTAAGGTTAAACGCACATCGGTTACGCGATTTTCCCAGTCATAGTTTTGCTCATCTATTTTGTGTAGCTTGCTGCTGGTCTTGTTGTGCGTCAGGCTACGTTTACTGCGCTGTGAGCTATTCATTTCTTCATCCGTTAATGGGATGGCGGGGCCTGCAGTAATATTATATTGGCCGGCATCCACTGTGGTGAACTTGCCCGTCATCGGCACGATGTAACGACGCTTGCTGATGCTACCCAAGGCCCAGCGTACGGAGTTTTCACTGTATTTTTCCAGCATCCAATCCCAATCCCAGGGGCCATAGCCGGGGATGTGTTTATGCTGGTATTGATCGAGCATATCCTCAGCAGCACTTAGCTGATTGCGGCCACCAAAGGTGTACATCTCCCAAGGGCGATCTGTGGGGTGGTCTTGGCGGGCATTGCCTCCCCAGCGTAAAAAGTTTTCATAAGTGAGGTTGTAATCCATAAACATGGTGGACTGATAGGGAATGTCGGCTTTTTGCTTAAAAAAAGTAATGGTTATTTCACGCTTGCTACGTGGTGGCACCAGGGCACGATATTGAGCACTTTGTGAAACAGTATTGCTACTGCCCTCGGTTTCGCTCCAGCCCTGACTGGCGCTGAACTCGGCTTTAATTTCAGACTTGGCGCCAAATAACTTGAGCCCAAATTCATAGGTATTGGTAATACCGATGGTTTCGGTAAAGGAAAAGTCATCCTGCTTCGACCAGCTCTCGGTTTCGTTATAGCTCAATGTGGCAACTTGGGTATCCGTCGTATCGCCCTGGTTTTTAATCACATAGGTCACTGTTTTTATCGGCTCGCGGTCATACACCTGTGGCTCGCCTAATTGCAGTTCGCCCGGGTTGGTGACAAATCTAATATCGGATACTGTCATGGTTAAGCGCTCATCCGCTCGATAGCCATCGGCATACGGATCGTCGCTGTTATAGCGGGCCTTCAAGGTATATTGGCTAGCGTCATCTTGATAAATGGCGAAATCCTCGCCGACATGCTGAGAACCGGTGCCTCCGCACCAGCCAAAGCCCAAGAAATGTGCCATATAGGCGAGTGGCTGGTGAAAATCAGGGTCAGAAATGATGCTGTATTTTAGGCTGGCACTGTCCTGTTGCGCATACACTTTATCAGCGTAGTCGGGGATGTTATCCACTGCAGCTTGAACCGGTTGGGCTAGCGCCAGGGCAGACAATGCCATGGCCAACGTGCTGTGTGCTTTAAACATATTGAGTACCTTGTCTTTATTTTTGTTGTCCCGCGCAGCCACTGCTAGGCGGTCACTGGATAGTGGAATACGGTAAAAGCAGGATGCAATGGCGGATGGCGAGGTCGGTGTACGACAAAGGTCGACCAGTAATCTGGTACTTTTTTAGGATTGCCGATCGTGAGAGTGCGATAGGAAGTTCTGCTGATAAAAAAGTTATTGCAGTGTCAGCGCCAAATCATGTGGTTATTACTGATAGACGATTTTTTCTCACTTTTGAATTTTGGCGCTGAATGATTGCAAGGCCAAGTGCCGATGCTCACCAGATATCGGCGCTATAGGCCTATTGCTTGTGGGTGATTTGCTTTTGCAAGCGTGCCATTAGCAGTGGTTGCAGCACTGCCAAAACGGCGGCTAACACGGCCAGGGTTGCCATATGTTGCAAGGCGCCGTTGGCATGCTCGCTCAATACCCAGGTAGAAACGATGCCGGCAGCGGCGGACGCAGCATGCTGCACGGCGGTTTTTAATGACATAAAAGCAGCGCGCTGCTCCGGCGGTGGCACCCAGGTGAGTTGAGTATTCACAGCAACACTGAGGCTGGTACGCATCAGCATAAAGCTGACAAACATCACCATAATCGGCAGCCAGCTTTGGGTGTGAATAAAGGTGACCCATAGCACCAGCAAATACCCCAAGGTAGTCACCAAGGATACGCTCAGTGGGCCAAAGCGATCGCTGCAGCGCCCTGCCAAGCGCATGCTAAAAAAGCTCAGCGCACCGCCCACAAGGTAGAGCATGCCAATGTCTTCCCGTGGGTAGTTCAAATTGAGCTGATAAAAGGTGGATAAATGCGGAATTAATAAAAACCCCGACATGACGGAAATCGCCAGCATCACTAAACCTAAGCGCGGTGTGCCGGGTCGATACAGCATGGGCCACGAGGGCGGCAGGTTTCTATGTTGCACCGCTTGATGTGGTAATAAGCGTGCCGCCACCAGCGCCAAAGCAAAGGTAAAACCGCCAATGACCCAAAAAGGCGTGTGCCAACTGCCCCAGCGTGCCAGCTCAAGGCCAGCGGGCACGCCTAAAACAGACGCCAGCGAAAACGCCCCTGCGACTTGGCCCATGGCGCGCCCGCGGCGCTCAGCAGGAATGGCATCGATTAAAATCGCCATCGCCAACGCCATGGCTGGGCCGCCGAAAGCGCCGGCCAGCATGCGCGCAGCGAGAAGGGAGCTGGCATTAAATGACAAGGCTGCTGCCGTGGTACCCAAGGCCAACCCCAGCAAGCAAAACACCATGGCCGAGCGACGTGGAAAGCGGTCCAGCCATTTAGCGGCCAGCAGCGAGCTGATGGTGGCGCCGCCAGCGTACACACCCGTGACGATGCCCATTTGCGACGTAGCGATGCCTAGACCCTCGGCCAAGTCCGGCCCTAAAGGGGCGACCATCATAAAGTCGACGATGTTGATAAATTGCACGGTGGCAATAAATACCACCAGCCAGCGTTCGCTGAGGGAAGAGGGCGACATACACAAGCGGTCCAGAAATCGGTGGCATACCTTAGAGCTTGGTTAGCAGCTAAACAAGAGCACAGCTGTGAATGCTGTGTTGCAGACGATTGCAATGGCGGACTGTACTGGTGACTTTGCCAGCGACTGTAGCTGTTACGGAAATGTCAGCGACGTAGCCTTGTTCGTATTACAAACGCAAGGAGTCATTATGAAAACCATCGGCTTATTGGGCGGCATGAGTTGGGAGTCAACCGTCACGTACTACCAATTGATTAACCGCGGTGTGCAAAAGCGTCTGGGCGGATTGCACTCAGCCCCTTTGTTGCTATCGAGTTTTGATTTTGCTGCCGTGGCCAAGCTGCAGGCCGACGGTGAATGGGGCCTGCTGGCGGACTTGCTGTGCGACCATGCTCAGCGCTTGCAGCGGGCCGGTGCTGAGGCGGTGATGATTTGTACCAATACCATGCACAAGCTGGCACCTCAAGTGGAAGAAGCAGCGGGCATTCCGCTGCTGCACATTGCCGATGCCACGGCGCTGGCGCTGAAAGAGCAAGGTGTTAGCCGAGCGGGCTTATTGGGCACGCGTTTTACCATGGAACAGGGCTTTTACGCTGAGCGATTGCAGCGCCATGGCATCGACACTTTAATTCCCGACACTGCGCAGCGTGACGTGGTGCACAACGTCATTTATGAAGAATTGTGTCGCGGTGAAATCAACACCGCCTCGCGCCAGCAATACTGCGACATCATTGCCGACTTGCAGCTTCAAGGTGCCGAAGCCGTTATTTTGGGTTGCACAGAAATTGGTTTATTAGTGCAAGCTGAGCATTGCACTGTGCCTTTGGTTGATACTGCCGTGGTGCATGCTCAAGCTGCAGTGGAGTTTGTGCTGGGTGAGTCTGCGGCTGAGTGGGAGTAACCTGCTTTACAGAGAACGCCATAGAATAGAGTCTCTGAATGGTTCGGTGCCCGCTCTGGAGCGTCAGGGCTCAAAATCACGAAGCCGATTTGCCGCTTTCGTGTCCTGAAGCAGAAGCTTGCATGCTGTCAGCAGGCCACTCCAGTTCTCTGGCGCTCCCTTTAGAGTGCGGGCAACAGGCCTCCATAACGTCGTTGGCGTGCCATAAGTGCCTTGCTGTTAAAGCTTATTGCACTCGTGCTGTGACTCAGAGCTACCCTAAGCACTTACAGCGTGGCGCCGCATTGAGCGCCACTTGTTCGCTTACTTCAGCAAATGCTGTTGAAAGAAGAGTACAATGGCTTGGCTGTAAACATCGCGATTTTCTTTCTTGCGATAGCCATGACCTTCATTTAACGCATTCATATACCACACCAGATTATCGCTTTCGCGCAACGCTTTAACGATTTGCTCGGCTTCGGTCACGGGAACGCGCGGATCATTTTCACCCTGCACAACAAACATCGGTACCTTGATTTTATCGACATTGTTGTTGGGGCTGATGCGCTGTAGAAAATCATGCATTTTCGGGTCACGTTCATCACCGTATTCAACTCGGCGCAAGTCGCGGCGGTAATCTTGGGTGTTTTTTAAGAAAGTAACAAAATTAGAGATGCCCACCACATTGACGGCGGCTTTGAGTCGGTCGCTGTAATGCACGGCACTGGCAAGCACCATATAACCGCCATAGCTGCCACCGATAACGGCAACGCGCTGCTGATCCAAATCAGGCTGGGTGGCAATCCAATCTAATAGGGCGCCAATGTCTTTGACCGAATCTTCACGTTTAAAGCCATTGTCCATGGCGACATAGTCTTTACCGTAACCAGAAGAGCCACGCACATTGGGAGCAATGACGGCAACCCCGAGTTTTTGCAGCCACATTTGCAACGTACTACTAAAGCCTGGTCGGTATTGAGACTCTGGTCCGCCGTGAATACTAATCACCACTGGGAAGGGGCCTTCACCGTGTGGCTTATATACAAAGGCTGGCACCTGTAAGCCATCGAAGCTGTCGTAGCGAATTAATTCGGGCTCGATAAAGCGCTCAGTATCCAAGCCGCCAACTTCACTGTAGGTCCAGCGTTTTAGATCGCCTTGTAAGTCGCTGACAAAAACATCGGTGGCTGTTTGGCGAGTATTAATCGACATGGCCAGACGTTTATCGTCCGGGCTAAACGCCAAGCCGCCCACCAACCCCATGGGAAGATTTTCTAGCCGTCGATATTGATGGCTGGCAGTATCCAGTAGATAGACTTGGGTCAAGCCATCAACATTGGCGCTAAATGCTAGGGTTTGGCGGTCACTCGACATATCGCCGCCGCTAATATCCCAGTTGATGTCTTCCGTGATCACGGACTCTTGGCCATCGCTCAGGCTCATGTGGGTCAACTGAGTGAATTCACCAAAGCGATCTGTCAGCAAATAGATGCCATCGTAATTGGCATTAAAACCTGCTGTATAATTACGTGAGGGCTGCTTATCATCGCCCGCCAATCGCTGAGCTTTACCGGTTTTTAGGTTTTTTAAATGCACGGCCGATTGGGTAGAAGAGGTGTACTGCTGCATTAACAAATAATCATCGCCTGCTGAAAAGGCTGCTGGCCCCCACCAGCTACCGTCGTTAGCAGCATGCACTAGGGTATGTTTGGGCTGGCGGTCATCACCTCTGAACTCTGCCATCCAGATATCATTGGAGCGGCCATTACGACGGGTGCTTTGATAGGCTAGACGGGTACCGGACTCATTCCACAGCAGAGCGTCATTGCGTGATTCGCCATCCGAAATCATCCAATGCTCACCGCTGGTTAAATCCAATAAGAAAATTTGCGCAAACTCATTGCCGCCACGGTCCATGGTAAAGGCCAATTGGTTATGCTTGGGGCGCATCACTACTGAGCCAATTGGCTCATCAAAAAACGTCAGTTGATGGCGACTGCCACCGGCTTTATCTACTCGGTGAATCTGACTAACGTCGCCAAAGCGGGTAGTTATATAAAGACTGTTGCCATCTTGAGACCAACCCTGAAAGCTGGCTGAACGTACATTTTGATAGCGATTTAAGTCGTTAATAATATCCTCGGGAATAGGCGGAATGTCCTCCAAAATCAGGTTGCCATTGTTCAGGCTGCGTTGTTCGACAGCCTGCGCAGGCACAGTGAGGCACAGCGCCATCACAGTGGCCAGCATCGAGCGAAATACCATGGTTAACTCCTTGTTGGTTAATGGCGTCGGAGTGACTTGACTGAAGGTTGCCTTAAAAGAAAGTTACTCCTGACGCTTATAATACTCTTTCAACTCATCCTTTTTGGTGCGCTCCCAAAGCCCCATGCCTGAAAAATACCCAGCTCGGGCAATGGCGTGAGCGGCAACCGGGGCGGTGATAAAGGTAAATAAAATAATCGCCATCACTCGGGTGATGACGCCCGATTCGGAAAAATATACCGCCACAGCAATCATAATAACGGTAATGGCTAATACCCCTGACTTGGTGGTGGCATGCATGCGTGTGACCAAGTCTGGTAGGCGAATAATGCCAATCGAGGCGATCAGCATCAAAGCACTGCCTAGCAGCAACAATAAGCTCACTATCAGTTCAGTCATCGTTAGAGCCCCTTAATTGTACAAATTTGGCAATGCCAACGGCGGACAAAAACGCAGTTAATGCCATCACAATGGCAATATCAATGTAGGCGGTTACGCCTGTGTCAATGGCATGAATACCTGCCATGGCGACCACCAAAGAGGCAATTAGCTCCAGTGCCACAATGCGGTCAGGCAAATAGGGGCCGCGTAACAGGCGCCAAAGCGCCAGTATCATAGCAACAATAATAAACAGGTAACTTAGCGTAATGACAATACTCAGCATTGGTTTACCTCAGTACCTGTAATAAGCGTTGTTCAATTTCTTTTAAGTCACCGCGGAGTTTTTGCTCATCATCCAAGAACATGGCATGAACAAACAAAGTTTTTTTATCTTCTGACACTTCCATGCTGAGCGTTCCGGGAGTGAGTGAAATGATGTTTGCGACCAAAGCAATTTCAAACTCAGTTTTAGCAGTCAATGGCATGGCGATCACACCCGGGTGCATATACCAGATGGGCGTTACAATATCCGTGGCGACGCGCCAGTTCGCAATCACCAGCTCCTTGATAAAAAACAGCACAAAGCGAATGGCTCGTGGCAATCGCTTAGGGTAGAAATACAGGGCCGGAACCGTACGATGGATCAACCCAATCACTACAAAACCCAAGGCAAAGCCAAACAAAACATTGAGCAAGGTAAAGGTATTGGTTAGCAGCAGCCAAGATAAGGCCAGTAACAGGTTGAATAGAAAACCTATCATGGTTGACCTCCCAATACGGCTTGGATGTAAGTGGCGGGCGTCAGTAACTGCTCACCCGTAGCCTGTGATAGTTGAATAAAGGGCTCGGCATAGAGGCCGATAATTAACGTCATGGCGGCCATTAATGCCACTGGAATAACGCCGAGCAGTGGCAAGGAAATGTCTTTGCCGCTAGCTTCAGGCTGCGCTTTCCAGAACGCCTCAGCCCAGATTTTGATCATCGAGTAGAGTGTCAGCAGGCCCACAAATAAAGCCACACCGGTGGCTATCCATTGCTGGCTGGTAATGCCGGCTTCAATCACCAAAAACTTGGCAAAAAAACCAGACAGCGGTGGCAACCCTGCCAGCGACATGGCTGGGATTAAAAATAAAGCCGCCAGCCACGGGCGCTGACGATATAAGCTGCCCATTTGCTTTAACTCATAAGTGCCTTGCAGCATTTGTGTCAGACCAGCGATCAAAAACAGGTTGGTTTTTACAATGATGTGGTGAAACAGGTAAAACACCCCACCGGCAATGGCGGCGGGTGTAAAAATAGCCAATGCCAGTATCATATAGCCGATCTGACTGATGATATGAAACGACAAAATCCGGCGAATTTCGAACTGGGAAGCCGCGCCCAATACCCCAGACAGCATGGTCAGTACGCCGACCCACAGCAATATTTCATGGGTGAACTCGATATCACCGGTGAATACTAGGCTAAACATACGGTACAGTGCATATACCCCCACCTTGGTCAGTAAGCCTGCGAACACAGCTGATACAGCAATGATGGGCGTGTGATACGACGCGGGTAGCCAAAAGAAAAATGGGAAAGCACCGGCTTTAATCGAGAACGACACCATAAACATCAAGGCGATGGCATTGACTAGGCCTTGCTGCTCAACATCTTGCAGCTTCACGGCCAGATCAGCCATGTTCAAGGTGCCGACGCTGCCGTACAGCAAGCCAATGGCGGATAAAAACAGCGCCGATGAAAACAAATTGATGGTGACGTATTTGATCGCACCTTCCATTTGCGCGCGCTCACCGCCCAGAGTTAATAAGCCAAAGGAGGCCAGTAGCATGACCTCAAACCAAACAAACAAGTTAAACAAGTCGCCGGTCAAAAATGCACCACTGACACCGGCCAGCAGCAGGTGCAATAACGGAAAGTAGCCGAATTTAATGTGGGTGCCAGGGGTGGACACCAGCGAATACAACACGGCGCAAAAGGCCACCACCGCCGTGACCACAATCATAATGGTGGCTAAAAAGTCGGCCACCAAACTGATGCCAAAGGGGGCCTGCCAGCCGCCCACTTGCAGCACTATGTGCCCTTGCTCAGACACGGTTTGCGCCAGCATCACACTGGCGATCAAATAGACCAGGGTGCTGATGACGGACACCCGTTTTTGCCAGCGGCTGCTGCGCCATAATGCCAGTGTGACGGCGCCGGCCAGCAATGGGATTAAGATCGGCAGGAATACCAGGTTGCTCATTGATCGGTATCCTTCATTTGATCTAGGTCGTCCGTTTGCACCACTTCATGAGCGCGGTGAATCAATACCACGGAAAACGCCAGCACCCCAAAGGCAATCACAATGGCGGTCAATATCAGCGCTTGTGCCAATGGATCGGCGACACCCACAGGTGCCTCTTTAGTGACTTTATCCAGCAATGGCGGCGCACCACTGGTTAATCCAGCGCTGGTGAAGATCACTAAGTTGGCGGCATTGCTTAATAAAATCAGCCCCATCACCAGTTTAACGATGGAGCGCCTGAGCATCATATAGAGTGAGGCGGCAAATAGAATACCGATGGCTACGGCCATTAATGCAGACATATTATTGACTCCCCACCAGGCGTTCAGCCAGGACAAAAAACATGGTTGTAATGGTGCCGATCACCGCTAAATACACGCCAATATCAAACACCAGTACGGTTGATAGTTTCACTGTGGTGCCAAACACATCCAGCGGTAGCCACTGGGCGGTAAAAAACGACTGGCCTGGTAGCAAGGCAGGGAGAGTTGCCAGCAAGCCCAGCAATAAACCGGTGGCCAGAATATCTTGCGGGTCCACCCGAATCAGCCGGCGAGTTGCTTTGGCACCGAATACAATTAAATACAGTGAAAAAGCCCCAGCGGCGACTAAGCCACCAATAAAACCACCGCCTGGCTCGTTATGACCGCGCAGCAGCAAAAACACCGAAAACATCAGCTGCAGCGGCAAAATGGCCAAGGTAGCGGTACGTAAAATCAGCCCGGAGTTGGGCGCAAACCCCTGTTTCATAAACGGCTCCTACGCAATCTGATCATTGAATACACTCCCATCGCGGCTAAGGCCAATACGAATATTTCACCCAAGGTATCTAGGGCTCGGAAGTCCACTAGGATCACGTTAACAACATTGCGGCCAAAGCCCAGCGAGTAACTGTGCTCAATAAAATAATGAGCAATGGAATCGGCCCAGTGGTTTTCTTGGGTGGCCAGTACCAGTAGCGTCATCATCAGGCCAAAGGCGCAAGCGACCACGGCATCTAATAGACGCTGACCACGGCTGGAGTAGTTTTTAAAGCCGGGTAATTTCAGCAGCACCAGTACCAACAACAGTACGGTCAGGGTTTCAACCAAGACTTGAGTGATGCCCAGATCAGGCGCTGAAAAATGAATGAAGATTAATGCCACCACGAAGCCTACCGCTCCCAGAGCAATAATGGCGGCAAAGCGCTGACGGCTGGCAATGGCATACAAGGTAGAAGCGAGCATGACAAATAACATGCCGACTTCGTACGGCTCTAGCGCATCGAATTGAAAGCTGGGCAAACCATACTGGCTTAACAGTGTGCTGGTCACCGCTAGGGTGGTAATGGCAATAATAAGCACCAAATAACGGCCTAAATAGCCATTTTGCAGCACTCGGGTCTGCCAATCGGCAAAAGACAAGTTGCCTGCCAGCAGCAGTTCATATAAGCGTTCGGTGCCGGTATAGCGGCTGATTAAACGCAGCTTGGCTGCCAGCACACGATTTTTCCGCCACAAGGCGGCCAGACCAATGCCCACAACAATGCTGGCAAATGACAACGCCAATGCGGGTGATAAGCCATACCAAAGCGACAACTCAATGACATTGTTTGCCCCCATTTGCTCAGCGATGGTGTTCGCCAATGGTTGCACCAGAGGGGCACCGAGGCCGAGCAGCAGGGCCAAGCTAGAAAATAGCACTGGCCCAAACCACTGTTGCCAGGGCTCAGCATGTTGTTCTTTAACTTGGCGTCGGCTGCGCCAAGGCTGCCATACCAAGCTCACGGCCACAGCAATGGTCAGTGCTGCCGTGGCAAATACCATCGCCGTTAGCCAGCCGCTCGTTGCACTGGCTTTTAGCAGTAACTCTTTGGCGATAAAGCCCAAGGCGGGGGCAATACCGGCTAATGACCAAGCCGCAACAGCGGTCACCGCCAAGGTGAACTTGGGCAGCGGGCGAATATGGCGCAGGTTACGAGTGTGGGCTTGATGCTCAATAATGCCGGCCAGCATAAACAGCGACGCTTTGTACAAAGCATGGGCCACTAAAAAGGTGACAAAGGCAAAAAACGCATAGTCGGAGTTAAGCCCCACCAGCATGGTTAAAATGCCCAGCGCAGTCACTGTGGTGTAAGCCAATATCTTCTTTAAATCGACGGCCAGATAAGCCAGCCAAGCACCCAACAACATGGTGATGGCACCGGCACCTGTGACTAAAGTTAGCCATAGGCTTTGCTGTGCAAACACCGGTGCCAGTTGCGCCATTAAAAACACCCCAGCTTTTACCATGGTGGCGGAGTGCAAATACGCCGATACCGGCGTCGGTGCCGCCATGGCATTGGGCAGCCAGAATTGAAACGGAAACTGCGCCGATTTGGTAAAGGTGCCGATCAAAATCAGTACAATGGCAGCATTAATCCAGCTACTGTGCTCGGTGATGAGCGACATTTCACTGATAAGCCAAGTTTGCTGCTGCTGACCCAGCATAATCATGCCTGCCAGTAGCGCTAGGCCACCACCGACGGTTACTAGTAAGCCTTGTAGTGCCGAAGCGCGAGATTTTTCTGACTCATGGGTAAAGCCAATCAGCATGTAGGAGGCAATGCTGGTCAGCTCCCAAAAAACAAACAGCAGCAATAAATTATCGGCCAGTACCAAGCCGACCATGGCACCCATAAACACAAATAACCATAGAAAAAAGCGGTGTAAATCTTTATGGCCGGCCAAATAGCTGCTGGCATATAAAACCACCGCTGTGCCGATGCCGCTGATCAGTGTCAGCATTAGCCAGCGCAACCCATCGACATACAGCGTAAAGTTCAAGCCAATGCTGGGCACCCAAGGATAGTGAGCACTGACCTCCATGCCACTGACAGCCTGTGAATAAAGGCCTGCATTGAGAACAAAAACGGCGAGCGGAAACAGTGCCAGCCAGCTTCCCGGAAGCCCTCGCCGGAGCCAAACAGGCGCAATAGCTGCCGCAATAAATGGCAGCGCGATGCTGGTTAACATCATGTCGTCTCCCTGGAGTCAATCAACCGCTAATAACAGGAAAGACTACTTGGTTTTTTCAAGCTCGTACAATTATTTGGCTTGCAACTTGCTGAGCAGAAAATCCAAGCAATAAAAGGCATTAAATCGCATAGATTTGTAGATGGATATTGACGGGTATGAGGTGCAGGGTTGGCCCTGCATGTCTTGCAGGGCAACGCTCAGGTAGATTCGTAGTAGAGATTAGTAAAGAAGACTAACCGGCCGTAAACAGGCGAAAGCTGCGCTTCACTTCAATAAACTGCTGACGGAAGCGCCCTTGCACCGTGGCGGTTAACGTCACAGCCTGACGACCGTATTGGCTGCTGACTTCGCCAGTCTGTGCATTAATGGCCATGGAGTTGCTGTGCCAGCTCACCACGGCACTGCCCAGTTGTGATGGCAAATAGAGATTGTCGCTGACCTCGTTGGGGTCGCTGTTGGCACCTAAAATGCGCTCTAGAGTCAGCGCTTGCAGGGCATTGGCCATGCGATTGCCGAAGCGTTGGCCATAGCTCAGGGTGCGAATCACACGGCCATTATCACCCAGCATCAGCAGTTGATCGTCCTGCAGTGCCAGCTTTTTGCTATTGGCGACGGGCGATAAATGCTCGATCAGTTCAATAGCGGGTAATTGATATAAGAACAGGGCATGGTTTTGCGTTAACACCGCCAAGTGGCTGCGATCCGGGCTGATGGCCATGTCTTTGATGCCAGATTGCAGGTTAATGCGTTGCTCGGTTTGCGGTTGTGCCAAATTACCCGCGTAGAGAATGACCAACTCAGTGCCATTTTCTTCGATTAAAGCGATGCGCTGATCTTGGTCGAAAAAGAAGGCTTTTTTTACCGCTTTTAAACTGCTTTCCTGCGACCAGCCAACTTGCTTCATGCCGTTGACTGCCACCAGTGTGAGGCCCTGATCTTCATTGGAGCTGACCAGCGCCAGCGAGCCATCGTCATTGCTGCTGATATGGTTGATGCTGGCATTGCGGTTGTAGGGGGCAAAATAGCCGCCGACTTGTTCCAAGGTCTCCATATCCAAGCGGAACAGTCGTTGCGCGGTGGCCGCTAACAATACTTGCTCGTCATCGGACAGGGCCAAATGCTGCATCGCATCGTTGGCGCAAAAAGCATCCGTGCCCGGTGTTGGGTTGCTGACTGGCGGTTGGCTGGGCTCGGTTGGTATGGTCGGAAAGGTTGTTGCTGAGCCCATGGCGTCGTAATTGATATTGGGCATTTGCTTGTGAACGGTTGCTTGCAGCGCAGCGTTGCTGGTACCTGCGGCATGATCTGTAGCGTCTGCTCCCGCCCCTGACCCGATGCCAGTTCCGTTGCCGGTTCCGCTGCCAGTGCCTGCCGTCGTGCCAGATCCTGTGCCGCTGTTATCTGCGTCGCCATCACTGCTTTCGCCCAACTGAATCTTATGCACTCCGGCATTGCTACCGCTGTCCGCTGGGCAAGCAATGTTACGACTGCTGCCAGATCCGAGGGAGCCGGCATTGATTAAATAGACAGATTGAGTGCGGCTGGACGGTTGAATCACGCTGATATTACTTAATGCGCGATCGCCGACATCAATATCAATCGGTGGCAGGCTAATGCCGCCGTCCACCACGGTGGCGCCACTGTGACCGTCGTAATCGTCGTCATCATCGTCCAGTGGGCGCAGCAATGACCGTGTCTGTATTGTGGACGCGCTGTTGTTGCTCTGACTTTGTGTCGCTTGTGTCAGTAATTGGCCGTTATTCCAGATAATTAAGCGCTCATCAAAGCTGGCGGCCACCACCAAGTCGGCCATGGGCGCACGCCCCAAAGTACTGTACTGATCGCCCATCTGGCTGTTGAGACGGCTGAGTATCATTTCCGGTTGCTGACACTGAGAGGCGATATCCTCCGTCGCGATGCGCACATCAAAACGGCGCTCTACCACCATGGCATCAACCACGGCAGCAATCACACAATATGGGTTGCTGTCTGGCTGTTGCTGGAGGGCAGCGTTAATACTGTTTTGAATGGCGTCGCTCACTTCCTCTGGGCCGGCCTGGTACAAAGCTTGGCTAAAGGAAACCTGTGGAAATATGCCTTCTAAATAGCGTGCTGCTTGTAAGGCGCGCACTTCTGGTGTGGTTTCACTGGCGCTGCTGAGGGTTGGGTTAAATAACAGCTCGTTGTTGATGACGGTGGTCATCGGAGTAATGACTTGAGCCCCCGAAGGCGCCGTGAGCAGGCTTTTGTCACTATCGCGCTTAATGTATGGCCCGCCCACCGAGCCATCCAACGTCAGTGCTTGTTGCTGTTCGTAGTCGTCACAGCGCGCGTTGAGATTCCAATCCGGGCATTGCGCGGCGTGCAATTGCGCATCTTGCTGCTCGCCCTGGTCATGCTGATCCTCACCCACCTGACAGCCCGTCAGAGCGGCGCAGCTGCTGATAAACATCGCCGATAGTTTTGTCATCAAATGTTTGGACGCCCGGGCTTGGATGCCATGCTGGCCAGTCATTGAAATTATCCTTTCTTATTAAAGATCAATTAAATCAATCATTTATGAGTGGTTGGAGAGGCAGTTAGGGGTTTCTGATAGGGCGGATATTAGTAAAGCAAAGTAATAATTGCAAATCTTTATCATTTGCACTAGCATCTGCGAAAATTGCTCAAGTGTGATGCTTATCACTAGTGTGCAGCATGATCTGAACATGGCTTCATGCTGCCTAGTAATCAGACCAGCTAAGGCCCGCTCAACAAAGGAAGGCAAGATGTACAGCAGACATCTGATGTTAATGGTATCGGTCATGGTCGCATTGTATGGCTGTGGCGAGGATCAATCGCAGCCGAGCAGTGCGACGACACTGCCAACAACACCGCCGCTAACACCTGAGCCTGGCAATGCGGGTAACGACTATGACGGCTCTGATGTTTTGCGCATCGTCGGCACGGCCATGGATGGGTTTTTGTATCAGGCTTGGGCCTGCTTAGATGCCAATGGCAATCAAGCGTGTGACGGTGATGAATTTCGCAGCCAAACCGACCGCCAAGGACGCTATGTGCTGCAGGTGCCAGCGGGCAGTGCGCTAGATGAAGTCATCGTCGAAGTGATTCCCGGCACCACCATTGATATGGACTTTCCGCAGCAGCCGCTGCAGCAGCGTGTGGTGCTGAGGCCACTGCCAAGCAACGCTAGCGGGCAAGCGGCTGAGCAATTAGTCACGCCGCTCACGACCCTGATACGTCAGCGCGCCGAGCGCAGTGGTTTGCCGGTTGCAGAGGTGCAGCAGCAATTGGCCCGTGAGTGGCTGGTGCCGGCGCACAGTTTAACCAGTCATTATTTACAGGATGTGGATGGCCACGAAGATCAAGTGGTGCACGACATTGCCCAAGTGGTCATGGCCGAGTGGCAGCAACAGTTGCAGCTGGCCAGTCAGCAGAATCCAGGGGCGGCTTGGCAGCAAGTGGTGGCGGCAGCCGACGCCCAGTGGCACAGCCAAAGTGGGCAAAAGCAGCTGCGCAGCGCGGTGCAAACCCGCGATATGGCGCCGGCGCCAGAGCTGATAATTAACGACGATGACGATGTTTTAAGTTGGCACTGGGTGGAGGGTTTTGCCCAGGCTGACGCCTACGAATATTCCCTCGATGGCGGCCAGAACTGGCTTGTCGCCACACAAAAGCCGCTGTTGATCGGCAATCAATCATTGGCCGCGGGCCAGGTGCAATTGCGGGTGCGCTCGGGCAAGGATGGCGGTGCCGGTCGCATTGCGCGCAACCAGCAAGCCTTTAGCGCACGCACCAGTAACATAGGTGCGCCGCAGTTATGGCTGGATGACAGCGCCGACCAGTTTGGCTGGCAGCCTGTGGCGGGCTTGGCGGCCGCCGAGGAGTACGAAATCTCCCTCGACGGTGGCCAAAGTTGGACACAGGCACAGCAAAATCCCACCGTTTATGGTGATTTAGAGTTGGCTGCGGGCCAGTTGCAGGTGCGTGTGCGTGCCACGGCTCAGCGCTTGGCGGGTGCCGCCGCCGTCAGTCAGCAGCCTTTCACGCGTTTACGTACCGATATCGCAGCCCCCTCCGAGCTGCAAGTGGACGACGACAACAATACCCTTGGCTGGCGGCCGGTGGCGGGCTTTGCCTCGGCCAGCTTGTATGAGATCAGCACCGATGGCGGCTATAGCTGGCAAGCGGCACAGAGCAACCCTGCTTTGCTGGGCGACATCGACATTGCCGCTGGCCAGGCCCAGGTCAGGGTGGCTGCCAAAGCGGGGGAATATGCCGCAGGCGCGGCCGCCGCCGCTCGCCAAGCATTTACCGCAGTGATGAAAAATATTCCTGCACCAGCGCAGCTACAGGTAGACGATCAGGCCAATTTGCTCGACTGGGCACTGGTGCCAGGGTTTAGTCAGCTGGCGGACTACCAAATCAGCTTTGATGGCGGGACGAGCTGGCAAACCGTGAACCGCAAACCCATGCCAGTGGGGGACCGCTATTTGCCCGAAGGCCAAGTGCAGCTGCGGGTGGCTGCGCTGGACGGCCAGCGCCAAGCCGGTGCGGTGGCTTATAACCAGCAAGCCTTTGAGGCATCGCCGGCGACCATCGATGCGCCCTCTCAGTTAGTGGTAGATGACATCAACGACACCCTCGACTGGCAGCCGGTGGCAGGCTACCCCAATGCTGGCGACTATCAATGGCGCATTCTGGGCGAATCTGGTTGGCGTGCCATTACTAGCCGGCCGCTGTTGGTGGGCGATATTGCCATTGCTAAAGGCCAGCTGCAGTTACGGGTCGCGGAGAGCAATGCCCAGCGTGGCGGTGACATCGCCTTTAGCCCAGCCGCATTTACTGCCTTAGACAGTGCCATTGGCGCCCCCAGCGCTTTGCAGGTGGATGACATCAATAATGCCTTGAGCTGGACTTGGGTCGCCGGGTTTGAACAAGCCGCTGATTACGAATATCACCTTGGCGATGGCCTATGGCGACGGGCAGCGGCCAACCCGTTAACGGTGGGCGATGTGGATGTGGCCAAAGGTGCGTTGCAACTGCGCGTCGCCGCCAAAGCCGGCCGGCATCGCGCCGGCAAAACGGCCAGCACTGATGCCGCCTTTCACGCCGTGGTGCGCCATATTGCTGCACCACAAGGGTTGTTGGTCGACGACATCGCCGACACCTTGAACTGGCAATGGGTGCCAGGCTTTGCTCAACCTCAGGACTATCAATGGAGTCTGGACGGCGGCCAAAGCTGGAGCGAGGTAACGCAAAAGCCCTTGCCGGTGGGCGATCGCGACATAGCCGCTAACCAGCTGTGGCTGCGCGTCAAAGGCCTGCTTGGGCTGCGTGAAAGCGGTGAATCCGCGATAAGCCCCAAGGCTTTTCACGCTCGCCAAACCGACATTGCCGCACCGCAAGGCGTGGTCGCAGACGACAGCGCTGATACCTTGAACTGGCGCTGGGTGAGCGGCTTCGAGCAAGCCAGTGACTATGAGTACAGCATTAACGGCGGCGTGAGCTGGAGCACGGCGTTGCAGCGCCCGGTGAAGGTAGGCGACATCGCGGCACCGGCGGTGCAAGTGTTGCTGCGCGTTAAAGGCATTGACGGCAGTCGCAGTCCGGGGGCCAGTGCTGCGCCTGAAAGTGGGTTTAGCCGCCAGGCAGGTACACCGGGGGCGCCAACCGGGCTGCGCGTCAATGACAGTGCCGATACCTTAGATTGGGTATGGGTCAGCGGTTTTGAACACGCCAGCGATTATCAATATCAGTGGCCCGGCAGTCAGGGCTGGCAGCCGGTTAGCAGCAAACCGCTTCATTTGAGCAATGTTGCCATTGCCAGTGGCCAATTATTGTTGCGTGTTGCCGCTCAAGGTGTCCAGGCACCCGGCGCCATCGCGGTGAATAACTCCCCCTTTACCATCAGCGCCGCTGGCCTGCCTAAGCCTGCCAACTTGGTGGTGAACGACGACAACGACACCTTGCAGTGGGATTACGTCGGCGGCTATGACCAGCCGCAGGATTATCAGTATCGCTTAGCGCAAAACGGAGAGTGGCAAGCTGTCAGCACTGTGCCGTTGCAGCTCAGCGATCGCTTTGCTGGCGTTGTCAGTGTACGCATTGGCATCGACGGCGCGCCGCAAGCCACGACCTTAGCCGGTGACTTTACGCCGACAGCGTTTGCCAAATTGGATAACTCAGGACGCCGCTTGGCGGCAGACGCCAATGATTGGGCCTGCATTCGTGACAACCAGTTTAAGGGTGGTTTGTATTGGCAAAAAAGCAGCGACGATACGCTGTTTTGGTTTGACCGCGACGATACCGTTGAAAAGCGTTTAACGGCTGCAAATCAATCATCGCTGTGCGGTTTTAATGACTGGCAAGTGGCTGGCATTGAGCAATTACTGCATTTAAAAGATATTGGTGTATGGGGGCAGGCGCCGTTTTTTGATCACTTGCAAACCAGTATTTATCGCAGTTACTGGAGCTCGGATGTGGGCGACTCTGATGACGAGCGCAAAGTCATTGCTGCCGGCAATAGTCGCCAGATATCCAGCGAAAATCGTCAAGGTTATAACTATAACTACATGATTTTAAATCGTCTGCGCGTTGACCCGGTATTTTATATCGCCACGGTGAAAGAGCAGTTGGCTGCGGCAGTGACGGCCACTGAGCAGGTAACAACTTGGAACCAAGAGGCTCGAACCAGTCGTCAACAGCGCCAGCAAGAATTTCATAGCGCCAGCAGCGTGGCGGATATTCAGCTACTGCAGGGCAAATTGCTGGACTCCATTAAAAAGCAACAAGATCGCTACCAGCTTTTGCCGGGCATTAAAGCGCAGCATCAGCAAGCGTTAACCGAAGCTGAAACTCGCCAGCAGCGCCTGCTGGATGACCCAGATAATAACGTCAGCCAAGGGCAGTTGTTGGATTACCAGCAAGAATTACAGTCACTGCAACAACAAAATGAGCTGTTGCAGCAGGCCATCGAGCCACAACAGCAAGATGGCATGGCCGCGGTGTTGGCGGATTTGCAAAGTCTATTGGCCAGCCTTAAAAAGCTGACGTCAGAGTTGGAGCGCTGGAGCGAAACTGCTGAACATCACAAAGCAGGTAAAAATCAACTGCAAACTGGGCGTGATCGCGCGGCCGATATTGCAGCCAAGTTGCAGGCCCTAAAAGAGGCGGGCAATGATGCCGAAAAAGCACGCGCCTTGTATTTGGCCGCGCGGCAAAATTATCAAGATTTTGCCGACAGCCAAGTTCACGAAAAAACCTTACAACAGGATTTAACTTGGCTTAAGCAATGGCACAGCGAGTTGCAAAGTGCCCAGTTGCCAGCGGCGGTACTGAGCGATCTTCAACAGCAAATCACTGCACTGACTCAGACCATAAATGAGCACCAGAGCTGGCGTTCGCAACAGCAAGCGTCAACCGATGCTGCGTTAGAGGGTGCTTACGGTGCTGGCCTTGAGATCAGCGAGGCTGATGCTAGCGTCACCAGTGGTGGCCATGCCTTTGTAAAACTGGATGTTCACGGGCGGCGCATGCTGGCCAGCGAAACCTTTGCTCAAGGATGGCGCTGTGTGCAAGATTTGCGCTATCGCGATGAGCGCTTGTGGATGCTACTGCGAGAGGGCGAAAAAAACTCAACGGATCGCATGAACTATCCTGAGGCGCAGCAGTGGATGGCAGCGGCAAATCAGCAAGCCTATTGTGGCCGTACGGATTGGCAGTTGCCGAGCATTAAAGACTTAAAAACACTGAAGCTCGTTGATATTGAGGCGCCGCAGCCAGTTCTCGACGAGCAGGTTTTCATTAATCATCACGGCAACGAAAAATCCTATTTATCCAGTGATTTAATGCAGCGCTATTATTATTGGACGCAAGAGGCTGGTGAACCTGGCAACCAACTGGCCTACAGCTTTGCTGGCTATAATGACTACAGCTATGTCGATGAAAAACAGCAGGGTTTTGATAACAGCGCCAGTTTAGATAACGGCTATCAAATTATGACGCGCTTATTGGCGCATACGCCAACGCCCGCGGCGCTGGTGAAGCTGGATGTCAGCGGCCAAGAAACCAACATTGAAAGCGAGTGGGTCTGTACCCAAGATCAAGATACTGGGCTGATCTGGCTGCGCCCCGAGCATGCACCGCAACCTAAGCAAGCACGAAAAATAGTGCAGCAGCAAAAAGAGCTGGCCTATGTGCAAGTGTGTGGCAGTGATCAATGGCGCTTGCCAACTTTGAGTGAGTTAAAAGGCATCTTTGCCTATACCCAGGGCGAGTTGGGGGCAATACGTCTGCCTAATAATCAGTATTACGCCAGCTCGTCGACCAAGCTGGATAGCTATGGTGACTCTCTGCCTCTGCTATTTAGCTTTGAGGCAGGCCGAAGCCATATAGAGAATTATTACCGCAATAGTTATCCACTGTGGGTTACTGAGCAGCAAAATGATGCCCCGCCAGTCATGGTTGACGGTTTTAGCGGCCTGGATGCCAACGGCGAGGTAACACTCAGCGGTGTGCATTATTGTGTGCGCGATGATCGCCATAACCTGATCTGGACCACGCATTTGGTCACAGGGGATAGCCAAACTGAATACGGCTCACCATCTAATTATTGCGGATTTAATAAATCACGCTGGCAGTATCCGACGTTTGAACAGTTCCAGCAGGCGCTTGAAGCAAAAAACTACTTATTAAAAGACTGGATTCAAAGTGGCCAGTACTGGCTGCAAAAGCCAGGTGTCAGCTGTAATGACGATCAATGGGCGGTGATTGACCAAAACATGATCGAGCGTTGTATTGATGCCGACGATTACTATCAGCGCTATCCCAAAGAATCTAATTATTCGCGCTTTATTATCAGCAACCCATAAGGAGACGGAATATGAGCACTCGCACATTAGCGCCACGACTACGCCGCCAACGCGGAGTGACCGCCATTGAATATGCCATTTTGGCTGCGGCATTGGCGGCAACATTATTTGCTGTCGCCGGTGATGAAGGGCCGCTGCGCAATGCCATTGACTCAGCGTTTGAGCGTGTTGAAACCACCATTGCTGAAGGCGGCGAATAAATGAAGCGCAGCTGGTTGATTTATGCCGGCCTAGGCTGTTCTGCTTTAGGGTTGGCTCTGACGCTGGGCAGCGCCGACAGCTCAGCCAATATCGAGCCTGAACGTCAGGTATTAACGACGACGGCCGAACTGCCTGTTGGTGGTTTGTTAAATCAAAATAACCTGCAATGGCAAACCGTATCGGCACAGCAGTGGCAGCAAGGGCAATTGTCGGGTGTTATCAGCGCCGCCAGTGCGGATGAGCGCCAACAGTGGTTGCAAACGGTGGCGGGTGCCGCCGTACGCGAGCCGTTAACCGCCGGTGAGCCTGTGTATGAAAATCAGCTGGTCAGCGTGGGTGACAGTGGCTTTTTGGCTTTGGCAGTGGCACCGGGCAAGCGCGCGGTATCGGTGCGTATGAAACCGTCGGCCATCAGTGATGGCTTAATATCGCCAGGGGATCATGTCGATTTAATTGTGACGACTCAAGCTCAGCAATGGCGCCAGTCGGTGGATTCCAACCCCAGTAAACGTGATTTTCGTACTTGGCGTTCATCGGTGGTGGCCAGCGACATTCGCGTTCTGGCGATAAATCAATTTACCGGAGCGGAGCAGTATCAAGCCGATGAACTCAAACAGGGTAAGCGCTTACGCCATGTCACCGTGACTTTTGAAACCACGCCCGAACAAGCGGTGCGCCTGCCCCTGGCGGAGCAAATGTCCGGCTCAATGGGGGTGTTGAGCGTGAGTTTGCGTCATCCACAGGATCGCTCGCATGGCTTATCGGCCAGCAAGGCCAGCGATTTATTTCCCGAGACCAAGCAAGACGGCCTAGATCAAAACACCTATTTAATTCGTGGTGAAGAGCGCGAAGTATCCGGTGGTTTATAAGCCTGAGTTTTACCCAGATAAACGCGATGCCCTTCGCAGGAGAAAAATTTTGTTTAAACCCGTTTGGCTAGTGGCGATGGCTGCGATTGCCTGCTGTCAGGTATCGGCCAATGAGCTTAAGCTCAGCGTTGGCAAAGGCCAATTAGTGACCTTGCCAGAAGATGCTAAAACCGTCTTTGTTGCCGATCCTAATGTGGCGAATTACCAGCTGCCGGCCAGTCGCTCCTTATTTGTATACGGCAAGGCATATGGTGATACCGACGTGTTTGTTTTAGACAATGCTCAGCAACCGATTTATCAGGCCAGTGTTAAAGTACGCAGCAATATCGAAGCGTTGCGCCAGAGTTTAAAACAACAGTTTCCGAAGGCTCAGGTGAGCGTGAGCGAGCACGGACGCAAACTGGTATTAACGGGCAGTAGCACGTCTTCGACGGCGATCGAATCCATGCTGGCCTTGGCTCAAGCCTATGTTGAAGAGCCAGAAGACGTGGTCAATGACATTCATTTGGATATTCCCCACCAGGTCAATATTCGTTTGCGCATTGCCGAAGTAAAACGGGATGTCAGCAATCAGTTAGGCATCAAATGGGGAACGCTAAGCAATGGCCAAATTAACTTTTTTAAGCGCCCGGTTGAAATGGATTTGTTTGGCTTAACCGCGTTTGATAATCCGTTAACTGGGGTGTTGGATGCATTGGCCGAAGAAGGCTTAGCGAAAGTATTGGCGGAGCCGAATCTGACGGCCATGAGTGGCGAAGAAGCGACGTTTCATGCCGGCGGCAGTTTTCCATATACCATTCCTGATCCGGATTTAAACACCTACACCGTCGATTTTCGTGATTACGGTGTGCGCTTGGATATGCGCCCAACGGTGATGGAAGGCGATCGCATTCGGTTAAAAGTGCGGCCGGAGGTCTCCAATTTAAGCACTGAGGTGAATTTAGGCAGCACTGGCTTATTGGCGCCGTCGCTGCAGGTGCGCAGTGCGGAAACGACCGTCGAGCTGGCCTCAGGCGAAAGCTTTGCTTTAGCGGGCTTAATCCAGGCTAACGATGTCAGCAGCATCAGCAAGTTGCCGTTTTTAGGCGACCTACCTGTGTTGGGGGCGCTGTTTCGCAGTGAAGATTTTCGCCGTGAAGAAACCGAGTTGGTCATTATCGTCACTGCCTACGCAGTTGAGCCAACGGCCCAGGATAACTATCAGTTACCCGGTCAAAATCTTAAATTAAATTCCCAGTTTGAACGCTTATTGTGGGGCGATACCTACAGCGAGCAGGCCGTTAAAACGCCACTGGAAGTTTCCGGTCGACCCGATTTTATTTATTAGGACGTCAATGAATAAATTATGTTTTTTATGGCTGTTGCTGTCTGGTGTTGTTATGGCTCAGCCACAGTTGGCAGTGAAGCAGCAGCGCTTTGCGATGACTGACGATAGCTCAGAACTCACCCAATTTTTGCAAAGTCAGACGCAATTAAAAAAGTTCAGCATCGTATTGGCCCCAGCCCAAGGGAAGATGCCAACGACTGTGATTCAAAAGCTCAAAGCCATGGGCGTGACTGATGAGCAAATGCAAGTGCGCCACGATTTGGCCGCGCAGCTCATTAAAGACGAGCAGCACCGCTTAGTAGCACTGGTGGAATGGTTTGAGCCACAGCAGTTGCATTGTCAGCAACAGCTGGGCTGTGCCAACCGCAGCAATTTATTGCAAATGCTCGATCAGCCCCGCCATGCGTTTCATGGCGATGCACTGGCGCGAGGCCAACATGGTCGCGATGCTGTGCGGGCGTTGGAATATCAGCGCGAGCAACGCGATTTACCCGGCGATCGTCGCACCAACTTAACGCTGGAGGGCAGATAACCATGCAGCATTGTCATGCCTATGTGCACAGCGAAGCCACGGCATTGATGCTCGATGCCATCTTAGTGGCGCGGCCACAATTGCAGTTTGAGGTTTTAAAGCAAGATTTAACCCAGGCCCAGCAGCGCTATCAGCTCGAAGCCTCGCCGCAGTTATTAATTCTCGATTTGTCGGCCTTTGAACAGGAGCAAGCCGCCATCGACGCTTTGCTGGCGCTGGCCGATGTTTGTGCGGCACACACGCGGGTATTGGCGTTAGGGCAACGCCAGGATGTCGCATTTTTTAAACGCCTAACCGCGTTGGGCGTGGGCGATTACGTGCCTTTGCCTTGCCTGGAAAGCGAGTTGCGCCAGCATGTGTCCGCAATGTTAACGGACGATCAAGGGGCGGCATTGACGGCGTTGCATACCCGTCAAATTGTGGTGAGTGGTGTCAGCGGTGGCGTGGGCGCCAGCAGTATTGCTGCGCAATTAAGCCGTAACCTGGCCGAACAGGTGGGCATGCATTTAGGCCTGGTCGATATTGATGCCATGGGCGGCGCCCTAGATTTGTATTTAGGCCAAGAAGCCAACCCAGGGTTTGCCAATTTGCTGACGGCCAAGGCAGAGGCCGATGAGCTGTTAGTGCAGCGCGCCGGTACGGCTATCAGCGAGCGCTTAACCCTATTTAAAACTGCAAGCCAACAGGCTTGGCTGACCAGTGCGCAGTTGCTGCATGTGCGCCAGCAGTTAGCGCCTTGGTTCAGTGCGCTGCTGTGGGATTTGCCCAGCCATCAGCTGCAGGATGCCGACATTATTCCCTGGTGGCAGCAGGCCAACGATGTGCTGTTGGTGGCTGAGGCAAGCATTGCCGGAGTGCGTGCTATGCAGCGCATATTGGAGTTGGCCAATGGCTGTCAGGGCCAGGTGCATTGGCTGATCAACAGCGCTCACGGTCGCGGCAGCTTATTGCCAGAGGAAGTGCTGAAACATACGGGCTTAAGCCACCAGCAAGTTAGTTGGCTGGCTTATGACAAGCGTCTGCAACGCACACAGGAGTTAGGCCAACGCCTTGGCGGTGGACGCTTTGCCCGCAGCTTGCAGCGCGCCCAACAAGACTGGCTGGGCAGTCCCGTGCGCCGGCCAAAGTGGCTGCCTGGTTTGAATAGGCACGGTTTCAAGCGTGCGGGGGCTGCGAGCTAATGTTCGGTCGTCGTCCTGCACCTGCAGCACCTGCAACAACACCTTCAATAACAACGCCCGTTACCGCAGAAGCACCTGTGGCATCGGTGTCTGCTGCGGCGCCAACTGAGAAGCCAGCGCTAACTTCAGCCAGCAAGCCTGCGGCGGCGCTCACTCAGGCGATGAAGCAGGTGCGTGAAACCCTGCTCGAGCGCTTAGATGCCAGCGCGGCGCTGCAGCTGGCACGGCCGGCGTTGCGTCAGCATTTATTGAGTGAATCCACGCAGTTGGCGACGGAGCTGAAACTGCCGCTCAGTGGCCAGCAGCAGCAGCGTCTGGCGGATATTTTGCTCGACGATATGCTCGGCTTTGGCCCGCTGCAGCCACTGTTGGACGACGAGCAAGTCAGCGATGTGCTGGTCAATGGCGCCGGTCAGGTCTATGTCGAGCGCTTTGGCCAGTTGCAGTTGACCGAGGTGGCCTTCTTTGATGAAACCCATGTGCGCCAAGTGGCGCGACGCATTGCGGCGGCGGTGGGGCGACGCATTGATGACAGCCAACCCATGGTGGATGCACGCCTGGAGGATGGCAGTCGGGTCAATATCGTTATTCCGCCTCTGGCCCTCGATGGCACCACGATTTCGATTCGTAAATTTAACCGCCAGGGTTTTGATTTAGCGCGCTTGGTGCAGTTAGGCGCCATGAGTGCCGATATGGCCACGTTGCTGCGCATTGCCACTCGCAGCCGTGCCAATATCTTAATTTCGGGCGGTACCGGTGCCGGCAAAACCTCGTTGCTCAATGCTTTGTCACTCAACATCGACGCCGGCGAGCGCATTGTCACCATCGAAGATGCCGCCGAGCTGGCACTGCAACAGCCCCATGTGGTGCGACTGGAAACGCGTCCGGCCAGCGCTGAGGGCACGCCCGCCATTAGCCAGCAGGAGCTGTTGATCAATGCGCTGCGCATGCGCCCGGACCGCATTGTGTTGGGCGAAGTTCGCTCACTAGAAGCCTTCGACATGATGCAGGCGATGAATACCGGCCACGACGGCTCTATGTCGACGCTGCATGCCAACAGCCCCAGCGATGCGCTGACGCGGCTAGAAAACTTACTGCTGATGACGCAGAACAACATTCCGTTGGCGGCCATTCGCCGGCAAATGGTCAGCGCTCTCGACTTGGTGGTGCAGGTGAACCGCGGCCGTGATGGTCGTCGCCGAGTAACCCGCATCAGTGAAGTGTGTGGCATGGAAGCCGACACCATTCAGCTGCAAGAGCTGTTTCGCTTTGAAGCCCTGGATGAACTGGGTGGCGGCCAGTTTGTTGCCAGCGGCGTGCGCCCGCAATTGCTGCAACGCGCCCAGGCCTGGGGCTTGGCCGATGAGTTATTGCGTTGCACCGGCGGAGGGGCGGTATGAGCAGTGGGTTGCTTGCCCTAGGGCTTTTGTTGTTGTGTTTGGCGGCGTTATTGGAATGGCGTCGCCGCCCTTGGCGTCGGCGCTTGGCCAGCCTTCAGCAAACGGAGCAAAGCGCAGAAGTAACGTTACTGGCACGCCGTGATGGGCGTCAGCGCTTACAACGCCTGGGGCTATTGCCAGTACCGGCGGTGTGGCAGCAGTGCCAACGTGCGTGGTGGTTGGCGCAGCTGGTGTTGCTGGCAGGGGCATTGTGCTTGTCGCTATGGCGCCAGCAACTGGGCTTCATGTGGGCGTGGCTGCCACTGGCGCTGCTATTGAGCTGGGGGCTGTTCGCTTATTATCAGCGTCGCTGGCTGGCGCAATGTGAGCGCCAGCTGCCGCAAGCACTGGAGCAATTAGCCCGTGCCACGGCTGCAGGTCTGGGGCTGCAGCAAGCGTTATTGCACATCAACGAGGAGCTGGCGGCGCCGCTGCAGCAGGAGTTCACCTGGCTGCTGCAACGCCTGCGCATTGGCGATCCGGTTGAACAGGTGCTGGAGCAAGCGGGCGAGCGCTTACCGCTGCGCAGTTACCGTTTCTTTTGTCTGGCACTGACGCTCAACATGGAAACCGGCGGGCGCTTAAGTCAGGTGCTGGCCAGTCAGAGCCAGCAGCTCAAACAACAGCGTCAAAGCCAGCAAAAACTCAACACCCTCACCAGTGAGCCGCGCATGGCCGCCAATGTGGTGGCGGCGATACCGCTGTTGATGTTTATCGGCTTGTTCTGGCTCAGTCCGCGCCATGTGCAGTTTTTACTGCACGACGACACGGGGCGCTCGATGCTGGCCTATGCCGCCATCAGCATTGGCGCTGGTTTGGCCTCGATTCGTCTGCTGCTGATGAGGGCCGGTGGATGACTCTGGCGACCACTCTGTTGGCGTTGGGCCTGGCTTTGTCGGCCCTGGCGGCTGTCCAGCAAGGCTGGCGTCAGCGCTGGCTGCGACGCCTAAGACCCCTGAATTCCAGTCGCTCGGCCAAGCCTTGGTGGCTGCCTTTGCCTGCAGCCATGCAGCGCCATGCTCAAGTCGCCGCCTTAACTCAACCCTGGTTGGGCACGGCTTTTTGGAGTGCCAAAGCGATCTTGGCGGTACTGGCAGCCTGGCTTTTGTGGCCGCAAACGAGTCAGGTAAGTGAGTATTCACTTGCGATAGTGGCAGCGGTGATTGGGCAGATGTTGCCCGATGTTGTGTTGCGCCAGCGCGCCCAAAAAACTTTGCGCGACAGTCGCGCGCAATTACCAGAGCTGATGCAGTTATTAGCCTTGTGTTTGGAAGCAGGCCTCACGCTGGATCAGGCCTTGCCGCGCTTGGCACGTGAGATCAAAGCCCTGCAGCCAGCCCTAGCCAGCCACTTACAGCACTTAAATGACGACTTGCGGGTGATGAGTGCACGGCGCTTAGCCTTTGCCCGCTTGGCGGAGCGCATTCCATTGGAGGACTTTCGCCAGCTCAGTTGGCTGATTAGCCAAGCCGATGACTATGGCACGCCGCTGGCGGCCGGTTTGCGCGAGTTGGGTCAGCACAGCCGTAGCCTGTATTTGCTGGAAGTGGAAGAGCGCATGGCACGGGTACCTGGGCAAATGGCGCTGCCGTTAATGCTGTTTATTATTTTGCCGCTGGTGGTGGTATTGGCCGGCCCGGCACTGGTGATGTTGTTACGCCAGCTGGGAGGCGGTGCATGAAGGCGGCGCTTTTTACAAGATCATGGGCAAGGCTTGGCTTATCGGCACTGCTCGCTCTTTGCTTGCTGACGGGCTGTGCGGCTGTGCCCTCAAGCACATCTTCAAACTCAGCTTCCACCCCGCCTTTGGCGGATGAACAGCGCCTATTTCGCTTGGCCCAGCGCGCCGAGCAGCAGGGCAACGCGGGCTTGGCCATTGGCCTGTATCGTCAATCACTGGCGGCCCACGGCGACGCTGGCAGTCGCCAAGCGCTTTATTGGTTGTATCGCCGTCATGGCGAGGCGCAACAAGCGCAGGCCTTGTTGCAACAGCTGCCTTGGCCAAAGTATGGCCAGCGCTGTGCCTCAGCGGCGCAACTGATGGATCAACAACAGTGGCAAGCGGCCGCGCAGGCATTGAGCGACATTGGCCTAGATGAGCGCTGGTCGCACTGCGCCGCCATGCAGGCACGGTTAGCGCTGCAGCAGGGCCGGCTAGAGCAAGCACAAACATTGTTTAGCCAGTTGCAACGCTGGCAGCCCCAAGCCTGGCAACACAGTTACAACCTGGCGCTACTGGCTTTGTTGCAGCAACAACCGCACTTGGCCATCGTGCGCCTGCAGCGCTTGTGCAGTGTGCCCAAGCAGTGCCCGCGACCCGTCGCCGAGCTGACGGCATTGGCATTGGTGTTTGCTGGTCAGGAGCAACAAGCCCGGCAATGGTTAGCCGAGGCCGGCGTCAGTGAAGCAGCGATACAAACCCAGTTGAACTACTTTCGCCAGCTTCAAACTGGGCAACAGCCATGATGTGTGGGTATAGGTCGCAGCGAGGCAGTGGTGCCGTCGGATTGATGCTGTTGTTGCCGTTCATGCTGCTGGTGTTGACCATCAGTCTGGAGGTGGGGCGGGTATTAATGATTCGCAGCCTGCTGATTGAGGGCGTGGCGGACAGTGCACGCATGGCGCAGGTGGCCACGGCAGTGGTCAGCGCAGCAGAACTTGAGCGCCGCTGGCAAGCTTGGGCTGAGCAAATGCCGCTGTTAGGCGCAGTCACGCTAGAGCGCATCGATGTTCAGCGCAGTAGCCAAGCTTTGCCTTGGCTGGCCGATGACACTAATGCTGAGCAAACTGTGCATCGCTTTGAGCTGAGCTGGCAATTTCACATTCCGTTGCTGATTCGTCGCACCCTTTCTCTGACCTTAAGCCGTCATGTGGTGTGGGAGGGACGACCATGAACAGCCAGCGCGGTGTGGCGGAAATAGAGCTGGCGATTTTATTGCCCTTTGCCCTGCTGCTGTGGTGGCTAATGGCGGATTTATCGCTGTGGCTGCAACAGCAACAACGACTACAACAACTCAGCCACGATTGGGTCACCTTGCTGGCGTCTGCCGATGAAGCCAGCCGCCAGGCTGAACCAGATATTTGGCATGATTGGTTGGCGCAGCAATGGCCCGGCGACAGCGCACCCGCGTTCAGTGTGGAGCGTCGCAGCGGCGACGAGCAGCAGCAGTGGCATAGTGATGATTGCTCAGCCCTGCGCCAGGGCGAGCAGTTGCAACAATTGGCACAGCTGAGCGCCGCCGATGATGGCCAAAGTATTTTCTGGTCGGTCAGTTTGTGTGCCCCGATTCCTGGCTTTTTAGTGGCACGCTTTTTACCCCAACGTGATGTGCCGGTATTGCGTGCTAACAGCTTAACGGTGGCGCGATGAAGCAGCAGCGTGGACAGGCCGCCATTATGTTTTGCTTATGCACGGCGCTGGTGTGCACTTTGGGCTTAGGCGCCGCAGACGTTAGCCAATGGTTGCAGCAACGGCAGAAGTTAGCCGAGCTGGCGCGCCAAGCCAGCCTGGTGTTGGCGCAGCGCGTGCAGCGCGATGGTCAGCTGACCCAGGCCGATGCCACGCTGCAAGTATTAGCGCATTATTATTTTCCCGATGGCCCGCTGCCGCAGCTGCAACATCAGCTGGCGGAGAATTATGTACAAGTGCAGGCAAGCAGCGAGCTCGATGCTTTTTTTATCGACGATTTAATTCGGCGTTGGCAGCCTTTTACCATTTCTTATCGCGCCCAGGCTGAGTATCAGCATCAAGGTGGCAATATGGATTTGTCGCTGGTGGTGGATGTGTCCAGCTCGATGGGGAACTCGCTTGCCGGTGGCGGGGTGGGTAGCAGCTTGGCGCAGCTGCAAAGCACGGTATTGGACTTGTTGGATACGCTACCGGCGAGCGCCGCCGTGGGCATGGTGCCTTACCATGAGGGCGTGTCGTTGAATGGTGCGTTGTGGTTGCCGCGCTCCTACGGGCAAACACTGTGCATTGACGCCTTTTCAGAACAGGACCCGGTAACCGATGCCGCCAGTGTGGTAGCGCAAACCTTTTATAACGACCGCCTGTTGGATGTGCGCGCGACGCCACAAACCGGAGGGGATTTTTTAAGCCCTAACTGCCCCTCTGCACCGCTGTTTCCGCCGACGTTAGATCGCTTGTTGATTGAACAAAAAATCCGCCAACTGCCCGATGCGGATGGCAGCAGCACGCGCAGTGCGACCGGGATGATTTGGGGCATACGCACTTTGCTGCCCAACTGGCAGGGGCGCTGGACGCTGGAAAACCTACCGCGCGAAAACAGCGCCAAAACCCTGGTGTTACTTACCGATGGCAGCGATACCCAAGCCAGTGAAATGTCGGCCTTGGTGGATGCCGGTTTGTGCGATCGAGCACGACAAGCGGGTATTAACTTATGGTTTGTCGGTTTTGATATCGATAGCAGCGTCATGACGGACGACCATTATTTTCGCCAGTGCTTTGGTGAGCAAATGCGCAGTGCTGCCAATGCCGATGATTTGGCACAAATTTTTACCGAGCTGATAGCAGACTCCGGCCAGCGCCGGATACGGTTAATTAATCAAAATCTTTTATAAGGAGTCCCTATGAAATATTGGATCACAGCTTTGCTATTTAACTTTGCCTGCAGTTTGCCAGCCGCTGCGCTGGAGGTGGGCGAGCGTGTGCCTGCAAAAATGCAAGCAGAGCTTTTTAATCAACCGGATGTGGTGTATGTGGTCGACTTTTTTGCCCAGTGGTGTGTTTCTTGTCGAATTGAGTTGCCTGAGATTAATACCTTGTTTAATGAATTGAAAAACAATAAACAAGTGCAGTTTGTTGGCGTAGATGTCGATGAGGACGTTCAAGTGGCGAAAGATTTTCAGGCCTCCCTTGGCTTGGAGTTCCCGATTGTGAATGACCCAAGCGGGCGGGTGATCGGTGCTTTTGCACCCATGGGCATGCCGGCTTTGTATTACGTCGTTAATGGCGAAGTCAAAGGTCGTCGCTTAGGGGCTTTGCCGCACATTAACGACGTGATTCGTGCCGATGTGCAGCAATTGGGAGTAGCGCTGTGAAAACCGCGTGGGCCTTTATGTTGAGCGTGTGCAGCTGTGTGAGCTTGGCTGAGGTAAAAGTATTTTATACACCTCCCGTGCAGGCATCATCGCCAGCAAAGAGCGTGCAGACTCAGCCACTTAAACCGGTTGCCAAATTAGAGGAAGTAAAACCCTTGCCTGCGCCGTCGGAGTTGGCCGCAATCGAGCCATTATTGGGGATAGAGCCGGTAAAACCCTGGCAAAAAGCGGTGTTGGCACAACCGGCCATGAAACCAGCTGGACGCTTGCCCAGCGTGGCCAAGTTTAATCAAAAGGTATTTTCATCGAAAGAAAATACCCGCGGTGGCACGGGCATTGGTGGAGGTGGCTGTGGTTGCAATTAATACCTGCTTTGGCCGTCTGAGGTCACGTGATCTGTCGCGTGATCTGTCGCGTGGCCTGACGTTGTTACTGGTGCTGCTACTGCTGCTGCACAGCGTGTGGGTGGGGGCAGGCGAGTGGTCGTACCATGCTTTGTATTACGCCGAGGGCGATGACAGGGTTACGGTTGAAGATCATGTCGCCAGCGTAAAGCATTCGTTTGGGGTCGATTATGACTTAAAAATGGACGTGGGTTACGATGCTATTTCTGGCGCATCGCCGACACTGCAATCGAATACGCCGGTACTGACTCAGCAGGACGCCGAAGCGCGCCAGCAAAAAGTGGCTGAAGCGGATAAGCAAACGGATAAACTGATCTTGGCTTACGACCCTAACGGTGATTATAAAAAGCGCAACGTCGAGCTGGAAGACATTCGCCGTTCGATCAACGTGTCACTGCTGATGCGGGATGAGCAGCGCAATGAAACCACACTGGGCGCTAGTTATTCCAAAGAGGAAGACTACACCAGCTCCAGTGCCAGTGCATCGCGCTTATGGTGGGCGGATCGGCGTAAAAATCGCTCTTATAGCGCCGGCGTGTCGGTGATTTATAACGAGTCGTATGTGTTCAGTGATGGCTACGCTGACCAGTACATCGACAATAACCTGATGTGGGATGCGGAGCTGGGCGTGAATCAGGTGCTGTCAGACAAAGCCCATGTGTCATTGTCGGCTTATATAAATCATGACATCGGCTATTTAAGCAATCACTATCAAACCATCGTGCGTGGCATTGACTTGGACAATAACCAAAGAATAGAGCGCAGTGAGTGGCTGCTGGCGGCGGAACAGCGCCCAGATAGCCGCACCGGTGGTGGCATCGGGGCCTTGCACGTGTGGCAGTGGCAAAGCGGCATTACCAGCCAGCTGAATTATCGTTATTTTGATGATGATTGGGGCATCGCCAGCCATACCCTGAACTGGGCACTGGATATACCCATCAGTCAGCAACTCACGCTGCTGCCCGTGGCGCGTCTGTATCAACAGCAAGCGGCGTTTTTCTACCGCGATGCGGACAGCGACGACAAGGTCTTTAATGCCCGTCAATACGGCAGCAGTGACCAGCGCTTGGGAGACTACCATGCTTGGCACGCGCAGCTGGGGGCTCAGTGGCGCCCGGTGCAGCATTGGCAGATAGACAGCAGCCTGGCGTTGTATCAGCAAAGCAACGATTTCAGCGCTTGGTGGTTGATGCTGGGTGCCAGCTACACCTATTAGTTGACCGTTGTTGCGGCGGATTCTGTTGAATGCATCAACATTGGCCTACAACGGCGTTAACAGTGTGACTGTGATGCAGTCATCACCCTGTTGGTTTTTTGCGCCAAGGTGCTTGAACTTGGCGTGATAAAGGCTTACTTTTCTTGACCTTGGCGCAGGGACGCATGCCTGGCGCCATTTTTTGGCCCATTAAATACGGAGAAAAACCATGAACTGGTATATCCAAGCGTTAAAAAACTACTTTAACTTCTCTGATCGTGCTCGTCGTAAAGAATATTGGATGTTTATCCTGTTCTACATCGTTTTTTATGCTGTCGCAGTGGCAATTGACTTTGCCGTAGGTTCGCCTGGCTACATTTCTATCGCTTATTCGTTACTGTTGTTTATTCCAAGTCTATCTGTGTGCGTGCGTCGCTTGCATGATACTAATCGCAGTGGCTGGTGGGTGCTGTTGGCATTTGTTCCAATTGCCAACCTAGTATTGATTGTCTTCCTAGTACAAGATAGCCGTGATGAAGACAACCGCTTCGGTGAGTCACCTAAGCTGGCAGCAGCTTAATAACCGTTTTGCACTAAGGCAGAGCAGTTTCTAAAAGCGGCCAATCGGCCGCTTTTTCTATATCAAGGAAGAATCATGTCAGAGCCTCAAGTCGTTTATAAGCGCAACTCAGTTTGGTGGATTGCCACTTGCTATTTGTTGGGCACATTGTTTTTGTTGCTGGCAGCCGTGGGTGGCCTAGTTAACGCTGGCATTGGTGGAGTTCAAGCATTAATCGAGCTGTCGGATGAGCAAGAGGCGCAGCGCTACTTGGCCGGCACCCTCAATGACCAAGTGAAAATCAGCGGCTTTCGCGTGACTGCTGGCGAGCGTGTACCGGTATTATCGGTGGCCATTGATAACAACAGCCAGCACACCATTAGCAAAGTTCACCTGGAAATATCGTTAGTCGACGACGCCGGTATTGCCATTGTCAGTGAAACCAAGTGGCTGTCTGATCTGAGCAGTATTTTCCCGGGTGATCGAGCACAAGTACAGTTGCCATTGCCACCAGCCATGGCGGGTAAGCTGGGAGAGTATCAAGTACGCATTGCCTCATTTTCTGTGCTCGATAATGCCAGTCTAAAGACGATGTGCGAGAGTATTCCAAGTTCATAGCCATCATCGCTCCGAGGTCCCTTGGGTATCAAAAACTGGAACAAAGAGTCCTTGCTGCATAGCAGAGGCCAGTCTTATGATGGCTGGGTTTTTGATATTAAGGGATCGCATCACGATGAAGCGACTATTAAAATGGACTGGCGCTGTTAGTTTATCAGCAGTGGTATTAGCGACTGGTTTTGCAGCGCACGAATGGTATGCAGAGAAGCCGTTCTATCTCAATAACTACCTAAACCGAGAGCTATTGAAAGAGGCGCTTACCCAACCCCAGCAACTGACCTCGTTGGGCTTTCTCGAAACCGTCGGTATTGATGGCCATAATGCTCGACTCAATGACTTAAGCCCTGAGCGTTATGAGGCGTTTTACCAGCGAGTGCTTAAAGGGCGTGAAGTACTGCTGCAATATGATGATGCACAGCTGTCGGAGCAGGAGCGTTTATCGAAAGCTGTCGCTCTTTATTTAGCGAATCAGGAAATCGAAGGCTATCGCTTTCGTTTTCATGACTATCCGGTGAATCAGCTATTTGGTGTGCAGAACTGGTTCCCCAGCTTTATGGATTCACAGCACCAAATCACCGACCTTGAATCCGTTGAGCACTATTTAGCACGCTTAAGTGCGGTGGATACTCAGTTCCAGCAGCTGTTACAAGGCTTACGGGAGCGAGAGCGGCGCGGCGTGCTGCCGCCGAGATTTGTCGTTGATCGGGTGCTGGATGAAATGCAGGGGTTTGTTGCCGCTGCACCGGCGGAAAACATCTTATACACCTCTCTCGAAAAGCGACTGGCTGAGTCTGAAGTGGCGGTTAGCGAACGTGCGCCGTTATTGTCACAAACAGCGGCGGCAATTGAAGGGCAAGTGTATCCGGCTTACCAGCGCTTGATCGACTACTTCACCGCTTTGCGACCACAAACGACAACGGACGATGGTGTTTGGAAGCTCCCCAATGGCGACGACTACTATCGCCATCAACTGCGGCGCCAAACTACTACCGATTTGAGCCCAGACCGCATTCATGCCATTGGTCTCAATGAGGTTGCGCGAATTCAGGCTGAAATTATTCGTATTTTGCAGCAACAAGGGGTCACGCAAAGCGACGACTTTGCAACGGCGATTAAAGCCTTGGCCGAGCGTTCGGACCAATATTATCCAGACACAGATGCTGGGCGAGAGAAAATTCTACAGGATTACCGCAGCATCATCGATGAAGCAGAGGCAAATCTAGCGGGCGTGTTCGGCCGTACTCCCAAGGCGGATGTTGAAGTGCGCCGTATTCCATTGTTCAAAGAGAAAACGGCACCGGGTGCGTATTACATGCATCCTTCGATTGATGGCAGCCGGCCAGGGCGTTTTTTTGCCAATTTATATGACATTGAAGCCACGCCTAAATATAGTATGCGCACGTTGGCTTACCATGAAGCCGTGCCTGGACATCATTTTCAAATTGCCTTAGCGATGGAGGCCGAAGGTTTGCCCTTTATTCGCCGTGCCTCTCCGTTTACTGCCTTTACCGAAGGTTGGGCTTTGTATGCTGAATATCTAGCGTGGGAAATGGGATTGCAGCAACAACCATTGGATAATGTTGGACGGTTACAGGCTGAATTGTTTCGCGCCGTGCGCTTAGTGGTGGATACAGGTATTCATGCTAAGCGCTGGACGCGAGAGCAAGCCATTGATTATATGGCGGCCAATACTGGCACTGCCATGTCCGATGTGGTGTCAGAAATCGAGCGCTATATCGTTATGCCAGGTCAGGCGACGGCTTATAAAGTTGGTATGATGAAAATTCTGGAGCTACGTGAGCGTGCCCAGCAGCAATTAGGAGAACAGTTTGACTTGGCTGATTTTCACGATGAAATGCTGCGCAATGGCGCTTTGCCAATGGCTTTGCTAGAAAACAGCATCGACCGTTACATTGCTCAACGTCAACCAGCAGCGAAGGGTGGCCAGTTGGCTGGTGGTGATTGATCAACTGGGCTCTGTATCGCGGGCTAGTCGATGCAGAGCCATTTCCTCGCAATTACTTATCACTTAACTGCTCAGAAACGTCGTTATACATAGGGTCATACTTGCCAGCGTTAAAGTCATCAAAATATTGCTGATAGCGTCCGTTTTCTCGCAGCTGTTTTAGCCCGTTGTTGAAGTGTCGCAATAATACCTTGCTGCGCTCTTGGGTGCGTGGAAACAATACAAAGCTCTGATTTTTTGAAATGGGCTTGGGGTGGTGGGTTATCGAGTGCTTAAGGTCGGAGAGCTGGCGCAAGTTAAAATAGCCAACGCTGATTTCTTCTGGGAAGGCATCAATATAGCCTGCATCCAAGCGTTTTAAATTCTGTTCAGTGGTGGATACGCGTTGTAGGGTTAAGACGCCTTGCTCAATGGCTTGATCGAAGGCTGGGCCATAGCTGTAAGCGATGCCACCTCCAAGGGATAAATCAGCTAGATCAGAGAATTGCTGCCATTGCACTGGGGTTTGCCGACGGTGAAATAATACAAAGGTTTCATCCATCACGGGTGCACTGTAGTGAAAATCTAAATGCCTTTCTTCTTCATCCATCCAAATGGCAGTGGCATCGTGATGCCCAGCAGCTGCTTCCCGGTAGGCGCGGGCCCAAGGCATAAAGTGCAGCTCTACTTTATATCCTTGGCTAGCAAATACACCATGAATAAGATGGGCGATATGGCCTTGGTGTTGTTGGGTCGTGCTTAAAAAGGGCGGCCATGAGCCGACGGCAATGCTGACGCTAGGTTGTGCTGCGTCTTCACTGTGAGCCTGACTTAGCAACATAATCAGCAGTGCTGGAATCCATCTCACTAACCATGGTCGGCAACCTGACTGCATAAAATCACCCTATGCTCGTGTCCTGAGTCTGAAGTTCGCATGCTTTCAGCGGGCCATCCAAGTTCTCTGGCGAGGCGTGCCTTACAGGCAATGGTGGTTCCATTGGCAAGCGGCAGAACGACGCCAGAGGGCTTGAAGGGGCGCCCCAAAGGAACGAATGGAAAGCCCCATTACGGCGTTGCTGCCCTTGAAAAGATCCCGATATCTCCTGCGAACAGCGCCTTGTACTAGCGCTTTCCATTCGCTCTGAAAATATACGAACTCCTGACTCAGGACACTAGTAGTAAATCTTTAGCGATGCCATGTGCTTTTTCATCACCGGCCACCGCAGCGACAACGCGCAATGCAAACACCATGGCGGTAGCTGGCCCACGGCTGGTAATGAAGTGCCCGTCGACAATGATAGGTTCTGTCACGCACATGGTGGCAGACTCCAATAATTTTTCTTCAAATCCTGGGTAGCACGTCGCACGACGACCATTGAGTAACTGGTAATCGGCTAATACCACGGCTGGCGATGCACAAATAGCAGCAATCCAGCCTTCACGCTCATGTTGGCGCATGACAATGTCTTTAACGGCAGGATGCTTATTTAAATTTTCAGCACCAGGCATACCACCTGGCAATACCACAGCATCCCATTGCTGTTGTTGGCAATCTGCTGCCACGCAATCTGCCTGCACCCTAACACCGTGAGCTGCGGTAATCTGGGTTTGGCTACTGGCGGCAGCCACCGTGGTGTCAATGCCAGCACGGCGCAACACATCAATACAGGTCAGGGTTTCAATTTCTTCACTGCCGTCTGCAATAAATACGACCACCTTGGCCATGAACTACTCCTAGTCATTAATGGTAACAATGGCTGGCAAAATAGCCATGCTGAGCTACTCGCCTTAGAGTTACTCTAGCACCGGCCAGAAGCAATGAACAACCGCCGACAGGATGCCGGCGGTGGTGGCGTTGGCGGGGGATTATTGGTAATTCATTTCCAAGCTTACGCCAGAAAAGCTACGAAATGCGCGAATACCAACGTAATAAGTTGTGCTGGTAGGTGCTGCGATAGAGCAGGTTTCACTATTACCGCTGCTGTAGGGGCGGCAGTCGTAGTTGCTGCGATCTGGCTGCTGGGCTGCACGTAGGTATAAATCGGCATCACCAAAGCCACCGTACATGCGCACACTCAGATCACGTGCGCTGCGCGGAAGCTCGATTTTGTACATCAACCAATTACCCGATGATAGGGATAAATCCGTGACAACGTCGCCTGGGTTTAAAACTGGGATGCCATCATCGGTCTGCACAGAAACGGTCTTGCTGGTGGTGTCGGTGAGACCGTCGTTATCGGTGACGGTGAGGGTAACCATGTAATCTCCGGCCGCACGGTAGGTGTGAGTAGGGCTGGCGTTACTGGCATCATTACCATCGCCAAAGTCCCACTGATAAGCACTGATGGTGCCATCCGGGTCGCGACTTTGGTTGTTGAAGCTCGCCGTCAATTGCGCGGTGGTCACGGTAAAATCGGCTACAGGTGCTTGTTGGCCGCCATCGCCGTTATCGTTGTCTGGGATGCCATCAAAAAAGTCGCTGATTTTCGGCCAAATTCGCTCAATCAAAACCCCTTGATTCGGGCAGCCGCCAAAGTGGTGCAAAGCAATGACTTTATTGCTGGAATCGGCCAAAACCGGTGAGCCGGAACTGCCACCAATGGTATCGCACAAGTAGCCGGTGTCTGTGTTGCTGCCACGTCCACCGGTAACGGCGACGTCAATTTCACACTGGCCGGAGCTATTGCGATCGGATTCGATCGATAATTCCTTAGGATTGCCAGCTCCGTGTTGGGGGATGAAAATGCCTTCGCCCACGACCGGTTCGCGCACATCCAAACCGTAATAACCAAATCCTTGCAACTGTTCAAAATTGTTAACAGTAAATAAAGTAAAGTCGAGTTGATAATCGGTGGCCAATAGCTGACTACCCGTTACTTTAGTGACCGGTGCCAGGCTGTTGCCATTGCAACTGGTGTGCTGATAATTAAACCAAACTTCGGCATTAGCAACTTCGCTAGCCGAGGAAATGCAGTGATTATTGGTCATCACTCGGTTTTCTTTACCAACGCGCCAAGCGGTGCAAACGCCGCCATTAAACAGCAATTTGGCCGTGGCTCTTGAGCGCTCAAATTCGCGTGGATGGCTATCAGACCAACACATCACGTCTCGACGCTCCATGGCACCACAGGTCGACATGATCGACATATCTGGCCCCTGACTGAGCTCTACGGGTGAAAAGCCTTGCTGTATTTGATCGATGCTGACTTCGGCATCGCTGTTACCGGAGGGTGTACCTTCGACGCTGACGATTACGCTGTCGGCACTGATCGACATGGCCGCAAAGCCATTTGCATCTGTGTGTGTGGCTTGGGTGCGAACAGAGGCGGTGCCACCTGGGTAGCGATATTGCTCGCTGCCATCCAGGTTGCTGACCACCAGCGTCATGCCCGCAGGCAGTTGAAACTGATCAAAGTGCAGCTTTAGAAAGCTGGCGCCGTCACGCTCAATGGTGAGTTGATGGGAACCCGTGTTGTTCCAGCCCGATTGCCAGTCGTAGTCGGCAGAAAAAGGCTTGTCTTCGGCGACCTTGACCCATTGCGTGGGTTCGTCGATGGCCTGGGCCTGGTTTAAAACAACGGATAGAAAAATCCCACTCATCCAAGTTATTTTTTTCATGCTTGTTGATCCTTATCGATAGCTACCCCACTTCGATAACACTGCATATCAGAGGCTTTGGGTTAAACCCCGCCCGGGTTGGGCAGGGTGTTGTTAGACACCTTGTGAGTGCCTATTGGCCAATCAGTACCCAGGCGTCTTGCCAGGCACGGCCAACTCCAGGGGCATAGGCAGGGTCGGCGGCGCGATAAATACGGCACCAACCTGCGTATGGATGCGGTTTGCATTGATATACACGACCGTCCTCAGCCAAGACGCGATCACCGGCACGGTATTGCGCGTGTTGGTTGGGGTACACATAGTCGTAATCACTGTTGCTCAATGTGACGTTAAAGTCGTAGCTGAACTGTTCCGTCACGCCTTGATCGTTACTGGCGGCGATCACTAAGCGGTAATCTCCGGGGAGTGGATTGTTCACGTTTAAAGGCAGCATTAATTGCTGATTTAGCTCGGCTTTTTTACTGCTCAGCAACTGCTGCTGGCGGTACAAGCTAACGTCCAGGTTTAATGGCTGCTCGCTGGTGATGTCGAGGTTGAGTGCTAATGCACTGCCGTCAAGTTGATAGCTTTTTTGTAAGTTATTTAATGACAAACTTACAGGGTCACGGTCAATTAAATCAAAGCTGAGTTCTGCTCGCTGCAGTGAACTGTCGCTCGCAACCCAAAGGTCATTTTTACCGGCAACGGGGGTAATGTTTCCTTGAGCATCTAATACGCCAGCGAATACGCCTTGCTGTTGCTGGTTGATCCAGCTGGCAAAGGCTTGTGTCCAATCGTCGCCGCCTGCGTAAGTCCAGCTCATTGACGTCACTTGCTGTTGCTGATCGAACAAACGGAGGATGACCGTATCGCCAGCAATTAACTGACGACCTGGGTTGATATCGCCAATGTCAGTCCATTTGGGGGCATCGCCACCGGCAATGGTCAGATCAACCACCTGGTAGAACGAGTTGACGGTGTCGCCCACGTCCCAAACGCCCAGTAAAACGTGATAGCCGCTCAGGTTGGCGGGCAAATAACAGTTATGACGCAGCGGGTTCGCTGGTTGTTGTTGCTTGCCATCATGGGTGCAAAACGGATCGCTGCTAAAGCTGTTGCGCGTCAGCGGCTCGTTAGGGTTCCAGCCTGGTTTGGTGATGAAATAACGAAAATCTCGGCTAACGTGAGGCGCGGTAAACGTCCATTCAATTTCGATAGGACCACCGGCCACTGCGGTTTTACTCCAGCGGCTGCTGGTTTGCACATCCAGTGGGGCAAAACCGGCGTTGCCACCACTGGCAATTTTGCCATCGGCTGGGCCGGATTGCGGATAGCGATCCGGGCCTTCGACACTTTGCGGCTCCCATTGGATGGCACCACACTGGTTGTTATCACCAGTGGCGCACAGTTTGCTGCGGGAAGGTGGTTCAGAAATGTAGCCATGGGCCAGGCTCTGAGCAGGCATAAGGGCAGAAATAAACAGTGCGCCCAAGGCGCTCGCAGGTGATAGCCACTGGCGGGATCTTACCGTCATGTTGGCCTCCTTTATTCGGTTCGATTAAGTTAACCAGCCTTTTGAGCTGGGCCGTTGTCAGTGTATGAAGTTGGAATCGTCGTACCAAAACAATGCGGGTAGGCATTGTCACAAACTGAGAACTGACTCTATAACCACCCAGTCAAGCAAGCTCCTTTGACTGGGTATGACCGAACATAGCAGACATTTTTGGCCACATTTCTAATTGTGTGCGGAAATTTTGTAATGGCCTGTGTTTTCATTTTTTAATAAGTTTTTGTCCGAATTATTCTGATTTTTTCTCGGATTATTTTATTATTTTTAACGAGTGATTATTTCCACGGTTGCACGGTGTGAGGGGCGACCAGATCGTTCATCGCAGAAGCCTGTGCGAGCAACGCCGAAGGCGGGCCAATTAGCGGCCAAGAGGGTATGACAAACAGAGAAATAAAGCTCGGTTTTGGTTTTATATTTCGAAGATTGTTCGGTGCATGCTGGGTGGTGATTGGATGAATGCTCGGCGAGGGAGTGTTGATAAAACTGGCTTTAAATAACCATGTTTTTTACCAAGTTCTCACACTTGTTACTCAGCATTACAATTGATTGAAGCTGGTCACAGTTTGAAACATCGGCGCTGGGCAAGGGGCGCGCAATCCTAATAATAGCGCGCCATTGTCCAGATAAGTCGGAGTTGTAAATGCATAAGTTGATTGCAGTCGCGGTCAGTGCCGCCATGCTCAGTGCGTGTGGTGGTGGAAGTAGTGACGGTGGTGAAGGTCGCACACCGGGAACCGGTGAAGGGGTCGAGCCCACTCCCGTGACTGGCGGTAATGGCAATAACCGTCCTCCTAGGCTGTTAACCAATGATTGGTCAACGGCATTGGACCAAGACTTATCTTTGCAGCTGCCAGCTGAAGACCCAGATGGCGATTCGCTGACTTTCCGCATTGTACAAGGCCCGGGTAAAGGCACTGCGTCGCTCAGCGAAGACGGCCAACTGCAGTACCAGCCGAATGCCGATTCAACCGGCAACGACGTTATTATCATCGCGATTTCCGATGGACAGACGGAAATTGAATCCGCCATTACCATCGAGCTGCAAACTCCGATTACACCGATTCCCATGCCTGAGCCCGAGCCTGTTCCTCAGCCAGAGCCGGAACCAGAACCTAAGCCAGAACCTAAGCCAGAACCTAAGCCAGAACCTAAGCCAGAACCTAAGCCAGAACCTAAGCCAGAACCTAAGCCAGAACCTAAGCCAGAGCCAGAGCCGAAGCCAGAGCCAGAGCCAGAGCCGAAGCCAGAGCCAGAGCCAGAGCCAGAGCCAGAGCCAGAGCCAGAGCCAGAGCCGGAACCTAAGCCCGAGCCACGTTTAACGGCCATTAATGCCGAAGCCAACGAAGACAGCGCTATTCGGGTTAACTTGGATCGCAGTGGTTATACCGCACGCTCATTCGTTATGTTGCGTGCACCGCGCAACGGCCGAGCCGGTATTGTTGACGAGCAGTGGCAGTACACACCGGAGGAAAACTTCTTCGGTAAAGATCATTTTATTTTGGCTGCGCGCGTTGATGGCCAAGTTGTACAACAACGCATTAACGTCAATATCAAGCCGGTAAACGATGTACCGCGTCTGGTGAGTCCTAAATCCGCGTTAGAGCTCGAAGCCGGTCGCGTTAGCCGAATGACGTTTACCGCCGTTGATGTGGAAAAAAGCGATTTGACCTTTGCGCTAAAAGCACCGGCCCAATTGGGCACGGCGGTGATGGAGCGCAATCAGCTGGTGTATACCGCGGGTGATAAAGCTGGCCAAGAAACGCTGACCCTGGTGGTGAGCGATGGCAGCGACCAGCTTGAGCACACCATTGCTGTCACAGTGCAGGAAGCTGAAGTCGAAAGCTTGCCGCTGGAGCTGGTGTCTACCCGCCTGAACGTGGCGGAAGATGAATCGCTGCAGGCACAGTTGCAAAGCCAAGGTGGGCAGGAAGATAAAGTGCGTTTTCGCTTGCTGACTCAAGGCGGCAATGCCGAGTCGGTGAACCTGACAGCGCAAGGTCGTTTGACCTATCAACCCAAGGCGAACTTTAACGGCGAAGAGCAGCTGCATATTGAAGTCAGCGATGGTGATCAAACCATCCGTGAATGGTTGAGCATTACTGTCGATTCTGTCAATGATGCGCCACAGTTGGATGTTGCACAGCTGCAGTTAAACATGCTGGCGGGCGAGCAAGTAACGCGCACGCTGGAAGCAGAAGATGTTGATGGCGATGCTTTAACCTTAAGCCAAGGTGAAGCACCGCAAAAAGGCACTCTAACACTGCAGCCTAATAGCATGGATTGGCAATACCAGGCTAACCAGAACGCCACGGGCGATGATCGCTTTAGCCTGCGCGTGAGCGATGGCACGGTGACAGCTGATATGGTGGTAACGGTGTCGATTGAGGCGGCCACACTACCGGATATTCAGTTCCAGCCATTGTCTGTGGCAGAAGACACAGAACTCAATGCGCAGCTGCAGCCCCAGGGCAACAATGTACCGTCATTAAGCTATGAGTTGTTAACGAATGCCAGCCATGGTGCAGCCACGTTAACGGAAAGTGGCCAGCTGACCTATCAACCAGAAGCCAACTTTAATGGCACTGAAATACTAAGCATTAAAGTTGGATCATCAGGTTACTCTGACAAGACTCTGAACGTGGTTGTTCAAGTAACGCCTGTCAATGATGCACCCGTATTCAATATGTCGACACAGAGCTATGAAGTCAGTGCCGATCAGGCTATTCGCATTAGTCTTGTCGCGAAGGATGTGGATAAGGATCAGCTGCAATACGCTGTGATAAGTGGGGGCAATCTTGGTCAAGTCCAGTTTGAAGAGAATGTTTTGGTTTATCACGCAGCCAAAGACAGCGCTGGTGAGGATCGTTTGCGTGTGCAAGTCAGCGATGGTGCGCTGACAGATCAAGTCGATTTGACGGTCAATGTTCAGGAGTTGAACCAACTACCTAACGGTGATGATCCGCTCTATGCACAACAGTGGCATTTAAAGAATACAGGTCAAAGTGCCTATGCCCGAAATGCGGGCACTGCTGGGCACGATATTAATGTTGAACCTGTTCACCGTTTAGGTTTGCTGGGTGAAAATATACGTGTAGCGGTTGTCGACACTGGCCTAGAGATAAACCATCCCGATTTGCGTGATAATGTCGTAGCGAATAGATCCTACGACTTTGTGAACGGTGATACTGATCCAACTCCTGCTATGGATCCATGGAATCCTGCTGGCGGCGATCACGGCACATCGGTAGCGGGGTTGATTGCTGCGCGTGGCTTTAACGGTATCGGTGGTCGTGGTGTAGCGCCGTATGCCGAGCTATTAGGCTTTAACTTCTTAGAGAACCAAAGTAATTACGCCTGGTTTAGGTCCCACGGCGGTACGCCTACGGCTGCTTCTCCTGGCGGTCCGCGCTCGGATGATGCTCTGGTGATCAATATGAGCTATGGCAGTGATGGTATTCAACCAGGCCGAGGGCCTAGCAGCTGGTTTGATGATTTCCGCCGCGATAAGACCACCAACAATAACGGTGGTCGTGGTGTGGCTTACATTAAGTCGGCGGGCAACTCGTTTAAAGGCATTAAGGTGGGTGGCTATCAGTTTGCAGGGCGCACTGCAGTTTGGATCACTGGTTTGAACCCAGATTTAGCGGACCATATCGCCAACAACACAGGCGATAACTCGACCTTTTATTACACCGTTGTTTCTGCGTTAGCCGCTGATGCAGATACGCCATTATCGTCCTATTCATCAGTCGGTTCGTCCATTTGGGTGTCAGCACCAGGCGGTGAACATGGCGACCTATACCCGGCGATGATCACCACGGATCTGACAACTTGTGATCATGGTTATTCACGCCAACAAGGCTTTAATGGCCAGCCAGTCGCGGCAAACAGTAACTGTGATTACACGTCAAACTTTAACGGCACCTCATCTGCAGCTCCGGTAACATCCGGTGTGGCGGCATTGATTTTTGAAGCCAATGATTTGCTGACCTGGCGTGATGTGCGACACATTATGGCCATGACCGCGCGTAAAATTGATGACGATTTTGCACCGGTAGAGGTCGATTTGGGTAACGGTAGTCTGTTCACCGCTGAGCCGGGTTGGGTGCAAAATGCCGCTGGTCATTGGTTCCATAACTGGTATGGCTTCGGCATGGTCGATGCACATGCTGCTGTTGAGCTGGCAAGCTCCGCCAATTACCAACTGCTGCCGCCTTATCAAGAAACTGGCTTTGTTGATAGTGCAGATATTAACCCCGACCCGATTCCCGACGGCAGCGCTGTGGGGGCGGAAAAAACCGTCGTGATTCATGACGACATTACGGTGGAAGCGATTCAATTGAAGTTCTCCGCCATTCATGGGCGTGATGCCGACTTAGCCGTGATTGTGCGCTCACCCAGTGGTACCGAGGCCATGGTATTGCAGCCACGCAGCATGCTGGTGGCTGACCAGCGCGAAAACCCAATACGCGATCGCAGAACTAATGCTGTTATCCCTCACGATTTTAATGACACTGTTTTGCTGAGTAATGCCTTCTATGGTGAGCCGGCACAGGGTACTTGGACAGTTAAATTAGTGGATACGAATAGTGGTGAATTCCGCTTTCAGGCGACTTTGTTAGATGCTGCGACGGGCAGAACTTATAATGAGGTGATTCGTACCGCTAACCCAGCATCACAAGGCAGCTTTACTGAAGCCGCCATTAATATTTACGGTCATTGAGGGGAATACGATGAAAAAGACGATGTTATTGGCCGCGGCATGGCTATTCAGCACCTCAGTCATGGCGGTAGAAATTGAAAGCAATGGCTGGGTGTTTGAACTGCCAGAGCAGGCAAGTGAGCAAAATAACTCGACAGCACGCAGCGCCCGATCGGGCAAGCGTCCCCAACCCGTGTTGGTGCCGGGCACCAAGGTCTTGGAACGCCAGCGCGGTGAAGAGGGCGTGATTGGTAATACGCTGCTGGTGCGCACGCAAGGCGATATCGATGCGTATCTAGATAACCGCGCCAACGTCACGCGATTCGGCCAGTCATCCTTGATGTTGAGCTATCCACAAGACACGGATATGTGGGCAGAAAAACAGCGCCTTGAGCGCTTGGATGATGTACTTGAAGTGGAAATCGAGGTCATTACCAACCGCTATCGCCCGATGTAAAAAATCCCTCTTTGCCACGGTAAGGGCGAGCGCAGCGCTGCCTTTATCGTGGCCTTTTTCTTCTTTTTAGCGTTTTCTATTCAGCCTTTTCTATTCAGCTTTTTTATTCAGCCTTCATGGGCCTGATCCTTCTGCTTTAACACCTTGTGCTCGTCTTCACTGCGACCCGCTTTCCAATAACTGCTGAGATACGTTTGCTGCCTGGGCAGTTGTAATTGTTGGCGCACAAACTGGCGCATTGCGCGCATCTGATCAAACTCACACGCCACCCACACGGCCAAATCTGCCGGTAGGGAGAGCGTCTTAACCTTCGCGAGCAAATCTGGCTGCGGACCTGTTAACCAATGAATGTTCACTCCTGACGGACGTTGCAACGCCAGTTGATCGCCACTGTCTGGCACAGCAATCACGGCATCACCGCGAGCGTCAGCGGGCAAGTTTTCCAAGTGCGCGCTGATGGCCGGCAGGGCGGTCATATCGCCGACCAACAAATAATGCTGAGCCGGAGCGGGTGATTTGGCCGGCCCGGGGCCTGCGATCATAATGTGGCTACCAGGCTGCGCCTTGGCTGCCCAGCGGCTGGCGGGCCCGCTGTGGTCTTGGTCACCGTGTAGCATGACGTCGACCTGCAGTTGTTGCTGAGCTGTGTCCAGGTGGCGAATGGTGTAGGTGCGCATCAGCGGCCGTTGCCCTTCGTCTGGCTGGCGCTGCAAGGGCTGACCATCATGCTCAAAGCACAACTTGAAATAGCCGCCATCGCTATTGTCGGGCCAGTTTGCCAACACGTCACCTCGCAACGTCAGACGACGCATGCTCGGGCTCAGTGACTGGTTCGCCAGCACGGTGAGCGGTTGAAAGCGGGTGTTTTGGGTTTGGGCAATGATAGAGTTAGCAGCCATAAGATCTCCTTTAAACGATAATCATTATCGTTAATTGCGGCGCTTTGGGAAGCCCTGCCCGTCGGAACAGTTTGTTGTTAGCGGTTCAGCAGGAACTCGGCAAAGGTGCGGTTGGCGTGGGATAAGTAGCCGTCCTTACGCCAGGCCAGCGAAAGGTGCAGCCATACTGGGTCGGCAAAAGGGCGAGTAATCAGGCCGTCGTTGTCATCAATCACCATGGGCAGTAGGGTCGACACACCAAATCCTTGGCGCACCATGGTTTTAATCAGGGTGATGAGGTTGGTCTCTATGCTGATGCGAGGCTGAAAGCCGCCGTCCTTAGCCATGCGTTCAACCACTTTGCGATGAAAAAAACCCTCTTTAAACAGCAACAAGTCCTCGGCAAAAAAAGCATCGGCACTGATCTGAGACTGGGCGGCAAATGGATGATCTTGGGCGCAGGTGACCAGCATTTGCTCACTTAAAAAGCGCTCGGCATGCAGCTCTGGCGGACAGTTTTCATCGACGATCACGGCCAAATCCAACTCGCCATTGAGCAGCAGCTGCCGTAAGCGGTCGGTACCGGCATCGATCACAGAGAGGGTGAGTTGCGGGTAGCGATGGCGAAAGGCCATAAAGATGGGGGGAAAATAATACGACCCCAGCATGCTGGAAACACCGACGCGCACTTCTCCCTGTTGCAGACCTTTGAGTTCCGCCATTTCAATCAGCGCTTCGTCGCTGGCCTGCAACAGTCGCTGTGCGTGGTGATACAGACGCCGCCCTTCGTCGGTGAGTTGGATGCGCTTATCACGGCGCTGCAACAAGGTCAGTTCCAGCTCGGCTTCGAGCTTGCGCATCGCCATGCTGAGAGCGGGTTGGGCAATGTGAAGCTGCTCAGCGGCGCGGGTGTAGCTGCCGAGGTCGGCAATGGTGCGAAAGTAGCGCAGGGTGCGAAGATCCATAACAGACTCTTATAGTTTGTCTAACTAATATATATTTAACTGATTTTAGCTGAGTTGCTAAGCTGGCGGCCTGATTTTTTACTGCACGTTATTGCCATGGCCGCTTCTTCATCGCTCGCTCGCTCGTCCTCTTTCTGGCCGCTAACCCTAGCCTTGGGGCTAGGCTCCTTTGTGGTGTTTACCAACCTCTACATCACGCAGCCGATGCTGCCTTACATGGTGAAGCACTTTGGGGTGACGCCTTTGCTGGCAGGTCAGAGTTTTACCTTTGCCACGGCAACACTGGCACTGTCGCTATTAATTTTCGGGCCTTTGTCAGATGTGTTCGGCCGTAAACGCTTGATGATGGCATCGACGGTGGCAGCCGTGAGTTGCACGCTGGCCCTGGCTTGGGTCGATGATTTGCACAGTTTGCTGGTATGGCGGGCATTGCAAGGAGTTTTTCTCGCCGGGCTGCCGGCCATAGCCTTGGCCTACCTGCGCGAGCAGCTGGCGGCGGGCGAGTTTCGCACCGCGGTGGGCGTTTACATCAGCGCCAACTCTCTGGGGGGGATTGGTGGGCGCTTGATCGGCGGTTTTTTGATTGAGCATTTTACCCTCAGCCAGTCATTTTTAATGATGGCGGCGCTCAGTGTGTTGTTGTTGATTCCCGTTATGGTGTTGTTGCCAGCCTCTCCCGCGGTTAATGGCCCGCGTCGCTTGCCAAGGCCAAAGGCCGTGGCCGCCAACATTGCCTCGCATTTGGGCAATCCAACCTTGCGCTGGGCCTATATCATTGGCGGCCTTAACTTTTTCGTGTTTGTGAATCAGTTCAGTTACGCCACGTTTCGGCTATCGAAGGAGCCTTATGCGCTGGCACCCTCAGCATTGGGCATGCTGTTTTTAACTTACTTGTCTGGCACCTTGGGGGCGGCCTGGAGCGGGCGCTGGTTCCGGCGCTTAACGCCTCCTCAAGTCATGCTACTCGGCATAGTGCTGCTGATGCTGGGGTCTTTAGTGACCCTGGCAGAATCACTGTGGGTGATTGTGATTGGCTTTTTAATCAATACGTTGGGGTTCTTTATTGCCCATGCCAATGCCAGTGGTTGGGTGAGCCGGCAAGCCGAGCATACGCCGGCGACGGCATCGTCGGTTTATTTAGTCTGTTATTACCTAGGGGCCAGCACCGGTGGTTATTATCTGGACCCATTTTGGCGCCAATTTGGCTGGTCTGGCGTGGTGATGGCCTCTTGGCTGGTGTTAGCCATCACCGCCTGGTGTGCTTGGCAGCTACAGCGTGTGGAGCAACAGCGTTTAGAACAACAAAGGTGGGCTAATCGAGCAGCCTAAGCACTTGTTCGGAGGAAGCGTTGGCCTGAGCCTGGCTGCTAATTTGCGCCTGCTGCAAGATCTGGTCTTTTAACCGTTCAGATACCGATTGGGCTAAATCTGCATCTTCAATGCGGCTGCGCGCAGCTTGGCTGGTTTCATTTTGCTGACTCAGGTTATCTAGGCTGGCGTCGATGCGGTTGCTAACGGCGCCCAACTCGCTGCGTCGGGCGCCCAAGCTTTGCTGCAGTTCGTTTAGGCTGCTGAGATCGGCGGCGCTGTCGGGGCTGGTAAAATCCAAACCTGCCAAAGTTTCTTCGACTTCACTGGCTAAGGTATTGGCGCTCAGGGTGATGGCATCGTCTTCGCCGCTGCCTAGCTGAAAGCGCAAGTCTTGAGGGCTTTCTTGGTTTTGATTCTGGCGCTGAAAGAGGTCGCGGCCATTAAACTGGGTTTGACTCAGGGTATCGCTAATTTGGGAACGTATTTGATCGGCCTCGGCTGCCAATGCCTCGCGGTCAGACTCGTTTAAGATGCCGTTGCCCTGTTGCAATGCAAGCTCTTGCAAACGCTGCACGCCGTCACTAATGCCTGCTAAAGCACCGTCCTCGGTTTGAATCAGTGATTGCGCATCGACGGCGTTGCGTTGTGCCTGTTGGTTGGCATTAATGTTGGACGTGAGGCGGGTGGCAATGGCCAAGCCTGCGGCGTCATCGGCAGCACTGTTGATGCGCTTACCGGAAGCCAGTTGCTGCTGGCTATCGCTGGGCTGGGGCGAGCTGGCCGGAATAAACGAGTTGGGTTGAATAGAGACCATGATGCCTCCCGCAGACAAAGGTGAATTGCTAGTGTCCTGAGTCAGAAGTTCGCATATTTTCAGAGTGAACGGAAAGCGCTAGTACAAGGCGCTCTTCTGACTCAGGACACTAGGTTAGCGCTGCCGCTCGGCCATTGGCTAGTGGAGCATGCGCAAAGTCAGGTAGCTGTTAGCCTTGTAATAGCGCCCTATTATCCAGCGATGCCCTTGATTTAACGAAAATTGATATGGCAATATTCCCGCTCCTACCAACAACGTGAGTGCTTTTAGTCCGATGATTTTATAACCCAAACCCGCATTCCAACTTCAATGCATTAAAGCGTTGCATGTCATCAGCATGCCCGCCTGTTTGGGAAATCATTTTGACTAACATTCAACTTCACGAGTTCGACGTGCGCCCGCCCACGGGCGAAGCGTTATTTGAACCCATTACTTTCAGCTTTGAGCAGAAATTTTATGCGCTGACAGGCAGCAATGGTGCGGGTAAATCGTTACTGCTGGCGGCCATGGCGCAGCGTATCGACTGCCATCAAGGCCTACTGACGTGGCACCAAGCTTGGCATTATCTACCGCAATGGGCGATATCTCAGGCTGATTCTGTGCAACAAGCTTTAATGGCGGGTAACCCGCGCTTGGCGGCACACATCACAGCATTGGAGCGGCTGCAAAGTGGCACTGGCACGCCCGAAGACATTGTGACCATTGATGATGACTGGGGCTTGCTGGAGCGATTGAACGACGCCATGCCCAGTGGTCAAAACATAGCGGATAACTGGCGCCATTTAAGCGGTGGTGAGCGCATGCAAAACGTGCTGGCGGTGTTGATGTCATTGCCAGCATTCTTGCTATTGGATGAGCCTGCCAACCACCTCGATCTGGTGCATCGACAGCAACTCATTCAGGCGCTTCAACGTCACAGTTTTGGAGCGCTGGTGGTTACCCATGACCCGCTATTGCTGGCGCAAGCCGATGTTATTTTGCATTTGGACCGCTCTGGTCTGAATTATTTCAGTCAAGGCTTTGATGCCTATCAGCGCGAGTTGCACAGCCAAAGCCAGCAGCAGTTGGAACAGTCATTACAGTGGAAAAAACGCCAGCAGCAATTAAAAAAGATGCGCCAACAAGCGCTGGAAAAGTCTCAGCAGCGCGCTTCTCGCGGCAAACAGCAAGTACGCGATGGCAGCCAAGGAAAAGCACTGGCGGATTTTCGTGCTCGTCGTGCCAGTCAAGCATTGGGTCAATTAAATCGACGTTACAGCCAACGCCAGCAGCAGTTGGAGCAGAATAAAGTTTTAGAGCCCTCGAAATTAGGTAATCGCTTATACACTCAGCCCAGCGAGTGTCGCGACAGCGTTTGGCTGAGCCAGGTGCTGCTGCCCAATGTGCAACAACTGCCCATCACTCTGTCGTTAGAGCCTGGGCGGCGCATTTGGCTGCGCGGCAATAATGGCAGCGGTAAGAGCACATTGTTGGAGTGTATTGCCGGCGTGAAACAGTTTTCGGCGGGGGAATGGCGCTTGCCTAAACACACATTATTGTTGGATCAGTACGCCAGTTTGTTACCGCACAATGTCAGTGTCATTGACTTTCTTCAGTGCGCTTTGACTCAGTATGAAACTGCAGAGCTTTATACCTTGCTGGCGGGCATTGGCATCGATTTTCAGCGTGCCCAACTTGATGTGTGTCATCTCAGTGGCGGTGAAAAAATGAAGCTCACCTTGTTGCTGACCCATGAAAAGGACAGCGTTTTATTGCTGGATGAACCGGATAATCACCTGGATTTAGTCAGCCAAAACGACTTGATTGATTGGCTCAATCAATTGGGCCATGCCTTTATTATTGTTACCCATAACGAATATTTGGCTAGCAAGATCGAGCGGCTGGAAGCATTTACGCTGATGACTCAATAGTCAGCATAATGCGGTTGAGGCAGCGGTCTTTAAAGGCAGCGATGGTTGCCCGTGGGCAGGATAAACCGGGTTATAACACTTGGTAGCAGTTCACTAACCACCAAGCGCTTTTATGTAACAAAGTGTTCTACTCAGTGATTCTTCTAATAAGTGAAATGTCAGCATTGACGCTACGGCTCAGTCACGTATAAAGCGCGCTGTTTATAGCGATAGTAGTGACATAGTTGATGTTCAGTTCACAGTTACCGGAATTTGTCCGCGGTCCACTGGTTCTTTTTATTCATGGCGCCTTGGCCGATGCGCGTATGTGGCAGCCTCACTTGAAGGCCATGCAGGATCATCAGGCCTTTGCCGTGACCTTGCGCCATTTCGGCGAGCACGGCCAGGAGCATCAAGGTGAATTTGGTATTAATCAACACGGCCAAGATTTGCTGGACTGGCTTAAGGCCTTGCCCTGTGGGGTGCAAGTGCATTTGGTCGGTTGGTCGTACGGTGCGGATGTGGTGCTGGCGGCCCTGACTCAACAACCCGACAATGTTGCCTCTGCCTACCTGTATGAGCCCGGTTACCCCGGCTATTTGAATAGAGAGGCCATGGCGGCCTTTATGCAGGATGCCGAAGTCATGTTTGATCCGGTTCTGCCGCATTTGGAGCAGGGGCAAATCGACAAGGCCGTCGCTACTTTAATGGACGGTTCTGCGCAGCTGCCTGGCTACTTTCAGCGCCAGCCGCAAGCGCTGCGTCAGCAGCAGTTGGACAATGCCCACACTTTGGTGCAGCAAATGCAGCAAGCGCCAGCTTCGGGGTTAACTGCGGCCCAACTGGCGAACGTCAGCGTGCGGGTCACGGTAGCGATGGGCGACCGTAGCCGGGCTTTGTTCCAGCAGGTGAGTCAAGCTGCAGCGGCACAGTTGCCAGAGGCGGACTTGCAGGTGATCAACGGCGGTCATTTATGGCCATTGGAGCAACCTGAAGCCATGGCCGCCAGCGTTAGTAAGCACGTGCAGCAGGTGTTGTCAGTAGCGGTAGAGAACGCCTAGCGACAGCAACTGATAGTTCACCAAGGTCGGGGCTTCGGCGGCGTCCTTGCCGGCCGGGCCCCATTGCTCTCGGCTTTCGTAGCGGCTCCAATCCAAGCTCACTGTGGTTGGGGCCAGCTTTACATCGAATCCTAAGCCCAGTTGCAGCGCACCATAGGCCGACAAGCGCGCATCGCTGCTTTGCGCTGACGTCGCTTGGTTGGCCGTTAGCGAATAAAACTCTGCCTCGCTTTGTTGATAGCCGCGCAGCGCGATACGCCAGCGCAGGTAGGGGGTGACATCCTGCAGCCAGCGCCCTTCGAGGCTATGTGAAGAAACCTCCCAGTCATCTTGGTAGTAGCGGTAGTCCCAGTGCAGAGCGCTGCGCCAATGCGGCACATACATGCGGTACAACAGATGGATGCTGTGGCCCAAGCGCTCATCGGGGCGGCGGTCGAGGGTACGGTAGGGGTCGGTTAAAAAGCCATCGTCAAACTGTTGTGCCAGTGTCACTTGTAGGGTTTCGTAGCGATTGATTACCTGACTGACCCCTGCATACAGTTCGTGCTGCTGGCGCGTGGCATTATCTGCCAGCGGACGCTGGTTGGCGGCCATGGCGTTGGTGGCGCTGAGGGTTGTGTTATCACGGCGATAACCGGCGCTGATAACCGTATTGCCCTGATTAAACAGCAGTTCACCACGCATGCCGAAGCCTCGAGCATCGCAGCCGTCTTCATTATTTTGGCTGTAGCTGCCCCCTACTCTGATTTGGTTAAACTGCCGGCTAAGGCCAACGCGTAAATAGCGACGGCGATCCTCAAGGCGAGCGCTGCTCATGATGACTTCACTCTGACCGGCATCGTTGCGATAGGTTTGGCGTACCAGCGCGCCGTCGCTGTCTTCTAGTCGGGCATTCGCTTGCAGTTGCCAGTGTGCGGCCAGTTGTTGCCGCCAGTGTAGCTGGTGGGCTTGGTAGTGCTCGCCATCAGAGCGGCCGCTGACGACGCGATTCGCCGGAACCCCGGCCTGCTGGTAACTGCTATAACGGTAGCCAACTTCGTTTGCGGCACTGAGCTGATCGCTGTGGTAAGGCGTTGCAGCCGCCAGTGGGCAGGCGATGAGTGTTGTGAGTAAACAGGCTAAGCCTAGCGGGTACCAACCCCTGCGCTGGGACATAAACTCTCCTGATTAGAACAGTGTCTGATCATCGATGTGGGCATGCAGTTGTTCCAGCAATTCTTGTTCCGGCACTGGGCGGCTAAAGAAGAAGCCCTGCAGCAGCTCGCACTCGGCAGCGGCCAAAAACCGATATTGAGCATCGGTTTCGACGCCTTCAGCGATGACACGCATGCCAAGGTTATGGGCCATGGCAATGATGGTGCGAGTAATTTGCGCATCGTTGCGGTTGTCAGGCAGGTGCTGAATAAAGCTGCGGTCAATTTTCAGGCTATCGACGGGGAACTGCTTTAAATAGTTGAGCGAGGAGTAGCCGGTGCCGAAGTCATCAATGGCGGTGTGTACCCCAAGCGCGCGCAGGCCGCGCAACACCGCTAGGGTGTGATCTAGGTCGTCAATCAGCACACTTTCCGTGAGCTCGAGTTCTAGCTGCTCTGGGCAAATGCCGGTGGTGTTCAAAATATCGTGCACCATATCGACGAAGTCTTGTTGCCGGAACTGACGCGCCGATACGTTAACGGCCATATGCTGCAGCTGGCTCAAGCCTTGTTGCTGCCAGCGGGCAAAGGTGAGGCAAGCCTGTTCCAGTACCCAGCGGCCAATGGGAATGATCAGCCCGGTGTCTTCCATAATGGGAATAAATACGCCAGGAGAAACCAAGCCTTTGCGGGGGTGATGCCAGCGCAGTAAGGCCTCTACGCCCTGCACCGCGCCGCCGTCGCTGATGTGCTGTGGCTGAAAGAATAACTCCAGCTCTTGTCGCTCTAAGGCGTGGCGCAGATCGTTTTCTAGCTCCAGCAGTTCTACCGCTTTTTGGTTCATTTGGGCGTCATAAAACTGCACATTGTCGCGGCCCATGTCCTTGGCGTGATACATCGCCAAATCGGCATTTTTCAGCAGTTCAATCACACTGTTGCCATCGTGTGGGTAAATGGAAATGCCGATGCTGGCGCTGATAAAGACCTCGCGCTGCCCCAGAAGATAGGGTTGGTGAAGGGCGTGTAAAATACGCTCACCCACTTTGATGGCGGTATCGGCAGCGCTGTCACTGTTGCCTTGTTGACCGATGGCAACGGTGAACTCATCACCGCCCATGCGAGCGATAACATCCTGTTTTTTAATGCATTTTTTTAATCGCTGAGCCACTTCCTTTAATACCTGATCGCCCGCCGGATGGCCCATGGAGTCATTGATGGGTTTGAACCGGTCTAGGTCGATAAACAGCAGCGCCGCCGATTGCCCATGTTGATCACTTTGGCGCAACAGCTGCTCAACGTGCTCGTGCATTTGACTGCGATTCGGCAAGCCCGTCAGTGGGTCGTAATAAGCCAGCCGATGAATGCGTTCTTCTGCAACTTTGCGCTCGGTGATGTCCGACATAATGATGATCAGGCTTTGTACTTGCTGCTCCTGGTCGCGAATGGCGCTGACCCCGGCCCAGCCAATGCGGTTTTCACCGTTTTGGCATTGATAGGTGATTTCGCCTTGCCAATAGCCATCCACCACTAAGGCATCGCCCACTTCTTGGTAAAACGCCGGACTGTGGTGTTCAGGTGACATTAAAAAATCGGGTGTCTTGCCAATCACTTGTGCTTGCTCAAAGCCCGTAATGTCGGTGAAGGCTTGGTTTATGCTAGCGATGTTCATTTGTCGGTCGGTGATCAGAATCGCTTCATTGCTGCTCTGGAACACCTCGGCGGCGAGTTTTAGCTCTTGCTCAATTTTGCGTGCTTCGGTCACATCACGACAAAGCCCCATAAAGCCTTGCAAATCACCTTGGTCGTTCCACAACAGACTGATGGTCAGCTCCAGTTCGACGGTCTGCCCTTGTTTGCTGGTGGCCATCATGTCGCGGCTGATTTGAATGTCGCGGCGCTGGGCACTGGCTGGGTCGCGCAGGGCGATATTGAGGTGCTTGCGCAGAGTGTGCATCAATTGCCGCAACTCGGAGCGAGTGAAAATGACCCCTAGGCCCTCGCGCATCAATTCATCCGGTTTATAGCCTAACAGGCGTTCGACGGAGGAGCTGATAAAGCTCATGCCCAGATCCGCGTCCGTGGCCCAAATGATGTCACTCATGTTTTCTGCCAGCAGTCGGTAGCGACGCTCACTTTCGACGATGCGTTCTTGTTTTTCGAGATCCTCAGTGACGTCGCGTGCGGTGCCGATGTAGCGCGTTACTCGCCCTTCGTCGTTCAGCAAAAACGGGGTGTCGCTAAACTTAATCAGGCGGGTGCTGCCGTCGTAATGGTGAAAGCGGGCAACGCTGGTGTGAGTGCTGCCCATGTTCAGTTGGCTGAGTGCTGTAATTTCCTGCTGCAATGAGGGCAAGTCTTCGGTGTGAGCATAGTCCTGCCAGCGGGGGAGTGCGGCGGTATGGGGATAGCCCAGCAGCTCGCCCATTGAGCGGTTCTTAAACACAACTTGTTGTCTCAAGTCATCGGTCAGATCGATCACGTACACCAAATCAGGCAAGGCCGCCATGACGGTTGACCAAAATGCTTCGCGCTGGCGGATTTCTTCGTGGGCACGTTTTTGCTCGGTAATGTCGATCAAGGTGACTAACACCTGGCCGGTGGTGCCAGAGCGAAAGCTAAGGGTGGCCCACAGAGCCAGTTGTTGACCGCGAAAATCTTTCATCTGCAGCTCAAACTCAGTGGCACTGAGGTCGAGTGCCCGCGCTCTGACCAGTGAGCGTTCTAGCTCTAGGCGGTGTGCTCCGAGTAAGCGATGGTAGTCGCGAATCAATTGAGCTTTATCTTGGGCGGCGAACATCTGCACCGCGGCTTGATTGACGTTCACTAAGGTGACCGCTCGCAAATCACCGTCAAAGCGGCTGATGTCCAGCAGGCAATGCGCCACGCCAGCTTCTTCGAACAAGGTTTTGTAGCGGCTACGACTGTCTGCCAGTGCTTCGGTTGCTTTGATTTGCTCGGTGATGTCGCGTAACAGCCACACCACACCACTGATGTCGGTATCGTCATACAGCAGGCTGAATGCTTGGTCGTAGATGCGGCGTTGTTGCTGATGATAGACATGTAAGGGCCGTATCGCTGCTTCTAATGACTCTAGTTCTTCCATCGCCATGCCACGGTTCCACAGCGCTTCAGCATCAGGCCATAGCTCCGACAGCTTGGCACCTCGCGCTTGCGGGTGGCCCAAGGCATTAAGCAGACTTTGCGCCTTAGGGTTTAGATAATCGATCACGCCCTGCTGATTGGTAGAGATCAATGCTTCATCAATGGCCATCAGTGCACGGTCGGCGCGCATTTCTGATTCCCGTCGCTGTAGCTCTAGACGTTGCGCCCGCGCTTCTTGATGGCGTAAATAGCGCCACAGCAAATAGGCCAGTACGGCAAATACAGCCAGCAGAAAAAAAGGTCCACGGCTGCGCTGCCACCATTGCTGTTGCAATTGCTGTGCGACGGGCAGGGCGGCGATGTCCCATGGCGTGTGTGCCAGTGGCTGGCGCCCCAGCAGGCGTTGTTGCTCATCCTCACTCAAGGTAGGCTGCTGGTCACTGTTGGCGTAGTAGTTTTCACGAATGGCGATGCTGTTGTGTCGCCGATCAATCAGCATTAACTCAAAGCCATCAAAGCCACCTTCAAAAATGGTGGCAGAGAGTTGGCTATAGGCGCGCCTGACCAAAAAGTGATAGCGCTGCCCTTGGTGTTCAAACGGGGTGTATATATAGAAACCACCACTCTGGCCATAGCGCAGGGCAAAAATGGTGGCGTGATCACGAAAACCTTCCATTTCTGCTTGTAAATCCGCTAGCTCACGTTGATGCAATACCTGCCCTAAGCGGGTTGCTAGCGTGAGGTCCTCATGTAGCAAAAAGAAGCCTGTGTAGTTGAAAATGGCTTGCCGCAGGCTATGTTCCAACTGCTGACGCTGTTGTTCCGACGGTGCTTGTGCGAAGCCTACCAGCAGGTCAGCATGGCTAAGAGTAAACAGGGTATTGGTATGTAGGCTGGCTTTGGCCAATAGGCCGGTTTGTTCGGCGTAATTGTGCAGAGTGTGTTGAATGTCTTGTTCAAGACGTTGCTGATCAAGGCGCCATTGCTGATAAGCATTTATCGCGAGTACCCCAGCGAGAAAAAAGAAACTGAGTAAAAACAAAGGGGTTCGAAGAAATCCGGTGCTATTACTAGGCCGCGGCTGTGGGCGATGGAACGCATGTGAGGGCATGATCATTTGTTGTTATCGCTATTCCGCCAGTGATAGTCAGGTGCCGTACTCGCTGTGAATGGCAGCACTAAGATGCCATATAATGTGCCACCATAACCGGGTTTGCTTATCACCCGCGTTTTCAGTAGTTTGGCCGCCAATTGAGACAGAGGTAAATGAGTATGGCCCAATACGTATTCACAATGAACCGCTTAGGCAAAGTGGTTCCGCCCAAGCGCCAGATTTTGCGCGATATTTCCTTGTCCTTCTTCCCTGGCGCCAAAATTGGCGTGTTGGGTTTGAACGGTGCAGGTAAGTCGACTTTGCTGCGCATTATGGCCGGCGTTGATACCGAGTTTGTGGGGGAAGCACGCCCACAGCCAGATTTGAACATTGGTTACTTGCCACAAGAGCCCGAGCTCGATCCAACTAAAGATGTGAAAGGCAACGTTGAAGATGGCTTGGCCGATCTGGTCAATGCCAAAGCTGAGTTGGATCAGGTGTACGCCGCTTATGCTGAGCCGGATGCCGACTTTGACGCTTTGGCGAAGCGCCAAGGTGAGTTAGAGGCTTTGATTGAAACCGCAGGCGGCCATGACCTAGATCGACAAATGGAAATCGCTGCCGATGCGCTGCGTCTGCCACCTTGGGATGCCGACGTCACCAAACTGTCTGGTGGTGAGCGCCGCCGAGTGGCGCTGTGTCGTTTGCTGATGTCTAAGCCAGATATGTTGCTGTTAGACGAGCCGACCAACCACCTGGATGCAGAATCCGTGGGCTGGCTGGAAAAATTCCTGGAAGAGTACCCAGGCACTGTGGTAGCCATTACCCACGATCGCTATTTCCTCGACAACTGTGCCGAATGGATTTTGGAGCTGGACCGTGGCCACGGCATTCCTTATCAGGGCAACTACACCAACTGGCTGGAACAGAAAGAAAAGCGCTTAGAGCAAGAGAAGAAAGAGCAGGAAGCGCACACCAAGGCCATCAAACACGAACTGGAGTGGGTGCGCCAGGGCGCTAAAGGCCGTCAAAGCAAGAGCAAGGCACGCTTGGCTCGTTTTGAAGAAATGAACTCACGTGAGTTCCAAACTCGTAACGAAACCAACGAAATCTACATTCCACCTGGCCCACGCTTGGGCGACAAGGTCATCGAGTTCCACAACGTCACCAAATCGTTCGGTGATCGTGTGTTGATCGATGACTTGAGCTTTAATGTCCCTGCGGGCGCTATCGTTGGCATTATCGGTGGTAATGGTGCGGGTAAGTCCACCCTGTTCCGCATGATTGCTGGCACAGAGCAGCCAGATTCCGGCGAAGTAGTGCTGGGCGAAACGGTGAAAATGGCGTTTGTCGAGCAGCTGCGTGAAGAGTTGGATGACAGCAAAACCGTATGGGAATCCATTTCTGATGGCCTAGATATGCTCAATATCAATGGCAAAGAGTACCCCAGCCGCGCTTACATCGGCCGCTTTAACTTCAAAGGCGGTGATCAACAAAAACGTGTGGGCGAGTTATCGGGGGGTGAGCGTGGCCGTTTGCAGCTGGCTTATACCTTAAAACAGGGCGCCAACGTATTGTTGCTGGATGAACCGTCCAATGACTTGGATGTAGAAACTCTGCGTGCACTGGAAGAGGCCATTGATGCCTTCCCGGGTACCGTGATGGTGGTGTCTCACGACCGCTGGTTCCTGGACCGCATCGCCACACATATTCTGGCCTATGAGGGCGACTCCAAGGTGACCTTCTTTGAAGGTAATTACACCGAGTACGAAGCCGATCGTAAAAAACGTTTGGGGGCCGATGCGGCTCCAAAGCGGATGAAGTACAAGCGACTGGCGTAATCATGACAGCGGCCCGTTAACAACGGGCCGTTTTTTATGCAGCTCCTTTTTATTCCACGCCGACGTTGCTGCGAAGAAACAGGGATTTATTCAGAGCAGGGTAACTTCGGCTATGCTGTAGCAAAGTCTCAGGAGAACGCCAACCATGGAAAAGCGGCATTTTCAACGCGTCAGCTTTCTGCAGCCGGTGCAGATACAGCATGCTAGCGGCACGTTTGAATCACAATGTTTGGATATCAGCCTTAAGGGCATATTGCTGGTATGCCCAGAGGGTAGCAACTGGCAGCCCGGAGATGAGCTGACCGTGACTCTAGTTTTATCTGAGTTAGAAAGCATCGATATGATTTGCACCTTAGTGCACTGTCACGGGGATGTGATGGGCTGTCAGTGTGATAGCCTCGATCTCGATAGCATGACAGCCTTGCGTCGCCTGTTGGAGCTGAATCTGCAAGACCCCGAGGAGGTGCACCGTGAACTGGCCGATTTGATTCACGCCTAAAGTCAGATCATCATAATGCCGGACGGCTGCGCAGTGGTAGTGGCCGCATTTAGCGCAGACCTGAAGGAGGCGATCATGCTGTATGCGCAATTAGAGGGCCAGGCATTTTCTGAGCCCATTGGCAAAATTGTCTGTGTTGGGCGCAACTACGCCGACCACGCCGCCGAGTTGAATAATCCAGTTCCTGATTCTCCACTGTTGTTTATCAAACCCGGCTGCTGCGCCGTCAACGTAACCTCCGATTTTACCATTCCGACCGAGCAGGGTGAGGTTCACCACGAGTTAGAAATTGCCTTGCTGATGGGGGAAACGCCGCACAAGGATGACGACATCGTTAGTGCCATTGCTGGGGTTGGCTTGGCTCTAGATTTAACCTTGCGTGATGTACAGCAACAACTAAAAAGTAAGGGGCACCCGTGGGAGCGCGCCAAAGCCTTTGCTGGCGCCTGCCCGCTGACGGAGTTTGTCGCTGCAGAACAAGTAGAGGACTGGCAAGCACTGACCTTGAGCCTGCACCGCAATGGCCAGCTGCAACAGCACGGCTGCAGTCGTGACATGTTGTTTCCCATCGAGCACCTGCTAAGCGACATTCATTCCGCCTTTGGTTTGCAAGCCGGTGACGTGGTACTCACTGGTACGCCTGCAGGTGTGGGGCCTTTAGCGGTAGGGGATGAGTTGCTGCTCAGCTTAAATAATTGGTTGGAAGTACCTTTGCGAGTGGGAGCTCAGCATGAGTCTTTGTGACCAGCCTGGCTTAACTCCGCTCGAGCAGGCCCTGGCTCATTTGGCCGAGCGCGTCAGCGTGGTTGCGGGTGTTGAAAAGCTGACTCTGCTGCACGCTGATGGTCGGGTGTTGAGTGAAGACATCGTGAGCCCAGTGGATGTGCCTCCAACCGATAACTCAGCGATGGACGGTTTTGCTTTGCATGGCGAGGGCTCCAGTTGGAATGTGGTCGGCGAGGCATTGGCTGGGCACCCTTACATGGGGCCGCCGCTGCAGCCTGGTCAATGCATTCGCATTATGACGGGTGCCAGCCTTCCTAAAGGGGCCGATCGTGTGGTCATGCAAGAATACGCTGAGCTACAAGATGCAACGCTGCAAGTGCAACAAATACCGGGCAGCGGTGACAATATTCGGCGCCAGGCTGGCGATATTCGCCAAGGCAGTAAGTTACTGACGGCCGGGACGCGACTAGGACCGGCGGAACTGGGCCTGCTTGCCAGCGTCGGTGTTACACATGTGAGTGTGATACGGCGTCCTGTGGCTGCTGTATTTTCGACCGGTGATGAGTTAGCTGAAGCCGGTCAGCAGCTAGGCGCAGGTCAAATCTACGACAGCAATGCCATCATGGTGGTCACTTTGCTGCAGCGCATGGGCTGTGAGGTACTGAACCTTGGGCGAGTGGCTGATGACGAAGCCGCTTTGCAGCAACTATTGGCCGAGGCCGATTTAAAGGCGGATCTGGTGGTGACGTCTGGCGGTGTGTCTGTGGGGGAAGCGGACTATACCCGTCGTGTGGTAGAAGCCATGGGAGAACTTGAGCTTTGGCGTTTGGCGATTAAACCCGGCAAGCCGTTTGCCTTTGGGCGCCTACAAAACAGCTGGTTTATGGGATTGCCGGGTAACCCGGTATCTGCCTTGGTGACTTTGCATCAACTGGGGGCGGAAGTCGTGCGTTTACTTAGCGGCGCCAGCCCTCATGAGCGAGTGCGCCTGCCAGCCACTGCAGCCGAAGACATCGTCAAGACCCCAGGGCGGTTGGACTTTCAGCGCGGGGTGTATTGGCTCAGTGCTGATGGCGTTCAGGCCAAAGCTTTGCCAAGACAAAATTCTCAGGTATTGAGTGCGGTGGCAGAGGCCAATTGCTATATCGTACTAGAGCAGGAGCGTGGCTCGGTGATTGCCGGCGAGACAATTGTTGTTGAACCTTTCGACGGCTCATTGCGCGGTATGTGCTGATAGCCTAAATAACCTATCTGCGGGCTGACTTTCTTTCAGCCCGCGTTAAGTGGCAGCGATGCAACTGGATCGCTGCCTCCTTTTGCCGTTGTTAAAACGGAATATCGTCGTCAAAGTCGTCAAAGTTATTGCTGGGCTGCGGCGCCTGTTGAGGCTGCTGCGGTTGCTGATACCCAGGTTGTGGAGCGGGTTGTTGTTGTGGCGGCTGCTGCATGGGCTGTTGCTGTTGCGGCGCATGTTGTGGTGCCGGCTGCTGCTGATAGCCCTGCTGCGGTGCAGACGTCATCGGCGCCTGCTGCTGCGGCTGTTGTGGTGGCTGTTGTTGAGGCTGTTGATAGCCACCCTGGCCCATCGGTTGATTCATACCCGGGTTGTTCATTCCACCCATGGGCTGGGCCATGCCTTGGTTGCCGTAGCCACCGCCGTTGTTATCGCCACGGCTGTCTAGCATCATCATGTCGTTGGCGATGATTTCCGTGGTGTAGCGCTTAACGCCGTCTTTTTCCCATTCACGAGTTCTTAGCTTGCCTTCAAAGTAGGCGCGAGAGCCTTTCTTCAAGTATTGCTGAATGATCTCGGCCAACTTGCCATATACCGTGATGCGGTGCCATTCGGTCTGCTCGACTTTTTGTCCGGTTTGCTTATCGTTATAACTCTCGTCGGTTGCCAAGCTAAGATTGGCAACGGCATTACCGTTGGGCATGTAACGGACTTCTGGGTCTCGTCCCAGGGTTCCGATTAATGTCACTTTGTTTACGCTGCGACCCATGTTTGGCTCCTGCTTGTTCGCTAGGCCACTGCCTGAGCGGGGTTGATAATGGTATGCGCGGTGGATGCGTCGAACTCGTCCGCACTGATTTTAAGGTAAACAGCCTGCTCGTCAGCCAACCAGGTGACATCTGCGACCCCGGCCAGTTGCTGTAATGCCACCAGTTGTTGTGGTGTCAGTGACTGATGGCAGCTCAAGCGCATGCTGGTTAAGTGACGGGGAGCCTGTGTACAGGCGATGATACTTGACCAAGCTAGCACCAGCAGAGCCAAGGTCACAAATAGAGTGCTGCTGCCATACGACGCCAGCACCAAACCGCCTAGGCTACCGCCGAGGAAAGCGCCAAGAAACTGCATGCTGGAGTAAATGCCCATGGCGCTGCCTTTGGCACCTGCTGGGGCGATTTTACTGAGCCACGAAGGCAAGCTAGCTTCCATCAAATTAAAGCCCCAGAAGTACATCAGCATCAGCGCGGCCCAATGCCAAACCTGGTTGGCAAGTGCCATCATCAGTAGGCTAAGCGCAATCACTATAGCGCCAATGATGACAACGCTTTTCATTTGTCGGCGCTTTTCAGCAATGATGATAAAGGGCACCATCAGCACAAATGCTGCTAACAGTACGGGCAGATATAGCCACGCATGATGATGGCTGCCAATACCAGCTTCAACAAGTTGCAGCGGTATGGCCACAAAAATAGCAACCATGAGGGCATGCAGTAAAAAAATGCCTAGGTTCAACGGCCATAGTGATGTATTGGCAAGTTGCCGCTTCACTTCTGGCCAGGCGGCACTGGCATCGCGATGCTGCAGACGCGGGGGGGATGGCACTAACCAAGCGGTAATGACGATACCAGTGACGGCCAGTGCCGCGGTTAAAGCAAAAATGGCTTGCAGGCCACCGATGGACGCCAACCAAGGGCCAGCTACCAAAGCCACGGAAAAAGATAAGCCAATGCTCGCCCCGATGGAGGCCATGGCTTTCATGCGATGCTGCTCGTGGGTTAGATCCGTCACCAAAGCCATAATGGCACTGGCAATGGCGCCGGCTCCTTGCAATGCTCGGCCAACAATGATGCCGTAAACTGACTCGGCACCAGCGGCAATAACGCTACCAGCGCTAAACAATACTAACCCGCCAATAATGACAGGCTTGCGCCCGATGCGATCGGATAGGGTACCGGCTGGAATCTGAAGCAGTGCTTGCGTCAGCCCGTATACACCCATTGCCAACCCCAGCAGCGCTGGGCTGGCACCTGCTAGCTGCTGGCCTTCTACCATCATCACAGGCAAGACCATAAACAAGCCCAGCATGCGCATGGCATACAGTGAGGCGAGCGAGGCGACGGCGCGGCGCTCTGCGCTTGGCATGTGTTCGGAGGCAGTGGATGACACGTTGCTTAATCCAGTGGTGCAGAAAGGCGGCAAGTGTACCAGTAATGGGGGGTGTGGATGAACCTAAGCAACTTTTGAATCATTGGGCACAGCTTAGGGGAAGTGCTGCTGGCGTTTCGAACATTACGCTTATCATTGGAGGTAGCCAGCTCTTTTAAACACCGCCAACACCGCTGTGACGGCTTGTCATGGGCACGCCAAGTTTTCTGGGCTGTGATCGTGGTTCCATGAACAACTAGGCACCAGAGCCACTCGTCTACGCCGTAACCCTGGACCGTCTAGTGATGCAGAGCGACCACAAGTCATTCAATGACAGCTCACGGCTTAATGACAAAAGCCGGATTTTTGTGGTTTTTTCTGGCAAGGTGCAATTGTGCCATTTTTGCGGCTGTCCTGTTTAGACGCTGGAATTTTCAAGTACGTGACTTAAACTCAGAAATCTGGCGGATAGCCCGCTAGTACGTAAGCAGTTTTAGCGCGTAGACAAATGGACACAGCAGCTACACTGGTCGTGCTGCGCTACCTGAAAGGAGCAAATTATGGATAAAACAACGCGTCTGCCGGGTCGTAGGATCATTTTGTTCGGCCAACAGAATTTGCAGAACTCGATTCTGATCGGCTTTATTCATCAGCGTACTAACATCGATTGCCAGCTGGTAAATCATTTGAGTTGGAATCACCAGTGGAATGAATATCCATGCGAAACGCTGGCCTTGATCGACAGCGACGCCGGACGGTTGGAACGAGTGCAGGATTTACTTGAGCAAATTCACGAGCAGCCATTTAACCCTCATGTGGCATTGTTCAATGTCCCTCATCAAGACCCATTAGAGCGCATGATCGCTTGGCCTAACGTCAACGGACTATTTTATCGCGATACCTCACAACAGCAGCTGAGTAAGGGCATTGTCGGAGTGTTCAGTGGAGAGTGTTGGTTGCCACGACAGTTAATGGCTAACTACCTGAGCCGCCATCGTCATAAGCCAAAGCGCATGAGCCCTTGTGCCAGCAAGCTGACCAAGCGCGAAAAGCAGATTTTGCAGTTAACCGCTACTGGCGCCACCAATACGGAAATTGCTGATCAGTTGAATGTTAGTATGCATACAGTCAAAACCCATATTTATAACTTGTTTAAGAAAATTGGCGCCAGTAATCGCATTCAGGCGGTGAACTGGGCACAGGAAAATATGGACGAGCTGTTGCGTGATCGTGCCTGATCAGGCCTTGTAGATGCGGGACGCTGCCCTACAATGGTCAGCCTTGTTTTGTCGGCTGATCAGCATCTATGAAAAGCATTCAGGTTCGCGGTGCCCGTACGCACAATCTCAAAAATCTTGATATCGACATTCCACGTGATCAGTTAGTGGTGATCACGGGACTCAGTGGCTCGGGAAAGTCTTCTTTAGCATTCGATACCCTGTATGCTGAAGGACAGCGTCGATATGTGGAGTCGCTATCGACCTATGCTCGGCAGTTTTTGTCGATGATGGAAAAGCCTGACGTCGATTTGATTGAAGGTCTATCGCCAGCCATTTCCATCGAGCAAAAGTCCACTTCTCATAACCCACGCTCGACTGTGGGTACCGTCACTGAAATCTACGACTACCTGCGCCTGTTATTTGCCCGAGTCGGTACGCCACGCTGTCCAGATCATGACGTCACCCTTGAGGCCCAAACCGTTAGTCAGATGGTGGATACCATCATGGATTTACCCGACGGCGGTAAATATATGATTTTGGCGCCTATGGTGCGTGATCGCAAAGGTGAGCACTTGCATGTGTTTGAAAGCTTGCGCTCGCAAGGTTTTATCCGTGCACGCATCGATGGCGTGGTGTGTGATCTGGATGACGTTCCTGATTTGGACAAGCGCCGCAAACACAGCATTGAGGTAGTGGTCGACCGTTTTCGCTTGAAAGAAGGCATTGAACAGCGCTTGTCAGAATCACTGGAAACCTGCTTGGAGCTCAGCAATGGTTTGGCGTTGGTGGCATCGATGGATGACGATGCAAGCGAGCCCTTGTTATTTTCTTCACAGTTCAGTTGCCCTCATTGTGGCTACAGCTTGTCGGAACTTGAGCCGCGTTTGTTTTCATTTAACAACCCGGCTGGGGCGTGTACCAGCTGTGATGGTCTAGGCGTAAAGCAGTACTTTGACCCAGAACGCGTGGTGCAGGACCCCAGCTTAACCCTGGCTGAGGGCGCGATTCGAGGTTGGGATCGCCGCAGTGTGTACTACTTTCAGATGCTGACTTCCGTCGCTGAGCACTATGGTTTTTCTATCGATAAACCCTTCGCCAAGCTGACCAAAAAACAGCAAGAGCGGCTGCTGCAAGGTAGTGGCGAAGAAGTCATTACTTTTAGTTATGTCAACTCGCGTGGCGATACCATTCATAAAAAACACCCCTTTGAAGGGGTGTTGCCGAATCTTGAGCGGCGCTACCGTGAGACAGATTCGCAAATGGTGCGCGACGAGCTCTCCAAATATTTGAGCGTGCAACCTTGCCCTGCTTGTGAAGGCTCGCGTCTGCGCACGGAAGCGCGGCACGTATTTGTGGGTGATAAAACCATTCACGCTTGCACCGCTATGCCCGTTGAGGAAGCGTTTGAGTATTTTGGGCAGTTGCACTTGAGTGGTCATCGCGGAGAAATTGCAGAAAAGATTCTTAAAGAAATCCGAGATCGCTTACGTTTTTTGGTCAACGTTGGCTTGGATTATCTGACCCTCAATCGCAGCTCCGATACCTTGTCGGGGGGCGAGGCGCAGCGCATTCGACTGGCTTCGCAAATCGGCGCAGGCCTGGTGGGTGTGATGTATATCTTGGATGAGCCCTCCATTGGCCTGCATCAGCGCGATAATGATCGTTTGCTCAATACCCTGTTTGATTTACGCGATTTGGGCAACACTGTACTGGTGGTTGAGCACGATGAAGATGCCATCCGCAGTGCAGATTATTTGATTGATATCGGCCCGGGCGCCGGAGTGCACGGCGGTGAGGTTGTGGCTCAAGGTACGCCTAAGCAGGTGATGAAAAACAAGAACTCGGTTACCGGCCAATACTTATCCGGTAAGCGTTCAATCGCCGTACCGAGCGAGCGTACGCCAATTAACCCAGAGCGCCAGTTGACCCTAACGGGCGCGTGCGGCAATAACCTGAATCAGGTTGATTTGACCATTCCTTTGGGGTTGATGACCTGCGTAACCGGTGTGTCGGGATCGGGTAAGTCGACCTTGATTAACCGAACGCTTTACCCATTGGCTGCGACGGCACTCAATGGTGCGACCACTTTGAAAGCATCGCCGCATACTCAGTGTGATGGCTTGCAATGGTTAGATAAAGTAGTCGATATCGATCAAAGCCCGATTGGGCGCACGCCACGTTCCAACCCGGCTACTTATACCGGCATTTTCACTCCCATCCGCGAATTATTTGCTGGTACGCAAGAAGCTCGATCACGTGGTTATAAAGCCGGTCGTTTCTCGTTTAACGTCAAGGGTGGGCGCTGTGAGGCCTGTCAGGGCGATGGTGTGATCAAGGTTGAAATGCACTTCTTGGCTGACATTTATGTGCCTTGCGATGTGTGTAAGGGCAAACGCTACAACCGTGAAACCCTGGATATTCGCTACAAAGGTCGCAATATTCACGAAGTGTTGGAGATGACGGTAGAAGACGCGCGCGAGTTTTTTGACGCCATACCTGCAGTGGCGCGCAAGCTGCAGACCTTGATGGATGTCGGCCTTAGTTACATCAAGTTGGGGCAGGCCGCGACGACGCTATCGGGCGGTGAGGCGCAGCGGGTGAAGCTGGCAAAAGAGTTATCCAAGCGTGATACCGGTAACACGCTCTATATTCTGGATGAGCCCACCACGGGGCTGCATTTCCAAGATATTGAACTGCTGTTGTCGGTATTGCATCGGTTGCGTGACCATGGCAATACCGTGGTGGTGATTGAGCATAATCTCGATGTCATTAAGACCGCTGATTGGATCGTCGACTTGGGTCCAGAGGGCGGCTCTAAAGGCGGAGATATCATAGCCACGGGTACGCCGGAGGATGTTGCGGCCATGGAACACTCCCATACCGGACGTTTTTTACGGCCATTATTGTCGTGAGTCGCGCTAAGTGTAAACAGTGTCAGCGGCCGCTGAAAAGCTGTGTATGTGATGCACTGCATCCGTGTCGCAGTGAGCGGCCGCTGACCATATGGCAGGATCCAACAGAAGCCAAGCATCCATTATCGACGGCGCGGCTGCTGCATTTGAGTGTGCAGCCTAGTCGCTTATTGGTGGCTGATACTTTATCTCATCAGGATATGTTTCCGCAGGGGCTGGAGGGCGTCGCTTTGTTGTACCCGTTGCCAAATGCGGAGCCGCTCGATTGGCAAGGAGCCCAATCGGTTACTGAGTTACTGGTTTTAGATGGCACGTGGCGTAAGGTGCGGCGGCTGTTGCATCTAAACCCTTGGCTGCTGCAGTTGCCTTGTATTCGCCTGCAGCCACAGCAAAGCAGCCAGTATCGGGTAAGGAAGTCTCCCAGAGAAGATGGCTTATCAACGCTGGAAGCCACAGCTCAGTGCTTAGCTTGGTTGGAGCAAGATGACAGTTTTCTGAACATGTTAGCGGTGCAGCAGCGGCTAGTGGCGATACAAGAGCAGTATCAGCCGCAGCGCTAAGCACTGCGGCTGGGTCAGTTAAAGCGATACACGACTTTCACTGAGTCATCGACGACGCTGTTGTCGACATAGCCCAACAAGTTTGGATTGTTGGCGATCAGGCTTTTAACGTCGCTGTCGCTACCGGACTCTTTGGGTGGAGTGCCTTTGCCAGTGAAGATCAGGCGTGACCAATACGCTTTTAATTGGCTTGCGCTTTTTTCAAGCACTTGGTCGTTAAACGCTTCGCGGCTGGCACTGCCTTCATTTTGATCGAGTGGAATTGCTTGGCTACCGTCTGGGAATGAACTGGCTTTACCGAGAAATATTCGCGTAATGGTATTTTTATCCAGGCTGTTGTTAGTGTTGTTGGCGCTAACAATAACGACATGCTCGGCATGGGCTAAGTAACTGGCAGTCAGGCAGTAAAAAACAATCGATGACAGAATAACGGCTCGCATGGTGGCACTCCTTTCAGAACACTAAGCTCATACCCAAGTTGTAGAGCAAGCCAGAGTCACCGGCTTGGCCATTTACCAGTTCCTCATCATGGTGCTGGATATCCAGCTTCAGTGCTGTACTGCTGTCATAGTCGTAGCGTACGCCGGCGATGACGCTGGTTTCTTTATATTCTGCCAATTGTTGAATGCTGCCTACGGTACCGGATTCGGTAGCATCTTCCGCTTGGGCGTAGGTCAGGTGCAGAGTGAAGGCATTTATGCGGCGCGCAGCACTGACCAATAGGGCGCTGTCATCCAAGATGGCAGCCGTTGTTTGATCCAACTTGGTCCACTCGGCAATCAACACCGAAGTGCCATTGTCGTAGGACAAGGATGCTTGATAGAACTTCACGGTATCGTTGTCGGCTACAAAGTCTTTACCTACGCCTGCGAGGGTAGCGGCGGCAGCCAAATTGTCGAGCGCGCGTCCGTTAGGCCCAGCATTTAGTGGATTGATGTCCATGGTTAAGTCGGCTTGGTGGTAGCTGATGCGGCCAGACAGGCTGTTATGGCTCAGGCTAAAAACGAGTCCACCGGCACGTTTTAGTTCAACGTTGTACTGATCTCCAACAAAGGTTAAATCGTCTTGGTAACGACCGGAGTAAAGCTGGATCAGGCCATCTGTGCTGCCCAATGTAAAGCGCTGGCTTATATCAACACCATTGATAGAGGATAGGGCGTCTAGTCGGTAGACCAAGGAGGGTGGGGTAACCCAATGATAGGCGTAGCCGACTTCGAGAAAGTCTGAGTAATAAAAAAATGGGGTGCGTAGGCGTCCGGCACGAACATCTGTATTGTCGCTGGCGGCATAAGTCAGATAGGCCCAGGATGCTTGCGTATCAAAGTTTTGGCTGCCTCGGGAGATCAGCTGAACCGTAGCTGAGGTGGAGCTATTAACTTGTTTCGCCATTTGCAGGCCGACCAAGGTGTCTTGGTCAAACTTGATGCCATCGTCATAGCCATCCTGACTAATGTCATCGGTCGATAAGTGGCCAGCAGTAATGTTCATAAAGCCATTGATTCGCAAATCGTCTGCCGCCGCCATGGGGACAAGAGTTAAGCTCGCAAGGGCAATGGCTGATAATCGCAGGGTCATCTGAGTTACCTCCGGAGGCTAGTGTTATCAAACTAGACTAGGTCGGAGAAAGTTCAAATATAGGCCCATGTTCTGGCGTCAGGGTAAGACGTTGGAAGTAAACTTGGCCGTCAGACGTTCGCGGTGAGTGCGGTGATGTGTTTAATTTGCCGTTGGATCAATGAGCGCGTTTTCTCTGGTAGCTCCTCCAGCCAGTAGCAGCATTGCTCACGACCATGAAGGTCGGTCACCATCGGGCCTTCCCGCCAATCAATTTGTTGCTCCAAGTGCTGCACTAATTCGCAACTGGCGAGCACGCCACGCTCTTCGGCGCCGGTTGCCAATTGGGCTGCCCAGTGCAATGTGTCGCCAATGAGGTTGCCTGATAATTGTCCATCGCCCTGTGGCGGCGTCATTAAAACAGGCCCCCAGTGCACGGCGATACGAAACTCTAGTGGGTGCACATGTTGATCGTGCTCGCGTACATGATTTACCAGCCCCTGAAAGAGTTGCGCTGCACACACACTGTGCATGGCGGATTGTTGGTCAGCACTGGGGACGCCAAAAATCATCACAATGCCGTCGCCCATAAAACGGTCGAGACGACCGTTGTACAGCTTGGCCGCATGTGAGAGCAAGCGATAATAGTGGCTTAGGGTGGTGCTGAGTTGCTCGGCACTCAGACGAGCCTGCAGCACATCGAGGTCTTGGATTTCTAGGTACATGAGCGCGCAGTCAAAGTACTGCAAGCCCTTTTGCGGTGATTCCAGATCTGGGCTGATAAAGCGCCCCAGTGCATGTTCAAGCGCTTGCTGTTGCTGTTGCTGTTCGGCGATGTAGCGCAGCTCTGTGTGCATGGCTTGGAGCTCAGGCAAAGCCGAGTCGGGCGTTGTCAGCTCGATATCTTGGCCTTGGCGCAGCCGCTTCAGCGCACTCAGCAGCTGTCGAAACTGGCCAAAGCTGCGTTCCGTGAGCTGGTATGTCACCAACGCAGCAAGCATTGCCATCAGGCCGGTCGCCATCAGTGCTAGGGCTAGATAGCGCCGTGCTAGCTGAGTTGCTGGTGATTCATTGAGGCTGGCGCGCACCATCCCTAGGGCGCGCTCGTCTTGTGTGATAGGACGCGTCATCACCTGGCCACGTCCAGGGTTGCCACTGCTGGCTAGCAGTGCTTGGTCAGGCGTTAGAATCTCCAAACCATTGATCAATGGGCCACGCTGCCAGTCGCTGAGCATGACATTGAGGCTTACACGGTCTTGTTGTAATAGGGCTGGTGCAGCCGTGACGGCCAAACGTTGCAGTTGGCGCTCGACATTCGCGTGCTGCTCCGCAGAGAGTTGCTGCTTTAGATGGCCGAAGGTCAACAAGCTAAGGAGCAAGCCGGTAACCAGCATCAGCACCGCCACCAGCAAGCTGTTTAATTGACTTGTATTCAATTTATGGCGCATACAACGGGGTAACGGCATGGTGAGACTCAATCGGACGCGGATTTCCTGAACAGTAGTGGTATTATATGCACCGCCCGGTTGAACGCCAGCGAAGGGTGTGGCACCGGCAGGCAAGACGCGTAGCGCAATGCGCGCTTTGTGAGCGCGTCGGCAAAGCAAATTGACTCGCGGTGCAGGCTAATAGCTGCCGGCATCAGCCACCGCCAATCTGAGGTAGAAGCATGAGTGACGTTAAGCAGTCCCTGCAGGATAAGTTGCAACAATTGGAAAAAGGTCTGTTTTTGATGAGTGTTGATCGCAAACGTGCCTTATCTGTGCATGAAACAGTCGATCTGATTGAAGAGTTGCGCGGCGTGGTTGCCAGTGCCAAGGCTGACGCTAATAAACTTTGAGCAAGGCTGAATACTGTGACTGAATTGGTACTGATCCGTGTCACTGGCACGGATAAACCCGGATTGACGTCCAGCATCAGTGCCATTCTGGCACAGTACGACGTCGATATTCTCGATATTGGCCAGGCTGAGATTCACGACACACTGTCCCTCGGCATCTTGGTCGCAATTCCGTCCACGGCGGAATCGGCTCCTGTCCTTAAAGATATTTTGTTTAAAGCCCACGAACTGGGACTGACGGTGCGATTCACACCGGTAGAGCCAGAGAGCTACGATCAGTGGGTGCAGGGGCAGGGCAAAGATCGTCATATTGTTACCTTGCTGGGGCGGCAAATTGAAGCCCAAGCCATTGCCCAAGTAACAGCAACCGTGGCGGAGTTTGGGCTGAATATCGATCAAATCCATCGCCTTTCTGGCCGTATTCCCCTACACAATCACAATCAGCAAACCCGTGCTTGCGTTGAGTTTTCGGTGCGTGGTGAAGCGGATCAAAATGGCTTGCGTGGGCGCTTTTTAGAGGTGGCAAATGAGTTGGGCGTGGATATCGCGGTTCAGCAAGATGATGCCTACCGCCGCAATCGCCGCTTAGTGGCGTTTGATATGGACTCCACTTTGATCGAAACCGAAGTGATCGACGAGCTGGCCCATGCTGCGGGTGTGGGCGAACAGGTCGCTGCCATCACTGAGCAAGCCATGCAGGGTGAGTTGGACTTTCGCCAGTCGTTTGAGCAGCGAGTGGCGCTGCTGAAGGGGCTGGATGGCAATGTGTTGCAAGAGATCGCTGCCCGACTGCCCATCACCGAAGGTGCTGAGCGACTGATCACCAATCTGCGTGCGTTCGGCTACAAAACGGCCATCTTGTCTGGCGGTTTTACCTACTTTGGTGAGTATTTGCAGCGCAAGCTGGGCATTGATTATGTCTTTGCCAATGAGCTGGAAATGGAAGACGGTAAAGTAACGGGAAGAGTCTCGGGCACTGTCGTAGATGGCCAGCGCAAAGCTGAGTTGTTACAACAGCTTGCGCAACGAGAAAACATTTGCCTGCAACAAACCATTGCCGTCGGAGATGGCGCCAATGATTTGCCCATGCTGAGTGTGGCAGGTTTGGGCATTGCTTTTCGCGCTAAGCCGTTGGTGAGGCAAAACGCCCGCCATGCGATTTCTACGCTGGGGCTGGATGGTGTGCTCTACCTGCTGGGGTATCGTGATCGCGATATCGTAGCGGAATAAAAAAGCGGCAACTGCCGCTTTTTTACTCTTCGCTAAAACTGTAGAGCATGCCGGCTTGCGGCGCTTGCACGTAATAGCCCTGAATGAAGTGCACTCCCATTTGCCAAAGGCTAGCCACCGCGTTGGCACTTTCTACCAAGGGCACAATGGTGCGTTTTTCTTCTTCGTGTAACTGGGTGAGCAGTTCTTGCAGATGTTTTTGTGCGTCTGGACTTTGACCCAGTTCCTGAGTGAAGGAGCCGTCGACTTTGACGTAGGTGGTCTCTAGGTGTTTGAGGTTTTGGAACGGCTTCAGTGCACAGCCGAAGCGGCTGACCGAGGTAGGAACTCCCCGCTCCATCAGTGACAGGGTAAAGTCATGGCACTGTTTCAGCATCTTGCCGGCGTCTTCTTCATTGAACTGGAAGATGACAGAACCTTTAGGTAGCTTGGCAGCATTAATGGCGACGCCAATCCAGTTTGCCAATGACTCGTCGGCCAATGATGCTGCCGATAGATTAATGAACACCCGAGTGTTATGGCCCTTGTTGCGGTGTTCGCTGAGTAATTTGGTCGTGTGCAGAATGACCCAGCGGTCGATTTTGCGTTTGATCTCATCACTGACGGCGGGGTTCTCAAAGAACTCACCGGCTGATACGTCATCACCGTCAGCCACAGGCAAGCGCAATAAGGCTTCGTAGTGTTCGACCTCTTCACCTCGCAAATTGATCAGCGGTTGGAACAGTAAGCGGAAGCCGTTGCCTTTGATGGCAGCGATCAGTGATTGCTCTAAATCCTGTTGTTCCTCCGCTTTGGCCTGCTCTGGTGGCTGGAACAGATGTACGCCGTTGCCATGTTCGTGGCCTTCTTGCTTACGCACGTCATCAGCGGCTTGATGCGCCTGCTGTAAGATGTCCATGGGCTTAGAGCTGTTTTCATTGATCAGTGCAACACCAATACTGCAGGTAAGGGTGACAGTACGGTTGTTGACCTCAATCAGCAGGTGCTCAATGGTATCTCGCAGCTTTTCGGCGGCTTCTAATGCTTGCTCGGCATCACGCCCCATTAAAATGCCGGCAAAGATATCCTCACCGATGCGAGCAGCCACCTGGCGCTCGCCCAACTGATCGCGCAAGGTAGCCGCAATGTGATTTAACACGGTATCCGTGTGAGCGATACCGATATCACTTTTCAGGCGACCAAAATTATCGAGATTAATGTAAACCACTGCGCCTTTGGCGCTGTTCATAACCGCCTGATCGACAACCTCTTCCAGACGGTTGAGATAGAAGGGTTTGTTATACAAACCTGTTAACAGGTCGCGGCTGCGCACTTCTTCCAGTTGGCCTTCTAACTCGCTGCTGTCTTCACGCATCCGAATAACGACTTGAGTACAGCGCTCATCGGCGTAGGTAGCCGGAGAGAAATCCATGTTCATGGGGAAGGCCTTGCCTTCACCATCGATCCCCGTCGTTGCCAGCTTGCTGGTCTGACCGGATTGTTGACCATAGCTTTTAAGAAAGGCTTTAAACTCTTTTTGCGCGCTGGCGTCGATCATGTCCATGATCGGCATGCCCTCTAGCTCTTCCGGACTTTGGTAGCCAAACAGATCGAGATAGGCTTGGTTGGCAAATATGTGCATGCCATCATGAACGTAAGCGACGGCATCCTTTGAGCTTTGCAATAGGCCTTGGCAGCGTTTTTCTGATTCGCGCAGGCTGACCTCCAGCTTGCGCCGTGCACGACGGCTTCGCAGATGCTCCAGCTCACGCTGGATCACCAGCAGCATTAAGTTACTTTCATCCATTGGTACCATGCTGGCGGCACCATCGCGCAGCGCTGCCTCCATCTGCATCGGTTCTATGTCATCATGAGTGATCAAGATGAGAGGCAAGTCTTTGCTCAGGCGGCGTATCTGGCGCAGTAGGTCTTGGTATTCAACACCATGACAAGAAGGCTCGGCCAGCAGTAAATCCCATGTTTTTTCTTGCAACTGTTCACTAAAGTCGTCGACTGAAGTGACTAAATGAACACGTGTCGCACTGCCAGCGTTTCGCAGCAGACTGACAATCCCCTCAGCTTCATTCTGAGTACGGCACAACAACAATAGGTGCAGGGTTTCGCGGGATGCCAAAATGTCAGCCTCTGATAAATAAAACCGTAATTATAAAGATGCTCAGTAAAAAATAAATCACCGACTCAGACAACAACGGTCAGAATGTGTTGATGGTTGTCACATGCTGACCATTTTAGTCTTAGGCTCGAGTCATAGCTTATTCCAAATTGAGTCGAAATCGTCATCCGGCAGGATCGTTTGGCCTGGCTCGGTACTGGCCTGGCGCTTAGCTGGGCCAGCACTGCGGAACTGAAACTGACTGAAGCTGCTGGTGGAAATCAGCCGCTTAGTCAGCTGGAACCGGCCCTGCTCATCGCTAAACAGCAGCTCCACCTTGTTGCCGGTGCGAAACGGCATGCGTGGCAACAATAACGTAGCAGGTTGGGCAATGGCTTTGATCGCTGGCAGTAATAAGGCACGCATCATTGGACCATTTTCACCGGTTTTTTGTAGCAGACGCGCTGCGCCGACTTGTGCTTTCGGTGCCAGCAACTCAATGCCTAATTGAGTACCTTGATCACGCAGGTGCCGAATCCAGCGAATCACGCCGATCGACCAATGTCGGATACCGCTCTCCTGTACGCCGATTAGTTCACCTGCTTGGATGGCAGCAGGCAGTGTACCTTGCCAGTGCAAGCAATAGCCGCCTGGACTGGAGTTAATCACGCGTACTTGGTGTGATGGGTATTTCAGCTCCTCTTGCTGCGGTTCATCCTGCGCTTTATGTTTGCTAATGAACTCGATGGCATCGAGGTCCATTTGCGTATTTTCGCTTAACGTAGCACCACCGGCATCAAAAGCATCGGCCCAAACATCACCGCTAGATTGTTTACCAATGTCGACTTTAGGGCTACGTTCAGGGCCGTCCAGCGTCTTTGGTCGAAGGTCAGCTAACAAGCGTTCGAAGTCGGTTTTGTCGCCGCTGTAGTAATGTGTTGCCGACAGCCCGATACACAGTGCCAATTGACCCTCTGCACTGGTTCGACGAAAAGAGCGTTGCCAATGTATGCCCCAAGATTGAATCGCATGGGAAAGAATGTTGTCACTCAGCTTGCCAGGTACAGTGATGTCATGTTTCCCCGCCGGATTGGCTGCCCACTGCCTTAGAGCTTGTACCAAGCGTTGGGTGTTGAGGCTGCGAAAAAGAGGCTGTTGCGCTTCGCGCAGGTGCTGACGGTATTGGCCAGGCCGATCACGATGTAAGTTGATAATGAACAAAGCATCTTCATCGTCGGCGGAGGTAATGTCGACAAAGCTTGCCCACAGCTCGCTGGCATCGAACAGCTGTGCCAAATCCTGCTGACGTAAGTTGTTGGGTTTGGCGGTTCCCATTAAGTGTAAGCGTGTAAACACATGGGCGACGGTGGAGCTAGATAAAAACCGCGTTTGTCGATCATTGACGTCGTAGTGTTGCAGGCCATGCATTTCGGCCAATAAAAACAACTGGTTACATTCCAACCAGGCATGCTCAGGGGGCTGACAGTAAAGCTGGAACGCTCGCAGTATGGTTTGTGCGGTATCGCTAATGGCGCGATGCACAGCCATGGTTACTATTTTTGAGGGTTTGTCGTTGGCTCCTAAGCGACTGATGCTGTGACCTACCACCATCTTATAGCCAGTCGCCAAATGACCTTGCAGTGCTTGGCTCAGGTTGGCTACTTTCAGTTGTTTGTCGTTAAGAGAGATAGAAGACTGCAGGAAGTGTTTGTTAAGTAAGACGCAAATCGAATAAATATAGGGGCGGACCACTTCTAGTACTTTAAAGCGTGTCGCAGGATCTGTGTCCCACTGGTTAAACTCTCGAATGGCTGTATATAACTGACGTGCAGCTTCGCCTGTGTTGGCCATGGGCAAAGACTTTGCCCATGCGCTGACACCTTCAACGTGACCCGGACATACGCTGAGATGTGTCAGCGGAGTCGCCGGGATGTGTAACTTAATCGCGACTCTTGGGCTATCCATGCATTCCTGCGACATGTTCATACATTGATTCCACACCAAGGGAGTGGGGCATTGTGATTCAGTATAGTGCAACGATCGAGCATCAGTCTGTGGCCTCAGCCGACAGGGGCCGTCGCTGCGAGTACAATTACCGCATCACTGGTTATAGTCGCCGCGCCTATTGCTGTCGAGGTTAATCAAAGTCTTGTGGGGTTCGCCGGCGATTTCTCTTACCAGCTTGGGGACGAGGTAGCCTGGTAGGCGTGTTTGCAACTGTTGGTGCAGCTTTTGTGCACGTCGATCCCCGCTATCAAAGTGATGGGCGCCAGCAACGGCGTCCAGTGCATGCAAGTAATAGGGCAGAATGCCATACTCGAACAAGCGTTCGCTGAGTTCGATCAGAGTATCAAGGCAATCGTTGACCTGATGTAACAAGACACTTTGATTCAGCAGCATGATGCCGGCTTGGCCCCAGTACTGTAAGCGCGGCTGGTGAGCGTTGCTGAGCTCGTTGGCATGATTGATGTGCAGTACCAGTGTGGCTTGTAGGCGGCTACTGGAAAGACGCTGCGCCAAGGCTTCTGTGAGGCGTTGGGGAATGACGACGGGCAGGCGCGAATGAATGCGAACACGGCGCAGGTGTGGAATGCTTTCGAGCTCATCCAACAAGGCAGCTAGGTGCTTATCGTCCAGCATTAAAGGGTCGCCACCGCTAAAAATCGCTTCACTGATGGAAGGACGTTGGCGCAAATAGTCCAAAGTGTACCGCCACTGGCGCCGACCAATGCGATTGTCAGCATAAGGAAAGTGGCGGCGAAAGCAGTAACGACAGTTTACCGCGCAACCCGAAGCCACCATCAATAACACTCGGCCATGATATTTATGAATAATGCCAGGCTGGGCGTTGCTGTCGGCCTCCTGTAGCGGGTCATGGCTGTAGCCAGGCTGCACATCTCGTTCCTGTAGGGAAGGCAGCACTTGCAGCAGCAATGGATCTTGGGCGTCGCCGGGGCGCATTTGCTGGGCATAAGGCCTAGGCACTAGGAGTGGGAAGTCCGGCTGAGTGTCTAGAGCAAAGGCTGTGGCGGGCAACTGCAAAAAATTGAGCAGCTCGGTTGGATGACGAAATGCTTGGGCCAGTTCTGCTTGCCAGTCAGGCAGTTCTACACCAGCCTCGGTTCGCGTTATGATACGCACCTTTATTTCTCGCGCTAATTGGATTTGATAATGGCCAACTATTCTACCAACGAATTTAAATCGGGTCTTAAGGTCATGCTGGACGGTGAACCTTGCTCCATCATGGAAAACGAGTATGTGAAACCAGGCAAGGGCCAGGCGTTCAACCGCGTTAAGCTGCGTAACCTGCGCAACGGTCGGGTGATGGAAAAGACCTTTAAGTCAGGCGAGAGCCTAGAGGGAGCAGACGTTATTGAGCTGGATATGGAGTATCTCTACACCGACGGCGAGTTCTGGCACTTCATGGCAACGGATGGCTCTTTTGAGCAGCATGGCGCTTCGCAAGAGGCCGTAGGTGATACGGTTAAATGGTTGAAAGAGCAGGATATTTATACCGTTACCTTGTTTAACGGTGCGGTCTTGACCGTTACGCCTCCCAACTTTGTCGAGCTGGAAGTGACTGAAACTGACCCAGGCTTGAAAGGCGATACCGCGCAGGGCGGCTCTAAGCCGGCGACCCTGTCCACGGGCGCGGTAGTTAAAGTACCGCTATTTATCAACGTCGGCGAAGTGCTGAAAATCGATACCCGTACTGGCGAGTACGTCAGCCGCGCCTGATCTCCTCTGCAGTCTCAGGAGCCGCCCGGCTCCTGAGTGGAAATATTATGACTTGGAAACCCTCGGCCAGCACCATGGCCATGCAGTTGCGTGCGCGCCTGTACCACAGCATTCGCCAGCATTTTATTGAGCATCCAGCATTGGAGGTAGAAACTCCCATTCTGGCTCAAGCGCCGGTGACCGACCCTAATATTGCGCCCATGCAAACGCAGGACGGGCGTTGGCTGCATACCTCGCCTGAATATGCCATGAAGCGTTTATTGTGTGCTGGCAGTGGGGATATTTATCAGATTGCCAAAGTCTTCCGGCAAGGCGAAGCGGGTCAGCGCCATAACCCTGAGTTCAGCATGCTGGAATGGTATCGCTTGGGCTGTGGTCTGCCTCAGCTGATGGCGGAGGTGGCCAGCCTCACTCGTCGCTTACTGTCGCAACAGTGGCCAACCTTGGGGCTCAAGCATCTGAGTTATCGTCAGGCGATGCAGCAGTTTGCAGGTGTGGACCCTTTTGAGGCCGACGATGCAGAAATTACCGCCCTTGGGCAGTCATTAGCTGGACAAGTGTTAGATCTGACGCGTGACGGTTGGCTGGATGTCATTATGAGTCATCGGGTCGAGCCGGCTTTGCCAGGCGACACCCTGGTGTTTATTGACCACTTTCCGGCTTCGCAAGCGGCGCTGGCCAAAGTGAGCATGGACGAACACGGCGTGCCGGTGGCTCAGCGCTTCGAGCTCTATTTTAACGGCTATGAATTGGCGAATGGCTACGACGAACTGAGTGACCCGGTAGAGCAGCGCCAGCGTTTCGAGCGAGAAGCCGCTGGCCGGCCCATTGATGAAGCCCTGCTGCAAGCATTAGAAGCAGGGCTTCCGGCTTGCAGTGGCGTAGCCATGGGGTTGGACCGGCTAGTGATGCTGATGTGCCAGACCAACCGCATCGCTGATGTGCTGACCTTTGACTGGAGCAGAGCCTAGCAGGCTGCTAAGCGCTTACTCCAGCGTCATGCCAATGCATTCGCCCATGCGCACCGGTGATTCCGCTTTGAGGGTGTCTTGCCAGCGCATGGCGTCTTTGCCAAAGCACAGCACCACGGTAGAACCCAGTAAGAAGCGTCCCATTTCATCGCCCTTATTTAACTGTACGGGCTGTTGCGGCAGTGGGTATTGGGTCACCTTGAGCTCGCGCAATGGCGGGGTAATGCGACCGGCCCACACGGTTTCGATGGCGGCGACAATCATGGCGCCGACCAAGACCATCGCCATCGGGCCGTGCTCGGTATCAAATATCGCCACTAAACGCTCGTTGCGGGCAAACAAGCGGGGCACATGCTCTGCTGTGACTTGATTGACCGAGAACAAATCGCCCGGCACGTACACCATTTCGCGCAGCGTACCGCTGATCGGCATATGCACACGATGGTAATCGCGTGGTGACAAATAAATGGTGGCGAACTGGCCATCGACGAACGGCTCGGCGCGTTCGCGGTCACCGCCCAGCAGCTCAGTCAGAGAGTAGTCCTGGCCTTTGGCTTGAAAGATGCGGCCATGCTCGATTTTACCCAGCTGAGAAATGGCGCCATCGGCGGGTGAGACAAACTCATGCTCACCGTCGGCGATGAGACGCGCACCGTCTTCCAGTTCACGGGTAAAAAAGTCGTTAAAGCAGCGAAAATCTTCGGCTTGCTTGTATTTGGCTTCATCCATGTTGATGCCGAACTGGCGGATAAAGCCGTTGATCAGGGCATTTTTGAGCCAGGGTGTTTCGCTGGCGGCGAGCTTTCCTACCAGGCGCGACAAGCCGTGTTGTGGCACCAGGTGCTGACTGGCGATAAATAAGCGGTCTTTGATAGTCATAACAGTCTCAGGGATGTTGGCCAGTGGTGACTGGCGTATTCGAATCGTTGCCCCACTCGGCCCAGGAGCCGGGGTAAGCTTTCATTTGCCAGCCCAGCAGTTTGCCAATCAGGTAAGTTAAACCTGAGCGGTGATGGGTTTGGCAATGAGTCACAATCTGTTGTTCGGCATTGAGGCCAAGCTGTTCTAGCTCTTGCTGGATGTCGGCCAGAGGGCGTAAACGCAAACCGTTGTCGCTGTCCATGGCAAGCGTCCAGTCATAGTTAACCGCGCCCGGAATATGGCCGCCACGCGCAGAGATGGCTTTGTCGCCGCAATACTCTAAAGCTGAGCGCGCATCCCAGATCGCCAAGGCCGGCTCGCCAAGCGCGGCCAGCAGTGCTTCTTTGCCAATGGCGTGATGTTCGCTATGGCTCAGGTCAGCCCGATAATCGCTGGCGATTGGATGTGATGGGCCCTGCTCTGTGGGCAAGTTGGCTTGCATCCAGGCCGTCAGGCCGCCGTTGAGGTAGGAGTAATGCGTGTGGCCGAGGCAATCTAATGCCCAAATCAAACGTCCGGCCCAGCCACCGCCTTCGCCATCGGAGCAAATAACATGCGTACTGGGCGTCAGGCCTAGCTCACTCAACACCGCCGACAGCTGTTCAATGTCGGGCAATGCGCCTGGTGTGGGCGCTTGCCCAGATTGCAGGCGTTTAAAATCCAAATGAACTGAACCTGGGATGTGGTGCTGCAAAAACTGCTCGTGAGATGCCTGCTCGACGATCAATACGTTACTGTCAGCTGCCACTGGCAATTGCATCGCCAGTGCTTCTGGCTCCAGCAATAAGGGAAACTTGGCCATAACAAAGCCCCGTGGAAAAACCGTGAGTGTACCTCAGGGCCGAGTGAGCTGTCAGGGCCGGCGCTGGCGTGTGTTTTGACGCAGTGCTGCCAGGCTGTTGCTGGTGGTTTGACACAGTTGTTTAAACAGCCGGTACTCCTCAGCACTGATCGCTAAAGTGCCGCTGTCATCAAATGCCATGACAATGCCAATGGCATCATTACCGGCATCGAAAGCCATGAGCAGCAAGTGATCGGGCAAAATGTCTGTGACCTGCTTGGGCAAGCCGCGTAAGAACTTGTCGCGGTTGGCGGGCGTAAGCAGCAAGCTGGCTTTTTTCTCTAAAATCTTGCTAAACAGGCTGGGGCGGCGTAAGTCGATGGCTAGGTGGTTCATAACCATGCTTGGCGCCATGCCTTCTGTATATTTAACCTTTAAAACGGTGCGCTCTTTGTTCATTAACGCCGCACAGCTATGAGGTACGCCTAACCCCTGAGTGACACCTTTTAACGTGCTGCGCAGCAAAAAGTGCCAGTCGCCAAAGCGATCGGGTTGTTGCTGAAGCTGGCGCAGCAGTTTTTTTAAGTATTGATCGTTGCCGCTGCGTTCGTGTGGTTCTTCAGGTTCTGCTGCGCTCCGTGTCGGCGCTGCTTGAGTGGAGGGGGGCACAACTTCTGGCGCTGGCTCAGGTTCGAGCGTAGCCGTCTGGCTGTCTGCTGGTGTGACTTCTTCACCGTCGGACTTAACCGCAGGATACGGATGATAGGTAGGCTCTGGGCTGAGCAGCCACTGCAGCCCTGTACCCAAGCCATCTTTTTGCTGCAGGCTGAGCCTCACTTGTAACTGGCGAGCATCTTGCCAAATCATGCTGGCGTGCTTGCCAAGCCAATGGGCGGTGAGTTCTAACCAGCGCTGGCTACGACGCCCCAGCGGAGCCATATGCCAGTGCCAGGCGAGGCCATTGGCCATCAAAACACTGACTTCGGGCCGTTGGCCATAATGCAGCAGCTCTCGTTGCCCTTCTAGGTCACGCGGATCATGGTGGCGTAGCAGGCGCCATTGTTGAGCAGATAGCCAAGCGTCTTGGCGGAACAGCTCAGCGGCCGCGGCAGGTAGCTGCAGGTGGCGGCTGAGTTGTTCCCATTCACGGCGCTTTAATACGCCAAAGGTTTTCCGGCTGGCCTCGATCAAATCATGACCCTGACTCAGGTGATGCAACCAGTTGGCCGTGAGCGGTGTTTGCAGCAGCCAATACCACAGCGGCGCATTGGCCAAGGCGGCGCTCCAGCGAGCGTAATCCGCGCTGCCACTGCCTTTTTGGCTGGTCCAATGAGCGGCCAGTTCGCCAGCAAACTGGGCGGTGTGCAGGCAGCGGCGGTATAGGCGCAGTTGGTTGTCGCCACTGTTCGCTTCGACGGTTGGTAAATGCTTGACCAGGTGCACCAGCTCTTTCATTCCTAGCAGCGATAAGCAACCGGTCGCCCCTGTGATCTGATTGGTACAATCTGGATTCTGGCGCACGGTTTCATGCAGCAAATGCAGGCACAGAGCGGGGTCGGCCTCGACATAGACCGCCAAATCTTGGTAGTTGGCTCGGTTGCTCTGCATTTGCCGGCGAATGCGTTGGCGGCTTTCGGCCAGAATGGGTAGTTCATCAATGGGGGAGAAGTCCTGCCAAAAACTGGTGGGAATCGACTCTGCTAGGTGCTGTGTCATATCTCAATTTGTATGGCAGTGGTTAGTGACCTTTAATTACTATAGTCATTTACGGTCTGTAGCACAGTTGGCTCAGATGTATTTCTGATGTTGACGTGGCAAACTAGGCCGGCCCACACATTTCTGCGGAGTTTACCAGCGCTTCATGCTGTTTTTTATTGGCTTGTTTACTGTGTTTGGCAGTGTGCTGTACGGCTATGTCATGTCCAATGGCGAGCTGCTGGCGCTTTGGCATCCGTTTGAGTTTCTGATCATTATCGGCGGTGCCTTCGGTGCCTTTTTGCTCTCTAACCCTTGGCACTTAATTACCGAATGCTTCAAGTTGATGCCACAAGTGATGTTTGGCAGCAAGGTGAATAAAGCCATGTACATGGATGTGCTTGGGTTAATTTATGACATTCTTAATAAGGCTCGGCGTGAGGGCATTATGTCGATTGAAGGTGATGTCGATAGCCCCAAAAGCAGTGCTTTGTTTGCTCGCTACCCAGCAATTCAGGGCAACAGTGAGCTGGCGGAGTTTATCGCTGACTACTTTCGCATCATTGCCGCTGGCAACTTAACTCCGTATGAGCTGGAAGCGCTGATGGATCAGGAGATAGAAGCCCGCTTGCATGAGTTAGAGGCGCCCGGCGATGCGGTAGGACGAGTAGCGGACGCCTTACCTGGCTTTGGCATCGTGGCGGCCGTGTTGGGCATCGTCATTACCATGGGCGCTATTGATGGCGAAATCACCGAAGTCGGTGGCAGCATTGCCGCCGCCTTGGTGGGAACCTTCAGCGGGGTGTTTTTAGCCTACGGCATGGTCGGGCCAGTCAGTGCCAAAATGCGTCATATTGCCGACGAAGAGATCAAACTGTACGAATCGGTAAAAGCCTGTGTGATTGCTTCTCTTAATGGTTTGCCGCCACAGTTGGCGGTGGAGTTTGGCCGCAAAGCACTGTTTACTCAGAGTCGGCCGAGCTTCAATGAAGTCGAAAGCAAGGTACGTGGTCGCTGATGGAAAACTTAGGCCAGCATCAAAACATTGTTATTCGACGCATTAAAAAGGGCCGTCACGGCCATCATGGCGGTGCCTGGAAGGTCGCCATGGCCGACTTTGCCTTGGCGATGATGGCGTTTTTTTTGGTGTTGTGGGTTATTAACTCCTCCAATGAATCGCAGCGTGAGGCCATCTCGGGCTACTTTCAGGACCCTAAAGCCTGGGAAGAAGGACAAAAGGTTCCGTCGGCTTACATCATCGATATGGGCGGCTCGCCTTCTCAGGCCGATAACGTTGCAGTATCTGAGCAGCTGGACCCAGAAAAGATCTTACAGGCGGAGGAAATTGAAAGCCTATCAGAAGCCATTGAACGGCGGCGCATGGAGCAAGAAAAAGCGCAAATCGAAGCGCAAATTGACGCTAGCCCAACGCTAAGCCCATTTAAAAACCAGCTGCGTTTGGACATCACCACCGAAGGTTTACGGGTGCAGATCGTGGATCAGGTCAAACGCCCCATGTTTGAACCAGGCAGTGCTGAGTTAAAGTACTACACCGAGGACATTTTGTGGGAGCTGGCGCCAGTGCTGGCGACCATTGATCACCGCCTGTCCATCGCCGGGCACACCGATTCTTCCCGTAGTAGCAGTCGCGACGCCGACGAAGTTAATTGGCGTTTGTCAGCGATGCGAGCGGATGCTGCGCGGCGTGCCTTGATGGAAGCTGGGGTGCCAAAAGAGCAAATGGCACAGGTAATCGGCATGGGGGATACCGCCCCCTTGAAGCAAGATGACCCTTATGATCCGGTTAATCGACGCATCTCCATTACCTTGCTAAACAAGCGCTATGAAGAGGGTGTCAGTGGCCGCGCGGGCGAAGCCGATGCTGAATTTATTAATGAAGAAGAAGCACCGGACGCGCGCGAACCTGTCATTAACAAAGCTGGCTCTTTGCTGCAGGAGTTACGCGACGAGCGCGAAGCCGACGACAACCCTTACGATAATCCGCCCAACGAAGACGAAGTGTTCTGGTGATTACAGCTCGGTGAGGGTGTCGACAATGCGCAGGTAGCTGATAAAGCGCTCCTCTGACACTTCATCGGCGTCGACTGCCGCTTGAATGGCACAACCCGGTTCTTGCTGGTGGCTGCAATCACGAAAACGGCAATGGCCAGCTAAGGGGCGCAGTTCGCGAAACCCATACAGTACCTCGTCGGCGCTCATGTGCCACAAGCCAAACTCACGAATCCCTGGAGAGTCGATCAAATCGCCACCGGCGGGGAAGTGATACAAGCGAGCTGTGGTGGTGGTGTGGCGCCCTTTGCGGGTGTTCTCTGATAGCGCCCCCACTTTGAGTTCTTCGTCTGGTAGCAAGGTGCTAATCAGTGAAGACTTGCCCACGCCAGACTGGCCGACAAACACGCTAACCCGATCGTTTAAAAACGCTTTGAGCTCGCCCAAGCTGCTGCTGTCATGGCTGCAGACGGTTAAGATGCGATAGCCCAGTTCTTGGTATTGGCCGAGTAAATCGAGAAAGTGATCGCGGTTATCGTCAGTGATGAGGTCGGTTTTGTTGAACAAAATGACCGGCTCGATATGGCAATTTTCAGCCGCGACTAAATAGCGATCAATCAGGTTGCGGTGCGCCCACGGCTCAGGCGCAATCACCAGCACGATGACATCGATGTTACTGGCGACGGGTTTGATCTCGTTATAAGGATTAGGGCGAGACAGCTCGCTGTGGCGCTCCAGCACGGTTTCTACAACGCCAGTCGCCACGCCGTTTTCCTCCGGCCCGGGGCGAAATACCACTTGATCCCCAGTTACCAGTGAGCCTAAGTTAGCGCGCAAAAAACAGCGGTAGCGCTGGCCATGGCGTCCAGCTTCTACCTCTACCTGGCTGCCGAAATGCGCCATGATCTGGCCTGTGATTTCTTGGCCTAACTCGCCGGCGTTGAGTTGTTGGTGAATGCTTTGTTCTTTCTGCTGAGCACGTTTGGCCTTTTCTTGCTGGATTTTTTCAATGCGCCAAGTTTGGCGTTTGTTCAATTTGCGTTTGCTCATGGTGCAGTTTTGCCGGCAGCGATATCAGGGCGCCATTGTCGGGGCATCGGCCGGTAGGTGCAAGCTGCAAGCGGCGGCGGTAAACTGGCGCTTTTCGACAGAGAGACTGACATGAGCCGAACCGATGCCCTGGTGTGGATGGATCTGGAGATGACCGGGCTGGAGCCTGAACGCGATGTCATCATTGAAATCGCCACCATTGTGACCGATGGCGACCTCAATGTGCTGGCTGAAGGGCCTGTGCTGGCCATTCATCAGCCGGATGTGCTGCTGGATGCCATGGATGAGTGGAATACACGCACCCATGGTAATTCTGGCTTGGTACAGCGCGTGCGGGAAAGTCAGGTCGATATGCGTGAAGCCGAGCGCCAAACGTTGGCGTTTTTACAGCAGCACGTCAAACCTGGCACGTCACCCTTGTGTGGCAATAGCATTCATCAAGATCGCCGCTTTCTGGTGAAGTACATGCCGCAACTGGAAGCCTTTATGCACTACCGCAACCTGGATGTCAGCACGGTGAAGGAGCTGGCCAAGCGTTGGAAGCCCGCCAGTTTAGAAGGCTTTAGCAAACAAGGAGCGCACTTGGCGCTGGACGACATTCGTGAGTCCATCGCTGAGCTCAAACATCTGCGTGAGCACTTTATTCAGGCCTAACCTTTAACGTTGGGCGCGCAGCCGCTGCAGCGCCCAGCTGATGTGCTCCTGCACCATGGCTGTGCTGAGGGAGTGGCGCTCCAGCAAGGCTTGCTCCACCTCCAAACTGTAGGGGCCATTGCCCAGTGCCACCGCAATGTTGCGTTGCCAGTTCTCAAAACCTGTGCGGCGAATCGGCATGCCCTCGGTATTTTGCAAAAAAGTGGCTTCATCCCAGCGAAACAGCGCCAGCAACGTGGCCTTATCGAGGGCGTGGCGTGGGGTAAAGTCGGTTTCTAGGGTCGGCTTGCTAAAGCGGTTCCAGGGACAGCCTATCTGGCAGTCATCACAGCCAAAAATGCGATTGCCCATACCCGGGCGCAGCTCCTCAGGTATGGGTCCATCGAGTTCAATGGTGAGGTAAGAAATGCAGCGCCGGGCGTCTAAAACGTGCGGCCCGACAAAGGCCTGGGTCGGACAAATATCCAAGCAAGCCTGGCAGCGCCCGCAATGGTCTTTGGCGTACGGCTCATCCACGGGCAAAGGCAGGTCGGTGAGGATTTCACCGAGAAAAAAGTAAGAGCCAGCCTGGCGGTTGATCAGCATGGTGTTTTTGCCAATCCAGCCCAGACCCGCTTTGTTGGCCAGGGCGCGCTCTAACACGGGAGCACTGTCGACAAAGGCGCGAAACCCCATGTCGCCCGCGGCTTGCTGCAATTGCTTGCCGAGCTGGGTTAAGCGTTTGCGAATCAACTTGTGATAATCACGGCCTAAGGCGTAGCGCGACACATAGGCCAAGGATGGGTCTTGCAGTTGCTCTTTGATGCCGACGTCTGGCGGTAAATAGTCCATGCGTGCTGAAATCACGCGAACGGTATTGGGCTGCAGCTCAGCCGGCCGCGAGCGCATGTTGCCATGATCGGCCATAAAGCCCATCTCGCCGTGATAGCCCTGTGCTAGCCATGCTTTCAGGCGCTCTTCGTGCAGGCCTAAATCGGTATCGGTAACGCCGATTTGCTGAAATCCCAGCTCGCGCCCAAACACATCGAGCTGCTGGCGCAGTGACGCCAGGTCGGCCTCAGTGGCGGTGACCGTTACGGGTTGGTTGGCAGAATCAGACATAACAAGGCGGGCTCAGAGCGGTTGGCGGTGTTGCAGGCATCGGCAAATCATTATACTGGCGTCAAACCCATGACGACAGCCAGGAATCGGCATGACAGCGCCTTACACCGCCAAGGACCATTTACCCACCCAATTGATGACTGCCGCTCAGGTGCGCGACCTAGATCAGCGTGCCATTGCGCAACTGCAAGGTGACGGTTTTGAGTTGATGCGCCGGGCCGGCGAAGCGGCCTTTGCGGCATTGCTGCAGCGCTGGCCCGAGTGTGAGTCTTTGGTGGTGCTGGCTGGTCGCGGCAACAACGGCGGCGATGGCTATGTACTGGCGGCGCTGGCGGCCTACCACGGCATGCGTGCTCAGGTACAAACGCTGGGCGATCATGATCAGCTCAGCGCCAGCGCGCAGCAAGCGCGTGCCATGGCGCAGGATGCTGAGGTCGAGATTTTACCTTGGCAGCCATTGCCGCCGCAGTGCGACTTAGTCGTCGATGCGTTATTGGGGACTGGTTTGAGCGCCGACGTGAGCGGTGATTTTGCAGCGGCGGTGGCGGCCATCAATGCTCATGCGGCGCCGGTGCTGGCGCTGGATGTTGCCAGCGGCTTGAACGCCGACACTGGACGCATTATGGGGACAGCGGTGCAAGCGGACCTCACCGTGACTTTTATTGGCATTAAGCGCGGTTTGCTCACGGCCGATGGGCCGGATGTCAGCGGTGACATTGCTTATGCCTCGCTGTCCGTTGATCCAAGCTTATTTGAAGAGATTAAACCGAGCTGCGAGCGCATCAGTTTTCATCAGTTGCAGCAGCAAGGTCGGCTACTGGCTAAGCGTCGCGGCAACAGTCACAAAGGCGAGCACGGCCATGCGCTGTTGCTTGGCGGCGCACCGGGTATGGGCGGCGCCGTCGCTTTGGCCGCTCAGGCTTGCTACCGCACTGGAGCAGGCTTGGTCAGTGTTGCTACCTCGGTCGATCAGCGCGCAATGCTGTTGGCTCGCCAACCTGAGTTAATGGTGCAGGAGGTTAACTCAGGCTTAGACGTTGAGCCCATGCTAAAACGTGCGACGGCCATCGGCTGTGGTCCGGGCTTAGGCCAACACAGCTGGGGGCAGCTGTTGTTGCAGCCTGTGTTGGCGGCGTCACAGCCTTTGGTATTGGATGCCGATGCCCTCAATTTGTTGGCGCAGCCTGCTTGGCAAACCGAGTTTGCTGGGCGTCAGGTGATTTTAACGCCGCATCCAGGCGAGGCCGCGCGCTTGCTGGGTGTTAGTCGTGATCAGATTCAAAGCCAGCGCTTTGAGCAGGCACAGGCATTGGCCCAGCGTTACAAGGCGGTGGTGGTGCTAAAAGGCCAAGGCACGATCGTCGCCAGCCCATCAGGCCAGCTGGCTTTGTGCAGTGACGGCAATCCAGGCATGGCCTGTGGCGGCATGGGCGATGTGCTCACCGGAGTGCTCACCGCTTTGCTGGCGCAAGGCTTAGATGCTTGGCAAGCAGCTTGTTTGGGGGTATGCATTCATAGCGCAGCGGCCGACTTGCAAGCCCAGCAGCAGGGTCAGCGCGGTTTATTGGCCAGTGATTTAATGCAATCGATTCGTTATTTGGTAAATGTATGAGCTGGTTTTTAGCTGATGAAGACGCCACCTTAGCGGTGGCACAAGTGTTTGCTGAGGTTTTACAAGGCGCTGGGCTGGTGTTTTTGCAAGGTACGTTAGGAGCTGGTAAAACCACCTTTTGTCGTGGCTTTATTCAAGCCTGTGGCCATCAAGGTGCGGTGCGCAGCCCGACCTACACCTTGGTGGAAGAATACCCTTTGGCCGAGCATCGCATTTGTCACTTTGACTTATACCGTTTGGGCGACCCAGAAGAACTGGAGTTTATGGGCATTCGTGATTACCTCAGCGATGGCAGCTTGTGCCTGATTGAGTGGCCAGAGCGGGGGATGGGCATTTTGCCGGCCGCCGATTTGACGCTGAATTTGGCAGATGATGGCCATGGCCGCCGCCTGCAAGCCAGCGCTGGCTCGTCATTGGGCGAATCGTGGCTGCAAACATTACAGCAGCACTCGGTGCTGCAACCGCTGCAACGTGATGACTAAAAGTTAATGGCATGACGACCATGGTACACAGGCTCACAACTCGAATTATGCTGCTGCTGGTGATGACCAGCACGCCTGTTTTGGCCGATGTAAAAGACATCCGAGTTTGGCAGTCGCCTGATAACACCCGTCTGGTGTTTGATTTATCTGAGCCGCACGAGCATAAGATTTTTCAGCTCAGCAACCCAGAGCGGGTGGTGATTGACTTAGCCGATACCCAGTTACTCAAAGCAATTGATCAAATCGACCTATCTAACACTTGGGTCGAAGGCATTCGCAGTGGCAAGCGCGGCAAAGGGGATTTGCGCATCGTGCTCGATATGCAGCAGCGCTTGAGCCCGCGCAGTTTCCCGCTGCCGCCGAATAAAAAATACCCGTATCACCGTTTGGTGGTCGACCTGGAGAAAACCAGCGTCAGCAAAGCTGTGGCCGAGCCATTGAAGCGCAGCGACAGTGACACGGGTAGCCACAAAGCACGCGATATCATCATTGCTATCGATGCCGGCCACGGTGGCGAAGACCCAGGCGCTATAGGTCCGCGCGGTACTTTTGAAAAGCACGTGGTACTGAAAATCGCCAAAGAGCTGGAACGTTTGTTTAAACAAGAACCAGGTTTTGCGCCCTTTATGGTGCGTACGGGCGATTATTACATTGGCCTACGCTCACGCACCCAAAAAGCGCGTGAAGCCAATGCCGACTTTTTTGTTTCCATTCATGCCGATGCGTTTAAACACCCCAGCGCCAGCGGCAGCTCGGTGTTTGTTTTGTCCGAGCGCGGTGCCACCAGTGAAACCGCCCGTTGGTTGGCGGATAAAGAAAATGACGCAGATTTAATCGGTGGCGTCAGCCTTGAGGGGCGTGAGGATCATTTGGCCATGACACTGCTGGATTTATCCATGACCGCTAAGCGCGAATCCAGCGTGCAAATTGGCAGTAAGATTCTTGGCCGTATGAAGCACGTCTCCAAATTACACAAGCGTCAGGTAGAAGAGGCCGGTTTCGCTGTGCTTAAAGCCCCTGATATGCCAGCTTTGCTGGTAGAAACTGGGTTTATTTCTAACCCTGGCGAAGAGAGAAAGCTCGGCACCGATGCGTATCGTAAAAAAATGGCGCGGGCTATTTTTGATGGTGTGCGTGACTACTTTAAGCGCTATCCGCCACGTGGCACCTTAATTGCTGCGGGCCAGGCTGGCCAAAGTACCTTTCATACCTATACCATTCGCCGCGGCGATACGTTATCCGGTATTGCTGTCAAAAATGGCGTGGCTGTCGCTGATTTACGCCGCGCCAACGACCTCAAAGATGACCAGATTCGCATTGGTCAGACACTTAGAATTCCCAAAACCTGATTTATGAATCGTATTCATCGCCTGTCGCCCAGACTGGCTAACCAAATTGCCGCCGGCGAAGTGGTCGAGCGGCCTGCCAACATTGTTAAAGAGTTGGTCGAAAACGCCCTGGATGCCGGTGCCAGTCGCATTGATGTCGATGCCGAGCAAGGTGGCGTTAAGCTGCTACGCATTCGCGACGATGGCCATGGCATTGCGCAAGATGATTTAGCGCTGGCGCTCAGCCGTCACGCCACCAGCAAAATCACCACGCTGGATGATCTTGAAGCGGTGGCCTCCATGGGCTTTCGCGGCGAGGCGTTGGCCAGTATTAGCTCGGTTTCTCGCTTAGCATTGACCTCGCGCACGCCTGAGGCGGAGCAAGCTTGGCAGGTCAGTGCCGAAGGCCGCGATATGGAAGCTAAACTGGCACCGGCGGCGCACCCCACGGGCACCACAGTGGAAGTGCGCGATTTATTCTTTAACACCCCGGCACGGCGCAAGTTTTTGCGCACCGAAAAAACCGAATTTTCCCATTTAGAAGAAGCCTTTAAGCGCTTGGCCCTCAGTCGTTACGATGTCGGTTTTAGCCTGCGCCACAATGGCCGTACCATTCATCAGTTGCGCCCGGCGGAGCGCACCGTGGATCGTGAAAAACGCGTCGCTACCTTGCTCAACCCGCAGTTTATCGACAGTGCTGTGCACATCGACACTGAAGCGGCGGGATTGCAGTTGCAGGGTTGGGTGGGGTTGCCGACCTTTTCGCGCTCGCAAGCGGACATGCAGTACTTCTTTGTTAACGGCCGGGTCGTGCGCGATAAATTGGTGGCGCACGCCATCAAGCAGGCTTATCGCGATGTTTTGTACCACGGTCGTCACCCGGCGTTTGTATTGTATTTATGGTTGGACGCCAAGCTGGTGGACGTCAACGTGCACCCGACCAAGCACGAAGTGCGTTTTCGTGACGGCCGCTTAGTACACGACTTTTTATTTCGCTCGCTGCACCGTGCCCTTGCGGAAGTACGCCCCGACGATCAACTGCCGTCGGCCAGTAGCGACTCTTTGCAGCAAACCACGGCAACCGTCACAGGTCGCCAAGCGGGTGAGTTTAGCGAGCAAACACGGATGGATTGGCGCACCCCGGCGGCCGCCTCGGCAGCACCGTCAAGCTTTGGCGCTCAACCTACACGCCAGCAGGTCAGTGATCAGCTCAGCACCTATCAGATCATGGCAGCGCCTTTAGCCAGTTCACCGCCGCTGGATGCCAATGGTCAGGCGGCCACACTGGATGACATCACCACGGACGACGATGTGCCGCCACTGGGCTATGCCGTGGCGCAGCTGCACGGTATTTATATTTTGTCGCAAAACCTGCAGGGCATGGTGGTGGTGGACATGCACGCCGCTCACGAACGCATCACCTACGAGCGTTTAAAAACAGCCATCGACAGCGAGCAGGTGGCAAGCCAGCCCTTGTTGGTGCCGGAGACCTTGGCGCTGAGTGAGCGCGAAGCCGATGCCGCCGAGCAATACGCCGACGAGTTCCGCCGCTTAGGCGTTGAGCTGGCGCGGGTGGCGCCGGAGTCGATTATGGTGCGGCAAATTCCAGTGCTGTTGCAGCAAGCCAATGTGGCTCAGCTGGTGACGGACATGCTGGGCGACTTAATGGAGCATGGCCAATCCGATCGCCTAACGGCCAAGCGCAATGAAATATTGTCGACCATGGCCTGCCATGGCTCGGTGCGCGCCAACCGTAAACTGACGGTGGCTGAAATGAACGCCTTGTTGCGCGATATGGAGGCCACTGAGCGCAGCGGTCAGTGCAATCATGGTCGGCCTACCTGGACCCAGCTAACGTTGCATGAGCTGGACAAACTGTTTTTGCGAGGACGTTGATGAGCGATCTTCCCCCGGCCATTTTTCTGATGGGCCCCACCGCAGCAGGCAAAACGGCGCTGGCCATTGCCCTGGCGGAGCATTACTCGTGTGAAATCATCAGTGTCGACTCCGCTTTGGTGTATCGCGGCATGGACATCGGCACCGCTAAGCCAGATGCCGACACCTTAAAGCGCGCGCCGCATCGCTTAATCGACATGCTCGACCCGGCTGAGCCCTACTCGGCTGCACGTTTTCGCGACGACGCGCTGGCGGAAATGGCGGACATTACCCGCCGTGGCAAGGTGCCGCTGCTGGTCGGCGGCACCATGATGTATTTTAAGTTCCTACGCGATGGCGCGGCCGATTTGCCACAGGCCGATGAAAGCGTACGCCAGCGCTTATTGGCACAGGCCGAGGACATAGGTTGGCCGGCCATGCATGCCCGCTTGGCGAAGGTCGACCCGGAAGCTGCGCGACGCCTAGAACCGATGGATTCGCAGCGCATTCAGCGCGCACTGGAAGTGTATGAGGTCAGTGGCAAAACCCTGACTCAGCATTGGCAGGAGCAAAACCACCAACCGCTGCCGTATCACGTGGTGAATCTGGCGGTGTGCCCGCCGGAGCGCAAACAGCTGCATCAACGCATTGCTGAGCGCTTCAAGCTGATGCTGGCGGAAGGTTTTTTGGAGGAGGTGCGCCAACTCCATCAGCGCGGTGACTTGGACGTGTCCATGCCGTCGGTGCGAGCGGTTGGCTATCGTCAGGCTTGGGATTATCTTGAAGGGCAGTGCGATTACGACGACATGGTTGAGCGCGGCATTATCGCCACCCGTCAATTAGCCAAACGTCAAATTACTTGGCTGCGCAGTTGGCCTGATTTGCACTGGCTGGATACCAATGATCCGAATCTTGTTGATAGTGCCTTGAAAATCCTGCAGGCCAACGCCATATTTAGCCCATCGTCCTGACTCCCCTGCCAGAACACTGTGGTTGTGGCTCCGGACGACCCTGGGGCTTAGAAGTCTTGGCTAAGCCAAGCACTTCATTATTTTATTTTTGAACCGTCCCCACATTGGACGGCCACCTTATTTAAGGAGACAACCATGTCAAAAGGGCACTCGTTACAAGACCCTTATTTGAACCAATTGCGCAAAGAGCGTATTCCTGTATCCATTTTTCTGGTGAATGGCATCAAATTGCAGGGGCACATTGAGTCGTTCGATCAGTTTGTCATTCTGTTAAAAAATACCGTGAGCCAAATGGTGTATAAGCACGCGATTTCTACTGTTGTGCCTTCCCGCAATGTTCGTCTGGCGCCACCGGCTGAAGCCGCTGACGGTGCAGAAGAGCAAAGCTAAGCCATTCATCGCAATAAAACTGAAGCCTAGTCTGCCCATGCAGGCTGGGCTTTTGGAGTGTCTGTTTGTTCTTTGAACGTCCCGAAGGCGCCAAGCGCCAGCAAGCCAGCGGCGGTGAAGTCGCCGTTTTGGTTCATATCGATTTTCCTGAAGGCGCCAATCGTGAAGATGTGGCCGAATTTAACGAGTTGGTGGTGTCCGCCGGTGCGCAACCGGTCGAGTTAGTGACCACCAAGCGCGATGCGCCGGACCCAAAATTGTTTATTGGCCGCGGCAAGGTCGACGAAATTTACGACTTGCTGCGTTTGCACGATACCCAGCTGGTGATTTTTAACCATGCGTTATCGCCCAGCCAAGAACGTAATTTGGAAAAAGCGCTGCAGTGTCGGGTGCTCGACCGCACTGGGTTGATTCTGGATATTTTTGCTCAGCGTGCTCGTACCCATGAAGGTAAGTTGCAGGTGGAGCTGGCGCAATTGCAGTACCAGTCGACGCGCTTGGTACGCGGCTGGACTCACTTAGAGCGGCAAAAAGGCGGTATTGGCATGCGCGGGCCGGGTGAAACCCAGCTCGAAACTGACCGTCGCTTGTTGCGTGAACGGGTCAAAAATATTCACAACCGTCTGGAAAAAGTACGCGCCCAACGCAATCAGGGGCGGCGCTCACGTCAACGCTCGGCGGTGCCTACCATTGCGCTGGTGGGGTATACCAATGCCGGTAAATCGACTTTATTCAACGCTTTGACCGAAGCCGAGGTGTACGCCGCTGACCAACTGTTCGCCACCTTGGACCCAACCCTGCGGCGCTATCAAGTGCAAGACATTGGCGAAGTGGTGCTGGCCGATACCGTCGGATTTATTCGTCATTTGCCACATAAATTGGTGGAGGCTTTTCAAGCCACTTTGCAAGAAGCCGCCGAGGCCGATTTATTACTGCACGTAGTCGATTGTGCCAGCCCTGAGCGCGATGCCAATGTCGAGGCAGTGGAAAGTGTGCTGGATGAAATCCACGCCGATGAAGTGCCGACTTTGTGCATCTACAACAAAATTGACTTGCTAGAGCACGGCGAGCCGCGCATCGATCGTGATGACAGTGGTCAACCGGTGGCGGTGTGGTTGTCGGCCATGCAGGGCGAAGGCTTTGAGTTATTAAACCAAGCCATGGCAGAAATGCTGGGGCAAGAACTATTCGAGCAAGAGATTTGCTTAACACCCGCCGATGCCAAGCTGCGTGCGGTTCTTTACGAACTGGGAGGTGTGCGTGGCGAGCGCTTCAGCGACAATGGCGACATGCTGCTGCAGGTGCGTATGCAGCAGGGCGATTTCCGGATGGCGTTATCCCGTGCCGGGGTGGATGAGCAACGCTTTTTCACCCCCGAACGCGAGCATTGGGAGCGCTGACTGGGGTTACACTGACTTAACTGACTGGCTATCATGAGCAGCAATGCATCTGTCTTCCTGACTGGAGAAAACTATGGCCTGGAATGAGCCCGGCGGAAAGGGCAATCCCAACGATCCATGGGGTAATAACAACCGAGGTAATAACAATCGTGGCGGCAATCAACCACCGGATCTAGACGAAGCTCTAAAACAGCTGATGGATAAGCTGAACGGCCTGTTTGGCGGTGGCAATAATCGTGGCAACGGCAGCAATAAATCCGGTGGTGGCGGCAGCCTGTTCGGCATCGCCATTGTGGTGTTGCTGGTCATGCTCGGCTTTCAGTCGGTGTATACCTTGGATGAAACCCAACAAGGCGTGGTCATGCGCTTGGGTGAGTATCTAAAAACCGAAAATGCCGGTCTGCGGTTTAAAATTCCGTTGGTGGATGAAGTGGTACCGGTCAATACCACCCAGGTTCGCAACGCCGAAATTAAAGAGCGCATGCTGACCGAAGACGAAAACATCGTTGAGGTTGAACTCAACGTTCAGTACCGGGTGATGGACCCAGTGGCGTTTGCCCTGCGGGTTGAGCAGCCGGAACGCACCTTGTTGTCGGCAGCCGAAAGTGCGCTGCGTCACGAGGTTGGTTCCACCGCGATGGACCCTATCCTCACCGTCGGCCGTGCTATTTTGGCCGATCAAGTGCAAGTGCGTTTGCAGAATTACCTCGACCGCTACCAGACCGGTATGGTCATCAGCCAGATCAACATCAAAGATGCGCGTCCACCGGCGCCGGTGAAAGCTGCGTTTGACGATGTGCAAAAGGCTAAGCAAGACAAAGAGCGCTTAATTAACGAGGCCGAAGCCTACGCCAACTCGGTGGTGCCTGAGGCACGTGGTCGGGCGCAGCGTCAGCTGGAAGAAGCGTCTGCGTATAAATCTCGCATCGTGGCGCGCGCCGAAGGTGAAGCGGAGCGTTTTGAAAACCTGTACAGCGAATATCGCAAGGCACCTGAGGTGACACGCGAACGTCTCTACATCGAGGCTGTCACCAACGTCTACAACAATGCCAGCAAAGTGTTGGTCGATGTTGAAGGTGGTAACAACATGATGTATTTGCCGCTGGATCAGCTGATCAAAAATATGCCCAAGCCAGCCAATGCGCAGGACTTGATGTCCAACTCGGATATTTCGCGCCTGACCGATCAGGTACTGCGTGAAGTTCGCGCTCGCCAAAGCAATACCAGCAGTGTCCGTCGGGAGGGTCGCTAATGTCTCCAAAAGCCATGCTTGGCCTTATCGTCGCAGGTGTGTTGCTGCTTATCGGCAGCCAGGGCCTGTATGTGGTGAATGAAAAAGAGCGCGCCATCAAACTGCAATTTGGTGAAGTCGTGGGTGATGATATTCAGCCCGGCCTGCACTGGAAAACGCCGTTTGTGCAAAACGTGAAAAAGTTTGACGCGCGCGTGTTAACGCTGGATACCAACCCATCGCGTTACCTGACGTCGGGTAAAAAATACGTGATCGTTGATTCGTTCGCTAAATGGCGCATCAAAAACGTCAAAGCTTATTACCGGGCAACGTCGGGTAATCGCTTTGAAGCGTCTAACTTGCTGTCGAACCTGCTGAACAAGGGGCTGCGTGACGAGTTTGCTTCGCGCACCTTGCATGAGGTGGTGTCGGGCGAGCGTGACGAGTTGATGACTAAAATGACGCGCTTGCTGAATGAGAGCACCCAAGAAGAGCTGGGTGTGGAAGTACTGGACGTGCGTGTGAAGGCCATCGACTTGCCAGAAGACCTGAGTAACTCGGTGTATAACCGCATGTCGGCGGAACGTGAGCGTGAAGCGCGTGAGCAACGTTCGCAAGGTAAAGAGCTGGCCGAAGGTATTCAAGCCGATGCCGATCGTCAAAAGACCGTGATCGAGGCCGAAGCTTACCGCGATGCTGAGCGCATTCGTGGTGAAGGGGATGCCGAAGCCGCTCGCATTTATGCGTCTGCTTACAACAAGGATCCTGAGTTTTACTCCTTCACTCGCAGTTTGAAGGCGTATCAGGAAACCTTTAAAGAAAATGACGTGATTCTGCTGAAGCCAGACAGCGACTTCTTCCGCTATCTGAAAGACAGCAAAGGGCAATAATACGTCAGTATCTAAACCCCAAGGCTTCTGTTAGAATCCTGCAACCGGGCCCCATGGCCCGGTTTTTTGTGCGTTCAGGAAAGCAACAGGCGGTATCTGCATGGATATATGGCAGCATTTGATGTTGGCTATGGGCCTGTTTCTGGTGATCGAAGGCTTATTGCCGTTCGCCAGTCCTGCGCAGTGGCGTCGGCTGGTAATGCAGGTGGCGCAAAGTGATGATCGCACCATTCGACTGACTGGCCTGACCAGTATGCTACTGGGGCTGGCCGTGCTTTATCTCATCAATCATTAAGGCTGATCCATGACAAGCGCTGATCGCTGGCTGTTACCTGACGGTATCGAAGAAATCCTGCCGCCTCAGGCTCGCCAGATAGAGAGCCTGCGGCGCCAGCTGCTCGACTTATTGGATTGCTGGGGCTATGACGTGGTCATGCCGCCGGCATTGGAATATCTAGACTCCCTGCTAACCGGTGTGGGCAAAGACCTGGATCTGCGTACCTTTAAGGTTACCGACCAGCTGTCTGGCCGCTTGATGGGCTTGTCGGCTGATACCACGCCACAAGTGGCACGCATCGACGCGCACAGCTTTGCGCCTGAAGGTGTTGGGCGCTTTTGCTATTGCCGCACCGTGTTTCATGCCAAGTCCAGCTCCTTGCTGGCCAGTCGCACGCCAACGCAAATCGGTGCTGAGTTATATGGCGAGGCTGGCATCGATGCCGATGTCGAAATCATCAGTTTGATGGTGGCCTTGCTGCAGCATGCGGGTGTGACCGATATTCATCTGGACTTAGGCAATGTCGCCGTGTTCCGCGCTTTGGCGGATGCCGCCGAGCTGAACCATGAGCAGCAGCAAGGGCTGTTTGAGCTGTTGCGGCTAAAATGCGTTAGCGATCTGGACCAGTGGGTCAGTGAACACATTCGTGATGGCGTGCTGGATCAAGCTTTCCGCCAGGCGTTTCGCTTGCAAGGCGAGCTGGACATGCTGATGCCGATGGTCGATAGCATGGCCAAGGCCGTGCCGGCAGCCGCCCAGGCTTTGAGCCATACCCTGCAGGTGGCGCAGCAACTGATGGCACGCTTCCCTGAGCTGCCGTTGGTGTTTGATTTCACCGAATTACGTGGCTACGACTATCACACCGGTTTGGTGTTTGCGGCTTATGTGCCGGGCTATGGCGACGCTGTGATGCAGGGTGGCCGTTACGATGAAACCGGTGCCGTGTTTGGTCGGGCCCGTCCTGCGACGGGTTTCAGTGGTGATTTGAAAGTACTGGCGCGTTTTTCCGGCCATGCTGTCAATGCGCGTGAAACCGTGTTGGCACCACAGCACAATGATGCCCAGTTATGGCAGCAAGTGCAGGCCTTGCGGGCACAAGGCAAGCGAGTAGTGACGCAGTTGAATGGCGAAGCGATGGCGGCTGATTACCAGCTGCAGCAGCAAGATGGCCAATGGCAGCTGGTAAAGATTAACTGATTGAGTGAAGACTGAAGCAATGGGTAAAAGCGTCGTTGTATTAGGCACCCAATGGGGTGATGAAGGTAAAGGCAAGATCGTAGACTTGCTGACCGAAAAAGCCGCCGCTGTGGTGCGTTTCCAGGGCGGGCACAATGCTGGCCACACACTGGTGATTGACGGTGAAAAAACCGCTCTGCATTTGATTCCGTCGGGCATCTTGCGCGATGGCGTACAGTGCATCATCGGCAACGGTGTGGTGTTGGCACCCGATGCGCTGCTGAAAGAAATGCGGGCGTTGGAAGATCGCGGTGTGCCCGTGCGTGAGCGCCTGCGTATCTCGCATGCTTGCCCATTGATTTTGCCGTATCACGTCGCTTTGGATCAGGCGCGTGAAATCAAGCGCGGCGCTGCCAAAATCGGTACTACGGGGCGTGGTATCGGCCCTGCCTATGAAGACAAAGTGTCGCGTCGTGGCTTGCGCGTGGACGATATGTTCCAGCCTGAGTTTGCCGACAAGCTGAAAGAAGTGATGGAGTTCCATAACTTCGCGCTGAAGCATTACTACGGCGTTGATGAAGTCAGCTACGAAGACACCTTGGCGGCTTGCCAGGAGTGGGCAGCGGCGATTAAAGACATCGTGGTGGATGCTGTTGATCTGGTGCACACCGTGCGCGAGCAGGGGGGCGACATCATGTTTGAAGGCGCTCAAGGTACGCTGCTCGACATCGACCACGGCACCTACCCGTTTGTTACCTCTTCGAACACTACCGCAGGCGGTGTGGCAACGGGCTCTGGTGTAGGTCCTTTGTATTTGGACCAAATTCTGGGCATTACCAAGGCTTACACCACGCGTGTTGGCTCAGGTCCTTTCCCAACCGAGCTGTTTGACGACGTTGGCAAGCATCTGGCCGATGTCGGTAAAGAAAAAGGCACCACCACGGGTCGTGATCGTCGTTGCGGCTGGTTTGATGCCATGTTGGTGAAACATGCCATTCGCGTGAATTCAATCAACACCATTTGCCTGACCAAGCTGGACGTGCTGGATGGCCTTGAGACTATTAAAGTGTGTATTGGTTATCGCGACGAAAACGGCAACGACTTAAAAGTGCCGGCGTCGGCGGATCAGTTCGAAAAAGTCACACCTGTGTACAAAGAGCTGCCGGGTTGGAGTGAGTCCACTTTCGGTGCCAAGAGCATCGACGAGCTGCCAGAAAACGCGCGCAACTACATTCGCTTCGTTGAAGAGGCGATTGCTGCACCGATCGATATTATTTCCACCGGCCCAGACCGTATGGAAACCATCGTGCTGCGTCACAGCTTCGAGTTGTAAGCTCGTTGTTATGTGAGTGCCATAAAAAAAGCCCCTTGCGGGGCTTTTTTTATGCTTGCTTGAGCATGTTGTAGAGGTCATCTTTAAGATGTAAGCGCTTGAGTTTCAGGTTCTCCAGACGCTCATCAGAAGCTGCCTCGGCCTGTTCTTCAATTTTGCGAACTTCTTTGTCAACCTCGTGGTATTCCTCAAATAAACGCGCGAAATGGCGATCGTTCATTTTTAGCTCGCGAATTTGCTCAGACATCTCTGGAAACTCATGGTGTAGGTCGTGGGCTTCGATACTCATTTTATTCTCCTTTGCTTCACCTTCAGCATACGACCCTGGCCCTGTCGGTTCTTGATGTGAATCAGGCTAATCCTCGTTTTTACTGGCCGACTTTCTGCAGCGCTTGCTGGATCCATTGCTGCAGTTGTGGTGCTGGCAGGGCGCCGGCCAGGCGCTCAACTTCGCGCCCTTGGTGAAAGAAAATAAGAGTTGGGATGCTGCGAATGGCAAAGCGCTGGCTGGTCATGGGTGTGTGCTCGGTGTTGACCTTGGCGAAGCGCAATTGATGTTGCAGTTGCTGGCACGTGGCACTGAACACGGGCGCCATGGCCTGGCAGGGGCCGCACCAGCTGGCCCAAAAGTCGACCAGCACGGGCAGATCATTCTTGGCGATAAAGCGCTCGAAATCGGTATCGCTGAGTTCAACCGGTGTGCCATTAAACAAAGGATTTTTACAGCGGCCACACTGGCCTTGCTGCTGGCTACGTTCGGCGGGTATGCGGTTAATGGCGCCGCAAGAAGGGCAGGTGTAGTGCATGTGAGTATCCTGAGCTGACCTGAAAAACAGACGCTGCCACTACAGGCGGCAGCGTCTTATATATCGAGTCACCCCTCGAAAACTCAAGGGTGAGTCTGCAGTTGTGTGGCTTGAGTGTCAGCGCGAGGGGAAATGGTCGCTGACGTGCTCGACAAATTGCGGCTTGCTTACCTCGCCGACAATGCGCGCTGGGGTGACTTCCTGCGATTGATCGAAGAACAATATCGTAGGAGGCCCAAACACGCCGTGCTTTTGCATAAATTGCACTTGCTCGGCACTGTTAGCCGTGACGTCGAGTTTCACCCAAGTCAGGTGACTGAATTGGCGTTGCACGTCGGCGTGGGAGAAGATTTCCGCTTCCATGACTTTGCAGCTGATGCACCAGTCGGCGTAAAAATCGACCATGACCGGGCGTGGACTGTTGGCAATGATTTGCTCAAGCTCACTAATCGAGTCGGTCTTGCGAAATGGGCTGCTGGCCTTGCTGCTTTCTTGGCTGACGACTGTGGTTGCCGTAGCCAGGGGTTGCAGTGGGTTCGATTGGCCCTGCAGTACGCCGACCAAAGCCATCGCGCCGTATAAGAAGAACACCCAAGCAATGCCTTTAACTAAGCGCTGCTTGCCGCTGTTGGCTGGCTCAAAGGCGCCCAAAACGACGCCGTAAACCAGTGCCAGTAAGGCCCACAGCAACAATGCGGCTTCGCCTGGAATGACCCGGCTGAGCAACCAGATGGCGACGCCAAGCAGTAGCACGCCGAAGAACACCTTGATCTGGTCCATCCAGCCACCGGCTTTGGGCAAGATAGAAGCGCCGGTGGTGCCCAGCACGATGAGCGGTGCTCCCATGCCGAGGCCGAGGGCCAGTAAGGCACTGCCTCCCAGCCACGCGTCACCTGTGGTGCTTAAGTATACCAAGGCGCCAGCCAGTGGCGCTGATACGCAAGGCGATACCACCAAGGCGGACAAAACGCCCATGATAAACACGCTGAGCCAATGGCCGCCTTGTTGCTTTTGATTCATTTCGTTGAGGCGGTTACGAATGCCAGATGGCAATTGCAGCTCGTACAAGCCAAACATGGCCAGCGCCAGGGCGACAAACAGCGCAGCAAATACGGCCAGTACCCAAGGGGTTTGCATCCAGGCTTGCACATTGGCGCCAGCGCCTAATAAGCCAACGGTCAAACCTGCGGCGGCATACGTCAGTGCCATGCCCAGTACGTAAATGCTGGACAGCGCAAAGCCTCGGGCGGGCGAGGTGTTGTTTTGGCCCAGTACCACGCTGGTGAGAATGGGCACCATAGGCAATACGCAGGGGGTGAAGGTCAGGCCAATACCGAGCAAAAAGAACAAGCCCACCACGGCGGCCCAGGAGCGGCCAGTGAACCAGTTATCGTCAGCAGGCTCGTTGGTGCTGGTTGCAGCCGCGCTGGCGGGTTTGGCTGTGGTTGTTGCAAGGCTCGCTGCTGGGCTCGTGTTTGCGGCGCTGCTGCCATCCCAGCTGAGCTTTAATTTTTGCGGCGGGTAGCACAGGCCGGCGTCGGCACAGCCTTGATGGTGCAGAGTGAATTCACCCTCGGAGAGCTGGTTCAAATCAAAGGTGGCGCTCAGTGGGCCGTAAAATGCGGTGACGATGCCAAACGCCGGATCGTCTTTTTCTTTACCTGCTTGAGAAAAAGACACAGGCGTTATTTCTTGGCCCTGCTGCGACAGGTAAATGCGACTTTTATACAGGTAATAGCCGTCACTGGAGTCCCAGTCGGCGATCAGTTGCTGCCCTTCAAAGCGGGTGGTAAGCGGGAATGCTTCGTCAACGGGTAAAAACTTGGGCTCGTCGCTCAATGAGTCGAGCAGGTTGGCGTGACTGAACGGGGCAATCAGGCTGACCAGTAGTAACATCCACTTGATCACGATACTTCCTTTCCTGGTGCAGACAGCCAATGGCTGTCGAATTAATGGGTACGCATCACGGCTACATCGGCCAGCGCTGCCAGCGCTGTTTTGGCCTCACTGTCGGGCAAAAGTTCGAGTTGTTGCTTGGCGTTGTCCGCGCAGGTCTGCGCCTGTTGGCGGGTGTAGTCTAAAGAACCGCAGGCTTGAACGATGCGAATCACGTCATCCATTTGTTCAAGGCCACCGCGGCGAATCGCGCGGCGAATCAGCTGGCGCTGCTCGTCATTGCCATGAGCCATGGCATGAATCAGTGGCAAGGTAGGCTTGCCTTCGGCTAGGTCATCGCCAACGTTTTTGCCCAGCTCTGCCGCATCGCCGCTGTAATCGAGCACATCGTCAATCAATTGAAAAGCCATGCCCAGCTCGGTGCCGTAGCGCTGCAGCGCTTGTTGCTGCTCATCGCTGCATTGATACAGGGCTGCAGTGGCGTGGGTGGAGGCTTCGAACAGCATGGCGGTTTTGCCATGAATGACGTCGCGGTACTGCTGCTCGGTAATGTCCGGGTTTTTTACATTGGTCAGTTGCAGCACTTCGCCTTCGGCGATCACGCAAGTGGCGTCGGATAAAATCTTCATCACCGGCAGGGATTCCAGCTCCACCATCATCTGAAAAGCACGGCTGTATAAAAAGTCGCCCACCAGTACGCTCGGTGCATTGCCCCATTTGGCGTTGGCCGTTGGGTTGCCACGGCGCATGTCGGAGGTGTCGACCACGTCGTCGTGCAGCAGGGTGGCGGTGTGCAAAAATTCGATCACAGTGGCCAGTTTGACGGCTTCAGCATCACTGCGCTGCAGGGCGCGGCTGGTCAGCAGTACCAGCAAAGGACGAATGCGTTTGCCGCCGCTGGAGACGATGTAGTCGGCGATTTTTTCGACCAGGGGCACGCGCGAGGCTAACTGCTCGTGAATAAGGCGATCGACAGCCTGAAACTCGGATTGAACGACGGAGAGAATGTCTGAAATCTGCATGGCGGTCGACGGCTGCCCGGTGGTAATAGGAGTTAGAGGCGCAGATGCTAGGGAGGCACCGTCGGAGTGTCAAGAAAGACCGCCGCCTAACTTGCGCCATGATCGTGCCTGCGGTATAGTCTCGCGCCCCGAAATTCTGCTCCCTGCCATATGGAAACCAGAGCGTTGCCAGTAGAAGCAGGACGTGGCTGGCAGACAGCCCGAGTAAGAAGCAGCAATGATGCCGGGTTCATTAAGCGATAAGCGGAGAACGTACAATGTACGCAGTAGTGGTAACTGGCGGTAAGCAATACCGTGTTGAAGAAGGCCAAACGCTGAAAGTTGAAAAACTGGAAGTTGAAACTGGCGCAGCGGTTGAGCTGGAAAAAGTTCTGCTGATCGGCAACGGCGACGACGTTAAAATCGGCGCACCGGTTGTTGAAGGCGCCAAAGTGACTGCAGAAGTGGTTAGCCACGGTCGTCACAAGAAGGTTAAAATCCTGAAGTTCAAGCGTCGTAAGCACCACATGAAGCAAATGGGCCACCGTCAGTGGTTCACCGAGCTGAAAATCACCAGCATCGCTGGCTAATCATCTGAACTGAATTCCTGGGTCCGTGTTCGGTAGCCAAACCGGCCGCATCCGCAGCGTTGCAGCGACCCAATAACGAGGAGCAAGATCATGGCACACAAAAAGGCTGGTGGTAGCACCAAGAACGGTCGCGATTCCGAAAGTAAACGCTTAGGCGTGAAAATGTTCGGTGGTCAGGCGGCCAAAGCCGGTAACATCATTGTTCGTCAGCGCGGCACTCGTTTCCACGCTGGTGACAACGTACGTGTTGGTCGTGACCACACTTTGTTCGCAACCGCTGATGGCGAAGTAAAATTCGAAATCAAAGGTAAGAACAACCGTAAGACTGTAAGCATCGTTCCAGCAGCGTAATTTCGCTTGGCATGATGGCTCGACGCCCTGCAGCTATGAGCTGGCGGGGCGTTTTTGTTTGTAACCACCCTGGAGGGGCAAAGTATGAAGTTCGTCGATGAAGCAACGATATCGGTCGAGGCCGGCAAAGGAGGCAATGGCTGTCTGAGCTTTCGTCGTGAGAAGTTTGTGCCCAAGGGTGGCCCAGACGGCGGTGATGGCGGTGATGGCGGCTCGATTTATCTCGAAGCCGATGAGTCGATCAACACCTTGATTGACTACCGCTACACCCGTCGCTTTAAAGCGCAAAACGGTGAGGCAGGCGGTGCCCGCAACTGCACCGGCGCCAAAGGCGAAGACCTGATATTGAAGGTGCCGGTGGGCACCACGGCCATTGATGACGACACGGGCGAAACCTTGGGCGATTTGACCTACGTCGGCGAGCGCCTGATGGTGGTGCGCGGCGGTTATCATGGTCTTGGCAATACGCGCTACAAATCCAGTACTAACCAGGCGCCGCGTCAGACTAAGCCAGGGCAAGAGGGCGAGTCGCGCAACCTCAAGCTGGAGCTGAAAGTGCTGGCCGATGTCGGCCTGCTGGGCATGCCGAACGCCGGTAAATCTACCTTTATTCGTGCAGTGTCGGCGGCCAAACCGAAAGTTGCGGATTACCCCTTTACCACCTTGGTGCCCAACCTGGGCGTGGTATCGCTGGAGCAGCACCGCAGTTTTGTGATTGCCGATATTCCTGGGCTGATTGAAGGCGCCTCAGAAGGTGCGGGTTTAGGCACGCGTTTTTTAAAGCACCTGGTGCGCACCCATATTTTGCTGCACATCGTTGATATGGCGCCGTTTGACGGCTCTGATCCGGCGGAAAAAGTACAAGCCATTTCACGTGAGCTGGAAGAATTTTCGCCCGGTCTGGCCGCGCGGGAGCGCTGGCTGGTGCTGAATAAACTCGATTTGATTCCTGAAGATGAACGTGAGCAGCGCTGTCAGGCGGTATTGGATCAGCTCGACTGGGATGGCCCTGTGTATCGCATTGCCGCCATCAGTCAGCAGGGCACCAAAGCGTTGGTGGGCGACATCATGAACTTCATCGAAGAGCGCCAGCAGCGCGCCCAGGAAGATGAAGAGTTCGCAGAGGCGCTGCTGGCTGAGCGCGAGCAAGTGGAGGAAGAAGCGCGCGAACACATGGAAATGCTGGCCGAGCGTCGCCAAGAGCAGCGCGCTGCGCGCAAAGCAGCCAAGCAAGATGATGACGACGACGACCACGACGTCGAAGTGGTGTACACCAACGAATAATCACGCAGGAGCCGTGCATGAGTGAGGCGGGTGTAATGCAGCCGGATGTGCGCGCCAAGTTGGCGCAGCGTCGGCGATGGATTGTGAAAATCGGCAGTGCCTTGCTGACCAATGACGGCAAAGGCCTAGATCAGGCACGCATTCGCCAGTGGGTTGACCAAATGGCGGCGCTGAAGCAAGCGGGCCACGAAATCGTACTGGTGTCATCTGGGGCGGTGGCAGAAGGTATGCGTCGCTTGGGCTGGCAGCGCCGGCCCGAGCAGTTGGACCAGTTACAGGCCGCCGCCGCTGTCGGTCAAATGGGCCTGATTCAGGCTTATGAAAGCGCGTTTGCGCAGCATCAGTTTCACACCGCACAAATCCTTCTCACCCACGACGATTTAAGCGATCGCCGGCGCTATCTCAATGCCCGCACCACGTTACGCACGCTGCTGGACATGGGTGTGGTGCCCATCGTCAATGAAAACGACACCGTAGTAACGGACGAAATCTGCTTTGGCGACAACGATACCTTAGGGGCTTTGGTGGCCAATCTGGTTGAGGCGGACTTATTGGTGCTGCTGACCGATCAAGATGGTTTGTTTACCGCGGACCCGCGTCGCCATGCTGATGCGCAAATTGTGCATCAAGGCCAGGCGTCTGACCCGGCATTTAAAGCCATGGCGGGCGGTGGTGGCAGTTTAGGGCGCGGTGGCATGGCCACTAAGGTGCGCGCGGCGACCTTGGCAGCGCGCTCTGGTGCCGACACTGTGATTGTCGGTGGTCGCCAGCCAGCGGTATTGGAGCGTTTGCGCGCCGGTGAAATGATTGGCACCTTGCTGTTGGCCGATGCCGAAAAATTGGTGGCCCGTAAGCAGTGGATTGCCGGTCATTTGCAAACCTGCGGTGAGTTGGTGTTAGATGCTGGCGCTGTGACGGCAGTGCGTGAGCAAGGTCGAAGCCTGCTGCCCATTGGTGTGGCGGCGGTGCGTGGTCAATTTGATCGTGGGCAAGTGGTTGCCTGCGTGAATGAAAGCGGTGCCCTGGTGGCCAAAGGATTGGTGAACTTCAGCTCGGAAGAAGCCAGTTTGGTGGTGCGTACCCCAACCCGTGAGTTGGCCAATGTGTTAGGTGTGGCCACTGATCCGGAAATGATTCACAGAGACAACCTGGTCGTACTGTGACAACAACAGGAAGAAAATGACAATGATTGAATCGGTCAATGTTGCTGGCTTAGAAGTGCGCAATGATGCGCCGTTTACCTTATTTGGTGGCATGAATGTGTTAGAGAGTCGCGATCTGGCACTGCGCATTTGTGAGCACTATGTGCAAGTTACGGAAAAGCTCGGCATTCCTTACGTCTTTAAAGCGTCATTTGATAAGGCCAATCGCTCTTCTATTAACTCCTACCGCGGCCCAGGTATGGAAGAAGGGTTGAAAATCTTTGCCGATATCAAAGCGCAGTTCGATGTGCCCATCATTACCGACGTGCATGAGCCCTATCAGGCCGCACCGGTAGCGGAAGTGGTGGATGTGATCCAGTTGCCGGCATTTTTGGCGCGTCAGACCGACCTAGTGGTGGCGATGGCGAAAACCGGTGCTGCCATTAATGTCAAAAAGCCGCAGTTTTTAGCGCCCCACGAAATGCGCCACATCATCACTAAGTTTGCCGAAGCTGGTAACGAGCGGGTGATGTTGTGTGAGCGTGGCTCCAGCTTTGGTTACAACAACCTGGTGGTCGACATGCTGGGCATGGACGATATGAAGCAGCAGGCGCCGGTGGTGTTTGATGCGACTCATGCCTTGCAGCGCCCAGGTGGCCGTGCGGATTCTGCTGATGGTCGACGCGCTCAAGCGTTTGAGTTGGCGCGCTCGGGTATGGCGCTGGGCATTGCTGGTTTGTTTATCGAGGCGCATCCCAACCCTGCAGAAGCCAAGTGCGATGGTCCATGTGCGCTGCCGTTGGACAAATTAGAGCCATATTTGGCGCAAATGAAAGCCATTGACGATTTAGTGAAGTCATTCGCGCCTGTCGTGATCGACTGACGGTTGACACTGGCCGGACGAGTCTGGATAATTCCGGCCCTCTCTTGTGGAGCTTGGGTAGAGCCGGCTCCTGAATAACTGAAATAACCAATTTTGAGGAGCCGACTGTGGCAAATTCTGCTGGTTCTCGTAAACGCGCCCGTCAGGCTATCAAGCGTCGTGCTCGTACCGTAGCCCTGCGTTCAATGGTTCGTACTTACATCAAGAAAGTACACGCTGCCGTTGCAACTGGTGATTATGAGCAAGCTCAAGCTGCGTTTACCAAGACTCAACCTTACATCGACAAGATGGTAAACAAAGGTATCATGCACAAGAACACTGCTGCACGTACCAAGAGCCGTCTGAATGCTAAGGTATTCGCACTGAAAGGCTGATAGCTGAACAGTTCGTAAAAACCCGCTACCGGCGGGTTTTTTTATGCCTGCCGTATGGCCTGGTCGCCGTCGCAAAGGTCGCGTAGAGGCGCCTTACAGGATTCAAACTTGATGTCAGAACAGGAATCGCATTCATCAAAGGGGCTGTTGCGCTCCTCTTCCATCGTTAGCCTGATGACGTTGCTCAGCCGGGTGCTGGGGTTGGTGCGCGATGTGGTGGTGGCGCAGTATTTTGGCGCCCGTGCCGATGCGTTTTTTGTGGCCTTTAAAATTCCTAATTTCTTTCGACGCTTGTTTGCCGAAGGCGCGTTTTCCGTCGCTTTTGTCCCCGTATTAAGTGAATATCGGGCGCAGCGCAGCCTCGATGAGGTACGGCTGTTTGTCGCGCGCATGTCAGGCACGTTGGGCTTGCTGCTGTTGCTGTTAACCGCGCTGGCATTATTATTTGCCGATTATCTGCCTTGGTTGTTTGCCCCCGGCTTTCGCGCTGACCCAGAAAAATTTGCCTTAACCGGCGACTTGCTGCGCATTACCTTCCCGTATTTGTTGTTTATTTCCCTGGCTGCTTTTAGCAGCAGTGTATTAAACGCCTACGGACGTTTTGCGGTACCAGCCTTTACCCCAGTGATTTTGAACATCACCTTAATCGCCTCGGTGTGGTATTTGACGCCGCTGTTTGTTGAGCCTTTGTTTGCGCTGGCCTGGGGCGTGCTGTTGGCTGGCGCGTTGCAGTGGCTGTTTCAATTGCCGTTTCTGGCGCGCCAGCGCATGCTGGTGTGGCCACGGCCCAACACCAAAGATGACGGTGTGCGTCGTGTGGGTGGGTTGATGGTGCCGGCTTTGTTTGGGGTGTCGGTGAGTCAGATTAACTTACTGCTCGATACCTTATTAGCGTCTTTCCTCGAGAGCGGCAGTGTCAGTTGGCTGTATTACGCCGACCGCTTAAACAACTTGCCGTTAGGCGTGTTTGCCATTGCCATAGGGGTGGTGGTGTTGCCCAGTTTGTCCGCCAATCACGCCCGTGATGATCATCAGCGCTTTGCCGCCATCTTAGATTGGGCGCTGCGCATGGTGATTTTGTTGGCGCTGCCCGCGGCGCTGGCCTTGGTGCTGTTGGCCACTCCGTTGATGGCGACCATCTTTTATCACGGTGAAATGACCCCTTACGACATCGGCAACATGGCCTTGGCGCTGCAGGCCTACGGCAGCGGGCTGCTGGCGTTTATGTTGATTAAAGTGTTGGCGCCTGGCTATTACGCACGGCAAGACACGAAAACGCCGGTGCGTATCGGTGTTCAGGCCATGGTGTTGAACATGGTGCTTAACCTAGCGTTGGTGATACCGCTGCAGCATGTTGGGCTGGCGCTGGCGACGGCGCTGTCGTCGTATTTTAACGCTTGGATGCTCTACCGTGGGTTGCGCCGTTCAAACACCTTAAATTTGCAGCCGGGTTGGTGGCGTTACAGTGCCAAAGTGGTGCTGGCTCTGCTGGCTTTGGCAGGCGCTATCGTGTTGTTGATGGGCGATGCGCAGCAGTGGCTGCTTTGGAGTGCCGGGCAGAGAGCCGGGCAAATGGCATTGCTGGTGATCAGTGGTGTGCTGCTCTATTTTGCCGTGTTGGCCGCGCTGGGGCTTCGCCCTCGCCATTTGCGCGGTGCGCGATTTGAATAGGTTGCGATGTGGCCCTGCCAGAGCTGTGCCTCGCACCTGTTAGAAGTGAGGCCAGTTAGCTATAATCCGGCCCTCATTTTTTTCAGGTGATTGGCATGCGATTGGTGCGTGGGTTGTACAATTTGCCATCCGGCTTTGCCGGCTGCGTTGCCACCATTGGCAACTTTGACGGCGTGCACCTAGGGCATCAGGCGTTGTTGCGCTCACTGCAGCAAAAAGCCAGCGAGCATGCATTGCCAACACTGGTGTTGCTGTTTGAACCCCAGCCGAAAGAGTTTTTTGCCCCCGAGCATGCTCCGGCGCGACTGGCCAGTTTGCGCGATAAGTTGCGGGATTTACGCGGTGGGCCTCAGTATCCAGGGGTTGATTACGTTTTATGTTTGCCATTTAACCAATCTTTACGCTCCATGTCCGCCGATGAGTTCATCGATCAGATACTGGTTGATGCGCTCAAAATACGGCATTTGATCGTCGGTGATGATTTTCGTTTTGGCTGTGACCGCCGTGGTGATTATCAAGCGCTGCAGCAAGCAGGGCTGCGATATGGTTTTGATGTTGAAGACACGCCGACGCTGGAGTTTGATGGCGAGCGCATCTCTAGCACACGGGTGCGCAGCGAACTGGCCAGCAATAATCTCGCTCGGGTAGGGCGCTTATTGGGTCGCCCTTATCGCCTATCTGGACGCGTTGGCTATGGTCGCCAGCTTGGCCGTACCCTAGGTGCACCAACGGCCAATGTTTTAATACGTCGCGCCAAGTTGCCGCTGACGGGCGTGTTCGCCGTGCAGGTGTGCGATGAGGACACGGGTGAAGAGTACCTCGGGGTGGCTAACATTGGCTACAAACCCACCGTTGCTGGTGAACCTGAGCCCTCGCTGGAAGTGCACTTGTTTGCCTGCAAAGAAAACTTGTATGGTCATCATTTGACCGTGGGGTTGTTGCACAAAATTCGAGACGAGAAAAAGTTCAACGGTTTGGATGCCTTAAAGCAAGCCATTGAAGCCGATTTTAACGCTGCTAAGCATTATTTTGCCGCCATGCCCGGCGCTTTTCGTGGCCATTGCGCCACAGAATTCAGCTTATTAACCAAGTGACCTAACTATGAACGATAAAGTGGAAAGCCAGTACAAGTCGACCCTGAATCTGCCAGATACCGAATTCCCGATGCGCGGTAACCTGGCCAAGCGCGAGCCTGAATTATTGGCGCGTTGGGAGCAAATCGGACTGTACCAGCAGATTCGTGAGGCGCGTGCCGGTCGCGACCGCTTTATTTTGCATGATGGCCCTCCGTATGCGAACGGCACCATTCACGCAGGTCACGCCGTGAATAAAGTGCTGAAAGACATCATTATTAAATCGCAAACTCTGAACGGTAAGGATGCGCCTTACGTGCCGGGCTGGGATTGTCACGGTTTGCCGATTGAGCTGAAGGTGGAAGAAAAAGTTGGCAAGGTGGGTGAAAACCTCAGTGCCAGTGAGTTCCGCAAGCACTGCCGTGAATACGCCGCCGAGCAGGTCGACAGTCAGCGTACCGACTTTAAGCGCTTAATGGTGTTGGGGGATTGGGAAAATCCTTATCTCACCATGGACTTCAAATTTGAAGCCGACATCATTCGCACCCTGGGCCGCATCATCGACAATGGCCATTTGCACAAAGGCTTTAAGCCGGTTAACTGGTGTAGCGATTGTGGTTCGGCACTGGCAGAAGCGGAAGTCGAATACCAGGATAAAAAATCCATCGCCATCGATGTGAAGTTTGCCTTTGCTGAGCCGGCCAAATTAGCTCAAGCATTTGGCATTGAGAGCACGCTGCCAGCCAGCTTAGTGATCTGGACCACCACACCTTGGACTTTGCCAGCCAACGAAGCGGTGTCTGTACATCCGCAGATTGAGTATTCACTGGTGCAATTAACTGAGCAGCAGGAATTACTGGTGCTGGCGTCTGACCTAGTGAAAGACGCTTTGCAGCGCTACGGCATTGACGACTACAAGGTATTAGCAACTGCGAACGGTGCGGCGTTTGCTCAGCTGCCAGAGCAAAACGAAGCGCCCTTTATGCTGTTGCATCCGTTTATCCCCACGGCGGATGGTCAGCCCAAAGCCGTGCCTGTGATCACAGGTGAGCACGTGACCGCCGACTCAGGTACCGGTGCGGTGCACACAGCCCCCATGCACGGTGCTGACGACTATGTGGTGTGCAACCAATTTGGCATTGAGTCCGAGCAAATGCTGGTGGACGATGCCGGCAACTTTGTTGCTACCCCGGTGCTAGAGGCGTTAGAGCTGGCGGGGCTGAGTACTGCCGATAAAGGCAACTTCCGTGTTTTAGGATTATTGGCAGAAAAAAATGCGCTGCTGAAAAAAGAAAAATTCGAACACAGTTATCCGCATTGCTGGCGCCATAAAACGCCGATTATTTTCCGCGCCACACCGCAGTGGTTTATCAGCATGCATCAAGCCGGCTTGCTGGATAAAGCCATGCAAGAAGCGGATGAAAATGTCAGCTGGCGTCCAAGCTGGGGTAAGGCACGCATCGAGAGCATGATGGGAAATCGTCCAGATTGGTGTATTTCTCGCCAGCGCACCTGGGGGGTGCCGATCGCATTATTTGCCCATAAGCAAACCGGTGAGTTGCATCCGCAAACGCCAGAGTTGATCGAAAAAGTCGCGCTGATGGTTGAAGAGCAGGGCATTGATGCCTGGTTTGATCTCGATGCCAGCACCTTGCTGGGCGATGACGCTGAGCACTACAACAAAGTAACGGATACGTTGGACGTGTGGTTCGACTCAGGCGTAACCCATACCGCAGTTTGCTTGCAGCGTGATGAGTTACAAATGCCGGCCGATCTGTATTTAGAAGGTTCCGACCAACACCGCGGCTGGTTCCAAAGCTCATTGCTGACCAGCGTTGCAGCCTACGGGCATGCACCCTACAAAACCGCATTGACCCATGGGTTTGCGGTTGATGGCCAGGGCCGCAAAATGTCCAAGTCGCTGGGCAACATTGTTGAGCCTAAAGCGGTGATGAATAAGCTCGGCGGCGATATTTTGCGCTGGTGGGTTGCCGATACCGACTACAGCGGTGAAATGACGGTGTCGGATGAAATTCTCAAGCGCACTGCCGATGCCTACCGCCGGGTGCGTAACACCTGTCGCTTTATGCTGGCCAACATCAACGGCTTTAATCCAGCGACGGATATGGTCGCGGGTGATGAGTTGTTGCCATTGGATGCCTGGATCATCGCTTACAGCCGCGAACTGCAAGACACCTTGATTGCCTATTACAACGCCTATGACTTTAAAGCGTTGACCAAGGCACTGATGAATTTCTGTGTCAGCGAGTTGGGTGCCTTCTATCTGGATGTCATTAAAGACCGTCAATACACCTGTAAGGCCGACAGCTTGCCGCGTCGCAGTGCACAAACGGCGTTGTATCACATCCTTGAAGCCATGAGTCGCTGGATTGCTCCGGTGTTGTCGTTTACCGCCGAAGAAATCTGGGAAAACCTGCCAGGTGAGCGTACTGCTTCTGTGATGCTGTCCGAATGGTATCAAGACTTCCCAGCGGTGAGCGATGAAACCCTGGGCGATGCTTACTGGCGTCGTATCCTAGAGGTAAAACAAGCGGTTAACGGCGCACTGGAAAAAGCACGTGGTGATAAAACCATCGGTGCCAGCTTGAGTGCCGAATTGGATTTATACGTCAGCGATGCACTAAAAACCGAGTTAGAAAAACTCGGTGATGAACTGCGCTTTGTTTTGCTGACGTCTGAGGTGCGCCTGCATGCCATGGCGGATGAGGGTGATGCAACGGAGTTGGATGGCTTGCGCATTCAAGTCAGCGCTTCGGCCAAAGAAAAATGTGAACGCTGTTGGCATCACAGCGATTCCGTTGGCAGCGACAGCCAGCATCCGACCTTGTGTCAGCGCTGCGTCGATAACGTGGAGGGTGACGGTGAACTCCGTCGTTACGCTTAATGTCAGTTTTTAAACACACTGCACTATGGTGGACTTGGTTGGCCGGCTTAGTGCTAGGGCTGGATTTGCTGACTAAGGAAATTGCCGAATCGGTACTGGAGTATGGCCAGCCTGTGTATGTACTGCCGGTATTGGATTTTACGCTGCTCTATAACAAAGGGGCCGCCTTTAGCTTTTTAGCCAATGCATCGGGCTGGCAGCGCTGGTTTTTCACCGCTGTTGCCATCGGTGTCAGCATTATGCTGGTGAGTTGGTTGAAAAAACTTCCCCGTGATCAAAGCTGGTTGGCCATTGCGTTAACTCTGATCTTAGGGGGAGCGTTGGGTAACCTGTTTGACCGCCTTGTTCACGGCCATGTGGTGGACTTTATCTCTGTGCATTGGAATGACGCATATTTCCCTGCGTTTAATATTGCTGATTCTGCCATTACGGTGGGCGCCATCATGATGGCTTTAGATGTGGTACGTGAAATACGCGAAGAGCGGCGCAATAAATCGGAGAACAAGCAATGAGCGATGTTATTGGTAATAATAGCCAAGTAACCCTTCACTTCGCGTTGAAGCTCTCGCCTGAGCATACCGTCGACTCGACCTTTGAGCAGTCGCCAGCGCAACTCACTATTGGTGACGGCAATTTATTGCCCGGTTTCGAGCAATGTTTATTAGGGTTAAAGCCAGGTGATCATCAGACTTTTGAAGTGGCGCCAGAAAATGGCTTTGGCCAACCTAACCCGCAAAACATTCAGCGTATGAAGCGCAGTGACTTTGCCGCTGACATGCCCGTCGCACCGGGTTTGATGGTGTCGTTTGCCGATGCTCAGGGCGCCGAACTGCCAGGGGTAATTGACCGCATTGAAGGCGATGCCGTGTACGTGGATTTTAATCACCCGCTAGCGGGAAAGACACTGCTATTTGAAGTGCAGATCATCGAGGTCAACCATGCAAATTAAATTGGCTAACCCGCGCGGTTTTTGCGCCGGTGTCGATCGGGCCATCGATATTGTTAACCGTGCGTTGGAGTTATTTGAGCCGCCGATTTATGTGCGTCATGAGGTGGTGCACAACAAATTTGTGGTGAATGACTTGAGAGAGCGCGGTGCGATTTTTGTCGATGAACTGCACGAAGTGCCAGACGACGCCATTGTGATTTTTTCTGCCCATGGCGTTTCGCAAGCTGTGCGTCATGAAGCTAGCGAGCGTGGGCTAAAAGTCTTTGACGCCACCTGCCCGCTGGTGACTAAGGTGCACTTGGAAGTCAGCCGCTACAGCGCCGAAGGCAGCGAGTGTGTGCTGATTGGTCATAAAGGCCACCCAGAAGTCGAAGGCACCATGGGCCAATACGACCATTCTGCCGGCGGCGATATTTATCTAGTTGAAGATGAAAAAGACGTAGCGGAGTTGCAGGTGCGCAACCCTGATAAACTTTCTTACGTCACTCAAACGACGCTATCGATGGACGACACCGCAAAAGTCATCGACGCTCTGCGGGCGAAGTTCCCCAACATCGAAGGGCCACGCAAAGACGATATTTGCTACGCCACACAAAACCGGCAGGATGCAGTGAAAACCTTAGCGGCAGAGTGCGATTTATTGCTGGTGGTGGGCTCAGTCAACAGCTCCAACTCCAATCGCTTGCGCGAGTTGGGCGAGCGCATGGGTGCCAAAGCCTTTTTGATTGATAGCGCCGATGAGGTATCGCCAGAGTGGTTCGAAGGCATTGAACGCGTTGGCATCACTGCGGGCGCATCAGCCCCAGAGGTCTTGGTACGAGAAGTGATTGAGCGATTAAAAGAGCTGGGCGGGCAAGAGCCAGAAGAACTCCAAGGGCAGCCAGAAAACGTGGTTTTCTCACTGCCTAAGGAGTTGCGGATGAAAAGCTTATAGCGGATTCCCATCTCGCTCGCGTTTTCCCGCTGTATTGAAGACGATATTACCATCGCTTTTCTGATCACCAAGAGCAGTGGCCGTTACTTCAATGCACTGTGACTCTGTTTTTGTGCCACATTTTGATAGTCCTAAAGAATAATAGCCGCCCGGAGTAGATGCGCTAAAGCCGATGTCGGACAGTTTCAATGTGTACTTCGCATTAGCGGCATAATAGCGCTCTTGCGCGTCCATAAGACGCTGAATGGTATCTAGCGCATCAGTTCTTCTTGCGCGCTGGACATACTGTGTATATTGAGGCATGGCCAGTGATGTGAGTATCGCGACAATGGCGATGGTGACTAATAGCTCAATCAGTGAGAAACCTGAATATCTCATAAAAATGTTACCTGTTTTGCATATTGGGTAGCCAGAATGTTGAGGTGTTGATATAGCGTGCTACTCGATCATTGACATAAGTAACCTCAGAATCGAGCAACTGGTACCCTCTACGGTCATTATTGAGTGTGTCATCTTCAAATGATCGTGACAACAATGCTATTTTGACCGCCACAACACGTGCGGCCATATTGGGGTTACTATTAAGATAGGTTCCATTGACATACCGCTCGATAGTCCCTGAGTCAGCTTCACTAGAAGCCTCGATGCCATACAGCACTTGCATGCTTTCGATGCCGTTGGCGATGCTTTCTTTGCTTCCAACTAAGGTGGTTGAGCCGCCTGCAGTGCTATAAGTGGCGCATTTGAGTTGGAACGCGGTGGTTAAATCGCTGACATCACCTTTTTCTATCCAATACACATCAATGACGCCATTGGGGGCATTCAGCGCCGAATTGGGCAGGGTTGTTCCTGCGCAGGTTTGCATGAGCTGTGGGGCTTCATTTAAGCCTGGAGAGCTTAAGCGTCTCAGCGCTAAAATATCGCCACCATTGGCATTGCTTTTCACGTCTTTGTGGCAATGAGCCGCTCCTGAGCAGCTGGTGTCGACTACATCAAAAACAAATGTGGTGTTACGATACCCTGCATTTGGAACTCGCTCTCCCAGCCATGCCATGGCGAGTCTTCCCGCCTCTTGGGCTTGGGCCAGTCCGGTCGATGTACTGGCACTGCGCGAACTATTAATCATGATATTACTGACAAATATTGTGATAATGGATGCGAGTAGCAACGCTACCATCAGTTCGACCATAGACAGGCCTTTGGATGCCTTAAGTTGCTTCATAATTGAATATCTCTGCTGATCGAAACGGTACCGCCTGGATCCTTACCTCCACCTAAGTCACTATCGCTGGAAACTCGGCTAGTCCACTGAACCGTGATTTTTGCAGAGCGTGTACTTAGAACGGGCTTTATAGTGAGCTTCGGTTCTGGAATAAAGTCAGCGGCATTTTTGTTGACATTTGCTTCTTTAGAAGCAGCTGGACAACTGGATGTCCAAAGATCATAGGCTGCCATCTCTTTCCCAGTGCAAGGTGTGCTATCTAGACACAGCTTTCCACCATAACTATTACAGGTAAAACCATTTTTGCTGGTGTCATAGTGCTCAAGATTATCCCAATTCGCATACATCTTATTTGTTATCTCATCTATCATCCAAATAGCATGTGATCTTGCACCAGAGTCTATAGTGGCCTTATTAATGTTAAGTTGCATCATGCTGATACCCAGCAGACCAATGATACTGATGGCCAGTGTTACCAATACCTCGATCATACTGAAGGCTCTCAGTCTGCTCATTTGCATACGCTTTCTCCCTTCAAAATAACCTGACCAATACGATTGATAAACAGAGTGCGAACTCGTGTACCGCGACACCCTGTTACATCGATTTTAATTTCCCCACTTTTATTGGCTCTGCCCCTAGCCGAGAACACTATTGGTTTTGAGTGACTAAAATCTGTGCTTGATATATGGCCCTTGCTTTCGACATTGGTGGCTCTAAGTTCATCGGTCAGGTTTCCGGTGCCATCGTCCCCCATTACGCGCCAGCCTTTCTCCCAGCCTGAGCGTGGCTCAAGCATGACACTAATGCCGTTGGTGACTGAGTAATTACGGGCATAGCGAAGATCATTTTCCAGCTCGCGATAAAGACGATCTGCGAGTTGGCTTTGGTTCATGCCGCTAATATAGGGTACTGCTGTGGCCAGCAGCACCCCCAGAACGCCCAGAACGGCCATGAGTTCAAGTAAAGTCATACCTTTAACGCTTTTCATTAGGGAGTCGCCTTCGGCATTACTTCTGCAGGGTCTGCTTCCCGCCAGAAGGTGCGTTGAAGAATGTTTAGACCGCCTTCAACATCGAAGACATTTAAGCCTACGACAACCTTTGGCCCTTCATTGGTGCCATCGGGTTTGTCCGGCGGGAATACCAGTTTAGGCTCGGGCGGAATGGTGGAGCCAACATTCTCAATGCTGTCTTCCTCGGGTTTCATGCCGTCTTCGGGTTTCAGATTCAGGTTCGGTTTTAATATGATCAGCCGACTTTGCCCCAGGTCTGGCTGACAGCCTGCTTCAATATTGCCAGAGGAAGGGCGGAAAGTGGTGGCGTATATAGTGTCGCTTACAGTGAGCGTGTTAGACAATACTTTCTCACCGGTTCCTTTGAGTGTGTAGTAGTAACCGTTTTCGCGCTGTTCTGCGCTGGCAGAAGCATACGTGTGGTAGTCCGCCAGTTGGAAGAGCTTATGGTTGGCGTAGTTAAAGTCTTTAGGCGGATTTGAATGATCATAGTCGTTGATAACAAAAATACGATCTGTGGTCGCAGTTGATAGCGGGCCTGGGCGATAACCTGAACCTATGGTGATTTGGTAGCGTGGACGTTTCAGGTACTGGACGTTTGTGCTGTCGTTAGGATCCACCGACTCAACATAGCCATAGTTGGTGTACACAACATCGGGCTTAGCAAAGAAGCGTTCGTAATTTGCATCGAATGTGTCACTTTTAGTTAGGTTGGCATCAAACAACACGCCGCCCTTCGCATATTTACTAGCGCTATTACCTTTGGTGAAGTCAATACGCCATAGTCTGCCACCCACATCCGTGGCGTACAGTAAGTCACTGCTGCCATCACCGTCCATATCTACTGGCGTGATTTCACTGACAATGCTGGAGGTCATATTGTCAAGGGAAAGTCCTTTGGTACCAGCGGCTTTTGTCGCTTTCCAGAGCAGCTCGAAGGCCGTACCGGTAGCTTCATCGTTTGCGGCTATCATGTAAATGGCATTACCTACAGAGCTTTCAATTCGGCTGCCACGTGAGCCGATGTCGTCTTCCAAAGGATCGTAGCCACCACCAAAAATGAATACGGGGACTTTTTTACTGTTCCAGTCAACATAGGCGAGACGCATGGGAGACCAAGTCTGTCCCAGTTCAGAGAAGTCACCGGTGTTGCTAATGACCTTGGCCAACTTGGGTTGCTGATAGTTGCTAACATCAAAAATATAATATGCGTGGCCTCCACGACGCATCGCGACGGTCAAGTAAGCAGTTTCGCCGCTATCAATTCTGCCATCTCGATCTTTGTCATCATGATAAACCGACATGGGGCCGTCTAATCCGTAAATCTTTCTGTTACTAGCAGTACCGTCGCTCCAACGTTGTTCTGCAAATACAGGCAAGTTAGGCAGTAACTCTTTGGGAATAAAGGACCAGAATTCTTTTGGATTATTCACGCTGGGGTCAAAAGCATGTAAGTAGCCAGCGTTATTGGTGCTGTACAACACATCTTGGGTACCACTAGCGCTCTGGTATTCCAATACAAACGGAGTGCCGTGCAATGAATCCGCCAGAACGGTGCGTTTTTGCTCTTTACCATCAATAACTTCAATACCTCGAGCCCATTTTAGTGCTTTTATTCGGCGATTGTTATTAGTGACCCCCAGGAGGTCTGCTGTTATTTTTTTATTTGTCTCAGTAACCCGGTTGCCAGAATTAATAAATGAAGATTTTGATTCGCCGGTTTTTGTCAGGCTAGTATAAACGGGTCGGTTGCTGGTTAGGCGGTTTGACAAACCGCCGCTGGTAACTTGTTGGCCATCAGCAGCAGTAGACCAGTAGCTGTGGGCGGTTTCACTAAAAAAGCCAGTTTCTTTATCTACCGCTAAGCTATTTTTAGAGTCATAGATCTCCCCCGAAGGCGACAAACGATAGCGTTTGATATTGCCTGCCCAGGCTGGGCTGCTGGCCGATGGTTCAAATAGGGTGTAATACACATCTGAGCGGTGCTCAAGGGAGCTGACGTTGTTAACCGAAACGACCGGCGCAGCAAAACTGCTGCCTTCATTCGATATGCTGTCAAAGATGTTTTGCAGCGCTGTAACCAGCTCGGCTTCATTACTGGCATTAAGGCTTTCTTTCGTGCCGCCTTGAATGGCCATATTTTTTAGCAGGTCTTTACCGGCTTGGCCAACCGCAAAGCCGCCTACGGTATGGATCTTAATATTTTGCTTGATGGTGTTTGCATCCCCCGTTTTTCCTGTGATGCTTGCATCATCAAAAAAATCGGTATTGAAAGCCCAGTAAGCGAGCTCTTCACCACAGTAAGAATCACCTCCGCTGCCGCATGTGCTTGATAGCCCTGCAGCATTTTTATTGCTACCTGGCGTAGCCTTAAATAAATCTTTGATGGTCGAGTTGCTGTCCGTATCGTTAGACGGATTGCCATCAGTGAAGACCACAACGTGTTGTTTCTGGCAGGTGGCGGTTACGGGGTGAATGTATTTATTTCCTGATGTGATTGAGCTAGGGCTGCCGTATTTTTTGTATATTTTTTTATAAGAATATATTGGAAAGTCATCACCGCTTCGATAACCAGAAGTATATACCTGATTATAGCTTGATCCTCCTGATTGCCGTTTCCCCCAGACAACATCACGACCGGTTAAATAATTAATGGCTTCGAGGGTGGTTTCGACTAAAGGTGTGCCATTGCCCGCTGTCAGCCCGTTAATGGCGCTAATAATTCGGGCTTTATCATCAGAATCACCGGTCGATGCCAGCGGCTCAACCACATAGCCACCTTGGCTGCCTTTGTTTTTGGCATCATGAAAGCGCATGATGGCAATGTTGATCGGCTTATCTGGAGAAATTTGATTGATGGCGGTGATGGCAGAGTCTTGGACAACACGAAGTCGAGTTTTTTCTCCAGACTTTGGTTTTTTATTACTTTTTTCTCGCCATGACATACTGCCCGAAGTGTCGATAACAAACACAACATTGGGTGGAATGCGTTTGATGTTGTCTGGCCGGAAAATCTCGGTATCGTCAGCCATGACTAGGCTGTTGTGTGCCAGCCCGAGTGCTACCAGTGTTAGCCAATAAAGTTTCATTACTTAATCTCCTTCAAGTCTCACTCAGGTGGACGGGATAATGCGTTGCAAGCCGATTTCTTGGGTGCTAGATAGCACCCCCCCCCTACCGCTCGCAGAGCTGGCAGAGGCGTACAGTGATAAGTCACAGCCTGCACCGCAGCCCTTTTTACCTTTGAGAAAATCATCGTAGCCCAGCGGCGTGGGAATAGAACGAACGACAGTAGTGGGCTGAGCATCCAAAACAGGGCTGGTAAACTTAGGTGCTGTTAATATTGGGGTCGTGGCGCCTGTTTGTTTTAGCTCAAACAACTTGAACTTAGACTCACCGAGGGTTTTGCCACCCTCCACTGCCGCAGATTCTGCGGTGTTGACGGCGACCAGCAACTGTTTTTGTACTTTCTCATCGCGTTCAAGCGCGTCATAGACATAAGTCAAAGTACCTTTGACACTGTTCTCAACATCTTGGGAGTGTTGAAGGTTGTTGACCATCTTTAGCTGCAAGCTGGATCTTTCCATCGCCACCAATGCGCCCAATGTGATGGCAGTTAGGATCACCAAACTAAGGATAAGTGCGGATCCACGTTGTGTCGTCATTGTCTGTTCCCGATAAGGTCTCTGCGATGACTAACATAACTGTTCGGTGTCTATTGTTGTGAAGCTCCAGATAAACGGAGTTGGCTGGGCCCTGAGTGGTGCCGCAGGGCTTATGCCGATGGGCAGGGGGCATTTTTACCTGTGGCAGACTCTAGAATGCCGTCGTTATTGCTGTCCGTCCCGTGGCGTACTCTCCCCACTCTTGAAATAATCAAAGACATCGTGATGGGCGGTTCAGTACTGCGGCAGTAAAGTAGCGAACCTGTAAAACCTTGGGCAAATCCGCTTGGATAGAAGACGATGGCCGATCGCGGAAAATCCAGTTTCACTCTGTTTGCTTGTTGCAATTGGAAATGAGTCAAAACTTTGTCGTTTGGATCGATCTTACGATTTCGGTCGAGGTCTTCAAATAGTGTGATCTTGCCTTCGGACCAGTTGGTCGAGCATTCATTTGCCGATATAGGACACAGCACTGCCGGCACGCCGCTGGTGATGGCGTGTCCGCGAGCTTGGTAGACCAACTGCCTAAGTGCTGTAACTTCTGAAAGTGCTAGCTGCCGCTTGAAAAAATCATCCAGCGCGGGCAATGCGATTGCAGACAGAGTGGAAACAACCAAGAGAGCTGTGATGAGCTCTGTCAGAGTCATCCCTGCATGACGAGAGTTGTCCATTACGTCTACCTCTTTGTAGCGTTTGAGGAACAAAATTAGTCTCGACGACGTTTTTTTTCTGTCAGAAGCAGGGTTGATTTTCTGTGGTCACAAGGTGGAACAACCTGTCATTTATGAAATGGCTGGATGCTTATCTGGTGGCATGTGAGGCATCAACGTCCTTTGTTGTAGATAGACGTTAGTCGATCCCTAGCTTCTTACACCGATACCGCAAGGCACGAAAGCTAATGCCCAGCTTTTCAGCGGCGGCGGTTTTGTTCCAGCGGGTTTCTTCTAGCGCTTGGGTAATGGCGCGGCGTTCGATGTTCTCTAAGTATTGCTCCAAATTGTTGGTAATGATGGGAGCATCTGGGTTGTTAGGTGTGTCATCAGTCTGGCTCGGCTCCGGGGTAGTCGATTTGGGCAGTTGGAGGTCATCTGCCTGAATGTATTCGTCTTCGGCCATGGTAAAGGCGCGTTGTAAAATGTTTTCCAGTTCGCGCACATTGCCGGGGAAGGGGTAGTGCTGCAGCGTTTGCAGCGCCGCCGGTGTGAGTTCAACATTGGGCATGCCCCATTCACGGGCGTATTTACTTAAAAAGTGTCGTGCAAGGCGTGGAATGTCTTCACTGCGCTCTGCCAAACGCGGCACGCCTAGGTGAATGACGTTTAGGCGGAAATAGAGATCCTGGCGGAAGCGCTGGTCGCTAACGCGTTTTTCCAGGTCGTGGTGACTGGCGCTGACGATGCGCACGTCCACTGGCTGCTCATGTTCTTCGCCGACCTTGCGTACCGCCTTTTCTTGAATCACGCGCAGCAACTTAGCTTGCATTTCAAGCGGCAAATCCGCGACTTCATCGAGAAATAAAGTGCCGCCATCTGCAGCTCGGAACAGGCCAGGTTTGTCATGGCTGGCACCGGTAAAGCTGCCTTTGGTGTGGCCAAAGAACTCGCTTTCCATCAAATCCGCTGGAATGGCACCACAGTTAACCGCGATGAAGGGCCCTTGGGCTCGCGGGCTAAGGTGATGAATCATACGCGCCACCAGCTCCTTACCGGTACCCGATTCGCCATGCACAAATACCGGTGCTTGGGTACGTGCAACTTTGCGAATGGCGTCTTTTAGATCGGCCATGCGCTGCGAGTCGCCCAGTAAAGCTTCGTCTGGCGTATTCTGTGAGATGACGACCTGAGTCAGTTTGAGGGCCGCTTTGACCAGATCGCGCAAGCGCTGGGTATCGATGGGTTTGGCGACAAAGTCGAAGGCGCCGGCTTTTAAGGCATCAATGGCCAGTTCCATATTGCCGTGGGCGGTAATCATGGCGACGGGCATGTCTGGGTAGCGCGAGTGGCACAGCTGTACCAGCTCCATGCCATTTCCGTCTGGCAACTTCATGTCGGTAATGCAGAAGTGGTATGGCCGTTGTTGCAGCGCTTCGACGGCTTCGCTGACGCTGCCGGCTTGGTAGCAATCCAGCTCCATACGCTCCAGAGTCAGGGCGATCAGTTCGCGAATGTCTGGTTCGTCATCGATAATCAGCGCGGAATATTGGTTCATTGAAAACTCGTCAGTCGGGTTTGCAGGCTCAGGCGAAAACAGCTGCCATCGGGCTGAGGCTGATAGTAAATGCTGGCGTGATTCGCTTCACACAGCTCGCGGCACAAATACAGCCCCAGCCCCGTACCATTATGTTCCGTGGTGTAAAAGGGTTCAAACAGGTGAGGTCGCTGCTCTGGCGCCACGCCGCCGCCATTGTCAATCACATCCAGCTCGGCATGCACTTCCGTTACTTGGCGTGCCACCAACATCAGTTTAGGAGCATCGCCGCCTTCCGCCGCTCGCTGGCTGGCATAGCGCAGGCCATTGGCACATAAGTTATGCAGAATTTGCTGCAAATGGCCGGGGTCGAAGGCTATCAGAAGCGATTGCTCACAACGAATAACCAGATCACATTGCTCGGCTTCTGGGGCGCTGCAGAACTGCTGTTTAAAGTGCTCTAACCAAGGCAGCAAACGCAACTCTTCAATGGCCGGTGGGCGGCGACGCGACAGTTGCAAGATGTCTTCGACGGTGCGGTTAATGCGCATGCAGTGCTGTTCGATAATGTCCGTCAGTTTGCGCTCAGGTGGCTCCAGATAGGGGGTTTCGGCCAGCAACTGAGCTGCCTGGCGCATGGCGCTCAAAGGGTTTCTGACTTCATGAGCAATGCTGGCGGTTAAACGCCCGAGGGAGGCCAGTTTGACCTGCTGTGCTTCCGCCGCTAGGCGACGAGCGTCCTCGAGTAACAATAGGGCATCGCCACTGTCGCCCAGTGGCAGACGCCTCAGTTTGAGCGGCTGTTCACTGCGGTCGATGTTGTCGCCATCTTGCAGAGCGAGCAACTCTGGCGGCAGAGGATGGTCTTGCTGCAGAGGAAAAAACTGGGCTGCCGCGGCGTTAAAAAACAGTACCTGTTGACGCTGGTCGCAGGCAATTACGCCGTCCGGCAGGCTGAATAGGGCTTCCTGACTCAGTTTTTGCAGGCGCCGTATGCGTTGCGCTTGATTGGTGGCCAAGTCGAGGGCGCTGTTGAGGCGGGCGGAGAGGGCTTGGGTAACGCCGGCCAACAGAAAGCACAAAAAGCCATAAATACCGGACTCGATCACCTCTGAGGCGTCATAGCTTTGCGGCCACACATGCTGAAAAAACAGCACAGCCAGGGTGGTCCAGGCGGCAACGGCATAGCCAAATAACCCCGGCACTAATAAGTTGGCGACCACCACGGCGACCAAAATCAAACTGGAGAAGCCACCCGTCATGGTGCCGCTGCTGTGCATCAGCAGTGCCAGAATGGCTGTTTCGATAAAAACATAGGCCGTGGCGATTTCGATATTGGGCCCACGGTTGGCGATCACCACAAAAATACTGGCGACCATGACGTACACAGAGACCGTCACCAGAAAAACATCTGGTAGGTGGCGGCCCAAGATAGCACTGGTCTGATCCAAGCTGTCGATGACAGTGAGCAGCAGCGCCAAAAACAACGAATAGTAACTGTACAAGCGCAGTAGGCGGTTGCCACGCACAATCATTTGCGGTGATAAAGAGAAACGTTGCAGCAGTCTGGCCAACATAAAAAGCCCTAATGATTGGTTTGCGCCTTGGGGATAATTTCCTGACAATACGCGCCTTCTTTCATTCGTATCAGCGGCAGAGGGTACCCCGACGGCATGGCACAGTCACTTACCATTCAAATGGCTCAGATAAATTTCCATGTCGGCGACATCGACGGCAATGCTGAGCGCATCATCTCAGCGGCGTCTGCTGCGGCGGCCAACGGGGTTGAGTTGCTGGTGTGCAGCGAGCTGGCGCTGACCGGCTACCCGCCGGAGGATTTATTGCTGCGCCCAAGCCTGCAGCTGCGGGTTGAAGCGGCGTTAAAACAAATCGCGGCTGCCAGCCATGATATTGCCATTGTGTTGGGCTATCCATGGCGTCATGCCGGACAACTCTACAATGCCGCAGCGCTTTGGTGGCAAGGTGAATGTCAGGGCTTGTACTTTAAGCAGCAGTTGCCGAACTATCAGGTGTTCGATGAAAAACGCTACTTTACCGCTGGCAATGACGCCTGTGTGGTGACCTTTAAAGGCCACCGTCTTGGCTTAACCGTGTGCGAAGACATATGGCACGCCAGCTCGGTAGATGCCTGTGCTCAAGCCGGAGCCGAGCTTATCTTGAATTTGAATGCTTCGCCCTTTCACCAAAACAAGCGCGGTGAGCGTCAGCAGTTGGTGGCGGGCCATTGTCAGCGCCATCAGTTACCCATTTTGTACGTGAATCAGGTCGGCGGCCAAGATGAGCTGGTGTTCGATGGTCACTCCTTTGCCATGGACGCCCGCGGTGAGCGCATTGTGCAATTACCCGGTTGGAGTGAGCAGCAAGCGCAGCTGAGCTGGGATGGCAGCGTGCTGAGTACGCCTGAATCTCGCCCACTGGCGCCTGATGATGATGCTTTAAGTGAGTTATACAGCGCATTGGTGCTGGGCGTACGTGATTACGTGAATAAAAACCGCTTTCCTGGCGTGGTGCTGGGGTTGTCTGGGGGCATTGACTCGGCCCTGACCCTGGCGATTGCGGTGGATGCCTTGGGCGCTGAGCGCGTTAAGGCGGTGATGATGCCGTTTACCTATACCTCCGATATGAGCAAAAGCGATGCGGAGCGGCAAGCACAGACCATGGGGGTGGAATATGACTCCATCTCCATCGAGCCTATGTATCGCGAATTTATGCAGGCCCTAGCGCCCTCGTTTGCCGGCACTCAAGTAGACACCACAGAAGAGAATCTGCAATCGCGCTGCCGTGGTGTGCTGCTCATGGCGTTGTCGAATAAAACCGGTGCGATGGTGCTGACCACGGGCAATAAGAGCGAAATGGCGGTGGGTTACGCCACCTTGTACGGGGATATGGCGGGCGGTTACGGCGCGTTAAAGGACGTCTACAAAACCGACGTTTTTAAGCTGGCACGTTATCGCAACCAACTTAGCCCAGTGATTCCTGAGCGAGTCATCACCCGGCCACCGTCGGCGGAATTGGCGCCCGATCAGGTCGACGAAGACAGCTTGCCGCCGTACGACGAGCTGGACGAGATTTTACAGCGCTACATTGAGTTTGATGAAAGCGCCGATACCATCGCCCAGGCAGGGTTCGATGCCGAGGTTGTAAAGCGTATTACTCGTTTGGTGGATGTTAACGAATATAAGCGCCGTCAAGCACCGGTGGGGGTGCGGGTCAGTCAGCGCGGATTTGGGCGTGATCGGCGCTATCCCATTACCCAAGGTTGGCGAGCGGGTGTTTAATTATCGCCAGTCAGCCGGGCGGCGATGCGAGCCACCCGGCTGCGCAGGCTGAGCAACACAGTAAAGGCCACTGGCCAGGCGACGATATAGCTTGAGAGCCAGCGTTTAACGAAGCCGGCATCAATGCCGGAGTTAACCGCAGTGACCACGGCCGACACGACGCCTGCCATCATCAGCGACATCAACGCGGCGAACACAAGGGCGGTGTAGCGGGAGTTAGTAGACATGCTTGGCTCCTATGGCCTGTTGAGAGTATAGAAGCCAGCAGAGGGCAGGAAGGCCTCAGTCCAGCAAGCCAAAGGTGATGACATTTAATACCGAGCCACGATCAGCTTTTGCCAGTTCGCTGCTAACGAAATCGCCATCTTGCAATTGTGGATGTTGCGGATGGTTGAGCTTAAGTAGCGCTAAGGTCTGTTGACGTTCATCCGCCATGTTCAGTTCTTCGTACGCCTCCACCATTACTGCTAAGGCATCGGCCACCGCCGGTGTGTTCTGATAGCGCAACAATACTTGCTGACAGCGGTTGGCAGCGGCAACAAAGGCATGACGCTTCATATAATAACGTGCTACTTCAACTTCGTAGGATGCCAAGCGCTGGCGAATAAATTCCATGCGGGCGCGGGCATCGGCGGTGTACGGGCTATCTGGAAAGCGAATGAGCAATTCTGAAAAGTGCTCAAAGGCATCGCGCAGGGCGGTGGGGTCACGGCGCGCAATGTCGTCTGACAAATAGCGCTCGACCAAAGAAAAACCTAACTCATAGGTGGCGAGGCCGCGCATGTAATAGGCATAGTCAACCTGAGAATGCAGCGGGTGCAGACGAATAAAGCGTTCGCTGGCGGTCAGAACGGACTCCATGTCGGCGGTCATGAAGTGCGAGTACATCATGTCAAGCTGGGCCTGCTCGGCGTACTGGCCAAAGGGGTAACGCGATTCCAGCTGGCGCAAACGCTCCATGGCCACCAGGAAATTGTCCTCGTCGAGAGCTTCGCGCGCTTCCTGATAATACTGGCGCTCGGTTTTTTGCTGGGAAGATACAGGGGAGTTAGAGCAGGCACTGATAGCCAGAGCCAAAACAAGCAGCAGCCAACGGGCGTTCATGGAGTGATTTCCTGATAGTCGGTATACTTAACGATTGCGTATTTAAACACAGTCGTCGGGTCCTCCCAACCACAGCCCATTCGTCCAGGCAGTCAGGTCACACATTCATTATGTCGCAACAGATATCACAGCAAGTCCAGGTTCCCGCAGAATGGGGCAACAAACGTCTGGATCAGGCCGCCGCGGCCCTGTTTCCAGAGTTCTCACGTTCGCGTTTGCAACAGTGGATCAAAAGCGGTGAACTGAGCGTCGATGGTACCCAATGGCGCGGCCGCGACAAACTGGTCGGTGGTGAAATGCTAGTACTGGAAGCCGCACTCGAAGCCGAAGGCGACTGGCAGGCGGAAAACATTCCGTTAGATATTGTTTACGAAGATGACGATATCTTGGTGCTGAACAAACCGGTAGGACTGGTGGTTCACCCAGCAGCGGGCAATCATACCGGTACCTTGCTGAACGGTTTGCTGCACCATTGCCCAGAGCTGATCAATATTCCCCGTGCTGGCATTGTGCACCGGCTGGATAAAGACACCAGTGGTTTAATGGTGGTGGCAAAAACGCTTAATGCTCAGAATCAACTGGTGGCTCAGCTGCAGGATCGCAGCATGGGGCGTGAGTATGAAGCCGTGGTGCAGGGCCATATGACCGGTGGCGGCAAAGTAGATGAACCGATTGGTCGCCACGGCACTCAGCGCACCAAAATGACCGTCAGCCCAACGGGCAAAGAGGCGATCACCCACTATCGAGTGCTGCATAAGTTTCCGGCTCACACTTACATCCGCTGCAAACTGGAAACTGGTCGTACCCACCAGATTCGCGTGCACATGGCACATATCGGTCACGCCTTGGTGGGGGATGCCACGTATGCGGCGCGCACGCGTTTAACCAAAGGTGTTGGCGCTGAGCTGCGCGAGCTGCTGGCAACGTTTCCGCGTCAAGCGCTGCACGCCAGGCAGCTCGGACTGATTCATCCGGTCTCTGGCGACTATATGGAGTGGCACAGCGAGCTGCCAGAAGACTTTGAGCACCTGCTGGAAGTGCTCGATGCCGATGCGCAGGCGCGCTGATCCATCATGATTCATGCCGCAGATGGTCTGATCTGGCCAAAGTTTGCTGATTACCCTCACGTGGGTATGTGCATCACCACGGCCACTGCCGGCTGGGGACAATCTCAGGCTGACTATCAGCGTTTGAATCTGGCACAGCATGTTGGCGATGATGCGGTCGCTGTGGCGCATAACCGCCGCCGCTTACTACAACGTTTGCCAGCGGTGCGTGCCGTGCAATGGTTGCAGCAAACGCACAGCACAGATGTAGCCGAAGCCTGTGGTGGTGCAGTAACGTTGCCGGCGGATGCATCGGTGACGCGGCAATTGGGGCTGGCATGTGCGGTACTCACCGCCGATTGCTTGCCCATTTTGCTTACCGATGGCGAACAGGTAGCGGCGGTGCATGCCGGTTGGCGTGGTCTGGTAAACGGTATCCTTGAGCGCTCGTTAGCGCACTTTCGTGACCCAGGCTGTGTTCAAGCATGCATTGGGCCTGGGATTGGCCAATCGGCATTTGAAATCGGGCCCGAAGTTGCAGAGCGCTTGGGCACTCGGGATGAGACGTTGCTAACGCCGGGGAAAGACGGACGCTGGCTGGCGGACCTCGCAGGCATAGCAAAACAGCGTTTGTTACAGCTGGGTGTTGAGCGGGTATTTAACTTAGCGCTATGCACCTACAGTGATGAGCGTTTTTATTCCTACCGGCGCCAGGCGCGGACCGGACGCCTGGCGAGTTTGATTTGGCTTAGCGACAGTAATCTTTAATGCGTTGATTGGCTGTCTCGAGCTTCGATTTGCGCTCTTCGTCAGTCAGGGGGCGCACTGAGCCATCTTCCTGACGGTAGCGGCGGCTGAAATTGGTTGATATCAAATCTTTGACCCGACGGGCGTTGTCACACAGCTCTTTGGCCTGAGCATCATCGACACCCGACGTTGCAGCGGTTTCTTGCTGTGGTGTCTCGTTTGAATCTGTTTCTGTTTCTGTTTGTTCGGCAGGCGGCTCGACTCTATCAATACGCACATCATAGCGATCTTGATCAACTCCCCTGCGTGGCTGCGAGCTAAAGTGCACTTGGCCATTTTCATCGACCCAGCGATAAATCTTCTCGGCCAGCACCATATGTGCTGGTAGCCATAATGCCATCAACATCGACAGGCTTAAAAATATCTTGGTCATATTACGTCCTCGCAGTGATTTGGCGGAGATGGCTTGAGTTAAGGTTCAGTATAGGGACTCCAGTGCAGGCGTTCTGCGCAGTGTGACTGGTTTTTGGTAAACGCGCAGAGATTCTGAAAAACCCTATGATTTGTCAAGGTGTTACGGCGCATTGAAGGTAGACACAGCTATGCGTAATGATAAACTTGCAGAGCCTTTGTTTACCGGCAGTCGCCCAGCCACCCTTGGGTACCGGTGATGCAATGACGGCCCCTGGTGCGGTTATCCTCCGACCCAGTTCAGTCCCGCAGTCTGGATCAGAGGCGGGTACTGATGAGCAACTAAAAGTTAATCATCCAGCCCTGAGCTTCGTTGTACATGGCTCATTTCGCATAGTTATTAATTTGCTGCTCTGTTTTAGAGCATGTTAGAGAGGATAGTACGGTGGAATTACTTTCCGGCGGAGAAATGTTAGTTCGCGCCCTGCAGGATTCAGGCGTTGAATACATCTATGGATACCCAGGCGGCTCGTTGCTGCATGTGTACGATGCCGTCTACAAACAAAGTGCCGTCAAACACGTACTGGTCCGTCACGAGCAAGCCGCTGCTCATATGGCTGATGGCTATGCCCGTGCGACGGGAAAGCCAGGTGTGGTGATGGTGACATCAGGTCCGGGAGCTACCAATACCATTACCGGTATCGCGACCGCTTTCACAGACTCCATTCCGATGGTGGTGATTTCTGGCCAGGTGATGAGCCATCTGGTGGGCGACGATGCGTTTCAGGAAACCGACATGCTGGGTGTGTCGCGTCCGATTGTGAAGCACAGTTTTGCGGTTAAGCACCCGGAAGAAATTCCCGAGCTGGTGGCTAAAGCGTTCTATATTGCCAGCACTGGCCGCCCTGGGCCTGTGGTCATTGATGTGCCGAAAGACATGACCATGCCTAACGAGCGCTTTGAGTATAAGTTCCCCAAAAAGGTGAAGTTGCGCTCCTATACACCGCCACAGCGTGGCCATTCGGGTCAGATCAAAAAAGCGGTCGACCTGCTGTTAGGTGCCAAGCGTCCGGTCATTTACAGTGGTGGTGGCGTTATTATTGATGGCAGCTCCGATAAATTGCGAGCCTTGGTCGATCGCTTGAACTTCCCTTGCACCAATACCTTAATGGGGTTGGGCGCGTATCCTGGCACGGGTGAGCGCTTCCTTGGTATGTTGGGCATGCACGGCACTTATGAAGCCAACATGGCCATGCACCATGCCGATGTCATTCTCTGTATCGGTGCGCGCTTTGACGACCGCGTCACCAACGCTACCGATAAATTTTGCCCAGATGCCAAGCTGATCCATGTGGATGTGGATCCGTCTTCTATTTCCAAAACCATCGTGGTTGATGTGCCGATTGTTGGCCCAGTCGGTAGCGTCGTGGATGAAATGATGTCGCTGTTGGATGAAGCCGACACGACGCCAGATGAGGCCGCGATCGACTCATGGTGGAAGCAAATCAACGAATGGCGCCAGCGCCATGGTATGCGCTACCAGATCAATGAAAACGGCAAGATGAAGCCGCAAGAAGTGGTGGAAGCCTTGTGGCAAGCCACCAAAGGCGATGCTTACGTCACCTCGGATGTGGGCCAGCACCAGATGTTTGCTGCTCAATATTACAAGTTTGATAAACCTAATCGCTGGATCAACTCAGGTGGCTTGGGCACCATGGGTTTTGGCTTCCCGGCGGCTATGGGTATCAAGATGAGCTTCCCCGATGACATGGTGGTCTGTGTCACCGGCGAAGGCTCGATTCAGATGAACATTCAGGAGTTATCGACCTGTTTGCAGTATGGCATTCCGGTCAAAATTCTGTGTCTCAACAACGGCTCACTGGGCATGGTGCGTCAGTGGCAAGACATGAACTATGAGGGCCGCCACTCGCATTCTTATATGGAGTCACTGCCCGACTTTATTAAGTTGGTTGAAGCCTATGGTCACGTTGGCATTCAGGTAACAGAGCGCGCAAACCTACAGCAAGCGTTAGATGATGCCTTTGTTAAGTACAAAAACCGTCTGGTGTTCCTCGATGTTGCTGTCGACGAAGAAGAACACGTTTATCCCATGCAGGTGCCGATGGGCTCCATGCGTGACATGTGGCTAAGCAAGACGGAGCGTACCTGATCATGAGACATATCATTTCAATCCTGATGGAAAACGAGCCCGGTGCGTTGTCGCGGGTGGTGGGGTTGTTTGCTCAGCGTGGCTACAACATTGAGACCTTAACCGTGGCCCCGACGGAAGACGAAACACTGTCACGTCTGACCATGACTACCACGGGAGATGACCGCAAAATTGAGCAAATCACCAAGCAGCTCAATAAGCTGATTGAGGTGGTCAAGTTGGTGGACTTGTCTGAAGGTGCTCATATTGAGCGTGAACTGATGCTGATTAAGGTGAAAGCGGTAGGTGCACAGCGGGCGGAGATTAAGCGCACTGTTGATATCTTCCGCGGTCAAATTGTGGACGTCACGTCTAGTGTGTACACCATTCAACTGACCGGTGCGACGGACAAAATCGAAGCCTTTATCGATGCCATTGGAGAAGGCTGTGTATTAGAAACCGTTCGTTCTGGCGTTTCCGGCATTGCTCGTGGAGAAAAAGTACTGAGCCTATAAGCCTCAGCACTGATGCAGAATGAAAAGCCGCCGTTGCGCTAGCAGCGGCGGCTTTTTTATTGGTCGTACTCTAAAAAGGCCAGTGACATAAAAGTCGCGAAAGCAGCAATGATAAGCACTGCGCCGATGCTTCCTAAGCCCAGCATGAGTAATCCGGCAATGATCCAGCCGGTTTTAACCTGTTCGCGCCGACGCTGATAGGTGCGGCTGTGCATCCATTGGTATTCGGGCTGATGTTCAGGCAGCCGGTAAAAGCGCCGAACTCGATCTAACCAGTTGTGACGGTGATGGGACATAGTGACTCCTGACAACACACAACCTTTAAAACAGAAAGCGAGCACTGTGGCTCTGAAAAGATTGCTTACTCAGCCTAATGCGGTTGCATCGGCTTTGCCTGGAATAACAGAAATCCATCTAGCATGGGGGCGGCGATATAAGGCCGTGTTCTGAGCCACACTGGTGCATAAGATTGCACCAGCGCGAGTCAGCTGCACTGGGGCTGGGGCACCTGTGAATCGTTCGATGTCCGCTCTAGCCAGCTCCAGCAAAAAAATGCCCTAGATACGGTAGGTGGTTTTGGTCATGACTTTAGACAGCCCGGTCATGGCCAACTTGACCGGCAGTGGGAAGCGAGCGCCGCCTGCATCGAGTGCGGTGGTGGCGTGTTTGGCTTCGTCTTCCAACATTTGCAGTAGCACAGCTTTGCTTTTTTCATCCTGAGTTGGCAGCGAGGTCATGTGAGCACTGAGGTGCCGGCACACTTGCTCTTCGGTGGCGGCAACAAAGCCTAGGCTGACTTTATCGCTGATTTTGCCAGCAACGGCGCCAATGCCGAACGACAAGCCATAAAACAGCGGGTTTAGGCGGCTGGTGTGACTGCCGAGCTCATGAATGCGCTTTTCACACCAGACCAAGTGATCCACCTCTTCACGCGCGGCTTCTTCCATCGCATCACGCACTTCTGGTAGCTTGGCCGTCAGTGCTTGTCCTTGATACAGCGCCTGGGCGCACACTTCACCTGTGTGGTTAATGCGCATTAAGCCGGCGGCGTGGCGCTTTTCTTCATCGTTGAGCTCAGCGTGAGGACGTTGCTGAGCCGGCGATGGTCGGTGTTCACTGGCAGCTCCGGGCACCAGAGTTCGCAGGGCCTGATCGGCATTACTGATGAGCTTATCTAGCAGTGATAGGCGGCGCGGTGATGAAGAGGTGGCGTTCAGGCTCATGACAGGCCTCCAAAAGTGAGAGTGGCGCCTATTTTACGGTAATGTCGGTCTGTCTGCATGATGTGCATCAGGTATAGTAACCCGTGTAAATACTTGGGCGTAGGAAGAAGTATGCAGGATATTCGTGACCTTGGGCTGATGTTGGATCGACAGTTACCGCTGTTGGTCATTGAAACCCACGAAGAGCCCAGAGCCCTAGAGATCCTTACCCGCCTGGCGATTCAGCGCGGTCTTGGCTTACAGCAATGGACGCTAACCGATGGCCTACGCCGGCTGGGCTTTGGCGAAGACATTGGTGGCGAGACCGACACCCAACAGCCCGACGCTGCCCTAAAAGCGATCAAGCAACGCGAGCAAGGCGGTTTGTACGTGTTGTGCGATTTACACCCTTACTTGCATGAAGCCATGGTGGTTCGCCTGCTGAAAGACATCGCCCTGCAACACAAGCGCTTCGGCAAAACACTGGTGCTGCTAAGCCACAGGGTGCAGTTGCCAGACGAACTCAAGCGCATGGCGGCCTACTTTTCACTGCATTTACCCGATGAAGAGCAGCTGCTGGCCTTGGTCAGAGAAGAAGCTCGTTTGTATGCGAACCAGCATGGTCGCAAGGTTAAAGCCGACCCTGAAATTCTCAATCGCTTGGTCGCTAATCTGCGTGGGTTAACCCTATCGGATGCGCGTCACTTGGTGCGTGGTGCCATCATCGACGACGGTGCGCTCACCGAAGAGGACGTTCCGGCGATCAGCAAGGCCAAGCTCGAACTGATGGACATGGACGGCGTCATGCAATACGAGTTCGATACCGCACGCTTCGCCGAAGTGGCCGGATTAAACCAGTTGAAACACTGGTTAGACCAACGTCATCGCGCGTTTTTGGAGGCTGGCGATGACTTGCGCCCAAAAGGCATGATGCTATTTGGCATTCAAGGTGGTGGTAAAAGCTTGGCAGCGAAAGCGGTGGCTGGCAGTTGGGGAGTGCCTTTGCTGCGCCTAGACTTCGCCACGCTGTACAACAAGTTCATCGGTGAAACCGAGCGCCAATTGCGGGAATCATTGCAGCTGGCCGAAGCCATGTCACCGTGTGTGGTGTGGATCGACGAGATCGAAAAAGGTTTGGGTCAAGATGGCAGTGATGGCGGTGTCAGCCAGCGTGTGCTGGGCACATTGCTGACCTGGCTGGCAGAGCATAAGTCGCGGGTGTTTGTGGTGGCGACGGCGAATAATATCCATGCCTTGCCACCTGAGTTGCTGCGCAAAGGCCGCTTGGATGAGTTGTTTTTCGTCGACTTACCCAATATCGAGGTGCGGCAAAAGATCCTCGCCATTCATCTGCAAAAACGCGGGCTAGACAGCAGCTTGTTCGACCTAGAAGCGTTGGCGGCCATGAGCGAGGGTTTTTCTGGGGCGGAGCTTGAGCAAGCGGTGGTATCTGCTTGGCACGCCAGCGATGAGCAAAGCCTGCACACAGATATTTTAATGCGCGAAATTATGCGCACACGGCCATTGTCCGTCACCATGGCCGAGCCGCTGCTGCAGTTGCGTGAGTGGGCCCAAGAGCGAGCGGTGATGGCGGGTTAGTGCTCTAATTCTTGTAAGCTGTGACGCAGCTTATCGGCCGTGACTGGCTTAGCAACAACATGACGAATGCCGGTATCCAACGCTTCACGCTTGACCGAAGCAGTGACCATACCCGTGAGCATCATCAGTTTGGGCTTGGGGTTTATTTCACCGTCCTTTTCGATGCGCAGCGCCAGCTGAATGCCGGTCATGGCAGGCATGTCTTGATCGGTAATGACGGTATCAATGGCTTCGCCGCGGCTGACCTGGCTGCGTAGTTGGGCCAGTGCTTCTGGACCACTATGGCTGACCCAGACTTGGGCATTCCAACGGCGCAAATGCTTCTCTAATACCGTACGCAAGGTGGCGTTATCATCGACCACCAGAATACGTCGGCCCTCAAGGCTTAGCTCTGGGGGTTGTGCTTGCTCCTGTTGTAGCTGCTGTTCTGCGGTCAGTGGTAAATACACATCGACACTGGCGCCTTGATGGTTAATGCACTCAACCGTCATTTGTGCCTGCATTTTTAGCAGTAAGTGCCGGCATACCAGCAAATCCCAGTGGCGCCCGCTCAGGCCTTGATCACTGCCTCGCTGCGGTTGCAGCTGGCGCAGTACGTTGCGAAATTCGTCGTGTTTACTGAGGTTGCCATTTAACGATAACTGTATGTGCAGACCGTGCTGACCATCTTGTTGAAAGGGCTGTGCGCGCAAGGTCAGCTCGCCAAACTCCGCATACCCAAGGGTGTGGTTGACCAGCGCATATAAAATAGCTATTAGGCGTTGTTGATCACCAATGTAGCGGGCAGGAAGCTCGCTGCTGATGTCGAGTAACAGCTCGATCTGTTTTTGCTGTGATTGCTGCTGACAAAATACCAGCGTCTGCTCCATCAGCTCGCTGACCGCAAATGCTTTTCGCTCTAGCTCAAGCTGCTGATTGTAAATGCGTGCTAAGTCGGAGAGTTGTTGCGTTACATGCGACAAATCTTGACCGGCTATCTTGATGGTATCTAAACACTCACGCTGGCTGGCGCTTAACGGTGAGTCCGCTAGCAGCTCGCTCATCCCCATCACGCCATTGATCGGGCTGCGCAGCTCGTGACTGACCTGGTTGAGTAGATCGGGTGTCAGCCAAGGGGCGGCGGCGGACATAATGACGTCACGTTGACGTGGACGGCTGATTTGCATACTGGCTAAGACCAAGCCGACCACCATGACCATTGGCAGCAGTAGAGTGGCCCAGTCGGTAAACACATCCAGCTGCAGCAGGTTTAAGTCACTGAGCAATGAAATGAGTAGCCCGATACCCGCCAAGCTGGCGGCCCACTGCAAAGGGCGCTGCGCCATGGGCTGTTGGCAATGGCTAAACAGCAACCAGACCGCCAGTACCAAGTAGTTTACCGTGACTGCCACCGTTACCAGCAGATCACTGAAACCATCGCTGAACAAGGCAATGATGGCGATAGCAAATTGAATGCCCGACATGGTCAGCAAGCCGCTACGAATCCGCGACTTAGCCCAAGATAAGCTGTGGATGGCCAAGTTAAAGGCGATGGCCGCCAGCGGCAGGCAAGTCAGTGCTAACTGTTCGCGCAGCCAGTTGGGTAACGGCTGCAACACGGCACCTAGGCTGCTCCAGGCAATCAGATAGCCTGCCATTGCCAAACAGTAAGTCATGCCCCAGCCAGCCAAGGGTAAGCGCTGGCGCCAAGCGAGGTGTGCAAAATAGGCCATGGTGGCCAGAATCCAACCCAGCACCAAACCTAGGGTCCAAAACTGTGCTTGTTCGTTGGAGAGAAAGTGATCCAAGCTGCTAAGGCGAATGCCAGAGTTGAAAACGGAATCTGAGCTTAGGCGAATCAAATAGCTGTGGGTGGTTTTAGGCTTCAGCTCAATGCGAAATGGATAGGCTTGCTGAAAGCCGCCGCGCAGCTTTCCCGGTTGTTGATGCGCCAATACCTGCCGCAGTGAGTCTTCGGTGATATCAAATAAGCGAACTTGCTCGAGGCGGCTGTTGGAGAGGCTGATAACGGCTTGCCGAGCATTGTTATAAGGGTTAGTAATGCTTAATCGCAGCCAGAAAACGGAATCTGAGACACCAAACTTCAGCGTCTGGCTGTGGCTGGGAGTAAAGCGCAGTTGCTGTTCTCGGGTCAGCATGCGCTCAACGCCTAAGCGAGCGGTTTTATCCTCATACACCGCCACGTATTGGGTAATGGCAAAGTCAAAAGAGCCATCCGGAAGCAGCACCGGGCTCATGGCCCAGAGCGGGGGCGACGCCATTAGCAAAATGCTTAGCAGCAGGCATCGAATCGACTTCATCCCTGATGGCTCCTTTCGTCATTACATGAAAACGTGCCTATTATGACCGCTCGCGTGCAACCGCGCGATAGCCAATGTCACGACGATAAAACGCATCTTGCCACTCGATTTGCGCCGCCAGCTCGTAGGCATGCTGCTGCGCTTCGGCGACGCTGTTGCCCAGTGCGGTCGCGCATAACACACGTCCACCGGCGGTGACCACTTCGCCTTGCTCGTTCAGTGCCGTGCCGGCATGAAAGATTTTGCGTTCGTGCCCGTCTTGTTCGGGCAGACGAATCACATCGCCTTTGCGGTAGCTTTCTGGGTAGCCGCCGGCGGCCAACACCACGCCTAATGAAGCGCGTGGGTCCCACTGCGCTTGCTCGCCATCGAGCTTGCCGTCTAAGGCCGCCAGGCAGTGCGCGACTAAGTCGGATTGCATGCGCAGCATAATGGGTTGAGTTTCTGGGTCGCCAAAGCGGCAGTTGTACTCAATCACCTTAGGAGCGCCATCACTGTCAATCATCAAGCCGGCGTACAAAAAGCCGGTGTAGTCGTTGCCTTCGGCGGCCATGCCTTCCACGGTCGGCACGATGACTTCGCGCATGATGCGCTCATTGATTTCAGGTGTGACCACAGGGGCCGGTGAATAAGCGCCCATGCCGCCGGTGTTGGGGCCGGTATCGCCATCGCCGACACGCTTGTGATCTTGGCTGGTGGCCATCGGCAGGATGTTTTTGCCATCGACCATGACGATAAACGAGGCTTCTTCCCCGCTCAGGAACTCTTCAATCACGACGCGACAGCCAGCATCACCAAAGGCATTGCCAGACAGCATGTCTTTGACCGCATCTTCAGCTTGTTGCAGGGTTTCGGCAACGATGACCCCTTTGCCGGCGGCCAGACCATCGGCTTTAACGACGATCGGCGCGCCTTTTTCACGCAAGTAAGCCAAGGCTGGCTCCACTTCATGAAAGTTCTGGTACTCCGCCGTTGGAATTTGCTGGCGAGCCAGGAAATCCTTGGTGAAGGCTTTCGAGCCTTCCAGCTGAGCAGCACCTTTGGAGGGGCCGAAAATTTTCAAGCCGGCCTGCTGGAACTGATCCACCAAGCCGTCGACCAGCGGTGCCTCTGGGCCAACGATGGTGAGGCCGATGTCGTTATCTTGGGCAAATTGTTGCAGGGCATCAAAATTCATCACGTCGATGGCGATATTTTCCATGCCGGCTTCTTTGGCGGTGCCCGCATTGCCGGGTGCGACAAACACTTTGTCGACTAAGGGAGATTGCAGAGCTTTCCATGCCAGAGCGTGTTCACGGCCACCCGAGCCAATCACTAATACCTTCATGTTGCATTCCTGTGTGCAGAAGCGGGCGCAGCCCGCGATGTTGCCGTCAGGCACCTAGCGTGCCTGGTCATCAGTTCAAGCGACTGCAAGCAGCCGCATTGTGCTTAATGGCGGAAGTGGCGCATGCCGGTGAACACCATGGCGATGCCAGCTTCATCGGCTGCCTTAATGACTTCGTCGTCACGGATCGAGCCGCCGGGCTGAATGATGGCTTTAATGCCGGCTTGGGCCGCATTGTCGATGCCGTCACGGAAGGGGAAGAAGGCATCCGACGCCATCACCGCACCTTCTACGGCTAAGCCGGCGTGCTCGGCCTTGATGGCGGCAATGCGAGCGGAGTTCACGCGGCTCATTTGGCCGGCGCCCACGCCGACGGTTTGGCGATTTTTGGCGTACACAATGGCATTGGATTTAACAAACTTGGCCACTTTCCAGGCGAACACCAGATCGTTGATTTCCGCTTCGGTAGGCGCTCGTTGAGTCACCACTTGCAGGTCTTCCGTGCGAATCATGCCATTGTCGCGATCTTGCACCAGCAAGCCACCATTCACACGTTTGTAATCCAGACCGGCGCTGCGCACTGTGTCCCACTGGCCGCATGCCAGCAAGCGCACGTTTTTCTTGGCGGCGACCACGTCAACGGCTTCTGGGCTCACACTGGGCGCGATGATCACTTCCACGAACTGACGGTCAACGATGGCCTTGGCGGTATCGGCATCCAGCTCACGGTTGAAAGCGATGATGCCGCCAAAGGCAGATTCACTGTCGGTGGCAAAGGCCAGCTCGTAGGCGGCGCGAATGCCGCCATCAGCGTCGGGCACCACGGCGACACCGCACGGGTTGGCGTGTTTGACGATCACACAAGCCGGCTTGGTGAAGGACTTAACGCACTCTAGGGCGGCGTCGGTGTCGGCGACGTTGTTGTACGACAGCGCTTTGCCTTGCAGTTGCTTGGCGGTAGCAATGGAGGCTTCTTGCGGATTGGCCTCGACATAAAACGCCGCGTTTTGATGTGGGTTTTCACCGTAGCGCATGTCTTGGGCTTTAACGAACTGGCTGTTAAAGGTGCGCGGGAAGTCGTGGCGTTGGTCAACGCTGAGTTGCTCAGCGCTCTGGTCAATGGTGCCTAGGTAGTTGGCAATCATGCCGTCGTAAGCCGCCGTGTGCTCAAACGCCTTCAGTGCCAAATCAAAGCGAGTTTTGTGACTCAAGCCTTGCTGTTGTTGCAGCTCAGTCAACACCTGTTGGTAATCACCGGCGTTAACGACGATGCCCACATGAGCGTGGTTTTTGGCGGCCGAGCGCACCATGGTCGGGCCACCGATATCGATGTTTTCAATTGCCAGAGCCAAGTCACAATCTGGGCGCGCCACCGTGGCAGCAAAGGGGTAGAGGTTGACGACCACTAAGTCGATGGGCTGAATCTCGTGCTCGCTCATGACGGCATCGTCTTGCCCGCGGCGGCCTAATACGCCACCGTGAATTTTCGGATGCAGGGTTTTTACTCGGCCATCCATCATTTCAGGGAAGCCGGTGTAATCCGACACTTCGATAGCCGGCACCTGGTTTTCCAGCAGCAGTTTATAGGTGCCGCCAGTAGACAGGATTTCTACGCCCAGCTGGTGCAGGGCTTGGGCAAACTCAACAATGCCTGTTTTGTCAGAGACACTGATTAAAGCGCGACGAACGGGGGTGATAGTGGTCATCTTGTTCATTCAGTCAGTTTTTTGAAAGCTAAAAACGAAAAAGCGGCCTAGGGCCGCTTGAGGTAATCGAGGTTACAGCATTCCGTACTGTTTGAGCTTTTTACGCAGCGTGCCGCGATTCAGCCCCAATACCACAGAGGCTTTGGTCTGATTATCGCGGGTGTACTTCATCACCGTTTCCAACAGTGGGGCTTCCACTTCGGACAGGACCATGTCGTACAGGTCGACAACGGGCTGGCCATCGAGGTGGTCAAAGTAGTTTTGCAGCGCTTTTTCCACGCTGTCACGCAAAGTATGAGTGGGCTCCAGAGGAGCACGCAGATGATTTTTCATATCTGCTGAGTCGGTCACGGTGTCAACCTTCCTTTCAATAGATTCGGTGTTCATGCTGCCATCCCCTTTCGTCTTACTGTGTCCCTGAAAAAAGACGCAACGGCCTCAAGCTGCTGCTCGGTGCTCTCCAGCGAGTTAAAGGCTTTGCGGAACGCCTTTGCTTGGTCATGCTCCTGCAAATACCAACCGACGTGCTTGCGGGCGATGCGTACACCCATGAAGTCGCCATAAAACTGATACAACGCGACCATGTGAGCGGTGAGAATATTTTCTATTTCGGTTAAGTCCGGCGCTGTCAGTTCTTCACCCGTGGCCAAGTAATGCGCCACTTCTCGGAAAATCCACGGCCGCCCTTGAGCAGCACGGCCAATCAATACACCGTCGGCGCCAGTGTAGTGCATCACCTCCGCCGCTTTGCGAGCGCTGGTAATGTCACCATTGGCAAACACCGGAATATCAACCGTTTGCTTAACGGTACGAATGGTGTCGTACTCAACCGTATTTTTATAACCGCAGGCCCGAGTTCGACCATGTACGGCCAGGGACACTATGCCGGCTGCCTGCGCCATTTCTGCAATGCGCGGGGCATTGCGGTGGTCAGGCGACCAGCCAGTACGGATTTTCAGTGACACTGGCACATCCACGGCTTCGACCACGGCCTGCAATATGTCTTTAACCAGGGCTTCATCTTTTAGTAACGCCGAGCCGGCAGCCTTGTTACAGACCTTTTTGGCCGGGCAACCCATATTGATGTCGATAATCTGAGCGCCATTGCTGGCATTAAAGCGCGCGCTGCTGGCCAAGATCTCCGGGTCACCGCCAACAATCTGAACCGCGATGGGCTCAGGTTCTCCGCTATGATCCAGGCGCAACTGAGACTTGCGTGTGTGGCGCAAGCTCGGATCTGCTGACACCATTTCACCCACCACCAAGCCAGCGCCGAGTTGACGACACAGTTGGCGGAAAGGGCGATCCGTGACTCCTGCCATGGGGGCCAGAATCACGGGATTGGGCAGCGTGTACGGGCCAATATCAGGCATACGTTCAGATTACGTTTGGTCAAAAAATGTGCGACGAAAAAGTCGCGACATGATACTCACAACCCCTCAGCGAATAAAGGGGCAATTGCTGGTTTTTTGTGCACGAAAAGGCTTGACTCAAGGCCGCTGATTGGGCAGCAGCTCAATGGCGTAGCTCACGGCTTTCGGGCCAGGGTCCACGATTTCCAAGGCGATATGAATAGGCGTGCGTACCGGCATATCGCGCCGGCCAGCCAGTTCACCGGATAAATATTCCTGTGGTGAAAACGCTCGGCTGGCGATCAGGTTGTCGTTCAGATCGCGGAACACCAACGCCAGGTCAGGGAAAGGTTGAGGGTAATCGGCTAGGTTATTGATTAATGTGTCGACAACCAGTGCGCCTTCCAGTTTGGGATGGGCGCGCACCACCAAGTGCTGGGTGGTCATACGGGCCAAATTCTGAATGGCGGGCAGCTCGCAGCCGATGGCCTTGCAGGCTTTACCATACCATGGGCGCCACTGTGGCTGGCGTGACCAATCATCGAAGCGAAAATACGCCGTTTGCGCGGCGGCCAGTAACAGCATCAGCAAGCTACCGAGCAACCATCCCCAAGCTAACTGGCGGCGTTGGCGCGGCTGAGAGAACTGCAGCGGTTCATCGTTAATGCGCAGTTGCGCGGCGGGTGGGATCAGCTCCAGAGTTTCAGTGGCTAGGTCGTTTTTGCCCAGAGTCATGCCGTCGTTGCGATCAGGACGCTGTTGTGGATCATCTTCGGGCTCACCAGCATCGCTGAAGAACGGCTTGCTAAACTCATCACCGCGATCAAGGTCCTCTAGGGTGATTTCCTGATCTTCGATCAGTAGCTCATCTGCCCAAGCCTCGTCGCTTTTGCTGTTTTTGCTGTCGTTCTCTTCGGCGGCAATATTAAAGTTTACAAAAGCGTCATCGACGATCAGGGCGTCACGCTCAACCCGTTTCTTTTTATGGTGAGTGTCTTCTTTTAGGCCTAGGTCAGACAGTGGGTCATCGGTGATGCGATCCGGAATTTCCTCGTCGTCTTCCTCGTCGAGCTCCATGTCGTCATGAATCAGGCCGAAATCGTCATCATCGTCCGAACTGTCCGCGGCATTGTCCATGTCGTCATAGATCAAGCCGATGTCGTCGTCGTTGGGCTTCGACGCTGCCTGTGGCGATGTGGATGGCGCGGGTGCCGCGACTTCTGACTCATCGACGAAGTAATCCGGTGCCTTAAATACTTGCAAGCACGAGCCACAGCGCACTGCTCCTTTGGCAATGCTTAAATGCTCATCGCGCACCCGAAAGGTGGTGTGGCAATGGGGACAGCGTGTGACGTGCACAGCCATCTTTAGCTCTCCTGATGTTTGCGACCGCTGAGCAACGCCCAGCCGTCCAGCAAGCGTGGCTCGTCCATATCAAACCAAGGCTGATAGCTGGCTCGCACGTCCTCAGCTTGTTCGGCCAGGATGCCGGATAACGCCAGCAAACCGCCGGGGCGGGTCAGCCGAGCAATGTCACCCGCCAGCTGACGCAAGGGGCCAGCGAGAATATTGGCGACGGTGATGTCGGCTTGCAGGGCGGGCGTTTGCTCAGGCAAGTAGACCTGATAGCGCTGCGCATCAATGTGGTTGCGCCGTGCATTTTCAGCCGTTGCCTCTAGGGCTTGCGGGTCAATGTCGGTACCTGTCATGAAGTTTGCTCCCAACAACAAGGCGGCCATGCCGAGAATGCCGCTACCACAACCGTAGTCGAGAATGTGCTCGCCGCCTTGAACAGCGCCGTCTAGGTAACTCAGGCACAGTGCTGTGGTGGGGTGAGTGCCGGTGCCAAAAGCCAGCCCAGGGTCCAACATCAGGTTGACGGCGTCTGGCTCGGGAGGTTGCTGCCAGCTTGGGCACACCCACAAGCGCTGGCCAAAGGGCATGGCTTTGTAATCATCCATCCATGCGCGTACCCAGTCTTTGTCTTCCAAAATTTCGATTTTGCAGGTTGGCAGCTGCTCGCCCCCTTCCGCCTGATAGGCCTGCTGCAGCTGTTGGGGCAGTTGCTCGGCATCAGTGCTGGCGTCGTAAAGGCCTAACAATAGGGTGTGATCCCACAGAGGGGTCGTGCCCAGTTCTGGTTCTAATATTGGCTGGTCGGCGTCGTCCATCAAGGTAACGGACAGGGCTCCAGTAGCCAATAATGCGTTCTCGAGGGCATCGACCTGTTCTTTACGGGCGTGCAGTCGGGCTTGAATCCAAGACATATTAGGCGTGACTCACTTGCTCAATAGCGGCGCTTAGCGCCAGGGAATAACCTTGCACACCCAGACCGCAAATGACACCGATGGCCAGATCTGACAAATACGAATGCTGGCGGAAAGCTTCGCGGGCATGCACATTGGAGATATGCACTTCAATAAACGGTATGGCGACCCCTGCCAGAGCATCGCGCAAGGCCACACTGGTGTGAGTAAAGGCAGCCGGATTGATGATAATGAAATCCGTGCCGTCTTGCTGGGCAGCATGAATGCGCTCGATCAAAGCATGCTCAGCGTTGCTTTGAAACTGTTGCAGCTGATGGCCTGCGGTTTGTGCTTGTTGCTGTAGCTGTTGCTCTAGGTCTACCAGCGTCGTGGCGCCGTAAATGTGCGGTTCGCGAGTACCCAGTAGGTTAAGATTGGGGCCCTGCAGCACCAGAAAATTGGCCATGCCGATATCCGTTATAGGTCTGTTGCGCAAAGACAGCGAGTTTGCCGCAAAGGCTGAGCAGCGTCCAGCCAACCACAGGGGAAATGGGAACCTATTAACACTGCGGTGTTATTCGTCTGCGGCGGCTTGCGGTGGTCCGGCCATGGCGACCTGGTTGCGACCACCTCGTTTGGCGCAATAAAGCGCTTGGTCGGCACGCTCCACCAAGGTGGCGGCGCTCTCGCCGGCTGATTGTGCAACACCGCAGGAAAACGTCACTTTCAGCTCGCGCAGGCCAGCATGGATCAGGTTGGAGAAGTTGTTGCGGATTTTATCCATCACGATTTGTGCCTGTTGCTCGTCGGCGTCTTGCAATACCACAGCGAACTCCTCACCACCGTAGCGGCCAATCGGGTCACTTTTGCGCAGGTTTTGGCGCAAAAACAGCGCCAGATTTTTAATCACGACATCGCCCACTGGGTGGCCGTGGGTGTCGTTGATGTTTTTGAAGTGGTCGATGTCGACCATCACAAAACTGAGTGGACGCTTGCCACGACGGTTAAGTAAGTCTTGCAGAGTCTCCAGCATGTGGGTGTGGTTCAACAGGCCAGTTAGGCTATCACGCGAGATGAGCCGGTACAGCTGTCTGGAGCGCTCTACCCGAGTACGAATGGTGGTGAGCAAATGGCCGGGCTCTACCGGTTTGGTCAGAAAGTCATCACCGCCTTCGGCCATGGCTTCTAGCTGACGCTCGCGGTCGTCTTCACCGGAAAGATAAATAATGGGCAGATTTAGATGCTCGCGTTGCTGGCGAATGACTTTGGCCAGCTCCATGCCGTTGCACTCGGGCATGTACATGTCCATTAACACTAAGTCTGGGTTGAAGCTGGCCAGAGCATCTAAGACCTGCAGTGGATCATTGCTAACTTGGCTCAGCATACCGGCTTTATTCAGCACGCTGGCGGCATGGGTGGCTTGCGCTCGTGAGTCGTCAACTACCAATATCTTATAAGGTGGCTGAGGTGAGTGGTCTAGGAGCTGCTCCAAGTGGCCAATCACCAACTGCACTTCCGTATCTGGATACATGCCAACGCCGCCGTGGCGCATGGCATTTAGGCGCTCGACTATGGTCGGTGCGGCGCTGCGGTAGGTAAAAATAATGGGCAGCGAGATATCACGACTTTGTTGAATGCGATCGGCCAAGTCGATGCCTGCGCCTTGGCCGCCGAAGTCGATGTCCATAACAATGGCAGACGGATGACGCTGTTGCAGCGATTCGACAAAATCGTGGGTAGTACGCTTGAGCTCTGGCAGCAAGCCAAAGTACTGCATCTGCTCGGCCATGGTGAGGGCATTATCGGTATCGGCGAGGGCGATATAAACCGGCTTTTTGCTAGGAATGAGATGATCGGCGTTGTCGTCATCAGTATGGCGTAAGGCTGTTTGGCTCAGCAGCAACACATGATGGTTGAGTTGCTCCAGCTGAGCCGTATTCGGGCTACGTCCGGGGCGAATTTGCTGCAGGATGATCAGCATGTCGCGAGCAATGCTTTCGTGACGCTCAGCCTTGAAGCGTTGGGCAAAGCGTGCCAGCTTTTCGGTCGCCAGAATAAAATCATTCATGGCTTGTTTGGACCATTGCAGCTCTGGCAAGCGACGCCAAATATCCAGCAGCTGTCGCACCTGATTAATCACGCGGCTGGAGAAGTGCTGGCGCAGGCGCGCGGCAGGGGTCAGCGTTTCGGACATATCAGCAGTCTGTGTCTCGCCAAAAAATGATTGAAAATTAAGGATAGCAGCCAGCCGGTGCAAATACTGGGGTTTTGCCCATCACGCTTCACTTTAGTGGGAGAGCCTCTAATATACTGTGATGAATATCAATGTCAGCGGCGGATGATGCTGTCTCTTTCTTCCAAACTGATAGCCCTTGCCTCGCGTCTGCAGTCTCCTAGCAGGCGTTTACTGTTGGCTGCACCTCTCGGGTTGGTTCTCGGGCTAGTGTTGGTGGCGGCCTTTGGGGTGTTGGCCGATGCGATGGACTGGGTGCCAGACAAAAGCATCGAGCTGGCGCAGCAACAGTACGATGAAGCCGCCGCTCAGCGCTTGCGTTTGTGGCGCGAGCAACTGCAGCAGCTCAGTGGTGAGTCGTTGGAGCGGCAGTTGCGTGGGGTGAATCAGTTTTTTAACGATCAGGTGCCGTTTGTTAGCGATGCGCAGCACTGGCAACAGGACGACTACTGGGCCAGCCCGTTTGAGTCGTTAGGTACCCACGGAGGCGACTGCGAAGACTACGTCATTGCTAAATATTATTCGCTGGTCAAACTGGGCGTTCCGGTCGATCGTCTGCGTATTACCTACGTCAAGGCGCTGCAGCTGAATCAAGCGCATATGGTGTTAACTTACTTTCCAACACCGGATGCCGTGCCGCTGGTGCTAGATAACTTAACCGATCGCATTTTGCTTGCCAGTAAGCGAACGGATTTAGCACCGGTTTACAGTTTTAATGCTGAGGGCATGTGGCTGGATAAAATGAAAGGTCAGGGTATTTTAATGGGCAACCCCAACAAGCTGGACCGCTGGACCGATTTGCGCGTGCGCATGAACCGGCAGGGGATGGACTTATAAGGATAAGAGCATGACGCTCAGACAGCAGTTCTCACTTTTGACCAGCGCCTTGGTGTTGGCTCTGATGACAGGCAGCTTGCTGCTGACGGTCAGCAACGGGCGAGCGTTCTTTCAACAGCAACTCGATGCCCGCGCTTATGATGCCGCCACAGCCTTAGCGTTGAGTATGTCTAACCTTGCTGAGGCAGACGAGGTGTCGTTGCAGCGACAAATGGATGTGTTGTTCGACCGTGGCTTTTTTCAGCGCATTGAACTGCACATGGTGAGCGGCCGTGTGCTTCAGCGCCAAGCGGACGCTGCGCTGGTTCATTCTGCGCCTACTTGGTTTCGCCGCTGGCTTCCATTGAGCACAGAACCGGCTGAGGCGGACGTGGTAGCGGGGTGGAGTCGGTTGGGCAAAGTGAAGGTGGTGAGTCATACCGATTTTGCTTACCGCGATTTATGGGCCATGGTACGCCAGGAAACACTGTGGTTTGTGGCGGTTGCCATGCTGGCATTACTCGCTTTGCAAGGCCTGCTCAGCTGGATGTTGCGGCCATTGGCGCGGGTAGAGCAGCAGGCCCAAGCCTTATGTGAGCGGCGTTGGCAACTGCAGTCGGATATTCCTAAAACTCGCGAGTTGGGCAGTATGGTGCGTGCCATGAACCGCACGGTGAGCACGTTAAAGCGTATTTTTTCTGAGCAGTCGGCGCTGGCGGAGCGTTTGCGTGAGGAAGCCTTTCACGATGCAGTCACAGGTCTGCTGAACCGGCGCGGTTTTGACCAACGCCTTGAGCACTTGCTCAGCTCAGGTGAGGGCTACCGTGGTGTGTTGATGCTGCTGCAATTGCGTGATTTTGCCCGCTTTAACCAACAGCAAGGACGCCAGCAAGGTGATGAACTGTTGCAATCTGTGGCGCAGGCGTTAGTACAGTGGTTGCCAAGTGAAGCGCTGTGCGGGCGGCGCACGGGGGCAGATTTCGTCGTATTTCTGCCCGGTAGCGACCAACAGAGTGCTCAGCAGCGGCTGACACATTGCTTCGAGCATTTGGCCAGCGGTATCTTGAACGACCGTCAGAACCAGGTATTTCACCTAGGTGGGGTGTGGCTCGAAGGTGAGCGTGGCCAGTTGAGTCAGGCCTTGAGTGCCGCGGATGAAGCACTCAGGCACTGTCAGCGCAATGCTCAGTCGGATTGCTATTTAGATTCAGGCAATGGGGCCAAGGCAGCCAGTCAACCGCGCAGCGCCGGGCTCTGGCGTCAGCAGCTACAGCAGGCATTGGAGCAGCGCGATATTGAACTGCTGTATTTGCCGGTTTTTACCCATCCTGGTGCCGAGCAACCGCTGCAGTTAGAGGTGATTAGCCGAGTGAAGTGCGGCGACGATTGGCTAAGTGGAGCGCGTTTTTGGCCACTAGCGGAGCAGCATCAGTTGGCCAGTGGCTTTGATCTGCTGATTGTCGAAGCTGTGTTGGAGGTGATGTTGAAGGCAATGCAGCAGGGCGATGGCCTGCCGTGTTGCATTAATTTATCGCCTTCTACCATTTGCGATGAGGCCGCCTGCCAGCGGCTGTTGCAACGGTTGGCCAGCGTGCCTGAGTTATGTCCTTTGATCGCCTTTGAAGTACCTGAGTTTGCCATTGCTCATATTGAGCTGCGTTTGCAACAGTTGGCGACTCAGCTTGCTGAAATCGGCGTGCAGCTGGGCGTTGACCAAGTTGGCAGCGGCCGCCAAGCGTTTAGCTATTTGCAGCGCTTACCTCTGAACTATGTGCGACTGGCAGGACACTTAAACCGCAATTGTCATGCGGCAGCAGACCAACGCTTCTATTTGCAGTCCATGGTGCAGATCGCTCACAGTCAGGCGCTGTCGGTATTTGCCGAAGGTTTGGAGCATGAAGCGGATGTGGCCGTCGTTCGTGAAGCCGGCGTCGATGGCTTGAGCGGTTACTTTTTCAGTGAGCCTTGGCAAGCACCAGTGTGAAGGGCTATGTGACCATAAGTCGCAGGCGATGCGGTTCGCCGTCAGCGGCGCTTAATGTAAAGTGCTGCTGTTTTTATGTCGATCATAATAGGAAAGCACATGCGTTGGATATTAATGATGATGGCACTGATCAGCTCAAGCAGCTGGGCCGATACGATCACAGTCAGCGATGCCGTGATTCGCGAGCCGATACCGGGCCGAAGTATGAGCGCGGCGTTTATGACGGTGCATAACGCTGGCGAGCAGGTGCGCTCATTGGTATCAGCAAAGGCGGATTGGGCTGGCAGCATCGAACTGCATACCCACACCCACCAAGACGGCGTCATGCGCATGCGTGAAGTTCCAGCTGTAGAGATTCCAGCCAAAGGCCAGCAAGCGTTTGCATCCGGTGGCTATCACCTGATGCTGATGCAGCTCAACTTGCCGCTGCCGGCCAAGCCCATGATCGAGCTGTGTTTTGCTGATGGCGAATGCTTGCAGCAGGTCTTTAGCGTTGAGGCGATGCGCTAGTGCGGTCGATTTTGCTCTTGCTGCCACTGCTCTGACATCAGCTCTTCATCGGCGGGCTTGCCAGGAATGGCATGGCCCTCACTGGCCCACTCGCCCAAGTCAATCAGTTTGCAGCGCTCGCTGCAAAAGGGCCGATAGCGACTTTCTGGCGTCCATTCAACGGCTTGTTGGCAGGTTGGGCAATTAACTTTCATAGGTACGGCTCAGTTCTAAATAGTGTTGGTGGCAGTGTTGCAGTTGTTGCTGAAGCTGCTCCAGAGTGCCGGAGTTATCAACGATGCGATCAGCCCGCTGACGGCGCTGCTGGCGCGGCATTTGCGCCGCTATGATGCGACGAATTTGCTCGGCATTATTGCCGTCGCGTGCGCTGGCGCGTGCTACCTGAGTGTCTTCATCGACATCAATCACCAAGCTTGAATGCACCAGTTCATGCTGACCGGATTCAAACAACAGCGGTGTTTCCAGTATGGCATAAGGCGAGGTGGCGTCCTCTAGGGCTGTAATAATGCGCTCGCGAATGCGTGGGTGAGTCTGCTGCTCCAGCCATTTGCGTTGCTGGTCGTCGTTGAATACTTGCTGGCGCAACCAGGCGCGATCGAGCTGGCCACTTTCAAGCAAGGCTTGCTCACCAAAATGCTCGCGAATGGCATGCCAAGCCGGCTCGCCTGGCTCTACCACCTGCCGGGCGACTTGATCCGCATCGACGACGCAAATGCCCTGACTGCTAAAATAGTCGGCCGCTGCGCTTTTGCCGCTGCCAATACCGCCGGTCAGGCCGATGATGAGTGTGCTCATATTAATGTAAGCAAGTGAGTTTGGGCCGGCAGTGTAACTACGTCTGCCAGAGCTGCAAAGCCGTTTTGGCAGACGTATGCGACACAGGTGTAACTCGAGGGGCGATACTTGCGTAGGGTTCGCAGGGGTGTGGGACTATAGTATTGAGAGATACCAACCCATCAGATTTTCGCCCCACAGGGCTGCAATCCAGCCTGCGGCAGCCAAATAAGGGCCGAAGGGAATTGGCAGGTTTTTATCACGTCCCATAATCAAAATGCCGGCAATACCCACCACGGCACCCACCAGAGACGACAGCAAGATAATTATCGGTAACGCGCCAACGCCGAGCCAAGCGCCCAATGCTGCCAATAACTTAAAGTCACCAAAGCCCATGCCTTCTTTGCCGGTAACCAGCTTAAACAGCCAATACACTGACCACAGGGCCATATAGCCACCGGCAGCGCCCAATACGGCTGATTCCAGTGGTACGAACATCGCTTGTGTATTGAGCAGCAAGCCAATCCACATCAGCCCTAGCGTCATGCTGTCTGGCAGAATTTGATGATCGATATCGATCACTGACATGGCTACTAACAGCCAAGTAAACAGCAGCATGGCCGCCAACGGCCAGCCCCAAGGGAAGTAAAGCGCTACAACCAAGGACAGCAGCCCAGTAGCCGCTTCAACCACAGGGTAGCGCCAACCGATTCGAGTACCACAGCTGGCACACTTACCTCTCAGCAATAAAAAGCTGACGACAGGAATGTTCTGCCAGGGCTTCACCGGTGCCTGGCAGTTGCGGCAATGGGAATCTGGCTTTACTAGATTGTATGGCGCATCAAGATCATCTAGCGCTGGGTGCTTGGGTAGGTTGTCATCCAATGTGCTGCACTCGCGTTTCCACTCACGGAACAGCATGATCGGCAAGCGCAGAATCACCACATTGAGAAAACTGCCGACCAGCAAACTCACGATAACAACCAGTGGAATCAGTACCACTGGCGTTTGCAGGGCATATAAATCAACCATTAAACCACGCTACCCATCATAAAGATTGGCAGGTACATGGCGATGATCAAACCACCAATCACCACACCCAAGAAAGACATAATAAAAGGCTCGATTAATGCCGTCATATTGTCCACGGCATCGTCCACTTCGTTTTCATAATAGGTAGCGGCTTTATCCAGCATGGCATCCAGAGCACCCGACTCTTCGCCAATACTGGTCATTTGAATCACCATATTGGGGAAAACACCCGTCGAGCGCATAGCAAAGTGCATTTGCTGGCCTGTTGAGACTTCTTCCTTCACTTTAAGTACCGCTTTACGGTAAACCACGTTACCCACTGCGCCGGCTACCGAGGTTAATGCATCCACCAGTGGCACACCGGCAGCAAAGGTGGTGGATAAAACGCGCGCATAGCGGGCAATGGCGGCTTTTTGAATCAAGTCACCAAATACTGGCATCTTGAGTACAAGCTCGTCCACCCTGTCTCTAAAGGCTTCTGAGCGTTTGCGCCCTTCTGAAAAGCCAAACCCTAAGGCTATAAGTACTGCAAATGCATGCAAATAATAAGCTTGAGCGATTTCAGATAAGTTCACAACAAACTGTGTTGGAGCAGGGAGGGCGGCACCGAAACTGGCAAACATGGAAGAGAAGGTCGGTACTACTTTGATCAGAAGAATAGCGGTTACAATAATAGCAACTACCAACGTTGCTATGGGGTAGGTCAAACCTTTTTTAATTTTTGCTTTTAGCAGTTCGGTTTTTTCTTTGTAGTTAGCAACCCGCTCCAGCATGGTTTCTAGGGCACCTGATTGCTCGCCAGATTCGATCAAGTTGCAGGTTAACTCATCAAAGTGTTCCGGGTGTTCTTTGAGTGCCGAAGCAAAATCGTTACCGGCTGCGACGGTATCGCGAATGGCAAAGATCAGCTCCTTCATAGTGTAGTTATCAATGCCTTCAGCAACGATGTCGAAGGCCTGTACTAAGGGAACACCAGCCTTGACCATGGTGGCCATTTGGCGAATGAAAAACGAAATATCAACGGGCTTGATCTTTTTCTTCTTTTTGCCGCCAATGCCAAACAGTGGCTCGGTGACCCGTTTGACTTTGGTGGGCGTTACCCCTTGCTTGCGCAGTTGCGCCTTAACCATGGCAGGGTTTTGACTGTTAAGCTCACCGCGCACTTTCTGGCCCCGGCGGTTAACACCTTCCCATGAAAAAGGGGTCGACTGTTGCTGTTTTGCCATAACCTGAGTTCCTGTAACGATAGCGGCGTTATATATCAATCAAAGCTGAGTTCCAATGCCAGCGCTAGTCGGTTGTGACACGGTTCGCCTCTTCCAGGCTGGTAACCCCTTGTGCCACCTTCATTAAGGCGGAAGTGCGTAGGTCATTAAAGCCCTCTTTACGCGCTGCGTCAGAAATCTGAATGGAGTTGCCGTTTTCCATAATAATGCGTGAGATCGAGTCTGTGATTCTGACGACTTCATAAATGCCCACCCGGCCTTTATAACCATCGCTGCACTCGCTACAGCCCACAGGCTGGTGTATCTCCGCTTCTGCTAGCAGTGCATCGGTAAAGCCGGCTTCATATAAGGCTTCTTTGGGGATGTTCGCTGGCTTTTTGCAGCTCTTGCATAACCGGCGGGCTAAGCGCTGGGCAATAATCAAGGTGACGGAAGTGGCGATATTAAAGGCAGGCACGCCCATATTGGCCAAGCGGGTCAGGGTTTCGGCGGCACTGTTGGTATGCAGTGTCGAAAGCACCAAGTGACCGGTTTGAGCGGCTTTGATGGCGATGGAGGCGGTTTCCAGGTCACGAATCTCCCCCACCATGACCACATCAGGGTCTTGGCGCAGGAAGGAGCGCAAGGCGGCGGCAAAATCTAGGCCGACTTTGGCACTGACATTGACCTGGTTGATGCCCTCAAGGTTAATCTCTACTGGGTCTTCGGCGGTGGAGATATTCGTGCCTTCAACATTGAGGATGTTCAGGCCGGTATAGAGGGAGACAGTTTTACCCGAGCCGGTCGGCCCTGTCACCAAAATCATGCCTTGGGGCTTATGCAAGGCGTCCATGTAGAGTTTTTTCTGCTCTGGCTCATAGCCCAGCATATCAATGCCTAATTGGGCAGAGGACGGGTCAAGAATCCGCAGTACAATCTTCTCGCCAAACAAGGTAGGCAAGGTGTTTACCCGAAAGTCGATGGCACGATTTTTGGAGATCTTCATCTTGATACGGCCATCTTGCGGAATGCGCCGCTCAGAAATGTCCATTTGTGACATCACCTTTAAGCGTGCGGCGATTTTACCGGCCAGGTTGACCGGCGGGCTGGCCACTTCATGCAGAACGCCATCGGTGCGATAGCGTACCCGGTAGCGCTTTTCGTAGGGCTCAAAGTGCAAGTCAGAGGAGCCTTGCTTGACCGCATCCAGCAGCATTTTGTTAATAAACTTAACGATCGGGGCATCATCGGCGCCGTCGTTGTCATCCTGCTTTTTGTCTTCTTCTTGAGGGCTTTCAAGATCTAGGTCTTCGTCATCGCCCAGATCACCAAAGCCGGTATCGCTGGCAGAGATAAAGCGGTCTACCGCGATGGCGAGCTTATCTTCTTCAACCAGCACCATGTCAACGGACATGCCGGTATTAAACTTGATCTCATCAACAGCCAAGATGTTAGAGGGGTCGCTGAGCCCTACAAATAAGCGGTTGCCCCGCTGGAACAGGGGAATCACGCGGTGCTTTTCAATCAGTTCACGGCTGACTTGGTCCACCGGCATGGACTCCTGCTCGATGGCGGCAAGGTCAAATAAGGGCAAACCAAATTCTTCTGAGGCCAGTTGGGCCATGGTCACCGCTTTGACCTTGCCCTCGCTTACAGCCAAGGCAGTAAAGCTGGTACTCTCTTTTTTTGCTTTGTCCAGCAGAGCGGCGGCTTGCTCTGCTTCTAACAGTTGGTTTTCAACCAGTCGTTTGGGGAGGCCGGTTAACGCAGGCATCATGGCGGTTCCTTAACACAAATAGGCTGCCCAGCCCAGCTGGGCAGCCATTGCTAGTTTTGACGGGCTTGGAGCATGCTATACATCAGATGGTTAATGAGTATGTCAGAGACTTCGGGCTTCAGCCAGTCAGCCACCGTGGTGCTGGGTTGATGAAGCGCAGCCCACAAGGCATAGCTGCGTAGCCACTCAGGTAGAATCAGCTGAGAGCCTTGGGTCAGTAGTTGCCGCGCGTTCGCTAAAACGGCAGGGTAATCGCGTAAAGCGATGCTTTGGTACAGCTCGAACAGGGCAGCAAGCTCGGGCTGGCGCTCAAGGCAGCCATGCTGTTTTAATAACGTCAGCAGGCGTTTGGTGCCTTCTTCACTTTCTAACATCATGCTGGCGTTAACAGCCATGCGAAGTTGCTCAGCGACAACAGCTGGCGCTATTGCCGGGTGACACACAGCCAATGGAACGTACGGTTGCCCTTGGCGAAGCGCTTCATCACCACGCCAGTAAGCCATTAAGTTGTTCAGGTCAGAGTACTGCTCATCAAACAATAAGCTATCGTCAACATTGGATATCTGCTCAAAAGGCGTGTTGACGAGGTCTTGCACAATCCAGTTTTGCTGTAGTGACAAAAGCTCTAAAGCAGCTTTGCGAGCAAAGCGCTTTTCTGGAGCGTTCAGTGCAACAATGGGGAAATAGTCTGAGTTGTTGGCAATGCCATGTTGACGCAGCCAAGGCCTTAGCAAGCGCTCAGAAAATAATACTGATTTACTGAGGTCAAAAGTGCCGCCGATGCCAATACGCTGCAGTCTCCGCTGCATGGCTGGCTGCTCCAGTACGGATGCATCAAAGCTTTGAAGGTTGTTGCTATTGGAAGCAACGATCAGTAAGTCGGTATTGGAGGTGAATGCTGTGTAGTGCTGAAAATGCTGGTCTAATGGCTTTAGGATGCTGGTCAATAATTGCGTATCGATTTCATACAGCTGAATCCATTGTAAGAAGATGCCCTTATCATTTAAACGAGTTTTGATAAAGCGATAAAACTCTTCTGTAAATAAGTTGGCAACGCCGCTGACCCAAGGGTTAGATGGCTCTGAGTATAAAATATCAAAGGTTATATTTTGATTGGCAAAATACGACTTGGCATCGTCATATACCATAGTCACTCTGGGGTCGGTAAATACCCTGGGAAGCTGTTCAGAAAAGGCGATGCGAGCCCCTTCTACCATGGCCGGCTCAATTTCTACATTAATCACTTCTTTGAGTCTTGGATCAATTAATGCGGTATCGACAGTCATGCCTGAACCAAAGCCGATATTGCCAATATGTGAAGGCTGCTCATGCATTAATAGGGGCAACAATGCTGTCAATGTCATCGTTCGCTCATCTGGAGCTCCCGAATCAGAGCTTGATAGGCTCGCATCTGGTTTTCCATTGGTTTTAATTACGCTTACTATCTCTCCAGTATCAAGATGTTCTTTCGCTACGGTAATAGAGGCAGTTCTGGCATCCTCATGAAAGACTAGTTCCGTGCTGTCATGGTTTTGGATCTTGCCGTGCCGATAGACACCTGAAGCCATTTTTACCGGATCGATCATGGCCTGTTGTAGTGCCAAGAAAAGCCCCAAAACGACAAGAGCGAATGCATTTGCCAGGCTCCAGCGGCCAAGCTGTTGTTGTTGCCATAACCAGGCCAATAACAGCAGCCCTAGGGCGCAGTCCAAGGCGGCGGCTAAAATAATGGCGCCATCCACACCCAGGGCGGGCAATAACCAGTAAGTGGCCAGCAAAATACCGGCAATGCTGCCTAAGGTATTCACAGCATATAAGCGTCCAACAGCGCCTTCTTTGCCTTCAACTTGCAGCAGGCTATGGGTGAGTAGGGGCAAGGTCATACCGGCCAAAAAGGTCGCCGGGAGCATGGCCATATAGGCAACTGTGGAGCTAAACCAAGTATACAGTTGATAGCCATCGGCATTGCGCTGCACGGTATTTAAAAACCAAGAAACCCAATTAAACGACTGCCCCAATACCAATAGCGAAAACAGTGCCGCCAATCCCATAGCGACTTGCACCCAAGCGACCAAATACAGCGCCGAGTTACCCTTAAATTTGTGGTTGCGTACATAAAAGCCGCCCAGCGCTAAGCCGACAATAAAGGCGCTTAACATGAGCTCAAAGGTATGGGTACTGGCCCCTAAGGCCAAAGCTAGCAAACGAATCCAGGCAATTTCATAAATAAAAGAAGCCAAGCCTGTGCCGGCGGCAACCAATAAAATAATACGGCTGTTGAATGAGAACGAGGGCGTGTTACTAGAATCACTCGCTGTTTGATAATGCTTGGTTTCTGGTATCGGTGTATTTAATTGCTTGCTATAGCCATAGGCCACCAGTGCCACCACGGCATTAAGTAACCCTGCAGTTAGCATGGTGCCGGGTAACCCCATGGTAGGTACCAAGACAAATATACCGACTAACACCCCCAGACCAGCCCCTAGGCTATTGGTAAAATAAAGCCAAGCAATGGAGTGGCCGGCCGCCTGCTGGGATAAACGCATCCACACTGAGGCCATTAACGGGAAGGTTACTCCCAACATAACGGTTTGCGGTAACACTGAGCTGGCAGCGAGTGCCCACTTTAGCCAACTGCCAGCGTGCAAATCGCCATACAATAGGCCATTCATCGCCCCCACAAATGCGCCATGAAAGCCAATGCCAAATAACGCCAGCAAGCCTTCAACGATGGCATAGATCAGCAGCGGGTTGTGGCTGCGCTCTGCTAAGCGACCACCGACCACCGACCCGATAGCTAAGCCGCCCATAAAGATCACTAATACCAGGGTTTGTGCAAAGGCAGCATGACCCAATAGCAGGCCTAAATAGCGCGACCATAAACTTTGATACAGCAAGGCAGCCATTCCGGAGATAAAAAATATGGCCGCTGATACGGTGAAAAATCTATAGGGAACGTGGAGGGGCATTACATTATCCTTGAGAAAAAAAAGGCCCCAAATGAGGGGCCTTTATCATTATAGCGAGATTAAATTAGCGGCAGCCGCTTGGCAGGTGCTGGGCTGGCAAGGTACCTGCGCATGTCCAGCCAGTAATTTGCCCATTAGCAGTAGATGGGGTAAGAACCATATTTTTACCACTGACACTGCCTGCATCAAAAGTTACGGTCAATTTACCGTCGTCCTGGCCAATTGCAACTTTAGAAATATACTTACCATCTAACTTACTAACAGCTGCTGAAATGCCGGGGTCTTTACCCACGCCAGTCAAATTACCCTTTTCGGCGAGAAACACGGCAATATCAGATTGTACTCCAGCCACAATTTTCGCACCTTCTGCTGCTTGAGCGCGTGCTGTGTAGTCTTGGTAGGCCGGTACTGCAATAGAGGCCAGAATACCGATGATCGCTACTACGATCATCAATTCAATCAGGGTAAAACCCTTTTGCATTTGTGCTTTCATGTGTCTTCTCCACTCTGAGAATCTTCAGGCTTAGCGCGGGAGCCCCGGTGCACCGGCCTGAGTTGGTTTAATTTTGCTTCGCTGATGAAGCAAGCCATGCATCACATGACTTGCGATAAGTGTGCCAACTTTAAAATGCCCTCACAAGGCTATTTTTCGTGCACTGGTTGGCAGTTTTCACCTGCCTTGACGCGGCTCAGTTTTTTGCCGTGAGCGGGGCCGGCACATAGTGACAAAGATTGTCACCCGGTGCGTTTTGAACGCGCCGTTTGTAACACTTTGTAGCGGTTATTTCGTGGCTAAGCGCATCGACAAATCCACCGCTTGGCAGTCCTTGGTCAGTGCACCAATAGAGATGTAATCTACGCCGGTGAGGGCGTAGTCGCGCAGGGTGGCGTCGGTGATGCCGCCAGAGGCTTCCAGCATAGGTCGCTTGCCATTGGTGGCGTGAACTTGCTTTACGGCTTGGCTCATGTCGGCGGGGCTGAAGTTGTCCAGCATGATGATGTCGGCGCCAGCTTGGCAGGCTTGCTCTAGCTGCTCGAAGGTTTCGACTTCCACTTCGACCGGTTTGCCGGGGGCAATTTGTCGTGCGCTCTCAATGGCTTGGCGAATGCCGCCACAGGCAGCAATGTGGTTTTCTTTGATCAAAAACGCATCAAACAAGCCAATGCGGTGGTTGTAGCAGCCAGCTACTTGCACGGCGTACTTTTGTGCGATGCGAAGGCCCGGCAGGGTTTTGCGCGTGTCCAGCAGCTTTACGCCGGTGCCTTGCACGCTGTCGGCGTAGCGTCGGCAGCGTGTGGCGGTGCCAGACAGCGTTTGCAAAAAGTTCAGCGCGCAGCGCTCGCCCGTTAGCAAAGAGCGCGCAGCGCCAGTCAGTTCAAACAACACTTGATTGGGCCGCACCCATTCGCCTTCGCGTACGCGCCAGGTCACCTGCACGCTGGGGTCGAGCTGGCGAAAGACTTCATCCACCCAAGCACGGCCAGCAATGATGGCGCGATCACGGCTAATCACCCGGGCTTTAGCCTGCTGGTTGGCAGGAATGAGCTGGGCAGTGATGTCGCCGCCGGCGACGTCTTCAGCGAGGGCACTGCACACGTTGGCGCGCACGGTGTCGAGGTGTTGGCTCAGTTGCATGGTGTTGTCCGCAAAAAAATAAGGCGGCATTTTAGCCGCCTCAGTTGCCCTGAGAAAGTGGGCGATCAAGATCAAAGATTACGACTGTTGCTCTTTACTGCTATCAGGCTTGGGGTCTGCCAAAAACTCACGCGTCAGGCGGAACACCACCGGCGACAGCAGCAGCAGCGCAATCAGGTTAGGCAGCGCCATCATGGCGTTAAGGGTGTCGGCGACCAGCCAGGCTAAGTCGAGCTCGCGGGTGGCGCCAATGGGAATGGCGATGATCCAAATCACCCGGTATACCGGCACGGATTTGCTGCCAAACAGGTATTCGGTGCACTTTTCGCCATAAAACGACCAACCGATGATGGTGGTGAACGCAAATACCGCCAAGCCGACGGTCACTATGTATTGGCCGATGTCCGGTAAGCCAGCGTTAAACGCAGCAGCGGTCAGGTTGGCGCCTGAATCACCCGACTGCCAAGCGCCGGAGGCGACAATCACCAAGCCAGTGATGGTGCAGATGATCAAGGTGTCGATAAAAGTCCCCAGCATGGCGATGCTGCCTTGCTGCACCGGGCTGTTGGTTTGCGCCGCTGCGTGGGCAATGGGCGCACTGCCCAGACCCGCCTCGTTAGAAAATACCCCGCGTGCCACACCAAAGCGAATCGCTGCCCACACAGTGGCGCCAGCAAAGCCGCCCACGGCGGAAATGGGTGTAAAGGCGTGGGTCACAATCAAACTGATGGCATCGGGAATGCGGTCGGCGTAGATCACCAGCAGTACGATGCCGGCCAGCACGTAGGCGATGGCCATCAAGGGCACCAGCTTGCCCGCCACTTCTGCGATGCGGCGAATGCCACCGAGCAACACCAGCGCCACCAACACCATTAACACTGCACCCGAGGCCCATTCTGGCACGCCAAAGCCTGAATGCATGGCATCGGCCACCGAGTTGGATTGCACGCCATTACCGATACCGAAGCCAGCGATCATGCCGAAAAACGCAAAGGCGGCTGCCAGCCACTTGAACTTAGCGCCCAAGCCATTGCGAATGTAATACATGGGGCCGCCGACGTAGTTGCCTTCGTCATTTTTTTCGCGGAACTGCACCGCCAACACGGCTTCGGCAAACTTGGTCGCCATGCCCACTAGGGCTATCAGCCACATCCAGAACAATGCCCCAGGGCCACCGGCGGCAATGGCGGTGGCCACACCAGCGATGTTGCCGGTACCAATGGTGGCGGACAGTGAGGTCATCAGGGCGTTAAAACCAGAAATGTCGCCCTTGCCATCGCCGTTGCGGCCTTGCCATAAGTTGCGAAAACCACGGCCTAAGTTACGAATAGGAAAGGCTTTCAGGCCAATGGTTAAAAACAAACCGGTGAGGGCAATCAACAGCAGCATGGGTGGGCCCCAAGCCCAGCCATTGACCGTTTTGATCAATGTCACGATCGAAAATTCTTGTTCTGGGGTCATCTATTTTCTCCTTGTGGTCGGCTTAAGCTGCACAGCAGTGATCGGCGAGACCCAGTTGCGCGGTGCGACCTATTGTTGTTGGGGCAATTTGACCATGCAGCCGCCGGTAACGCGGCTGTGCCCGGCTGCGACTATATCCATCATGAGGTTTTATGCCAAACTGCGGTCATTGCCTACGGGGTAGGCACTGAGTAAGCACTCAGTGGGCGTTGTGTAGGGTTTGCGTAGGCGTTGTGTAGGAATAGTTGGTGAATAACAAACAAAACGGCTGGACGATTCGCCAGCACGTACTGGAACAAGCGCATTGGTGCCCATCGCCCAACTTTGGTCCGCGCCCGATTGACAGCGATGTGTCAGCCTTGGTGCTGCACAACATCAGTCTGCCGCCGGGTCAGTTTGGTGGCGGTCATGTGCAGCAGTTCTTTCAAAATCAGCTCGATGCTGAAGCTCACCCTTACTTTGCCGAGATTGCTGACCTTAAAGTGTCGGCCCATGTGTTGATCGAGCGCAGCGGTCAGGTCATTCAGTTTGTCGCATTTGATCAACGTGCCTGGCACGCCGGCCGCTCTGAGTTTGCCGGTCGGGTGGAATGCAACGACTTTGCCATTGGCATCGAGTTAGAGGGCTGTGATGATGTGCCCTACAGTGAACAACAATATCAGCAGCTGGCAGCACTGGTGCCTGTCCTGCAACAGCATTACCCCATTGGTCATCGCATCGTTGGCCATGAGCACATAGCGCCCGGGCGCAAAACGGACCCTGGTCCGGCGTTCGACTGGATGCGATTGGCGCAAGCGTTGGGAATGACTGAGTTGCCCGCCACAACCTGGGAGGTGTCGTGAAATTTCTGATTGTGTTTATTGCCTTGCTGGCCAAAAACCAGCTGCCGCTGACCGCGCGTTCCACGCGTAGCCGCACTTTTGCCTGGTGGTTGCAGCAATGGCAGCGTGTCAGGTCGTTTGCCGATTGGCATCGGCATCTGCGCTATGCCCTGGTGGTACTGCTGCCGGCGGCGGTGTTGGCTGGCTTGTTTTTTTACAGTCAGCGCTGGCTGTGGGGGCTGCCAACGGCGTTGGTGGAGGTGTTGCTGCTGATATACGTGTTGTCGCATATGGGCATTCGCCAGCATTTAGACGCCTATCGCCACGATTTGGCTCACGGCGACATTCAGGGCGCTTACCACTGTGCTGAGCGCCACTTATCTGTACCAGAAGTGGCACTGACGGAAGACGCCGAGCACATGAACGAACAGGTTGCTCGCAGCCTGCTTTTGCGCTGGTTTGAATACTTCTTTTTGATGGTGTTCTGGTACATGGTGGCCGACGTGGCTGGCGTTTTGTTGGCCTGGTTTAGTTTGCAATATGCCCGTGCCAGCGATTGTGACCAGCAGGCCTGGCGCTATTTGCATTGGTTGGAGTGGGGGCCGGCGCGTTTATTGGGGCTTACCTACGGCTTGGCGGGGAACTTTGTGCACGCGCTGCCGGTGTGGCAACGGCACTTGTGGAAGCTCAATACGCAAAGCGCCGATGTTTTGTTTGAAGTGGCGTACAGTGCCTTGCAGCATCATGGCCAGCCTGTGCCTCTGGAGCGACAGGGCGAAGTGGCTGCCCAGCAGCTGGATGATTGGCAGCAGCTGCACTGGCGTTCGCTGTCGATTTGGATGGTGGTCATTGCCGTCGCGACGATCGGCGGTGTGCTGCTTTAACATGCGCCAAGCGCCGCTTAGGCTGTACCGCCTAACCAAGCGGCGCCACGCACGCCGCTGGAATCGCCGTGTTGAGCGCGTCGCAGGGGCGTGCTGACCTGATCTGAAAATACAAACTGTTCCCATAATTTGGGCACTTCGTCGTACAGCGATAGCCAGTTCGACAGCCCGCCGCCTAACACAATGACTTCTGGGTCCATCACGTTGATCACACTGGCCAGTGCCTGTGCCAGCCATTGTTGGTAGCGCTGCACTTGAGTTTGCGACGTCGCATCACCGTCTTGTGCCTGCTGATACCATTGCTGGGCCGTCAACGATTGGCCACTGGCGGCCCTGGCATGGCGGGCAAAGCCGGGGCCGGATACAAAGGTTTCGATGCACCCCTGCTGGCCGCAGTAACACGCCCAAGCTTCATCCTGCGGTGAGCGCCAAGGCAGTGGGTTATGGCCCCACTCACCGGCAATGGCATTGGGGCCGCGATGCAGTTGGCCGTTGATCACCCAGCCACCACCGCAACCGGTACCGATAATCACACCAAATACGCTGTTAAAACCGGCGCCGGCACCGTCGCTGGCTTCCGATAACACCATGCAGTCTGCATCGTTGGCGATGCGGATGGGCGCTGCTAGCTGAGCACCGAGGCGCGTTTGCAGATCGGTGGTGAGGTCTTGGCCGATCAGGCAGGTGGTGTTGGCATTTTTTACCTTGCCCGTCGCTGGGCTGATGGCGCCTGGGATGCCTAGGCCGAGGGTGTAAGTTCCAGCTTGCAGCTGTTGTTGAGCTTGCTCTACCAATGAGCACAGGCAGTTCACGATGGCCTGATAGTCATTGCCCGGCGTCGCTACGCGCTGGCGCAGCAGTATGTTGCCGTCGGGTGCGAGGGCGATGATCTCTGTTTTGGTGCCGCCCAGGTCAATGCCCAGTCGAATTGCGTTGGTCATGGAGGTGTGTTTAATCAGGTTGGTAGCTTTTCAGCATGGTTTCGAGCATGTCATCCGTGGCATGTATCTTACAGCCAGTACCATAAAGGCTGGGGGTGATTTTGTCGCTCCAAATCACTTCTGCCTCACAGTGGCCAGTGCGCCGGCTGTCCTTGTTGGGGGCGATGTCGACCAAGTCGAGTTGCAAGCGTGTCCCTGCTGGAACGGCGTCGTAGGTCGAGATCATCATGCCGCCGTGGGAGCAGTCGACCATCAGGCCGATGTAATCTTTGCTGTCGTGTTCAAACACGCTAACGCTGCTGTGCACTACCCAGCGTGGCTGCATGCGTTGCTCATGCGATGAGTTTGCTTTCATGGCGATTCCCCCTAGTTATGCTCTAATAACGTGCTCGCGAACACTGCAAACTCATAAAGAATAGTGACAAAAAAAGGGCCGGGTGCATGTCAACGCCAGCAAAGGCAGGAGTGATCAGTCATGAGTTGATCCTAGGAGGCGCACGCTCCGGTAAAAGTGCCTACGCCGAATGGCGCGCCAGCCAAGCGGCCAGTGTGTGCTACATCGCCACCGCGCAAGCGGGCGATGATGAAATGTCCGACCGCATTCTTAAGCACCAGCGTCAACGTCCGAGTCATTGGCAAACGCTGGAGCAGCCCATCGCTTTGGCTGAGGCAATACAGCAAGGCGCGGAACACTCTGAGCTGGTATTGATTGATTGTCTTACGTTGTGGCTCAGCAACTGTCTGTTAAGTGGTGAAGAAACCTGGCAACAGCAGCGCATTCGGCTGTTGGAGCAGTTACAATGCCAGACTGTTCCTGTGTTAATGGTCAGTAATGAGGTAGGCCAGGGCGTGGTGCCCATGGGTGAGTTGAGCCGGCGCTTTGTCGATGAAAGCGGTCGCTTGCATCAAGCCATCGCCGCACAGGTTCATCACGTCACCCTAGTGACTGCCGGTTTGCCGCAGGCGCTAAAACGCTACGGCCAGCTGACCTTTCCCCCTTATGGAGTTACACCATGATGCATGCAAACGTCGCCAATGACTGGTGGCAAAGCCCAACGCAAACCCCAAATGATCAAGCACGCCAGCAGGCGAGCGAGCGCCAGAACCAACTGACCAAGCCGCCGGGTTCGCTGGGCATGTTAGAGCAAGTGGCCATCCAGCTGGCCGCTTTACAAGGGCAAACGTTACCGACCTTAGAACGAGTGCAGTGTGTGCTGTTTGCCGGTGATCATGGCGTTGCGGCTCAGGGGGTATCGGCGTTTCCTCAAGCCGTGACGGTAGAAATGCTGAAAAACTTTGCCAGTGGCGGCGCTGCCATGTCGGTGTTGGCGCGCCAGCAGCAATTGCCTCTGACCCTGGTTAACTGTGGTACCGCCAGCGATTGCGAATCGTTGGCCGGTATTGTTCATCGGCCGGTGATGGCAGGTACAGCCGACTTTAGCCAGCAAGCCGCGATGACGGAAATACAAGCGCGCCAGGCGCTGCAGCTGGGTGCGGAACAGGCTGAGCGTTTAGCGAGTGAGCAAGCACAGCTGTTGATTGCCGGTGAAATGGGCATCGCCAACACCTCAGCGGCGACGGTGTTAAGCGCCTGCTTACTGCAACAGCCGGTGGCGGAACTGGTGGGGCCGGGAACGGGCCTGGATGATGGCCGCCTGGCGCATAAACAACAGGTGTTGGAGCAAGCGCTGCAGCGGGCGCTGACTGAGCAACCAGCGCCGACTCCGTTGCAAGCCTTGGCGCAACTGGGTGGGCTGGAAATCGCAGCCATGGCGGGTGCGTATGTGCGTGCCGCGCAGCTTGGCATTCCTGCTTTGGTCGACGGTTTTATCGCCACCAGTGCGGCATTGCTGGCGGTGCAATTAAATCCGGCCGTGCGTGACTGGTTGTTGTTTTCGCATGGCTCAGCCGAGCCCGGGCATTGTCAGCTATTGGCTGCTTTGCAGGCCGAGCCGCTGTTGCAGTTGGGCATGCGTTTAGGCGAAGGCTCTGGGGCGGCCACAGCCTTGCCGTTGCTGCGCTTAGCTTTGGCCTTGCATCGCGACATGGCCACTTTTGCTGAAGCTGAGGTATCTGGGCCGTGACGGCGACCCAAGTCCATTTGCTGCGCCACGGCGAGCCCGTCGGCGGCAATGTTTTTCGCGGCGTGACCGACATGGCGTTGTCGCAGCATGGCGATTGGCAGTTTCGCCAGCGCGTGCAGCAGTGTTTGGCGAATGTTACGCCAACGGCGGTGGTGAGCTCGCCGCTGCAACGCTGCCTGAGCAGTGCGCGCTGGTTGGCGGCGCATTACCAACTGACGTGTCAGGTTGACAGCGCTTGGCGCGAAATCGACTACGGCGAGTGGGAGAATCGGCCGGTGGCTGAGGTGCTGGCGGAGTCCGGTCAGCAGGCGCAGCAGCTGTGGCAAGACCCACTTAATTTTTGTGCGCCCGGCGGCGAGCCGGTAAGCGCATTGCAACAGCGGGTGCTGGCTGCATGGAAAAGGTTATTGAGCGAATATCGCGGTCAGGTCGTGATCGTGGTTTGCCACGGTGGCGTCATGCGGATATTGGCGCAAGCATTGCTGCAACTGGCGCCACAAGCCATGAATCGGCTGGCCATTCCTTACGCTGGCTGGTTGCAGTTTGGCGTGGTCCACAGCATGGGCGACGATCACTACCCGGCTCAAGATTGGGTCAGCCTGCAAGCCATGGACGGTAGCGAACTCAACTCCCCACTGCATTCTGCTGAATGCGAGGTGCGGCGATGACGCGCTACTGGCAGCCTTTTGTTTACGCCATGTTGATGCTGACGCGCATCCCCATGCCCAGGTTGACGCACATAAGCCCGCAGGTACAGCAGCGGGCTTTGTTGTATTACCCCGCGGTGGGCTTGATTTTGGGCGCCTTACTGGCCGGTTTGGCGGCGCTTTTGTTGTGGCATCGGCCGCTGTTATCGCCGTTGGTCAGCGCCAGTATCGTGCTCACGGCCTGGGTGCTGCTAACCGGGGCATTGCATTTAGATGGCCTGGCCGACAGCTCTGATGCCTGGCTTGGCGGTTTTGGCGACCGCAAGCGCACCCTAGAGATTATGAAAGACCCCCAAGCTGGCCCGGCGGCGGTGGTTGCCGTGGTGTTGGTGCTGCTGCTGAAAGTCAGTGCCTTAGCGGCACTGATCGAGACGCCGTCACTGAACTTATGGGCAGTGCTGTTGGCGGTGCCGGTGATGGCGCGCTTGGCGTTGTGGGCCTTGGTGGCAAGCTTGCCCTATGCCCGTGAGCAGGGCATGGCGTCTGGCTTGAGTAAGGGCTTTTCAGCTTTGCAGCTGCTGTTGTTGGCAACGCCCTGGGTCGTGTTTGCAGCCGTGCTATTGCAGCGCCAGGCCATTCTGGCGCTGCTGTTCGCTGGGGTCATGATCTTATGGCTGCGCCACCTGATGCAGCAGCGCTTGGGCGGCTACACAGGTGACACCTTGGGTGCCAGCGTCGAGGTGCTGGAAGCTGGGCTAATGATCGCAATCGTGGTTGGCTAAACCAGCCATCAGTACATGCTTTTGATCATTTCAATGCTGGGTGACAGCGTCGCACGCCATGTAGTTTCCAGCTGCGGGCTGAACTCTGGGTCGTGAATGCGCAGGGTATCAATCAATGCATCGAGCCATAGGCTGTAGTAGGACGGATGAATATTCAGCTTTTCACGACTGTGGCTTTCGCCCAAGGCACGGATTTTGGCATCCGACATACCACGGGCATGCATCACCAGCCACATAATGCCGCCACGCAGCAAACCGCGCTGGGCTGACATATCGGTATTAGCGAACATCTTGCGCACTTCATCAGACTGGCTCATGAAGTTGTTATAAAAGTCTTCATAAAACTGGGGATTATTACAGCTGCGGCCGTAACTCTGAAAGACCTGATCCGGATCGACCATGGCGATTTCCTGCTGAATTAAACGGAGAGTCAGGGCGTCGCAAATACGCTCATTGTCGGCCCTGTGCCTAACAGGCGGCGCGGAGGTTAATGCCGCTGTCATGAAAATGCAATGCTGCTGCGGTTAAGACTTGTTACTGATTGACTTGTTTTTAGTCGTATTGGGTAGCCGCCACGACTGCAGTTGTTTGGCCAGCTGAGTTTGATCCAGCTGTTGCTCTAGGGTATCTGCTAGACGCTCTAACTGTTGTTCGCGTTGCTCGTGGAAACTGACCGCGGCGGCATCCTTCAGGCCAGCCCAGTTCAGCATGGCGGTCAATGTCTCAGCCGAGTCGAGGAGGCCATGCCAGTAGGTGGCGAGTATTTGCTGATCGTCGCTGAGCCAGCCGCCGGCGTCGCCGTTATGATCATGCAATACCGCCGTCAGTGACGGCGGGCTGACAAAATCGCCTTGATGAATCTCGTAACCGCTGGCGGCGACGCTTTGGTGCTGCAGCGTGAGCCGGCCTTGTTGTTGGCGCAGTTGTTTAACCGCTGCCATGCAGGTGCGATAGGGCATTAGCCCCAGCGCTTGGCTGCTACCTGCCTCACCTTCCATGCCGTGCGGGTCGTCAATATAACTGCCCAACATTTGCAGGCCGCCACATATGCCCAGCACTTTACCGCCGTAACGCAAATGACGATGCAAATAGTGCGGCCAGCCCTGTTGTTGCAGCCAGTGCAAATCGGCGCGGCTGTTTTTGGAGCCGGGCAGAATCACCCAATCGGCCGGCGGTGGTGTTTGCCCTGGTCCGATCAGCTGCAGATCCACTTGTGGGTGGCAGCGCAGTGCATCCAAATCGGTGTGATTGCTGATGTGAGGCAGTGCCGGGGCGACGACCTTTAACCGCTGTGCCTGAGGGTCCACAATCTGATCGTGGGCGATGGCATCCTCGGCGTCTAAATACAGACCGTGCAAATAGGGCAGCACGGCTAACACGGGCTTGCCCGTTTGTTGTTCTAGCCAATCCAAACCGGGTTGCAGTAACGACAGGTCGCCGCGAAAACGGTTGATCACAAAACCGATGACTCTGGCTTGTTCGCTTGCGCTCAAGCAGGCCAGGGTACCAATCAAATGAGCGAACACGCCGCCGCGATCGATATCCGCCACGATGATCACTGGGCAATCCGCAGCTTCGGCGAAGCCCATGTTGGCAATGTCGCGATCACGCAGGTTGATTTCGGCTGGGCTGCCAGCGCCTTCGACCACAATCCAGTCATAGCTTTGCTGCAGTTGTTGATACGAATCCAGCACCGCCGCCATGGCCGTGGTCTTGTAGTCGTGGTACTGGCGAGCATTAAGCTGCGAGTGCACCTGGCCTTGAATAATCACCTGCGCACCGGTGTCGGCGGTGGGTTTCAGCAGCACTGGGTTCATGTGCACACTGGCGTCGATGCCACAGGCCTGAGCTTGCAGTGCTTGCGCTCGGCCTATCTCACCACCACAAGCGGTAACGGCACTGTTAAGGGCCATGTTTTGTGGCTTAAACGGCGCCACCGCTTTGCCCTGACGCGCTAGCCAGCGGCCAAAGGCGCACACCAGTATGCTTTTGCCAGCATCTGACGTAGTGCCCTGAATCATCAGGGTTTGTCTTTGGGGAAAAGAGGCTACTTGGCTCATAACTGCCGCAATCAGGTACACTGCGCGCCATTCTATGACAGGAAAGTAACGAATGCTGTGGTTTTCGGCCAAGGGGGCCGTGATGATGATGCTGGCCCTTGGCTTGGATCGTTTAGTGGCTGAGCCTCGCCGTTGGCACCCATTGGTCGGCTTTGGCCTGCTGGCCCAGCAAGTTGAGCGCGTCTTGCGTACCTTGCTGGGCCGCCATCTGCGCCTGGCTGGCATGATAGCGCTGCTGTTGATGTTAAGCCCGGCGCTGGTGCTGGCCACGAGCTGGCCTGTCATCTCCGGCAGTACCTGGCTGACGGGTATCGTGAATGGGCTGCTGGCCACAGTGCTGCTCTACCACTGTTTGGGATACGCCAGCCTGTTGCAACACATCGGCTGGATAGAGCAGGCGTTAGATGAACAGAACATCGAGCAGGCGCGGCGCTACTTAAGCTGGATCGTCAGTCGCGACACCTCGACGCTCAATCAAGATGAAATTGCCCAAGCGGCGCTGGAGAGTTTGCTGGAAAACAGCGTCGATGCCCTGTTTGCCAGCCTGTTCTGGTTTGCCGTTGCCGGGCCTGCGGCAGCGCTGCTGCATCGTTGGAGTAACACCCTGGATGCCATGTGGGGGTATCGCAATGAGCGCTATCGCCAGTTTGGCTGGGCCGCCGCGCGTCTCGATGATGTGCTGGCTTGGCTGCCTGCACGGCTGACGGCGCTGAGTTTTATCCTATTGCGCCGTCGCGGCACCGTGGGCTGGCGCTGTTGGCGACAGCAGGCCAGCGCTTGTGCCAGCCCAAACGGCGGGGTGGTGATGTGCGTCGGTGCGGGTGTGCTTGGAGTGCGCTTGAGTCGTGGCGGCTGGTATCAGCAACAATGGCAGCCCAAACCCGATATGGGTGAAGGGCCAAGGGCCAGTCGTCTTGATTTGGCGCGTGGACGTCGCCTGGTGCGCGATGTTCTGGTGCTCTGGTGTGCGCTTTGGGTGGCGGTGGCACTATGGTAAGTCGGCCGCAGCATGGCGGTGATTTACAGCGCGCGCTGCATCAATACGGCGGCACGGCAGAGCAATGGTTGGATTTGTCGGCGGCGATCAGCCCTTGGGCTTACCCTCATGAGTGGCCGTCGGCAGAGGCAGGCCATCATTTGCCGCAAACCACCGAAGCCGTGTACGACGCCATTCAGGCGTATTATCAGCCGGCCAAGGGCTGGCGGGCGGAGGCCGTGGCCGGCAGTCAGGCGGTGATTCAGTGGTTGCCTTGGCTGCACCGTCAGCAATATCGGGGCAAGTCGAATCAGGTATGGCTGCTGGCCGGCAGTTACGGCGAGCATGTCTGGCGTTGGTCGCTGGCGGGCTTTGATGTGTGCTTTTTCACCCCTGACGCCCTTGTCCATGCATTGGCTGTGCAAGCGCCACCGGCGGCGTTGGTGTTGGTGAATCCGGACAACCCCAGTGGCCAGTTGTGGTCAGCGACGCAGCTGTGGCAATGGCAGCAACAGCTGGAAGGCGGCTGGCTGGTGGTCGACGAAGCCTTTATGGATGTTTGGCCGCAGCACAGTCTGCTGCATCGGCCTGCTTGCGACGGCGTATTTGTGTTGCGCTCGCTGGGTAAGTTCTTTGGTCTGGCGGGGTGGCGTTTGGGGGTGTGCTTTGCCAGTGCTCGTTACATCGACTTGCTGTGCGACTGGCTTGGCCCCTGGGCGGTGAACGGTCCGGGCCTTGCTATCATGCAGCAAGCCTTGCTCGATGATGCCTGGCAGCAGCAACAACGCCAACGCTTGCTCATCGCGCAGCAGCGAATGCAACGTCTGTTAGATGATAAGGGGTGTCCTTATCTTGCCAGCCAGCCTTTGTTTGTCACCATACAAGCCGATTCACGCTTACAGCAGCGCCTCGCAGAGCAGCACATTTGGAGCCGCTATTTTGCTGAGCAACAGCGTGTGCGTTTGGGGTGGCCGGGCACTGAGCCGGGCTGGCAGCGCTTAGGCCAGGCTTTGGGGAGTCAAAATCAACCGTGATAGGACGATCAATCATGCAGTGGAATGGTTTAACTAAGCGCCGGTTGAGCGCCATGCTGGCGCTGATGTGGCTGGCGTTGCCCGCGCTTGGCTTCACGCTGACCGATGACAGCGGTCAGCAGTTCCAGTTTGAAAAGCCGGTAAAACGCATCGTTAGCTTGATGCCCCACGGCAGCGAGCTGTTATTTGTCGTTGACGCCGGGGATCGCTTGGTCGGCACGGTAGATTACTCAGACTACCCAGCGGCTGCGCTTAAAGTGCCGCGTGTTGGCGGCTATTCCGGTCTTAATATTGAGCGCATTGTCGCGCTGCAGCCCGACGTCGTCCTAGCCTGGCCTGAGGGCAATGCCAATCGCGAGCTGCAGCGCTTGCGCGAGCTGGGTCTGACCTTGTTTGTCTCGGATCCGAACAGTTACGAGGGCATTGCTCGCAATTTGGAAACACTGGGGGCATTGGCGGGTAAAGCGGAGCAAGGTCGTCTGCAGGCTGCTGAGGTGCGCCGACAAGTGGCTGAGCTGCGCCAGCGATATCAACAGCGCGCCAGCGTGCGAGTGTTTTATCAAGTCTGGCATGAGCCATTAATGACACAGAATGGCGATACCTTTATTTCCCGCGCCATTGAGCTGTGCGGTGGGCGCAATGTCTTTGCTGAGTTAAACATTCGTGCACCGCAAATCAGCCTGGAGGCGGTGCTGGCAGCCAACCCAGAAGCCATCGTTGCGTCTGGTATGGGCGCTGCAAGGCCTGAATGGCTGGATGAGTGGCAGCGCTTTCCAGCGCTGGCCGCGGTACAATCAGGCAGTTTGTATCACATACACCCGGATTTGTTTCACCGTCCTACGCCCAGGTTTCTGCAAGGAACGCGACAATTGTGTCAATATTTAGACGAAACTCGACAACAACGGGCAGCTCACCAGCAGTGAGCGTACACTCAGCAGCTGTAGCTAGGCGAACGTTCGGTAATAATAAGCGAGCCAGTATGAAGTGGATGATAACGACTCTGTTTGTAGCCCTGATGGCAGGCTGTGGCGGTAGCTCAGGCGACAGTTCAGGTGACAACAGAGACAACAAGGAAGAAGTGCCGACTCAGGTTGATGACGAGGCTGGCAACGAAACGCCGCCGGCTGATGATAATAGCGACGATTCTGACGACCCGGATAAGACACCTGGCAATCAGGGCGACGACACCGACGAAAGCAATACGGATGACGATGCTAACGGCGGTGAAAACTCGGATGGCAGCACTGACAACAACACCGACAACAACACCGACAACAACACCGACAACAACACCGACAACAACACGGGCAACAACACGGGCAATACACAGCCAGACCCGTTATTTAACGATCTAAGCCAAGCCCAAGTGGCCTTACTGCAGCAATCGCTGCAACAGGGCATTGTGGCCGAAGGCCTAGGCCTAGACACCTTATTGCAGGTGGCCCTCAATCAACTGGCGTTGGATCAGCACAGGTACGACAATGCTCAGCAGCAATTATTAACCACGGGTCTGAGCTGGCAACTGCCCGCCGATGCCGTGCGGCTGCAAACACGCTTTGGCTTAAGTGCGCCGGCGCTTTTGAGTGATGTGAGCGCTGAGGGTGAAAGTGACCAGGCCGTATTTGCTGCCATCAGCGGTGATGATGGCCAGCGTCAGTTGGTCATGGGCGTTAACCCTATGATCGCCAGCGATGACAACATCAATGCCGCAGTAAACAAGTGGCAACGCTCTAGCCTTGCCTGGCTGGCTCAGCGCGATGTGGCCGATGCCAGCCCGTTAACCATCGCCTTGGCGCATTTGCCGCAAACGGCAGAGCAGGCCATGCGTGAGTGGCTGTTAACTTACTTTCCAGAAAGTGAATTCAGTGCCTTAGGTGCCTGCGATGGGGTCAACCTGCTGGGCTGTTTGACCACCGAAGTGGATGTGTTGATTTTGGGGCAGCAAGGCCAGCCAGACCAACGCGAAGGCCTGATGTTGGCGCTGGACCAGGTACAGCAGCAGGGCATCGGTGTTTTGTATTGGCAGCAGGGCGCACCTAATGATATTGGCCGCGCGGTACTAGAGGCGCTGCAGGTGGATTATTTGGGCAACAACAGCGCTGGTTATGTGCTGGATGATCTGAACATGGCGCCTTACATTGGCAAGTTGCCAGCCCCAGAAGCGGACATTCAGCGCACGGTGAAGACACTGCTCGATGGCGACAGCCAGTTCGACTTTAGCCTGTGCCAAGACGGCGATTGTCGCAATGTAGCCGGTTTTTATGCACAGTTTTGGCAGGGAGCTCAGGCACTGCAGCAGCAGTTGCGTGAGCTGGATGCGGCCAACACCGCTCTATTTGACGGTCAAGTGTCTGGCTGGCTGCCTTGGTTAGTATTGGCGGGTGACGCCGCGCGCCAACAGGTGCGTTACCCCATGGATCGGCTCAGCACACCCACGCCAGAGTTTTTACGCGCCATGTTTGCCGATGTTAGCGCATACTATTCCCGCTCTAGCGCGCCTGCCGCGCCGGATTTAGGTAATTTTAGCCGCACGGATTTCTCCCATATCACGCCGGTGAATCAATCGATAGAAACCCGCAGTCGACCGCCTTTCCGTTCAACCGGTGTGTATGTACTGCCAGGGCAAACCGTGACCATTCGTCGCTATGACGGCAGTGCTGCTGATGTCACTGTGTTTATCAACAGTGTGCGCGACAGCGCCACCCGCTGGTGGCAGGGACGAAACGAATACAATCGGCCTAGGTTTTTGCGCTCGGTCGCCATTAACTTGCCGGCGGGGGAAACGATTCAACTAACCTCGCCTTACGGCGGACCGCTGCAGCTGGGCTTTAGTGACAATAACAGCCCGATCAAGCTGTTGGTTGAGAACATTGGCCTGCATCCATATTGGAAGGGTATCGAAGACAGTACCGCTTTTTTTGGTGATCTAGCCGCGGACGATTACGATTGGGCAGAGTTGGCCACGCCTTATTTTGAGATCCACGCCAAGCGCGACAAGTTGCAAGCCTCTGTCGAGGATTGGGCGGTGACGCCGCAAGCCTTGGCGACAGATACACAGCGCTATCTGGATCAACTGCCGCATATGCTGGCTGGTTTTCAGGGAGAAGGCATTGATGAAGTGCTGGAGATCAGCAACTTTGCCCTGCAGTACGGTTTGGAGCTAACACCGCGCCAGCAGGTTCAACACATGAACGCCGACCAAGCCAGCTGCGGCTGGGGCTGCGCTGGCAACCCCTATGACGCCGATTGGCGACCGCTGCCCACCAGTCATGGCGACCTGCACCAGCTTGGTCGCAATTTGACACGGCCATTATTCCGCTTTGACGGTTGGGGGGAGTACAGCGCCACCAATTTGTATTCCTATTACAGCAAATATCGTCACTATTTAGACACAGGCCAAGTGCCTCAGTGCCAAGCGCTGCCGTTTAGGCAGTGGTTTGATGCCATCGTTGCCGCACAGCAAAGCGACGATGCTTTTGCTTCGATTGAGCAGCATGACTACCGTCGCTGGACCCATGGTGCTGCGGTGTATTTGCAGTTGATGATGGCGGCGCAAATGCAAGGTGCCTTGCAGGATGGATGGATGCTATTGCCGCGCCTGCACTTGTTGGAGCGTCGGTTTAGCGCAGCGATGGCAAGCAACAGCAGTTGGTTAGCACAGCGTGAAGCCTTGGGCTTTACTTCCATTCCTTGGTCATTAGCGCAGGAAATGGGCGCCAATGATTGGCTGGTGGTGGCGATGTCACAGGCGCTGGCACGGGATGTGCGACCATTTCTGGCGATGTACGGCATCAAAGCCAGCGACATGATTCAGCCGCGAGTGGATGCTCTGACCTTGCCGCCACTTGAGTTACAGTTTTACGCGGCGGATGCCCAAAGCTATTGCCTAGGGCTCGAGCATACGGCGTTGGCGGTGGATGGCAGCGATGTCTGGCCGGGTGAGGAAGCTGCAGAGGGTGATACGGCCAGCGATAATGAAACCGTCGATGGTGAAGTTGATAGCGAGGCTGGTAGTGAGGCTGATAGTGAGACCGGTGACTCTGCTGGCGATGCAACGGATGACAGTTCTGCGAATGACGAAGGCTCTGCCACAGAGGGCAACACCGATGGTGAGAGCGACACTGCTGCCGAGAGCGATACGAGTGTCGAGGCCGCGTGAAGTAGTGGGGCAAGCGGCACTAAAAAAGGCCAGCATCATGCTGGCCTTTTTTGTGGATGCAGAAAAACTAGCCCAGCTGCAGAGTTTGCAGCGTGCGCTGTCGAATGCCGTTTAATAGCTCGGCATCGTCGACCAGAGATTGGCCATACGATGGGATCATTTCCCGTAGACGCTCGCCCCAGCCGTTTTGCAGTTGCTCTGGGAAGCAGCGCTCCAGCACTTCGAGCATGGCTTTCACTGCTACCGAAGCACCCGGTGACGCACCCAACAAGGCGGCTATGCTGCCGTCTTTGGCGGCCACCAGCTCGGTACCAAACTCCAGCTTACCGCGCCCTTGGGCATCGCGCTTAATGATTTGCACACGCTGGCCGGCATCGGCCAAAGTCCAGTCATCATCGTTGCAGCCTGGGAAGTAGTTGCGCAGCGAGGCACAGCGCTCATCGTGGGATTGCATCACTTCGCTGATCAGGTACTTGGTCAGGTCCATGTTGTTCATGCCCACCGACATCATCGGAATCATGTTGCTGATCGAAACCGACTTGAGCAGATCCAGCTTGGAGCCTTTCTTTAAGAACTTGGTGGTAAAGCCAGCAAAGGGGCCAAACAGCAGGGCGGGCTCACCGTTGATGATGCGGGTATCTAAGTGTGGCACCGACATCGGCGGAGCACCGATGGCTGCTTTACCGTACACTTTGGCACTGTGGCGTTTCACAATGTCTTGGTCTTTACATACCAGCCACTGACCAGATACCGGGAAGCCGCCGTAACCATTAGCCTCTTCAACACCAGAGGCCTGCAGTAGTGGCAGTGCGCCACCGCCAGCACCAAGGAAAACAAAGCGTGCATTAACGACTTTGCTGTTGCCGCTGACGCGATCTTCGAGCTCAACATTCCAGCTGCCATCGCTTTGCTTGTCAAAATCTTCCACTTGGTGGCTGAGGAGCAACTCGAAGTTGTCCGTTTTTTGCAGCTGCGCGACCATGTTGCGAGTCAATGAACCAAAGTCGACATCGGCACCATAGCTGACGCGGGTGGCTGCGACGGGCTCTGCTGGGTCACGGCCTTCCATTACCAGTGGCATCCACTCGGCCAAAACGGCCGGATCTTCGCTGTATTCCATGTCAGCAAACAAATGATGAGCTGACAGCAAGCGGTGGCGCTCGCGTAGAAACTTAACGTTGTCTTCGCCCCACACAAAGCTCAAATGCGGCGTAGTGTTGATGAAGTTCTTTGGCTCTGGCAAGTCACCGTTTTCTACTAGATGGCTCCAGAGTTGCAAGGATATTTCGAAGTTGGCATTGATGGTGAGCGCGCGGTCGATGGTGACGCTGCCATCATCATTTTGCGGTGTGTAGTTCAGCTCGCAGTAGCCGGCGTGGCCCGTGCCAGCATTATTCCAGCCATCGGTACTTTCGTGAGCAACATGATCCAAGCGCTCAACCATGGCTAATTTGAGTGTTGGGTCCAGACGGGTGAGCAGGGTACCCAGAGTCGCACTCATCACCCCGCCACCGACGAGGAGCACATCGACTGATTGTGTAGTCATCACGATTTCGCCTTTGTTAAATCAAAATCTGGTGCGTTTTATTACGTAGTATCACTGCCTGCTTGTGGCGGGCACTGTGGTAATTGCGCAAGACGCTGCTTTATACACAGCCGCGAATCTGCTGACAACGAACAATAGACATGGTTCTACTAATGTATATTCGCTGACGATCTTTGCAGTGTAGCTGGCTGAAGGCAGATCTGACGCGGGTCGACTCGGTGCCTATTACGGCCTACCTGAATCAAACGCGAAGCCTGTCGCGAACCGTTACAGCGCTGTGGCTCTGGCTTTCCAGAATGTCGGAATCAGCGGGTGGGACAGGGAGCTCGCCGTTGCCAACAGCTATTGCGGTTGCGCTAAATGCGCGGAAATTAACGGAAAATTGCTACCTGGTCAATCCTGAGCCAGATACTAGGTCTCTGAGTCCGCAGCCAGTGTGCGTAAAAATGCGAGCGCACTGGCCGCAGTCATACGGTAGGGGTTGAAGTCGTCACTGTCGGAAAACCGAAAGGCCAATGCTTGTATCTGTTGGTTATCGGGCACGTATTTCATCGCCCACTGACCAAAATAACGCTCATCAACCTCGCCATAGGCCACCAGTGTGACGTGCCGGTGGCGCGGGTCGGCGACGATCTTGTTGTACATCAGATTGACCTGCTCACGCGGCCCTTCTAAACACTGTAAGAAAAACTTGCGGTTAAAGCACAATACGCCGCTCAGCCCTAAGCGCGGGTTGTTGGCCTGTGCAGCTGCCATCATGGCTTCGATGTCATTTTGGCTGAACTGTTCAGTTTGGCTACTGGCGTAGATTAAGCGAGTCAGATACATGATGGCGTCTCCTGTTTTTCTGACCATAGCCTAGGCCGAGGGTTACTCAAGCCATTACAACCATAGTTCACCTACGGGAACATCCTCACGGTATTGATAGCTTAGCTGCGCCAGCAACAGCTCTGCGGTGGCAATGGCATCGCTAAGGGCTCGGTGTGGCGGATAATAAGGTAGAGAGTAACGCTGGCGGCAGTCACCTAGCCGCAGGGACCCAAGTGGGCGACGCAGCAAGCGTCCAATCAGCCCTTGGCGCTGGCGCAGGGCACGATATTCCAATTCCATGGTATCGATGACGGGAAACTGAATATCTTCTTGAATGCGGCTCAACAGCGCTTGGCTAAAAAAGCTGCGTTCAATCGCTCGATGATGTACCACCACGACTTTGCCTGCCAAAGCTTCTAGTACGGGTTCTAAGATCAGTTCTAAATCTGGTGCAGCGCGAATCTTACTGTGGGTGATGCCGTGAATGACGACGGACTCTTCCTCGAGTGGCTGCTCCGGTTTCACCAGCCACTCGTTGGCTTCGCGTAAAAACACACGTTGGCGACTAAAAGGCACTAAGCCGATGCTAACAATGGCATCTTGGCTGGCATCTAGGCCGGTGGTTTCGAAGTCCAGCGCCACCAGTGGCGTTTCACCAATAGGCGTGTCGGCGCTGACCATGCCGGCACCGTAATAGCGTTGTAGACGAATATCGAAAGCGGCGGTTTCAAGTTGTTGAAAGCGTTCTGGCCAGTCGCTCATCGAATGCCGCCTTTCGTGCTGGAGTGATAGCGGAACTTGAGAAAAGCCTGGGCGCGATCAAGCACCTGAAAGGCTTCTTTTAAATTGCGCCGCTCAAAGGTCGATAGTAGCTCGGGCTCGATGTTGTTGTCCGGCTCTTCACCGCGCTCAATATCGGCGGCCTGGTAACGAATGCGTACCATGGCGATGTATTCCAGCGCGTCGCTTAAATCCTGGCCCTTTTCCGGCGGCAAAATCTTAGCTCGGATCACATCTTCTAAGCGTTCAAACGAGTTTTGTGAGCGTGAGCCAACGGCCAATGCGTGCACCCGAATGACGTCCGACAGCGGGGCCGTACCACGGCGTTTTAAGTTGATCGAAGGGCGATGCTGGCCGTCTTGCTCCATCACAAAGCCTTTGAAAAACCCTAATGGCGGGGTTCTGCTGAGTGCATTGCGAGCCAGGTAGTTTAAAAAGCGAGAATTATTACGCGACTGCTGCGCAATAAAGCTTTGTAAATCACGCGCCCACTTGGTTCGGCCCCACACGCCATCAAGGTCAAAAAAGATGGAACTGTGCAGAAGTGCTTGTGGCGAAGGCTCTTCTATCCAGCCGCCAAAGCGCTCTTTCCACTGGCTGAGGGTTAAACGCCACTCTGGATTGGTGGCCATGATGTCGCCATCACAGTAGCGATAGCCGCACGCATTGAGGCCATCACAGACAAAGTGCGACAGTTTTTCAAAGTACTCGCCATGTTCTTCAGGATTGTAGCGATCGTCGAGAATAATGGCGTTGTCTTGGTCGGTAACGATCAACTGCTCGTCGCGCGCCATAGAACCGAGGGCCAAAAAGCAATAGGGCAGAGGGGGCGGCCCAAGTTCCGCTTCTGCCATTTCCAATAATTTCTGCTTGAATGAGCGACCAATGACGGCCATGGCCGAACCAATCATATGGGAGTTGGCGTCTTCTTTTACCATGCGCACAAATACGGCGGGCAGTTGTTTGGCGAGCTGAGTTAGCTCTTCCAGGCTTTGTTGGGCAAAAATACTGCGCACCAACAACAAGCTACTTTGCGATTCATGCTGCACTATGTCTGACATGGCAATGACGCCAATAGGACGACGACGATGCACGACGGGGAGGTGATGTAGATTGTGCCTAAGCATCGTAAGCATGGCTTCAAACACGTAGGCGTTATCGTCAATCAAGACCATATCAGTGGACATGACATCCCCCACTGGCGTTGACCCGGGACGCTCTTCGGCCAATACGCGCATACGCAAATCACGGTCGGTTAAAATGCCCACCACCTGACCATCGTCATCGTTTGGGTCACTGCTAATGGGCTGGTCTGGGTCGGTCACCAAGATGGAAGAAATTTGCTGGTCTGTCATCAACTTGGCAGCTTGAGTAACGCTGGCTTGGCGTTCTAACGTAATCGCTTCCCGCTGGATGAGCGCATTAATTTTGACCGTGGTTAAGTCGTTATTGTCAGCTTGGCTCGACAATGTGTGGCGCAGTAAAGAGCTGCCTTCTGCCTCAAAAAAATCGGCAAAATCTTCAAAGCGATCGCAAAAGTTGGCGTATAAATCAGCGGGAATGCAATACAGCAGGCTGTCTTCCATGGTGCGCGCAGGGAAGCGCACGCGTCGATTCATCATCAAGCCCATTTGCCCGAACACATCGCCTTCCGCCAAGCGGTTATAAAGCTCGCCATTGCGGCGGTAGGTTTCCACCGCGCCGCTGCGAATGATGTATAAATCTTGGATGGGATCACCGTAGCGCAAAATGTCTTGGCCGCTGCGGTAATAGGATATTTCAGTGGCTTGGGCCAGCTCGGCTAATGCTTCCTCAGGTAAATCATCAAAAGGAGGAAAGCGCTGGTAAAAATAAACGATGTCTTGAAGCTCTGCCTGCATAGTGGTGGCACGGGTTGCTGACTATGCAGGCAGGCTAGCATGGTGGCTGGCAGAATTCACGGCATAGATTGCGATGGCTGCTGCTCAGATGCGTGGTGAGGAGCGCTTTCAGGGCTGCTGTATTCCAACGCTGGGTCATCTAAGCTGGCCAAGCGCAGCAGTGACATATCTAGAAAATAGTTTTGATATAACTTCCAGGGGCGAATGGAGCCTTGCTTCGGAAGTTGCTCGCGAATGCGACTAATATAGCCGGATTGCATGTCGATAAACGGGCGCTTTTCGATGTTCGGATTATCATTTATCGGAACCACTTGTTGCTTGCCGGTGGCTTCCATGTGGTTCAATAATCGACAGACAAAGCGAGAAATTAAATCGGCTTTTAACGTCCAAGAGGCGTTGGTATAGCCAAACACCATGGCCATGTTGGGCAGGTTCTCAAACATCACACCGCGATAGCTCATGCTTTGATTGGGCACAAATGGCTGGCCATCAATGCTGACGTCCATATTGCCCAGCATTTGCACCTTCAAACCCGTCGCGGTGATGATGGTGTCCGCTTCCAGTTGCTTGCCAGATTTTAATAAGATGCCTTTTTCGTTAAATCGATCAATGTGATCGGTCACAACTGAAGCTTTGCCCTGCTGAATGGCTTTAAACATATCGCCGTCAGGTACGGCACATAAACGCTCATCCCAAGGGTTATACTTCGGCTTGAAATGGCTTAGATCAAAGCCGCGAGGCAATTGCTTTTTGACCGTCCATTGCAGAAATTTTCGCGCCGCTTGTGGAAAGCCTTTGCAAAAGCGATAAATCCCTAGGGTGATCGATACATTGCGGCCGCGAATGATTCGATAGGCCCACTTTTCAGGCAGCAGTTTGCGCAGTGCAGTCACCATCACATCTTGCTGTGGCACTGTGATGACATACGATGGTGAGCGTTGCAGCATGGTCACGTGTGCCGCTTTATCAGTCATGGCTGGGACTAAGGTAACCGCTGTTGCGCCGCTACCAATAACGACCACTTTCTTGTTTTCGTAGTCGTAGTTTTCAGGCCATTGCTGCGGGTGAATGACATCGCCAGAAAACTCCTCTTTGCCAGCAAACTCAGGTGTAAAGCCTTCTTCATAGCTGTAATAGCCGGTGCAACTCATTAAAAAATGGCACTGGTACTGTTTAACTGTGCCGTCCTGTTGTTTTACATCTAACGTCCAGCGTGCTTTCTGGCTGTCGTAACGTGCGGCTTTGACCGTTTGGCTAAAGCGAATGTGAGGTTCTATCTGGTGCTCCGTGGCCGCTTCACGAATGTAGTCGCGAATATCTGCACCGTCGGCAATGCCTTTGCGCTTAGTCCAAGGCTTGAACTCGTAGCCTAGGGTAAACATATCGGAATCTGAGCGAATGCCTGGGTAGCGAAATAAATCCCAGGTCCCGCCAATGGCCTGACGCCCTTCGAGAATCGCGAAGGTTTTTTGTGGGCAGTCTTTCTTTAAATGGCACGCGGCGCCGATGCCCGACAGCCCGGCGCCAATAATGATTACGTCGAAATATTCAGTGGCCATAAGGGGCATTCCTGTTGTTATTTTAGATGCTGTCACTGTGACGGATGTCATCGCTGTTCAACAGGTGATTGTCTGTCAAATTTATGGGGTGTCTAAGCAAGAGACTTAGCTGATTGGCAACTCAGTGAGTCAATGAAGGCTGCGCCATGCCTTGGCTTAATTGCCGACGGCAGGATAGAGCCATCATCTATAAATACCTGACTAGCATCGGGTGAATCGACGCCACCAGAATTTAACGCCATTGATAGCGCTTTAAATCGATACGGCCATTGTCCGCCACTTCTACACCATCGACCTGCAAGCGTCGTCTTTGCTCATCAGCCTTGGGCGAACTGATGTGCCCTGCCGCATTAATCACTCGATGCCACGGCAAGGTGGTATCTGCGGGCAGTTGCTTGAGTTGTTGACCGACCCACCGCGCTCGCCGTGGCCAGCCACACAGTTCAGCCAGTTGCCCATAAGTGACAACCGAGCCTGCAGGAATCGCAGCAAGGGCGGTGTAAAGGCGCTGTTGAGGAGAAACCGTGTGCATGAACTTCGCTGTGAACTTTGCTGATTGGTACAAAAGCTGCGTAAGGGAGGACAGTAGCAGAAATATCGGTCAGAGGAAGACACTATGATAGATCGCTTGAGTGCCAGCACTGCATGGCAGAGCCTAAACCCTAAGCCAATCGAGCAAACTCAGCCGCCGGCCAGCAAAGCTTCAGCATCGGTGGACACGGTTAGCCTGCAGCGGCCAAACGTTGCCGCCGATATCGAGCAGTCTGCGGCCTTGGTGTTGCCAGAGCTGGCCCTGCCCACCCAGGCGGACGTTGACCTATTTCAGCAAGATTTTCGCCGCGCCATGACCAAAGCTGGCATTGATTGGTCCGGTAAAATCGACCTCACCATCAACGGCGAGGGCAAAGTATTGGTTAAAGGTGACCATCCAGATAAATCTCGCATAGAGGCGCTGTTTGAGCAGGATTCAGAATTGCAGCAAGGCTTTGTTAAAACCGAAATGGTGCACACCTTTCGTAAAGTTCAGCAGTTGCACCAGCAGCGCGAGCAAATGCTCAACAACGGCGCCAGCGAAGAAGCGGCCAATCAATGGCTGGTGGATCAAATGATGAGAGTTACCGCACAGCCGTCGACGGTCAGCATGGTGGATGGACGGGTGGCGCCGCCAGACAGCCAACAGTATGGCGGTCTGGCGGCGATGCAGCAGTTGCAAGCCAAGTATACGGTGTGAAGATTAGGGAAATTACAGACGCAAGCCGCCGTCGACTTCAACGACTCGACCTGAGACGTAGTCGTTCTCCAGCAGGTAAGCCACGGTGTGGGCAATTTCCTCAGGTTGTCCCATGCGCTTGGCGGGAATACCAGCAGTCATCTTTTCCAGTGCCTCGGGTTTCATGCCGGCGGTCATGTCTGTGGCAATAAAGCCAGGCGCAATGGCGTTAGCGCGAATACCGTAGCGTGCCAGCTCCTTGGCCCACACCACCGCCAAACTGGCGCCCCCTGCTTTGGCCGCAGAGTAGTTGCTTTGCCCCATATTGCCAGCACGAGAAATGGAAGAAATATTAATAATACAACCGCCTTCACCGCCTTCAATCATGTGCACAGCGGCTTCGCGGCCACAGAGGAAAACCCCAGTGAGGTTAACGTCGATAACGGCTTGCCAGTGCGCCAGTGACATCTTGCTGATAACGCCGTCTTTGGCTTTGACCATCAGGCCATCACGCAAAATACCGGCGTTATTCACAAGGCCATGCAAACCGCCCATTTGTTGCACAATGGCGCTGAAGGTCTCTTCGACTTGCGTCTCTTCGGCCACGTTGCAGACAAAACTGGCGGCTTCGCCACCGGCCTCAGCGGCCAGTCTGCAGGTCTCTTCCATATGCTCCTGATCGATGTCGATCACAGCGATTTTGGCACCTTTTTTAGCCAGATAAACGGCCATGGCGCGGCCGAGCCCTTGGCCACCGCCGGTAATGGCGACGACTTTATTGGTTAAGTTCATAACTGTCTCCTGTGGAGTCAAACTGGAAATAGTGCTCTGCCAGCGCGACTGAAACACTGCGCGACAGTTCAGGGCAGACGATGCTCGTAGGGTCAGATACCACAGAATCACTCCTGACCCAGTCTGCGATGCTCCATGCACTGTCCATTATAGGGCAATTCGGGACAAATCCAGGGATAAACACCTGCTCCATGGTTATTTCGCTTAGGACATTGGTGGTAGGAATGATCAGTTGGATTAACTTGGGTGGTCATTGCTGAGCAGATTGGCCACTAAAGTTGCACATATCCCACCTTGTGACAGCGGGTTGAGGGCAGTAGCGTGACCTCACGATAAAAATAACGATTGGAGTGGGACATGCTGCCGTTGTCAGGTATGACAGTTCTTGATTGCTCACGTTTACTGCCAGGCCCCCTGTGCAGCATGCATTTGCGCGATATGGGCGCGCGCATTATTAAGGTAGAAGACACCCGTGCTGGCGATTATGTGCGCCACTTGGGTATGCCAGCGGGTCAGATTAATCCGGTATTTGATGTACTTAATGCCAATAAAGAGTCCATTAGCCTGGATTTAAGCCAAGAGCAGGGCCGGGCGTTGTTTTTGCGGTTGCTGCACAGCGCCGATGTGGTGCTGGAGAGTTTTCGACCGGGTGTGATGCAACGGTTGGGGTTGGATTTTGACAGCCTTAAAGCCCAGCGCCCTGGTCTAGTGATGTGCTCGCTGACGGGGTACGGCCAAACCGGCCCTTGGGCACAGTTGGCCGGCCACGATATGAACTACTGCGCCATCAGCGGTGTATTAGAGCAAAGCGGGCAAGCAGGCCAGCCCCCCGCGTTGAGTAACTTTCAAATAGCCGACATTGCTGGCGGTGCCCTGAGTGCCGCCATGGCTATTTTGGCGGCCTTAGTCGGGCGGCTACAGCAGCAGCTGCGTGGAGAGTCGCCCGAGGGATGCTATTTAGACATCGCCATGACCGACTGCGCTTTTGCCAATCATATTATACCGTTATCTATGGTGAATCTTACTGGGCGCACAGCAGCGCGTGGCAAAGACATGCTCACCGGCCAGCGACCCTGCTACGACCTGTATGCCACTGCAGACGGGCGCTATATGGCTCTGGCCGCGTTGGAGCTGAAGTTTTGGCAGCGTTTTTGTGAGGCGGTTAAGCGGCCGCAATGGATCGAGCGCTATCAGGACGTTGGCGCCGCGGCTGAAGAGTTGCGCCAGCAAGTGGCCGCGCTATTTGCCAGCCAACCACAGTCTTACTGGCGCGAGCAGTTAGTGGATGCCGATTGTTGCGCGACGCCCGTTCTTACTACCGCTGAAGCGTTTGAGCACCCACAGCTTTTAGCGCGGGAAATGATTCATCAGCTGAATAATCAGGCTGGGCAACGCTGGCAAGTGCCGGCCTCGGCGTTTGCATTTTCCGGCGAGCGTTTTTGTGCCAGTGGCGGCGGCCCGCTGCAAGGCGAGCACAGCCGGGCAATCTTGCAAGAAATTGGCATAACCGATGCCGACATTGATCAGTGGCAACAGCAGGGCGTTGTGCGTGTCTCATAGTACCAATGCAGTAAAATTCAATTAAATAATAAGGATAACAATATGATTCCACGCAGTGTGTACAACCAAGAGCACGACATGTTTCGCGACGCGGTGCGCAAATTTATGCAGCGCGAAGTGGCCCCTTACCATGATGAGTGGGAAAAGCAGGGCCATATCTCGCGTGAGGCTTGGAAAAAAGCCGGTGACGCGGGCATTTTATGCACGCATTTGCCAGAAGAGTACGGCGGCAGTAATGTCGATTTTCGCTATTCTGCCATCGCCATTGAAGAGCAAGGTTATGTATTTGCTTCTGGGCCGGGTTTTTCTCTGCACTCAGATATTGTTGCACCGTATATCTTGCACTACGGCAGTGAGCAGCAAAAACAGCATTGGCTACCGAAAATGGCCGCCGGCGACGTCATTACCGCCATTGCCATGACAGAACCAGGCGCTGGCTCAGATTTGGCCGGTGTGCGCACCACCGCCATAAAAGACGGCGATGATTACATTATCAACGGCTCAAAGACCTTTATTACCAACGGGCAGTTGGCTGACCTGGTCATTGTGGTGGCCAAAACTGATAGCAGTGCCGGTGCCAAGGGCGTTAGCTTATTTTTGGTGGAGGGCGATCGCGCTGGTTTTCAGCGCGGACAAAACCTCGATAAAGTCGGCATGAAAGCCCAAGATACGTCGGAGTTATTTTTCGACAACGTACGCGTGCCGCAAACCAATTTGCTGGGCCAAGAAAACGCAGGCTTTATTTATTTAATGCAAGAGTTGCCCCAAGAGCGCTTAAGCGTTGCCATTATTGCTGCTGCGGCGGCACGTGCTTGCTATGACGCCACCCTTGATTACGTTAAGGAGCGCAAGGCATTCGGTAAGCCCATCGCCGCGCTGCAAAATACGCGCTTTAAACTGGCCGAAATTCTAACCGAGCTAGAAGTGACGCAAACCTACGTTGACCGCTGTTTGGAGCTGCATTGTCAGGGGCAGCTATCCGTTGAGGCAGCGGCGTCAGTAAAACTGTGGGCCACAGAGGCGCAATGTCGCATCATCGATGAATGCGTACAGCTCCATGGGGGTTACGGCTATATGTGGGAATACCCAGTGGCACGTGCCTATGCCGATGCGCGCGTGCAGCGTATTTATGCCGGTACCTCAGAAATTATGAAAGAAATTATTTCGCGCAGCCTTTAAGGGAAGCATTATGACGGACGCCTATATTTTTGATGCCATTCGCACACCGCGCGGTCGCGGCAAAGCCGATGGCAGTTTGCACCCAATAACACCGGTAAAACTAATGGCCGGGTTATTACAGCAACTGCAACAGCGCCACCAACTGGATACCTCCCAATTAGACGATGTGGTATTGGGCTGTGTTGAGCCGGTGATGGAGCAAGGCGCTGATATTGCTCGCACGGCGGTGCTGATGGCGGGCTATCACCAACAAGCGGCGGGCACTGTGGTCAGCCGTTTTTGTGCCTCAGGCCTTGAGGCTGTTAATGTGGCCGCTGCCAAAGTCAAAGCCGGTGAGGCTTGGCTAACCATTGGCGGCGGCGTTGAAAGCATGTCGCGCGTGCCTATGGGCTCGGGCGGCGGTGCTTATTACACCGACCCCAGTGTGACCCATCAGTTGTCCTTTGTGCCGCAGGGTATTTCTGCCGATTTAATCGCTACGTTAAATGGTTTTAGCCGCACCGATGTCGATAGCTATGCCGTTGAGTCTCAGCGTCGGGCCCAGCACGCCTGGCAGCAAGGTTATTTTGCGCGCTCGGTGATGCCGGTGCACGACAGCTTGGGGCAGGTGTTATTAGCACAAGATGAGCACATGCGACCGGGCGTTACCCTGGCAGATTTAGCGCAGTTAAAACCGTCTTTTGCTGCGCCCGGTGAGCTGGGCTTCGACGCCGTTGCCCAGCAAGTGTATCCGCAGGTTGAAAAAATACAGCACGTGCATCATGCCGGTAATTCATCCGGCATTGTGGATGGTGCGGCGGCGGTATTAATAGGCAGCGCAGAAGCCGGTAAAGCACTGGGGTTAACACCGCGCGCGCGTATTCGCAGCGCCGCATCCATCGGCTCAGAGCCCACCATCATGCTCACCGGCCCTGCACCGAGTGCTCACAAGGCCTTAAAAAACGCCGGTATGGACGCCACTGATATTGATTTATGGGAGCTTAACGAAGCCTTTGCCTCAGTAGTGCTGAAGTTTATGCAAGACATGAACATTGATCACAGCGATATCAATGTTAACGGCGGTGCCATTGCCATGGGGCATCCACTGGGGGCTACCGGCGCCATGATTTTGGGCACGGTGTTAGATGAACTTGAGCGGCGCGATCAGCAAACTGCATTGATTACGCTATGCGTCGGCGGTGGCATGGGTACCGCCACCATTATTGAACGGGTTTAGGGGAAGAGCGATGACAGCAGCAATGATGAGTTATCAGGTCGACCATGATGGCATAGCCACCCTGATTTGGAACGACAGCGAAGCGCCAGTGAACTCTATGTCGCAACAGGCGGTGGAGTCGTTGGCCAACATCGTCGATGAAGTCATTAGTGATGATAGCGTCAAAGGCGTCATTCTGACTTCTGGCAAAACGGATTTTGTGGTCGGCGCTAATTTAAAAGAAATTCTCACCATGAAAAGCGGCGATTGGCAGCAAGACGCTGAGCAATTATCGGCTTTTATTCAGCGCATTCATGGCGTTATGCGCAAGATGGAAACGGCAGGCAAACCCTTTGTCGCCGCCCTGAATGGCACGGCGCTGGGCGGTGGCTTAGAGCTGGCGCTGGCCTGTCATCATCGCATTGCCGCTAACCAAGCCAAGGCACGCTTTGGTTTTCCGGAAGTGAATTTGGGCTTATTGCCCGGCGCCGGCGGCACCCAGCGTTTGCCGCGCATGTTAGGCATCGAAAAAGCATTGCCTTGGCTTATGCAAGCCACTCAGGTAGGGCCGGCTCAGGCCCAAGCCGCTGGCATCATTGATGAGGTGGTCGAGCCTGAGCAATTATTGCCCGCTGCGCGTCAATGGTTATTGGATAACCCACAAGCGTTGCAGCCTTGGGACGTCGGCCTAAACAACAAGCGCAGTAAATTTCGCATGCCGGGAGGCGAAGTGCAGTCGGCCAAGGTCGCGCAAACCTTTATGGGCGCTGAGGCGATGTTGCGGAAAAAAACCTACGGCAACTATGCGGCACCGCAGGCCATATTGGAGGCCGTTTATGAAGGCTGTCAGGTACCGTTTGATCAAGGGCTGGCGATTGAAACGCGTGGCTTTGTTCGGCTGTTGTTGTCCGATCAGGCGAAAGCACTGATCCGTACGTTTTTTACGGGCTTGCAACAGGTCAATAAACTCAAGCATCGCCCCGTGAATATTGAAAAACGTCAGTTTACCAAAATCGGTATTTTAGGCGCTGGCATGATGGGGGCTGGCATTGCCTACAGTGCATCCTTAGGTGGCCTAGGCGTGGTGCTGCTCGATACGGATCAAAATCAGGCCGAACAAGGCAAAGCCTACAGCGAAAAACTGCTGAAAAAACGTTTGGCGCGCGGCAAAACCAGCCAAGAAAAAGTAGACGCGCAGCTCGCACGTATTTTACCCACCACCGATTTTAATGATTTAGCCGGCTGTGACCTGGTCATTGAAGCCGTGTTTGAAGACAGACACATTAAAGCCGAGGTCACCGCCAAGGCTGAAGCTGTGCTTGGCAGCGATGCTTTAATGGCATCGAACACTTCAACTTTGCCCATCACCAGTTTGGCTGACGCCTGTCAGCGGCCGGAGCAGTTTATTGGTCTGCATTTCTTTTCGCCGGTCGATAAAATGCCATTGGTAGAAATCATCGTCGGTGAAAAAACCTCGCAGCAAAGTGTGGCCTGGGCGTTGGATTTTGTGCAGCAACTGCGCAAAACCCCGATTGTGGTCAACGATAGCCGTGGTTTTTACACTTCCAGAGTCTTTAAAACCTACGTGCTGGAAGGCATGGCATTGTTAAGCGAAGGCGTGGCGCCCGCTTTAATTGAAAACGCAGGCAAAATGGCAGGCATGCCGGTAGGACCTTTGGCACTCAGTGATGAAGTGTCGATGGAGTTGATGGATCGCATTGCCCGCCAAACTCAAGCGGATTTAGGCGATGCTTATACACCGCATCCAGGCGATGAGGTGGTGGATTTTATGGTTCATCACGCCGATCGCATTGGCAAAAAAGCGGGCCGCGGTTTTTATGATTACCCCGCCGGCGAAGACAAAGCCCTGTGGCCAGGCTTGAGTGAGGCATTCGTCCCTGCAGCGACGCAACCCGAAGTCGAACAGGTGATGCAGCGCTTACTCTATGCCCAGGCGGTTGAGGCGCTCCACTGCGTATCCGAAGGCGTGATCAGCCAGCCTCACGAAGTCGACATCGGCTCGATTTATGGCTGGGGCTTTGCTCCGCACACCGGAGGGATTTTGTCGTTTGTCGAAACCATCGAAGGCTTTGACGCCTTTATTGCCCGTGCCGATGCGCTGGTGCAAAACTATGGTGATCGCTTTCGCGTACCGCACCTAGTACGTGAGCTGGCAGAAACCGGTGGCAGTTTTTACGCCTCTTGATTTGGACTGTGGCCCGCGCGGCATTACCATAGCGGGCCCAGTTTAACGAGATGCGCTGTGACCCACTCGCTTACGCCCCAGCAACAAGCCGTTGTCGACCACCGTCACGGTCACGCCAAAGTCATGGCGGTGGCGGGCTCTGGCAAAACCACCACGCTGACGCATTTTATTGCTGCGCGCTTGCGCGAGGGCGTATCGCCACGGCGCTTGCTGGTGTTGATGTACAACAAAGCCGCGCAGCAGGAATTTGCGCACAAGCTCAGCAGCTTATTGCCAGGCCAAGCCGTGCCAGAGGTGCGTACCTTTCACGCCCTGGGGCTGCGTATTTACCAGCGCTTGATCCAACAAGGGGCGTTGCCTGCTTTCCAAGGCAAGCCACTTAGCAATGGTGAAACCGAAGCGGTGGTCTGGCGTTTACTGCAGCAATTGGCGGATGAAGATACCCGCCAGGATATTTTGTCGCAGCGCAAAAAATGGGTTGAGCCGGCGATGGCCTTTATCGACCGAGTTAAAGCCGGGCTAGAGGCACCGGCGCTGGTGTTTGAGCAGTTGCAACTGCCGCCGCAATGTCGCTTATTTGTTGAACTGTTTGATGAGTTTGAGCAATGGCGCCGCCAGCAGCGGCGTATTTCGTTCGCCGATATGTTGTATGACCCGGTGCGTTGCTTGCACGCCAATCCGGCTCTGGCGGCGCAGTTTGCTGGCCATATGCAGTGGATTTTGGTGGATGAATATCAGGACATCAACGCCATTCAACAGTGCTTGCTGGAGCTGCTGCACGGTGATCGCGGCTCTGTCATGGTCATCGGCGACCCAGACCAAACCATTTACGAATTTCGCGGCTCGCGGCCAGAGTTTATTGTCACTGAGTTTGAGCAACGTCTTGGCAGTAACACAGGGGCCGAGGTGACCACCTATCAACTGCCGCATACGTTTCGCTATGGTCACCAGCTGGCCTTGATGGCCAATCACCTGATTCGCCAGAATCAGCAGCGTGATGACGTCTTGTGCTTGGCTCATAGCAGTACCCCCAAGACCCAAGCGCGCTTGCACCTGGCACGTTCTGAGCCGGCGTTGCTGTTGAAACTCATTGAAGAAGAGGCAAAACAACGGCCACTCGAGAGCATGGCGGTGATCCACCGGGTGTGGGCTTTGTGCGCACCGATTGAACTGGCCCTGCTGCAAGCCGGCATTCCCTATCAGTTACAGCATTCACAATCGGTACTGGATCGCTGGGAGTTGCAAATTTTCTGGCAGTTATTTGAGCTGGCCAGCGGTCGCTTTGCCGAACGCAGTGTGGAGCAGCGCCAGCAAGCCTGGCTGCAGTGGCTGACGACGCCCTATCCGAAAGTGCGGCGCCCAGCGCTGGAGGCACTGGCGCAGAAGTTGGCCAGCGTCGATCAGTCGTTAGGGGAAGCATTGCAACAAGCACTGCCCGGTGAGTTAAACAAGTGGCAGGCGCAGCAGTTGACGCGCCGGGCGGAGGTGTTGAGCAGCGCCGAGCACGTCAATGTCAAAGCCCACCGCCTGGTGGAAGACTACATTCACGCCACCGACCTGTATCAGGGCATGGCCGACAGTGCGTTTTCAGCTCAGCAAATTGAAGATCGCACCCATACCATTCGTGCGTTTGTGCGTTTTTTGCGTGATGCCGATATTGCCGCCAACCAAGCTTGGGATTATTTACAGCAGCTGCGCCAGCAGCGTTTGAGTCAGCGCGATGGCGAAGGCATTCAATTAACCTCAGCGCACAAGAGCAAAGGCCTAGAGTGGGACGTGGTGTTTATTCCCGGCCTCAACGAGCATTACTTTCCCTATCAGCCCGACGGCGAATTTACCACGCCTGCCAGTCTGGAAAGTGAGCGCCGGCTGTTATACGTCGCCATGACCCGAGCTCGCCATCAACTGCACTTGCTGGCCCCTGCCGCAGGCAATGAGCGTGAGCAAGACAAACGCCCCAGTCGCTTTCAGGCCGAAATGCGTTTTCAGCACAGCCGAGCGTTAGCGCGCGCCATTGAACAGCGTGGTACCGCCAAGCTAGTGGTGCACGAAGGGCCGGCGCTGGACTGGTGGCCGCGCTATTTTGACGCGATTGGTGTGACCCCCGAGCTGGCCATTGATACCACCCCACCACCGCAAGATACGGTGATTGCTCGCAAAGCCCGGCCTGAGCCAAAGGGCACGCGCGTAAAGCACCAAAGCCTGGGCGCTGGCATCTTGGTGGCGGAGGATGACAACTACATGCGCATTCGCTTTGAGGGTGAGCAACAAGATCGCATGTTCAAGAAAACTGCCGCCATGGCGCAACTGGAAATCGAGCGATGAAAAAACTGCTGCTGCAACTGATCAATGGCGTGTTATTGGCCGCCGTGGTGTTGGTGGCGCTGGAAATGTTTTGGCGTGGCAGCAGCATTGAGCAGCGCCAGCAGTATTTGCAACAGTGGCCATTGCGTTTGAATCCTGAAGTATCGGCATTGCTGCCGCAGTTATTGTGGCCGGCCGAGTTTTCTGCACCAGCCAGCCCAGCAGGTGAGCCGGTGATGACGATGCGCGAGCGCGTGGTGGATGTGCAGCGGCGAGTACGTTCGCTCACCCATGGCGGCGATGTTTGTGTAAAGCCACCGACGCGCGCCATGGATGAGGTGGAGACTGGCGCCGTCTATCGCTGGACGGACGCCAACGGCAAGGTGCATTTTGGCGACAAACCGCAACAGCAGGCAGAAGATTTAACCCAGCGCTATGGCCAGCAAACGGCCGGTGTGCGTGTGACCTTTGATTATCGCGGCTGGCAAGGTGAACCGACCCTGACCCACGAACTGCGCAAGCAAGCAGAATTACTGCACCGAGTGTTAACGCGTTATCTAGAGCCGGACTACTGGCGCCAGATTGATTTGAACTTAACGGTGTTTGCCAGTCAGGAAGCGTTTGATCAGCATCGTGATCAACAGGGCCATCACGGCGAGTGGGCGGCCTATTACGACGGGCGCGAAAATCGCGCGTTTTTAGCGCGGCAAAATGGCCCAGATGGCATGGAGAACACCTTGCGCATCGCCCGTCATGAAATGACCCACGCCATGATGACGGGCATGCTGGGCTCGACACCGACCTGGTTGGCAGAAGGCATGGCGCAATATCTGGAGCGACTGCAATGGCAGCTTAGCTCCGCTCAAGTGGCCCCACCACTGCAGGCCATTGAGCAGTTGCAGCAAACCGGGGCGCCGCGCTTTGATGCCTTGCTGGACGTTCGCCACGACGTTTTTAACGGCAGCGAGCAGCAAGGCAACTATCAGCAAAGCGCGGCCATGCTGCACTTTTTGCTCAGTCACGACGCGGGTCGCCAGTGGCTTAAGCAAACTCTGACCGGCTTTGCTCGCCAACCCTGTCGGCCACTGCCCGCGGCTACGGCGTTTCAGAGCTACCCTGGCGGTTTGCGCGCCGTCAATCAAGGTTACCAAAGCTGGCTGCAAGCCGGGCGCTTTAACAGTCATTATTATTAGGCGATTGTCAGAAAACGGACGCGTAATGGTACTTTTTCGTCATTGAGCGTCAGACACGAACGACAGAGCGGTTTAAATGCCCGTTTTTCCATTGTTATACTGGGCACTTCGTAGAGTCAGGCCGCTGTATCTTCATGTCGTCTTTGCGTGTAAATCCACACATCCCATGATGGGATCACGAACAACGGACCAAACGATATGACCATTGCTCAGCATAAAGTCGTCACCATTCACTACAAAGTTGTTGACGTCGACAGCGGCGAAACCATCGACTCTTCCGAAGGCGGCGAGCCGATGACTTATTTGCACGGCGCACAAAACATCATTCCAGGCCTGGAAAACGCACTGGAAGGTAAAGCCATCGGTGACGAATTCGAAGTGACCGTTGAAGCAGCCGATGCTTACGGCGAGCGCAGCGACGACCGCATCCAACAGGTACCTATGGATGCATTCCAAGGCGTTGAAAAAGTAGAACCAGGCATGGCCTTTACTGCACAAACCGAGCAAGGCCCGGTTAACCTGATCGTGACTGAAGTTGACGACGCGACAGTCACCGTCGATGCCAACCACCCTCTGGCGGGCAAGTCGCTGGCGTTTAGCGTAAAAGTTGAAGCCATTCGCGATGCCAGCGATGAAGAAAAAGAGCACGGCCACGTTCACTAATAGCGGCCGCCGGCGTTTGGCGCCGGTCATTTCGGAGGTCTGCAGACTTTCGTAAACGGCCTTTTTAGGCCGTATTAGCCCAGAGCCTAAAGCTCTGGGCTGATGTTTAATTGGTCGTAGCCCTCTATGATAACCCTCCCTGATCTGCCCCCGACCTATTACCACAGCAACTTTCAACAGCTGATCGACCAAGCCCAGCGCTTGTATGCCGATTTGCTCTCGAAACAAGAGCAGCAATGGCTGATGGCGTATCAACGGCTTTCACTGCCAGCGCAGTGTTTGTATGTGCGCCTGCTGTCACGCAAAGGCACCTGGTTTCGCTTAGAAAAGCTCCATTACGACGAAATCCCTGAATTGCCTCAGGCTGCCCAGCAGCTGGCAGACGCCGGTTTTATTCGCTATTGGCACAGCAGCGAACTGGACGCTGAGCAAATACCAAACACCGTCGCTCTTTTCACCAAAGCAGAGCTGGGGCAGCGATTAAATATTTCGGGGTGGCGCAGTTTAAGCCGTGTAGATCTGCAACAAGCCGCCGCGCTGTTGCTGCCAGAGCGCTGTGCGCAACTGGTGCTTGAGCCGCTGTTAGAAGTCACCAGCCAAGCTTTTATGGAGCTGCTACAGCTATTGTTTTTCGGCCAATTGCAGCAAAGCCTGACTGAGTTTGTGCTCAGCGACTTGGGCATTTATCGCTATGAAGCGTATTCGCTGGAAGCAGAGCAGCGGCTATTTAATCAGCGCCAGCACATTGAAGCTCACCTGCAGTTTGAGCGCTGGCGTCAACAATTGCCGGAGATTAAAAGCCTGTCTGCGACGCAGCTAATAGAGCAGCTACAGGCGTTGCCCGCCGCCACCGATGCCACCATGGCACGGCGTATTGAGCGCTTGCGGTTAACGATGGCGCGGCAGTTGGAGCGCTTAGGTGAGCATGAGTTGGCAGTGCAGCATTATGGTTTGTGCCAGCGTCATCCGGCACGGGAGCGCCAGCTACGGATTTTGCAGCGCCAGCAATCCCCTGAGCGCCTGCAGCTGGCAGCCGAAATGCTGGCCAACCCTTGGTCGGAGGAGGAGCGCCAGTTTTGTCAGCAGTTTATACCGCGGATGAAATGCCCGCAGCTGGAGGTGCCCAATGTCGCGCCGCCTGAGCAGGTGTTACTGCTGGCCGATAGCGATGAGCAAAGCGTGTGGCAGCAGCAGGGCGTTGAGCAAGCGGCGCTGCATGCTTGGCAGCGTGAGCATGGCGGCAGGGGGTATTACGTTGAAAATCATTTGCTCACCAGCGTATTTGGCTTAACGTTTTGGCCGGTGATTTTTGCGAGCGTGAGCGGTGCGTTTTTTCACCCTTTTCAGCATCGCCCAGCGGATTTATACGAAACCGATTTTCTGAGTCGCCGCCAAGGCGAGTATGACGCTTGCCAGCAGCAGTGGCAGCGAGGTACAGATGCTTGGCTGGCATTGTTAGAGCAGCGCTGGCAGCAAAAAAACGGCATCGCCAATCCGCTGGTGCATTGGCCGGCGCTGGAATGGTTATGGCCCGAGGCATTGCCGCAAGCGCTAGCGACCATACCGCCAGCGCATTGGCAAGCCATGTTTGATTTTGTTTGGCGTGATGTGCGCCGCCATCGCAGTGGCATGCCAGATTTAATCTGGTTTGACGATCAAGGCGGCTATCAATGGCTGGAAGTCAAAGGCCCGGGCGATAGCTTGCAAGGCAATCAGCGAGCCTGGTTTCAGTGCTTTGCCCGCCATGGCATTCACGCCCAAGTGCTTCAGCTGCGCTCTTCTTGATCGTGGTCGACATACACGGCGGTGCCGGCGGCAATGCTCGACAGCAGAGAAACATCATCCAAGGCATCTCCCCAAATATTGCACTGGCTGGCGAGGCGTATTTCACCGTGGCGTGAAATGGGCGTGGGGCCATAGCCAATGGCGATGCAGCTACCGTCGGCCCAAAAGGCCATGTCGCCGGGTTTGACCACATTGACGGCGTTGTCTTCGCGATAGGCGCGAATGGGGCAGTCAAACATGACTTCTTTGCCCCAGGTTTGCACCGTGGCGGTAAAAGGCAAGGCTTGCAAGATGGCGTCAGCCGTCGGAGTGCGCCTAAGCACGACGCGTATCTGGCGAGGCTGAGCTTTTCCCTGCTGATCTGGACTGTGAAACTTCAGACGAATTAAGGTCATGGCCGCCGCTCCCACGGATGAAAGACCGACTTAAGTTAGCAGCTTGGCAGAACATAAAAAGTGCCGTTGTTAGCGGCTGAAACTGTCAATGAGTACCCACTAAACAGCCTGCCAGAAACCTCGGGCGTTGGCGGCGAAGTGTGCCTATGTTTGTGCCTCATGACATTTTATTCGCACGATTTCTGGTTTGATAACCGATAAAAAAACCGGCATCAGAGCAAGCTCTGAGCCGGTAGCAGGTAAGGGGAATGGCTTGTTATCCGGCCCGGCTTAATGCCGGTGCTGCGACGGCCAGGTTAACCGCACGCAGAATCGCTTGCAGTGAAGCCGCCAAGGTATCGCGATCGCGGGCGACACCGCAGGCCCTTTGACCCCGCACACTGACCTGGACCATGGCAATGGCGGCGGCATCGGAGCCGTGCTCGGTGGCTTGCTCGTCGAACTGCAGTACTTGAATGTCGATGCCCGTTGCTTTGTGAATGGCATCGGCAAAGGCGCTGATGGCACCGCTGCCCTGGCCATGCACCAGCAACATATCGTTATCGTCACTGACCGACGCTTGCAGGTGATGCTGATTGCCCTGGCGGTCGACTTGATAGCCGGCTAAGTGAAAACGGCCATCGCGCGGCATAAAGTGCTGGCGGAACAAGGCCAACACCTGTTCGACTTCCAGCTCACCTTGATGGCGTTCGGCCAACTGCTGCACCGGCGTGGCCAACTCGACTTGCAGCCAGCGCGGCAGCTCAATGCCCAACTGTTGCTCTAATAAATACGCGGCGCCGCCTTTGCCCGATTGGCTGTTCACGCGAATCACGGATTGATAAGAGCGGCCCAGGTCCTTTGGATCGATGGGCAAATAGGCCACGTCCCAAGGCTCGTCGTCGTCTTGTTGCGCCAGGCATTTGCGAATGGCGTCTTGGTGGCTGCCGGAAAAGGCGGTGTACACCAGCTCTCCTACCCATGGGTGGCGCGGATGGGTCTTGATACGGGTGCAACTTTCTACCGTGGCGATGATGTCATCGGGGCGGCTTAAATCGAGCTGAGGGTCGATGCCCTGGCTGTAGAGGTTCATGGCCATGGTGACTATGTCCATATTGCCCGTGCGCTCGCCGTTACCCAGCAAGGTGCCTTCAATGCGATCGGCGCCAGCCAGCAGCGCCATTTCGGCGGCGGCAACGGCACAGCCGCGATCATTGTGGGTATGAATGCTGATGACCAGGCTGTCGCGTTGCTGCACATGGTCGCAGAACCATTCTACCAAATCGGCAAAGGCATTGGGTGTGCAGGCTTCAACGGTGGCCGGTAAGTTGATGATGGCTTTGTGCTCCGCACTCGGCTGCCAAACATCGATGACGGCGTTGCACACTTCAACGGCAAACTCGACTTCTGTGGTGGAGAAGCTCTCGGGTGAATATTGGAACGTCCACTCGGTGGCTGGGTAGCGCTGCGCCTCGCTTTTGACTTTGGCTGCCCCTTGGCGGGCAATGTCGATGATGCCTTGTTGGTCCAAGCCAAATACACGCTGACGCTGCACCGGCGAGGTGGAGTTATAGACGTGCACAATGGCGCGGCGGGCGCCTGCGAGCGCTTCAAAGGTGCGTTCAATTAACTCGTCACGCGCCTGCACCAACACTTGAATGGTGACGTCTTCAGGGATTTGATTGGCTTCAATCAGCCAGCGCACGAAATCAAAATCGGGCTGAGACGCGGCCGGAAAGCCGACCTCAATGTGTTTGAATCCCAGATCCAGCAGCAGCTGCCACATGTGCTGTTTTTGCTCGACGTTCATCGGCTCGATCAACGCTTGGTTGCCGTCGCGCAGATCAACGGAGCACCACAGCGGTGCTTGCTCGATCTGCTGATTGGGCCAGAGACGATCTTGCTTGTTGATGGCGGCAAAGCGTTGGTAGCGGCGGTGGTTAAATGGCTGACCACGGTGGCTGAAGCTAACCTGGGTGTTCATCTGGGTGTCCTTGGTAATGGCGAAATCAGTGCTGTAATCGACTGGATAAGTCGTGTAACTGCAGCCTTGGGTAAAGGCATTTCCCGGCAGTGGCGGGCAGGTTTGGCCTTGTGAGCCAGTGTGCATACTGTAGCTAAAAGCTCTGGCTATTAGTTTGCGAAATGAACAGAGATTTGCCGATTTATGGGTGAATAATGTCTTTTATTTTGACTTTATTGATACAAATCACCCTTGCAGCTGGATTCTTAACAAATGGCTGTTAACATCAGGCCATTGTCATTGCTTTAGCCTCACCTATTTATGGGAAAGCCGTTATGAGTAAAGGGGTGGAGTTACCCAAACTAGACCGCACCGACCAGCGCATCCTGAGTTTGCTGCAGCAAGACGGCAGCTTGACCAATTTGCAACTGGCGGAGCGCATTGGTTTATCGCCGTCGCCCTGTTCCAGGCGGGTGAAGGCACTGGAAGAATGCGGCTTAATTGAAGGCTACCGTGCCCACCTTAATGCGCGGTTACTTGGTTTGGATTTAATGGCGTTGGTGCACATCAGTATGGATCGCCATACGCCTGAGCGTTTTAAGCAGTTTGAACACACGGTGACTCAGTGCAGCAGTGTGCTTGAATGCTATCTCATCACTGGCCAGTCGGCAGATTACGTGCTGAAAGTGCTGGTGGAAGATATGGACGCTTATCAAGAGTTGCTGCTGGGCACATTAACGCGCATCGACGGCGTAACGGGTGTACATTCCAGCTTTGTGCTGCGCCGTGTGTTGGATCGCTCGGCTTTACCGTTATAAGGAATTGTCATGCAAGCCATGATCAGTCAATGGATGTTACCCGTGGCCCTGGCCGGCATGATGCTGGTGATGGGGTTATCGCTGACGCCGGCGCATTTTCGTCGGGTATTGCAGCGCCCCAGCGAAGTGGCCTTCGGTCTGGCGTTGCAATGGCTGCTGCTGCCTATGCTGGCCGTGGGGTGGATTTTATGGCTGCAGCTGCCCCCCATGCTGGCGACGGGGTTGGTGATTCTCGCCGCCTGCCCAGGTGGGGCGACTTCCAACATCATTAGCCATTTAAGCGGTGGTGATGGCGCGCTGTCGGTGACGCTGACGGCGGTGGTGAGCTTACTTGCGCCGGTCTTGATTCCGCTATCGGTTAACCTGCAGCTATCGCTTTTGCAGGCCGAACCTTTAGCCTTGCAACTGCCTTGGTTAAAAACAGCACTGCCACTGCTGTTAATTACTGCACTGCCTTTACTACTAGGAATGCTGCTGGCGCATTGGCAGCCTCGCTGGGTGGTGCGCTGGCGCGAAGCACTCAATCGTTTGGCCTTTGGCTTATTTATGGTACTGGTGGTGTGGATGACGGCGGTCAATTTAGAGCGCCTGCCGCAGCTATGGTCGGCGACCACGCTGGCGTGCTTGGGGCTATGTGTTTCTGCCATGTTGCTCACTCGGCTACTTAGTCAGCCATGGTCGCGCCAAACGCGGCAAACTCTGGTGGTGGAAGTGGGCATTCAAAACGCCGGCACGGCAATGGTGATTGCGGCCAGCATTTTAGGGCAGCCACAGTTGGCGTTGGTGGCACTGTTTTATGGCATCTTGATGAATGGCCCAGCTTTGCTATTGATTGCTAGGCAGCAATGGCAGCAGGCTCGCTATACTAATGGCTCCACTTGGTCGGAGAAACGCTTTTGAAATCTCATGTGCGCTCAATTGAAAGACGCCTGACCCTCTATGTCATTCTGTTTAGCGTTTCTTTCGGACTGATTTTCAGCGCCATTCAAATTAGTTACGACTACTTGTCTGAGAGTGAGCGCTTCGAACAAGCCACCAATGCCGTATTGAAACGTCAAAGTGGCCCAGCAGCGCTAGGCCTCTACAATTACGACTCAGGCGCGCTGCAAACTCTGTTATCGGCGCTGTTATTAAATCAGGGCATTGTCGCCGCTTCGGTGGTGGAGGCCGATACCCAGTTTCAGGTCCGCGCCGGTCTGAGCGCTGAAGATATTGTTGCCAATCAATCACATATTCAGTCCTACATTATTGAGCTGCGTGCACCACAGGTCTTCTCGCAGCGGCGCGAAATACTCGGCTACCTCAATGTTTGGGTGGATGAAAAACTCATTCATCAAGGCTTTGAAGCGCGGGCATCGTTAGCGTTAATTCTTGATTTATTGCGCAACGTGGTGTTAGCCGCGGTGCTGATTTTGGTATTTCGCCAGCGCTTAACCGGCCCTATTCGGCGTTTGGCCGCCCGCATCATCGATGTCGACCCACAGTCGCCGGTGACTGTGCCATTGGCGGTCGAAGAGCCGTTACAACACAGCGAGCTGGATGACCTAGTCGGCAAGATGAATCATCTACTGGCGGCCATGGATGAAGAAATTCACCAACGCCAGCAAGCAGAAACCCGCGTTCGCCAGCTGAATGAGCAACTCGAAGAAAAAGTCCGTGCTCGCACCCAAGCGCTGCATGACTCCAATAGCCAACTGCGCAGCAGTTTGGACGAGCTTCAGCGCACGCAAGACTTGCTGTTGCAAGCCCAACGCATGGCCTCGTTAGGGCATTTGGCGGCCGGCATGGCGCACGAAATTAATAATCCGGTTGCTGTGGTGTACAGCAATATTGCCACCTTAAGTGAATATTTAACTGAGTTGGTCGGCCTGGCGGATCAGTACCAAAAAGCCGAAGGTGACATTGCCAACAAAGCCGTGCGGGCCGTACTAGAAGAGCTGCGCGAATCGATTGATTTAGACTTCGTGCGCGAAGACGCCCCCGATTTAATCAAAACCTCCAAAGGCAGTTTGGACCGGGTGCGTAATATTGTCAGCGAGCTGAAAACCTTCGCCGTGAATGAGAACAGTGAAAAGAGTAACGAGGTAGTATCGCGCTTGGTTGATTCCGCCCTGGCCGATATTCATGTTGAAAACAAACAGCAAGTGCGCGTCATTCACCAAAGTGACGGTGCTCCTTCCGTGCCTTGCTTCCCCGATCAGTTGCGCATGGCCATTGGCAAAGTCTTGGTGAATGCCTATGAGGCCATGCCGGGCGGTGGCACCTTAGAAGTTGCCTACGACAGCGACGATAAATTTATCTCCATCGTAGTGCACGACTCTGGTGTCGGCATGACCAGCGAAGACATTAGCTGTGCCGTCAACCCATTTTTCACCCGCAAAGAAGTCGGTCAGGGTACCGGTATGGGCCTCACCGTTGCCTACAATGTGTTAAGTAATCACGGCGGTGAAATTCAAATAGAAAGCACACCGGGTAAAGGCACCAGTGTGACCTTAAGGCTGCCCAAGGCTGGCTGATTTCTGCACAAAAAAGCGGGGCATATTCGAGCGCTAGCATTCTGAGTCAGCAGCTTGCATGCTTTAGTGCGCTCATCGGCCCCACTGGCTTCGCTTGCGTTCAGAGTAATCTTTAAGCAAATTCTTAAAAATATTTTTATTACTTATATTGTCATTTGAGCCGATGATTGCGGCTACAAGGCTGACTTAAACGTATCGCCTTTGCCTGCTTTTGATATGGCTATTCGACCAATGTCTTAAAATCAAAAAATAACTTTTTTATCATTTTCCTTGGTCGGGTTTTATTTCAATAAATAGCGTTGACTACGAATAAAATTCGAAATAAATTCCCCGCCCCCCCCTTACCAAGGTCCATAAAGGAGTGACCATGAAACTTAAAAAGCATGCGTGCTTTTACTCTGTCTTTTGCTGGTTTTTGTTGGCGTTGATGTGTGTGGTTCCATCGCATGACAGCCGATCGATGCGAATGCTGCCGAGCAATGGCATATTGAGCGACAAAGTGCGCCTATGATCGCGCTATCTGGGACTTCTCAGGCGGCTGCCATTACCTCAGCGGGGTTAGCAAAACTTTGGTCTGTGCATGCAGATGTAAGTCGTCATGAACTTATTGATGCTGTGATGAACACAACACAAAGTCCTGATGCCGCGAATACAGTAGGCATGGGCAATGGCTTGGTTAATTTCGGCGCGGCGCACCAAAGGCTGCAAGATCCAAGCTCACAGCCTCTGTGCCAGCCAAGCTGGTACATCAATAAAAACTACCAAGCGGGCGAGCAGGTAATCTTTGCGGGTGAGCAGTACATTGCCATCGCAGCCAACCAGCAAACAATTCCAGAGAGTAGTGATAGTTGGCAATGGACAGGCAGCTACGACGCACCTCAGCAAGAGCGCTGGGGGCATATCGCTCTGGGAGGAGATGACTATCAACTGCAGCGCGGGGAAAAATGCAAATATAACTCTCTCTGCAGCAGCTACTTGGCGAGTTGCTCCAGCAGCGGTAGTAGTTTTGGTAACTTACCCACTGTATATGCCAATGTTCCGGCGATATTAGACAGTTCAAGTACTCTTGCTGGCAGCTGGAATCACTTCGATGGAGTACAGTTCGCTATGACTGACCTCCTTAAGCTTGGAGGAAGTGGTGCGGTTCGTACGTCATTGGGGGTGGGTAGTGGTAGCTTGGGAACCGCCGTCGCAAATAAGGCACTGAAGCAGTTTGGCCGTACTATTGACGATCTTTCAAGTGCTGCTTCAAAGAAACTCAAGAATACTGACTTGACTGTATCTGCCCGCGCTCTAGACAAGCATGCTGCAGGACAGCGATCTTCAGGTACATTCCTTCCACTTTCGGGCAATGCAGCTGTACGAAACAAGTAAGCACAACAGATAGTGGATGATACTCTGAACAACTCAATGTCTGAATTTAAAATTATGGGCATGGCGGTTTAGAAGTTCGTATGCCAAGTGGACAAGGGCTTAGATTTAATAAGGATGGGTCTTTTTCAGGGGTTGTGGATTTAAAGGATGAACTAATGTCTATTAAACTGCAGTCAGGTTTTGAAATTGTCAGTTACAGTGACCTCCGATATGAGGAAATGACTGTTGAGCTGCAGTATAATGGCGAGCAGATAGCTCAGTTGAATATGGACGGTGGGGTGGAAAACATAGAGGTGGAGATTCTTTCTGATTCAATGAGTCTAGATTTTAGTATGACATTCAAACTGGATGATTTTATGGATGCTCTAGATAAAGCTAGGAAGCATCTGAAAAACTATGTGAATTAGTCGCATTGAAATAGAATTTTTATGGCAGAAGTACATATTAAAGAGATAATGAAATACCTAGGTCTGGCATTGAAGGGAGAGGAAGGCTCTCCTTCTAATCACCATCAAGCAGACGACTTCTTTTTGGAGCTGAAATTCAATGATCCAGACGGAAAGAAGTCCGGTATTGTCGATGAAGATTTCAAAAATGAGACTATTACAGTAGATTGTCCATATGGTAGTGTGACAATTCTTTTTGACGATGAAGGACAGCTCAAATCAATTGAAATTTGCTAAGTTTGCGGGTTAATAGTAATACACTCATTATAAGCTATCCAAATTGTGGCAGCTTACTTTGTAGCGGCTAGGTGATATATCATGGCCCTGTTTCTCTGATGTCGAATTGATTCTGATTTAAGTTGGATTTTTAAACGGATAGACGGCGAAGTTTGGAGTTGGTTTATAATTCGACAAGGAGGATCGATGAGAAAGTTATTTTTAGCTGAAAGATTATTGGTAGAGAGCTTGCTTAAAAAATCAGGTTTGGATTCGATTGGCATAGATTTCAGAGAAGTCCAGGTGGAAGCTATGAGTGACGGCGGAATGGGGAGCTTAAAGTTTCTTTCATCTACGCCTGATGAGTTACGTAGTTTAGGCTTGCAGGTCGAGGCTATGGCTAAAGATGAAGCTGACGGTGTTGAGCTTTCAATAAGCCTCAATTTTGACTCGGATGGGGTGTTGTATGAGCTTGATATCTGGAAGGTTGACTTTTCTCCACTTGGGGGGTATCCGAGAGTTGACTCTCTAAGCTCTGTCAAAGTGATTCCGTGACGAAGGTATGTGTTAGCCCTGAGGTGGCCAAGCAAATACGATCAACCCGTTTGAGCGATATTCTTTAATAATCTATTTTGGGAGGTTATTGCCATGTATAATTTTAAATGTTTAATATCTAATAGTTGTTGCGATGAGTATTACCATTTTAGCCTTAGCGAAGTCATTCTCTAGTGGAAGGTTAACTTCCTCTGAGTTTTCAAATGCATATATTGAGCTTTGGCGGTTCGAGCGTGATAATAATCTTCTGCAAAAAGATGAAAGTAGTTTAAGTGAATGTCTTTCAAGTATTTTTTGCGTTGCTGATTTGTATAACCCTGACGCCGATCGTGAAGAATATGAGCTTGATGATGAGCAGCTACTGTCTAAGGTGATTTAAATCATGGAGGATCTAAGGCTATAGGAGATGAGCCGACTTTCGTGGGCTCTTCCTCGCAGAGTGTACTTATCCAAAACACAATAAGGGCGCAAGCTGATCCATATGGGAAGCCTGAAATCAGGGAGTCACCTTTGTTTCGGTAATCAGGAGGGTCTTTTTAATCAAATATTAAGGTCAGTTTGATGGTAAAATGTTGTTTATAACGGTTTTTCTATGGGGTGAGTTTTACAGTGGTTTTATATACAAAAGCGCCAGATATTTATGAGTTTGTCGGTTTTTTTGAACAAGAGCCGGTGAGGTGTGAAGAGGTTGAGTTTGAATTTCGTTATGGTTGTGGTGGCGATCTTGAACTGGTTTTTTCTTTTAATCTTGCGCAGACGTCGGTTCAGGCTGTTCTTGTTAGTAGAGGAAATACTATTGCTTGTGTATGCAAGGAAAGTGTCTCTGAGATAAAGCTTTCATATGATAGAGATGGGTTTAGGGTGATAACCATGTTGTCGTATGAAAACTCCGAGTTTAAGGAGAGCTTTGCTGTGACTCTAGATCCATTGGTTTCTATTAACTATGGTCAGATTAGAGGGTGAATGCTTTGGCTCATCTGTTAAGTATGCCTTAGTGATCAATGGAGTATGACTTTGAAATCTTATAGCGAATTAGAGTGCGCATTTATTGTAAATGGCTTAGCTTCTGATAGCTTTGTGCGCGCCTGTGAGTACCTCGTAAGTAAAGGTTTTGAGCTAAACACAGAGTGCCCTGGTTACCTTCTGAGTGGTGTGGGATTCGAATATCCAAGTTGGGCTAGTGCCGAGGAGGCTTGTACTCAGATAATAGAAGGAGAGTATGAGAGGGTGTTCAAAATTCTGTGTCAGCCAGTCACAGGTCGATGTGAGCGTCTAAACGCCCCTCA